>NZ_JBLOHD010000007.1:0-424081 GCF_047784615.1 Sphingobacterium sp. NGMCC 1.201703 | reverse complement strand
CGTTTCCGTTGGGACTGCAAAGGTAGAAATCTTTTTTGAACTTCCAAAAAACTTTTGAAGTTTTTTTTTCTTTTTCTCTTTTCTGATTTCCGCGTTTAAAATAAGCTGAACGGGATTTTAAAACCCTGCCAGGCTCACTTAAACCTTTCTTTTGTCATGGCTGCTTGCTCTCGCGGCAACCGTCCCTCCCTTGCGGAGTGGTGCAAAGATAGGGAGTTTTTATAATCACTTCCAAGCTTTTTGTTCTTATTTCTTTTGTTTTTCTGCTAACTGGCTGGAACGGTGGGGGATTGTTTTTCTCAGCAGGGGGCTACTGGGGATCCTGTGGGGTCCGGCGACGCAGAAATGCCGTAATATCTTGCGGACAACGTTATATCAACTTTTAAATTAAGAGGAGCTTTACCCTAATATGATAGGGGATTAATAGGTACTTTACACGCTTTTATCCGAATAAGGTCCGGACAAGGTCCGAATGAGGTCCCTATAAAGTCCCTATTATTTATGGATTTGTCTCCTAGCTAATGCGAAGTCGAAAGGTGTAGAAATTAAGTCCAATTCAAGAGCGGGCAAAAGCTGAACCGCAGCGCCAAACAACACAAAAAACGCTAAACATGTGAACTAACTCTATGGAACGTAGTTCTTTAAAAGAAAAGCATTCAGAATAGCATATCACAAAATGGGAATAAAGCTGTATATTTCCCCTAGAAAAAATCCCGGTGGCAGAGAATAGACCGAATAATTGTTTTTATAGGAAACGTAATTATATTGTATATAAAAAGCAATTTATCTAAGTTTGGATAATAAGGAATATTTAATCGTTGTCAGTAGTTTTGAACGAACTTTTCAAGATATATCAAGTCGATGCAAAAGAAGCACTTCGCATCCAAGAGTCGAAAAATGAAATTCACCAACATGATTTCGAAGAATTGATTATTGGCGTAAAGGGACAGTTAGAACATTTTATCGATTTTAAGTCGAAAACATATCAGGCTCCTTTCGTCAGTTTTGTTGCGCAGGGCAAAAAACACCGGGTAACCCCTCTCCTTCTGGATCAAGAGATCGACTTTTGGGTGATCCGGTTTAAAAGCGAATTCATTCCCGAAACCACCTTCCAGCTCTATGCGCATTTTCATGAAAATTCGACATTAACTTTTTTCCAGCCGCCCTGTTTTTCCAGATTGGTCATCCTCTGCCAAATGATACAACAGGAAACACAACAAGTCATAGTTGATTATGCTGTAATCAAGCAGTTGTTGAGCACAATATTTATTATGATAGAGTCGGAGCGGAAAAAACAGTTTCCCGGCACACAACAACAATTAAAAAACCAGAGCACAACGTTCAGCAGTTTTCTATCCATATTGGAAGAGAATTATCGCCGACCGGAGGGCGTAAACTATTACGCGGAAAAACTTTTTATGTCCGCACGCAATTTAAATCTGATTTGCCAAAGTATACTGCAACAAAGTGTATCGGAGATCATTGAAACAAGAAAGCTGATCGAAGCCAAAAATCTGCTGTTAACAACAAATAAGACCATTTCGGAAATAGGTTTCGAATTAGGTTATCAGGAAAAAGCTTACTTTACCAATGTTTTTAAAAAGAAAGCCGGCATGACGCCATCTGAATTTAGAAATGAAATCCAGAGGCTGATTTCCGAATAACACAACCAATTGACCAAAAAACGCTACCCTGCTCCGGCTTCGGCTACCTAACTTTGTATTAAAAATTAACGCTTATTAATTCCAAATGCATAGGAAGGAGTTTATAAAAATTATGGCAACATTACCCTTATCAGGCATCGCTGGTCCCGCAAGTTCATTACGTAAATTTTCTAATGAACTTAATCCTACGGATAAATTTCCGGTTCTTTTTTTAGGGCACGGAAGCCCCATGAATGCGATTGAAGAAAATGAATTTGTGCAGGGGTTCAGAAAAATAGGAAAAACATTCGAAAAACCAAAAGCAATCTTAGTGATCTCAGCGCATTGGGAGACACGTGGAACATTTGTTACCGCCATGGAGCATCCGGCTACAATCCATGACTTTGGAGGTTTCCCGCAAGCTTTATTTGATGTACAATATCCTGCTCCCGGAAGTCCCACCTTAGCCCATGAAACACAGCGCATCGTTACAAAAACAGAAATTCATCTCGACGATAAATGGGGCTTGGATCATGGCTCCTGGTCTGTTGTCAAACATTTATATCCTCAAGCTGATGTGCCCATTATCCAGATGAGCATAGATTACACCCAACCGGCTTCCTATCATTACGAAATTGCCCAGCAGCTGGCTGAACTACGAAAAAAAGGCGTCCTCATTATCGGAAGTGGGAATATGGTTCACAATCTCCGAATGGTCGCATGGGACAAACTCAATACAACTGGATATGCTTACGAGTGGGCAACCGTTGCCAATGATAAGATGAAAAAGCTTATCCTGGATGGCAACCATCAGGCGCTAATTGACTTCAGACAACAGGGAAAAGAGTTTGATCTGGCAATCCCCACACCGGAGCACTATCTTCCTTTAATCTATACATTGGCTTTACAGGAAAAAAATGAAGATATATTGTTGTTCAATGACAATGCTGTAGCGGGTTCCCTCACCATGACCTCTTTAAAAATCGGTTAATGGAAGAATAAGAGCAAGACGTGCTAGCTGCCAGCAGCAGATGATTTGTTACAGACGCTTT
Source organism: Sphingobacterium sp. NGMCC 1.201703 (assembly GCF_047784615.1). Lineage (NCBI taxonomy): Bacteria > Pseudomonadati > Bacteroidota > Sphingobacteriia > Sphingobacteriales > Sphingobacteriaceae > Sphingobacterium > Sphingobacterium sp. NGMCC 1.201703. The sequence continues at coordinate 421,386 of NZ_JBLOHD010000007.1, read as the reverse complement.
GATGACAGCGCCAAGATCGGTACATTTGTTTTACAGAAAGCATAATAGCTTAATTTAGATCATGGCAACAAAACCTGTTATCGAAATCGAATACTGTCCAAAATGCAATTGGATGTTGCGTGCGGCCTATATGTCTCAGGAAATTCTGAGCTCGTTCACCGATGATATCCATGGCGTCCTGCTTATTCCGAGCGAAATTTCAGGTCGCTATACCATAGGCATCGATGGGCAAGAAATCTTTGATCGAAAGAGAGCCGGCAGATTTCCAGAGATCAAGGAGCTTAAGCAATTGATCCGCGATATTGTTGCTCCCTCAAAATCATTGGGACATTCAGACAAAACATCGTAGCATTTGCTCACTATAGCATAAATCGGATTTTATAAACTTCTTCTTCTTAGCAACTTTGTATAAACAAAATGACAGATCATGACTATCCAACAAGAAGTAGATTTTCAACGTATTGCCAAGGCTATACATTTTTTACAGGAAAATTTTAGAACTCAACCCACCTTAGGGCAGATCGCTTCCCATGTCTATATGAGTGAAGCTCATTTTCAACGCATGTTTACGGCCTGGGCAGGCACAAGCCCAAAGAAATTTCTGCAATATATCAGTTTAAATCACGCCAAATCATTATTGAAAGAAAACAATATTGCAGAAACCACATTTCAATTGGGACTTTCAAGTAGCAGTAGGTTGCACGAGCTCTTTATCAATATCGAAGGAATGACACCTGCCGAGTACAAGAATGAAGGCGCCAACCTGCTCATTTCGTATGATTACTATGATACACTTTTTGGCTCTATTATCGTCGCTTCCACCGCTAAAGGTATCTGTCATATTGCATACGAAGAAGATAAAGAATCTGCATTCAAAGCACTCCAAAGGCGTTTTCCTAACGCTAAATTTATACAGCAAAGAGACATGATTCACGAAAATGCACTCAAAGCACTAAATCCACAGGATGGTGATATCGGTCAGGTGAAATTGCACCTCAAGGGAACGGAGTTTCAATTGAAAGTATGGGAAGCCCTGCTAAAGATCCCGATGGGTAATTTAAGTACTTACGGTTCCATCGCTTCTCAGATCGGAAATCCCAAAGCTTCACGCGCGGTAGGTACTGCCGTCGGCAGCAATCCCATCGCATACCTGATCCCCTGCCATCGGGTTATCCAAAACAGTGGTATTTTCGGCGGCTATCGTTGGGATCCGATGCGAAAGACAGCAATGATCGGCTGGGAAAGCCTACATACCGCGATATAAAAAACACAAAAACAAAGGATATCATGGAACTCTTCGACAATCTTTTTGATGGAAAAAAAAACATACTTCCCTACGATGGGACGGTCAATTATTATGGTAAAATACTAGATCAAATACAAGCTGATCACTATTTTGACCGATTAATGAATTCCATTGAATGGGTAAATGATCGTGCCATTATCTTTGGAAATGAAATTATCACCAAACGCAAAGTTGCTTGGTATGGTGAACAGGCTTTTGAATATAGCTATTCCAATACCACCAAAAAAGCCCTCCCCTGGACAAAAGAACTGCTTGAACTAAAAGCACTTGCCGAGCTGAAAACGGAGGAAACCTATAATTCCTGCTTATTAAATTTATATCACAATGGCGATGAAGGCATGGCCTGGCACAGCGACGGAGAAAAAGACCTAAAGAAAAATGGGGCAATTGCTTCATTGAGCTTTGGCGCCGAAAGAAAATTTGCGTTCAAGCACAAAACAACAAAAGAGAAGATCGATCTTATTCTGGGAAATGGTAGTCTGCTAGTCATGAAAGATCTCACCCAGACTTATTGGCTACATCGCCTGCCACCAACAAAAAAGGTTTTTATGCCGCGTATCAATCTTACTTTCAGAACTATCGACAATTATAGCACAGACAGTTAATTTTATATAGCAAAATTTTGAAGTTTTCAGTCAAGTTTAAAGTTTTTTGTATATCCATCTCCCTATAGAAAGGAGATGGACATAGATACATCGTTATTTTACAGCTTCCCAGTCATTGTCTTTGGCTGTATAGTCCATAAAAACACCGCCATCCAACGTAATTTTCTTCACTTTCTTTGCGGATGACCAGCTGATTGTTGCCTGTTTTTCATGCTGTTGCCAAATTGCCGGCGTGTGATGTCTGGTTTCCACCGTGCCGTCCGTATAGGTAATCAAGACGTCAAATGGAATAGCAAATCCCCCTACATTGGTGATCGAAAGCGTATTTTTATTTCCGGATTGTCTGAAACTATCCACCTTTAAATCAATATAATTATTTGTAAAATACCAATTCTTCCAGAACCAGTTTAAATTCTGGCCAGCTCCAGCATTGATACTGAAAAAGAAATCCCATGGTGTTGGATGTTTACCATGCCAAAGATCCATATAATGATGCAAGGCTTTTTTGAATACCGCATCCCCTAAATAATCCCGCAATGCGATATAGGATAAGGCGGCTTTAATATAAGCGTTATTTCCGTATCCCAAACCATTTAACTGTGAAGTCATGGTAATCAAAGGCTGATCCTCTTCTGTGGACGGATCAGAAATATATCGTTTCACCCGTGAATCTTTAAAGAGCTCCTTGTTCTTTTCGGCCCCGATTTCTGCATTACCAATCCAAAATTCAAGTGCAGTAGCCCAGCCTTCGTCCATATACCCATATCGGGTTTCATTAATTCCCATATAAAATGGAAAATAGGTGTGCGCGATCTCATGATCTGCTGTTTGTCGTGCATCAACAAAATTATCAGGTACACTTGAATCATTGATCATCATCGGGTATTCCATATCCGCAAACCCTTGTACTGCAGTCATCGTCGGGTAAGGATAGGTCACACCGGGCCAATTTTTGGAAAACCAGTCGATGCAATATTGCTGCCAGCCAATATACTGTTCAAAATCAGGAGTACCGGCGACGTAACTGGATTGTACACTGACGCGTTTCGTTCCTAAATCCACACTACCGGCGTCCCAAATGTAATTGTCACTCACACTGAAACAAAAATCAGGAACATAAGTCGCTTTAAACCTCCACTTGTTCCAATCCTGCTGTGCGGTCACCCTACCCTCTTTCATCTCAGATGCTGTAGCAACATGAATAGGCACATCACTTTGCTTCGATTGCTCAAAACGTTCCAAAATAGGTTTCTGTAATACCTCTGCAGCATTCTGAAGCTCGCCTGTAGCCCATACAACAAAATTTTTAGGAACAGTAATTTCAAACTGATAATCATTGAAACCATTATAGAACTCCTGTCTGCCGTTATGTTCCAAAACGTCCCAGCCATTGTAATCATCATATACAGATATACGTGGATAAGAATAAGCACAATAAAAAGTAGATGCATTGAGGAGGCCTTCGCGATCACTCTCCACCGATAAAGGATATTCCCAGCTAATCTCTAAGGTAGCCACCGTTCCAGGAAGGATTTTCTGTCCAAAATCACCAAGCTTGACTGTCCCCCATTCCCCACTGTTCACGTCATAAACCTGCCCGTTGAGCTTAAATGATTTTATTTTTAGCCCTGATGTCAGGTAGTCGTCAGAGGCATAATTAGCTCTTACGGCATTAGGCTTGTGCACATTATTCACAAATCGGATCGCCAATTGCTTTAAGGTGTCGGGGCTATTATTGGTATACAAAATTGTCTCACTTCCATGAACTGTTTTCGCAGCAGGATCCAACTGTACTTTCACATCATATTTCCCAAAGTTTTGCCAGTAATTTTTGCCCGGCACACCAGTTATAGTACGCGTACCTTTTTCAATGGCCTGCTTAATATTTCTTGGCATATAGAGTTCCTGTGCTTCTACAAAGCCAGTGATCAGCAGTAAGGCTAAACTGCAGCAATATATATTTTTCCTGATCATATTTCCGAATTAGATAATCAAAACTAAGATAAATTTGCGCTTACTTCCAAGTTTAATTACCGGATTCTGTCCTTCTGTGGAAAATAACCCTGACCATAGCATTGACCATAAGCTTATGCCAATTCATCTGGACAAATGGTCTTACCACGCATATTCGCCTATGCAACGATACATGCTGTGGGGGTTGGCTTTATCGCTTTAGAAAACATTTTAATATTTTTGACGTTTAGATTGAAGATAAACCCGAAGGTATGCAGCAATTTTTACGTCGTCATAATTTATTCACGTTCTGTTTTTTCCTACCTTGCTTCCTACTGCTATCCAATAGGCTTGTGGCTCAATCCGAAACTGAAATTGATTCGACCTCCTTCTATAAAAAACAACGTGACTCTATTCTGGCCAATCAATATGACATCTCGGATCTAATTGGCCGGATTATTCACCCCAAACGCAAAAAGGAAAGATCGAGTAAACGTTCTCCGATTACCCTGATGCCAAACATCGCTTATAATCCGACGATTGGCGGACAGATAGGAATCAAGGCCGTTGCCGGAAAAGTACTGGGCGATCCAAAAACGACAACCATGTCGATTGCAGCAACGTCTGCCTCCATTACCACCAAAAATATTATGGTTTTCTACATTAGCCATAATGTATTTACTCCAAACAATAAGTTAAACTTTCAGGGAGCTTTTGCGTTGGTCAAAATGGTGGCGCTTGATGCTGGCTTAGGTATGACCCCACAGGGAAAATGGACTAATGAGGCGGAGGAAATACTTGCCAATCCGGAACATAAAAAATATGGAGCCAAATACAACGCCTTTACTTTTAATGAAAAAGTCTATAAAAAAGTTGCGGATGGTTTATTTTTAGGGGCCGGATTGGCATTCGACCTGCGCCGAAAAATAACAAGCAGTGGCCCAAATGGAGATATTACACCAAACACCATTTATACCGAAAAGCATGGATTTGCTCCAGATAGCTACAACTCCAACGGCCTCTTATTGAATATGCAGTATACCACCCGTGATAATCCCAACAGACCTTATAAGGGGATCTATTCGGACATTGGCCTGCGGTGGAACACAACATTGCTGGGCAGTAGCAAAAGTGCTGTCCAACTAACAACCGACTTTCGTAAATACTTTAGTTTATCGCAATCAGATCCGGCACATGTACTCGCCTTTTGGTATTGGGGTTCTTACAAGCTTGGCGGTGTCCTCCCTTATTTTGACCTCCCGGGAACAGGAAGAGATGCTGCAGTAAGGACTGGTCGTGGTTATACCGTTGGTTATTTCAAAGGACTTTCTTTTGCCTATGCCGAAACAGAATACCGTTTCCCTATTTTAAAAAATCGTTTTTTAAGCGGGGCTGCATTTTTTAATCTCCAAAGTGCTAGCGATGAATTGGGGACAAAACTATTTGAAAGATGGCAGCCGGGGGGTGGTGCCGGATTACGTGTCCTATTTAACAAAGCCACCCGAACAAACCTTTGTCTGGACTATGCTATAGGAAAATATGGATCCCGCGGCTTCTTCCTTGGACTGAATGAAGCATTTTAATTTAACAGGAGCCTGCAAGCGTTCTTATCTATAAAATCGTTAAATTAGCCGATATGATGACTCCATCTAAAATCCGTTAGGTGGACTCCCCGTTGAAGATTACATATGAATTTACAGACGATTTTTCTCTACATTCTGCTTTTTGGTTTATTATCCTGTCAGCAGATCACGCAATCTAATCCTCGGGTTATTTCGACGAAAGACAGTGCTGTCGATCATCAAAATCAACAGATTACCGAAAGTCGCCACGCCTTAACTCCTGTATTTGATACGTCTACCTATTCGAATCCACGGACAGAGGAAATGGCCAGTCAGCAACGGCAACAGTTAACCAAATTAGCTGATGCGGGGCTCTTTGAAAAATTAGATCTAAAACTGCGTGCAGATCTAGGGGAAGACCAAAAAGATTATTTTGAGCATCATGCGTATCTTCATATTCTGGCGCAAACAAAAGGGGATATTTTTGGAAATAAAGCGAATGATGTCGCATACATTGTCTATGAAACAGGAAAGCATCAGATTGAAATCCTGTTTTTTGATCAAAAAAATAAGCTTTTTAAAACATTGTATCGGGATATACAGGTATCCAATTTACTGCGTCAATCGGATTGTTATTATGCGAATGGGACAGTGGATTACAGCATTGCAGCAGAATTGATCTATCAAGAGGATTATATACGCTCAAGTCAATCAAATTATTTGATGGATGAAAATGCATTCTCGATTGAAAATATTTCAACCAATAACAGATTCGATCTCAAACGTGGGTGCTTAAGCAAGGATTTTTCAACGGATAAAATGTCCAATACCTTATGTATGCCGACGAGTTCGGTATATGCCAATTATCAATGTTTGAAATACAACAAGGCCAAGGCGGTTTTTGAATTATATTTTAGCCAGGAATTTGCAGACTAAGCCTATCTTACCATTAGCAATGAAAAAAAAACACCTAATTGCCGCGATTTTTCTATGCGGTAAATTATATGCCCAAACAGCTGACAGCACGCACAACAGGCTTGAACAGGTCGAAATCAAAGCTTATTTCAATAAACAACCTTTGCTAAGGCTGACGTCATCCGCTGCTGTATTAGGTCAACAGCATATCCAATCCCAGCAATCCTCGAGTCTTGTCGCTGTAATGAATACGGTACCCGGAATACGTATGGAAGAACGCTCTCCGGGGAGCTATCGTTTGGCATTACGCGGCAGTATGCTCCGTTCTCCGTTTGGCATCCGCAATGTCAAGATCTATCTCGATGATTTTCCACTTACAGATGCAGGGGGAAATACCTATCTGAATCTGATAGATCCTTACGCGATCGATCAGATCAATATTTTGAAAGGTCCAGATGGTTCTATATACGGCGCCAACTCCGGCGGGGTAATTTCACTCTACAGCAAAGGTTTTAATACCCTAGCCAAACCCCAAGTCAGCTTACAGATAACAGGGGGTTCCTATGGCTTATTCCAACAGCAGCTCAATGCTGTACTTCCAATCAATCAGACTCAACAATTGGCTATCAATCAGAGCTGGACACGCAGCGACGGTTATCGTCAACATTCATCGCTAAACAGGAAAAACATCCAACTGAACTATAACTGGCATTATGCCAAGCGTTCAGAACTCAAATTCACGGGATTCTACACCGATCTAGCGTATCAAACTCCCGGAGGTCTTACTGCGGCACAGATGGAGAGCGATCGCCGCCAATCCCGTCCCAAAGCCGGACCGAACCCAAGTGCCGCGGAACAAAAAGCGGCAATCTATGATAAAACCATTTTTGGCGGTGTAAGTAACCTAACGAGTATCAGTTCCAAATTAACCTTGTTTGCCAATGTATTCGGCTCGTCCAACCAGATCAAAAATCCCTTTATCACTAATTACGAAAAAAGGGATGAGAAAAACTTAGGAACACGGCTATATTTATCCTACGTAGATCAACTCTACAAAAAAGTAAAGTATGAACTGCAAATGGGTATAGAGGCTCAAAAAGGCTGGTACGATATAGATAATTATGACAATAACCAAGGGCAGGCCGGAAATCCACAGGCCAAAGACAAACTGGAAAATAGTCAGCAGACATTCTTTGCACGTGCACAGCTAGCCTGGTCAGAGCGGTTACAGGTCGAATTATCCATGGGGCTAAATACGAATAAAATAGCCTATCAACAACGCTATCCGACTGAACAGAAAGATAAATCGCATATCGATTTTGGCAACACCTGGATGCCGCGGGCCGCTGTCTCCTACATGCTGGCTCCAACATTCGCAGCCCGGGCTTCAATTTCAAAGGGATTTTCTGCACCAACGATTGCGGAAGTGCGCTCATCAGACAATGCGATCAATGACGAACTCAGACCAGAAATCGGCACCAACCATGAATTCGGTATACGCTGGCATCTGTGGAACCGTCGAATGATATTGGATGCGGCCGCATACAGCTACCAAATGGAGAATGCCATCATCCGGCAGGTACGCGAAACCGGAGCAGAATATTTTCAGAACGCAGGAAAAATAGATCAAAAGGGATTTGAGGCGTCCATACTACTTTATTTGATAACACCCAAGTCGGCTGGGCTCATCCGTAGCCTACGGGTTGGAAGCAACCTCTCCCTAAATAATTATTCTTTTAAAAACTACCAGGTTGGGGATAAAGATTATACTGGCAACAAACTTACTGCGGTACCAAAAACAGTTTGGGTAAACAGCTTAAATGTGCTTTTCCCCTGTGAGCTTCGTTTGGACCTACTTTCCAATTTGACCGCAGCCATACCATTGGACGATGCCAATACTGTATTTGCAAAACGGTACCACCTTTTGCAAGGCAAAATATCCTGGAGCAAAGCTATAAGTCATAGGTACAAAGTTGGTATTTTTGCTGGTGCTGACAATCTGCTGAACCAAAAGTATAGTCTAGGTAATGACATTAATGCTTTCGGTGGCCGGTATTTCAATCCAGCACCATTGCGAAATTACTATGGCGGTATGAATTTTAATTTTTAATCTAACCGAGTATGGAGTTCCATCAACATACATTAACAACAATAGATTTCGGGACAGTAAGTCGGTATTCTTATTTTCCGTGGATGGACACCATCCTGGGAAATATCCAGATCAATGTCCAGGAGATGGAATTTAATCAGGCGACCTTTCAGGTAATCGAAAGCTACACGAATTTTCAGGTAATGGTTATTTACAAATCACCTGTCACTTCCCTGTTCTGCAACTGTACGCAAACAGGCTTTTGTACACACCAAAAAGCAACATTAACCAAGCTATTCGGACAAGAAAACTGGCTATCTTTTTTCGACTTTAACCGTTATCGAAATCTACTTAAAAAAGCTGCCGTTCAATATGGTTTGGAAAATGAACCCTCGCTGGAAAACTACTTTTCAGCCCAGGTCAAAAATGCTGAGCTGCAATTCGTTTTAAAAGACAAGCAGCTTACCTCTATAGACGATTTTGATCTACTCGAGCCATCGACCAAACAACCCAAAACTTCCGGAGAACACCAACATACTTTTATTGTATTAACCCGCAATCGCTACTATAAGCAATTACAGGTATTGTTATGCCAGTCAACGCTTTCGAAATCGGGTACCCCAAAAAATCCCATTTCGCTCCTGGAAAGTCAAACGCGCATTTGGCAGACTGACTCTGTCGAAGAAACCCAGTTTTTTGCGGCAATCAACCTGCTGTCCCAACCTTTACAGCAAGCAGATGTCACCATTGAAAGGAGTTTGCGTGCCATCGCCAAAAATCCATTGGCAATAGATTTTTACCTACACGATTATGAGAAAGCAGAGAATATAACGGCTACATCATTATCCCCGGTTCAGCTCAGCTCAAACAAAGGAAATATCAGATTATTTGTGGAACAAAACGATGCATTCTATAGCATCAAAGGGGAACTATCCATTCATGGTATCGTTTATGACCTGCAGGATCTGAATATTCTTTTTGATCAGTTCATCCTGATAAAAAAACAGCTTTTCCTTGTAGAGAATAAACTCCATCTCAAATTGATTCGTTTATTTGGAAACAAAGGCGATCAATTGCGCATACATCGCAACAAGTTTAAAGAGTTTAACGAATTATTTCTAGATCCTCTTGCCAATTCAGTAGAATTAAATTTCAAAGATATCCCCAAAGCGAGCAAACCGCAACTGAAGGAAAACCTGTACTATGAAGATATACAGGCACTCATTTTTCTGGAAGAATCAGAAGATTTCGTAAATATTATACCGGTCATGCGTTATGGGGATGTTGAAGTTCCTATACTGAGTAAGAGAAACATATTTGGAACCGATGCAAAGGGATCCCAATTTTTGGTAGAACGCAAAAAAGAACTAGAAACCAAAGTGATTTCGCTGCTACTCAAGCAACATGCCTACTTTCAGGAACAGTTGGATGACGATAGCTTTCAACATCTTTATTTGCACCGTAAATATTTCTTGGATAAAAACTGGTTTCTGAATGCATTCGATGAATGGCGTAATCATGGTATCCAGATTATTGGGTTCAATACCATAAGGGGAAATAAGCTGAGCCAGTTTAAAGGTAAAATACAGATCGAGGTATTAAGCGGACAAAATTGGTTTAATGCCACTGTACAGGTCAAATTTGGCCCCAAGAGTGTCTCATTGAAAAAACTTGAAAAAGCAATTCGAAACCGTTCCCAATTTATCGCGCTGGATGATGGCACCCTCGGTATTTTACCTGAGGAATGGCTGGAAAAATTTGAGGCTTACTTTAACGCAGCAGAAATTATAGAAGATGAACTTATTCAGATACCCAAGTATAAGTTTAATGAAATAGACCAGCTTTTTGATAAACAAGACATGGATCAGCAAGTATCTGCTGAGGTTAGCCATTTAAAAAATCAGCTTTCCACATTGGCAACATATCCACCGGTACAATTACCGGAGATTTTTGTCGGAGATTTACGGCCTTATCAACAGCAGGGGCTGCAATGGCTCAACTTTTTGGACAAGCTAAATTTTGGAGCCTGCCTTGCCGATGATATGGGATTAGGCAAAACTGTCCAAATCCTCGCCTTTCTAGCGACCCAAAAAGCAAAGGGAATGCCTCCGACACTATTGGTTCTCCCCACCACACTGATTTTTAACTGGAAACATGAAATTCAGCAATTTCTGCCTTCATTTAACACCATGATTCTTGAAGGGCCAAACCGAAGCGACATCGCGGATCAGTTTGAAAAACTGGATATTGTGCTTATTTCTTACCACAACCTATTGACCGATATCAATAGATTAAAGAAACTGACATTCAACTATGTCATACTTGATGAATCTCAGCACATCAAAAATCCGGATTCACAGCGGTACAAAGCGGTAAATCTATTGCGGTCGAGAAACCGTATTATTCTAACAGGAACGCCTATTGAGAATAATACGATGGATCTATTTGCACAGCTTTCTTTTACTGTTCCGGGTCTATTGGGGAATAAAAAGTATTTTAAGGACGTGTATACAACTCCGATTGATGCTTTTCACGATCGCAAAAGAAAAAAAATGCTGAAGGAAAAAATCAAACCTTTTATCCTGCGGAGAACCAAGCAAGATGTCCTGGATGATCTCCCCGCAAAAAATGAATTGGTGCTCTATTGTGAAATGAAAACTGCACAACGCAGGATCTATGATCTCTATGAAAAAGAATTCCGCGAGTTTATCTCAGCCAAAGACGGGGATGAAATCAAGAAAAGCCCCATGCATGTCCTTAAAGGTTTAACCAAATTACGTCAGATCTGTAATTCCAGTAAATTACTCCAAAGTGAAGACCTAACATCGGCGGAAGATTCGGCAAAGATTGAAATGCTTGTGGAACAGATCCAACATAAAAAAGATCAACATAAAATCATTGTATTCTCGCAATTTGTGAGCATGTTGCGACTGATTAAAGAAGCATTGGATAAAAATGGGATACCGTCGCTTACGCTGACGGGTCAGTCCAGAAACCGTGGGCAGCTGGTCAGCGATTTCCAATCCGATCAAAATATCCGCGTTTTTCTCATCAGCCTCAAGGCCGGAGGTACAGGTCTTAACCTTACAGCGGCAGATGTTGTCTACCTGGTCGACCCCTGGTGGAATCCGGCCGTGGAACAGCAAGCGATCGATCGCATTTATCGTATTGGTCAACGGAAGGATGTCACTGCCGTTCGTCTGATCAGCCCAAACACCGTTGAGGATAAAATCCAGACACTACAACAACATAAGAAGGAAATCAGTAGCACTATTCTCGAAGATGGAGGAAGTTTAAACACTTTTTACCTCGATAAGGATTATCTACTAAAAATATTACGGTAGAAGTTATAGCTGATACGTAAAAGGGACATCCATGGATGTCCCTTTTACGTATCAAAATTTCTTCATAACAATATTATAAAAACATTTTAACGTCACTATATTATTATTTGATGACCTGCTTTCTGTATTTCGAATCAATTATATATTTTACCCCTTTTGCATCCACAAAAACTTGCTTTCCATCGTAACGTTCGTCGAGCTGTTTATCAAGTGCCACGCGATATAATGTACTTGTACCGGAAGAAGAGTATTTTATCTCTGCTTTAGGTTTGTTATGCTCCACAATGGGGTTGGTAGTCTCAGCTGTCCAGTCACTTACCTTATCGATAGTTTCTTTCGCCCCTGTGCTCTTAGTTTTATCATTGGTGACCGGAGCTAATGCAACCATATTAGCATGGATATTTAATGGAAAAAAAGGATCTATCCAACGATTAGCCAAATGAAAGTTTCCTTCTCCATTACCGAAGGAAGTAAACTGTTGACCATTTGACCGGCTTGCCAACATGAAAATTGGCAATAAAACTAAAAACCGTCTAAAGAATATTAAATCAACTCCAAACATATCTTTTTAACTTATCCCTCAACTACTTCCAAATAAAATGCCATGTCCCTTTTTCAATGGTATGTTTAACATTTTTTTAACTATCAGTACTGTATTCCTATCCTATTTAACTGGGGACCATAAAAAAGGAATGCCCTTTCCTATAAAAGCCTTCCTAAACATATGACAACACTAAAGACATCCTTTCCCTTACCGGGCGTGTTTTCAATGTAAAAAGAACAGCTGTTGTCCAAGAGCTTCCACGCATTCGCCGGGCTTATTTTAACTGATATAGATCTCGGTAATATATTTAAACACGATACGTTTAGAAATTGCATACTTTTCAAATAGTAAACGGAGGTCATCGTATAAGGTTTTATTTTCATCCCCATCTTTCGGGAAATAAGAAGATGACCTCACTCTTCCCAGAAAGGATTTCAGATCAAACACTTGTTGATTCTGCAAAGAAACTTTTGTCATTGGCCTATCCACAAAAAAATCCCGAAGATCTTCATCACTTATATTTTTGTGACTGACAGATTGATAAGTAGGAATATGCTGACGTAAAAATTGTTCATATTCCTGCTGGAAAGCATCTGTCGGGTCCCGTTGATTCCAGACCAGTACGATATGACCGCTTTTCGTGAGAATACGATTAAATTCCTTATAACAGGCGTTACGATCAAACCAATGAAAAGATTGACCAGCGAAAATCAGATCTACACAGCCCGACTCTATGGATGTATCTTCGGCGGTCGTATTTAATGCGATTAAATTCCTGTATGTTTTAAAATGATGTACAAGGGATTCGCGCATCTCCCGGTTTGGTTCAACGGCAAAGACATCATTTCCGTTTTCCAAAAATAGCTGTGTCGATAAACCTGTACCACTACCGATATCTGCAACCAGCCATCTCTTATTGAAACCGATCTTTTCGCCGAGAATCTGAATAATTTCTTTTGGATAATTGGGTCTAAATTTCTCATAATCCACGACCCTATCTGTAAATCGCTCAATATTATTTTTGTTCATGTTAGATTCCTATAGCTAATCTATTATATCTTCATCTCTGAAGCTATAATATCCATTGTCAGTAAAGATCAGGTGATCATTTACCCTAATATCCATAATTTTTGATGCTTCAACAATTTTTTGCGTCAGAATTCTGTCAGCATTACTGGGTTGCAAAGTGCCAGAGGGATGATTGTGAATCAGTACGATGGAATGGGCTTTTATTGCAAGGGCATTTCTCAGAATGATGCGGACATCGACAGGAGTGAAATCATTTCCGCCACGACCAATAAGTTGCTGATCCAATAATTTGCATCCGGTATTCAGGTAGAGTGTCCAAAACTCCTCATGCGGTAAATCCTGTAAAATAGGTTTCATAAAATCATATACACGTTTACTGCTATTCAAAACTTTTTTTGCCTCGGACGGAGATTCCTTCTTACGTCGTGCCAGCTCCAATGCGGCGATGATGGATATCGCTTTGGCCTCACCAATACCTTTATATCGACTCAATTCGTTGACATCCATCTTTGAAAGCGTATCCAAGCTATTGTTGACATCCGCTAAAATTCGTCGGCAAAGTGCTACAGCACTTTCATCCATCGAACCCGAGCCAATCAGAATCGCCAATAGCTCCGCATCGGAAAGAGCTCTCCTTCCCTGACTTACTAATTTCTCGCGGGGTCGATCTGCCTCGGACCATTCCCTGATAACTAATTTATGCAGATTTGACATGATTTAAATTATAACCGGCTAGCTGACATAAATATAAAAAATATTTCACATTATTCTAAAGGTCATCCCGCGACAAATCATGCAATTTTAAAAAATGGAATCTGCGAATTACTTCGCATTTCACTCTGAAACATTATCTTTGTATTTCATAAAAATTTTTGAACATGAGTAAAGCGATTATTAAAACAGAAAAAGGCGACATGACTGTGCAATTCTACACAGCTGATGCTCCAAATACAGTAGCAAATTTCATTAAACTTGCTAAATCAGGTTATTATGATGGATTGGCTTTCCACCGTGTTATCCCTGATTTTGTGGTTCAAGGTGGTTGTCCAAATTCACGCGAAGGCGCTGCAGGTATCCCTGGAACTGGTGGCCCCGGTTATAAAATCGACTGTGAATTAACAGGAGAAAATCAGTACCATGATAGAGGTGTATTGTCGATGGCTCATGCCGGACGCAATACAGGTGGTTCTCAATTTTTCATTTGCCATAGCCGCAACAACACAGCGCACTTGGACCGTAACCATACTTGTTTCGGAAAAGTAATCGAGAATGTTGATGTAGTAGACGATATCAGACAAGGAGACCGCATTTTATCAATTGAAGTAATCGAAGATTAATTCTGGAGGTTTAAAAAAAATTAAGATGAATTTAAGAGCATTAGTATCTGTAACTGGTAAACCAGGATTGTTCAAATTGGTTGGACAAAATAAGGGTGGTTTTATTCTGGAAACCCTTGATCAAGCAAAAATTAAGACAGTGGTAAGTTTATCTTCAACAAAAATGGCAACATTGGAAGATATCACGATTTATGGTGACGAAGAAGAAATCCGCCTTTTGGATATATTTGAGACCATTAAAGAAAAAGGATTGACCTTGCCTGATACAAAATCGGATGCTGCTACATTGCGAGAGTTCTTCCGCGAAGTCGCTCCTGGTCATGATGAATCCCGTGTATATACATCAGATATCAAAAAAGTGATCACTTGGTACAATATTATCAAAGAGTTTCCTTTATTTGAAGAAGAAGCACCAGCTCCTTTGGTATAATGGGATAGCGAATAAATAGAAAAGGAGTTGACTCTGTCAACTCCTTTTCTATTTATTCAAGTTTTGTTATTCCTATCTAGTTTCACAGAAAAGCCCTAGATTCTCTCCAGGGCTATAATTATAAAAAATTATCTTGTATGGATTACTTTTTCCAAAATGGATACTAGTGACCTTTTGGTTCAACATCTACACGTTTGATATCTGCCCCTAGCTTACGTAAACGCTCCTCGATATCCTGATAGCCACGTTCGATCTGCTCGATATTGTGAATCACAGATTTACCTTTCGCAGATAATGCCGCGATCAATAAGGATACTCCTGCACGGATATCTGGAGATGTCATTTCGATACCCTTCAGTGTGTGTGATTTGTTCAAACCAATGACAGTAGCACGGTGCGGATCACATAAAATAATCTGTGCACCCATATCGATCAATTTGTCGACAAAGAACAGTCTACTTTCAAACATCTTTTGGTGAATCAAAACATTTCCCTTTGCTTGTGTTGCCACTACGAGAATAATACTCAATAGATCCGGTGTGAATCCAGGCCATGGCGCATCCGATATGGTCAGGATAGAACCATCTATAAATGTATCAATTTCGTAAGAATCCTGAGCCGGAATAAAGATATCATCCCCGCGTAGTTCAAACTGAATCCCTAAACGTGAGAATACCGATGGAATTACACCCAGTTCCTGGAAACAAACATCTTTAATAGTAATTTCAGAACCTGTCATTGCGGCTAATCCAATAAAAGAGCCGATCTCGATCATATCAGGTAACATGCGGTGAGATGTTCCGCCAAGGCGTTCTACACCTTCAATGGTCAATAAATTGGATCCAATACCCGATATCTTTGCTCCCATCCGGTTCAACATCTTACAGAGCTGTTGCAAATAAGGTTCGCACGCCGCATTGTAAATGGTTGTTGTTCCTTTGGCCAATACAGCAGCCATAACGATATTTGCTGTACCAGTAACAGAAGCCTCGTCCAATAAGATGTAGTTACCTTTTAGTTCAGTAGCATCCACATTAAAGAAATGTGTTGAAGCATCGTAAACAAATTTGGCTCCTAGTTTTTCAAAGCCCAGAAAATGGGTATCCAAACGTCGGCGCCCAATTTTATCACCCCCTGGTTTTGGAATGGCAGCCTTCCCAAATCTAGCCAACAATGGTCCGACAATCATAATAGAACCACGCAAGCCACCACCTTTCTCTTTAAATTCAGGCGATTGGAAATAATCTATATTAATATCTTTCGCCTCAAAAACGTAAGTATCTTTGTCTATCCGATCAATCTTAACGCCTAACGCGCCTAATAGATCAATTAATTTATTGACATCCTTAATATCGGGAATATTACTGATGGTCATGGGTTCCTCAGTCAGTAAAACTGCTGACAGAATCTGTAAAGCTTCATTTTTTGCTCCCTGAGGAATAATCTCTCCCTTTAACGGTTTTCCACCGATTATTTCAAATGCATTCATTTATATAACTGATATCTTCTTATTACACCAAAACCCGACTTATAATTTAGCTTATGCCACTAAATGACATTGCAGGATTCTTAAAATCAACGAAATTATACTAAAAAATTTTATGGCATTGTCCGATCAACAAATCAAGATCGTATCAGATTTTATTGATCCAATATCTAAACCAAAGCTGACAGACAAATCCATGCTATAAATAAAGAAGGCAATTGTAAAGAAATCTATGAATCACTTCGCAATTGCCTGCTTCTTAAACTAAAAACTTAAAGAACTAGCCTCTTTTATTATTGTAATTATTTTGAGGTTTTCTATTTCTATTGTTGTTATTATTGTTATTGCTACCAAAGTTATTGCGCTTCATGTTGTTATTGTTATTTGACATACGGGGTTTGCTGCCACCACTGCCTTTTGACTGATAACCTGAAGAACTATTGTTATTATTGTTGTTATTATTATTTCCACCAGAGTTGGTCGTTGCCGGTCCTTTGACACGATTTCCCGGAGGCGGGGTTTTAAAATCAAGTTTGGTCAATACCGTACCTTCTGGTAAGGTTAATTGGTATCCAGACAGTTCTTTCAGGTCCTGAATGATCAATTCATCAGATACGGAATCCTTGTTCCAGGTAAGGTACGCCATTTTCATAAAATTGGCGATACCAATAACCATCTGCTCCCGCTTGGATTCATCAGTTACCTTCAATGCCTTATCGATCATTTTCTCCACTGTAAATCCGTAATGTTTGAATTTAATCGAATGCTGAGGATAACCTAAATGCTCGACTTCGTGTTTAACACTTTTGGCTGTAGCAATAGGATAAGGCGAGTCAATATCAAGCTTAAAATCTGAGATGATCTGTAGGTGATCCCAAAGTTTATGCTTAAAATCAGAAACGTCTCTCAAATGTGGGTTCAGTACCCCCATCATGTCGATCACGATTTGGGCATGTTTATTTCGTTCTTCCTTTGTGGGTAAAGTACAGATGTAATCTACCATATTTTGCACATTGCGGCCATATTCTGCAAGGATCAATTTTGGCCTAGTGCTGTTGTAGTCAAAGTTCATATAGCTAATATAAGTACCTATTAAACGGTTAAGATCTCGTTTTGGTATTTTATTATTGAATTATTCTAAGTTTTGCAAATTTAAGCAACAATTGTTTCTGCCCCAACTCTTTAAAGAAAATAGTTGCTTTTATATCTCCTTTGTTTCCTTCGAGGTTGACAACCTTACCAAATCCAAAGCGTTCATGTTCAACTTCCATGCCGACCTGAAGATTTGATGTGTCAGAAGGAGCAAAACCCGCAGTAGGTTTGTGGGCTTTTGGCAGTATCGACGTTGTTTTGACCATTGGCTTAGGCTTAGGTTTCGAAAACACATCGTCACTATCCTTTTGTTGCCATGCAATTCGTTCGCCCTGAAAACTGCCGGCTGAGGCGGAAGTTTGTCGTGGTTTAAAATCCAATGCAAGACAAGCAGGATTCAATTCATCCAAAAAACGACTGGGTTCGCAATTATTCAACGTTCCCCAACGATATCGCGAAGTAGCATACGAAAGTAGTAATTTTTTTTCAGCTCTGGTAACAGCAACGTAAAAAAGTCTTCTTTCTTCTTCCAATTCCGATCTGGAATTCAATGACAACTGAGAGGGAAACAAGTTTTCTTCAAGACCTACAATAAATACGATTGGAAACTCAAGTCCCTTGGAAGAGTGTATTGTCATCAAGGAAACCGTATCTGCATTTGGATCTTTATCGTTGTCATCATTGGTCAACAAAGCAATATCCTGCATGTATACATCAAGACCACGCTCTTCAATATCCTCGCGTTCCGAAAACTCCTTAATACCATTAAGTAGCTCCTGAATATTTTCATAACGCGCTAATCCTTCGACAGATTTATCTTCGTATAGTTCTTTCAATATACCACAATGCTGTGCGATATGCATGGCGGTATCAAATGCATTGTTATTTTTAGCCAATGCCTGAAAACTCTGTATCATCTGCGCAAAACCACCTACTGAGGTCGCACTACGACCATCCAGAAAATGCGCTGAATTGGCAACAACATCCCATATACGATATTGATTTTGATCTGCAGCAATCATAATCTTCTCTATGGTTGTATCTCCAATCCCCCGACGTGGGTAATTGATAACACGTTTCAGGGCCTCCTCGTCATTGGGATTAAAAGTAAGACGGAAATAAGCAATCAGGTCTTTAATCTCTTTTCTTTGGTAGAAAGATGTCCCGCCATAGATTTTATAAGGTATATTGATCTTCCGCAGGGCCTCCTCCATCGCCCTTGACTGCGCATTGGTCCGATAAAGAATCGCAAAATCTTTGTAATTGAGTCCCTTCAGAGATTTCTCTTCAATGATTTGGTCCGCAACGATTTTCCCCTCTTCGTTATCAGAGAAGGCGCGTGAAACCTTAATTTTCTCTCCTTCTTCATTATCCGAAAAAACATTTTTTTCCAGCTGGTTCTGATTATTAGCAATTACCGAATTGGCTGCATTAACGATCATTTTGGTGGATCTATAATTTTGTTCCAATTTAAAGATCTTCACATCTGGATAATCTTTCTGGAAATTCAGAATATTCTGGATATTTGCTCCCCGAAAGGCATATATAGACTGTGCATCGTCACCGACAACGCAGATATTTTCATTGACGGCCGCCAGTCGTTTTACAATCAGGTACTGGGAAAAGTTCGTATCCTGATACTCATCGACCATGAGGTAACGGAATTGATGCTGGTATTTGTGCAATACCTCAGGATGTTTGTTCAATAAAACATTTGTCTTGAACAGGAGATCATCAAAATCCATGGCACCTGCACGGTAACAACGCTGTGCATAGGTCATGTAAATCTGTCCCAATTGACCACGTCCATTCGAAATATCCTCAGCTAATATAGCTTCGTTCTTATTGTACTCCTGTGGCGAGATCAAGTTATTCTTGGCTTGGGATATCCGACCGTAAACATGATTGACATTATATAATTTGTCATCCAGGTTCATTTCCTTTAGGATCGCACGTAGCAGACTTTTGGTATCATCGGTATCGTAGATGGTAAAATTTCGGGGATATCCAATTAGTTCGGCTTCTACGCGAAGTATCTTTGCGAATACGGAGTGAAATGTTCCCATCCAAATATTTTTTGCTTCGCTTCCCACGACAGAAACAATACGCGCCCGCATTTCCTTGGCTGCTTTATTCGTAAATGTCAAGACCAAGATATTGAATGGATCAATTCCTTTTTGAATCAAATGTGCGACACGATAAGTAATTACCCGTGTTTTTCCTGAACCAGCTCCTGCAACAATCATGACAGGGCCTTCTGTTTGCTCTACGGCTCCTCGTTGTGAAGGGTTTAAACCCGCTAAATAATCCAAATTAACTCCTTAAATTTTAAAACCTGAGAATAGGGTATAAAAGTACAAATTTCCCCGCGATCACTGGAGCTATCTTGCTAATATTTTTACACAAAAAAACCTGATAATGCAAATTATCAGGTTTTATATAAATAAAGCCCAGTTTAGCCTCTGCTATTATAGTTAGGAGCTTCTTTTGTAATCGAGATATTATGTGGATGAGATTCTCTCAAACCGGCACCTGTAATACGGACAAATTGTGCTTCCTGTAGTTTTTCAATTGTTGCGGCACCACAATAACCCATTGAAGCGCGCAACCCACCGATATACTGATATACGACCTCAGCCAATGTACCTTTATAAGGAACACGACCAACAATACCCTCTGGAACCAGCTTTTTGATATCATCTTCCACATCCTGAAAGTAACGATCTTTAGAACCTTTTTCCATTGCTTCGATAGATCCCATACCACGGTAGGATTTAAATTTACGTCCTTCGTAGATAATAGTTTCTCCTGGAGCTTCCTCTACGCCGGCAAATAGCGATCCAGCCATAATGGTGCTCGCCCCTGCAGCAATCGCTTTTGCGATATCACCGGTTTGTTTGATCCCCCCATCAGCGATCAATGGTACTCCAGTACCTTTTAGCGCTTTAGCGACTTCGTAAACAGCGTATAATTGGGGAACACCAACACCTGCAATAATACGGGTTGTACAGATCGAGCCTGGTCCGATACCTACTTTTACAGCATCCGCGCCAGCTTCAGCTAATGCTGTTGCAGCCGCTCCTGTTGCAATATTTCCGACGATCACCTGTAGTTCTGGGAACTTGGATTTCACCAATTTCAATTTGTCAATTACACCTTTAGAGTGTCCGTGCGCAGTATCAATGGTTACTACGTCCACACCTGCCTTTACCAAAGCTTCAACCCGGTCCAATGTATCTGGGGTAACACCGACAGCAGCACCTACTAATAGACGACCATGGCTATCTTTAGCAGCATTTGGATAGTGCTTATATTTTTGTATATCCTTAAAAGTGATCAAACCTTTCAGGATACCTTCCTTATTCACAACAGGAAGTTTCTCGATTTTTTCGTTCTGGAGAATTTCTTCAGCTTTCACCAAATCCGTTCCTTCGGGGGCAACGACAAGATTATCTTTCGTCATCAGCTCATTGATCGGACGGCGCATATCTTTTTGAAAACGAAGGTCACGATTAGTGACGATACCCACTAACTGCCCTTTTTCGTTAACCACTGGAATTCCCCCAATTTTATGTTCTTTCATAATATTGAAGGCGTCGCCAACAGTTGCAGTAGCCAATAATGTTACCGGATCTTGGATCATGCCGCTTTCAGAACGCTTTACTTTACGCACCTCAGCAGCTTGCTCTGCAATAGTCATGTTTTTATGTAACATACCAATACCGCCCGCCTGTGCGATCGCAATTGCTAAATCAGCACCCGTTACTGTATCCATTGCCGCAGAAACCAATGGAATATTTAATTTGATTTTTTTTGTCAGCGAGGTACTCGTATCGACGTCACGGGGTAAAATTTCAGAATAAGCTGGAATTAATAAGACGTCATCGTAAGTGAGACCTTCTGCTACGAATTTTTGTGGATCTAATTGCATGGCAAATATGTATTGGGTTTTCTATTTGCCAGGCAAATTTAAGAAAAATAAGCAATATAAAAAAATAAAATAAACAAATTACAATCGTTAGACAAATTAGAACGGTTATGAATTGATACAAAAGGTTATTTCCCACCGTTACTTCTTTTTTTGGCAAGCTATTTGCTTTTGCTTACACGAAAAGTAATTTTAATTAATTGAAAATATAAGTAAAGATAATTATGAAAAAGACCTTACTCTCATTAGCTGCTGTTGCAGCATTAGCATTTGGTGCACAAGAAGCAAAAGCTCAATCTCCGCAACGTGCTGCTATCGGTGTTGTTTTCGATGGTTCAGGCGGTGACCTTTGGGGTGTTCAATACAAACAATCTATGGGCGGCGCCAATAATGGTCAGGCACAGGTGATGTTTGATGACAACGTTGTAGCTGTAGGTGCGGATTATCAATACGCTAGACCATTCCGTGGTGTAAACGGTTTGGGTTGGTATGCAGGTGTTGGTGCGCAGTTGACATTTGTTGATGCAGGTGACAACGTCACTTTCGTAGGTTTAAGACCACAATTGGGTCTAGAATTTAAAATCCCAGCTGCTCCTATCGGATTTCATGCTGACTGGAAACCAAACTGGACATTAAACCACGGTTCTGACTTTGACGCATCAACTTTCTCTTTCGGTATTAAATATACATTGAGATAGTATTAAAAAAAGATAAAAAGGCCCTGATCAAGTTAGATCAGGGCCTTTTTTTTATAAAATAAATGCGTTAAATATTTCTTTTTTTCCGCAATTATTCTAATTTTATGCCTTTGACCTAAATGGCATAAATAAAGCTTTTCATTCTACAAAAATTTTATACCTTTGCCATTCTTGGTAAAGTGTGATTAAACAAGAACTAATTATCAATTACATAAACAGTATTTAACATTAAAATTAATACAATTAATAACAGACGATGCAAGGTAAAGGGCTGATTAAACTTTTAGTGATAGTGGTGTCATTAGCGTGTCTATACTCCCTATCATTTACTTGGGTGACCCGCAAGGTGGAGCGAGATGCAGATAATTTTGCCAAAGGAGATTTGGTAAAGGAGAAACGCTATCTAGACTCAATGGCAGGTGAAGTAGTGTACAATTTAGGTTTTGCGAAATACACCTATCGGGAAGCAAAAGCAAATGAACTGGCTTTAGGATTGGATTTGAAAGGTGGTATGAACGTTACCATGGAGATCTCATTGGATGAATTGATCCGTAATCTGGCCAACAATCCAAAAGATGAGAAATTCAACAAAGCGCTGGAACAGGCGGTAGCAAAAAGCAAAACCAGTCAGAAAACGGTCGTAGCTTTATTCATGGAAGAATACAAATCCCTTGGAGCTTCTACCCCACTTTCGACATTCTTTTCAACAAAAGACAATGCTTCTTTGATTAAACCGGGTGATTCCGATTCAAAAGTTGAATCGTTCCTTCAAAAAGAAGCTGACAACGCCATTCAAAATTCATACAAAGTACTACGTACACGTATTGATAAATTTGGTGTTGCTTCACCGAACATCCAGATTCAACAAGGTACAAACCGTATCTTAATTGAGTTACCAGGTGTAAAGGACGAAAGCCGTGTACGTAATCTTCTTCAAGGTTCAGCTAAATTGGAGTTTTATGAAACTTTCACCAATCAAGAAGTTTATCCGTTATTAGAAAATATTGACAGAACATTAGCAAGCACTTTAAAAGCTGCTCCGGCGGCGAACAACAATGCTCCTGCTGACACAACGAAAAAGTCAGACGATTTACTTTCTAACCTAACCGGTGGTCAAAAAGACAATAAAGCTAAAAAAGACAGTGCGGCACTTAATCTAGGTCAGAAAAATCCATTATTTGAAGTATTACGTCCAACAGTTTATATGGGCGAAAACCAGCAAATGGCCCTTATGCCAGGCGCTATGGTTGGTAATGCTGCCTTAAAAGATACGTCCAAAGTAAACGCTTACTTGCAACGTCCAGAAGTAAAATCAATTCTTCCGGGCAACCTGAAGCTTTTATGGGCTGTAAAACCTGAGCAAAAGACACCAGAACAACTTTCTCTATATGCCATCAAAGCAGTAGGCCCGGATAATGGCGCCGTATTGACCGGTGATGTGATCACAGATGCTAACTCCAACTTTGATGAGAAAAACCAGCCTGTTGTTGGTATGCAAATGAACAGTGAAGGTGCACGTGAGTGGAAAAAAATCACGGCAAAAGCTGCTCAAAATAGAGATGCAATTGCTATCGTATTGGATAATGTGGTTTATTCTGCCCCTTCTGTTAACGGTGAAATTCCAAACGGAAGTTCATCTATCTCCGGTTCATTTACGGTAGAGGACACAAAAGATTTAGCAAACGTTTTAAAAGCTGGTCGTCTTCCAACTACGGCTAAAATCGTTGAAGAAGCGATTGTAGGCCCTACTTTGGGACAAGCAGCTATTGATGCTGGTATCAACTCAGCGGTAATCGGTATTATCGTGGTCATGATCTTCATGATTGCATATTACAACACTGCAGGTATTGTGGCTAACATTGCTGTATTGTTGAACGTATTTATTATCATGGGGGTATTAGCCTCACTCAATGCTGTACTGACCTTGCCTGGTATTGCCGGTATCGTATTGACAATGGGTACGGCCGTCGACGCCAACGTACTGATCTATGAACGTATCCGTGAGGAACTTGGCTTAGGAAAATCAATTCGTCAGGCAGTTGCGGATGGTTATAAACATGCTTTACCATCGATCTTAGATTCTCAGATTACGACATTCTTAATCGGTATTATCTTATTCTTATTTGGTAGTGGTCCGATCTTAGGTTTTGCTACTACATTGATGGTGGGTATCATTACATCATTGTTTACAGCAATACTTGTAACACGCGTTATTATCGAATGGATGCTGGAAAAAGATATTAAAATCAAAGTATCTTTCCCATGGTCTGCAAATACCTTGCATAATGCAAACTTCAAATTCGTTCAAAAACGTAAAGTATTCTATGCAATCTCTGTTGTAGCGGTCTTAATTTCCGCAGCCTCAATTTTCACAAAAGGTTTCAGCTTAGGTGTGGATTTCCAAGGTGGACGTACCTATACTGTTCGTTTCGATAAAACGGTTGATCCCGAAGCTGTTCGTACCAGTTTGGATGATATTTTCCAAAAAACAACGGAAGTAAAAGTATTTGGTGCATCAAACCAACTTCGCGTTACGACCACATATCATATTGAAGAAACTTCCGATGCAGCCGATAAAGAAGTATTGGATAAATTAAATCAAGGACTAGCTAAGGTAGATGCCTCCAACAAACATGAGATCCTGTCGTCACAAAAAGTAGGACCTAGTATCGCATCAGACATCAAGTCTAGAGCGACTAGCTCAGCAATCTTCTCCATTATCATCGTAGCGGCTTATATCTTAATCCGTTTCCGCAAATGGGAATACTCTGTGGGTGCAGCTATTGCAACCATCCACGATGCGATTATTCTATTGGGTTTATTCTCTATATTAGATGGTATTGTACCATTCTCCTTGGACATTGACCAACACTTTGTAGCAGCCATCTTAACGGTAATCGCATACTCGGTGAATGATACGGTTGTTGTATTTGACCGCTTAAGAGAGTTCGTAACAAAACCTAATGCGCATAATGAAGATCTTGGCGAAGTTGTTAATCACGCAATCAACTCAACATTGAGTAGAACAATCATTACTTCATTGACGATTATTTTCGTTCTTGCGGTCTTGTTCATCTTTGGTGGTGAGGTAATCCGTGGATTCTCTTTCGCGATCTTAATCGGTGTGATTGTAGGTACCTATTCTTCCATTATCTTAGCAGCACCTTCCGTATACGACTTACGTAAAGGAAAGCACCTAGCTGAAGGTAATACAGCAAAAAAAGCTGAAGTAGTAAGACCATAATCGATTTTAAAATATCGTAAAAAGGCGTTCAAAAATTTGAACGCCTTTTTTATTGCATTCAAATTACTTGTCACACTAAATATTTTAAATATATTTGTCATACTAAATATTTGTATGCTAAACGAAAAATTTGACCGTTATTCTTTTATCCTGGATCAAACAGCCAGGAAGGTAAAACAATTTGCTCAATCATCTTTTTCTGAAAAGGGATTTGACATTACAGTGGATCAATGGGCTGTCTTAAAGGCACTGTATGAAACCGAACAACTGTCTCAGAAAGAATTAGCCAAGCGCTGCGGCAAAGACCAACCCACCCTAACCCGTATCGTGGATATCTTATTGAAGAAAGGTTTGGCTGAACGTGTTATTGATGAGACAGATCGACGAAGCCTCTATCTTCATTTGACGGAAGAAGGTAAGCTTAAGGTTGCTTCCCTATCCCCCCTCGTCGCGGAGATCCGCATGAAAGCCTGGGAGAAATTAACGGAAAAAGATTTCGAGGATTTTACAAGAATATTAAATACGATTTACAACAATTTAAATGTATAATCACTATGATAAATACTGACATTTGTATCATCGGTGCTGGACCAGTAGGGTTGTTTGCTGTTTTCGAAGCCGGCCTTCTAAAAATGAGATGCCATCTGATTGATGTTTTACCTCAGGTGGGCGGACAGTTATCTGAAATATATCCACACAAACCGATTTATGATATACCGGGCTATCCGAGCATTACAGCACAGGAGCTTATCGATAATCAACTCGAGCAAATAAAACCTTTTGCACCCACTTTTACACTGGGTGAACGCGTAGAACAGATCGAAAAACAGGATGATGGTTCCTTTATCATCGCCACAAGTGATGATACCAAAGTGCATGCACAGGTTATTGTGATCGCCGGCGGGCTCGGTTGTTTTGAACCGCGTAAGCCAGAGATCCAAAATCTGCATCTATTTGAGGGGAAGGGCGTGGATTATATGGTAAAAGATCCTGCAAAATATGCTGGCAAACGGATTGTGATTGCCGGGGGTGGTGACTCAGCGCTGGATTGGACTTACCATTTAGCTGATATTGCACAACAGGTTACACTCATTCATCGCAGTGATTCTTTTCGCGGAGCGCCCGATTCAGCGGAAAAGGTCTTCAAACTGGCTCAACAAGGCAAAATCAATTTACTGTTATCCCATAACCTAAGCAGCATACACGGAAATGGTATCCTTACAGCTGTCGAGACGGTAAATAAAGAAAAGGAAACTATTACGATTGAAGCAGACTATTTCATTCCGCTATATGGTCTGACACCAAAACTGGGCCCTATCGCGGACTGGGGATTAAATATTGATAAAAATGCAATTGAAGTCAATACTTTTGATTATTCGACCAACGTCGAACGTATCTATGCCATTGGCGATATCAATACCTATCCTGGCAAACTAAAGTTGATTCTCTGCGGCTACCATGAAGCTGCACTGATGTGCCAAAGTGCATTCAAATTTGTTTACCCGGATCAAAAGCTAACATTTAAATATACAACCGTCAACGGTATAAATACCTTTTAGTCATGGAAGACAATTTGATACAATTAACTGTCGTGGATCGCGATGGCGCGGAAAATACAATCGAGATACCTACGGATATCAATCTCTCGTTAATGGAAATTCTGAAAGCGTCCGAATACGATATACTGGCCACCTGCGGTGGCATGGCGCTATGTGCTACATGCCATATTGAAGTTCTCGAAGGCCTGGAAAGTCTTTCCGAAGCCAGTGATCAGGAATTGGATATGCTGGACACATTGCCAAATGCAGATGGACAAAGCCGGCTCGCTTGTCAGCTCCACCTGCACCCAAATAACAATGGGATGAAAATCAAGCTCAAAGGTTCGTTGCAATAGCAAGGTCATTGTGTATTTTATACACAATGACCTTGCTGTCCATGCAAGTTTTTTTTAACCCCTTTTCGGGCCATAAAAGACTTAAAACCAAAACACTACAAAATATTTTATCAAAAGAATTGGCCTTATAACGATAAATTTCACAATGTATTGCCATAATAAATAAATATTTTTTAGCTTTTTGGTTCAAAATTTAAGATATTTGCAGCTTAATTCGATTGTACGAATTTTTACAACAAACTATTAAAAATATGCCAAGCAATAGTTCAAATAGAAAATTCCCAAGAGTAATCATTATTGGTGCTGGATTTGGAGGAATTGAAGTTGCTAAAAAGCTTAAAAATAAGGAAGTTGAAGTTCTCTTATTAGATAGAAACAACTTTCACACCTTTCAACCACTCATGTACCAAGTTGCTACCGGTACGCTTTCGGCGGACTCTATTTCCTTCCCTGTCCGTAAAATGTTCAAAAATCAGGATAACTTCCATTTTCGACTTGCCGATGTAAAAAGCATCGACAACGAGGCCAAAATAGTTAAAACTGATATTGGAGATTTTGACTACGATTATTTGGTTGTTGCCACTGGTGCCACGACAAATTTCTTTGGCAATCAGCAGATCACAAAATATGCCTTGCCAATGAAAAACATCCAGGAGGCACTCAATATACGAAGTTATGTTCTTCAAAACCTTGAAGAAGCCGTAATGATACCGAATCCCGAAGATCGTAAGCCACACCTGAACTTTGTGATCGTTGGAGGTGGTCCTACTGGAGTAGAACTTTCTGGTGCTATTGCAGAAATCAAAAATAACGTGCTGGAAAAAGACTATCCTGAATTGAAGAAATCAGAGATGTCTGTATACCTGGTAGAAGGCTTACCAAAGGTTCTGGCCAACCTATCAGAGAAAGCATCAAAAAATTCCGAGAAGTATTTAAAAGATTTGGGTGTTGAAGTACTATTGAATGTACAGGTAACCGGATATGATGGTAAATCGATCACCTTCGCCGATGGCAGAAGCATAGAAACCAAAACGGTAATCTGGGGCGCAGGTGTCGCAGGTCAATATCCGGATGGATTCAAAAAAGAAGTTATCCAGCGCGGTAACCGTATACAAACGGATGATCAATGTCGTGTCATCGACATGCCTGGTGTCTACGCGATTGGCGACGTATCTGCCTTTATTACAGATGATTTACCTCGTGGTTTACCCGGAGTTGCTCCAGTAGCACAACAACAAGGAGGTTATGTTGCCAAACACATCCTTCAAACGATGTCTAACCAGCCTACCGAAAAATTCAGCTATTTTGACAAGGGCTCAATGGCTACGGTAGGACGTAATAAAGCCGTCGTTGACATGGGCAAAATTCACTTCAGTGGTTTCTTCGGATGGATGACCTGGATGTTTGTTCACCTGATGTCTATTTATGGGTTTAGAAATAAGTTGATCACATTTGTCAACTGGTCGCTGAAGTTTTTTACCAAAAACAGTGGTGTTCGTTTAATTTTCCATAAATATGACGAGCCTAAGCCCGAAGAACAAACAACAACTGCTCAATAGAATTGATAACAAATAATTTAAGTGAAACAAGGAAGCCTGTTTCTTCAATCAAAAAAAGAATGCCGTTATTTTAGTATATAACGGCATTCTTTTTTTCCTGCCAACCTAAAACCACGTGGAATCAAGTTCTAAAAAATTCTCTGGCATAACATCCTCCCCATCCTTTATAAAATTATCGAAACTACAATTTCATTCTTATCAGCCCTTCTACGTATAAAAAAGATCTCAAAAGCAATTTTTTAACACCTACTTGGTATTGTATCCAATAAAAAATAAGTTGCTGCTGGACGTAACAATTGCAGATTATATTCGTTAAATTTAAAGACAGTTTTTTCCAGATAGAATTTACTTGCAGAATATAGTTTTTTTTGATGTAGAACCTCAAAAAGATTAATTTTTTTTGTGTAGGTTTGCATATTATTTTAAAATAGCTTAAGGATTAGCAAATGGGCTTATTTAATTGGTTTACGCAAGAAGTTGCGATTGACTTGGGTACTGCGAACACCCTGATAATTCATAATGACAAAGTAGTAGTGGATGAGCCTTCTATTGTTGCATTTGACCGCACCACAAACAAAGTGATTGCTATTGGTCGTCAGGCCATGCAAATGGAAGGTAAAACACACGATAATATAAAAACAGTACGACCTTTACGTGATGGTGTAATTGCTGATTTTACAGCGGCTGAACACCTGATCAGAGGGATGGTAAAATTGGTCAACAATGGTAAAAGTTGGTTTTTCCCATCCTTGCGCATGGTTGTGTGTATTCCGTCAGGCATCACCGAGGTGGAGAAGAGAGCGGTGCGCGATTCTGCAGAAATTGCAGGCGCGAAAGAAGTTTATCTGATCCATGAACCCATGGCTGCTGCCGTAGGTATCGGTATCGATGTGGAAGAGCCAATGGGTAACATGATTATTGATATTGGTGGTGGTACGACAGAAATTGCCGTTATCGCATTATCTGGTATCGTATGTGACCAGTCTATTCGTGTAGCGGGTGACAATTTTGACTCTGATATTGTTCAATACATCCGTAGACAGCATAATATCATGATCGGTGAACGTACAGCGGAGAAGATTAAGATTGAGGTAGGTGCTGCACTTCCTGAATTACAGGAGCCACCGGCAGATTTTGCGGTACAGGGCCGTGACCTGATGACGGGTATTCCTAAACAGATTACTGTTTCTTATACCGAAATCGCCCATTGTCTGGATAAATCAATTTCCAAAATCGAAGAAGCAATCCTAAAAGCGCTTGAAATCACGCCGCCTGAACTTTCGGCTGATATCTATCAAACCGGTATCTATCTGACTGGTGGTGGCGCCTTGTTACGTGGTTTGGACCGTCGTATTCAGGCAAAAACAAAACTTCCGGTGCACATTGCCGAGGATCCTCTTCGTGCTGTTGTTAGAGGTACTGGTATCGCGCTTAAAAACATTGGTCGATTCAAATTCTTGATGCAATAATTAGCGTTCGATAATTAACAAGATTTTATTAAAGAGCGATATAATATGCAAAATTATTATATCGCTTGCTTATTAAATACCCACAATAAAAGATGAGAAACCTTTGGTTATTCCTGAGACGATATAATGCATTCTTTTGGTTTATCCTATTTTTTGGATTCTCGTTATTTTTGGTCATTACGAATAACTCATTTCAACGCAACTCGGTCCTAAATTCTTCCAATAGCGTAATCGGAAGTCTCTATGCAAAAGTCAACTCCTGGAAAAGCTACTTACATCTCGGGGAGACAAATGATGCTCTAGCTAAAGAGAATGCGCAATTACGGAAAGACCTTCAATCCTATAAGTCAACAGATAGTATCAAGATCGGCCCCGTACCGGCCATCGACAGCAGCGAATTCGGACGTTACCAATTTCTTATTGCGAATGTAATCAACAATAGCATCCATCAAAAAGCGAATACGATCACATTGGATAAAGGCAGTAAAGACGGTATTGAAAAAGGAATGGGCGTCATCGCTCCAAATGGAGTTGTGGGTATTGTATTGAATGTATCACCTAATTTTTCTACTGTACAATCCTTATTACACCCCGACACACGTATATCTGTAACTTTGGGCCGCAGTGAAGTCTTTGGCTCATTGGTCTGGGGCAACAACATTGATTATCGGGCTGCAACAGTTAAGGAAATTCCGAATCATATCAAAGTAAATAAAGGCGACAAAGTCTATACCTCAGGATATTCGGGACATTTTCCAAAAGGCATTTTTGTAGGAACAGTGATTCAAACCGGTATCTCCTCGGGTGACGCGTTCCTTGATCTGCGCATTCTTTTAAGTACCAATTTCTCTAATCTACAACATGTATACGTCGTAAAGGATTTATTAAGTAATGAATTAAAAACATTGGAGGAATCGACAAAGGACAATGGCTAGGATTTTAATATTTAATTTTATTCGATTTATCGTCTTGATTGGAATGCAGGTATTTTTGTTCCAAAATATTGGCTATTACAATTTGGTTGCAGCGTTCCCCTATATTTTATTTATCTTTTTGCTCCCGACCGGAACACCTAATTTTTTGGTTTACCTAATCGCTTTTCTAACAGGACTGACCGTTGATTCTTTTTACGATACACTTGGGGTCAATACTGCTGCTTGTGTTGCATTAGCCGCCTTCCGTATTTTCTTTATGAAGATCACACTCGAAGTTGAGGAACGGGATTCTTTTCTTACACCAATGCTAGGATTGATGAATGTGAGATGGTTTTTTTCCTATATCTTTTTTGGCACGTTGATTCATCATACATTCCTATATCTACTGGAATCTTTCTCCTTCCAACATATTCAATACACACTGCTCAGTATTGTTTTAAGTTGTATATTTACGGTAATTATCATGCTGTTGTTTAGCATATTATTCTACAAAAAGAAAGATCGGTTGTAGTAGATCGGTGGATAGAAATTTATTTCTATGAATAGTTTTTTTGCTCGCAAGTACGTCGTTTCCGGAATTTTTGTTGCCATAGTTTTGACTTTGGTTGCCCGCTTATTTTATTTACAGATCATCGACGATTCCTATATACATTCAGCCAATAGCAATGTCATGCGCAAGGTCATTGTCTACCCTGCAAGGGGTGTTATTTTGGACCGAAAGGGAAAAGTATTGGTACAAAATGAGCCGGTTTATGATCTGATGGTCACACCGCGCGAAGTCAAAGAGATTGACACGGCCTTATTTTGTAAATTAATTGACATTGACAAAGAAGGTTTTATTAAACGCATGGCTAAAGCCCGTGCACATTCTCCGTATAGGGCATCGATTTTTGAGAAACAATTATCCGTCCGAACTTGGGCGCAATATCAGGAATATCAATATCAGTTTCGTGGATTTTATGTACAAAAGCGAACAATCAGAAGCTATCCCGATAGTATCGCGGCCCAATTCTTAGGTTATGTCAGTGAGGTAAACGACAAAGATATCGAACGATCCAATGGGTTTTATCGAAGCGGTGATTATATCGGAAGAAGTGGAGTCGAACGTTCCTATGAAGATCTCATTCGCGGTAAAAGAGGCGTTAATAATTTAATGGTGGATGCACTGAATCGTCCAAAGGGTATATTTATGGAAGGCAAGTACGACACCCTTGCCGTTGCTGGAGAGGGACTGGTCTCTTCCTTAGATAAGGATCTTCAAATATTAGGGGAAAACCTCATGAAAAATAAGCTAGGTTCTATTGTTGCCATTGAACCGGCAACGGGAGAAATATTAGCCTATGTAAGCAGCCCGAGCTACAACCCCAATCTTATGGTAGGTCGCCAAGTCGGCAATAATTACATGAAGTTGCTGAACGATGAGACCAAACCACTTTTCAATCGTCCTATTCAAGCATCATACCCCCCGGGATCTGTCTTTAAGGTTGTTTCAGCCCTTACAGCACAACAAGCTGGTGTCATTGACCGAAATACCGTATTTTTCTGTCCACATGGTTATAGCTATGGTGGCGGACGTGGCTGGATGGGATGTACCCACTACCACGGTTCTACCACATTACAGCGTTCTGTAGCAGTTTCCTGTAATACCTATTATGGATTTACCTATGCCAAAATGATTGATGGACGTGGCCTCTCAGGACCAAAAGCCTACGACTTATGGCGCAATGCAACCACAAAGTTCGGAATCGGTCACAAATTGGGTATAGACCTGCCTGGAGAAAAACCAGGATTATTGCCTACCTCGGAATTTTATACAAAACGATATGGTAATGACAAATGGCGTTCAAGTTTCAATATCTCCTTATCCATTGGTCAGGGAGAGATGGGGATAACACCATTACAAATGGCCAATATCATGGCTATTGTAGCCAATAAAGGTTTTTATTATAGACCGCATCTCATCAAAGGAATCGGAGCTCAAAAAATCGCCAAAAAGGAATTTACAGAAAAGATCAGTGCTGGCGTAGATGAAAAATATTATCCTGTAGTCATTCAGGGAATGAGCGATGCCGTGAATACACCCGAAGGAACTGCTTGGGCAAATCGTATTCCCGGTATTGAAATGTGTGGAAAGACAGGTACAGCCCAAAACCCGCACGGAGAAAATCACGCCGTATTTTTTGCTTTTGCCCCAAGAGAAAACCCGAAAATTGCAATTGCTGTATTTGTGGAAAATGCAGGTTATGGTGGTACATGGGCCGGGCCAATAGCCAGTATGATGGTCGAGAAATATCTTAAGGATACCATTACAACCCCAAAATATATTCAGGATCGGATCTATAAAGCGAACTTTCTCCCTGCACCAAAGAAAGTAATAGATCCCAAAACTAAAGAGGTCAAGAAAGCGGATTCGATCAAATCAAAAACAGACACTGTTAAATCAAAACGACAATTGGCTGCATTGGTAAAACCAAAAGAAACAATTGTTCACCATAGTGAGGTAAAAAGAAGATATGAATAATCAAAAAAATAGTTTCTTTGGAAAAATAGATTGGTTAACAATCATACTCTGGCTCTCACTCTGTCTGATCGGTCTGTTCAATATCCGTGCTGCCGTATTTAATCCGGAAATGCCCAGTTTTTTTACCTTAGGCACCAACTATGGAAAACAGTCTTTGTATCTGATTTCGGCAATTATACTAGGCATATCCATTTTGATTATAGATGCCAAATTTTTCAGTTCCGCTTCACCGATATTCTATGGAATAACAGCGATCCTGCTTGTTATTGTTTTGGTTGTCGGGCGAAATGTAGGCGGAAATCAGGCCTGGATTGATTTGGGATTTTTCAGGCTACAGCCTTCTGAGTTTGCCAAGCTATCCACCTGCTTGTTGCTGGCCAACTTTCTTAGTGCCCAGAGCAATAAAGCTCCTACCATGCAGACCCTGGCCATGGGCGCAGGTATTGTTCTATTCCCTGTATTCCTGGTGATGCTGCAGCCTGACACCGGTTCTGCATTGGCTTTCTTTTCCCTGATTTTTGTTTTTTATCGTGAGGGTTATGTAAACAACGAATTATTGATATTCGGTGGTCTCTGTATCTTACTTTTCGTCTTAGCGCTGTTATTCAATCCATGGATTCTTATTTTA
Source organism: Sphingobacterium sp. NGMCC 1.201703 (assembly GCF_047784615.1). NCBI lineage: Bacteria > Pseudomonadati > Bacteroidota > Sphingobacteriia > Sphingobacteriales > Sphingobacteriaceae > Sphingobacterium > Sphingobacterium sp. NGMCC 1.201703. The sequence continues at coordinate 386,818 of NZ_JBLOHD010000007.1, read as the reverse complement.
GTCCTAGCGGCTATTATTGGATTTTTTATGTGGAGCTTCCGAAAAAAGAGAAAATATATCATTAATCTAAGTATCCTTTTTGCGGCCTGTTCTGCATTTATATTATGCGTAGACTTGGTTTACGACCATGTGCTGCAACCGCATCAACGGGATCGGATTGATATTATTCTGGGTAAAACACAAGATCTTAAAGATAAGGGATATAATCTAAACCAGTCTAAAATTGCTATTGGATCCGGGCAATTCTGGGGGAAGGGATATCTGCAGGGAACCCAGACAAAATATAACTTTGTCCCCGAACAGAGTACAGACTTTATTTTCTGTACAGTGGGAGAAGAATGGGGCTTTGTCGGTTCGGTAACTTTGCTCGCTATTTATCTGACGCTACTCCTGCGTATCATTCACATAGCAGAACGACAGCGCTCAGCTTTCGCCAGGATATATGCTTATGGCGTGGCTTCCATTTTGTTTTTTCACCTATTTATCAATATTGGAATGACCATAGGTATTGTTCCCGTTATTGGAATTCCATTGCCCTTTGTCAGCTATGGTGGATCTTCACTTTGGAGTTTCACGATACTACTCTTTATTATGCTCAAATTTGACTCCAATAGAAAAGGAGTTGTTTAATGCATATTGGTACCGGGGAGATTTTTCTAAATTCTTTCCAGCACCAGTTGAATAGCTTTTTCCACGACTGCTTCAGGATTCGGTGAAAATTTCCCCGCTACCCTACTCGCTAAAATGGCATTTATGGATAAGGCCTGGTGGCCAAACATTTTCGCCAAAGCATAGATACCCGCTGTTTCCATTTCCAGATTGGTCAACCGCAAATTGTCACATCGAAATGAATTTATCAGGGGAATCAAATCCGGAATCGTATTATCTGACCGCAGACAACGCCCTTGTGGTGCGTAGAATCCCGGTGCCGTCAAGGTCATCCCTTTGGGTAAATCAAATGCAATGCGGTCTAATAGACGCTCGCCAGCCTGTGCTACATAGGGTCTTAAACTCAATTGCGGAAAATACCGAATTAACGCCTGCTGGATATTCAGTTCAATCTCATCGTCAGGTTTTTGATAGAACTGCATCAGCGCATCAAAACCGACCCCATATTCCGAGGCCAATATAGTTCCCATTTCGACATCGGTCTGTACAGCACCGGAAGTACCGATACGCACGATATCCAAAGAGGTCAGCTCGCTTTTTACTTCCTTATGCTGAAAATCGATATTCACCAATGCATCCAGTTCATTCAACACAATATCAATATTATCTGTACCTATCCCTGTAGAGATCACGCTTAGCCGTTTAGTACCAATATATCCTGTATGGGTGACAAACTCACGCTTCCCTTTTTTGAGTTCGATACGGTCAAAATATTTCGACACCTTGGCGACACGATCCGGATCTCCTACCGTAATAATCGTATCGGCTAAATCCTCTGGCAATAAATTCAAATGATAAATACTTCCATCTGAATTTAAAATGAGTTCTGAATTGTTTATCATATCGTTCTTAAATAATTCAATTGACAACCTTCAATTTTTGAGAAACGTTCTACGACACGGTTTACCTGCATTTTACGCACCTCAAATTCCAGATAACAATTATTATCAAATTCCTGCTTTTCGATTTCCAGTCCTTCTTCCTTAATAATACGCATAACATCATTCATATTTAGATAGTCAAAAGTCAACCCATAGCTATCGTTAACTGTACGTTCGATGATCTGAGCTTGGTCCAATGCATCCTGTGTAGCCGATTTATAAGCATTAATCAAGCCCGGTACCCCCAGCAAGGTCCCGCCGAAATAACGGACAACAACGACGATTATATTGGTAATGTCTGCCGAAAGCAAAGCATTTAAAATAGGACGCCCCGCGGTGCCAGAGGGTTCACCATCATCGTTTATCCGAAATACATTTCGATCCGGAGTCAGCCGATAAGCCCAGCAGTGGTGTCTTGCTTTCGGATGTAGGGATTTCACCTCCTGTAGAACATCTTTTAATTTCTCCTCAGATTTAAAAGGAAATGCATAGGCAATAAATTTGCTCCCTTTATCTCTAAAAATTCCCTCATAGTTTGCATCGATCGTTCGATAAGTATCTTCAAATAAACTCACTGATATGCGATAATTAAAACTGAAACAATAGAAAGGACTATCCCCAGGTAATTCAACCATGAGAGTCTTTCTTTAAAAAATAATACACCCACCAAAGCGCCCAACGAGATAACACCAATATTCATTCCAGTAAATACGACGGAAGGGTTCTCGGGTAATGCCCGATGAGCTTTCATATAAAATAATATATTACAAAAATTGAAAGCGCCTAAAATCAGGCCATAGACGACAGCTTTACCTGAAAAGTTCTGCTTTTCAACAAAGATAAAATAGCCTAGTAAAGCAAATGCAATCAGCATGGCCATAACAAAGATTATAAACATCGAACTGACATAAGGTATCGTCACATGCAATGCCACCTGTTTAAAAAGGATATCAATAATCCCCATGCCAATAAAAACAAGCAATGGATAGAGACTATTTTTATAGCCTGTGTTTGACAGGGTTACTGTAGGGAGAGATTTTCGCCAACCGATGGAACATATTATCGCCAATAGACCTACCACTATTCCCAATAGTTTATTTCCCTGTAGCTTTTCGTGGAATAAAAAAAACGCCGCCAGCAAGGGAATAAATAAAGACAGTCGTTGGGCTACCTCCGTTTTTACCAAACCGCTATAACGGATAGATAATGCAATAAATACAAACATCCCCGGTAATAGTACGGCCAGAGCCAAATACAGCGGGAATGGTAAGGCATCCCAGCTTATTTCTTTTACTTCGGGCCGTAACATAAAGTAGGTCAAAGCAACCGCCATAGGATAATTCCAGACAATCACTTGTTTTGTTTCTACTCCATGCTGTTTTGCCATTTTTAACAATACAGCTACAGTGACACTACAGATAACACTTATAAGGACATAAATCATTGTTCTATTTATTACTAAATTAGTTCCAAAGCCCACAAATTACTTCCAAAGGCCACGCTTTGCCTGACGGGCCTGTCGTTCTAATTTTACAAAAAAATCAGCATACTGAACATTTGGGGCCAAGGTGTAGGTCATCGCATAGCCCTGCTCAATCAGCTCCGCGTTAACAAATTTCTCCCTAAGATACACATAAGCAAGAAGTCTTCCATAACGATCCTTTTTACCAACATCAAAGACTAGCTTTACATTTTTTCCAGTCAACATAGCTTGTAGGTATTCCTTTGCCTCCAGGCCATAGTAACCAACTTCCTTTCGTGCCGTTCTCCTTGTTTCGGGAGCATCAATCCCAATCAAGCGTACCCGCTCGCCTTTTTTACTACCATTTTCAATCACAAAGGTGTCTCCATCTATTACCCGCCGTACTTTTACATACCGTTCCTCCCCTTTATAAGAAAAACCTAAAAACAAGAAACAGATGATAATGGTACTCACCAAAAAATTAAATCGCTTTAGCATAAAAATCAAATTTGCGCAAAGGTAATAAAATACTTTTTCAGCAAACAGTGTATAAAACACAGCATATTTCAACAAAAAAAATCACTATTTCCAACATAAAAAACACCTAAAAAAACAGCCATTTTCAATATGTTTTTTATGTTAAAAAATCATTAAAAAAATAGATTCGTAAAAGACAATAAAAACCATAAAACTCTACACAAAAGAATATTACAAAAATAAAATCTTTAATAAAAGCTGCAAAAAGCACTTATTTTTGTCATAAAAAAATCAATAAAAACACAGAAAAAAAAACACTTATTATTGATAGATTTTTTATAAAAAAAATTATTTTTTCTTTGATATTTAAAAAACATTCGTACATTTGAAATGTCAAACAACACAAGGATGAACAGATCATATACATATTTCTATTTTAACTTCTTTTATTTTAAAAATAAGAGCCGGGATTAGATTGTGTATACATTAAAATATAACAAGAAAGAGTCCCGGTTTAGATCATCGGGACTCTTTCTTGTTTAAAGGCAAAATAGCAACAAAAAAATGAGTTTAAAAATTGCGATACAAGGAGCAAAAGCTTCATTTCACGAGGAAGCAGCATTTAAATATTTTGGACGCGAAGTCGAGATTGTTGAATGCGATTCATTCAAAAAAACCTGTGAATTGCTTAAGCAAAGAAAAGTAGATTACATTGTTATGGCGATCGAAAATTCGATTGCGGGTAGCCTACTACCAAACTATAATCTGCTTCGGGATTATAAATTTCATATCACAGGAGAAGTCTATCTCAACATTCAGCAGAATCTGATGGTATTGCCGGGTGTTAAACTGAAAGACATCAAACATATCGAATCACATCCGATCGCCATCCGCCAATGCGAGGAATTTCTTTCAGAACTGGAAGGTGTACGTATTACCGAAGGGTCAGACACAGCAGCCACAGCAAAGATGATTGCTGAACGGAAATTGACTGATACAGCTGCTATTGCAGGTACTTTAGCCGCCGAAATTTATGGGCTTGAGATTCTAGAGAAAAGAATCGAAACTAATAAAAAGAATGCAACACGTTTTCTGGTTCTATCGAATGAGGTGGTTGAACACAAAAATGCGAATAAAGCATCTTTATCGTTTCAAACGGGAAATACAGTTGGTTCCTTAGCGACAATTTTACAGTGTTTTGCTGAGCAAAATATCAACTTGAGCAAGATTCAGTCTATGCCTGTTATCGGAAAACGCAACGAATATGACTTTTTCGTTGATGTTGAATGGAAAAAACAATCAGACTATGAGGCTGCGATCCGAAAAGTACTCAAACATAGTATCAATTTCAATATTATGGGCGAATACATCAAAAACGAGAAACTATAATCAACAATTTAATAATTAAAAAAATCAACTTATCCTGAATCTGTTGGAGCTATAAAGACTTACAAAACAAGCATAACGGCTTAGCAGACTCAAATACCTTTAAAAATTTATTCCGATGAAAAATACATTAGAAATCACTCCTTTGAAATCATGGTTGGATACTGGAGACAAACCTTTAATTATCGCAGGCCCTTGTAGCGCAGAAACAGAAGAACAATTGGTATCTACAGCACACCTATTGGCAAACACTGGAAAAGTAAATATTTTACGTGCAGGAATCTGGAAACCACGTACTCGTCCAGGCGAATTTGAAGGTATCGGTTCCATTGGTTTGGAGTGGTTGAAGAGAGCGAAAGAAGAGACAGGTTTATTGACAGCTACAGAGGTTGCGACAGCAAAACACGTCGAAGAAGCTTTGGCAGCTGGTGTTGATGTACTTTGGGTAGGTGCACGTTCCACTGCAAACCCATTCACCGTACAAGAAATCGCTGATGCACTACAGGGAGTAGATGTACCAGTGTTCGTAAAAAACCCTGTTAACCCTGATTTATCGTTATGGATCGGTGCTTTGGAGCGTATCAATCGTGCTGGCATCAAAAAATTAGGTGCTATCCACCGTGGATTCTCTTCTTACGAGAAAACAGCATTCCGCAATGAGCCGATGTGGGATTTAGCTATCCAGTTAAAAACTGCTTGTCCTAATTTGCCGATCATCAATGACCCTAGCCACATCTGTGGTAACCGCGAATTATTACCGTACATCGCCCAAAAAGCTATGGATATGGATATGCAAGGTTTGATCATCGAATCACATATTGATCCTTCTGTTGCATGGACTGATGCCAAACAACAAGTTACGCCAGCAGCCCTAGCAGAGTTGATCAATCATTTGACATTGCGTAAAGCTGATTCTAACAACCCTTCATTCGAGGACAAATTAGCCGAATTGCGTAGCAACATTGACAAATTGGACGATTTAATTATCCAAAAAATCGGTGAGCGTATGAAAATTGCAGAGAAAATCGGTGAATACAAACGCGACAACAATGTAACCATCCTACAGGTAAACCGTTGGGATGAGATTGTTCAAAAACGCACAAAACTTGCTGAAGCGCTTTCTTTGGGCAGTGAATTTGCAACAAAATTCCTAGAATTAATTCACAACGAATCTATCCGTAAACAGAATGCGGTCATGAATTCACAGGAACAACCAACAGCAGAAGCATAATGAATCAACAAGTCATCAAGCTGACGCACCCATCAAAAAAAATAAAAGGCACGGTTCAACTGACAGGATCAAAATCCGAGAGCAACCGTGCTCTTATTATCCGCTCGTTGAGCAAGGGGCAGGTTGATATCGCTAATCTTTCTGAAGCCGCTGATACCGTTACGTTAAACCGTGTCTTACAGATCGCATCAGATCCTCAACCTGGCTACAACACGATTGACATCGGCCCTGCGGGTACAGCAATGCGCTTTTTAACGGCCTACCTCAACCTTGTTCAAGGAAACTTTATCCTTACGGGGACCGAACGCATGCAACAACGGCCAATCGGTATATTAGTTGATGCCATGAAGGAAATCGGAGCCGACATTCATTATGAAAAAAAAGCAGGCTATCCGCCCCTAAAAATAGAAGGCGGCATATTTCAAGGAAAGGACCGTGTCCGGATAAAAGGAAATATCAGTAGCCAATATATCTCTGCGCTGCTATTAATTGCTCCCGCATTGAAAAAAGGGCTTACATTGGAAATCGAGGGTGAACTGACCTCCAGGCCCTATGTATCCATGACCCTCGATATGCTAAAAAGCGTCGGCATACAGCATGAGTGGACAGCGAATGAAATACATATTGCCCCACAGACTTTTTCAAAAAGCACGATCTACGTGGAGCCAGATTGGAGCGCAGCTTCTTACTGGTACGCTATTGTAGCACTGGCAGAAGACGGCGCATCTATCGTCTTGCCTGGGCTTAAAAAAGACAGTCTGCAAGGAGATATTGCAATTGTCGATATCATGACCCATTTTGGCGTGCTATCCAGTTTTGAAGCCGATGGCTTGCATCTCCATAAAACAGCAATAGATTCGGAAAAAACGTTATTTGATTTCAAAGAATGCCCCGATCTCGCACAGACTGTCGTCGTCGTCGCTGCAGCTTTAGGTCGTGACGTTTCTTTTACAGGTCTTGAGACATTAAAAATCAAAGAAACGGACCGAATCGCAGCTCTCCAGACTGAAATAGCTAAATTTGGCGCTGAACTGATCGAAGATAACGAAATCTATCATCTTAAAACAGCAGGGGTATTCCGGCCGGAAGATGTGACCTTTAACACCTATGAGGATCACCGTATGGCAATGGCATTTGCACCCCTGGCATTGGTTTTTGACCAGATCAATATAGCGGAGCCAATGGTTGTAGAAAAATCATATCCTGATTTCTGGAAACATCTGCAGGCCCAATCTTTTAGCATTGACTAATATTTAAAAACCTGGGAGAATATAGTTTTATACTCCCAGGTTTTATAACCTATATACGCGCTATTAATAGCTTTAATGGCAACAAGAGAAATACTACCCGCAGGCAAACGCAGTCATGATTGAAAATAATCAACTTGATAAAGTTAGGTTTTACAGTAGTGTTTTCATTGCATTTAAAGGCAAATTTATCTAAGTTTATTGAAATTTAATTTTTATGGCAGGAAACTCATTTGGCGATTTATTCAGAATCAGCACTTTTGGCGAATCACACGGTAAAGCGATCGGTGTAATTATTGATGGTTGCCCCTCAAATATAACGATAGACGAAGAGTTTATACAGTCTGAACTAGATAAACGTAAACCCGGACAGTCCAGGATCACCACGCAACGAAAAGAAAGCGATACGGCCCAGATATTATCAGGCGTATTCGAAGGCAAGTCTACTGGAACACCGATTGCCATTGTTATACCAAATGAAGATCAACGTTCGAAGGACTATACCCACATTAAAGATATCTTCAGACCTTCCCATGCGGACTTCACCTACCAAATGAAATATGGCATCCGTGACTACCGCGGCGGTGGCCGTTCATCGGCCCGCGAGACAGCTGCCCGTGTTGCTGCAGGTGCTGTTGCGAAGAGCTTTCTACAACAATTTGGCATTGAAATCTTTGCCCATGTTTCCGGTGTAGGCACGATCGAAGCCCCGAATTTGGACACCAAAGATCTTAAAGCCTTGCTTGAACTACGCGAATCCAATATCGCGCGCTGCGCTGATCCGGCTACAGCCAATGAGATGGTCGAATTTATAGATACTGTGAGAAAAGCAGGTGATACAGTAGGTGGACGCATTTCGGCAGTGATAAGACATGTACCCGTTGGACTTGGGGAACCTGTATTTGACAAACTCCATGCTGACCTCGCCAAAGCGATGATGAGCATCAATGCCGTACACGGATTTGAATATGGATCAGGTTTTGCAGGTTCAGAGTTGCGAGGTTCCGAACATAATGATATATTTGTAGCAGATGACCATGATTTAAATCAAGTGCATACACATACCAATTTCTCTGGGGGAATACAAGGCGGTATATCAAACGGAATGGACATTACTTTTAAAGTAGCATTTAAGCCTGTTGCCACCATCATGAGAGATCAGGAAACAGTCGATATCCATGGTAACCCTGCCATCGCAAGTGGTAAGGGAAGACATGATCCTTGTGTTGTTTCAAGAGCGGTAATTATTGTAGAAGCCATGGCGGCACTTGTGATTGCGGATCATCTACTTAAACATCAAAGTTACAAACATGCTGCAAGATAATTATGTCGTAGGTGTTGACATTGGAGGCACTCATATTTCCGCCTGTATCATTGACACCAAACAATGGAATATACATTTAGAGAACGTGGTCAGAAACCACGTTTTTTCTCAAGGAGATGCTAAAACGATTTTACAGACCTGGGCCTCCACAGTACGGGACAGTATTGCTAGTTCACCGACTGCTATTCAGTTTATTGGCATTGCAATGCCAGGGCCTTTTGACTATGAAAACGGCATCTCTAAAATGTTAGGACAAAGCAAGTACGACAACTTGTACGATCAAGACATCAAAAGCCTTCTATCCGCTGAGCTAGGCTTACCTCCTACTGCTATTCACTTTATCAATGATGCGGCAGCTTTCTTACAGGGCGAAATATTTGTACAGCATCTTCAGTCCAATCCGAGAATACTAGGTATTACCCTGGGAACAGGTTTAGGTTCTGCGGTCTGGAATAAAGGAGAGAAAGCCTTCGATGCAGATTTATGGAATACTCCTTACCAAGAAAGTATTTTTGAAGAATACCTTGTGACCAGATGGTTTGTCAAACGATTCAAAGAGATCACTGGGAAAGATGTCACTGGTTTAAAAGAAATTTTGGATAATCATAGAGAAACAGCTGCATTTGCGACAATCAAGGATGAATACGCAACACATCTCTTTGATTTTATGCATTTTTTTGAAGGAAAATATCAGACTAATCTCTTTATTATTGGCGGTAATATCGCTAAAGCACTTCCTATCTTTATTGCTGACCGTGAAGAATTCAGTAGGTTCACCATCCACACAGCGATATTGGGAGAAAAGGCAGCTATGATTGGGGCTGCAAGTTTATTCAGCTAGAATACGGATAGCAAAACTGAAAAAGTACTCCAAAAATAAAATTATCATTAATAAATAAACAAAAAGCAAGCCCAGATAAGTTTCCGGGCTTGCTAAAGTATTCCCAAAAAAATGCTATTCAAAACACTCCCTATCGAGAGGCGCTTTGAATAGCATTTTTTTTATGATCTAAAAATAGCTATTTATTAAAACATCGATGGATATTTTTCCGGATTAGCCTCATGCATGATCGCATACACAGTTTCCACGACATCATCTGAAGATGGTTTCGAGAAATAATCACCATCCGAGCCATAGGGCGGACGGTGTGCTTTTGCTGTTAAGGTTCGAGGCTGACTATCAAGTAAATAATAACCATTTTGATTTTCAAGTATTTCCTGTAGTATAAACGCAGCAGCTCCCCCAGGCACATCCTCATCTACAACCAGTAACTTATTTGTTTTTTTCAAGGACTCTGCACATAACTGACCTTTGTCAAACGGCAGTAAGGTCTGCGCATCAATAATTTCAATAAATATCCCCAGTCGTTCCAGTTCCACTGCAGCTTCTTCAACAACACGTAGCGTCGAACCATAGGAAACTACCGTGATATCCTGTCCTTCCTTTATACACTCGGCATAGCCAATTGGCACAGTAAATTCACCGACATTATCCGGCAAACGTTCTTTGAGACGATAACCATTGAGACATTCGACAACAATAGCAGGTTCGTCTGAACGGAAAAGTGTATTATACATTCCGGCAGCTTGCGTCATGTTACGCGGTACGCAGACATGCAATCCCCTTAATGAGCCCAATATCACAGACATCGGGGATCCCGAATGCCATACCCCCTCCAGACGATGTCCGCGGGTACGGATAATAACCGGTGCTTTTTGCCCTCCAAAAGTACGGTAACTTAAACTGGCTAAATCGTCACTGGCAACGGTAATTCCATAAATTAAATAATCTAAATATTGAATTTCAGCAATTGGTTTTAACCCACGAATTGCCAATCCAATCCCCTTACCTATGATGGAATTCTCCCGGATTCCGGTATCAAACACACGATGCGCGCCGAGTTTTTCCTGTAGGCCCGCAAATCCTTGGTTGACGTCCCCTATCTTCCCCACATCTTCTCCGAAAGCCAACAAACGCTCATCACGTCGGAAATTTTCCTCAAAACAGAGATTCAACACTTCCCTTCCATCCACAATTTTAGCATCTTCTGTGTAATTTGCGGCTACCGTTGGCACGTTGAACGGTGAATCTACACCATCCGTAAATAATTTTGAATTATATCGTTTTTCGTTAATCTCCTGTTTAATCTTATACCAATTCAACAATTCCTGACGGCCTTCTGTGTCTTTTCCTTTTAGCTCATGCAATACCTTCCGGACTTGTCCATACACTTCCTTCAATGAAGGTTCGACCATTGACTGGAGTTTTTTAGCTGCAAAGTCCGCTTTTTCATTTGGAATAAGTAGCAATAAATCTATGGCTTCTTTTGCCTCAAGCGTCAGGGTTTTGATATAATCAGCCCAAGCTCGCTTTTGTTCCTGACGAACAAAATCTTTCGCTTCACGGTCCAACTGATCTAACTCTTCATCTGTAGCAATGCCCGAACTTTGTAACCATTCCTTCATTTTAGCGATACAGTCAAACTCCGATTCCCACTGCAAGCGTTCCTGAGATTTATAACGTTCATGAGACCCTGAAGATGAGTGGCCTTGAGGCTGTGTCAATTCGGTCACATGGATTAGACATGGAATATGCTTTTCTCTTGCAATGTTAGCAGCTTGTTCGTATGTCTCACACAAGCCCGCGTAATCCCAGCCTCTGACTTTAAAAATTTCGATTCCGTTTGTCAGTTCCTCTTTCTGAAAGCCTTTCAGAATTTCAGAAATATCGCCTTTTGTGGTCTGTATTTCATTCGACACTGAAATCCCGTAACCGTCATCCCAAATAGAAATAACCGCAGGAATCTGATGTACCCCGGCCGCATTGATAACCTCAAAAAACACTCCTTCTGAGGTTGCAGCATTCCCTATGGTACAGAAGGTAACTTCATTGCCCCTGTTTGAGAAATAGGACAGATAATCCAAATTCCTATTTTGTTTATATAATTTAGATGCTAATCCGAGCCCCAAAACCCTGGCCATCTGTCCACCTGTAGTAGAAATATCTGAAAAGGAATTCTTTTGAACCGTTTGATCAAGCCAATTCCCCCGATCATCCAATACACGTGTAGAAAAATGACAGTTCATTTGCCGACCAGCAGAAGAAGGATCCGCTTCAACATCTGGGTGTGCGTACAATTGAGAAAAAAAACGGTAGACATCACTGATCCCCGAAGCAAATATAAATGTCTGGTCACGGTAATATCCCGACCGCCAATCGCCATTCCTGAAGACTTTAGCCATCGCAATTTGTGCCAACTCTTTTCCATCGCCAAAAATACCAAACTTCGCCTTACCTGTAAGCACTTCCTTACGTCCCAATAAACTTACGTAACGACTTTCCAAGGCAGTTCGATAATCATTCACAATAATCTTTTTGAACTCGTCAAAGCTCAAAGTGGAAATAGATTCATTGTTTTGGTCAAATGCAGTATCAAACATATTCTTTTTTGTTTCAACAAATTTAACAAAAATATTATTCTATATAATTGGTGTTTGTCAAATAAATTGACAATCAATGGTTCGTATTTGAAATAGAATATTCTAATTTCTCAAATTAGTACTTTTTGAGAAAAATTCCTAATTTTTGTAGATTTTTAATTATTATACATATGGATTAAAGTCTAGCGATAGGGATCAGAAATTTATACTTTCCTTCTCTCATCAGATAGCAAACACAAGATTGCGATAGATCTTCTTTTTAATTTTATTTTTTTACTGTGAATTTTTCAGCACTTCAACTCAATAAGCTTCTTTTTTCCAACATGGAAAAACAAGAGCTTTCGGTATTAACAGCTATCCAGGAGCAGGTGATTCCTACCGTATTAGCAGGCAAAGATTGTCTGGCTATCGCCCCCACAGGGACTGGAAAAACCGAAGCTTTCGCTATCCCGCTCATACAACGTCTATTGGAAAAAGAGCAGAGAGAACATGCCGCTGTACTTATTCTGCTTCCAACACGCGAACTCTGTATCCAAACAAAGGACAGGCTTGCTAAACTGATCGAGGGCACAGGTCTCGATATCGCCTGCTTTTATGGGGGCGGAACTTACGAGAGTCAACTCGCGACCTATCCTAAAGCGCAATTCATCCTAGCAACCCCTGGTAGACTACTCGACTTTCTGGAACAACAGCTTGTTAATCTGAAAACCATAGATACTTTAGTCATTGATGAGTTTGATCAATTGCTTGATCTGGGCTTTACAATCGAAATCAATAAAATCATACAGGCGCTACCAACTGAGAGACAGTCTATTTTCGTATCCGCAACACGCACAGTGGAAATGGACAAAATCATTCACAAAAGACTGAAACACCCAATAGAAATAACCATAGACAATCAATTAAAAAAAGGAAAAATCACCGAGTACGTATTGTACGTCGATAAAAATGACAAGAAAAATTTAGTCCGTTACCTACTTGAAAATAGGATTAAATCACAAGTCCTTATTTTCACACGGACAGTACATGCCGTTGAACGGATTGAAGCAGATCTTCGTCGAAATAACATTTCAGCTCTCGCGCTATACGGCGATAAGTCCCAGGCCCAACGTGAAGATATTATCAACAAATTTAGAAGTCAAGAAAACAGGGTATTGATTACAACGGATTTACTGGCGAGAGGCGTAGATTTTCCTGACCTGGAAGCGATTATAAACTATGAAGTACCTGACTCGCCTGAGTTATATACACACCGCATTGGTAGAACGGGTCGTTCTCAGGCGGACGGTACAGCTATCACATTCTGTGACGCCGAAGATAACCAAAAATGGATCAAGCTACAGTTATCACTCCATAAACAAGTACCAATAGACGATCAACACCCCTTTTTACTGAGTTGGGAAAAAATGCTATCCAGCAGTCAGAACAATAGCCGAAAAGGGCAATCAAAATCAAGAAAACGTCGTTAAATTATAATTATTCTTTTACTTTTACCTGCAATTAACAAAATCACAGTCCAAGATGAGTACAATACATTTATTTGACGATAGTAACAATGCGAACGACAATCGGTTAGGAGACCTAGAAAAAACCATTATCGTTAACAATCTGATGGAGGTTCCTTTTGCAGAACGGGATGAATCATGGCGCGATACCTTCTTAAATAATATCGCTGAGTGTACATTGAAACTCGCCGAAACCGAAGTAGTCATCGGCCCGGACGGATTTCCTTATTTCCAACTGGAAAGCGTGCCCAAAGATCAAAATTTCCAGGCCTTTGTTATCAAAAACCGTTTAAAGGATTTTGTACTACCCAAAGGTTTTGGTATCGCTATTAATCCGCAAAATGAAAATCCAGATTGGATATTCACCTACGGCGATTTGGTCAATTATTTTCTGAATGAAGAGTTTTACACGGACCAGAGTATTTTTTCACCAAAAACCGAGCAAACTACAATTGGTAAAGATGAAGAAATCTTAGTTGGTCAACCATCGGAAACAATCCTACCCCAGCAGGTGCGCGCACAACTTCGTGAGTTTTTGGATTATTATGGCGTCAAGAATGCTAAAATTATGCTTATCGCACGTAATTATAAATACGAAGAAAAAGCATCTCAGGATCTGGTATTTAATATCGTCGCCAATCAATTTAGAACGGAGAAAGAATTCACGAATATCATGGAAGCAATTGGCTGGTTTCTGCCAAGACATTATTCCTATATAGGTTTAGATGAGTTTGCTGTTGAAAATGGTTTTATGCCATTGTAGAAGAAAAAATTGATTATAATAAATAGAGAATAAAGAATGTTTCCATTTAACGTAAGAGTATACGGGATACTGATCAATGAAAAGCAGGAAGTATTGATCAGTGATGAAAGAACGGAAAATGTTTCATTTACCAAATTCCCCGGTGGAGGGCTAGAGTATGGCGAAGGTCTATTGGAGGCCTTAATCAGAGAATATCAAGAAGAATGTGCATTTGACATTGCTGTTGTTAAGCATATTTATACAACTGATTTTTATGAGAAATCTAGCTTCAACGACAGCCAGATCATATCAATTTACTACCAGGTTAGAAATACATCAACCATTCAGATCAGAACGACGACCAAAGCGTTTGACTTTGATCCGAACGAGAAAGTTGAAGATAATAAACGGCAGTCTTTCCGTTGGGTTCCGGTACACGAACTTACAATAGCAGACCTAACGTTTAAAACTGATCAGGTAGCGTGGACAGAGTTTTTAAAAACAGTAAAATGATAATAAATTTTTAATTTTCGTCAATTTTATTTGTATTTAAAAAATAAACATATATCTTTACGTAAACCAATGGAAATACTTTGTTTTTTTGAAGTATTGACCTTAATAATTACATTTTATTATTTTTTTGATATCTCGACCAGACGGGATAAGTGAAGGGGAAGCGATATCAAACAGACATTGGTTTATTGAATTTGTAAATTCCTAGTCCTATAGGTTTTTTAATAGTTAGTGTGATTTTATGGCGATACTCCCCGTATCGCCTTATTTATTTTATGGTTTTTATCACATGAGAATACTATTTAAATGCGACAAAAGAAGCGAAACATAAATTCTTGTGTAACACATCTATATCTTTAAATCCGACCTTTGACAATAATTCAAGCTGATAGATCAGCGGCCGTGGTGTGTCCTCGTGCTCGATGTAGGCAAAAACATGGTCGCGATATGCCTGGTCTTTCAAGCTGATTAAATAAGCGCCATATTTTTCACGATAGATTAGGTGTTGGAGAGCGGTACTATTCTGTTCGATCAGATCAAAAATCCATACACTGCCTCCTTTTTTGAGAAGTTTAAAAAGTTTACGAAATGCGCTCTCCCAATCCTGATCGTCTCTCAAATGATGTAAAACCGCCGTCGCTATGATAACATCAAATTTCTCTTCGGGTAGATCGACCTCTCTAAAATCACCTTTAATCAAATTGATCGCCCCATTCGTAAGCACGCCGACTCGTGTTTTAGCCCGTTCTAACATGGGTAGGCTCAAATCGACCAAAGTAACATCCGGATTGGTTCTAACCTTCTGAAGCAATTTCACATCGTAGTTACCAGCGCCACAGCCGATATCCAACACATTCGCCAGATTCGGATAGAGCGATGAAATTGCATCCGTTATGAGCTCCATATTCCACACCGCATCCAGTGTCGTCGCTTGACCTGTTTCTAAATTGGAGAACCGTTCGACATCCTGGTCAAATCGCGTTTCAATTTCCTGTAATGTTGCCTTATTCATAGTCTAATAATTATTTAATACGCATAAATACACCTTTTATCACTCGGTGGATACCTATCGTATCCAAGTTATTTTCATTGGCGCTGTTTGCATTCTGACAGGAGTATCGCCTATAAATTTTAATTATTTAAAGGTAAGGTTAACCCAAATTCATTAAAAATATTTATTTTGTCATCGATTCATACCAAAAAAGTATCAATGGAAATCCGACATCTTATTTATTTCAAAACAGTGGCTGAGGAACTTCATTTCGGAAGGGCTGCTGAGCGGTTATTTATGTCCCAACCCCCTCTAAGCAGACAAATCAAGGATCTTGAAGATGAGCTGGGTGTTATTCTATTTTTTAGGACCAACAAAAGAGTAGAACTGACCGAAGCCGGTAAATACTTTTTGGAAGAGGTCATCGAAATCCTTCAAAATTTAGAGCATAGCAAAACAATCACAAAACAGATCCATAACAATATTTCAGGGGAATTTAAACTAGGTTATATCAGTTCCACACCAAAACAGATGTTGGCAACAGTATTGAAACAGATTCAGCAAAAATTCCCTTACCTACGGGTCAGTTTGTTTGAAACATCGACTCAAAAACAGAAAGCAGCATTGGAAAATGGAAAACTGGATCTCGGAATTATGCGCGCGCCTATTTACGCAAGCGAACTTCTTATCACCCCCCTGTTTGAAGACCCTATGGTTATTGTGGGATCCACGACTGTGGACTTTAACAACATCAATTTTTTCAATGAAAATTTTATTTCATTCAATCAAAAATATGCTTCTGAATACCATCGATTAACGATCAACACCTGCAATCGTATGGGGTTCGAACCCAAGATTGTGCATCAAAGTAATTCCATGTCCTCTATCCTAGAACTGGTTGCTCAGGGATTAGGCCTGGCTGTGGTTCCAGCATCGACGATTAAACAGTATCCACATCTAAAATTGAAAATGCTGAATCTTGGTGACATCGATAGCAAAACGGAGGTTATCCTTGTTTCGAATATAAAAAGCAAGAATAGTGCTCTTGGGGAATTTATTCAGTGTATTCAAAAAGAATATCTTAAATTCAATAAAAGTTAAAGCTAGCCCTGTTTATTTTTTCGCTTACACATCATGAAAAAGACTTTCATTTCCTTCCTCCTATTAACATTCTTGCTCCCTATACTATCATTTGGGCAGCAGGCTTCAGAAATCGATCAAAGATTGCTGGCAATTATGCAACGCTATCAAGCAGTAGGATTGAGTGTGGTACTTGTCAAAAACAACCAGATTGACTTTCATAATAACTACGGTTACAAAAACATAAAAGACAAAACCACCTTACAGGACAACGATATTTTCCGAATCGCTTCCATATCGAAGTCGTTTACCGCGACCTCTTTTATGCAACTTCTAAAACAGGGTCGCTGTTCGCTAGACGATGATTTCGGCGATCTTATCGGTTTTCCAATTAGAAATCCAAACTATCCCGAAGCAAAAATTACCCTTCGGATGGTACTTTCCCATACTTCCAGCATCAATGATAAAAACGGCTATTTTAATATGGATGTAATCAACCCATCCAAAAATCCAGGCTGGAAAGATTCATACAACAATTATGCACCAGGCAGCCAATATCAATATTGCAAT
The DNA here is from genome assembly GCF_047784615.1 of Sphingobacterium sp. NGMCC 1.201703. Taxonomy (NCBI): domain Bacteria; kingdom Pseudomonadati; phylum Bacteroidota; class Sphingobacteriia; order Sphingobacteriales; family Sphingobacteriaceae; genus Sphingobacterium; species Sphingobacterium sp. NGMCC 1.201703. The sequence continues at coordinate 369,299 of NZ_JBLOHD010000007.1, read as the reverse complement.
CTAAATTTTAATATGGCAGGGGCCGTATTGGAGAAGCTGACACAGACGCGTTTTGATAATTATATTTCCAAAAATATTCTCAAGCCATTGCATCTTTATGGCGGATATTGTATTGATTCGCTGGATCAGACCAAGTTAGTCCCTTTATATTCATTTGACGATAAAGCCAATTTTATAGAGGAACAAAATGCCTATGCCCCTAGAAGGGATGAACTTGCAGCTTATCAGTTGGGGTATACAACGCCTACACTTTCCCCGACCGGCGGAATGAAAATATCAGCACTCGATCTTGCAAAATATATGCTCATGCATATGAACTATGGAATGGGAAACGGGAAGAAAATAATGGATAAAAAGTATGCGAAGATTATGCAAACAACTGTTAACAGCGATTCAGGATATGGTCTGGCCATGATGAATGAAGATACGGTCATTCCGGGAATTACATTAACGGGACATACAGGTTCTGCTTATGGTTTATACAGTGCAATGTTTTTCAATCCGAAGAAAAAATATGGATTTGTCGTAATCACAAATGGCTGCAACATACCTGATAGTGAAGAGTTTAATCCGCTATTGAAAGACTGTATCCGTGCCTTATATGACACGTACCTAAAATAGGTGAAAATTCAGTAAAAAAGTTTCACAATTTTTATTTTCCAACTAGGAAAAAAGGCTTGATAAGCAGAACAGTTGGAGCACAATGAGAATCATCCCGCTGTCTTTCACCCATAAAAATACCCCCAAATAGTAGCGAACTTTTTGAGGGTATCATATTTTGAGTCTTAACTGATTTATTTTTTATTTCCCGCCCAGTTTACAATCGCTGGGTCTAACGGATTTGTAGCCGATCGAAAACGATGCACCAATTTACCATTTTCGTCGATCAGGAATTTTTCAAAGTTCCATTTAATTTCTCCTGTAAAATCAGGATTATCCTGTGTGGTCAGATATTTAAATAATGGGGAAATTTGATCTCCTTTGACTTCCACTTTTTCAGCCATTAAAAAGTCTACACCGTAGTTCCGTTCACAGAATTCTTGAATCTCCGTATTAGATCCCGGTTCCTGTTGTCCAAAGTTGTTTGCCGGAAAGCCGATGATCACCAATTTATCGCCAAATGTCTTGTGGAGTTCTTCAAGATCCTTATACTGTTTCGTAAAACCACATTTAGAAGCTGTATTGACGATCAATATCTTCTTTCCTTTAAAATCGGACATCTTCACCTCTTGCCCTTCCAGCGTCTTAAAAGTGAAATTATAAATGTCGGGATTGCCAAATAACATTGACATATACACCATAATAGTTGCAACAATCATATTTATTTAATTTTATAGACTTAACAATGAGTTACTCTCTCTTTCCAATACTGCATTGAACAGTTCGTTAATAGGTGATTTTAGTATTGTTCCGACCTTGATCTGATGTGTTTCACACACTTCACGCAATAATAAATCAAAACTGTACGCAATAGAACCTACAAAATGGCATTCATACTGTGTATAATCGGCATAAGTCAAAATAGACGCCTGAACGAACTCTTCGAAACCACTTTTTACTAGGTCAATAATAAATGGATGGGTAATATTATCAGACATAAACGGCGCAAAAGAGGCTAAAAAAGCATTCGGACGTTCTTTCTGATAGACATTTTTTATAACCACCTCTTTATTTATCCGGTATTTAACGGCGAATTTCTCGTTTAGATCTTTCGGCATACGCCCGTATAGAAATAAACGTAGAAGCTTTTTACCGAAATAGGCGCCAGAACCCTCGTCTCCCAGCACATAGCCATTTCCATTGTGGGAAGGCATAAGCTCTTCTCCATCAAAAAAGCTCAGATCCGACCCTGTACCCAGTGTAGCTACATAGCCTTTCTTATTACCACAGGTTGCTAGCGCGCTACCAAACAGATCATTCTCTACTGCGATATATGCATTTTCAAATAAAGGGGTCAACGCATTTGAAACCATTTCACGACGGTCTGGGGTAATACAGCCCGCTCCAAAAAAATAAAGCTCCGTTACCTCATCAGCATAGGGTATTATTTCAGGTATTTCTTTAATAACGCGTGTGATTTCTTTTTCATTAACAAAAAAAGGATTGAGTCCATTAGTACTGAACGAAATTGGAGCACTATCAGGCAATTCCAATTTCCAATCTGACTTTGACGAGCCACTATCAACAACTAAGATCATACAAATTCTTTGATTATTTTCCCCTTATAAACTAGTGTATCAAATATACAAAAATTACCTCCAAACTGAAATGACGATTCTTAAAGAAAATATGTATCTTGGATTTCTTATGTAGCATCCGGCCAATCCAATGAAACTTTTTGAATCAATCAAAGTTCAACGGGTTTAATGAACTATTGAAGAACCAACAAAACATTTTTTTGTTTGATTTAAGCATAAGATACTTTTAATTTTGTAAGCGCATACTAAAATTATTTTTCATGGATAGTGACCATTTAAATGTACCCACAATAAATTTTGAGGTATCATTTCCAGAAGTACAAGCTCATTACATTAACGTGAAGATGAGCCTAAAAAAACTCAACCAACCTTATGTTGATCTAAAAATGCCCGTTTGGTCACCAGGTTCCTATTTGATTCGTGAATATGCAAAAAATGTAGAGCGATTTAAAGCTGTTGACACAGATGGAAATCCTGTTCCTTTCAGCAAAATATCAAAGAATACCTGGCGTGTGACGACGAATACCTTGGATCAGATCGATGTACACTATTCAGTATATGGCTTCGAAGTCTCTGTCCGTACAAATTTTTTCGACAGTGATCATGCATTTATAGTCCCAACAGCAACATTTCTATACCTTGAAGGTTCTCTTCATATCCCTTCCACGATCGCTATTGTACCGAAAGAAAACTGGAAGAGTATATCCACGGGACTTGAACGCTTGACGCAACATACTTTTCATGCGCCAAACTTTGACGTTTTATACGACAGCCCGATTGAAGTAGGCAACCAGGATATCTGGAAGTTTCAGGCTGCTGGTGTAGAACATGAATGCGCTATGGTTGGTGGCGGTTGCTATGATAAAGAACGTCTTACAAAGGATATTACTCGTATTGTGGAAGAAGAAACCCGTATTTGGGGATCAAATCCCAATAAACGTTACGTCATCATCACGCATAATTATCAATCCGGTGGTGGTGGGCTTGAACACCTTAATTCAACCGTGTTAGGAGCTTCGAGAAATGCTTATCGCAATGAACATAGTTACAAAACATACCTGAGCCTGGTCGCCCATGAATATTTTCACCTGTGGAATGTAAAGCGGCTTCGTCCCAAGGCATTAGGTCCCTTTGACTATGACGCAGAAAACTATACCACAGGCTTGTGGATCATGGAGGGCTTTACCTCTTATTATGACAATTTAATCATCAAGCGCTGTGGCTTCTACGATGAAAAGGAATACCTTTCATTATTGGCCAATGATTTCAATATTGTACTGAACCGTCCTGGGCATGAAATACAGTCTGCGGCTGCTTCGAGCTTTGATACCTGGATCAAATATTATAGACCGGATGAAAATGCCATTAATTCGGCTATCTCCTACTATAACAAAGGCGCCATGCTTACCGCACTGTTAGATATCAAAGTAATCGCTGCTACAGAGGGAAAGGTCAAATTGGACGACATCATCCGTGCTGCCTATGAGGAATTTTTCTTAAAGCTTGACCGCGGTTTTGAAGAGAAAGAATTTCAGAGCTTAGCGGAGCATATCGCAGGAACCTCTCTGGATGATATATTCCAAGCCGCGCATCAAGACGGCGAACTCGATTACAATGCGTATTTTAACTTGGTAGGCTATGAAATCGTTGATACCAATAAAGATAACGACAGTTTAACGCTGGGCATCACCACCAACAAAGTGGAGGGTATCATCAGTGTTGCGACCGTTGAAAAAGGAACGGGTGCCTACGATGCGGGACTAAATGTCAGGGATGAATTAATTGCTATAAATAACGTCAGATTGGATCCCAAAGACAAAGAGATCGATTTTATCATCCAACATGCTACGGAAGGAGAAATATTGAATTTCCTGATTGCAAGAGACGGCTTGGTACGAGAAATACCCGTTGAAATCAGACGAAATAACAGGAAGATCCATGAAATCCGCCCACTTAAAGACCAAACGTTCTTACAGGAGCTCTTGGGAAAAATCTGGATGGCTTAAAGAGGATGTTTATCAAATATGTAACGATTAACATCAAGAGCAGAAAGATCTTTCTGCTCTTGATGTTAATTCTAAAACTTATATCTTACCGAAAATCCGATCGGATCAAATATTTTGATACTGGATTCATTCAGAAAGTCAAAATAAGGTTTTACATCCAGTGAAATCTGGAACGGTGCCTGTGGAATATTATACTCAATCCCGACAATACCGTCTATACTTAAATTAAGATGTGAATCAAACGAGTGACGTTGACCATTTATAATTTTGTCTTTTTCTTTGTACGACCCGATACTTCCACCAAAACCATAGTACCAATTTAGACCAGTCGCTAAAGGTTTGTAAATCTCATACAATCCCACAACACGAAACCGGCGGAAATCAGAATTGCTTTGAATACTCATAATACCTTCCAACGCATGGTTCGAATTAAGCGTGTGACGATAAGTAATCCCCTGCGCAGAACCAAATCGCCCACCAATAGCGCCTTTATTATCCAACTGAGCGACAGCTTTATTGGATAATGCAGCAAACATCAGCATTCCACCGACAGCCAAAAATATTTTTCTCATAAAAATTGAACGCTTTATATACTACTTTATATCTTTCAAAAGTAACAATTACAGCTATAACGACACAATGTTTAATTTGTTATGACATTAATCCCAATATCTCCAACTTTATTCTGATATTTTTTTTATATTTAAGTCAATAGTGATAACCAAAATAAACTCACGTGATATGGGCAGAATTTTTGACTTTATAACCTTGTATAAAGAAAAATACGCAAAGGACATTATGGTAGCAGGCAGAGATTCCGGTGGCAACTGGAAAACTTACTCTACCAAAGAATATACAGGGGCAATTGATTCCTTGAGTCGGGCGCTATTGAAATTGGAGCTTAAGAAAGGGGATCGCGTCGGGATAATGTCCGGTAATAGACCGGAATGGAACCTGGTTGATTTTGCCTGTAATCAAATTGGGCTTGCAACAGTTCCGCTCTATCCAACGTTATCAGCACAGGATCTTTCTTTCATTGTTAACGATTCGGATGTCAAAGTATTATTTGTAAGCAATAAAGATTTGACTGCCCGCATTGAACAGGCGATCAAAGAACATGGCATACAGCCCCGGGTATATACATTTGACCACATTGAAAACCATACCCCTTTGACCGATTTAATTGCGAGTGCAGACGAAGATAGGACCGATCTGTCCTCACATCGCGACAGTGTCACTGAAGATGATCTGTTGACCTTGATTTACACCTCAGGCACCACAGGTCGCCCTAAAGGGGTCTATTTATCACATAAAAATGTCTATAGCAATGTCACAGCCTGTAATTACCTGATACGTGAGGATTTCAAAACAGCGCTTAGTTTTCTGCCGCTATGCCATATTTTTGAGCGCATGGTCGTGTATATGTACTATTCAAAGGGTATTCAAATTTACTTCTCGGAGACCCTGGACAATGTGGTTAACGACATTAATGATGTAAAACCAGATGTCTTTACGACCGTACCACGCGTACTGGAAAAGGTCTATGACAAGATCATAGAAAAAGGTAAAGCACTGACCGGAATCAAAAAGAAGCTATTCTTCTGGGCCGTAGACTTAGGACTAAAATATCAGGAACCCGGCAAAAATGGCCTGCTTTATTCGATTAAATTGGGTATTGCCCGCAAACTGATCTTTTCAAAATGGCAGGAAGCATTAGGTGGGAATATTAAGATTATCGTATCGGGTGGTGCGGCTCTTCAAGAGCGTTTAGCACGTATATTTTGGGCTGCCGACCTCAAGGTCCTTGAAGGCTATGGATTAACGGAAACTTCCCCTGTTATTGCCGTGAACTCTTATCTACCCAATGGGCTAAAATTCGGAACAGTCGGCAAACCGCTTAAAAACCTTGAAGTAAAAATTGCCGCAGATGGTGAAATCCTCGTGAAAGGCCCTAGTATCACAACGGGCTATTATCAAAACGAGGAAGCAACGAAAGAAGCTTTCGATGAAAACGGTTTCTTCAAAACCGGAGATATTGGCGAAATCACGACGGATGGTTTCCTGAAAATCACCGACCGTAAGAAAGAGATGTTTAAAACAGCGGGCGGAAAATACATTGCACCGCAGTCAATTGAAAACAAATTAATGGAATCCACCCTGATTGGTCAGGTAATGGTTATCGGCGAAAACCGCAAATTTCCAAGCGCTCTAATCGTACCGGCTTTTGATGTCCTTTCCAAATGGACGGCTCAAAAGGGAATATCCGCCAGTTCTAACGGAGAACTTATCAAAAATCCTGAGGTAATTCAAAAATATCAAGAGGAAATAAACCGATTATCAGGTAACTTTGGCCATTGGGAAATTGTCAAGAAGTTTATACTTCTCCCAAAAGAATGGACGATAAACGAAGGTCAATTGACCCCAAAATTGAGTTTAAAAAGAAAAGTTATTTTAAAAGAGAACGAATCTGCCATCGATAAACTATATGCAGAACAAAGTCAGGAATAACAATTTGCACGATTATTGGAGCGGATAATCTGATTATGAAGCACGTTACACTAAGGGATTTATTTACATTCGAATACTGGAGAAATATTGGGCAGGTCATGGTGGACGCCTTTAACGGGTTTAATGATGACAAATGCATGAAAAAAAGTGCTTCATTAGCCTATTATACAATCTTCTCGATCGGTCCGTTGCTGATGATTGTCATCTGGTGCATCGGTTTCTTTTATGGTGAACATCTCCAAAGCGGTTCTTCTGCGCAAGATGAAGTACTGGATGAAGTGATGGTTCTTTTTGGCCAAGATGTGACCATGCAGATTCAATCTTATCTCCAAAAAATTACTTTTGAGAACAAATCCAATATAGGCATTACAGTGGGTATTATTACCCTGGTTGTTTCCTCCACCACGTTGTTTGTTGATATTCAGGATTCCATAAATAATATCTGGAAAGTAAAACCCAAACCCAAGAAGGGTTGGCTCAAATTGATTATCAATCGACTGATTTCGTTCTCCATCGTTATCGCTTTAGGCTTCCTGTTAATTGCATCATTGATGATCAATGGCGTTATCGTCGCGGTGACCAATCTGGTTATGACTTATTTCCCCATTATTCCAATTGCATTGATTTCCTGGGTGAATACGGGGATCACGTTTTCTGTCATTGTTATTCTTTTCGGATTTATCTTTTCGTTTCTACCCGATGCTAAAGTAAAGTTCCGTGATATGCTCGGTGGAGCGATCTTCACCGGTCTACTGTTTATGTTAGGCAGGTACGGTATTTCACTTTACCTCAACCTCTCTTCGACCGCCAGTTTTTATGGTGCAGCAGGATCTATCATTATTATGTTATTGTGGATTTACTACTCCGCCGCAATACTTTATTTTGGGGCAGAGTTCACTAAGTTCTATGCCATCAAATTTGGTGCAGGTATTGTTCCATCTGCTTTTGCCGTTGCTGTTGAACAAACTGAAAAAGTTAAGAAAATGGGTTCCGACGCAGAAGCTCATATCGGGGATACCATCCGGGTATTAAAATAATCAGATTATTTTTTTTCTTTTTTCCCGCTAATCGATCCATCTATCCCGATCACATCGATGACTTTATCACCAATTTGCGTGATATCTGATTTCAGACCGACCATTATTGTAAAAATATTGACCGGAGTATCCTGTATCTTACTGAAATTATGCAGATAACCTAGCTCAAGCCCAAGGAAAAATCCGTTGAATTTATAATCCGCTCCGGCTCCTAGTTTACTGGACAGGTTAAAACGATTTATACTTTCCATCTTGACCAGTTTCTGATCGGCCATCACATTCGCACGAGGCTCACTGGTCAGCCCTATTCCAGGCCCTATAAAACCATAAACATTCAAACGTCGCATCTGCTTTCGTACCCCGCCCGAAAAAGCCAGCGTATAAAAGTTTGTATTAGCATCCTCAATACGGTAAGCAAAATCAGGGTCAGGTAAGCGCTGTTTATATTTGAATGACAGGGTATACAAGGTGGGCGACACAAAAAACATGGAGTTTTTAAGCGAAATATCCAGCCCAATACTGCCTGAAAATTTTGGAGAAAGGATATCTTTGGTTTTGCCTATGGGAAATCCCATTCCGGTTGTTCCCCAATAATAAACTTTCCGATAATGTATCGTATCCACACCCCCTTGGGCATAGCTAGCAATACTAAAAAATGGAAGGAGAATGGAAACAAGAAAAAGTCTTTTCATTTAAAAGCGTTTAATATTGAATATAAAAACAATATTAAACGCAGAATGTTCAAGGTAACTAAAATAATTTAGAGATAGCTTTTGGACTGTGGTCCCTGATTAAACAGCAGATCGATAATACTTAGATCCGGATAAAACCCATTTTTGTCCGAGAACACCTGATAATATTCTTTTGGGGCTATCAATATACTCTCTTTTTTCGGGTGTATGATTTCCCGGTAGTCTATCGCATCCGAATTATTGGCCACATATTCTTCGGTAAAAGAAACTGTTCTTTTTAGCTTAATTGATTTTAGTATCAGCTCCAGCTGTGCGACGTTGAAATCTAACAGATAATCGAACTTTTCCTGATAAAAACGACTAAAATCATCTTCATAAAATTCAAAATACGCAGAACTTCTATAGGCTGTCTGAATACTTAGCCAATGCAAACGTTGCCAGTCAAATTCATAACTTATCCGGATATCTTTCATCGGTACGCGGTCCTTGTTTCCATGTTGGATAGGAACAATTAAGTCCTGTACCCCATTGGCAGAGGCAATTCGTGCCCGTGTACGATAGCTCTGTTTCTGAAAATGTTCATATTTTTCAATAACAAGAGGAAGATTATTCTCCTGAATGGTATGAAAATAAGAGATCGGCGGAAGATAACATGCTGGAAGTAATAACTGCGATTCCATAAAAACTGATGATTTTTGTTATAAGTGACGCAAAAATAACTTAAATTAAGGATATTTGTAAAATACAACTGGGAATTTTAGCTATAGCATGAGACAAAAAGCGTTAAACGCATTAATCTATATCATCTCTCTTCTCCCCTATTGGTTTCTATATTTGATTTCCGATGGGCTTTATTATATCCTTTATTATATTATAGGATATAGAAAGAATATTGTATTTCAAAATTTAGAGAATGCTTTTCCCGAAAAAACGGAGGCTGAAAGACTGGTAATCGCAAAAAAATTCTACCGCTTTTTTCCGGATTTACTGGTGGAATCCATTAAGCTAAAAACGATTTCGGCCCAAGAAGTCAAACGGAAAATGACGCTGGACAATGAAGAGGAACTCACACGCCACCTTGCTGCAGGAAAAAATGTGATTGGAGTAACCTCACATTATGCCAACTGGGAACTCGGGATACACCGTTTGAGCTTGATCACTGATTTCCCAACGTTAATTGTATACAAGCCATTAAACAACAAGGATATTGATACGGTATACAATACTATGCGTGGTCGCTTTGGAGCGGAAATGATTCCAATGAAACAAATTCTCAGGCATATTGTAAAATTAAGAGGGCAGCCCAGTGTCAGCATGCTGGTCGCGGATCAGACCCCATTATATTCGGATTCGGACTATTTTATCAATTGGTTGAATCAGGAAACATTGGTTTATACCGGAGCTGAGCGGCTTTCAAGAATAAGTAAAGCCCCTGTTGTATTTTGTTATATCGGACGGAAAGCAAAAAGAGGACAATACTTCTGTAAGTTTTCCACCCTAGTGGAAGACCCTTCCGAATTTGCTGAACATGAAATAACCGATTTGCACAATCGTTTTGCGGAGCAAATGATTCGTGAAAATCCCGAATATTGGCTTTGGTCACATAATCGCTGGAAAAGGAAACGTAGAAAATGAGTAAATTACCAAAAGTAGCTGTTGTCATCCTGAATTGGAATGGTCGTTTCTTCTTAGAGAAATTCTTACCTTCCGTCTACAACAGTTCTTATCCAAATATCGAGTTCGTCATCGGTGACAATGCATCGGATGACGATTCTATCCTGTTTGTCAAGCAGTACTATCCTACCATTACCATCCTTGAAAACGACAAGAATTATGGTTTTGCAGGTGGTTATAATAAAGTGCTGGAACGCGTAGATGCGGATTATTATGTCCTGTTAAATTCAGATGTAGAAGTTAGCCAAAACTGGATAGAGCCTGTGATTGCTTATATGGAAAGAAATCCCGGCATTGCAGCTGCACAACCCAAAATCTTATCCTACCATAACAAAGGGCAATTTGAGCATGCCGGCGCTGCCGGAGGCTATCTGGACTATTTCGGTTTCCCTTTTTGCAGAGGAAGGATTTTGCATGAGGTCGAGGAAGACCAGGGGCAGTACAATCAAGAATCCGAAATTTTTTGGGCGTCAGGAGCGGCGCTTTTTATCCGACAAAAAGCCTGGAGAGAGGCCAATGGCCTAGATGAAGATTTTTTTGCTCATATGGAGGAAATTGATTTATGCTGGCGATTGAAAAAGATGGGCTATGCTATAGGCTACTGTCCTACATCTGTGGTTTATCATGTAGGCGGTGGCACGTTAAACACGAGCAACCCGAAGAAGACCTACCTGAATTTCAGGAATAATCTGGTCATGTTGCAAAAGAACTTACCTTTGGGTAAAGCAATTTGGATAATTTCATTACGTTTTTGGTTTGATCTGGCTGCATTGCTGAAATTTCTAATAGATCGCAAACCAAAAGATGCCTGGGCGGTCAGCCGCGCGCATCAGTATTTCTTCCTAAATATTTTTAAAAATGCTAGAAAACGAAAGAAATACACGGCGACAGAAAATCAGGCAGGACAGTATAGCAAGGCTATTGTTATTGATTTTTACACGAATAATAAACATAAATTTTCCCAATTGAATCCGAAAGATTTCAAATAAGGCATTTGAAGTCTTGATTCGCAAAATGCACAAAAACGCATTTTAAAAATAAGACAGTCTTTACAACAAGATTCTTTATTTATTTTATTTAAACGTACTTTTTATTTGTAATTTTGCAACATGTTGGCAATGGATATTGAAAAAAAGATAAAAGACTTAACGGCAGAACTTAATCATTACAACTACCAATACTATGTATTGGCGAATAGTCTTATTTCAGATTACGACTTTGATCTCAAATTAAAGGAGCTCGAAGCACTGGAACGTCAATATCCAGAATATGCTGACCCAAACTCACCGACCCAACGTGTTGGAGGAGACATCACCTCTAAATTTAAAACCGAAAAACATCGTTGGCCCATGCTTTCACTGGGCAATACGTACAGCCAGGAAGAGCTCTTTGATTTTGATCAGCGCATCCGCAAGATTATTGGCGATCAGTTTGAGTATGTCTGTGAATTAAAATTTGATGGTCTTTCCATTAGCCTCACGTATGAAAACGGCCTGTTGAGCAAAGCCGTCACCCGTGGTGATGGAACTCAAGGTGATGTAGTGACAAGCAATGTCAAAACCATTCGCTCCATTCCCATCAGGCTCAAAGCCGGCGACTACCCCGAGCAGTTTGAAATTCGGGGGGAGATATTTATGCACAAATCCGCTTTTCTTCGCCTGAATAAAGAACGGGAAGAGAACGAGGAGCAGACTTATGCTAATCCGCGTAATTTTGCTTCGGGAACAATAAAACTTCAAGATTCAGCAGAAGTTGCAAAAAGGCCATTGGACTGTTTTCTTTACTTTTTGTACTGTGATAATAGGACTAATTTATTTCACGATCACTGGAATAGTTTGGAGCATGTGAAAAGCTGGGGATTCCCTGTCTGCGAACATACACGAAAATGCAGTTCACTGGCAGATGTCTTCGAATTCATCGGCTATTGGGATACCGAAAGACATAAGCTCGGATATGAAATCGATGGTATCGTGATCAAAGTAAATGATTATGCACAGCAGGAAGATCTGGGTTTCACAGCCAAGAACCCTCGGTGGGCAATATCTTATAAATTCAAAGCTGAACGTGTTGAAACAACACTCAATAGCATTAGCTACCAAGTGGGCCGTACAGGTGCGGTCACTCCTGTAGCAAACCTTCAACCTGTACTATTGGCGGGCACCACGGTCAAACGTGCCTCACTGCATAATGCCAATGAAATTGCGCGATTGGATTTACATCAAGGTGATACCGTCTATGTAGAAAAAGGCGGCGAGATCATTCCAAAAATCATTGCTGTAAATCTTGAAAAAAGATTAGCAGATACGACAGCTTTTGTCTACCCGGAAAGTTGTCCGGAATGTGGCACAGCATTAATTAGACAGGAAGGCGAAGCCGTTCACTATTGCCCTAATGAAACCGGATGTCCGCCACAGATCGTCGGAAAAATGCAACATTTTATTGGCCGTAAAATGATGGACATCGAGGGGATGGGCGATGAAACCGTGGAAACCTTTTTCAAAAAAGGACTACTACATACTATAGTTGATATCTATGGTCTAAAGAACCATCAGGAAGACTTACAGCAATTGGAACGTTTTGGCCAGAAGTCTATCGATAACATGCTTGCCGGCATTGAAAAATCAAAAGAAAAACCTTTTGAGAAAGTGTTATTCTCTCTGGGGATACGTCATGTCGGCGAAACAATCGCTAAAAAACTGGCACAGCATTTTAAGAATATTGACGCTCTTGCCCAGGCGTCGACAGAAGAAATCGAGGCCGTACCGGATATCGGACACCGTATTGCTGTGAGTGTTAAAGAATACCTGGACAATCCCATTCACCAACAACAGATCATTAGTCTCAGGAATTATGGTTTAAATCTGGAAATTGAGGAAAGAGAGATTATTCTGGCCAGCGAAAATCTCAGCGGAAAAACGTTTTTGATTTCAGGAGTATTTGCAGATTATTCCAGAGAGCAGCTTGCAGAACTAATCGAGAGCAACGGTGGAAAGATGCTCTCTTCCATTTCTGCAAAACTGAACTACTTGGTTGCAGGCGATAAAATGGGGCCTTCTAAACTAGCTAAGGCAGAGAAACTGGGCATCCCCATGATTAATGAAAAAGATCTATTAGACCTTATTCATTCCAAATAGGATTTTTTAATTAAATTTATATAAATACAAAAACAAGATGAACGAGCTTCACGGCGCAGGAGTAGCATTGGTCACTCCTTTTAACTCAGATGAATCTGTTGATTTCGAGGCATTAGGCCAACTTATTGACTTGCAAATTAACGAGGGTATGGATTATTTGGTTTCTTTGGGTACAACTGGAGAAGTTGCCACATTGACTAAAGAAGAACGAAAGCGTATCTGGGATTTCACTGTCAAGCGCGTGAACGGTAGACTCCCTTTGGTCGCTGGCATCGGTGGCAATAATACCGCTGAGATTGTAGAACAGATCAAAGCTTTCGACCCAACGGGTTTCTGTGCCATTTTATCCGTATCGCCTTATTATAACAAACCGACACAGGAAGGAATTTATCAACATTATAAAGCGATTGCACAAGTATCCCCTTTACCTATTATACTGTATAATGTACCGGGTCGTACTGGCAGCAACATGACCGCACAAACAACATTACGTCTGGCCAATGATTTCGCGAATATCGTAGCCATCAAAGAGGCCTCCGGCAATTTTGCCCAGTTCAGCGAAATCTTACGTGATAAGCCAGCTGATTTTCTATTGATCTCCGGTGATGATCCAGTGACCCTACCCATGATGGCACTCGGTGCTGCAGGTATTATTTCTGTAGTTGGAAATGCCTATCCGCAACGCGTTGCTACATTGGCAAAATTATGTACCGAAGGCAAGTATACCGAAGCGCGGGCAATACATAACGATCTACTTCAGATAACTGACCTTTGTTTTGTGGAAGGAAATCCTGCCGGTGTCAAATACATTCTTAAAAAATTAGGTATCGGTAACGATATTTTACGTCTTCCATTGGTCGGCATCAGTGAAAAAACACAGTTAGCTATAGCTGAAGAAATGCACAAATTGAACTAGACGATCAATATATCTGCTATAAAAAAGTTTAGATCTCGTTTGGGTCTAAACTTTTTTATTTTAAGGCATTGCAATATAATAATATAATACCTACCTTTGCACTTCCACAAATGTGGAAATTTAAATAACAAAATTAATTAACAAATGCAACAGTACGAATCTGTAATCGTTCTTACCCCGTTGCTTTCTGAAGATGCTGCGAAAGAAGTAATCGCAAAATTCAAAAACATCTTAGCAGAAGGCGGAGCCGAGATTGTCGCTGAAGACAATTGGGGTTTGAAAAAATTAGCGTATCCAATCCAGAAAAAAACTACTGGATTTTATCACTTAACTGAATTCAAGGCTCCAGGTGAATTAATTAACAAATTAGAGGTTGAATACAAACGTGATGAGCGCATTATGCGTTTCTTGACTGTAAGCTTAGACAAACATGCTAGAGCTTACAACGAGAAAAAACGTAGCGGTGCATTCAACAAAAAAGCTGAAACTAAAACTGAGGAGGGCGCAAACTAATGGCTAACGAAAATATCCAATACGTAACTGCTCCTAAAGTAGAGGACAACCGTAAAAAATACTGTCGTTTCAAAAAGAATGGTATCAAATATATCGATTATAAAGATGCTAACTTCTTAATGAAATTTGTAAATGACCAAGGTAAAATCTTACCTCGTCGTTTAACTGGTACATCTTTGAAATTTCAACGTAAAGTAGCTCAAGCTGTTAAACGTGCTCGTCACATCGGTTTGTTACCTTACTTAGCTGATGCAATTAAATAAGGAGGACGATAGAAAATGGAAGTAATTTTAAAACAAGATATCAAAGGCTTAGGTGAGCAAAACGATATCGTTAATGTAAAACCAGGTTTCGGTCGTAACTACTTAATCCCTCAAGGATTTGCTATCCAAGCGACTGAGTCTGCAAAAAAAGTTTTAGCTGAGAACATCAAACAAGCTCAGTTCAAACAAGAGAAAATCAAAAAAGATGCTACCGAATTAGCTGGTAAATTGGAAGCTGTAAAACTTTCAATCGGCGCTAAAGCAGGTGAGTCTGGTAAAATCTTCGGTAAAGTAAATAGCATCCAAATTGCTGATGCATTGAAAGCAAAAGGTTTTGACGTAGATCGTCGTCGTATTACATTCGAGGTTGAGCCTAAAGAATTAGGTGAATACATCGCTAACTTAAACTTACACAAAGAAGTTAAAGTTCAAGTTCCTTTCGAAGTAATCGCTGAGTAATTAAAATTATTTAGCACGATATACAAAAGCGGCTATCCAAATGGATAGCCGCTTTTTTTATATCTTATCTTACCTCCAAAAATAAAAAACTCGCGCTGCTGAGAACAACGCGAGGCATAATCTAGGGTATTTGAAAGGGAAAAATCTTATTATATATCAAATTATTAACAGAAAATCATAAATAAAACATATAAAATTCAAAAAACAATGATTTTATTTCGTTTTCATACCCAAAATAAGTAAAAAATATCCGATTATCAAAATAAAATCGATAAATTTTTATAAAAAGTATAAAAAACATAAAATAAACCAAAAAAATCAACACAAAAACACCAAAATACCTTAAACAAACTTAAATCAACATAAAATACAAAGTAAACAACAGCAATAAATGACAAAAAACAAGAATAAAAACAAAAAAAAGACCTGAAATAAGAATATTCCAGGTCTTTTATAAAAAAAACAATTAATTAAGCCAATTGTTTCTCTAATTTCTCATTCAAAACTGACTTTGGAACTGCTCCGATTTGTTTATCAACAATTTCTCCATTTTTGAAGAACAATAACGCGGGGATATTACGGATTCCGTAACGAACTGAAATCTCTGGATTTTCATCTACGTTTACTTTCCCTACCACAGCCTTACCTTCGTAATCTTTAGCTAATTCTTCAACAACAGGACCAACCATACGACAAGGACCACACCATTCTGCCCAAAAATCAATTAATACGGGTTTGTCCGCTTTCAAAACAACTTCTTCAAAGTTGCTATCTGTAATTTCTAATGCCATAATCTTTTAATTTTATAAACCGAAGTTATATTTATGATACTACTTAATTGCTAAAATCAATAAACAAAGATAGTAACAACTGTCAATGTATTTGTAATCTTAATTACACAAAATCTAATCCAAATTAGTTCAATCGATAATTAATACCCTCAAACTTATCTATACAATCCAAAAACTCATTTGTAAGGTTTATTTTCAGACTTTTAGCTGGCATTTCGACAGATATTTCATCCTGAGGGTCCCAGATTTTAAATTTCAATTGACAATTTGGCACTACCCCTTCAATTTCATTCTGCGCCAATATATCTTTAATCCCATCCAGAAATTCCTCATTCAGCTTGGGCAAAGGGATATTAATTGTAAAACTCTTTGCCATCTTCTCACGGAGCTCGGAAAGCAATTGTACGCTTCTCAACTCAAAGCCCCAATTTCCGACCTGTCTAAAACGTTCCTGAACCAATCCACGTAATTGAACAAAATACCCCTCCTGTAAATAACCTTTCAACTTCACATATTCTTCACCAAATACAGCCATGTCGTAAGAATCGCTGTAATCTTCGATAATAAAAGACGCAAATGGTTTTCCATTTTTAGTCAGGCGATGACTGGCCGACGCTATAATTCCTCCAATGACCAGTTCTTTGTTTTTGATACGGTTAAATTCAAGCAATGTTTCTTCATCTACCTCAGCAGCCTTTACTTTATTAATCAGGGACAGATCAGACACCGGATTATGGCAAAAATGCTCGATCTCAAATCGATAGGTATCCAAAGGATGACTTGTCAGGTATATACCGATAACATCTTTTTCGTATTTAAGCTTCTCGATCAGTCCCCACTGCGCACAAGGTGCCAGGACAGGCTCTGGCAGTTCAGCAGCTTCACCGGCACCAAATAAACTGGCCTGAGCAGAGTTTTCATTCTCTTTATAGCGCTGTCCAAATCGGATCGCCTTCTCCATCCCCGTAGAATTATCCTCGGAATGGAAATACTGCGCGCGATGCGTATTTTCAAAACTATCAAACCCTCCGGCATAGGCTAAACTTTCAAAAGCTTTTTTATTGACAGCGCGTAAGTCTATCCGCTTCGCCATATCAAAAACAGATTTATACAATCCCGATTGCCTTGTTTGAACAATAGCATCCACCGCACCAGCACCGACTCCCTTGACGGCACCAATACCGAAGCGGATCGCTCCGCGTTCATTGACCGTAAATTTGTAGTAAGATTCATTTACATCTGGCCCCAGTACCTCCAAGCCCATGCGTTTACATTCCTCCATAAAGAATGTCACTTGCTTAATGTCATTCATATTATTGGAAAGTACCGCAGCCATATATTCGGCCGGAAAATGTGCTTTTAAATAAGCCGTCTGATAAGCCACCCATGCATAACAGGTGGAGTGCGATTTATTGAATGCATAACTGGCAAAAGCCTCCCAGTCAGTCCAGATTTTCTCCAGCACTTTAGCATTATGACCTCGCTCTTCTGCCTGCGCTATAAACTTAGGCTTCATTTTATCAAGCACGGCTTTCTGCTTCTTACCCATTGCTTTACGCAAAACATCGGCATCACCTTTGGAAAAACCCGCCAGTTTTTGCGATAAAAGCATTACCTGCTCTTGATATACTGTAATCCCATACGTTTCCTTTAAATATTCCTCACAGGCGTCCAAGTCATAGACAATAGGATCAATCCCATGTTTACGTTTGATGAAACTTGGAATATACTCTATTGGTCCGGGACGGTATAAGGCGTTCATCGCAATTAAATCGGCGAATACAGTTGGCTTTAGGTCCCGCATATATTTTTGCATCCCAGGAGATTCATACTGGAATACACCGATAGTCTCACCGCGCTGGAAGAGCTCGTAGGTCAGAACATCGTCTATTGGAAATTTATCGGGATCTAAAATTATACCATGACTTAACTTAACATTCTCAACAGTATCCTTGATAAGCGTCAGGGTTTTCAATCCTAAAAAGTCCATTTTCAATAGACCGGCACTTTCAACAACGTGGTTATCAAACTGCGTCACATACAGATCGGAATCCTTTGCCAAAGACACCGGGACGAAATTGGTAATATCATCCGGGGTGATTATCACACCACAGGCATGAATCCCTGTATTGCGGACAGAACCTTCCAATACGCGCGCCTGACGAATCGTTTCGGCCTCGAGACCAGCACCATCAGCGATTGACTTTAGACGATTGACAGCCTCTATCTCTTCTGCTCGCAACTTCTCCTTTAAGCCCGCATCATCCAATGTAAAGATTTTGGACAGCTTCAGGTTGGGGATCAACTTGGCAATTTCATTGGCATCTCCCAAAGGCAGATCCAGCACTCGGGCTGTATCTTTAATGGAAGACTTGGCAGCCATTGTACCATAAGTAATGATCTGAGCCACCTGACTGGCACCATATTTATCGATTACATACTGCATGACCCGACCACGCCCTTCATCATCAAAGTCAATATCAATATCGGGCATGGAGACACGATCGGGGTTTAGAAAACGCTCAAATAGCAAATCGTATTTGATGGGATCAATATTCGTAATACCAAGGCAATACGCAACAGCAGATCCTGCTGCAGATCCCCGCCCAGGCCCGACCGAGACCCCCATATCACGTGCAGCAGCAATAAAATCCTGTACAATCAAAAAATATCCAGGATATCCCGTTTTTTCTATCGTTGCCAATTCAAAGTCCAGCCTTTCACGAATATCAGGCGTTATCTCTTCGTAACGTTTCTCAGCACCAACATAACACAAGTGGGCAAGATATTTATTTTCCCCTCTTTTTCCGCCATCTTCATTGTCCTCGGCAACCTGAAATTCCTCTGGTATATCAAATTTAGGTAACAAAACGTCCCGGTTCAATTTGAAGATCTCTACCTTATCCACGATCTCCTGTATATTAATAATCGCTTCGGGTAAATCTTGGAACAGCGCCTTCATTTCATCAGAAGATTTAAAATAATACTCCTGATTCGGCAATCCGAACCGAAAGCCCCTTCCCCTACCTTTAGGCGTCGAAAGCTTCTCACCATCCTTTACACATAAAAGGATATCATGCGCATGGGCATCCCCTTTTTTCTCATAATAGGTGTTATTGGTGGCAACAACTTTAACATCGTATTTCCGGGCAAACTTCAATAAAGTTTGATTTACCCGGTCCTCATCTTCCTGTCCATGCCGCATTAACTCCAGATAGAAATCTTGTCCAAAATGCTCTTTCCACCATTGCAAAGCTTCCTCCGCCTGATTTTCACCGATATTCAGCACCTTGCTAGGTATCTCACCCTGAAGATTTCCTGAAAGCACAATCACATCTTCCTTATACTGTAGAATAAGGTTTTTATCTATACGAGGGACGTAATAGAAACCTGCTGTATATGCAAAAGAAGCCAGCTTGGCTAAATTATGATAACCCCGTTTATTTTTAGCCAGAAAAACAACCTGGTACCCATTATCTTTTCTGGTCTTATCTTTATGATCCACACAAACAAAGAATTCACAGCCCACAATAGGCTTTAGAATTTGACCTGTAGGCTCCTGTCCATTGGCCATAGCTTCAGCATTTTGCGCCTCCACTTCCTTATTATGCCCTATAACCCTCGAAACGAATTCAAATGCCCCCATCATATTACCATGATCGGTAAGCGCAACAGCGGGCATATTGTCTTTTACTGCTGCCGAGACCAACCTGTCATATGACATTGTTGACTGTAGAATAGAAAATTGCGAATGGTTATGTAAGTGGGCAAATTTTGCTTCCTTAAACGCTGATAACGTATTTGCATCTACGACAACTCGAACGTCATCCGGTTCAGCCCGTTTTCTGATCTCTTCAGAAGCCGCCTTTAGATTAATATGTTTAAGTCCGGCAGTAGGGACGGGACCCGGATTATTCGTTTTGAAATCAACGAAATAGCCAGTGTCAACCTGTAGTTCCTCCGCTGTAAAGACTTCTCTTCTGACCAACTCCAGAAAACAGCGTGTTGTCGCCTCAACGTCGGCAGTCGCATTATGGGCCTCCGCAAATGGAACCCCAAATAAGTAGGAGTGCAATTCAGTCAGATTGGGCAACTTATATCGACCACCACGACCGCCGGGAATTTTCAATAGTTCTGCCGTCACCTCGGTACAGGTATCCAAAACTGGCATGCTGGCCATTTTAGACTCCACACCATAACGATAAAATTCACAGCCCATAATATTGAGGTCGAAACCAATGTTCTGTCCGACCACAAACTTTGCCCGGTTTAATGCAGTATTAAATTTCTCCAAAGCAACTTGTAAGGGTACACCCTGCTCCTCCGCCAATGCAGTGGATATGCCATGTATTTTTTCAGAATCATAAGGTATATCAAATCCATCAGGCTTGATCAAAAAATCCTGATGTTCGACCAAATTTCCCATCTCATCATGAATCTGCCAGGCCAGCTGTATACAACGTGGCCAATTATCCGTATCTGTAATTGGCGCGTCCCAACGCTTAGGCAAACCCGTCGTCTCCGTATCGAAAATAATATACATAAATCTCTAAACCCCTTTAATACAATAGATTAAATGTAAACATATTTACATTTATTTGAACTTGAAATTTACGAAATTCTTAGAGAAGATTATGTCAGATTTTTGCGAAAAATAATAGCAGCTATTTAATATTGTACTAACCACACTATCCCAGTTATTTGTTATATTTGAATCTGACTCCAATTTCTATGATTAAAGCGATTTTTTTTGATATAGACGGAACACTATTAAGTTTCAAAACGCATCAGGTCCCCGACTCCACACAACAAGCATTTCGATTACTAAAAGAAAAAAATATAAAAGTCTTCGTTTCAACCGGCCGTTCCTTCAATCAATTGGGACATATCCGCTATCTTGATTTTGACGGTTTTATAACATTTAATGGTGGCTATTGTGTTACCAAAGACGAACAGGTTATTTATAAAAATAACATCGTCGAAAAGGACATTCGCTCATTACTTGATTATGCAAAACAGCATCCCGAGCTTACTTTTTCGTTTATGTCCGAAAAAGAAATCTCCTTAAATCAGGTCACACCCGAGGTATTAAAAATGTATCAACAGGTGAATGTAAAAACGCCTCCTATACGTGATTACGAAGATAACTTCGATCTAGAATCGGTCATGCAGATCAATGTTTTTATCAATCCGGAAGAAGAAGCTGCCTTTATGGAAAACATTATGCCCAATTCCATCGCGTCCCGGTGGACGCCTATTTTTGCCGATATTAACCCGATGGGCCAGAGCAAAAAAGTAGGTATCGATGTTTTTTTAGAACATTATGGCATCGAACTTTCAGAAACCATGTCATTCGGTGATGGCGGCAATGATATTACCATGCTCGCCCATACACAGATTGGTATTGCCATGGGAAATGCGAATCCCGAGGTAAAAGAAATCGCCAATTATATCACCGACGATGTAGATAATAATGGTATATGGAATGCCTTAAAACATTTTGGTATTCTCTAGAAGTGAATACTGAGTGTCGCACGACAGGTATTGCTATTGCTATTCAATAGCAAACTATGCCGTTCCGGGAAAAGATATTCCAATCGGCCCTGAAAATCCGCTATTAAAGTATGCTTAAATTGGCCATCCAGATAATGATTCATGCGGTGGCTCACTTCAAATAACATGATTTTGGACGATCCCGAGAGCCGGATTCGGATTGGATGTGAAGACATGCTATTATATCCGTTTGCAACTGCATTTTGTATCATCGGAAAAAGTAGAAGTGCTGGTACCGTCACATCATTTTCCGGCTGAAAACGATTTTCCCATTTCAGGGAGAAACCCGCGGGCATCAATCTCTTGACAATTTCGAAATATTGGTTCAACAGGTCTAGCTCGACTTTCATTGCATGGCAGGTTCCCGGCTCCAGTAGCAACAACTTTTTCTGAAATAGTCGATATTCCGGTACAGCCTCTTGGCCTAACATCATTTCCATAAGAAAATGATCTATCTGACTGTTGCCAAATGACAATCTATCGGACAGAGCCAACGCCGCCTCGTTTCTTACAGACTTTTTACGTAGAATGCGATCAATTATACTTGACATTTCTTAAATTGCTCTAGATTAGACACACAAAAATAAGGAAACATTATGTCAAATATCGCAATAGTTATTGAAGAAAGAGCCGCAGATATAGGCAATTTCCTGGTAGGAAGGCTCCTTCCTTTCAGACAAAAAAGGATGGTCGGTCCGTTTATATTTATTGACCATATGGGACCTGAAAAGATCTCCGATCCTCAGTTCATGGATATTGCACCCCATCCGCACATTGGATTGTCAACATTGACCTACCTCTTTGAAGGAAGTATCATGCACCGCGATAGTCTCGGAAATGAAGTCGAAATAAAACCAGGAGCGGTAAACTGGATGACTGCCGGAAAAGGTGTAACCCATTCCGAACGAACTCCAGACTATCTAAGATCTACCCCTCATCAACTACATGGCCTACAGATTTGGGTCGCATTACCAAAGCATCTGGAACAGATGGAACCAAATTTTGTTCATATTGAAGAGCCTCAGCTTCCCCATTGGACGGAAGACGGTGTCAACTACCGTCTGATCGCAGGGCAGATTAGCAATCATCGTTCAGAAGTTCCCGTATACAGCCCTTTGTATCTTATTGAAATTAAAGCTGACAAAGACAGCACCATTAAATTGGGTGAACACCTCTACGGAGAAAGCGGTCTATATATCCTTCATGGTTCGGTATATGCCGAAGGTCAGGAATTTGGGCCGAAACAAATCCTCGTTGCAAAAGATGCCAAGTTATGTGAATTCGAAATCAAAGCTGGCACCTCGGTATACATCTTTGGCGGAGAGCCTTTCCCCGAACAACGTTATATCGACTGGAATTTTGTGGCTTCAGACATAGAGACGCTCAAAATCGCCAGGACTAAATGGGAACAACATGAATTCCCTAAAGTTCCCGGAGATGATGGTTACATCCCAATTCCTCCCGTAAACCCGACTTTAGGGCAAAAGAAAGCTTAAAACAGCATAAACCTTGGTTGAATGATATAAAAATAGGGTAGCTAAAAATCAGCTACCCTATTTTTTATTTTGCTCCTATCCCCGCCAATGTTTTTCAATTATTCAATTTTCAATGGAGGATACGATTTATTTTCTGTAAAGACTCCTGGCTCCTTACGATCTGTTCCATTAATGTTCTATCCCACTAACACCACCGGAAACAACAAGTTTCATGGCATCGGTTGGCGACATATCCAATTTACGAACCTTGTCCGCACTAATGATAACAACCTGTCCCGCAAAAGAATAAGAGTAAGGAAAATAAACCATCACCTCGTCCTCCAGCCCAATCTTCTTTAGATCATGCTGTGTCAGAAATCCTATTTTTTTCAACCCGTATTCATTTACGGTCACCAACACAGGTTCATTGAATTTTTTAGCATCACCTACGAATGCTTCCGTAAAATCTTTGATCGAAGTATATAAGGTGTTCAGAAGCGGTATTCTTTTGATCTGGTGATTGATCCACACTTTAATCGGATCAGTCACAAAATTGGTAAATATGACCCCTGCAAGAACAAGGATCAGAATCACGGTTAAGATACCAATTCCGGGAATATATAATGGATGACCTTTTTCATCCTCCAAAAAATGTTCAGTCAGATTAAGCGCAGAGTCTATCGATGCAAAAATCCACACAATTAGAAAAACTGCACCAGCCAAAGGTACAACGACGAGGATACCCCGAATGAGATAATTAATAAATCCCCTGAATAATTTGCCAAACATGAATTAGAAAATCAAATGTATTTATACAAAAATGCAGAATATCCTTTATTATTCATAAAAATATACTCTTTTTACCCGCTGTGAAATACTCGTTAACAGTTCGTAAGGAATCGTTCCGATAGATTTGGCAGCGCGCTTAATATCAGGATAAACAATCACTTCGTCTTCTTCTGCTACTTCGATATCTGTCACGTCAAGCATACACATGTCCATACAGATATCCCCCACAGTTGGTACAAGACAACCATTAATCATCATTTTACCCACACCATTTCCAAAACGTCTGTCATAACCGTCTGCATAGCCAATTTTTATTGTCGCAATTTTGCTGTCCCGATGTAATATGCCGTGCCGATTATAGCCTACCGTTTCTCCCGCAGGCAAGTATTTTATTTGCGTCACATTGGTCTTTAAGCTGCTGACCTCCCTAAGCGGAAGATCATGTCGTTCGATATCGATACCATATAAACCGATCCCCAGTCGAACCATGTCAAAATAGGCCTGCGGCCATAGTTCGATTCCTGAAGTTGCAGCAATATGCCGTAAGAATGAATAGCCAAGGCCTTCTTCAAGACGTTTGGTAAATTGATCCAAAAGATCTATCTGCTGTTGGGTAAAAGCGTTATCCTCTTTATTTCCCGCGGAGGCCAAATGGGAAAATGCGGACTTGACTTGCAGTATCGAGTCGGCCTTTAAAGCTGCGATCAGCTTATCTACTTCGTCAGGCATAAATCCCAAACGATGCATTCCCGTGTCTACTTTGATATGAACCGGAAAAGATGAAATTCCCCGCCCTTTAAGATAATTCAGAAATGAAGCCAGTACTCTGAAGCTATAAATTTCAGGTTCAAGATGATGCTGAACGATCGATTCAAACGTATTTTCATCTGGACTCATCACAACGATAGGCAATGTTATTCCTGCTCCCCGCAGATCGACCCCTTCGTCGGCAAATGCAACAGTCAGGTAATCTACCCTATTGAACTGTAAAAGATTCGCGATCTCAAAACTACCACTGCCATAAGAAAATGCTTTGACCATCGACATCAATTTCACCTGTTTTGGCAACAGCTGGCGATAGACATTCAGATTATTTTCCATGGCATTCAGGTTGATCTCGAGCACCGTATCATGTGATTTGGCAACCAACAAGCTACTGATTCGTTCAAAGTGGAATTCTCGCCCCCCTTTTAATAAAATAGTTGAATCCTCAAATCGAATAGCCTTGATATCTTCCAAAAATGCCGTTGTGCTCGGGTAAGATACCGACGGAACATCAAATTGACCGGCCACCTGAGGTAGAATCTCCCCGATCAGGATCAGTTTGTCCAAACGGTATTCAGAAAGTAAGCGCTTCAATTTTGACAAACTTTTCTCGTCCGTTATATTCACTCCCGGTATATCGGACAAGATCAAGATTTTTCGGGGATGCTGCCCCTGTTGATTTAAAAATTCAAGCGCGATCTGCAAAGCATCCAAATCGTTGCTGTAAGAATCATCAATAATCGAACTATTTTTTTTCCCTTTTTTCAGCTCAAGCCGCATGGCAACAGGCTGCAGTTCTTTTATTCTCGATGCAATCACCTCTTTTTCATAGCCAAAACGCAACATAACCGCAACGCAGTTGATGGCATTTTCCACATTCCCTTTATCCACAAAAGGCACTTCAATAGCAAATGTCCGCCCGGCATAAAAAAGTGTCGCTACGGTATACTTATCGTCGACCTGCTTGAGCGAATAAACCTCTAATGAAAGTCCTTCATCAAATCCCCATGAAAACTTTCGGGGTCTATAAGGCAATTGAATATCTTCCAGATAACGGTTCGGAAAAATCATTGTTTCAACGTCCTTAAATAGGTTTATTTTTTCATAGACCTTTTCATTCTTCGATTCAAAACCAGCTTTGTGAGCCACCCCTATATTCGTTAGCAGGCCTATTGTTGGTTTTATCATATTTTCCAGCTTTACCATTTCGCCTTTCTCCGAAATGCCAGCTTCGATAATCGCCAAATTATACTGATCTGATAAGCCCCATAATGAAAGTGCTACGCCTAATTGTGAGTTGTAGCTTTTGGGGCTACGGTAGATCTTATATTCAGGAGACATCAGCTGATATAGCCATTCTTTGACGATGGTCTTTCCATTGCTACCGGTGATCCCTATCACCGGAAAATTAAACTTCTGCCGATGAAAAGCTGCCAATAACTGCATAGCCTGGAGGCTATCCGATACCCAGATCAAATTTGCGTCCGGAAATACCAGTTCCTGTTCTTCATCCATCTGAAGCACAAAATTTCTTACGCCCTTATCATAAGCCTCTTTGATATAATGATGGCCATCCCTGCTCTTCTGGAGCGCAAAAAACACACCATTATCTGCCTGAACGATCTTCCGGCTATCGTAGAATAAGTGCTGAACTAAAGAATTGGGATCGGTGATAAATGTGCGATTAGGGTGTAAAATCTGGACGATTTCCGATATTTTATACATTCTCCTGATATTTTGATTGGATCAAAACTGAACATTTTTTTAGTTATTTCATATTATTTTTGAAATTTTGACAATATGTTCGAGGAAGATAAAAAAAACAGGAAGATCCTAACACCGCGTCAGGCTCAGCTAAAGGCCGAAAGCTATTGTGCCTACCAGGAACGATCCCAGCAGGAAGTACGGGACAAACTTTACGGTTGGGGACTCCATGAGGCCGATGTCGAAAATATTATCGCAAATTTAATAGCAGAAAACTTCTTAAATGAGGAACGTTTTGCGATAGCCTATTGTCAGGGCAAGCTCCGAATGAAAGGATGGGGTAAAATCAAAATCAAGCAGGCTTTAAAAGGGAAACGAGTTTCTGAACCATTGATAAAAATTGCATTCAGGCAAATCGACCCCGATGAATATGAGACGATATTGGAAAATATAATTGACAAAAAAATTCGGGAAATCAACGGTAAGGATTCATTCATCGTAAGGAACAAAGTCTATCAATTTGCCTTGTCCAGGGGATTTGAAAGCGATTTAATTTTTTCTATACTGAATTCAAAGGAGTTATAAAAAACAACAAAATAAAGTAAACAAATATTTTGCAATATTAAATTTTCGCTCTATATTTGCATCACCAAAAAGGAACACGAGGTTCTTTTTAAAGTTGAAATAAAAATTCCATGCGAAAATAGCTCAGTTGGTAGAGCACAACCTTGCCAAGGTTGGGGTCGCGAGTTCGAATCTCGTTTTTCGCTCACCTGCCTAGGTGGTGGAACTGGTAGACACGCAGGACTTAAAATCCTGTTCCCGTTAAGGGAGTGCGGGTTCGATTCCCGCCCTAGGTACAAGAAAGCTCATCTCACGATGGGCTTTTCTTGTTTCATGACAACAGATAAAGCAAGCTCCCATACAGCAAACTCAAAAGTATAAGCTGTAACATTCCGACGCGATAGCTATACAATAAAAAAAGCGATACATTCTACGAACATATCGCTTTTCACCTCAGGAAAAAGCCCTGATAATATTATTTTTTATCCAAAATGGTTACTTCCACCCTTCTGTTTTTCTGACGTCCTTCTGGGGTTTTATTATCGCCCACAGGATTTGACTGACCAAAACCCTTAGCGGTAATACGAGATTCCTTTACCCCCGAATCTACTAGAAACTTCTTTACAGATGCAGCACGTTTATCTGAAAGCCATTGATTATATTCGACTGTACCGGTCGCATCCGTATAACCATCAACTTTAATTTTATTGGTATTCTCATTCAAAATTACGGCCAGCTTACTTACTTCAGCTTTTGCTTTTTCAGACAGATAGGAAGAATTTGTCGGGAACAATAGATCGGATGAAATACTGAATTTAATCCCCTCTTCTGTCCTTTTCGCATCATTAAAATCTTTTTTCACATTTTTCAGACCATCATCAGTCCCATCTTTTGTGACAACAGCGCCAGGATTAACTACAATAGCCTGTTGTTTACAAGAAAATAATGATAAACTTGCGCACAACGCGAGTAGTCCCAAATTAATTTTTCTAAGCATCGTTTTTAACGTATTTATTGTCGATTTAAGCATGGTAAATATAAGGAAAAAACTCCAAAAAGGAGCTTCTTTTCCTTATACAGCATCGTAACAAATCTATTTCTTCAAATAAACGCTATCCAATGTCTTTTTAATCTCAGGAATCCTTTCGTACAACTTCCAGATCATTCCCGAATTGGCATTTTCGAGCATTACGGCAATTGTCGCCTGATTCCTTGCTCGGTAGTTTTCAGAAACATCATTGTTTTTCAGGTCGATCCATGCCCTGAATCCATACTGCGTAAATAGCACATCGGCATATTCTTCGTAAAATTTGCGCAAGGCCTTTAGGCCGACCTCCCTTTCAAATGGATAAGAAGCAATTGAAATGGCCGGATTGACAAGATATCCCTGACCAAAATTGTCTATATGTTCAACACCCCAAATATCCGTAAACCTCGTCCCGATATTCAATTCATTGTCCCTTCGCTTATAGGCTAGTATATAATCCGACAGATACTTTTTATAATCCACAAAATTATCCACTTTTCCTCTAGGATCCATGATTAAGAACGGCCGATAAACTGACATCAGTGATTCTGTCAGATTGCCTCCGGCGATATTCTTCGCGAAGATCACCTTATCATCCGAATAAATAGAGGCAGGTGTATCCCAGCCACTACCGATCAGAGGGTTGTTACTTATAGATCGCGCGATCGAATCATTTAATTTCGTTTTTATTTCGGTAGCCAAAGGACTCAACTCATCTCCAAAATCCATTACATCTGCATGTTTGGTTGCGAATCCATTCATATAGGCTGACGCCGCTAAAGGATGTGTAGGAGAAGACATCGCCAGCAGATAAGTACTTAGGCTCTCGTTAAACCCGCCCAATGGACGCGATCTTGCCGTACTATCGATAGGTGACCATTTGTTCCAGAGGATATCTGCATTATTTCGGTCTGTAAAATAGCTCCAATTGATTCTTTCCCACAAGCTTGTAATGGATTTTCGCAAGGACTGCTCCTGCGGATCATCCTTATCAAAATATTCACGGGCAATTAGCAACGATTCCATCAAATGTGAAGTTCCTCTAACATCGTAGGTTGGTACAGAATCCCGATAATAGGGCACACCCAGTCTTCCATCATAAAAAGCAGTAAAAATACCCTGATGATTCTGCGCCGCTCCCAGGAATTTCACCATCCGTGTCATCCGCGACAATAAGGCCTGTCTGGATATGAGTTGATTTTCAGCGGCAACAAGTAGCCCCAAAATGGCGTAGCCTGTTTCATTGGTTGAAACGATAGCCTGTCTATTTCCGCGGTCAGGAAGATACATACCACTATTTACGTCGTAATTATCAATAAAATAATTGACGTGCGCATTCCGAATAAAACTCAGCATCTCAGCATCCGTCCCTTTTTTTGTCTGTATTTCTTTTACTTCCGAAAATGGCGACTCTACATAGTTGAAGTCCACCCATGCTATTTTATAATAATAATGCTTATTATACTCATTCACCCGGTCGAGACACTTCTGCACATAGACCGGCAAAATTGCAATTGGCTGAAAATTCAGTTTATCCTCTGATCTATAAATTTTCACATAGCGGATGCTTGGAGTTAACGGCAGTTGCCATACCAGTTCAACCTGTTTATCTACCGAACCTATTTTAGATAAAATCGCTGCTGACGACAGTTTTACTTTTGGGTAATTTTTTGGCAGAAACTCTATTTGATCTATAAAAAGCTGATGTGTAGTTGTGCTTGTTCCATTTTGTTCCAACAGTAACGAGGATACGGCTTTACCAATGGTAATTCCTTCAAATTTCGACACCGGGATAGAAACATTAAGCCAGGTATCATAGGCAAAATCTTCAATATAATGCGCAATATCCAAGGCAGTGCTTCGCACATCGTTTTGTTGCAGGGCAACTTTAGGCAACTGTCCTTTTTCGGTATTACTTTGGACAAACAGTTTAAAGGTTAAATGATCATCCTTCGCGATCATATACTGAAATTTTTGCTTATCACATAATATACCAGCCTCCCATGTGCCATTTGGGGAAGAAACGTAACGTAGGGAAAGCGAATTTCCAGGCGTAAAAAACAAGCTGTCCGAAACTGGAAGACTATGATTCACATTCTGGATCCAGGACTCCCCATTGTAATGCGCCATGCTTCGCGCATAACTTCCATTGATTATACTATTGTCAAAGAGCACCTCGGGATAGCTTTCTGATTTGGCGAGTATGGGTAAAATCAATAGAAAAAGAAAGTATAAGTATTTTTTCAGCATAAGTCAACATTTTTTCACAGGCTAACAATCAAAAACTAAGCCACGCCAATGATTATAACGCAAATGTAACAAAGGATTTCCAATGATATTCTACGCGCAAATTTTAATTTCGGAAAAAATGCGCTAAATTAGCCCTCTGAATATTTTCATAAAATAGATATATGAAAACCACTTTTGATTTTGAAAAGCCAATTGCAGATTTGCAATTGCAGATTGAAAAGGTAACACAGGTTGCCGAAAAAACTCAAGTTGATATGAGCGCAACCGTTCGTGAACTTGAGGAAAAACTTGCTTCTACGGAAAAAGAAATATACAGCAATTTAACAGGATGGCAGAATGTTCAAATGTCGCGTCACCCAGATCGTCCACAGACCTATGATTATATCGAAGCTATCTGCGATGAGTTTATCGAATTGCATGGTGACCGTACTGTAAAAGATGACAAAGCAATTGTGGGCGGTATGGCATCCATCGATGGTAATCCCGTTATGATCATTGGTCATCAAAAAGGTAAAAATACCAAAGAGCGTCAATACCATAATTTTGGTATGGCTAATCCGGAAGGTTACCGCAAAGCATTGCGCTTAATGAAAATGGCCGAAAAGTTCAATAAACCAGTCATTACGTTGATCGACACTATGGGGGCCTACCCAGGGCTGGAAGCTGAAGAGCGCGGTCAGGGTGAAGCTATTGCACGCAACCTTATGGAAATGGCCGTACTTAAAGTTCCGATCATCTGTGTGGTTATCGGCGAAGGTGCTTCGGGTGGCGCCTTGGGTATCGGAGTAGGTAACCGTGTATATATGATGGAGCATACCTGGTATTCCGTTATTTCTCCAGAATCTTGTTCTTCCATCTTATGGAGAAGCTGGGATCACAAAGAAAAAGCAGCAGAAGCATTGAAATTGACCTCAAGCGATATGTTAAGCAATGGCTTGATAGATGGTATCATTCCTGAGCCATTGGGTGGTGCCCATCAAGATCCAGCACAGGCTGCGGCAAATCTGAAAGAACAATTATTGAAAGATTTAGCCGAATTGACTGCGAAAGACAGCGATACATTGGTCAAAGAACGCATTGACAAATTCAGTAATATGGGTGTTGTGACTGAATAATGTTACCTCCTTTATTCCTCAAAATAAAAAAAGTTGGCAGCCCATGCCGACTTTTTTTATTTTAACGGGCTTCCAATTGCAAAAAGTACAAAAACGAGCTGATCAAAATCGCTCGATTTACAATCGAATCCACCATGGTTCAAAGGACAAACCGGACAACCAGGAAAAATAAACAGGTAATTTATAAACCGTTATAAATTATTCAAACAAAAACAACAAAAAGATTTGGACACAACCACATATTTTCATACCTTTGCATCACTTTCAAAAACAGAAAGGATTCCGTAGCTCAGCTGGTAGAGCAATACACTTTTAATGTATGGGTCCTGGGTTCGAATCCCAGCGGGATCACAAAGGAAAAGCTAATCAAATGATTAGCTTTTTTTGTTATAGAGGTAAGGATTCGAAAGAAGGGTCAGCCGGGTTCGACCTTATGGAGGCTCAGGGATACGCGCGGGAAATGTGCGGCTGAGCCAATCCCAGCGGGATCACAAAAGGAAAAGCTAATCAAACGATTAGCTTTTCCTTTTTAGTGGTATGAGGGTTCTCCTCTCCTCCTCATAAGCTATTTTAATCATTTGTTAGGACAACTTCCAAAAACTTCACCGCCTCCCCGCCTACAATATTTTTTGCACGCAGTTGCACGGATTGTTTTCCGGACGGCAAGTTTATCCGCTCAAGCTCAAGCGAGTTTCCCCGTACACTTGTAGCTGATGCGGGATCAATTGAAAAATCCAATGTTTGTCCACCAATCTCCAATACCATATCCCCACCTGTATTTTCCACATCTTTAACGTAGCGTATGACAACATCAAATTGCGCTGGCTCCAATACATCGATATTCCATCCAAGATATTGATTACTACTTTTCCATCCGGACACATAGTAACGATCTCTTTTACCGTCTCCAAACTTCATCGGTTGCCCATACTGTTTTGCATAGAAAGACAATAATCGATTTTCGGCACTATGTGCATCCACATAAATCAGATCATTGGCTTGGGGAACAATATTATCTTCTTTTAACCGGACGACAATAACTTCATCTGCTGAATCAGCGGCTATTTGATCCAATGGAATATGAAGTCCTATGGCATCTGAAGTGTATGCTTTAATATTCTTCTTTGAAGACAATAAAGAGATGGATTTGACCGCAGCAGTAAGACCGCCCACAGTCAATTGTTCTCCTTTTGGTTTATTGAATACATGCAGATACAATATATCCTTTCTTTTTGTGATCACCCCCCATTGTTGACGCGGTAGCGGAGCAGGTTCAACGCCAATAACACTCGCTTTATTTTTTGTCATCCATCCGCCTATTCCCCTTAAGATAGCCACATCAGGGGCATCAATACTACCATCTCCTTTGGGGCCTATATTCAATAAAATATTCCCTCCCATGGCCTTCGCCTTCGCCAGCAATTGAATAAAATGTGCCGTTGGTTTGTGGTTTACATCCGTTGACGAATACCCATATGAGTCATTGGTTGTCGGAATCGCTTCCCAATTAGCACCTTTAGCAACAGGATAAAACTCTTCAGGGCGGTCAGCAGTGTTTAAATAATCACCGTAATTCTTTTCTGCTGTCCGCGCTAACCGCCCATTGACAACAATCGATGGATCAGTATCCCAGATCGCTTTCAGGATCCTTAGATTTTCTGACAAAGGCAGCTTATGCGGCGTATCAAACCAAAGCAGATCAGGCCTGTACTGGTGGATCAGCTCTTTTATCTGGGGAATAGCTTTTTCGCCCACATAGCGCTGTGCCTTGGGCAACCATTCGGGATGGTTGTCAAACCAGTTTGCTCCTCCCAATAGTTTATCTCCGCCCGGATTAGCATAATCCCAGTCATTGCCGGGAGCATCAGGATGCTCCCAATCAAAAGCGTGGGAATAGTAAAATCCAAATAACAAACCATGTTTACGGCAGGCATGCGCAAGTTCGGCCAATGGATCCCGTTTGAAAGCCGTGCTCTTGACAGAATAAGTACTCGAATACCGAGATGGATATAGCGCAAAACCGTCATGATGTTTGGCCGTGATGATAAAGTATTTCATGCCTGCATTTTTCGCCAGGAGCACCCATTCCTCCGCATCAAATTTTTCTGGATTAAATCTTGCCGCCGAGTCCAGGTATTCCTGACGGGGAATCTGCATGACACGCATAAGGTGTTCGGCATAGCCACCTCCTTTTTTGCCCTTCCATTTATTACCATATTGCGAATAAACGCCCCAGTGGACAAACATGCCAAAAGCGGCTTCTTTCCACTTTTTGATACGCTGTTCCTGACCAGCCAATGACGCTTTCCACCAACCGGATTCCGCCTCAGCGATCGCGTTTCTATCCCTTGTTCCCGGGTCATTAAACATATCTGCGACTTCATTGCCCTTATTGGCATTATGAACCTGTCCCATTGCCGCCATGACAGTGATTGAAAGCATTAAAATAAGGTAATACCTGATTTTTATCATAAGTTTCGATTTCGTTATTTTAATAGCTGAACTAACATGCAAAGGAAGGCAATAGCTCAACAGAAAAATTGTAATGGTATCAAAAATAGCTCAAAAAGCGAGCGATAGGGTGCATTTTTTGTTCAATTTGGGGTAAAAACAATCAAAAGTCAAAAAAATAAAACCTATTCGTCTCTGCGATGTTTATTTTATATTATAAACTTAAGGACACATAAACAATAAGCCTACCGACCACGTTTCCCCACTGGCAGGCAGCGATGGCATTTCGGGGGGGGCAATAAGCAAATACAAAACAGCATCTTTACACGCATCTTCCTACACCGGTTTTGATTATTTTTATGCTAAACTGATACAAGCTATTGGTATTTATATAATATTTGTCTAAAATTCAGAATATGGAAAAGCTAACCGCAAAAGCAAGTATTCAGATTCAAAAACCCATCAATGAAGTTTTTGAAGCCATAGTTGATCCCAATAAAATGAATCACTATTTTATTAAGTCCTCAACAGGCCGTCTAGAGACCGGAAAAACAGTAGAATGGAATTTCCCTGAGTTCCCCGACAGTTTTCCTGTAACCGGAAAAACAATCCGTCCAGACGACTATATTTCCTTTGACTGGAGTGGCGGATTAGCAAATCAACTGGTTGAAATCAGCTTATCTTCCTTCGGCGAGGGCTCCACTGTTGTCAAAATTACAGAACATGAAATGAACAACGATGAGGAAGGCATTTTGATTATGATGCGTCAGACCGAAGGGTGGGCAAATTTTCTAGCCTGTATGAAGGCATACCTCGAATATAACATCAATCTTCGTAAGGGCGCATTTGATTTTATGTTTTGATAGCGGCAAAAAATGACAGCGAATAAAACCTTCTACAACGAAAAAAGTGTCGATGACTTTATTCAGGAAATACCTGATATACAAAAGCGGGAAGACAGCATCCAATTGATACAATTGATGCAATCTGTTTCAAAGGAGGCCCCAAAGATGTTTGGTGGATCCATTATTGGCTTTGGACAATATTATTATAAATATCCTAGCGGACACGAAGGATATGCACCTTTAATCGGATTCAGTCCTCGTAAAGCGGCCATTTCACTCTATGTATATACTGGACTTGAGGAACATCGGTCATTCATAGAACAACTAGGCAGATTTAAAATGGGTAAAGCCTGTATTTATATCAAAAAACTGAGTGATATCAATACAGCGCGTCTGATCGTATTAATGCAACAGACCATTCAATTTATAACAACGAAATACACTAGGATCAAAGATTAGAAGCAGGATTATGACAAGTAGCATTTCAACAATTGACGCATATATAGACCAATTTGAAGGCGACAAAAAAGCTTATCTCATTCAGGTCCGGCAACTGATTGCCGGAGCAGTTCCAACTGCAGCAACAGAGACCATTTCCTATCAGATGCCTACATTTCGGTACAACGGCAATCTGATCCATTTTGCAATGAATAAACAACATCTCGGACTATACCCCGGTTCAACCGCCATCGAGCACTTTGCTACAGAGCTCAAAGGTTTCAAAACCTCAAAAGGCGCAATACAGATCCCGATCGACCAACCCCTGCCCGAAAAAATCATTCTTGATATTGTAGCCTTTAACATCGAAAGGCTAAAAGATAAACAAGCTCCCAATTGGCATATCAATCGTGGAAATTGGCTCGAAGCCGAGGAGCTGATGCAACAGATTATGCTCAAAATCCCATTAAAAAAAGAGTTCAAATGGGGCAGTGACATCTATACACACAAAGGGAAAAATGTCATCGGATGGGGTGGTTTTAAAAACTTCTTTTCACTTTGGTTCTACAATGGTGTGTTTTTAGAAGATAAAGAAAATGTTCTGATCAGCGCCTCCGAAGGCAAAACCAAAGCACTTCGACAATGGCGTTTTAGGGATGTCAGCGAAATGGATAGCGCCAAAATCGAGGCTTACATCCAGGAATCTATCCGAACCATTGACGAGGGAAAAGAAATTAAACCAGCCAAAAGCGAGCTTATACCTCCCACTGGACTGCTTTTGGAAGCGCTCCAGGCAGATCCGATATTTCATGATCACTTCAAGGCCCTCACACCGGGAAGGCAAAAAGAATATATCCAATATATCGACGAAGCAAAACAGGAAAAGACCAAATTATCCAGGGTAGAGAAAATCAAACCCATGATTATCGCAAAAAAAGGATTACATGATAAATATAAATAAGTGAGTTTTAACTTAAAAATCGACGCTCATGGAAAATTCAATTATACCGTCCATCTGGTTTGATCAAAATGCGAAGGAAGCTTTTGATCTATACAGCCAGACCTTCCCGAACAGCCAAGTCACAGGCAATTCCCCGATTGTTGTTGAGGCGCAGCTCAATGGCGTAAAATTTATCGGCATCAACGGCGGGCCGATGTTCAAACCAAATCCGTCCATATCCTTTATGGTGATCTGCGAATCCAAAGAAGAGGTTGACCGTATCTGGAATGTATTTTCGCCGGATGGTAGTATATTAATGCCTTTAGACAACTATCCTTGGAGCCCTTATTATGGTTGGGTAGCGGATAAATATGGTGTAAACTGGCAATTATACCAAGGTAAAGTCAGTGACACCAATCAGCAAGCAATTGTTCCCACCCTGATGTATTGCGGCCCTCAGCAGGGTAAATGTGAAGCCGCACTAAAGTTTTACGAGGAATTATTTAAAGACTTCCGTAGCAATGGCATCATGCGCTACGCGACAGGTGAATATGATGGCCAGATCCAACACAGCCAATTCCTTGTCAACGGGTTTACCTTAATGGCCATGGACAGCGGAGTCACACAAAACTTTACTTTCAATGAAGGCATCTCCCTCACCATCATCTGCCAAGATCAGGCAGAAATTGACTATTACTGGAACCGCATTACCCAAAGGGGACAAGAAAGTCGCTGTGGCTGGTGTAAAGATGAATTTGGCGTAAGTTGGCAAATTGTACCGGCACAGATCTCCAGCTACCTTCAAAACCCAGGGGCCGGAGAAGCGCTCATGAAAATGAATAAGATCATCATTAAAGATTTATTGGGATAAGCCCGCCAAACAATGGCGATACTCATTTAGAGGCATAAATAAAGGGGATAATGATATCCCCTTTATTTATGTAGGCTAGGCATTGACTTGCAATGCCAATGCGTATAATTTCATTTGTTTGATCATCGACAATAAGCCGTTAGCACGGGTTGGCGACAAGTGTTCTTTTAAACCTATTTCATCCACAAAATACAGGTCAGCATCAACAATTTCTTTTGCCGTATGCCCAGAAAGTACTTTAACCATCAGGCTAACCAAGCCCTTGGTGATAATCGCGTCACTATCCGCTGTAAAATACACCTTTCCGTCTTTAACCTCCGGGTACAGCCATACTTTGGACTGACAGCCTTTAATAATATATTCTTCCGTCTTATATTGCTCATCAATTAAAGGAACCTCTTTCCCGAGCTGAATGATGTACTCGTATTTTTCCATCCAATCCGTAAAGAAAGCGAAATCCTCAATTAATTCATTTTGTATTTCATTAATCGTCATAACCGTTTTTATTACACCAACATATTGACTGCGCGTTGAATACCTGCAACCAAAATATCGATCTCTTCCTTTGTATTATAAAGTGCCAATGAAGCCCGGATCGTTCCAGGGATACCAAAGCGATCCATCACAGGTTGTGCACAGTGGTGCCCCGTACGCACAGCTATACCCAATTTATCCAATATTACCCCAACATCATAGGGATGTGTACCTTCAATGATAAATGAAATCACAGAACATTTCTGATCTGCGGTACCTATAAACTTCATTCCCGGAATCTGGGCTAATTTTTCCTGTGCATATTCCAGTAATTCATGCTCATAGGATTCAATATTTTTTAAGCCAATCGAATTGATATAGTCAATCGCCTCATTCAAGCAGATTCCAGCTTCAATATTTGGAGTTCCGGCTTCAAATTTAAAAGGCAATTCATTATAGGTTGTCTTTTCGAAGGTTACTTCTTTGATCATATCCCCACCACCTTGATAAGGAGGCATTGCGTTTAAGAGCTGTTCCTTACCATACAACACACCGACACCTGTAGGGCCATACATTTTATGTCCGGAGAAAACTAAAAAATCAACGTCAAGATCCTGCACATCAATTTGTATATGTTGGACAGCTTGTGCAGCATCCACCAATACCACCGCTCCTCCTTGATGTGCAATCGAGATAATCTCCTTTACAGGATTGATCGTACCTAATGCATTGGAAACATAAGTTACGGCAACTAGCTTCGTCCTTTCGTTCAGCAGTTTCCGATAGGCATCCATATCGAGCTCGCCCTTATCATTCATTGGAATAACACGGATCTTACAGCCTTTTTCATCACATAGCATCTGCCAAGGAACAATATTCGAATGGTGTTCCATCGCAGAAATAATAATTTCATCTCCAGCGTTGATAAATGCTCTACCATAGCAGGTAGCAACCAAGTTAATACTGTCTGTCGTACCTTTGGTGATAATCACCTGCTTGTCTTCAGGAGCATTGATAAAAGATTGAAGCTTTTTGCGGGTTACCTCAAAAGCATCTGTCGATATCTGACTCAGGTAATGAACCCCACGGTGTACATTGCTATTCATATCCTTATAATAGTGTGCGATAGCATCAATTACCGTTGTCGGCTTCTGTGTCGTCGCACCGTTATCCAGATACACCAAAGGTTTGCCATTTACCTGTCTTTTTAGAATAGGAAAATCTGCGCGTATTTTATCTATATTATATGTTTCCAAAGTCGTCTCCATAATTTATACAAAGTTAATAGTATTTTATCGAATACAGGGCCGACAATCTGTTTTTTATGTCATTATCAATCATCTGGATTTAATGATCAACCAAAATAAACATGACTTAATATGACAAAAGCGTCCCTTTCTACGCATCCTTTGCCATTTTAAACAATTCTATTCTGCTTTTATAATTTATTGCTGCTATTTATTTACCTTTGTATTGATATGCAAGAATTACCTCTAAATTTACCAGAAGGCTCACGTAAAGAAGTGATGGCCTACTTGGAGCCTTTCATGTTAAATGAAATGAGCGAATACCTGAAGCCTGTAGAAGAAATGTGGCAACCTGCTGATTTCCTTCCAGACGCTTCAAGGGATACTTTTTTTGAGGAAATACGAGATTTACAGGAAAGTGCCAAAGAACTATCGTATGATTTGGTCGCGGTATTGATTGGTGATACAATCACCGAAGAGGCCCTTCCTACCTATGAGTCCTGGTTGACCATGGTTGAGGATGTCGATAAAAACGAACAAGGTGGATGGATGAAATGGGTTCGTGCATGGACTGCCGAAGAAAACCGTCACGGAGACCTGTTGAACAAATATCTTTATCTATCAGGTAGAATAGATATGCGTCAGTTTGAGATGTCGACACAGTATCTGATCCAAGATGGATTCGATATCGGCACCGGAGCTGATCCCTACCGCAACTTTATATATACTTCATTCCAGGAACTTGCAACCAACGTATCCCACCGTCGGGTATCAGGACTTTCTAAAAAAAGTGGCGATAAGCTTTTGGCAAAGATGTGTGGAGTCATTGCTTCGGACGAAGCTCGTCATGCGAAGGCATATATGTCTTTCATTTCAAAAGCCATGACCGTAGATCCGAGCGAAGTGATGATTGCGTTTGAAGATATGATGCGCAAGAAAATTGTTATGCCAGCGCAGTTTTTAAGGGAAGCAGGCGAACCCCAAGGTGAAGCCTTTGCACATTTCTCGGATGCTGCACAGCGATTAGGCGTATATACTGCATTAGATTATGTTGATATCCTGAAAGAACTTAATAATGAATGGAAGATTGATCAGGTTTCGGGACTAAATGATCAGGGTGAAAAAGCAAGAGATTATCTGCTAAAATTACCGGACCGTCTAGCAAGATTGGCGGATCGTATGAAGGTTCCTGAAAAAGAATATAAATTCAAATGGATTTACGGATAACAAAAACGCTTGACCAGAAAAAGTCAAGCGTTTTTGTTTTATGGCTCGTTCTCCAATGCAGCAAAATGCAATTTCCGATCAGGTATGCTTTCCAGAAAGCAAGGATATCATACAACGATTGTTTTAGAAGCACTTATTTCGCTAAGTTATATTTATAGGTATTCTATACAATTATATAATAACACCTAAATAAATGTGTTTTATCATATATAAATAAAATACATTATTAAATTAAATAACAACATATAATCTGATATTAAAAACATCTATATTTATTTTCAGAACGGAGTCCGAGTATTATAGGAAATTCAGTTATCCTTCGCCTATTTAATGGGATCGATTCGCCCCTTATTCGGCCCTGAGAGCAGGTAAGAGCATTATGCTGCCGGGATGTCTATACCGTGAGACCGTGTTTGACACGGACTCACCACGGACTCATGGTGCTCTCATCATGGACGCATTTCGAAGCTGATACGATGTTGTCCCGAAGCAGCTGTGGACAACTAGCCTAGCAGTGTGGCGGAAACCAAATGTTTGCATATACTTGTCGTTATCCCTTTTCTCAGTGACCAACAAAGTATATCCAGTCCCAGAAAGCCATAATGAAAAATTTGCTTACAGCAAGTAGTATAAAATATGCACAATCATAAGTTTAAAAAAAGGAGCAGATTCCTGATGAATCTGCTCCTTTTTTATTGCCCTTACTATAAAGGCTGGCTCAAACTGTAAAAACGCGCTATAAGATGCGTCTTCGGTGAATATTGTGTCAGGGATTATTTTACATTTCCCATTAATTTCCGAACAACTGGTGACAATGCGATAAGTACGACACCGGCAATTAAAGAATACAGTCCCAATTGCTTATAACTTTCTGTATAAGTCATTAAGTTATCCGCTAATGAGCTTCCCGCTTTTGCTTCAGCCATACTCGCACCGATCAAACCTGCAACATATTGTCCATAGGCACTTGCCAGGAACCACATTCCCATCATAATACCCTGCAACCTTGCCGGGGATAGTTTCGTCATAATGGAGAGTCCGATTGGAGAAAGGCACAATTCCCCAATGGTAATAACCAACAGTGCAAGCGTAAAGATATCCAATGAGGTCATGCCATCGTGGGAAAAAAGGCGTGTAGCAAAAAGCACGTAATAACCTAAGCCCAGAAAAACAAAGCCCAGGCCAAACTTGATAATGGTATTCGGTTCAAGCTTACGTCTTCCAAGCCAGATCCAGAATAGACCGAATAATGGCGCCAACGCAATAATAAATAATGCACCGCCAGAATTATTCACGCCATTAGGATCGAGCGTCATTACACCAAGTAGAGAATCATTCAGGTGCTCGGCAGCGAAGATACTCAGCGAACCGCCGCTTTGTTCATATATACCCCAAAAGATAATGGAAAATAGGATGAATACCAGCGCAGCAATTAATTTGTTGCGTTCTTCCTTGGTCACTCTTGACATTTCATAGAAAAGATATAAGAGTGTCAAGGGTCCTATGGTATACATAAAGTAGTCCGTATATTGCGTTTTGGAGACCATGATCTGAATGACAGGTATAAAGATCAGGGTCAGCGCATATACAGCATATTCAACCCATTTAGGCAGAGCTTTCGTCTTTACAATAGCATCCGGATGCCCGGGCTGAAGTCCGATAGGTCCCAAATGTCTTTTGGTAAAGTGAAAATTGATCAAACTTGCCAACATCCCTATTGCGGCTAAACCAAAAGCAACATTCCAACGGTGAGGCTCGGAGATAAACGAACTCAGCATATAACCTTTACCAATGGCGACACAAACATATCCCCCCAAAAATGCACCTAGGTTAATCCCGGCATAGAATAAGGAAAAACCACCGTCACGACGGTTATCCCCATCCCGGTAGAGTTCTCCCACCATCGTAGAAATATTGGGTTTAAAGAAACCCGTACCAATAATAATAAATGAGAGGCCAAAAAAGAAATATTGATGTGGATCTGCTGCGAGGAAAAGACTTCCGACAATCATCAATAAACCGCCCCAAAATAGTGATTTTCTAAAACCTAAAATTTTATCGGCAAAAAGTCCACCAATAAATGTAAACGCATAGACAAATGCCTGTGTAGCCCCATATTGTAAATTAGCCTCTTTCTTTGCAAAGTCTAACTCGTTAATCATAAAGAACACCAACATGCCCCGCATGCCATAAAAGCAAAACCGTTCCCACATTTCCGAGAAAAATAAGCTCCAGATCTGCCTTGGGTACTTTCCCTTAAAATTTTGAATCTCCTCTAACGATTCGCGTGTACTCGCCTCCATACTGTATTTATTATTAATCAAAAAAGCTTCTTTCGTAAAAGAAGCTTATATAGTTATTATTTAATTCCGTGCATCAATCTTTTGATCAAAGGATTGAATAGTATCACTAACAATCCCGCGAAAGCTGGAATAGCTGTAAATAAAAAGAAAAAATGGCTCAATGAATATTCCTGCTGAATTGTTTCCACCTGTCCTCCCAATACCGCAGCAACTTTTTGTGCGATAGCAATAGCCAGATACCAGATACCGAACATAAAAGCCAACATCCGTGCAGGCACTAGTTTAGAAACATAAGATAAGCCCACTGGCGAGATAAACAATTCCCCCAGTGTGTGAAATAGGTAAGTCAAAACAAGAAATACCATGGAGATCTTCACTCCCGGCGCTACTCCCCATGAGCCCAGCCCGATAATCAAGAATCCGATCGCAACTAAGATCAACCCAAATCCATATTTAAATGCAGCCGAGGGATTATATTTAGACTCCCATATCTTAGATACTGTAGATGCCAGCGCAATGATAAAAAATGAGTTGAGAATTGAAAACCAGGATACTTTGATTTCTGAAGCTTCTTTATTAAATTCCTGATAAAGCATCCAGATTGCCGCACCCCAGATCAGTCCAAAACAGACAAACAATACGATATTGGAAATAGCGATCTTGTCCCAGGTCACTTTGGCCAGTTTTATTAGAACCCAGCTGATAATTGATAAAGGAACGATCGTCAATAAACCATTGACCACATTAAATGTTGTCAATGCCGTGCCTGTAAGTGCTCTATCGATATTATCACGTGCCACAATCACCAAGGAGGTGGCTCCCTGCTCGAAACTCATGAAAAAGAAGATGAGGAAAAACGCCAAAAGCA
Organism: Sphingobacterium sp. NGMCC 1.201703; assembly: GCF_047784615.1. Lineage (NCBI taxonomy): Bacteria > Pseudomonadati > Bacteroidota > Sphingobacteriia > Sphingobacteriales > Sphingobacteriaceae > Sphingobacterium > Sphingobacterium sp. NGMCC 1.201703. The sequence goes on along the minus strand of NZ_JBLOHD010000007.1, from coordinate 326,202 downwards.
TTACGGCAAACATTCTGTCCCTAACGGTTTTGTCGTAACGCAAAATCCGCGAAACGATGAGATAAATAAATAGGATCAATGCAATAATGACCATAATATACTGTCCTCTCAAAAAAGATGTATCCAATCCGGCAAAGACATCGATAATCCCATTTTTCGACAATGGATCATTAAAGGCATATACAAAACCTATTATCGATACAATACCGATCAACACATAGTCCTTTACCGTAAATGGATTTTTGGTATCTGTATCGGTCTCGGTGACTGCTTCCTTTTCGCCTACAACAGACTTGTCCAAAATACCGAGGTTACCCATGAGCGGTTTTGCGAAAACAAATTGTAATGTTCCGAGCAGCATAAAAATACCCGCCAGGCCAAATCCCCAATGCCAACCATAGGTTTCGGCAATATAACCACAGAGCATCATCCCGAAGAAAGCGCCCGCATTGACGCCCATATAAAATATGGTGTATGCGCCATCCTTCTTTTCAGGAAGGTCTTTATACATTTCGCCAAGGATTGAAGGCATGTTTGGTTTGAAAAACCCTGTTCCGATCACCAGGCAGATCAATCCCAAGAAAAACATGATTGCTGTATCAAAGGCCATTGCAGCATGTCCCAATGTCATGATTGCCGAACCGATAATAACCGCTTTTCGGGATCCAATGTATTTATCGGCAATGATTCCACCAAGTATTGGAGTCAGATAAAGCATCATGGCATATGTCCCATACAAGGCTCCAGCCTGTTGTGCTGTCCAGGCCCAACCAGAGAATGGGCTTCCCTGTATGACCGCTGCAGTTAAAAATTGCATCAATAGGACGCGCATTCCATAGAATGAAAAGCGTTCCCACATCTCCGTAAAGAAAAGTACGAACAGCCCTGAGCGCTGTCCCAGTACATTTGATTTAAAAAAATCATTCGACGGGCTAGTAGTTATATCCCCGTTTAATCTCCCCATAAGTAATCAACCTTATTTTTATAAAATACTTACAAAGAAACAAAAACAAAATCACTTTTGGCCAAAATAAAGTTGCATAAACAAAAAAAGACAATCCCTTTGGATTGCCTTTTCAGTAACATTTTTAATATGTCCTATCTTTTGTGCAATTGTTCGTAAAGATCAATGACCTTTTTCTGAAGCTCGATCACTTCGCCATCACGTTGTTGCAGCTTTTGCGTTAACGCATTGACTTCATTGACATACTCTTTATCTTCTTCTGAATCCGAAGTAGATAATAGTTGAACAACTGTCAAATTGAATAATTTTGAGATTTGATTCAAGCGCGACAGATTCACATCTGTAATTCCTGTTTCAATTTTAGAAAATGCTGGGATTGAGATATCCAATCGCTTTGCAACATCCTCTTGACTCCACCCTTTTTGGTGTCTAAGTAATCTAATTTTTTTTCCTAATGCATTCATCTGGTAGATATTTTAAACAAAAATAGCAAATAAAAATTAATTTACATTAAATTATAATATTTTCTTTAAAAATCTCTAAAAAAACGATCAGCAAGCACCGAGAGATTAACCCCATTATAATTATTTAAACTCATAAGTAGTAAATTGTAACCTCTGGACTTAACCCCATCTAAAAACGAATACAGCCCATCCAAACTCACAACAACCTCTAAATCAGGATTATTAAAGCTCCGTTTGATATTCTCAGGCACGCGTTCAATATCCTTGTTCATTTCCTTGCATGAGTTGATATTCACGTAGACTACAGAGACATCCGATTCCCGCATGGAGTCCGCATATTGTAACAAAAAGGATGAATCTAAGCTATCATATGAGTTTAATTCAATAATTGTGACCAATTTCTGATTAGGAAATTGTTCTTTTACGGCATGGATACTTGACCGAACTTTATCTGCATTGCAGGCGTAATCCTGATAGACCACTGATCCTTCCGAACTGGCCACAAACTCGAGATAACGAATAGAAGTATTAAAGCTCTTTATTGCGTCAAAGAAATCTTTCTTTTTAATTCCCAACCATTCACAGACCGTATAAGCGCCTGCAATATTGGACAGATTATGTTTTCCAAATACCTGCAAAGGAACATCTCCATCCGCAGTATTCAAATAGGTAACCCCTTTATTGATCGTATAATCAGGAATTTTATAACCATGTCTGTTGATCTTACAATCTTTAGTATCCTGCAAAACCTTTTGGAGAACGGCATCTTCTTTATTATAGATCAGTGTTCCTTTGGGAGGTATAGAATCAATAAAATCTTCAAATTGTTTAATATATTCCTCTTGAGATATTTTGGAATTGAATTCATTCCATACGATACCCGAGATTAGCGCAATATTGGGCTTATAATACAAGAATTTGGACTTGGAGTCAATTTTGGACGAAACATATTCATCTCCCTCGATAATAATAATCTTATTATGCTTGGTAATATCCACAAGTTTATCAAAGCCTCTTAATTGCGCCCCGACCAGGTAATCAAAATCTTTACCTAAGAAGCGCATGACGTGCATGACCATACTCGTAATCGTGGTTTTCCCATAGCTACCTGCAATAACCACACGGATTTTATCCTGTGAAAGTTCTTGTATAAACTCAGGAAAAGAATAGATTTTCAGGCCTAATTCCTGCGCCCTTTTTAATTCGGGATTATCTGCTTGCGCATGTGCTCCTAAAATAACAGCATCAATATCTTCTGTCACCTTATCGGCAAACCATCCCAATTGATCTGGCAATAATCCAGCTTCGATAAGATGGGAACGGGAAGGCTCCACAATCTGATCATCAGATCCAGTAATCTGGTGCCCCTGCTTTGCCAAGGAAATGGCAAGGTTGTGCATCACACTACCACCTATCGCTATAAAATGAATACGCATCGCTCTATTACCGTTTCACAAACTTGGCTGCACACCAATTATTTAAAACTTTTTTGGAGATAAATTCAAAACCTAAAGACTCAGCTGTCTCACGTAACATGGCCAAATCTTCCTGTTCATAGAATCCGCTTAAGTACAACTCTCCATTTATATTGATACTTAAAGCGTATTGGGGCAATTGTTCCAATAGAATATTCCGATTGATATTTGCTAAGATAGTATCAAAAACACGGCCTTTTAAAACCTCAAAAGAGCCACAGATAGCCTCGATATTGGTTACTGTATTAAGCGCGCTATTTTCGATCACACTGTCCACGCAGATTTCATCGTAATCTACTGCCAATAAAGCATCAGCCCCTTTTTTTGAAGCCAAGATCGCCAGGATCCCCGTACCACAGCCCATGTCCAGGACCTGTTTACCCTCAAAATCATTTTCCAGAATATACTGTAGCATCATCGATGTCGTCTGATGGTGCCCTGTACCGAAGGACATTTTGGGGTCGATGATTATTTCATAGGGAAAATCAGGCCTTGCCTCATGAAATGTAGCACGAACATAGCATTGTCCACCTACTTCAATGGGATTAAAATTACTCTCCCAGAGCTTATTCCAATTCTGATTTTCAATTTCCTGGACTTTATAGCTTACTTCAAGTCCTTCATCAAGATGTAGCATTAATGTTTCTAATGCCTGCAAATCTAGATTTGCAGCTGGAATATAAGCTGCAAATCCAGATTCGGTATCTTCAAACGTATCAAAGCCGATGTCTGCCAAATCAGATACCAATAGATCTTTTTGCCATTCCTCGCCCGATAGCATTTGAAAGATAACCTCTATGTATTTCATTTCTAAAAATTAGCCGTTAAACACTTTGGCAATATCAATAAAATCTCTCGATTTCAAAGAAGCTCCTCCAATCAAACCACCATCGATATCTGCTTGAGCAAACAGATCTTTTGCATTACCCGGATTACAAGAACCACCATACAGAATACTTGTATTATCCGCTGTTTCCTGACCATATTTCTCTGCGACGACCTGACGGATAAATTGATGAACTTCCTGTGCCTGCTCCGGACTAGCCGTAAGACCCGTGCCGATCGCCCAAACTGGCTCATAGGCCAATACCACTGTAGCGAAAGCTTCATTGGACAGATGGAACAATCCAGCAGTCAATTGTGTTTTAATTATTTCAAAGAAATCACCGGACTCGCGCTCTTCTTTGGTTTCTCCAATACAAAATATCGGCGTCAGGCCATGTTTCAACGCGATATCTACTTTCGCAGCCAACAAAGCGTCTGTTTCTCCAAAATAAGCACGTCTTTCAGAGTGACCTAAGATCACATGTGAAGCACCGACCGATTTTACCTGTCCTGCTGAAATTTCACCAGTGTAAGCTCCAGACTCCGCCTGATGAATATTTTGTGCACCGATATTCACGTTAGCCACATTCTTGGAAAGTTGCCCAAGACTTGACAAGTGAATGAAAGGGCTGCAAACAACCAGTTCCTGATTTCCAATAACTTCATCTTTGGCCATATTGATAATTTCAGAGAATAAACTTAATCCGGATTGATAGTCTAAATTCATTTTCCAATTACCAGCTACGATTTTCTTACGCATGATTTTTACGATTTAATTATATTTTTTGTTAAGTTGATTCAATTCCCTTGTGAGCCTTTCCGGCAGTTCCTCATTTTTGGACACATATAGCGTTTCCAGGTACTCCATAAACTTGTCAAAGTTATAGATCTGTGTATCCCCATTGAACAGCCAGGCAAACGACGGTACAAATTTAGCATAAAAACTTGTATCTGCCAGCATACTTGCAATTCCAATTACGGTTCCGGTATTAAAAGACGAGTTAATCCCCGTCCGTGTATAGTCACCTATAAAAACACCACACTTTAATAAGCCTGTATCCCTAAAGTCTTCGAGGCTATAATCATAAATTGATACCGTTTTTAAATTGTTTTTAAGATTCGAATTGGAGGTCCCGGCACCAAGATTACACCAGTCCCCTATGACCGAGCAGCCAAGATAACCATGATGTCCTTTTGCGGAAAAGTCCCCGATAACGGAATTTCCGACCTCACCTCCGACGACACTTTGTTTTCCCACGGACACATTGCCATAGATCGTTGCCCCCATTTTTACGACAGCTCCTTTTCCCAGATAGAGTGGCCCCCGCAGATGAGCCCCCTCCATAATCGTGGCTCCCTCGTCAATGTAAATAGGGCCAGTGGTCGAGTTGAGTGTCGCACATTCCATCGAGACCTGTTCAGCGACGTAAATATCTGTCCCCAGCAACTGGTTTGTCGGGGAGACAGCCTCAACGGCAGTCTTTTTTGCCAAAAGGTTAAAATCATTTATATTTTCTGCCCCCGTTAATACGAACAAATCTTCCACGCCTTTCAACAAAGAGATGCTATCATCTGCATCCTTTAACTTCAAAGCCCCCGCAGTATGATACCGCCAGGCAATGATCATTTCCCCCTGTCGCAGGATATCGCCTTCCTCCATCGCCAAAATAGCCTGTACCAGCAGCTCAGAGGGAACAACATGCTTGGTCACCCAAACAGCTCCTTCCTCACAACTATTGCCCTCGGCAAGCTCCAGATTGAACGCGGAAGCCAACCTATGCCATTTCTCCCTTAAGGTGAGAATACCGACACGTAAGTCTAGACAGGATTTAACGAAGGTAAAAGGATATAAACTCTTTTTATCAAAAGAAGTCAACGGGAAAGTGAGCGTATCCAACGGCCGGATAGCATCAAAACAATCTACAAAAAAGATTTTCACAAAATAAAAATAACAAAAAAAACCCGACAAATAACATTTATCGAGTTCTTAATATTGTAATATACAGATCTGCTACAATTATTTTTTGTTGTAACGGCTACGGAATTTGTCGATACGTCCAGCAGTATCAACCAATTTCATTTTACCTGTATAGAAAGGGTGTGATGTATGAGAAATCTCTAATTTTACAACTGGGTACTCATTACCATCTTCCCACTGAATAGTCTCTTTCGTGTCAACACAAGATTTAGTAATAAAAGCATAGTCGTTTGACATATCTTTAAATACAACTAATCTGTAATTTGAAGGATGCAAATCTTTTTTCATTATTATTATGATTACGTATATTCAATTATTGAGGTGCAAAGATAATTTATAAAAATGTAATTTGCAACAATTGCAAAGAATAATTCACTGAATTTTTCCACACTTTCAGTTACCTGCACTTAAACGGTTACAAATGTAACAATCTTTATTTATCCCTCAAGAATTATTTTGTTTTCCAACTTTTTTCGCTTAACTTAACTTACTACAATTAAATCATTTACATAATTATGAGCAAATTAGATGAAAAAATTGCTGCATATACTGCAGAATCAAAAAAACTAGGGTTATCACTCGATGATGCGTTTATTGCAAAAGTGACAAAAGGGATGGGACCTTCCATTTACAATGCAGATTCAGAAACTATTGCAGCGTCAGATCCCGAAGAGCTTAAACGTGTCAAGCAAAATTTTCTGATCAAAAAATTAGGGCTCAAAGATGGTCCTGATTTAGACAAAGCATTAGAAGAAGTTATTACCACTATTGGTAAATCCAATAAAAATAAATACCGTGTTTTGGTGTATGCTTTATTGGCAAAAAAATTCAAAAAAGAATCTGTTTACCAATAAGCAACAACATTTTATTAATCCAACTTCTATCCAAAAATCAGTTCGCCAAAAAACTGAGGTAAATGGAAATTAGGAGTTGGATTATCTACTTTACTCCAGGAGAGAAAATGCGGATTTTTTAGGTTGTCACCACACTTGTAAAAGTTCCCATGTATTTTCTTCCCTTTCAGCTCACTTGTATCATTAAATTTAAAGACAGCCAGTGGAATGACCTGGATCATGCTCCAGCGTCTATCTGTACCGCTATGCCGCTCGATCATGGAGAATGCCTGCACCGTCTCAATCTCTGCCGCACTGAGCCTGCTTCTCGCTGATTTATCAGGAGTACCGTAGCCGATCAACCCTGTTCCGATCAAATTAAACTCTATATTATAATAATGCTTGCGATCATCAAACGAAACGAAAAACTCTACGCAACTATCCTCCCAAACATTTTGGTTTGCTTCTGCGTAATTTCCGCGCAATTGCTCCTCAGCGACATCAAACTGTAGCAGCAATTCATTTTGCGTATAACCTATTTTAAATCGCACCTGCGGCTTATAAGGATACGAATCGCTCCAATTACTCTGCTCCAATGTATTCCACTCCAAATCTTTTAGAAGATCCGAAAGCTGATTAAAATTGTGGCTGCCGGTCAAATCTGATGCAATGGGCAGAATGGTTAGTTTCTTCATATACAGTAAAGTTAAGAAAAAGAAGCTTCATCATTAGATGGAAGCTTCTCAACATATTAAAGGTATAAAATCGTTAAATACAATCAAAAATTACCTTTCGCATAAATTCTTCATTCTTTTCCATCTCTTCCACCAATTTTAGCTGCGTATTGGTACGTACCAAATTATGTTCGTCATATTTGGTTTTATAGTAATGGTCTCCCTCAATGTAATCGGTCAGGAAGCGTACGCCTTGCATATAAGGTAATAAAAACGCCCCATCAACCAGCGTTTCTTTTTCCGCTGTGGTCAAAAACTCGTTTGCTTCTTCCAGATAGCCTTCTGCATAGGCCTTGTATAATGATAGGTTCAGCACGATTTTCGATATATCCTTTTCATCTTCGGCTACGGGATTAATAATGGTACGTATGGCATCTCCAAAATCATAGGCAACGTACCCTGGCATAACCGTATCCAGATCAATCACACATTGCATTTTATCGTGGACATCAAGTAATACATTATTAAATTTTGTATCGTTATGTGTGATACGCAAGGGCAATGCACCTTTATTTCCCAAATCCAGGATTGTCTTCATACGGTCTTCACGGCTAAAGATAAAGTCCAGTTTATCCTTTACCTGTTCCACACGTTGGCAGACATCTTGCGCAATCGCTTTTCGAAGATTATTGAGTCGGAATTCTACGTTATGAAAATTAGGCAGTACTTCAACAATACGGGAAGCATCCAGGTCAGAAAGCTGTTTCTGAAACAGTCCAAAAGCACGTCCACCCTCTGCCGCCTGCACTTCTGTTTCCACAATATCATAACTCTTTGTATCCTCAATCAGGATAAACATACGCCAGTAATTCCCTTCGCTGTCCTTCGTATATAACTTGCCTTCCAGTGTAGGAATAATCGTCAGGACATGGTCACTGACCCGCTTGCCTTCGGCAACTTTTACTTTTTTACTGAGATGTTTTGTTACGATTTCAATATTATGCATCAAGCCTTCAACATTTGGAAATACGTGATGGTTGATGCGTTGCAATAAATGCGATATCCCGCTATTTATGGAGGTAGTTACACGATAAGTATCATTGATATGACCAGAACCAAAAGGCTGCACTGAAATGATATCTCCTTCTAATGTGAATTGTTTTGCTGCGTTCTCTACTACTAATTGGTTAAAATCAGACATTAAACTATGTTTTTAAATCATCAATGTGCTTGCAATATCACAAATTGAATTAATAAATGATAATTTTTATTTCAATCAAACGTTTGCATGAAATTTAATAAATTTAAACAATCGTTTGCACTTTCTTTTATAGCAAATGAAATAATATATTTGTTGATAGGAGCCAGTCAAATAGCTGGTTCTTCACTAAGATAAATAACTAATATACAAACTCCTCATATCTCAAAACAATGGATAGAAGAAATTTCATTAAGTCAACTGCCATCACTACCGCTGGACTCGGCGTTCTTTCAAGTACTGACTTATTCGCCCAAACAAACGGGAAAATCAAAATCGGCTTTATCGGGGTAGGTCTTCGTGGACGGAATCACGTTCAGATCGCCTTAAACAGAGACGATCTAGAAATTGTGGCCGTATGTGATACACAAGAAGAATCTCTTGCACAATGCCGTAAACAGTTCAATGCGAAAGGCACCAAACTTCCAAAAGAGTATACAGGAGGCGTCGATGCTTACAAAAAAATGTTAAGCAGCGAAAAATTAGATGCAGTTATCATTGCAACACCTTGGCAATTTCACAAAGACCAAGCTATTGATGCCATGAAAGCAGGTTTATATGTAGGTTGTGAAGTTATCGCTGGCTTAACCGTACAAGATCACTGGGATGTCGTAAAAGCTTCTGAAGAAACCGGAAAACCTTACATGACATTGGAAAATGTTGCTTTCCGTCGTGATGTACTTGCGGTACTAAATATGCACAGACAAGGTTTATTCGGTGAATTGTTACATCTTGAAGGTGGTTATCAACATGATTTACGTGAAGTTTTATTCAATGATGGTAAGAGTTATTATGGCCATGGCGTTGAATACGGACCTAAGGCACTTTCTGAGGCGCAATGGCGTACACAGTTCAACATTGACCAAGATGGTGACCTTTATCCGACACACGGTTTAGGACCTATCATGCAGTTTGTTGATATCAACAAGGGCAATAGATTTACGCATATTACATCTTACTCAAGTAAGGCGCGTGGTCTAGCGGCTTATGTTAACAAAGTATCGCCCGGACACCCAAACAGTAAGCTAAACTATAAAAACGGGGATATCACTCAAACGATGCTACAATGTGCAAATGGTGAAACCATGTTGTTAACACACGACACGCATTTACCAAGACCCTATTCCATCGGTTTCCGTGTACAGGGAACGGAAGGTATTTGGATGGATGTCGCTAAAGGGATCCACATCGAAGGAAAATCAAAACCGCATACCTGGGATCCAGCAGACGAATGGGTTAAAAAATATGATCACCCGATCTGGAAAAAATACGAAGAATTAGCGACAGGTTCAGGCCACGGTGGTATGGACTGGTTTGTATTCAATGCATTTATCCAAGCTGTAAAACAAAAAGTTCAAACGCCAATTGACGTTTATGATTCAGTAACGATGAGTGCGGTATTCCCACTTTCTACAGAATCGATCAAAAAAGGTAATAAAACTTTAGAGTTCCCGGATTTCACAAAAGGAAAATGGAAAACAAAGAAAAACACCTTCATGCTTGACGATAGCGGCATGTAATCATAAAAAAAGTATAAACCAAAGAAGCTGTATCCCGAAAAGATACAGCTTTTTTCGTTAGGCTATTTAATATAATCCCAATAGTTCTACCATTTAGGCCGCCTTTTTCTTAAATTAGCTTTCACAAACAATTTTTCCATAACATTATGCTCACCGAAGCAATTATAATCTTAGTACTCATTATCTTAAATGGAATCCTTTCTGCTTCCGAAATTTCAATCGTTTCCAGTAGAAAAGCCCGCTTACAGGCGGAGAGCGACAAGGACAATCCTGCCGCCAAGATTGCGTTACATCTCAAAGAATCACCCAATAGTTTCCTATCAACCGTACAGATAGGCATCACTCTAATTGGCATCTTAACAGGTTTCTTTTCAGGCGGCAGCATTTCAACCTATCTGATTGAGATTTTTAATCAATCGAGTTTACTCGCACCTTATAGCCAACAGTTGGCAGTCATTTTGGTGGTATTCATCATAACTTATTTCTCGTTGGTTCTCGGCGAACTGGTGCCAAAACGCATCGGAATGGCTATTCCCGAAAAATATGCCATGCTCATTGCTTACCCGATGAATTTACTCAGCAAAATTGTCAGGCCGTTTGTCTGGCTATTGAGTGCTTCTACAGAATTTATTGTCAAGCTGCTCAATATCAAAAGCACGGGAAATAGTGTAACCGAAGAAGAGATCAAGGCATTGGTGGACGAGGGGGTAGATAGTGGTGTGATTGAAGGTATTGAACATGATATCGTGGATCGTCTCCTCAGTCTGGGAGACAAGAAAGCCATCAATCTAATGACCCACCGCAAGAATATTGTATTTCTGGATCTGGAAGACAGTTTTGAGGAAAACAGGCAGATTATCCTGGACAATGATCATTCCATTTACCCCGTCTGCGAAGGTGGGCTCGACAATATCAAAGGCGTCGTCCATGTTAAATCCTTGCTCAGACAATGTTTTGAAAACAAACCCTTTGACCTTCGGAAACTCCTGCTTCCGATCAAATTTGTCAATGAATTCAGCTCTTCTTATAGCATTATGAATACATTGCGAACATCTCAGGTACACCAGGCGGTTGTCATCGACGAATACGGCTCCCCTCAGGGCATTATCACCCTGCGCGATATTGTCGGCGATTTAGTTGGCAATATTACCGAAAGCGATATCAGCGTACGTCCAACAATCCGTCAGCTCGAAAGTGGCGATTATGTCGTAGATGGGCAGTATCAGATCGAGGATCTTCTGGATGAATTTGAAATAGGTCTTTCCGAGGAGGACGAGGACGACATCAACAATGTCACGACTGTAGGCGGATTGGTTTTCTTACTCTTAGACCACGTCCCAGAGGAGGGCGAACGTGTACGTTTCAAAAACATGATTTTTGAAGTATTGGATATGGATGGCAATCGTATCGACAAGCTTTTATTAAAAATAGAGGAATAAAAAGGATGCTATCCGATTTCATTTAATACACAAAGGGCCGATCAGTACTGATCGGCCCTTTGTGTAAACTATTTTTATGAGTCTATCTAATTGATGCCATGCATCATCTTTTTCAAAATCGGATTGAAAACAATCAGTAATAGCGCGGTCACGCCTGGAACAATGGCAAAAATCATAAAGAAATAAGCCATCGAGTGCTCTGCTGTAATTTTATCGATGTACGAACCTAAAAATCCACCAATGAAATTAGCGATAGCTGAAGCACAAAACCAGCAGCCAAAAAGTAAACCTAAAAACTTCTTTGGAGAGAGTTTACTGACATAGGAAAGTCCTACCGGAGATAGACAAAGTTCTCCAGCTGAATGGAAAAAATAGGCGATAACAAGCCAGATCATGCTAACTGAGGCAGTTTTCGCCCCCTGTGGGATATCACTTGCGCCATAAGCCAGCGCGGCGAAGCCAATACCGACCAAGATCAGGCCCAAAGCAAATTTTACCGGTCCAGAAGGATTCCAGATTTTTTCCCAGAATTTGCTGAAGGATGAGGCCAACGAAATAATAAAAAATGCATTCAATATCTGGAACCAAGAAGCGCCAACTTCGGAACCGGTTATACCAATCTCACGAAACACTTTCCACAAGCCCAAGCCCCAAATAATTCCAAAGGAAATCGCTGTGAACAAAATGGTCAAAGGAAATTGTTTGTAAATCTTTCTCGCAAGCGCAGTCAATACAATGGTTACTATGATAATGGGAGCGATCGTTAATATTGTATCTATCCATTTAAAGGCAACAGCTGAATCTCCCGATAACACGCGTTGTGTATAATCTTTGGCAAAAATAGACATGGACCCTCCTGCCTGCTCAAAAGACAAAAAGAATACGATACTAGCGAGCATGAATATTGTAACGACAACAAGACGGTCTCTTACAACATTTCTAGGGATAATCTCATCAACTTCCTCATTATTTTTAACCTTTGCGTCGTGATGCGCCTGTAGAGCCTTGGGTGTATCGCCAATAATTCCAAATATTTTTTGACCAAAATAGAATTGTAACATCCCAAAAAACATAAAAACTCCCGCTAGCCCAAAGCCATAATGCCAACCGATCTTCTCGCCAATATAACCGCACAAAAGCATCCCCAGAAATGAGCCGGCATTAATACCCATATAGAAAATGGTATAACCAGCATCTTTCTTCGCACTTTTATCTGGGTATAAGTTTCCAACCATAGAAGAAATATTCGGTTTAAACATTCCATTTCCCAAGATCATCAAAAGCAGACCTAAGAAGAAGAAGCCTGAATTGACAGCCTCAAATGCCATAGATAAGTGACCTAGTGTCATAATCAATGCACCGATCAGAATAGCCTTTTTAAAACCGGTTAACTTATCCGCAATCATACCACCGATCAACGGAGTCAAATAAACAAAACCTGTATATGCGCCATATAATTTCATGGCGCGTTCATTGCTCCATTCCCAGCCGCCGTCAGCGATCGTACTGATTAAGAACAACGTCAGTAACGCACGCATACCGTAATAGCTGAAACGCTCCCACATCTCAGTAAAGAATAGCACAAATAATCCGGCAGGATGCCCATTTACCATCTTGTCATCTATCCCCTGCTTGGCCAGATGTGCTACAAGAACTTGATCTTTTTCTTGATTCATATAATTTCAATAATTGTTTTATAACTCAGGTTTTGTTTTTAATTTGATAAAAATCGCTTGAAGATACACTATTTTTCTATGAATTAGTCAATACCATGCATCATCTTTTTTATTTTTTTATTTCCCAGCAGTAGGAATACAGCCGCTATCATAGGTATGATCGTAAACACGGCAAAGAAAAATGACATGGAATGTGATTCGGTAATCCTATCTATATAAGAGCCAATAAATCCACCAATAAAGTTAGCGATGGCATTGGCACAAAACCAAAAGCCAAATAGCAGGCCCAGGAATTTCTTTGGCGACAATTTACTCACATATGATAAACCTACCGGACCAATACACAACTCTCCCACCGTATGGAAAAAGTAAGCTAAAACCAACCAGATCATACTGACCGAAGCGGTCTTTGCTCCCGTTGGAATCTCAGCACTCCCTATTGCCAGGGCGGCAAAGCCAACACCAACCAACGTTAGGCCCATCGCAAACTTAATCGGCCCGGAAGGATTCCATACACGCTCCCAGATCTTGCTGAAAGAAGTGGCCAGTGTAATGATAAAGAACGAATTGAGCATTGGGAACCAAGAAACGGTCACTTCCGAATTCATACCATGATATTCGCGGTAAACCTTCCATAAACACAAAGACCAGATCATCACAAATGAGATACTGGAGCAGAGTATGATCATAGGATACTTTCGGACTATTTTTTTCGCCAAGACAAATAACACGGCGGTAATCACAACAATAGGCACAATCGTTAACGCAGAATCTGCCCATTTGAAAATGGTCGCAGCCTCGCCGCTTAATACGCGTTGGGTATAGTTTTTAGCAAATATGGTCATCGAACCTCCAGCCTGCTCAAAAGCCAAATGGAATACAATACTTGAAAACATAAAGATCGCGATAACCAATAGCCTGTCACGAACGATATGCTTTGGATGTTCGTCTTCCTGTCCCCGCTCCGCCAAAACTATATTTTCCTTTTCTGGTGTATTGCCTATTTTTCCGAAGATGCGTTGGGCAAAATAAAATTGCAACATCCCTAAAAACATAAATATACCCGCAAGTCCAAAACCATAGTGCCATCCGATTTTCTCACCGATGTAACCACATAACATCATTCCCAAGAAGGCTCCACCGTTGATCCCCATGTAAAAAATCGTATATCCAGCATCTTTTTTACCGCCTTTATCGGGGTATAGTTTCCCCACCATCGAAGAGATATTGGGTTTAAACAGGCCATTTCCCAGAACAATAAGCACCAGTCCCCCAAGAAAGAAGTTTTTATTGAATCCCTCCATAGCCATAGCAATATGGCCTAGGGTCATAATGATAGCTCCCACCATAATGGACTTTTTATAGCCTGTCAAACGATCTGCAATAATTCCGCCGAATAAAGGTGTCAAAAAGACCATCCCCGTATAAAGCCCGTACAACTTCATCGCCTCCGAATTTGTCCAGCCCCAGCCATGCTGCGCAATTGTCGAAACCAAGAAGTTTACCAATAATGCACGCATGCCATAGTAACTAAAGCGTTCCCACATCTCGGTAAAAAACAAGACAAATAAGCCAGCGGGATGCCCTTTCACCAATACTCGTTCAGCGCCCACCTGGTTTAAGTGAGCTTCCAGAACAGCATCTTTTTCAAAATTCATGTTTTTCTAATCGTTATTTTTCAATATCAGGTAGTGTGATTTCAATTTATCCATTGTTTATCCAGACCCGATCGTCCTATGTTCATAGTTCGATAACGTAGATACTGCAATCAAATCGGTTGACAAAATAATATGGACAAAATTTAGATTTACCTCAATAGGATATCGCCTATCGATTAAATTCTCGGTTAAAAACAAAGTTCTTCCCAATAGCATGAAAAGAACTTTGTTTATATCCTCATTATATTAGATCAAGGGACGCAAGCGCTCCAATAATTTTTTAGTTGCGAAGATTCCTTCCTCTTCACTCAGTTTACTTCCTTCGTATTCAATCCCAACATAACCTTTGAATTTCGCCTTTTTCACGATTTTTAACATGCGTTCGTAGTCAATCTGGGTTTCATTACCATTCGCATCAAAATCATGTGTTTTGGCACTTACACCATGCGCATAAGGCATCAGATCTGTTACCCCCTGATAACGGTCATATTCATAGAAATTACCCAAATCAGGTAAGCTTCCACAATATTTGCTTCCTACAGCTTTCAGGGTTTTAGCCAACCAGTCACCATGCGAGGAAATACCACCATGATTTTCAACGATAATACTGATACCTGCTTTCTTTCCGATATCCGACAGCGTAGTTAAACTCTCAACAACACGTTTGCTTACTTCATCAGGTGTACCTTTACCAGCTGCGTTTACGCGGATGGCATGACAACCCAAAAAGTTGGCTGCTGAAATCCATTTGTAGTGGTTCTGTACAGCCTGTTTTCTTTTGGTCTCATCTTCGTCACCAAGATTTCCTTCACCATCAACCATAATTAACACATTCCTTACACCATTATCTTTTGCACGCATGTTCAATTCAGTCAGGTAATTGTTATCATTAGCCTTATCTTTAAAGAATTGATTTACATATTCCACGCCATAGATACCATATTTTTTAGCAGCTACAACAGGGAAATCCAAATTGTTCAGATCACCTTTAAACAAAGTTTTGTGCAATGACCATTCAGCCAGGGAAATGTCAAACCAGTCTTTCTTTGCTACAGCAAAGCTCTCCAACGATGGCGCCAATGCTACACCAGCAGAAGCTAATGCAAGGTTTTTAAGAAAATCTCTTCTAGAATTCATGTGTTTAGATTTAAAGTGTGTTATTTATATATTTCCCCATCCGGTAGTCAGTACATCCACGAGATGCATGGTCTGGATGGGTAATTTATGTTTATCAATATATGCCTGCAGCTGCAACAAACAGGACGAATCTGTTGAAATTATATAGTCAGCATTCAATGCCATGGCATTTCGGACTTTTTGTTCCGCCATAGCGGCAGATATCCCTTCAAACTTAACGGCAAAACTTCCGCCAAAACCGCAACAGGTTTCACTATCTTTTACTTCCACCATTTCCAATCCCAGCACTTTGCTGAGCAGCTTTCTCGGTTCATCTTTGATCTTGCACTCACGCAGGGCTGAACAAGAATCATGATACACAGCCACGCCTTCCAATTCAGCACCAAAATAATCCTTTTTCAATACATTGACCAAGAAATCGGAAATCTCCATGACCTGTTGTTGTATTTTATGACATTGGTGGGAATCTGCAGAATTTGCGAATAGGTCGCTATAACTGTTTCTGACCATACCGGTACAGGAGGCCGAAGGAGAAATAATGACGTGATCTCCCGAAAAATCTTCTAAAAACTTTTTTCCTACCTGCTTCGCATCGTCCCAAAACCCAGCATTGTAGGCCGGTTGCCCACAACAGGTCTGATTGGGATTATAACTCACCTCACAACCTACCTTCTCCAGTAAACGAATCGTGTTAAAAGCCGTTTCCGGATAAAGCTGATCTATAAAACAAGGAACAAAAAGTTCTACCTTCATATTTAATTCAATCAATAAAATTAAGATTTATTGGATACTAATATCCGCACTAAAAGTAACAATCCAATTACAAAAAATAAAGAAAGTACCAGTGCAGAATAGCGAATATTGTGTGTGATCTGTTCTATCAGGCCAAAGGAGAACAAGCCAATGACGATAGCCACTTTTTCTGTAACATCATAAAAGGAGAAAAAAGCCGTCGTATCCTTGATATCCGTTGGGATCAATTTGGAATAGGTTGACCTCGATAAAGATTGAATTCCGCCCATGACCAAGCCGACCAATGCGGCAATAATATAAAACTGCATTGCTGTAGCCAAGTAGAATGCAGCGATACAGATCGCGATCCAGATCATTACAACGACGATCAGCACCTTAATATTTCCAAAAAGCTTGGATAAGTACGACATCAAAAACGCCCCTAAGATCGCCACAAGCTGAATTAAAAGAATTGTCGCAATCAATCGCTCAGCGCCCAGATGGAGTATTTTCTCTCCAAATGATGAGGCCACGATCATTAGCGTCTGCACCCCGATGGCATAGAAGAAAAAGGCCGGTAGAAACTGTTTTATCTCAGGTATACCTTTAATTTCCCGGATAACATGACTAAACTCATCGCGTACATTCTGTACAAAACTTTTGCCGACATTATTACCTGTTGCTTCAATTTTAGGTAAATATTTAAATGGAATCATGGAGAACCCTAACCACCAGAGTCCTACCATCAAAAACGATATGCGGGCAGGTAAAGAGGGGTCTGTAATACCAAACCAGTCAGGTTTCAATACCACGATAAAACAAAGTATCTGTAAAGTAACACAACCAATATAACCAAAAGCAAATCCCTGGGCGCTCACTCGGTCCTGTTGATCTACGGTCGCGAGCAGTGGTAAATAGGAGTTATTGAACAACACACCCCCGATATAGCCCATTGCAGCCAAAGCAAAACAGATAATACCGATCTCCAGGGTATCGAGTTTAAAGAAAAACAGGCACATGCATGAAATTGCCCCCATATAGGTAAAAAATTTCATGATCGGCTTCTTTAAGCCTTTTGCATCTGCATAGGATGAGATAAAGGGCAAAGAAAATGACATCAACAAATAAGCGACAGCCAGTGCAAAATTAGAAAGCGCAGTATTGACAATCTCCAAACCAAAAAAATTAACAACATCACCATGTTCCTTTGTCGTAGTAATTGCAGTATAATATACTGGGAATATGGTTGAGGTGATCACAAGGTTGTAAGCGGAATTGGCCCAATCAAACATCGCCCATGAGCGAATGAGTTTTTTATTGTTTTTTACAATTGCTTCCATTTAAATTGGCTTAATAAGTTTGACGAATATAAGTAATTATTTTAGCCATTTCTTTACGAATTTCACTTGCGCGATCGTCGATATAATTATTGTTCATAAAAGAGAAAGCGAGCCGTCTTCCCGACCTCGTGACTAGATAACCGCTCTGGTTATATACAGAAGTAATTGTTCCTGTTTTTGCAAAAACAAAAGCTTCGCCCTGGTCTTTACTATAGGTTCTTTTTAATGTACCATCCACTCCACCAGCGGGAAACAGTCGAAAACGTACCCGCTCGTCCGGTATCTTATTTTTCAGGAGCACCAGCAGGTCAACATTATTTTGTGGTGTGACTTTGTTATAGGAAGACAATCCCGAACCATCAAAAATAGCCACCTCGCTCGAAAAAAATTTATAAACCTTATTTTTCATCCAGTCCCGAACCAAGTAGGTGTCAAATTGACCAAACTGCTTCCATGAGCACATCATTAAGAATTGTTCAGCGATAAAATTATCGCTGGGCAGCATCATTTCCCGAAGAAGGTTTTTGGTTTCTCCGGAATATAATATCTTGGTATCATTGGGCTTTTTATAGGTCGTCAGATTTACTTTTTTGCCCAGTGTGTCGGACAGCAACTTCACAAACAGACTATCAGAATAAATAAAGGGCACCTCATTGACATAATCGTTTGGTACTGGTCGTTTTGACATCCAAAAAACATTACTTCGAAATGAGCGTGAGAGCTCAAAATCGCCGACTTTGGGTTCAGGTAGAAAATTTAGGTCTTTCTGAAAAACCCCAGGAGAAGTATTTAAATGATTATAACCTCTTTGACGGAAAGTGACCACATTGCCATAGATCGGAAAAGTGCTGATTTCGGGCTGATAGTATGCTTCGAAGTCTTCTATTGCCCAACCGTGGGCATAGAACTTATTTTTCATTGTTCCCGGCACAACGTAAATCGTTTTGTTCGTCCGTTTTAGAAAGTTGTAGACCACCCTGGTATCGAGTCTGTTATGCAAGAAAGTAGGGTCTCCCGTTCCCCAAATTAATAAGGAATCTCCCCTTTCGACATACTCCAGGCCTGGGATAGAATCTCCCAGCAGCTCCAGTGTAGCATAGGTTGTATACATTTTGGTATTCGAAGCTGGTGTAAAATGTTTATTGCCATTGATATCCAGTACATACTTATTTGCGTTTAAATCATACAGTGAAAATCCATAGAAATGATCATTTAATATTTTGGATTCCTGAAGCATCCGATAGACGTCTTCAAAATCCTGTGACTTAACAATAAGGGTAGAAAATGGGATAAGCCAAAGCAGGAATATCGTGCGCAAGAAATTTTTCATTAGTTCAAACATACAAAAAAGAGCAACAACTCTTTTTCTCTTATTGCCAAAATTCAGATACAAACTATTTAAAACGACAAAAGGAGGAAATTCACTCCTCCTTTTGCTGTCTTTATATCAACGATTAATAACCGGGGTTTTGCTTTAAAGCACCACCACTTCGGTCAATCTGTGCCTGTGGAATTGGCAGATATACATTATGATCCTTAAAATTTAATCCTTTATAACGGGCCATAAAACCACCTTCAAAATTAGCATAACTCTCCAGAACGGATTTGGCTTCGCCCCATCTTACTAAATCATAAAAACGATGTCCTTCCATCGCTAATTCCAGACGGCGTTCAAAACGGACAGCTTTGCGTGCAAAATTTTGATCCGGGAAAGATGGGTAAGGTTTCACGTCATATGCAGCAGCCGGAACATTATCTCCCGTCAGTTTCGGCGGTAAGCTAGCCGCTCTTTCTCGGATTGCATTGACCGATTTCAGTGCTCCATCCAGATCTCCCAGTTCAACCTGGCATTCGGCCGCCATCAGAATAACGTCAGCCAAGCGGATAATATTTACATCTAGATCGGTGATATAAGCTGCTCCCGCAGCTGTATGGCCACCATGTAAACTTTTTGGGATCATCGTTTTGATACCCACAAAAGGTCCTCCAGAACCTACTTCACGGATCCAGGCATCTCCCGGCATTACACCATAATCATAGAAATGTACACCTCTACGACCTACCGTATAATCCAAACGAGGGTCAAAACGCAAGGTAACATCCAATTTGTATTTTTCTTTCTCTGCTGTAGATAAACCAAAGTCAGATTTATAGGGATTATTGCGATAGGTATCGAACATTGGCAAACCTTTAGCATCAACTTTATAAGCATTGACCAAGTCTATTGTTGGTTGATAAAATCCACAACAACCAACGGGATTATTTCCGTTCAATCCGGACAGCATATCGCCTACATTGGCATTGTCGCCACTCCCGTCGGGGTTGATCGCGTGTTTTGCCACCAAAAGTGATTCAGGACCATCTTTGGTCAGCACATCGAAATTATTTTGATATGGCATTGTACGAATATCCTTCCCGCCAATGACCTCCTTAAATAAAACCAATGCTTCCGCATATTTCTTTTGATACAAATACACTTTACCTAAATAGGCCTGTGCAATGCGTTTATCCATACGCCCTGACTGCTTATTTATTTTTGTTTCGGGAAGGTTAGCGATACCAAATTTCAGGTCATCAATAATTTTAGGGACAACATCGTCTGTATTTGGTTTTACCTTAGCATCATCAACAGATGTATTTTCGTCTACATAAGCCAAATTTTTGAAAACCCGCCACAGGAAGAAGTAATAATGTGCGCGTAGCACCTTTGCCTCGGCTTCAATTTCCTTGGCTCTCGCCTCAGGCACTGTTTTGCCTTCTGCCTGATCTAACTTCAGTAGGCGTAGTGTATTATTTGCCCGTGATACCCCTTCATAATACACTTCCCACATCGTGCTCAGATTATCATTAGAGCTATTGGGCGTATGGAATTCGATCATATTCATATTGGGCTGATCCGTCGCTTCGGAGCCTTTATGTGCATTATCGGCTCCTACTTCACCAAATAACCATTGGCTCGGCGCAGAGGAGTAATTTCCCCAGGTTCCATTCACATTTCCATTCATGATGCCGTAAGCTCCTATTAAAGATCCTTCGATCCCTTTGGAATTGACAACCTGACTTTCAGGAAGCTCGCCCTGCGGATCTCTTTCCAGAAAAGATTTACCACATGAGCCCAATAACATCAATGATATACCTAGAACTGTAATTATATTTCTTTTTTTCATTTCTATCAAATTTTAACGTAATTCATTCCATGCTTAAAATCCAAGACTCACACCCAACATGTACTGACGAGCCTGCGGGTACACCCCAAAGTCAACACCCAATGCGGAATATGTTGACGGTGTCGCACTGACTTCCGGATCCAACCCTTGATATTTCGTAATGGTAAACAGATTTGTGACTCCTATATAGGCTCTTAATTTCGTTATGCCGGTATTTTTACCAAATACCTTGTTGGTATCAAAATTATATCCCACCTGAAGATTCTTTAACTTTAGAAAACTAGCATCCTGCACATAATAGCTTGAAGACGCATATTCATAGGCCGAAGCATTGTTCACCTGCGATGGTATCATACTTGAAGGATTATTCTTCGCATCCCATGCATCCAGTACACGTTCACTTTTTTGTCCTCTAAATACACCGAAATCTGTGAAATAACGCGTGGCTTCATAGTTTTTATTTCCTTTTGATCCATAGAAATAAGCCATAAAATCAAAATTCTTGTACCCCGCATTGATATTTAATGAATACACAAAATCAGGATGAGGACTGCCGATTATTGTACGGTCATTGGCATCAATTTTTCCATCACCATTAACATCTTCATATTTGAGTGCCCCCGCTCTGGATTTTCCATCTTCATACTTCGCGACCGATGTGTTGGCCATATCCGCCTCAGAATAGATTCCGATTACCTTATAGCCATAGAAAGAACCTATTGCTTCACCTGGTTTAAGGATCGAGGTTTCCATACTTCTAAAACTTCCATAGACCTGTTGGCTAACAGAAGGGGCCAATGATACAATCTTATTGACATTCCGTGAGATCGTACCTGACAAATCCAGCGTAAAGGCGCTCTCCTGACGTCTGCCATAATGATAATTTAAAGACAGTTCGATCCCTTTATTTTCCATATCACCGATGTTGACATACGGTGATGCGGCACGACCTGCCGCAACTGCCGGCAAAGGAAGTAGGTACAACATATCTTTGGTTTTTTTATTATACCAGTCGAAGGATCCATCAAAATCACCTTGCAATAAGGTAAAGTCCAAACCAAGGTTCAACGCGGAGACTTGCTCCCATTTAACATCTGGGTTGCGATAAGCATTATGCCACATTCCTGAGGCCAGATTTCCGTCGATCGGATAAGATGAGGAGTTAATTGCGACCTGATAACGATCTAAGTATTGGTTGGCGGGAATACGTTGATTTCCCGTAACCCCATAGCCGGCCCGGATTTTCAGATCAGAAAGCCAAGATATACCTTTCATAAATTCCTCTTGGGATAAACGCCAGGCTGCACTTGCTCCCGGAAAAGTACCATATTTATTGTTCGATCCAAAATTGGACGAACCGTCCCGACGTACTGTCGCACTCAAGATATAACGATCTTTGAATGAATAGTCAACTTTTCCAAAAATAGAGAATAAGGAACCTACAGAACCACCACCTTCACTCACACGGCCTGTTGATGCCGCATCCAGATAAAGGTAATCCAGGGTCGACATGGTAAAGAATCCATTTCCTTTACCCCTGATCTGTCTATTTCTATTCTGGATAGCTTCGGTACCTGCTAAGATCGCCAAACTGTGATCTTCATTAAATGTGGCTTTATAATTTAAGGTATTTGTCCAGGTCCATTCTTTATTTAATCCAAAATATTCATTAATTCCATTGTTAAAACTTCCCTCTGTAAATTCCGGATTCGGATATGTATAGGATATACCGTTGTAGTTTTCATACTTCATACCAAAACTACTGCGGAATGTTAGCCCGGAAAAGATATCATATTCCCCAAATACATTTCCAAAGAACATATTGCTCTTATTCTTATTATCCTTTGCGCGATAGGCAATAGCAACAGGATTTTCACCGTTACCAAACTGTCCACCCACAGATCCCGCGAAATTTCCGCCCATATCATAGACTGGAATAATATTATGGATACGATAAGCAAAACCAAGGGCACTTCCCTCACCGATATAGTCACCTGCGGTATTTGTATTCACCCCGACCCCGAAACCTTCTGTGAAACTATATTGCATATTTTCTCCAAAACGCAACTTGTTATTGAATGCAGAAAACCGTGTATTTGAGCGAAGATTATATTTTTCAAAGCCAGTATGGATAATGGTACCCTTTTGTTTCAGATAGCCTCCCGAAATGGCATAAGAAGCGTTCTCTCCACCGCCGAGCACACTTAACTGATGAGATTGTGTGGGCGCATTTTGGGATAATGCATCAAACCAGTTTGTACCCGCCTTATTTGCTTTTGTGATCTGAAAGAAGTCAGCACGGCTATTGGCGTCAAATTTATACTTCGACATGTCGATATCAGCATCTGTAATCACATCTTTCCCACCTACTTTCGGACCGTTTATAAGATAATCAGGCAACTTTTTACTTTCGCCGTTTAATAAATTTTCGATATCCAAGGTCTGTTGCGGAGACAACATCTTTGGAAAACGGGAGCTGTTTGGTACTTGTACACCATAGTAAGAATCAAGGTTAAATTGAGGTTTTCCCTCCTTGCCGATCTTTGTGGTAATGATAACCACACCATTATTTGCACGTGAACCATAGATAGAGGCTGCTGAGGCATCTTTCAGCACCTGCATGGATTCGATATCGCTTTGATTAAGCCAACTTAATTTTCCTTCATAAGGAACACCATCTATAATATAAAGCGGTTCATTATTGTTGATCGTACTGTAACCCCGAATCTTAATCTGTGGGGTTGATCCCGGTGCACCATCCACAACAATCTGAACGCCCGTCGCCCGTCCCTGCATAGATTCTACAGCACTGGCTGCGGGGGTTGTTTTAAGGTCTTTTACGCTAACAACCGCAACAGCACCTGTCAGATCCTTCTTGCGTTGAGCGGAATAACCGGTAACCACAACCTCTTCTAATGCCCCTTCAGTAGAATTTAATGAAATGGCCAAATCCGCCTTTCCTGAGACGGTAATTTCAGCGCTTGAGTAACCGATGTAACTAACGACCAAAACATCACCAACCTTTCCCTGGATCGTAAATGCCCCATCCGCATCGGTTGATGTTCCTTTACTGGTCCCTTTGATTTTAACTGATACCCCGGTAATCACCTGGCCTGTCGCAGCATCTTTCACTACTCCCTTAATAGGTATCTCCTGTAAACCTTTCGTTTTCACTAGTGAAACGACTTCAACTCGACCATGAGCAACAGCCCCTTTGACAGACAGCTGAGCAGTCATTCCGCCTGCGATGAGAAGAGAACTCATCAGCAAGAACCTCTTATTGAACTTTTGGCCCAATATGAGATCAAAACAGCAATTTTTGTCCGTTTTTTTCATCATAATTTTAAATAGGTGGTTTAAAAAATTTATGTTTATTTATCTGTTTGTCTATTTTTGGTATTGGTTTATTAAGTTTTGGTCGTTTAGCCCTAGCCGAAACAACACGCGTTGCTACTGACTATGAGCCACTTTGGTTATCATTTTTCAATTTCAGTTTGGTTATTTTCCAGAAATGTTAAAATCTGTTAAATAAATGTAAAGAATAAAAAATATAAAAAAAAGAAAATTTACACTTTAAATCGCAAGAAGCTATAAATCAGGTTATTGTATTTAATACACTAAGTGTACTATCAATATTTTTGTTACAAAATAAAGCCAGGCAAATTGAGGTGATTTATTTCAATGCATATGAAGCATGAATGTCAAATATTCGGCAAATACCTTTAAATACGCTAAAAGGTACTTATATTTGTTTTGATGAATGTAAGTAGTTTATTAGAACGGGCGCTCCGATTTGAGTTCCTTTCCAAGGAAGAGGGTGTATTTTTATATCACAATGCACCTACAGCTGATTTGACTTTCGTAGCCAATGAATTGCGCAAGATACAAGTACCACATGGTAAGGTAACCTGGCAGATCGACAGAAATGTCAATACGACCAATGTTTGTGTTGCAAACTGCAAGTTCTGCAATTTTTTTCGTCGCCCCGGTCATGAAGACAGTTACATCACCGATATCGAGAGTTACAAACAAAAGATCGAAGAGACCTTTAAATATGGCGGCGATCAACTTTTATTACAAGGAGGTCACCACCCTGATTTAGGTATTGAATTCTATAAAAATCTATACAAACAGTTAAAGGAACTTTACCCTACACTGAAACTCCACTCACTCGGTCCACCGGAAATTGCCCATATTTCGAAACTGGAAAATATGAGCCATATCGATGTACTGACTCAGCTGAAAGAAGCGGGGCTGGATTCATTGCCTGGAGCCGGCGCTGAGATTCTTAATGATCGCGTGCGACGTTTGATATCCAAAGGAAAATGTGGTGGTAAGGAATGGCTTGATGTAATGCGTGCGGCGCATAAGATCAATTTGCCGACTTCGGCCACGATGATGTTCGGTCATATCGAAACCATAGAAGAGCGTTTCGAACATCTGGTATGGATCAGAGAAGTGCAAGATGAAAAACCCGAAGATTCTTATGGTTTTATTGCCTTTATTCCCTGGCCTTTCCAGGATGATGGCACATTATTAAAAAGACTTCGCGGCATCACCAACGATGTAACCAGTGAAGAATATATCCGTATGATTGCACTAAGCCGGATCATGTTACCGAATATCAAAAATATTCAGGCCTCTTGGCTTACGGTTGGAAAACGTACTGCCCAGCTATGTTTACATGCTGGAGCAAACGATTTTGGATCTATTATGATCGAAGAAAATGTCGTTTCGGCAGCGGGGGCGCCCCATAGGTTTACTTCCAGATCTATACAGGAAGCTATTTTAGAAGCCGGTTTTGAACCACAGTTGAGAACACAAAAATATGATTTCAGAGAACTGCCTGCTCATATGGTCGAACAGGTCATTAACTATTAATACCCTACATTGAAAGACGTCATTAGAAATATTGAAGCAATTATTTTTGCTTCTGCGGAAGGAATAGATCTTGCCGACATCAAACAGATTCTACAGGAGGCTTTGGCTATTGAAGTATCGAAAGAAGAGCTACGTGAATTGATTAAAAAGATAGAAGACAAATATCAGGATGAAGATCATGTATTGGAATTGCGGTATATCAATAATTCGTATCAGTTTTTGACCAAAGCGGTCTATCATGAGGCGATACAGCAATTACAAAATCATAACAACAAACGCAAGCTCAGTCAATCGGCTTTAGAAACACTTGCCATCATCGCCTATAGGCAGCCAATTACCAAGCTGGAGGTCGAACAGATCAGAGGTGTCAGCTGTGATTATTCTATTCAGAGACTACTGGAAAAGAAATTGATCAAAATAGCTGGAAAGGCAGATACCATAGGTAAACCATTACTGTATGCAACCAGCCAACAATTTATGGATCACTTTGGAATCAACGGCGTTCGCGACCTTCCGCAACTAAAAGATATCGTTACGGAAGATAACGCAATTGGTGAAACAAATGAGTAAATAAAATAAAATAAATTTTTATTTTCAAAAAACAGTTCAACATATTGATTAACAGAAAAATAAAGGGCGATATTTTTTTAAAAAAAAGTTTTAAAAAATAGTTTTCTTCTCTAATTTTACAACATTGAATAAAAAACAATAAAGCATTATTTTATGAACACGGCAATATTAGCTAACGAAGATCTTGAAGAAGTAAAATTCGCGTCTTTCAATGGACCTGATGACGATGATGATGATTTCGATAACGATGATTTCGAAATCTCAGAAATTGAAGGATTAGATGACTTCGATGATGACGATGAATTTTAATATTTAGTGCATATAACACTACCTATTAAAGCCAGAGAATCATTAAAACAATAAGGCGTTCAATCAAATTGAACGCCTTATTGTTTTACCATCGATTTACTTTGCCTGGTCGATCAACTTATGCAATTCCATCTTTGGGATCATCCCACTCTGACGCCATAGCTGTTGTCCATTTTTAAACAAGATAAAAGTAGGTACCCCACTCACTTTATAAATGGAGGCTATTTTCGGATTTTTATCCACATCTATTTTGATAATAGATAGGTCCTCCTGATAAAATTCTTTTACCTCCTGTAACACCGGCGCCATTGTTTGGCATGGACCGCACCACGTTGCAAAAAAATCCACTAAAACCAGCGAATTTGATTGAATAATCTGGTCAAAAGTTGCCATTACTTAATTCTCCTTTATTTCCTCTTTCAATGCCTTATATCCACCCTGAATATTGCATATATTTTTATATCCTTTTGCACGCAAAATAGAAACCGCAACCGCACTACGATATCCCGATTGGCAATGCACATAGAGCGGCATATTATCTTTTTCTAGCGTGTTACCAAAATTAGCGAAATCTATTAACGGAATGTTCATTGCATTGTCAATATGTCCTTTATCAAATTCTTTCACTGTCCTCACATCCACAATATGACCTGAACCTGATCTTTTTCCAAATTTTCCGGCACTCAGATTTGTGATTGAATCGGTAGATTCCAGTCTCTTCCAACCATCTATCCCGCTATCCAATACCCCCATTGCACCGGTATATCCCAACTGCGATAAACGCTCAGCCACTGTAAAACGATCCTGATCCTCAGCAACAATGAGGAGCTTTTGTTTTTTATCAGGGATAACCTGTTCCAAAAAAGCATCAAATGGACCCTTAAAACCGATATTGACAGACCCTGGAATAAAACCTTTTAGGAAGTCATCACCCGAACGTGTATCCAAAACAAGTACAGAATGTTGTTTGCGTAGTTTTTTAAATTGCTTCAAAGAAAGTAAGGGCAACTCAACTATGTGGTGATGTGACTCTTGCTGCTTTATATTGAACGCTGCATTCGCTGGCAGAGCACTGGTACATATCAAGGTCGCACCCAGCAAGGCGGCTACTAAAATTCTGTTCATTTTATTTACTATTTAAAGGGGATAAGTAATTTTTCCAATTCCGTTATTTTACCATTATAGATATTCAAATCGACATTTCCACGGATACCGGTTACTGTGCCTTTTTCCGAAAACTGCCAAAATGCCCAATGGTCTTTTGGATTTTCGATCCAAAAATTGTAGTTCGCGATCCAGAGGGTATAATTCGCGAATTCCTTTTCCAAAAAATCACTATAGAATTTATCTCCGGAGTACAGGATGGGTTTAACTTTATAATGCGCTTCCACCTCATCGAGCCAGCGTTTTAATCCCACTTTCAAACTATCCATGGATTGCTGTTTCGGATGTTCTTCGATATCTAGTACAGGAGGTAGATCACCTGGATTGAGTCTTACTTTCCGAATGAAATTCTTTGCTTGTTTAACCGAATTTTCATTAGGCCTAAAGTAGTGATATGCACCCCGTAAAATTGCCCGATTATGTATTTTGGACCAATTGCGACTAAATTTATCATCTACCCCTTTCTCCCCCATTGTTGCCCGGATAAATACAAAGTCGATAGGAAATTGGTCGTTGATCGTATTCACTTTCTGCCAATCAATATCTTCCTGATAGGTCGAAACATCAATACCAAAGACCTTATCATCGTGCTTACTCATTATTTCGATGTTTCGAATATCATATTTAGCCTCCTTCGCCAGCGCTTTATTTTTTGATGTTGCTACGCGGAAGTAGTATATAATTCCAGCTTTATAATGCCAGGCAACAAGCCCTAAGAAAAACACAAGCATCCCCACGATCATCCAAATCCATTTGGCCTCTCGGGATTGCTGTTTCTTCCTAGCGGTTTTTGTTCGTTTCGATTGCTGTTGCGCCATACGATGATGAAGTTACGGGAATCGCAATTAACTCGCAAAATTTTCGTAACAATTTATATTTTTGTATATGATCGTATACAACCCTAAAGACTGGCTTTCAGCAACTTTCAAATTACATAAATCAGACACTTTTAAAAAACTGTTACCATTTCTTATTTTAATCGCTATCTACTCATGGGGTATTGCGTACCTTGAGCTGGAATACCTCAAATTAAGTGAGCGGAGTTGGGTCAAAAATATTACGATTGTTCATAATCTATTAGGTTTCGTCATCTCTTTACTATTAGTCTTTAGGACGAACACAGCTTATGACCGTTGGTGGGAGGCCCGCAAGCAATGGGGCACGTTGACGAATGTCAGTCGGGCCTTTGCGTATAAGCTCAACGCCATTCTTGATGAAGAAGACAAGGTCAACCGTAGCTTCTTTCGAAAAAGTATCCCGCTCTTCGCAGAAACCTTGTACGATTTTTTGCGATCTGACTACACAAAATTTATGCTCGATGAAAATGAGCATCCCGAACTTAAATCATTGGACAACAAGAAACATGGTCCGAATCAGGTTTCCAATATGATTTTTCAGAAGATAAACCAGCTCTATAAGGAAGGTATAGTCAGTGGAGACCAATTGATCATACTCAACGAAGAGCTGGTGTCCATGACCAATGTTTGTGGCGCCTGTGAGCGGATTAAGAATACGCCAATACCATTAGCATATAGTGCGTTTATTAAGAAGTTCATCATCTTCTATACGATGACACTTCCCGTAGGCTATGTTTTTTCAATCGGATATTTTGTTGTTGTTGCCGTTCCGTTTATCCTGTATGTGTTAGCTTCACTCGAGTTGATCGGAGAATCTATAGAGGAGCCCTTTGGTATAGACCAGGACGATCTACCTATCGATAAAATAGCTGCGAATATCAAAAAACACTGCCTTGAAATTATCCCAGCGTAGTATTTTTAAAATAATCTAGCTCATTTTCAAACCATAAGACATCGTCGCAAAAATAAGTTTTGCAAATCTATTCAGAATTTCTACTTTTGTCGCGGAGAGTTGGCAGAGTGGTCGAATGCGGCGGTCTTGAAAACCGTTAACTGTCACAGGTTCGGGGGTTCGAATCCCTCACTCTCCGCAGAACAAGCCTTTCAGCAATGAAAGGCTTTTTTCGTTGCATTCGGATTCGAACCAGAAGGGCTCGCCAGGGTTCGAACTTTATCATCGCGGGTTATAACAAGCGGATGTGGGACGCGATAAATCACTCACTTTCTGCAGTAAAAGCCCTTCAGAAATGAAAGGCTTTTTTCGTTGCATTCGGATTCGAACCAGAAGCGCTGGCCGGGGTTCGACCCTTATCATCGCGGATTATAGCAAGGGGATGTGGGAAGTGATAAATACCGACAATGGATTCACGCGTGACATTAGGCAAAAGTAAAATCAATGGTTGTATAGTATGAAAATACTTCGATACAACTATTCCTCATTGGAATGTTCCAATAGGACTTTTCCCCAATCGTTCAATTTCCAAAGCACGTCCACTAATTTTTCACCCAATGGCGTAAGTGAATATTCAACACGGGGCGGTAATTCATTGAAGATTTTTTTGCTTAAAATCCCGTCTTGCTCCAACTCTTTTAGGTGCTGGTATAAAACCCGTCTATCTACTTTGGCAATACCCCGCAACATTTCGCTCGGACGTTTTTCACCCTGGTTTATGCGCCATACAATCGGAACTTTCCATTTGCCGCTAATGGCATTTACAGCAAATTCCAATGGGCAAATCTTTTCTTCTATCGCTAGTTCCTTTGTTTTCATAAAATTGACTTTTTTATCCCATAGGGGTAATTAAATGCGGTATTGTGATTCTGAATTTACTTTCAAAACTTTGCAAAAATAGTAAACAAAATATGAAAAATTTAGCACAGCAGATTGAAGAACTAAATAGAAATTTAGCAAAACAACTTCCGACAGAAGTTTTAGAAGTATTTGGCAAATCCATTCAAGACTTCAAAGCAAAAGGCATAGGGGAACGCAGTATCAGAACCGGCGAGAAATTTCCTGATTTCATCTTGCCAAATACAAATAATGAAACAATCGCGTTAAAGGAACTTCTAAAAAAAGGGAAAGTAATTGCGGCTTTTTTTCGTGGCAGTTGGTGTCCTTACTGCAACCTCGAATTGAAAGCATTACGGGACAACCTCAGACAGATTACCGACAGAAACGCAACACTTGTGGCAATTTCTCCCCAAACCTCCGACTACAGCAAAGAATTGAAAAACGACCATCATTTAAGTTTTGAGTTATTGACGGACAAAGAAAATGTTTTGGCCAAACAGCTCGGTATTTCGTTTGGGCTTCAGGACTTCATAATCCCGACTTACGGTAATCTGGGAATTGACTTATCAGAATACAATGAGACCGATAAAAACGAACTGCCTATCCCTGCAGTTTTCGTAATAGATACCAATGGAAATATCACATACAGGTTTATTGACACCAACTATATGAACAGGATAGATATTCAAGAACTGATTGAACAATTATGAATGGAGTAAAAAGAAAAGGAGCAAGAAGTGCAAAGGATATTCCGATAGATATTTTAGCACAGCTAAACCGTGGTGAGATTGAAACCGCCAACCTTGTGGAATGGTTGGCGGTTGACCAAAAAATTCTGCTTGAAAACTTGCTGAAACAGCACAAAAGAACGAGTTATTTAAAATCTGTTCTGTCTAAAATAGGTCAACTTAAAAAGCAGACCGTAAACACGGTAAACGAAGCTATCGGAACAGGGCTTTTTGAGCAAGTGGCGCAAGAAGACGATAAGGAATTTTTGGCAATTATGTCAAATCATACTGCCGACCTCGTTCGTTGTTGGGCGACCTACGCCATCGGAAAAAATGAAAATCTGAATATAACCGAAACCCTTAATGAAATCCGATTCTTTTCGGCAGACAAACATTTTGGCGTAAGGGAAATCAGTTGGATCGCTGTTAGGAATAAAATAAACGGGGATTTAGAAAATAGCGTTGCCATTCTTGCAGAATGGACAACCAGCGAAGATGAAAATATAAGACGGTTCGCCACGGAAGCAACCAGACCCCGTGGCGTATGGTGTGCGCATATTGAGTTGTTGAAACAAAATCCTCTATTGGCTTTACCCGTCTTGGAGCCGTTGAAATCCGACCCTGCAAAATATGTACAGGACAGCGTTGGTAATTGGCTGAATGATGCCAGTAAAACCTGCCCGGATTTTGTAAAGGAACTCTGTGAGCTTTGGGGAAAAGAAAGCGGAACAAAAGAGACTAATTACATTATTAAAAAAGCATTGCGGACTATCAATAAGCAATAGAAAATATTCAAGTAACTACTTAAATTTTTATACTTCATATAATCCTGTTTTTCTCAAATTAAAAACAAACGTACTGAAATATCATCCTCTAAGCCCATACAATTAGCCGGATTGAGGTGTAATGGATTCAACAATTTTTTCGAGTTATCTAAAATCACATATGATAGGAATTTGATTATGCATTATCCCGTAAATCCAAATGACACAAAAAATAGTCTATACTTTCACACTGTATTTACTCAGCAGGGAGCTTCTCAGAGATAGATATGACTCTATCTGCAGAGCCCCATACTCCTGCTTATTTAAGCAGTGTATAAAGTCCATAAAAATACCATCAATAATCAACTGGTTTTCAAGACTTTTTTATGCAAAAAACTTCCGACAGGATCCGTTAACAAAGAAAAATGTAAAATAAGTTTTGTAAATCTGTTCAGAATTTCTACTTTTGTCGCGGAGAGTTGGCAGAGTGGTCGAATGCGGCGGTCTTGAAAACCGTTAACTGTCACAGGTTCGGGGGTTCGAATCCCTCACTCTCCGCAGAAAAAGCCTTTCAGCAATGAAAGGCTTTTTGCATTCTATCAGGATTCGAATCAGAAACGCTGGCCGGGGTTCGAACTTTATCATCGCGGATTATAGCAAGGGGATGTGGGACGCGATAAATCCCTTTTAAAAAAAATCGGAGCCTTTTCATTTAGGTATTCTTGTACTTTTTGTAGCTTTATGCAATTAACCGATTAACTTTTATGGAGTCATCCCAATCCAAATATTACCTGACCGCAAAGAAGTTCTGGAAGACAGTTGTGGACATCGAGAAAACAGCAGATAGCTATCAATTACAACAACAGATCGAATTTCATAAACGCTTATTAAATATATTTCAAGCGGGTAGCTTCTATTATTTAGTATTCAATATGTATACCGGGGATGTGGAGGTAATAAGCGAAGAATGTGAAAATTTGATCGGTTATAAACCAGATGAACTTTCTATTCCGTTTCTTATGGAGCGTATCCATCCTGACGATAAGCCTTACTTTCTCAACTTTGAATATAAAGTCGTAGAGTTTTTTAAGAGTCTACCTTATGAAAAAATAAAAAGCTATAAGGTCCAATACGACTTCAGGTTCAAAAGAAAAGATGGACATTATATTAGGATCCTGCATCAAGCTATTCAGATAGATTATGACGAAAATAACTTCTACCGGACGCTCTCTCTGCATACCGACATATCCCATATAAAACAAGAAGGAAAACCATGCTTCTCACTTATTGGGCTTGACGACGAACCCTCTTTTTTCAATATTCAACTTGATCAAGCATTTACAAAATCCTATGATATATTTACAAGGCGAGAACGAGAAATTTTAAAATGTATTGTTGAGGGCAAGATGAGCAAATCGATCGCTGACGAACTATGCATAAGTCTTCACACCGTGAATTCTCATCGCAAAAATATTCTTACAAAAGCTGGAGTAAAGACACCTGTAGACCTGATAACCAAAGCAATAAAGGAGGGGTGGGTGTAGATTAAGATATGAATTTAATCAAACAATGTCGGAGCTCGATCTTTCATTTCCAGACCAATAAGAATAGATTTATTTTTTAGGCCTCCTGCAAAACCAACCAGCTTACCGTTTCCACCGATGACCCGATGACAGGGCACAATAATGGATATCGGATTTTTGTTCAATGCACCGCCGACTGCACGTACAGCTTTGATATCACCAAGCTGGCGTGCCAGATCCCCATAGGTTTTTGTTTGGCCATAAGGAATAGCGAGCAAAGCTTCCCACACCTTCAGCTGAAAGTGAGTTCCCTGCATATCCAGCGGCAGATCAAACACAGTACGCTTGCGATCAAAATACTCCATAAGTTGCTGTTGCGCGAGTAAAAGTATAGGTGCCTGATCATTTCTATTCGGCATGTACAGCTTTGTACGGGTATAGTCCTCACCTTCCCATAGTACTGCCGTAAGACCACGCGTGGTCGCCACAAGTCTTATACTCCCTACCGGAGATGCAATATCTGTATAGACAAGTCCCTTATCCTGATCCATATTTTTTATTGGCAAGTTACTAATCTTTTTGATTTCATTTCCCGTACCGAAAACATGTTTCTAGCCAAACAGCCACAGCAACCTGTCTGTATTATATAACCACCACAATGATTTTATGATGGCCTCAACTTTTTGTGACAACCGTACCAGAGAAGACAAATTGCCAACTATAGTAGATAGTATCATTACAAATCCATTGTTAACACTGGTTAATCTTAATCATTCGTCTTCTACTAGACGATCCCTAACCTATTGTAACAGAATCGCCTAAAAAAACAAAGAAAGAAAACGCTTTTAATTGTCAAAAAAACTATGGAATAGTCCACTCTTGATCATCATATAAATGAGAATGAACAAGAGTTATAACCTAAAGACCGAGC
This sequence comes from Sphingobacterium sp. NGMCC 1.201703, assembly GCF_047784615.1. Taxonomy (NCBI): domain Bacteria; kingdom Pseudomonadati; phylum Bacteroidota; class Sphingobacteriia; order Sphingobacteriales; family Sphingobacteriaceae; genus Sphingobacterium; species Sphingobacterium sp. NGMCC 1.201703. The sequence continues at coordinate 291,543 of NZ_JBLOHD010000007.1, read as the reverse complement.
ATCATGGCAGAATTAAACCAAAAAACACAAGAAAGCGGAAAGAAAAAAGTTAGAACCCGGAAAATGGCTCCAAAGGTAGATCTGACAGCGATGGTAGACCTTGCTTTTCTTTTGATCACCTTTTTCATGCTGACCACAACCTTAAACAAGCCTGCAGCAATGGATATTGCCATGCCAGACAAAACAAAGGGCGAGGCTACCCCACAGGTACTCATTGACGAAAACCGGACAGTGACATTAATCCTTGGTAATGGAAAATTTATGTGGTATCATGGTGACTTCAAAAAGCCCATTGCTTTTTCAGCGAAATCAAGCGATATCGAGAAAACCTTACCGCAGGTGCTCGTGCAATTGAAAGCAAAGATCAGTTCCATGCCCAACAGTAAGGATATGATCGTCCTGATTAAGCCGAGCAAAGAAGCAAGGACAAAAGATGTCATCCATACAATTGATGAGATCAAACATCAAAACATCACACGGTATGTCATTGGAAAAACACAAGAAGAAGAGGAAAAACAGCTATTGGCTTCCATTCAGTAAAACACCAACAAGCCTATGTATTCAATATTCGAAACAGGACTATAGCGATACAAGCAGAATCAAAGACAGGAGAGCTATTCTATTTTTGGGTAGGCCCTCTTGTCTTTATGTTCAATATGACGGTGGACTACCTTTTGTCTAAGTTTTCCCAATAACGCTCCACGTTTTCTTTCACCTCCGCAGGCAGAGAAGCGTAGTTGTCCGAATAGGAGGTCTTATTATATCCATCCTCCGCTTCTGCACGCATCCGATAAAATTGTCCTTTATATAAAATCAGGGCAATACAGCTCAATTGTTTTTCGACATTCTCTTTGGGATGTCTGGAATAGATAAACACCGCATCCAATTTTCCATCTTTATCTGCATCAAAAAAGGCTTTTCGCGATTCCCAGACTGAAGTAATAATTCCGTCTTCTTGAATAGTTTCTTCTACTATTGGTACCCACATACCATCTATCCGCTGAAATTGCTGTGCATACAGTTTGTCCGGATCTGCTCCACGCTCCTCTTTCGAAAAAATGATGTAATTATCTTCCTTTACAGTCTGAATATGTTCAACCTGCAGTACCCGTTTGCCTTTAAACGGAAAACCTGAAGACTGAAAGTTTTCTTTATTGACTGAAATATCGGTGATCTGTGCCTGCGCAATGGAGCATCCCATCATAAACAGGATAAAAAGCATATATTTTCCCATATGTTCTCCCTAAATATGTAATTAAATTACTGACAATAAAAGAAAAATACAAAAGTTTCACATACATCTTTACATCAGCTTGATTCTATTCTCCATTATTCTCCCTAGATTTATATAATTATTCAGACTGTGGCGGTTTCCTATCAGGTAGCTGTTTCACAAAAAATAGGTAAACAATCCGATGAAGCAGGACATCCAAACCATTGAGGACATTAAAATATTAGTCGATCAGTTTTACACTACTGTTCGCGCGGATAGTCTCATTGGCCCCATTTTTCAGGAGCGCATACAGGACAATTGGAGCGTACATCTGGAAAAAATGTATCGCTTCTGGCAGACAATCCTCCTGGATGAACATACTTACTTCGGTAGTCCATTTCCACCCCATATCCCCCTACCTATTGAGGCGAAACATTTCGACCAATGGCTCCTTTTGTTTGAAGCGACGGTCGATCGTCTATATAAGGGTGAAAAAGCCGACGAAGCCAAATGGCGTGCACAGAAAATGGCACAGATGTTCCAGTTTAAAAAAGAATATTTCAATGCCAACCCTAAAAAGAAACCGCTAATATAAACATTTAGTATTCCAGGTTCAATATGCAGTCTCGCGTGATTTTCCATCAGCATTTCAAATAAATCCTCCTCAGTATCCGACAGATAATTATTTTCGCAGTCGCCACTCTCTTTTTTTATAACAATTTGTTCTACACAGGCAACAAAAACTAAAAATCAAAACAATACATTCAAATAACAAATTTTAACATTTTTTATTCTACATAATGTAGAATATATTCTATATTTGTAGTATGAATAAATTATCAGCGACTGAAGAACAATTGATGGGATACATCTGGGACATGAAAAAGGCCTTTATGAAAGATATTATGGAAGCCTATCCCGAACCCAAGCCCGCTCCAACGACAATTGCGACATTATTAAAACGGATGACCGAAAAAGGTGCTATATCGTATGTATTATATGGTAATTCGCGTGAGTATTATCCCTTGTTCGACAAAGACAGTTATTATCTTGCACACGTCAATGATATTGTTGAAACATATTTTGATAATTCAGCATTAAAATTTGCTTCTTTTTTCACAAAGCGATCGCAGTTGACCAAAGAGCAATTGGAGGAACTGAAAAAAATAATTGATTCAGAAATTAAAAATAAAGCGACATGATTATGTATTTGGGAAAATTGATCGCCTGTTCGGGTTTATTGTATCTCGTATATATTTTTCTTCTGCAACAGCAAAAACTTCTGGTCTTTAACCGATTTTATTTGCTTACCATCATCCCGATCGCACTTTTTGCGCCTTTGCTGCAAACAGCCTTACCATCTTTTATTCCTGATTTTTTTCATTTTAATGACCTACAGCCAGAAGTAGTTCCCGAGCATATGGAGGCTGTCGTCACAGCCCCTGCCGCTGTCTCACAGGAACCGATAATATCGACCAGCACAGCTATTTTCCTTGTTTATCTAATGATCGCGGTAGTACTTTTGATTAAGTATATATTGAGCTATAAAAAGTTCTTAATTTATATTCACCGCGCATCTGCAACTGACAATGCTTCAATTTATAGCATTCATGGCCTCAAAACTCCCTTCTCATTTCTCAGGCGGATCTATGTTCCCCGTAGAGCATATTTACAAGGAGAGATTGCGGCTTCGATTATTGCGCACGAGCAGGCACATGTAGACCAGCGACATTCGATAGACGTGGTGGTTATGCAGTTCGCACGCGTTGTCCTATGGTTTAATCCCTTAGTTTATCTAATCGACAGGGCCGTCCGACAAAACCACGAATACCTGGCAGATGATGCCGTCGTACAGGTTTATGAACGTACCAGTTACCAACATCTGATTATCCAGTGGAGCATGGCCTCCCCCGATATAAACGCATTACCGGCCAGTAATTTTAATTATTTAACAACAAAAAAAAGATTAATTATGTTACAGAAAAGAACCAACAGCCGTAAGCTCCTGCTGATGCCTGCGCTTACCCTCTTGCTGACGACAGCAATCAGCCTGCTGTTTTCGACCCATGTCGAAGCGCAGAAAACAACTCCGGCCAAAACAGAAAAAACTGAACCCGCGAAACCGGCCATGACTCCGCCTGCATCCAAAAAACCGGGTGCCCCAAAAGCGGTATCCAAACGGCTTGATCCTCCGAAAAGAGAAATGACTCCTGCAATGAAGCCAAAGAAAAGTCCTGCACATCAAACAGAAGAAACAATACATTTTCCAGAACCAAAAAAGACAAGTAGGAACAGCAAGAAAATAATGAAAAATAAACCGCCAATGCTTGAAGAAGTGAAGGTGGAAAAAGCTCCTAAAATAGAAGAAGTGATTTTGGAAGATGTACAAATTAAAGAACCCAAGCGAATCAATGTAAACGGTAATACAAATGGAAATGGAAACGCTACCGATAATGGCAACTCCGGCGGAGATTCAAGGGGAAAACACCAGAAACCTAAGCAGGTAACTATGCGTGGAACAGCACATGTGAGCATGGTCACATCAGTAAAATCAAATGCTCAAGTGAATAATCCTAAAACTGTTTCGATCGTAAGAACGGGAACTGCTACATCTGGCCCTGCAAAGGTATCAGAAATTAGGTCGACCGAACCCAATACGATAACGAATGTAAACGTGGGTTCTACTAATACCATCAGCTCCAAAGCAAAGGAAAACAATGGGAAGCGAGCTGCTAGGATTGTACTTAGAGGTCATCCCGCAAAAAAAGAGGTTACTTCAAACTAAATAGGATTTAAGTAAAGTGAAATCGAAATCCCATCTCAAAGCAAAAAAACCGGAGAAACAATCGTTCCTCCGGTTTCCCAGTCCAGGCTAACATACGGAAAAATCATCTAATCCGCTATACCGTCATACCATTTCAAAATTTATTGCATTCGTACCGCTTGGATCACTTTTGGTGCAGACCTTAGGTATTTCCTAAATTCCTATTATCATCTTTTACCGCTTTCCCACACTAAACCCAACCTTCCTCAATTGTTTTTTTGATCAACTGTAAGGGCGTCTTGACCCCCGCCTTCGCTAAGATATTTTTACGGTGCGTATTGATTGTATGAATACTTAGGTACAGACGGTCGGCGATCTCCTGACTATTCATGCCCTCGACTATTCCTTTTAGCACCTCTGTTTCGCGCTCAGTGAAGAGCTTCGTCCCAAAAGTTACAGCTATTGCATCGGGAATATTATACAGTGAGGGCTCTCCATATAATCCGATTATCGAACAAGTTGGTTTGCCCCGCTTTTGCAAATGCGTGATGTCTGTATGCACATGCAAACTATGGTAAAGATTATTCTCATCGTAGTCGATGATCACATATTGAAGTAAAATACGGAGATAATTACCATCCTTTCTCTTTATTCGCAAGTCATACTGGAATTTATAATGAGTTATTTTTTCCATTGGAACAGTATTGAGGAATGAGGTAATGTACTGTTCAAAATTCATAAAATAAGGCATGTCAGCTGGATGAATACTATCCATAAAAAGGCGTAAATCCATCTCTTCGGGGCTATATCCCAGCATCGCGCTCATTTCGGGACCCGCCTCGGCAATGTCTCCATTATAAATATCGAAGAGCAAAAAATAATAATCTCCGGCCTGAAATATATTGAACAGCTTTCTATAAACCTCCAGCTGCTGGTGAAGTGTTAAAGGATCAATAGTTTTCCCCTGCTGGGCGACAGTCTTCCAGTATTTTCGCACCTCTAGATAGAAAGGCGCATTAAAATCAGTTTTCATAGTTCAGTTGTATATGGTTGTTTTTTTCGGTAGCTCTACGTTTCCAAGAGAAAATCGTTATTTCGGCTATATTTCTGATTAACAAATAGGCTATTCAATTGTTTAGCCTATTTCTTTCCAGTTTACCCCCCTTCGCTTCTTTTATTTATAAGCAATTTAAGAATGATAAACAGAAAAAATACGCTATTGTAAACTTCGTTATTTCTTTGTTTTATCGCAAATCATTTAATTAAAATTGTGTGCGTGTACAGCTGCTATCCCACAGATATTTTTGTGGTTTTAAAGAATACATTATTGAAGGTTTATCGGGAGTAAGATGGATCAGGATAAGCGCACAAACGGAGAATTTGCTGCGGCCTCACACTAACCTATGAAAAACCTTTACTTTATGAAAAGTATCTATTTATGACGGTTGAGGAAGCCATTTATCCCGAAAAAAATGAAAATTAGTTTATTTCCTTTTAAGCCGCTACTAGAGAGCATCCGTGCTGTATTCAAACACCTGACAATTGGACAATAAAAACGGTGGTATGCGCCGGCTAACAAATAGGCCGCCAGTACATCGGGTACTGTGCGGCCTAAAACATCAATTAATACGAATAAGAATTTATACGTGTATCCCCTCCATTAAACTTTGATACACTACTTCATAAGACGCCCCCGCGAACAAATAGTCCCAATAGAAAAACAAAAAAGTCACAGCTAACTGGCTATTAAAATAATTCAGGTCCAATGTCGATCTGACCCTTGTCATCCGATTTGAGCTGGATCGTCTTATTGCGATAACGAACTACAACATTTCCATGATATTTCGGCTTTAAGACAGCCTGCTTTAGCTGACCTTTTCCCCAAGTGATATCCACTTCTATATTTCCCCTAGCCTTCAATCCTTTTATCTTTCCGTCGGGCATTTTATCCCCCAGTGCCGGCAAAAGTTCTATAATATAATTTTCCTCCTTGTCCCTGACATGGCTCTGCAGGCACATTTCCGCGAGCGCCGCTGTAACGCCAAAATTGCCATCAATCTGAAAGGGCGGATGATAGTCAAAAAGATTAGGTAATGTCTTATCACTGATCAGATGTTGAAAAAGCAGATACGAATGATTGCCGTCATGCAGCCTGTTCCACATATTTATCTTCCAGGCTAAGCTCCAGCCTGTCGCCCCATCGCCCCGGCTCACAAGGGTTTTCTTGGCCGCTTCTGCAAGCGCTGGTGTCTGTAGCATCGAAATTTCGCTGCTCGGATATAAGCCATAGAGATGGGATACATGCCGGTGCTGTACTTCCGTTTCAGCATAATCTTCTATCCACTCCATCACACGTCCGGTTTTGGCGCTAATTTGTGTCGGGATTAATTTCGCCAGGACATCCCGGCAGCGATTGCCTAATTCTTGATCAACCTTCAAAATCTCGGTCATTTCAATATAATGTTGCAGCAATTCGCGGATGATCTGTTTGTCCATCGTGGCATCATAGGTAAAACTGGAAACTTCTCCGTTGGGCTATACAAAGCTATTTTCTGGCGAACTATCTTGTTATCAACACACCCGTCTTTATCATACATGCTTTCATCCGCTGATAAGTTCGGTCTATATCATGGTCCAGTCCGATCGAAAAACGGATCAATCCGTCTGAGATTCCCATGCTCAGACGTTCTTCTTCCGGAATTTCAGATGAAGTCGAATTTCCCGAACACGAAAATAAAGTTTTATAAAATCCAAGGCTTACGGCCAGGTATCCAAGATTTTCCGTTTGCATCAGTTCCATAAGTTCATTGGCCTTTTCTGTCGTTCCGGCATCCAGTGTCAGTATCCCTCCAAAGCCATATTCCGAATGCATCATATTCTTCAGCAATTCATGATGTCTGTGAGAGGCCAATCCAGGGTATGAAACTTTTAGTCCATCCTGTTCAAAACGTTCGGCGAGATAATGTGCATTGTGACTATGTTGCTTCACGCGGATATGGAGTGTCCTTAGATTTTTAAGGATACTGGCTGAGCGCAGACTATCCATCGTGGGACCGAGCAGCATACAAGCACCAGAATTTACATTTTTAGTAGCATCAATAAAATCCTGTGTCCCGCAGTAAACACCACCCACCGTATCACTGCTCCCATTGATAAACTTGGTCAGGCTATGAATGACGATATCCGCGCCGAATAAAGCTGGTGAAATTGACAAGGGTGAAAACGTATTGTCCACAACAAGTTTCAGATTATACTTTTTACATATTGTACCCAACTTTCTTAAATCCGCCACTTCCAATAAAGGATTACTGACGCTTTCACAATAGATTACTTTGGTCTTGGGACCTATCGCCTGCTCAATCGCCTCAAAATTGTTGATGTCAACAAAGCTTGTTTCAATTTGAAATGGAGGCAAAAAATTCTTCAGGAAAGCATAGGTTCCCCCATAGATGGTTCGGCTGGAGATAATATGGTCACCACTTTTACATAGCTGCAGCAAGACTGTGGTAATAGCTCCCATCCCAGATGCTGTCACATTGGCTGCTGCCGTATTCTCCAACTTGGCCAGCGCCTGTGCAAGATACAAATTCATCGGTGAGGAATGCCGGGAGTATAAATAGCAACCCTCTGCATTTCCTTCAAACGTATCGAACATGGTTTTGGCGGAAAGAAAAGTATAGGTAGAGCTATCCGAAATCGAGGGATTTACCCCACCGAATTCCCCGAAATATTGCAAATCTTGTATTTCATTTGCTGCATTAAAATCTTTCATCTGCTTATAATTTGGTTTTTAAGGGTTATAAAAGCTATCCGATTTATTTGCTGAGCATTCAATTTTGCTTTTAATAAAACTGGAAGCTTCCTAATTTTTTATTTATAAAATTGGATTTTTTCAAGATGTATTACAACAATTTTTAGGTATATTAGATTATAAATCTAATATTTACAACCACAAAAGAAAATATATCTAAAACAGCTAAACTTATCGCCTTTTAACCAAAAAATTATCTATGCAGTTTGATGAAACAGATAAAAAATTGTTGCAATTTCTACAGGAGGACGCCAAACAGACCAGCAAGGAACTGGCACATCGATTAGGGTTATCTGTCACAGCAGTCTATGAACGAGTGCGCAAGCTTGAAAACACGGGTGTTATTACTAAATACGTTGCGCTGCTCGATAAGCGAAAGGTGGGCAGAGATTTTATGGTATTATGCCATGTGAAGCTTACACAGCATAAAAAAGAATTCATCCAACAGTTTGAGCGAGAGGTTATGGATTTGGAAGCCGTGACCGAATGTTTCCATGTCAGCGGAGATTACGATTATATTCTAAAAATCTGTGTACAGGATATGGAAGACTACCGTAGCTTTATCCTGAACAGGCTTACCGTCCTACAGCATATCGCCAGTACGCATAGTTCCTTTATGATTTCGGAGGTAAAAAATACGCCGACTATTCTCCTGTAGCCCAATTAAAGGAGGGGCCTTATGAGCTAAACCAAAACACCGTTCTTGGATGCTATAGGCTCCGGCAGGTTTTCCTCGCCGACCATCTGCAGCAGGTCGATTTCAATAGTACGGCAAATCGAAAGCATGGGGATATCAAACATTAGGCCGCCGAAAGGATTTTCGGTATAATCTCCTACTAGTTCCATCACGATATAGATCCAGCCAATAACCACGCAAAATGGAATACTGGTCCAGATCCCCCAGTCGCCCAATTTCGCAAATTCATTGACCAATCCCAAAGGTAGTAGTAGAATTAGAATTACGTTAAATACAAAAGCCGTACTGGCAAACTGCCGTGGTGAGGGGAACTTTTTTATTCGTTCGGCCTGCCCCTGGAAATCGTAAAACTGATTGAGACAGTTCTGGAGCTGTGTCTGATTGAAATCGGTAATCAGCTGGTCATTTTTTAATGTATTGACATCTTTGGCCTGTTGCGCGATTAGGTAAGTCGCAAAGTTTTTATATGTCGACTGAGATTCAAACTCTTCCGTTGAGAGGTACTTATGTAAAAAAATGGGGGTACGGCTATAATCCGGGAACCCTGCCTTGATCAATCTATGTCGCTTCACATTCAATGCACCGATATGTCTTTTCAGACTGATATGTTCCCATTCCGTAGGAATGAGGAGCTGTTCCCGAAGCTGGTATAGCCATGCAATATGGCGGTAGGCCATTTTCTTTCTTCTTTCATTTAGGTCGTGCTGATCGCCTTGCTCTGTATCAAATGCATACAACATAGCCCCTAATGCGCGGCTGGAGTTGACGATGGCACCCCATATCTTTCGGGCCTCCCATAACCTATCATACGCCTGGTTATTTTTAAAACCTACATAAAATGCCTCCGCTGTACCAATCAGTGCCAATGGAACCCAAGGGATAATCATCCACTGCCAGTTAAAAAAATAATAAATGACCGCCACCAATGAACACCATCCTGTCAACCAGATCAGGTGTACCCCGGCAAGATTAAAGATCTGTTTGTAATTAAAATACTTTGTTGTGATCATAATAAAATATGCTAAGCAGCTACCGATCACGCAATAATCAATACATGCTCTGGCAGGATGATATATCTTTTTTTAGCTCATTCACTGAAAAACTTATTACCAGCTGAATGTACAATTTAAATTTTTATTGTCCAATATCATGCCTTATTTTCATAAGAACTCAATTATGTAAAAAATAATTGTTCTCTTATAAAAACGTTCTGTTGAATTCCAACTATTTTTCTGTTATGCTTTAATCAAGATAGATTTGAAATAAAAATTATCTTTTTATAGAAGACAAAAAAAAGATAATTGTCCAGACAAAATGTAAAAATTTACACAATCCGAACGACCAATTGGGAATTCGTTTGCCTTGACTGTAAACGTCAAATAATGAATCTACGTTGGAATTAAAAAGATACGAAATCAAAAAATTTGCGGAGCAACCGACACAATCAAATGTAGTTTTGGTATGATTAGATTAAAAAGCCTTGCTTTTCAAATTGCTTAACCAATTTTGCTGCATCTTTTTCAGCTTCTATTTCTTCCACTTCATAGTAATCCAACAATACCGCCGTTACACTTTCGACATTAAATTCCTTACCCTGAAGCTCCAGCCATATCTGTACAGCAGTCTCATTAAAAGTATAAACTTTGGACACGTCCAATTGATCCTGTCCTGGAAAGACTAAAATATGGTCATCGCCTAATTTGCGTAATTGTAAATCTCCTCTAAGTTTCATCTGGCTATATGCTGTTTTAAATCTATGACATCCAAATATAATCTTTGGTTTGTCTTTATACGAAATATATATACTTTTTACAATTAGGTCCGATTTGCTGTCCGACTTTCTTGTGGCTTCTATTCAAAAATACAAAAGACTGTGATAAATAAAAAAACTCAGCATTGAAAAAGGAAAATAAATAATCAACCGAAAAATTCGAAATTTGGAATAAAAGTAAAATTAAGTTTCTCAACAATCTCTTGTTTTTTATACCCTTGCGGGCGCAAAAGTCTAATAGCGTCAGCTCTAGGATTGAAGTAATTAAGCAATTCCTAAGTTATGGTTGAAACCTTTCGCGATTGGGCTTTTATTTTTTATCGTACAAGAAATTAATTGTACCTATAAAATTACAAAAAAATCGGGCTATCCAAACGGAGTGGATAGTCCCGATCTCTCCGCTATAAAAAGCAACAAGTCGTGACTATGTGCGTGAGCATGTCTAAAGCTGTAACTTCAATTCAAGTTGTTGCTGGTTTCTAAAAATAATAAGTGCTGGCTGGTCGGCATGTACATGCTTTTTAACGGCTTGCTGTAAAGCCATTAAATTCACGATTTTTTCCCCCTGATAGTCTAATAATACATCGCCTACGCGCAAACCACTTTTATAAAGCGTACTATTTTCATCCAACTGAATCAGCACGGCTCCAGCAATTGACGGTAATCCAGCTGCGGACTGCTCCCCGAGACTTTCAATAGATTTGAACCGCCCCCCTTTCCAGTCCCAAATTTGCCCCTGCTCTTTTGTACCGGATTGTATTAAATGTGGTATTTCCGGTTCAGCAGCAACGGCTTTTAATTTTTTGCTGACCACACCAAAATGCAGCATATCAAAATTTTTAAATCCCTGTCCGTTCCAGTCTTTCAGACGAAAGTCGCCATGCACAGGATCAATAAAATTCAAGACAATAACACGACCGTGCTTTTCCACGCCCTTGGCCTGATCTTTTTGCAGATCTTCTGCCCTACTGTACAGATTATCATCCACTTCTTCCCCCCAGTATTTAACCTGAATATCCTGGTGGGCCTGCATAACAATATTATCTCGAAATATGTCGTGGCTATGTTGAAACCATACATGCGGATGAAAGCCGTTATTGATCATTACATTGTTATATACTTTTCGGTAAAAGCCCTCCCGCAATTTCAATCCACCGCTTAAGCAAAGGTTATTGTAAATTTCATAATTTGAAGAGCCGTCATCAAGATCAATATCCCATCCATGATCACAGCGAAATCTATTGTCATGAATCTTGGTTGTTTTGACCGCATCCAGCAAGATCAAATTAGGATGTGCTGCTGCCAGTTCATCCATCTCTTTTCGATTAGGGTGCCAAAACCGATCGCGCCCCCAGGAATTAAAAGCACCGTGATCACTAGTTTCCAATACGGTATTAAAAACATCATTGTAGGCGATTTCATGACCTCCCCAGGTACCATCACCCACATTGATACCAGCACGGGGCACATTATAAATGGTATTGTTCAAAATACGTAAGGACTCGGCCATCGAAACCTGTACACCAGCAACCTGCTTTTCTATTAAGCCAATGTGATGAATCAGATTGTCACTGGCTTCGCAGTCCATGGGGTAGTTGTTGTTTTTTGGACCTCTGGCGGTGTCCATCTGACTAAGTGGCACAAATTTTTCGTACCGGAACGCAGCTGAGCGCACAGCTTCAGGATCACCCACAAAATTTATGGCTCCCGCGCCGATCTGATTGATCAGATTGCTTCGGATCTTCACATCCCGGTTATAATTACTGACGAAAATAGCATTCCCCCCCAATTCCATAAATTCGTTATCATGGAGAACACAATTTTCAGCGCCTTCAATTTTGATCGCACCCTGACGGTAGATGGTCCAATCGCTACGCAAGAGCGGTTCGGCTGTTTTAATAAAAGTTGGCGCGGTATGCGTAAAATGCAGGCCGCTGACTTCAATATTCCGCACCGGATCGGATACTGAACCAGAAATGTTTATTATATTTTCCAGCTGTGGCGCTACGAAATTTAATTGATTGGGATTTACCCCCTTTTCGGGCATATAATATAATGTCGCTGTTTGCTTATCCAAATACCATTCCTGGAAAGTATCCAACTCTTCAAGGATATTTTCGACAAAACGATAGGTTTCGTGCATTTTGCTTGGACGGTTGTTCTGTTCCCCACCTTCGAGTGTGACCTTTGTCGCACCATCTTTCCCGGTAATACGGTAATGGAAGCCGCCCCAACGTCCCGCGTGTAGCGCGTGCACAATGCCGCCGATCGGATTTTGCCAGGTACTTACACGTTCGGGACTCAATGCATCTGCAGCATAGCCCTGAAAGGGTAGAATAGTGGCATCATAATTCGGATAACGTGCCCGCACAAGTTTTGTTTTACCCACATAAAGGCTTTGGAAACTGATGCCTACTGGAACCTTGGCTTTCCAGATATTTTTTTCGCCCTGTTCCCAACTTAACTCCAGCGGTCTTCCACCACTAAGAATAACCTGTTTTCCCTCTGATTTTATCTTTAATGGACGCTTCGGTTTACCGGATAATTCCGCTGAGAGCTGTATTGGTTTATCCAGGTAATAGATTCCGCCTTTAAAAATAATTTCAATGCCTGAAATAGTCTTATTCTTGTTGTACTTTTCTGCGGCACGAAGGGCTGCATCAGCAGTAGCAAAGGGACGTGTTGCTGTTCCCGAATTTTGATCACTGCCTTTTGTACTGATATAAAAGCGCTTGACAGTAGCTGACTGCTGCGCCTGTAGACTAAAAGTCGGTAGACAGCCCGTGCCGATTAAAAATAGCCCGGCTACCTGGCAAAATGGTATCTTCATCATATCGGTATTTCATTTGGTTAATGTTCAATCAAAATCTTTTTTGTTTAGATCAATCACAGAGACGAAAATAAACCATTTATATCTTTAAAAAAGATATATCTTTTCTTTTTTTTAAGGCCGCAAGTCGTTCCTTATAATTTTGTATCTTTAAAAGACGACCCAAAATTGAACAATCGGATTTGGCATAAAAAGTCATTTGCTTTACAAACGACTTTCTTTGAACGCGGTTTCTACCAGGTTTCTATTCGATGATATTCTCAGTTCGATAATTTTCATGCTTAGCAGGCCATTATATAGCCTTACAGGAGAAGATATTAAGAGTAGATGCACCGTACGATACTAAATCTTCAGGTCAAAAAACATCAAACCCCGTCATTAAACAATGACGGGGTTTGATGTTTTTTGATATACAAAATTCCGTGTTATGCTTTTTCTTCCTTAAGCGTTGACGATTCTTTTTTGGATTCTTTTTCCTCGAAACCCGAACGCAGGATTTCATCCCATAGCGACGAACTCACACCAAAACCTTTTTCAGGATCCGAATAGTGATGCAACATATGGTGTTGTTTAATCCGTTTGAAAATACCACTCTTAAAATTAGCATGATGCATAGCATAATGGCATTCGTCATAGATTAGGTATCCAACCATAAATCCAGAGAAAAAACTAGCTAGGATAAACTCGTTTGAAAAGAACAATGTAAATCCAAAATAAACCAGCGCTGCCAAGGGAATACTTGCCGATAGCGGCATGACCAAACGCATCCGGTCCCTTGGGTAATCATGATGTACGCCGTGAAAAATAAAAGCGATTCGTTTACCCCATTCTGATGTGGGATGGAAATGGAATACCCAACGGTGGAGCGCATATTCAAATGCTGTCCAAAATGCCAGGCCAAAAACAAAGTATCCAATATATGTCAATAGGGAAACCTCTCCCCAAACCAGAGCTTTATACGAAAAGAAAATCACTACGGGTACATAGAAAATCAGAGGTACACTCCAATGCACTTTCGTCAAAGACTCTAAAAAGTCATTTTTGAACATGCGCGTAGATTCCGTAGAATTTGAAACATAATTACGCTTTGCCATAATACTATTTTTATTATTCCCTCACAAAAATAAGTATTTTAAGCACAAATGAAGAAGGCTGTAGCCTATAAAAACAAAATATTTGACCTTTTCAACAAAAAGGTTAAACACAAGCTCAAAGTGATATTTCGTCTAAAACCTTTTATTTGATCTCTTAACTTAAACTTTCGTTGGCAATTTACCCGAACAGCCTGTAAATCTGCCCTGGTAAAATTGACAAAATCAAGACAGTTGCTTATTTAAAAATGACTGTTCCACCCGCCATTTTCTTTTCTACACGTTGTTCAGGCTTGCCATATACATCTATCGTACCGCCAGCACGTGTTTGTGTCTCAATGGAATCTACTGCATTGACCTCTGCTTTTCCACCACCATTTACGGTAACAATCGTGGTTTTCGTTTTAAAATCTTTCCCCTCATATTTACCACCAAAATTGGAGATAACTTCCTGTCTGTCTGCCTTCCCATAAAGTGCGACCGTTGCTCCTGACGTCACCTTCACTGTAGCATTTTTTGTATCCACATATAGATCCACCAATCCACCTTCAGCGGCATAAAGTTTTACCTGGTCTGATGACACCGTATTATTTGATGTAGCAAATACTTTAGCTCCTTTTTTAGCCTCTATATTTTTCAGGCTTTTATAATAAACTTTAACAGAGATATTGCCGCCCTGCAACATATTCAGGGTATTCATTTTTAAGGTCAAAGAGCCATTGGTATTAACAACCTTTACATTCTCGTAATTCTGCCCCTCAAAAGTCACCAGCGACTCATTGGATTTGATCAATTCAACCTGTATTTTATCTGTAGCGGCAACCGAACTGAAATCGCCTACATTCTGCTTCGCCTGTCCAAAACTAACTTGGGTGATTAATAAAAGAAATGCACTTATTCCTAAAAACTTCATAATGATATTAGCTATATTTTTACTTTTTGATATACCTCCCCTACGATACACCGACTTGTAATTGCCTATAGGGTTAGTATATTTATTCTAACTTATTTCAAGTTGTTGATGTCAAAAAACACGCCAATCACCCTGGCTGTTCCCCTTTTTTAACCTATTTTGACAAAAAAAGGTATCCTGATCCAGGATACCTCTAAAGAATATATTTTATTCAGCTTACAATTTGCTGTTTACATCTACTGCATTCAAATCAGCAAAAGCTTCTTTTAAGCGAGCAACAAATGCTTCTTCACCTTTACGTAACCATACACGTGGATCGTAATATTTTTTGTTTGGAGAATCTGTGCCTTCAGGATTACCGATCTGCCCTTGCAAATAATCGTGGTTTTTAGCTTCATAACCTCTTACACCATCCCAGAAAGCCCATTGCATATCTGTATCGATGTTCATTTTGATCGCACCGTAAGAGATCGCTTCAGCAATTTCCTCTGGAGAAGAACCAGATCCACCATGGAATACAAAATTCACCGGCTTTTCAGCTGCAAGGTTATATTTTTCGCGGATATATTCTTGAGAATTGTGTAAGATTACTGGTTGTAATTTTACGTTACCTGGTTTATAAACACCGTGTACGTTACCGAAAGCCGCAGCAACAGTAAATTTGTCAGATACTTTCGACAATTCTTCGTATGCATAAGCAACTTCTTCCGGTTGTGTATATAATTTGGAGCTGTCAACATCCGAGTTGTCAACACCGTCTTCTTCACCACCTGTAACACCCAATTCGATCTCAACAGTCATCCCTAGTGGTTTCATACGCGCTAAGTATTTTGCAGAAATTTCAATATTCTCCTCAATTGGTTCTTCAGATAGATCCAACATGTGTGAAGAGAACAATGGCTTACCGTGTTGTGCGAAGAATTTCTCACCAGCATCCAACAAACCGTCGATCCAAGGTAAAAGTTTTTTGGCCGCGTGATCGGTGTGCAAAATTACCGCAACACCATAGTGCTCTGCCAATAAATGCACGTGTTGTGCTGCAGATACTGCTCCTAATACACAAGCTTGCAAGTTGTCATTATTTAATGTTTTACCTGCATAGAATTGTGCGCCACCATTTGACAATTGAATAATTACTGGAGAGTTTACTGCTTTAGCAGTTTCCATTACCGCATTGATAGAATTTGTTCCGATAATGTTTACCGCAGGCAAAGCAAACCTATGTTTCTTTGCAACTTCAAACAACTCTTGTACTTGATCTCCTGTCAATACACCTTTAAAATCTTTTAGGCTCATATTACTGTTATTGATTTATTTTAATCTTTATTAACTCTTGAAGCTACTAAATTATTAAAAATAATTATTACTTCCTAATTTTTATAGTGTACTAAATACACTATCAATTATTTATTACCCTATTCCTTCTGCAGCAGAATATAATCTCTTTCACTCCACTGGAAGGACCTGAGCAATCCAGCTTTGCAAAAGCAAACTATCCTTTGGATCTGGTTTTCATCGGGGGCCACAATGACAGATCTTTTACTATATTGGATGAAACGTTGCTCAGTAGCAATCCATCGCCGTTCCGCTACCGCATCGAAAAAAATAGGTTTAATAACACTTAAAATACATCGCAGATTATTTAAATTTGATCTCACTAATATTGTAATCATTATGCTACAGGTATACGGTATCAAGAATTGTAACACAGTTAAAAAAGCCTTAACATGGTTAGAAGACAATCAGATTGCCTATCAATTTCATGACTTCAAAAAAGAAGGTGTCAGTGATGAAAAACTCAGAGAATGGGAAGAAAAAGCAGACTGGCAGTCACTGGTCAACAAAAAAGGTACCACCTGGAAAAAATTGAGTGCAGAGCAACAAGCAAGTGTCGTTGACGCAAACAGTGCCAATCAAGTTTTAAAAGAACATACCAGCATGATCAAGCGTCCTGTAATCGAACACAGTAAGGGTATCTTGCTCGGATTCAGTGAAGACGATTATAACAGCAACTTAAAATAATTGTTACAAGCTCCTTTAAAAAGGAGCTTTTTTTTTTCTTATGTACTTTTCATTGTATATTGGTACCAATAAACATAATTTAAATCAAACAACTATGATGAAAAGACTTGCATTGGCTTCGTTGAGCCTTGTTGCATTGAGCTACGCTTTTCCATCCTTTTCTCAGGAAAAAACATCCAACTATAGTTATACTGAAGCTTTTGCTCCATTGTTTTTTAAAAATAATGGAAACGAATATCGCTCCGCGGCCGGAAAACCAGGCCCGGGATATTGGCAGAATTCCGCAGACTACAAGATACAGGCCTCTTTAAACGACCAAAATGATCAGGTGACCGGTGCTGTAGAGATTACCTATAGTAACAACAGCCCGGACAATATGGATTACCTTTGGCTTCAGTTAGACCAGAACATGTTTTCACAACATGGGCGTGGTCAATTAATTTCCCCGTTAACCAATAGCCGTTATGGTGATGGAAATTCAAAATTTGACGGCGGTTACCAGATCCAGTCTGTCACTGACGCCAATGGCAAAGCCATAGAGCACATCATCGATGATACACGTATGCAGCTACGTCTGCCCGCCGCACTAAAAAGCAAGGGCGGAAAAATGACATTCAAGATTACCTACCAATATACCGTACCACAATACGGTGCTGACCGTACCGGTATACTCGATACTAAAAACGGGAAAATCTATGCCATTGCCCAGTGGTTCCCCAGACTCTGTGTATATGACGATATCAGAGGCTGGAATACCTTGCCTTATACAGGCCCTGGAGAATTCTACCGCGAATTTGGCAATTATCAGGTAGAGATCACAGCACCGGCTAATCATATCGTTGTACTTGGTGGGGAACTCTTAAATCCGCAAGAAGTATTTACTGCAGATCAGCTCAAAAGATATCAGCTCGCTTTACGCAGTGATGAAACTGTATTGATTCGTTCCGCCGAAGAAGTGACCGCAAAAAATTCCAGACCGAACAAAAAGACGTTGACCTGGAAATACCAGCTCAACAATGCACAGGACATTGCATGGGCTTCCTCTACCGCCTTTATACTGGATGGTGCCAAGATCAATCTACCCAGTGGCAAAAAAGCCCTTGCCCTTTCGGCTTATCCGGTGGAAAGTAACAGCAACAATGCCTGGGAGCGTTCGACAGAATACACCAAGGCTGCCATCGAAATTTATTCCAAAAACTGGTTTGAATACCCCTACCCGGTGGCCGTAAATGTCGCGTCTAATGTGGGTGGTATGGAATATCCGGCCCTTTCATTCTGTGGTAATCAAGCCAAGGCAGGTTCGCTTTGGGGAGTAACCAACCACGAATTTGGCCACAACTGGTTCCCGATGATTGTTGCCTCCAACGAACGTGAACACGGCTGGATGGATGAGGGTTTCAATACCTTTATCAATGAACTGGCAACACAAGAATTTAATAATGGCGAATATTATCGTGCTCAGGCGAGTCGCTCCTATATTTTCACATCGCAGAACCTTGAGCCGATTATGAGTACCCCACAAAATATGAAGGAACGTAATATCGGTGCACTCGTTTATTACAAACCAGCCTATGGACTAAAATTATTGCGCAATCAGATTATTGGCAAAGAGCGCTTCGATTACGCTTTTAAAAAGTACATCCAGGAATGGGCATTTAAACATCCAACACCAGAAGATTTCTTTAAAGCGATCGAAAACGGAACCGGCGAAAACCTGAATTGGTTCTGGCGGGGCTGGTTTGTCAACAACTGGCAAATGGATCAGGCGATCAAGTCCGTGTCCTATGTCAACAATCAACCTATGCTCGGCGCATTGGTTACAGTAGAGAATCTGGAAAGATTACCGATGCCTACTATTGTTGAGGCAACTACAGTATCCGGCAAAAAAATAAGAAAAAAACTACCCGTGGAAATTTGGGAAAGAAACAAAACATGGCAATTTAAAATCGCAACAAACGAACCTTTACAGTCTGTTCAGTTAGACCCTGATGATGTAATGCCAGATAAGAATCCTGACAATAACACATGGAAAGCAAATTAGCACAATAATTCAAAATCTATTCGTTATTTTTGATAAGGAAATGCGACGTCATGAAGCCATTATGAACGATTTTTTCGGTTCATAATGGTTTCATCGCAATAAACAAAAGGCAACAAGCTCATTATTATATATAATTATATCCCCATGAAAGTAATACAAACGATTCTAAGCTGCTTATTGATGACCTTGATCTCTGGACAACTATTAGCACAGGAAAAAACCAAAGGTATTATTATGGAGCTTGTCAGTGGAGAAAAAATAGAAGCTGCGCAGATCCAGAATTTACGGAGCAAAGTAGAAGTTCAGACCAACCGCGATGGATCATTTGCTATTGATGCTAATATCAATGATCTCTTATTGATCAAAGCGAACGGATACGAACAAGATACGGTATTTATTTATGATTCAAGTCTACGAAGAATCTATCTGAACAGAATAAACACCCCTATTGAATTAAGTCAAGTTGTCGTCGAACGGATGACCGATAGTAGACTTGCAGCAGAAATTCAACGGGAAAAAGAAGCTGGGAAATATTCTGATGTCAGTAAAAACCGCGGGGGGATCCGTATCTCTCCTAGCCGTATATTTAGCAAGGAAGGAAAACAGGCTCGCTCAAACTATAAACTTCTCGTAGCAGAAATGGAAAAAAGAGCCGTTGACCGGAAATTTACAGACAATCTCATCAAAGAGCTGACACCATTGAATGCCGCTGAACTAGCACTATTTAAAGAAAGATTTAGACCTTCTTATCAGTTTATCCAAAATAGCAGCATGGAAACATTGCGGGTCTATATCATGGATAGCTACAAAAAATTTAACGAGAAAAAATAAAAAAAAGGACTTTTTATCATATGATTGTCAGAAGGTTTTAAACTGTAATATTTTTTATTTCAGTTTAAAACCTTTCTATTACCTTTGTGTTATCAAATTAAAAAAATCAGCAACGGAATGTTACACAACTTGAGATTTGCAACAGCTTTACACATTATGGTTTTAGCACAATTGGAGGAGTCCGGACAATGGCTCTCTTCCGAATACATCGCTTCAAGCATCCAGGTAAATGCTGCTGTAGTTCGCAAGGAAATCGCTTCCCTTAAAACGGCTGCCTTATTAATCAGTAAAGAGGGCAAAGGCGGTGGGATTCGCATAAACGATGAAAAAGAACGTATCACCCTTGCGGACATTTATTTCAGTACAAAACAACAGGAGCTTTTGGGTAAATTCAACAACCCGAACCCGGCCTGTGTCGTAGGTAAAAACATCAATGCCAAATTGCAGGATCTCTATCAGGAAGTCGACACTGATATTGCCGTACGTTTGGAGAAGATAACGTTAGCTGATTTTAGTAAAACATTTAATTAAAAACACATGAAAGTAGCAGTAATTGGATCCACAGGATATGTAGGAACACATCTTGTCAAAGAATTGGTTGACCGAAACTACGAAGTTATCGCAATCGCTCGCCATACAGAAAGCATTCCATCAAATGACAATATCACAAAAGTAGAAGCTGACATCAATAACCACGAACAATTGGTAAATGCATTAACAGGTGCGGACGTCGTGATTTCAGCTTTTAATGCCGGTTGGACCAACCCCAACCTTTATGCGGATTTTACAAAGGGTGCCTTAGCTATTCAACAAGCTGTAAAAGATGCCGGTGTCAAACGTTTTATTGTTGTTGGTGGAGCAGGAAGTTTATTAATCGACGGCAATCGTTTGGTCGATTCACCTGAATTTCCTCAGGAAATTAAACCTGGAGCCCTAGCTGCAGCAGATTACCTCGATACCATTCGCAAAGAAAATCAGCTTGACTGGACAATGATCAGCCCTGCCATCGAAATGAATTCGCATGCGGGCGGTACACGGACTGGCCAATACCGTACAGGACTGGATAACCCTGTATTTGATCAAGAAGGTCGTTCCAGGCTATCTGTTGAGGACCTTGCAGTTGCCATTGTTGACGAGATCGCTAATAAACAATTTATCAACAAACGTTTTACAGCGGCATACTAACGGCTATACAATCGGTTGATTTATATTTAATACAAAATTTTATTACAAAAGGGAAGCGCAATCTTCCCTTTTGTCGTTGATATCATTTATATTTGACATTAATTAAACAATTAGAAGCTAAATAATCGTAAAGAATTAATCCTATGCTATTTAAAAAATCGATTCCTCAACTGATCGCTGAGGCAAATGAAAATGGTGAACATACGCTAAAGAGAACGCTATCCAGCACCGGCCTGATTGCCTTGGGTGTTGGAGCCATCATCGGCGCAGGACTATTTTCCTTAACCGGAATTGCTGCCGCTGAAAACGCTGGTCCCGCTGTTATCCTATCTTTCATTATTGCCGCCGTTGGCTGTGCTTTTGCAGGTCTTTGTTACGCCGAATTTGCTTCCATGATTCCGGTCGCTGGAAGTGCTTACACCTACTCTTATGCGACCATGGGAGAATTTGTAGCCTGGATCATCGGTTGGGATCTTGTACTGGAGTATGCGCTAGCAGGGGCTACCGTAGCCGTCAGTTGGTCACAATACTTTAATCAGCTCCTGATGATATTCCATATCCATTTGCCCGACATATTACTTAAGGGCCCTTGGGAAGGCGGGATGGTCAATTTACCCGCAATCATCATCGTATGCTTGCTTTCCCTGCTATTGATGAGAGGAACACAGGAATCCTCGACCGTAAATAACGTATTGGTTATTTTGAAAGTGGGTGTTGTACTGATTTTTATTGCATTGGGATGGAGCTTTATAAATCCTGCAAACCACGATCCTTTTATCCCTGCAAATGCTGGGGAGGAAATGGTAAAAAATGGACAGCAAAGCTTATGGACTTTTCTAAAGAGTGATGATTTTGGCCATTTTGGAATCAGCGGTGTATTACGTGCAGCTGGCGTTGTGTTTTTTGCTTTCATTGGTTTTGATGCGGTCAGTACTGCTGCACAGGAAGCGAAAAACCCGAAAAAAGGAATGCCAATTGGTATCATCGGATCATTGATTATCTGTACGCTTCTTTATGTACTGTTTTCCTATGTCATGACCGGTATTGAAAACTACACCATGTTTAAAGGCGATGCCAAACCAGTAGCAACAGCATTTGCGAAAACGGGATATCATTTTCTGAATACAGCTTTGATTATTACGATTATTGCAGGTTATACTTCCGTTATTCTTGTCATGCTACTCGGCCAAAGCCGTGTATTCTACTCGATGAGTAAAGATGGATTACTTCCAAAAATATTTTCTGATCTTTCCAAAAGACAGACTCCTTGGAAAACAAATGCGATCTTTATGGTGTTTGTAAGTATCTTCGCTGGATTCGTTCCGGTCTCTGATCTGGGCCATATGGTTAGTATAGGTACACTATTTGCCTTTACATTGGTTTGTGTAGGCATATTGGTGCTCCGCAAAACCGATCCGAATTTAGAACGTCCATTCAAAACACCTTTAGTGCCTTTTGTACCGATTATGGGTATCATTGTCTGTGTACTCATGATGGCCTCACTCCCTATTGAAAGCTGGGAGCGTCTAGCAATATGGTTGGCTTTAGGCCTATTGATCTACTTCGTTTATGGTAAAAAGCATAGTGTTATCCGTAAACAGCACAGGGATCAACAAGGCATACAATAACAGGGGGTAAACAACACCCTTTAGAAATAGTTATTTCTCCATAAAAATAGCGGGCTTCAAAAAATGAAGCCCGCTATTTTTATACCGACAATACGTTTTCTGAATTGATACTAGCCCCTATCCCATCGCTTAGAGGGCACTTAGTTTAAAATAGCCATTTGCGACCACATCTTCTTTCAATCCTGCTTTTGGAACAATCTGAATATGGTACTTCGCTTTGTCCACATCAAGCAACAGATCTTCTATTTCATAAATATCATCTACATCCAATCCATATTTGTCATCAATATGGGCTGTACTATGGTGTTTCCAAAAAACTGTACGTTTGGCCTTCTCCGTTGCTTTAGCCAAATTAGGGGCAACAATCAGTTCTTTATAATGGAATTCATCAAACTCGTTCGGTTTATAGCCCCCCAAGTTGACAAAAAACAATTTCAATTCCGTATCTGGCACAGCTGTAGCGTTATTTTTTTCCTGTACCGTAATTTCATACTCCCCAATCTTATTGACCACACGATAGGCATCAATATGAATTTTGCCATCAGCGTCAGGCCAAAATTCTTTAATTGGCTCTATGAAATCCTTTAGCTCATTGCCGATTCCAAAAAAAATATCGTGCTGTTCGGTGCGTCTATTTTTCGGTT
Organism: Sphingobacterium sp. NGMCC 1.201703; assembly: GCF_047784615.1. Classification (NCBI taxonomy): domain Bacteria; kingdom Pseudomonadati; phylum Bacteroidota; class Sphingobacteriia; order Sphingobacteriales; family Sphingobacteriaceae; genus Sphingobacterium; species Sphingobacterium sp. NGMCC 1.201703. The sequence goes on along the minus strand of NZ_JBLOHD010000007.1, from coordinate 268,102 downwards.
TACAACCGATCAAAATCATAAATAATTTCATCTGTATAAATTTGTTTATCCATTAGTCCATTTTCCCAATAAGGCAATAGTTAAAAGCATTCATTTGCAATGGCTTTCATGAGCTCACTTCATGCGGCCTTCGGCGGTTCTAACGTTCCATGTGGAATATTCAGGCTATTTCAATTATAGTGTGCTTTCCAATCACGGATATTTTCATAACTTAAGCCCATTAAATAATAAAAATAACGATTATTCATCACATTTAATACAGATAAAAGCCTGATTATGAGTAAAATTTTCCTATCATTTACGTTACTATTCCTTTCTTTATGCTCTTTTGGACAAAAACGAAGTACAGATAAAAAGCTTGAAAAACAGATCAAACAGCTTATTCAGGGTTTTCAGGGCGAAGTAGGTATCTATGTACATGACCTCAAGAAACACAAAGAAGTTAACATCGGGGCCGACAGTATCTTTCCAACGGCAAGTGTTGTCAAGATCCCCATTTTAGTGGGTGTCTTCGATAAAATTGAAAAAGGGCAGTTACAATTGGACCAAGAGTATATCTATCGTGAAAGTCAAAAATATGGTGGTTCGGGACTGATGCAATTTTTTAAGGACAGCAGCAAGGTGGACCTTAAAACCCTGATTGCTCTCATGCTCTCCTATAGCGACAATGTCACCAGCATTTGGAACCAAAAGCTCGCTGGCGGCGGAATAGCCATCAACAGATTGATGGCCGACCTTCAATTAACCCATACCCGTGTCAACTCACAGACAGAAGGAAGAAAAGCCGATTGGGAAAAGTATGGCTGGGGACAGACCACGCCCAAAGAGATGGCCGATCTCCTGACCTTGATCCGTCAGGGAAAAGTAGTTTCAGCAAAATCCGCTGACCGGATGTACCGTTTTCTGGGGAATATGTTCTACGACGAAAGGGGGCTTTCCCAGATTCCTGCCACCGTCAAATCGGCATCCAAAACCGGATCCCTGGACGATGTCCGCAATGAAGTCATCTTGGTCAATGCCTCAAAAGGCGACTATGTATTCAGTATATTCACCAAAAACAACCAGGACAAGAGCTGGGGTAAAACCAATGCAGCGGAAGTGTTAACACGTGATCTCTCTAAATTACTATGGGATTACTTCAACAGGTAAAATTTCGGCCTGCCTGCATTTAACTGCTATCTCCCGGACTACGGTAATATCATTTGTCAATGTTAAATTGTATCCAAAAGAGGGCATGCCTGGAGGCTCATTATTGTTGTCATTTCCATGCAGTTTATTGCATTCAACAATGTAAACACTTCTTAATGGCCTGGAATATCCTGCTGCAATATCGATCAAAGCCCGCTAGGACACCTCGGTGGTACAGCGGTAAAAATTCAAGCATGAATGTCTATCAATGCCGATCAAAGGAAATAAAAAAAACGGAGCTGTTTTAGTCTCCGTTTTTTTATTTTCAACTAAGCGAATTAGTTTTTCAGCGCTTCACCAACATTTTTGGCTTTCCGGCTGATGTCTTCACCTACTTTTTTAGTACCATCAGCAACATCTTTAGCAGCCTCTTTAGTGCCGTCAGCAACATCTTTCGCTACATCCTTCGTTTTATCAACAGCGGTATTCGCAGCATCTACCGTAGCATCTTTCGCATCATTTAACCCTTCTTTCACATCCTGACCAGCTTCACGCAATGCTGCTTTGGTTTTTTCCCAAGCTGTATTAGCCTCTTCGGAAGCAGCACGTGCTTTTTCTTCGGCAGCCTTGTCACCTTTGGCGATTGCTTCATCTAAAGCTTTCTTAGCTTCCTCTGCTTTCAGACGCGCGCTTTCTTCGGCATTCTTTAAATCTGCTATTGCTGCATCCACATGTTCACCTACTGTTTGCGCAGTATCTGTCGAGTCTGACGCTTTCTTGTCCGAATTATTGCAGGAAGACATTACCAATGCTCCTGCTACTACTGCTAAAAGTGCGATTTTTTTCATTAGAATAATTGTTTTTTAATGGCAAGAATTCATCAAGAATTTATATTTGTCCATTTTCGACGCCTATCAACTGCATGATGTTTTCTATGTAAGTTTGTAATTATATGATTAACTAATCTTCAATTTACAACTTCTATGCCAAATAGAAAAACTTACGGTTTCGGATAAATGGTTCCCTTCGCCGCTTCCAATGTATTTTTCAATAATCCGACGATGGTCATCAAGCCCACACCACCTGGTACCGGAGTGATCCAGGAAGCCTTTGGTGCTACATGCTCAAAGTCCACGTCACCATATAATTTAAATCCAGATTTAGTTTCTGTAGATGTTTCTCTATTGATTCCCACGTCAATCACTACAGCCCCCTCTTTGACCATATCTGCGGTAACAAAATTCTTCCGACCGATTGCAGCTACAACGATATCAGCACGTAATACCTCGGTTTTAAGATCTTTCGTACGGCTATGCGTCAATGTAACAGTACAGTTTCCAGGAGTGGCGTTACGAGCCAATAAGATGCTCATCGGCGAACCAACAATATTACTACGGCCTACGACCACAGCATGTTTGCCCGCTGTATCGATCTTGTAATAATCCAACATCAACATAATACCATAAGGTGTCGCTGGGATAAAACATGGAAGATTACGTTGCATGCGACCAAGGTTAACCGGGTGAAATCCATCCACATCTTTACGGTAATCTATCGCTTCGGTAATTTTGTCCGGATCAATGTGTTTGGGTAAGGGCAATTGCACGATCAGGCCATCGATAGAATCATCTTTATTGATTTCCTGAACCTTGGCGATCAATTCCTCTTCAGTGATTGTCTCATCATAGCGGATGTTTGTCGATTCAAAGCCGACCAATTGGCAATTACGCATTTTGCTCGCCACATAAGTCTCGCTACCACCGTCGTTACCGACCAGGATAGCTACCAAATGTGGTTTCCGACCCGTTTGAGTTGTAAATTCAGCCGCATCCAAAGCAATCTGCTCTTTAATTTTTTCGGAAACTAGTTTACCATCTAATAGATTCATGTTTAGGAGATTTGATTGTATTTAAAAGGAGCCCAAGAGCTCCTTTATTTTGTATAATTTAAATGTTATTAATCCAATTTCAATACCGCCATAAATGCAGATTGCGGAATTTCTACGTTCCCAACCTGACGCATGCGTTTTTTACCTTTTTTCTGTTTTTCCAACAATTTACGTTTACGCGAGATATCACCACCATAACATTTCGCAGTTACATCCTTACGCAAAGCGGAGATCGTCTCACGGGCGATAATTTTCGCGCCAATAGAGGCCTGTATACGAATCTCAAACTGTTGGCGTGGAAGAAGTTCCTTTAGTTTCTCACAGATTTTCTTACCAAAATCGTAGGCATTGCTGCGGTGGATCAAAGAAGACAGAGCATCCACAGGCTCATCATTCAATCGAATATCCAGTTTAACCAGATCCGAAGTACGGTAACCGATTTGGTGATAGTCAAACGAAGCGTAACCTTTGGAAATAGTTTTCAGCTTGTCATAGAAGTCAAATACGATTTCTCCCATTGGCATTTCAAAGACCAATTCCACACGATCCGAAGTCAGGTAATGCTGGTTCATGATCGTACCACGTTTTTGAATACACAAGGACATGATCGGCCCTACGAAATCCGATTTGGTAATGATATTCGCTTTGATATAAGGTTCTTCAATTGAATCCAATTTGCTTGGATCAGGTAAGTCCGAAGGGTTGTGTACGATTACTTCTTCCTTATCTTTCGTCATATACGCTTTGTAGGACACGTTGGGAACCGTAGTGATTACCGTCATGTCAAACTCTCTTTCCAGACGTTCCTGAATAATTTCCATGTGAAGCATTCCCAAGAAACCACAACGGAAACCAAAACCTAAAGCCGCTGAGGACTCTGGTTCAAAGACCAAAGAAGCGTCGTTCAACTGCAGACGGTGCATAGATTCACGTAGTTCCTCATAGTCTTCTGTATCTACCGGGTAGATACCGGCAAAGACCATTGGTTTCACTTCCTCAAACCCTTGGATTGCCTCGCCACAAGGGCGGTCTTTATGGGTAATGGTATCCCCTACCTTCACTTCACGTGCTTCCTTGATACCAGAAATAATATAGCCTACATCCCCTGTTTTAATAACCTCTTTTGGCACCTGATTAAGTTTCAATGTACCAATTTCGTCTGCAAAATACTCTTTACCCGTCGCTACGAATTTTACGCGATCCCCTTTGCGGATTTCGCCATTTTCAACTTTGAAATAAGCCATGATTCCGCGGAAAGAGTTAAATACAGAGTCAAAGATCAAAGCCTGTAACGGTGCATCTGCATCACCGACCGGATGAGGAATACGTTCAACAATGGCTTCCAGAATATCCGGAACTCCGAGACCGGTCTTCCCAGATGCAGGAATAATCGCATCACGGTCACCACCGATCAGGTCAACGATCTGGTCTTTCACCTCTTCGGGCATCGCTCCCGGGAGGTCCATCTTGTTTAAAATAGGGATAATCTCCAGGTCATGCTCCAACGCCAAATATAAATTTGAAATTGTCTGTGCCTGAATACCCTGCGATGCATCCACGATCAACAGCGCCCCTTCACAGGCGGCAATAGAACGGGATACCTCGTATGAAAAGTCAACGTGTCCGGGAGTATCAATCAGGTTCAAGATATATTCTTGACCATCTTTTTTATAATTCATTTGGATGGCGTGACTCTTGATCGTAATACCACGTTCACGTTCCAAATCCATATTATCAAGTAATTGTGCCTGTGCTTCGCGCTGACTGATGGTATTGGTATACTCTAAAAGGCGATCTGCCAAAGTACTTTTGCCATGGTCAATATGCGCAATAATACAGAAATTACGAATGTGCTTCATATAGGATTTTTAAACTCTTTTGCTAAAAGGCAAAGATACCTTTTTTTATACATATTTATAGAATCAAGTATATTTTTCATCAGTCGACTATAGCCTAATGAAAAGTTTCGCTATACACATGAGACACAAGCAGAAAGCATTTTCATTTTTAGTCCGCCACGGCATAGGAGAAATGCTTCTGATTGCGGGTTACCTTATCCATATCCCAAGCGATCTTACCTTTAAACTGTTCCGAACGGATTGGGCAGTCCGCCACCTGGCAATAACGGCAGCATTGCGGGAGACAAGGATCCGCATGGACAAAAAACTCGGTACGCACGGACATTTCCTTGTTGACAATCTTATCGACGGCCGAAATCTCATCATGAACTTTCACCAAATCCAGGTAATTTGGTAAAGTGAGGTGACAATCCACATGCAGTTCGTTGCCATAACGCTGCACCCGAAGATTATGTACATCAATCCATTCGGCCTTACGATTACGTTCCAAGATCGCTACTACATCCTTTACAAGCTCGGTATCGGATTCATCCATCAGTCCACCGATAGACTGCCGCAACAATTTGTAACCATTAAACAGGATAAAAAGTCCCAATATAATAGAGATCACCACGTCAATCCATTGAAACCCCGTGAATTTCATCAGCAACAAACCCAAGATTAAGCCTATGGTGCTGTAAGCATCCACCTGCAGGTGTTTACCATCCGCCACCAAGGTAATGGATCCCAGCGCACGTCCCCTTTTCATGATATAAAAACCTATCGCAAAGTTGATCAGCGATGTGACACCAATCAGGTAGATTCCTTGTTCGAGATGCGTAATTTCTGCAGGGAAAAAGATATTGTAACAGGCTTTGGCTAAAATAATCGCACCAGCGATAAAGATCAGTCCCCCTTCAAGAAAAACAGAGAAAAACTCCACCTTACCATGCCCATACGGGTGATTTTCATCTTTCGGTTGTGCTGCAAGATAAATGCTATAGAAAGCGAAACCAGAGGCCACAACATTGACAATACTTTCGGCGGCATCCGTAAAGATCGCGCTTGAACCTGTTAAAAAATACGCTACAAACTTAATCAGCATTAAGCCTATTCCCGTAAACAGCGATAATAAAACCAATCTTGTTTGTCTCGACATGACCTGTATTTTGTAGGGGCAAAGGTAAAGATATAACGTCAAATCAACTTGATTAGTTTCGCACATCACCATCACAGCGGTGTCAATATTGATGTGCTAAATCGCATCAATCGCTTTTTGTTAGCAAAGCCCCAATAAAAACAGCCTTTTTCTTTGTAAATTTTCAAAAATAAAGACCATTATTTGCAACGTATATAATATCTTTGTCTTACCATGAGCACATCATCATACTTATCAGACAGGATAAATAATTTGTCCGAATCGGCTACACTTAAAATGACCAAGTTGGGCCGCGAATTAGCAGCAAAAGGCGTTAATGTAATCAGCCTTAGCGTAGGTGAACCTGATTTTAACACCCCTGAACATGTAAAAGATGCAGCAAAGAAGGCCCTGGATGAAAACTGGACACGTTATTCGCCAGTACCGGGATACCCTGAATTGCGTCAGGCGATCGTGAATAAATTGAAGACAGAGAACAATCTGGATTATGATATTTCGCAGATCGTTGTTTCAACAGGTGCGAAACAATCCTTGTCTAATGTGATCTTAACGTTGATCAATCAGGGTGATGAGGTGATTATTCCCACACCATATTGGGTGTCCTATTCAGAAATGGTCGTGTTAGCAGAGGGAAAATCAGTATTTATCAATACCGAGATCGACAACAACTTTAAGATTACCCCAGAGCAGTTGGAAGCGGCCATTACGCCAAAAACCAAATTGTTTATGTTCTCTTCACCAAACAATCCAACTGGAACGGTTTATAGTAAAGATGAACTAGCGGCATTGGCTAAAGTTTTTGAAAAACATCCACAGGTATTCATTCTATCTGATGAGATCTATGAGCACATTAACTTTGTAGACAAACACGAATCTATCGCGCAGTTTGACAGCATCAAGGATCGCGTTATTATCATCAATGGTTTCTCCAAAGCCTTTGCCATGACAGGCTGGCGTTTGGGTTATATTGCGGCCAACAAAACTATCGCGGCAGCAAATGATAAATTGCAGGGCCAGACAACATCAGGTACCTGCTCGATTTCGCAACGTGCGGGTATCGTCGCTTACGAACAAGGATTGGAATCGGTCAATAAAATGAAAGAGGCTTTTGCGCGTCGTCGTCAATTGGTTTACGATCTATTGAGTGATATCCCAGGTGTACGTACTAACCTTCCGGAAGGTGCTTTCTATTTCTTCCCTGAAATTTCATCCTTCTTTGGCAAGAAAGACCAAGATGGCAATATCATCAAAAATTCATCTGATCTAGCTTTATATTTATTGAATGTTGGTCACGTCGCAACCGTAGGCGGTGACTCTTTTGGTAATGACAACTACATTCGTTTATCTTATGCTGCTTCTGACGAAAGTCTGATCGAAGCATTAAAGCGAATCAAAGAAGCATTAGGCAAATTAGCATAATCAATACACAGTATACTGAATGGGCTATTCAATTTTCTTGGATAGCCCATTTTTTTATCAATCCCAGTTGTATCAATCTCCCTGTATTTTCCACAACGGTATATTCAAATATGTTCTTTTATTTGATATGCTCCATCACCTCGATGAATTTCTTACCCTTATTCTTCGGATCAAAAAGCATTTTTTCTACCTTATCCAGCTCAAGAGCCTCGAGATGAATAGGTAACAAACTCTCTTTCATCAACTTCAACATCTGATCCCAGTCCGCACGATTGATCTTGTGCTGAATCAACGCCATCATCTGTACGGCATTGCGGTATTCCTTACTTGTTTTCAGTTCAACCACCATATCCATCCAGTCACCATAAGTGAAAAGCCTATTTTTCACCTTTTGCAATTGTAAGGCTTTCATCTTGACCATATCATAGCCCAACAGCATCTCCGTGACGGAATCAATCTCCATACAGGCAGCGATTTTAGCATAATCTTTTGGGAACTCCAGCCGCGCATCGTCATCCAGCACCTTACAAAATGAAGGTATCTCCTTTTTTAGGGAATCACAGTTCTGCTGCCCCTGCACAGCAGTCGTTATGAAGACAAGTACAATAGCGGATATCCACGAATAAAAAGATTTTAATTTCATGCTTCGAAGATACCCATTTTTAGGAAATATCATCCCCAGCACATAATTTACATTGATTTTAGCGCTTCAGATAAATATTTATTACATTTACCTTTATGAGTATTTTAACAGAAAAATTCAAAACGAAGCATGATACCGCTCCGTTTTCACAGATAAAAAACGAAGATTATATCCCTGCGTTTGACGCAGCGATCCAAAAAACAAAAGATGAAGTTGACGCCATCGTCAACAATCCCGAAGCAGCTACATTTGACAATACCATTGCAGCGATGTCTTATTCCGGACAGACCTTAGATAGATTGTCCAGTATCTTTTTCAACCTGCATTCCGCGGAAACTAATGATGAACTGGAAAAGATCGCACAGGACGTTGCCCCAAAATTATCCGCTTTAGGTAATGATATTACCTTAAACTTTGACCTGTTCAAACGTGTAAAAGCTGTCTACGATCAAAAAGATCAACTGACGCTTACAGCAGAGCAAACAACGTTATTGGAAAAATCATACAAGGATTTTGTCCGCAATGGAGCGTTGTTGAACGATGAGCAGAAAGAACAGTTGCGTGCAATTGATGCTGAACTATCGCTTTTAAAATTAAAATTCGGGGAGAATGTCCTTGCGGAAACCAATGCTTATCAATTGCTGGTTACTGAGGAAAAAGATCTGGCTGGACTTCCGGAGGGAGCCATTGAGGCAGCCCTTGCATTGGCCAAAGCCAATGAAAAAGAAGGCTGGTTATTTACCCTGGATTTCCCAAGTTACCTTCCTTTCGTCACCTATGCCGACAACCGCGAATTGCGTCGGGAAATCACCTTGGCCGCAGGACGAAAGGCCTTTCAGGACAATGAGTACAACAACGTTCAAAATGTGTTGAAAATCGTAAAACTACGTTTTGAACGCGCCAAATTATTAGGTTATGCAACCCATGCAGATTTTGTGCTGGCTGAACGCATGGCACAGAATCCGACGAAGGTAACCGAGTTTCTGAACGATCTGCTCGGGAAGGCGAAACCAGCCGCGCAGCGGGAGTTTGCTGAATTAGCTGCTTTTGCCAAGAAACTGGACGGCATCGAACAGCTGGAGAAATGGGATGGTGCATACTATGCGGAGAAACTAAAACAAGAACGTTTTAATCTTGATGACGAGAAGCTTAAGCCCTATTTCAAGCTCGAAAATGTATTAAATGGTGCGTTTGAGGTTGCCCACCGTCTGTTTGGAATCAATTTCAAAGAAGTCAAGAATATCGAAACCTACCACGAAGAAGTACAGACCTTTGAAGTCACCAAAGATAATGGTGAATTGGTCGCTATCTTCTATGCTGATTTCTTTCCACGTAAAGGGAAACGAAATGGTGCCTGGATGACATCCTTCAAACCACAGTATGTGCAAGAAGGCAAACAAGAACGTCCGCATGTATCTATCGTATGCAACTTCACCCGTCCGACGGCAACAAAACCATCCTTATTGACCTTTCAGGAGGTAACAACCTTATTTCACGAATTCGGTCATGCGCTTCATGGCATGCTAGCTGACACGGTTTATCCAACTTTATCGGGCACCTCTGTCTATTGGGATTTTGTTGAATTGCCAAGTCAGGTCATGGAAAACTGGTGTTACGAAAAAGAGGCGCTGGAATTGTTTGCCAAACATTATGAAACCGGCGAGGTGATCCCCATGGAGCTGGTTGAAAAAATACGTGAAAGTGCATCTTTTCTGGAAGGAATGGCCACCATGCGCCAATTGAGCTTCGGCTTATTGGACATGGGCTGGCATGGGCAGGACCCGAGCGCCATTGCTGACTTAAAAGCATTCGAAGATGAACAATTCGCATCCACAAAATTGTATCCCGATGTAAAAGAGAATGCAATGAGTACGGCCTTTTCCCATATTTTCAATGGTGGCTATTCTTCAGGCTACTACAGCTACAAATGGGCCGAAGTACTGGATGCAGATGCGTTTGATTATTTCAAACAAAATGGCATTTTCAACACTGAAATTGCCCATAAATTCCAAGATAATATCTTATCCAAAGGCGGAACTGAACATCCAATGCTGCTCTATAAACGATTTAGAGGGCAGGAACCGTCTGTTGAGCCTTTACTCAAACGGGCAGGTTTACTGAAATAAGCAGCACGGAACTTTTATAAAGCCCCAGAAGATAAAAATCTGGGGCTTTCTTCTAGTGTATATCGATTCAACAGCCTCGTTCTCCTCAATTGATCGGCTAGAAAGAACCTTCTGTTGATTTATTATCAAAAAAGTCGTATCTTTGTAAGACATAATTGGGGTTGACCGGAATTGACAGGATGGAGACGGTTATGTAAGCATGTAGTGCGTTGTTAGTAGAGCACTTTAATCTGAACTTTCAGAATTATAACTGGCGAAGAAAACTACGCCTTAGCTGCTTAAGTTAGACTTAACATAGCTATTTGTCCCGTTAGATCCTGTTCTTTGGTTTAACATTCGGGGCATCGAACAATAGAACTGGCAAGTGTGATGTTGCTAAGCACTTGTGAGAAACAGCAACTACGGCGTACGGTATAGGTAAGCGACTCACCTTCCCTCGCCCGACAATCAAAGAGAAGCTAAACATGTAGAAAGCGTATACAGTACCATGACTGGACGAGAGTTCGAATCTCTCCAGCTCCACTAGAAAAGCCATATTCAACATTGAGTATGGCTTTTCTTCTTAAACTGCTATCCCACGCGAAACTGCTTTCTATATTTTAAGGGCGACACCTTTGTCACCACCTTGAATTGTTTGCTAAAATGCGCCCAGCTATTATAGCCACTATTATAACAGATATCAAGAATAGGCCGGTCTGTATCGCGCAGCAGTTTACAGGCATGACCGATCCGGAGTTCCTTGATAAAATCAAAGTAGCTCTTTTTGATATTCTTTTTGAAAAAGCGGCAAAATGACGAAACGGACATATTCGTACCGGAGGCGACCTCCTCCAGTGAAATAGGATTTAAAAAATTCTTAAAGGAATAATCTATTATTGCTTCGATAACCATGTTTTCTTCTCTACCGGCGATGGTATCGAAAGCCATCGTAATCACCTTCTGCTCATCTGATGATCCAATCCGTTCCATACAGTTCAATAATAACTGAATCCGTTGGAGTCCCTCCGCATTTTCTATTTGCCGGATCATGCGATCAATTTCTTTCGAGAGATTGCCTATCAGCTGGATTCCTGTGCTGTCATTTTTCAGCAATCCGGCGATCACATGCATCTCGGGCAGCGCCAGAAATCCCGCGCCCCAAAAGTCTTTCAGGAAATGAACCACAATAGCACTTCCCATGGCATCCGGCTTGGATTTACGAAACCAATGCGGCAGATCCGACCCAAGAAAAAACACGTCCCCTTGCTTGTAATCGCCTATATAATCACCAATAAGTGCTGTCCCATTACCTTCTGTGATCAGGATCAGCTCACATTCGGGATGTCGATGCCAGGCCGTTTCAAAAGTCGGCGTTCTGTAAGTACGACAGGCAAAAGAATACTGTTCTTCAACATGTATTTTCTGGATCAGGGTTTTCATGATAAACTTGCTATTAGCGAATACATCTGCTATCTAAACACATAAGATACAATTATAAACCTAAAAAATAGCAAGATAGCATATTTTTTCACCCAAATAGCAGTTGAAAGATGCTTGAACGATCCAGTAAATTTATCTCACACTACAGAAATATGGTTTAAACTGTAGGCGGGTATGGCAATACCCTATAAACCCAATAACTAATTATGAACACAACTCCAATAACGATCAAGTATGGAAACGAATAGGTATGACGCTATTGTCGTAGGTTCGGGTATCAGTGGCGGATGGGCGGCAAAAGAGCTTTGCGAAAGAGGATTAAAAGTCCTCATGCTGGAGCGTGGCGGTCCTTATGAACATATTAAAGATTATACCTCTGCCCTGAAAAATCCTTGGGATCTTCCGCACCGGGGAAGAACTACGCTTGAACAGCAAAAAAAATATCCTATTATCCACCGTGGTTGGGCCGCATCTGAGGCAATAATGGATGGCTGGGTCAACGAAGAAGATTGTCCCTATACCGAAGTGAAGCCATTTACCTGGTGGCGCAGCTACCGTATGGGCGGACGCTCCACCCTATGGGGCCGACAATCCTACAGACTGAGCCAGATGGATTTTGAAGCCAATGAACGTGACGGAATCGCAGTGCCCTGGCCCATTGGTTACAGGGATCTTGCCCCCTGGTATGATCATGTCGAAAAATTTGCAGGAATCAGCGGTTCAATAGAAAATATCCCGCATCTGCCAGATGGACATTTCCTTCCCCCCATGGAACTCAATTGTGTGGAAAAAGATGTGGCTAAACGCATCAAGCAAGTCTATGGCGGAAAACGTCATCTCATTATCGGCAGAACAGCGAATCTAACCGCCATGATCCCCGGCCGTACAAAATGTCAATTTAGAAACCGTTGCTGGGAAGGCTGTCCCTATGGAGGCTATTTCAGTACGCAATCTTCTACATTACCTGCGGCAATGAAGACCGGTAACCTCACTGTGCGCCCCTACTCTTTGGTTAAACAGGTATTATACGACAAGGATACCAAAAAGGCCACTGGCGTTGAGGTTTTAGATACCGAGACCAATCAAACCTATGCGTTCAAAAGTAAGGTGGTGTTTCTATGCGCATCATCCCTCAATAGCACCTGGATTCTATTTAACTCCGCCACGGATATCTGGCCCGAAGGTCTCGGTAGCAGTAGCGGAGAATTAGGCCATAATGTGATGGACCACCACTACAATATCGGCGCTTCGGGAACAATCGATGGCTTCGAAGACCGTTATGTATCCGGCCAAAGGGCCAATGGCTTTTACATCCCGCGATTCGTCAATATAGGTGAGGATAAAAGAGATTACCTGCGCGGTTTTGGCTATCAGGGCAGCGCAAGCAGGGAAGGCTGGGGCAGACATATCGCCGAACTGAATATCGGTGGCGATTTCAAAGATGCCATCAGTGAGCCCGGCCAATGGACCATCGGTGCCACAGCCTTTGGCGAGATGCTTCCCTATCATGAAAATAAAATCTCATTGGATAAAAACAAAAAGGACAAATGGGGCTTACCTGTATTATCAATGGATGCCGAACTGAAAGAAAATGAACTAAGGATGCGAAAGGACATGCTCGAAGAGACAAAAGCAATGCTCGCAGCCCTGGGAGTCAAAAATATTTCCGGCTGGGACAGCGGTCACGCTGTTGGCCACGGCATCCACGAAATGGGAACGGCAAGAATGGGACTCGATCCCAAATCTTCGGTGCTCAACAAGTGGAACCAAGTTTGGGACTGCCCCAATGTATTTGTCACAGATGGGGCCTGCATGACCTCTTCCGCATGCCAAAACCCCTCGTTGACCTATATGGCATTGACAGCGCGGGCCGTTGACTACGCCGTCAATGAATTGAAAAAAAACAATATTTAAGGCAATGGAAAGAAGAACACTTTTAAAGATGATTGCCCTGCTTACCGGAGGAGCAGTTATCGGCGGCAATGCCCTGCTGACTAGCTGTAATTCAAGCAAAACATCCGATCAAAAAAATCCCCTTGCTTTTGATCCGGAACAGGTAGCATTCTTAGATGAAGTCGCTGAGACCATACTTCCCACTACGCAAAAGAGCCCAGGTGCAAAGGCAGCCAAGGTCGGCGCTTTGATGACGGTTATCGTCAATGACTGCTATGAGTCTATGGATCAGCAAACCTTTTTAGAAGGCATCAATAAACTGGACGAAGCCTGCAACAAAATGCACCAACAGGGCTTCATGAAAGCCAGCCCCGAACAGCGGCTTGAATTATTGACTGCGATCAGTAAAGAAGCAAAAGATTTTATCGCAAAAAAAGGAGAATCCCACTATTTCACGATGTTTTATCAGCTGACCCTCTTGGGCTATTTCTCTTCCCAGATCGGTTACACCAAAGCGCGGCGCTATAATGTCGCTCCGGGCTGGTATAGTGGCGATGTACCCTATAAAAAAGGGGATAAATCCTGGGCTTAAACAACGAACAGAAAAATATAAGGTCGCCCCACGGGGTCACCTGTTTCACCAAAAAAAAGCTTTATGACAACAATTAAAGGACCGGCTATCTTTTTGGCACAATTTGCCGGCGACGACGCACCTTTCAATACACTGGACAGTATCTGTGCATGGGCAGCCTCCATCGGTTACAAGGGAATTCAGATACCCACTTGGGACGCGCGATTGATCAATCTACAGAAAGCCGCGGAAGACAAAGACTATGCACTCGAGCTTAAGGCCACCGTGCAATCCTATGGACTGGAGATCACCGAACTATCCACACATCTCCAAGGGCAGCTGATCGCCGTAAATCCTTCTTTTGACCCACTATTCGATGCATTCGCCCCACAAGAGCTGCATAATAAACCCAAAGAACGACAGCAATGGGCTGTACAACAGCTCCATTATGCGATCAAAGCCTCTCATCATTTAGGTTTGAAAGCCCTCGCAACCTTCAGCGGCGCATTTCTTTGGCCCTACGTATACCCCTGGCCACAACGGCCGGAGAATCTGATCGAAACAGGGTTCACTGAGCTTGCCAACATGTGGCTTCCCATACTGGATGTCTGCGAACAATACGATGTGGACCTCTGCTATGAGCTCCATCCGGGGGAAGACCTGCATGACGGCATCACCTTCGACATGTTCCTCGCAAAAGTCAATTATCATAAGCGGGCAAATATCCTGTACGATCCTTCACATTTTGTACTGCAATGCCTCGATTATCTACAGTTCATCGACATCTATCACGAACGTATCAAAATGTTCCATGTCAAGGATGCCGAATTCAACCCATCTGGCCGACAAGGGGTCTATGGTGGCTATCAGGACTGGCAGGCAAGAGCCGGCCGTTTTCGCTCGATTGGCGATGGGCAGGTGAATTTCAAAGCAATCTTCACCAAACTCACACAATATAACTTTCAGGGCTGGGCAGTCCTGGAGTGGGAATGTGCCTTTAAAAATTCTGAGGATGGGGCACGCGAGGGAGCCCAGCATATCAAGGAGTACATCATCCGGGTAAGTGACCAGGCATTTGACAATTTTGCTTCTGCCGGCAGCGACAATAACCTGAACCGCAAATTGATTGGTTTATCAGAGGAGTAATAGCCTAAAAATACAAGTAACATGGAAATCAGAAAAATCAGAATGGGCATGGTTGGCGGCGGCAAAAATGCATTTATCGGCGCCGTGCACCGTATGGCCGCAGGTATAGATGGACAGGTCGAACTATGTTGCGGGGCGCTAAGTTCGGATCCTGTCAAAGCAAAAGAATCCGGTCAATTACTTTCGCTCCCTGAAGATCGGATTTATACGGATTTTCGGGAAATGATCCTGCGCGAAAGTGAGTTACCGGCTGATCAACGGATGCATTTTGTAAGTATCGTAACCCCAAATGTAGCCCATTTCGAACCAGCGATGCTCGCCCTCGAACATGGTTTTCATGTGCTGCTCGAAAAGCCCATGACATTCAGCCTGAAAGAAGCGGAATTATTGCAGCAGAAAGTCAGTGAAACAGGACTGTTGCTCTGCGTCACCTATACCTATTCGGCCTATCCCATGGTCAAACAGGCACGTCAGCTCGTGCGTGAAGGCGCGCTCGGTGACATTCGCAAAATTATGGTCGAATATCCACAGGGCTGGCTCAGCACCCTGATCGAGAACGAATCTCCCTTGGCCGCCTGGCGCACAGACCCCGCAAAAGGAGGCCTAAGTAGCTGTATGGGAGACATTGGCACACATGCAGCCCATTTAGCGGAATACATTTCAGGTTTAAAAATAACCAAGGTATGTGCCGATCTCCGAACAGTTGTAGCAGGAAGACGCCTGGAAGATGACGGCAATGTATTGCTAGGATTTGAAAATGAAGCTACGGGCGTGCTCTCGGCCTCGCAGGTAGCCGCAGGCGAAGAAAATGCATTAAAAATAAGGATATACGGCGAAAAAGCCGGTTTGGAATGGAATCAGCAGGATCCCAACACCCTCTTACTGAAACCACTGAATGCGCCTGCCCAGCTGTTCCGTGCAGGACAACAGTATCTCAGCCCGCTCGCGCAACATAACAGCCGTCTACCCGCTGGACATCCAGAAGGGTATGTTGAAGCATTTGCCAATATCTATCGGAACTTTTCGGGCACAATTCTCGCGAAACTAAACGGTACTACCCCTTCCGAGGCCCTATTGGATTTTCCTACTGTGGAGGATGGAACGCGGGGTATGAAATTTATCGAAACCGTGATCGCTTCGGGGCAGTCCAGTCAAAAATGGACAGTATTCTGACCGCTAGCAAAATAAGATAGACGGCTAAGAAGCTCCCCTAACCGGAATCACTGCTTGTCAATCAAATAACCTGACAGACAAACCAGTAATTCCGGTTTTTCATTGTATCCTTAGCGAATCTTTTATCTGATGATCCCTCGATATACCGCATCCCGTAATACTCCCCCTTCTGTATCACCGGCATATTCCCAGTACATCGCCCCCAGCAGGCCCAGCTCATGTACATAAGCACATTTCAGCGCAATGGATTCCGGTGTTTCAAAAGTCAGCACCAATGTTCCCTCGGCATTGGCCAGGTAATGCGCCTTCGCTACATCATCCCATTTCTGTTCAAAGCCCTGCAAATTCAGGAGATCCTTATAGTCTATAAATCCCTTGATATCCGTTTTATTTCCCCGCCCATAAAACGGAATACCGAGCACCAGTTTTTCGGCAGGCATACCAGCAGCGATATGGGCTTTGACAGCTTCAGCACAGGTGGTACGCCCCGATAGCGCTGAACGATGCAAGCTTGCATGATGGTAGGGTGGATTTCCGGAATCATAAGTCATGATATTCACAAAATCCACATCGTTTTTAATCTGATCAAAGGCAATATATTGACCACTTGATACCGAAGCAAGTGTCAATAGCTTTTTCTTACCGATAGTTTTCCGGATATCCCGCATCAGCAGGGTGAAATTCTCCGTATCCGTCTCCCCTGCTGAAATACCCGCAGAAGAGTTGGTCGGGTATTCCCAATCGATATCGATGCCATCAAGTTTGAACTCTTTTACAACCCGTGCACAGTCTTTGGCAAATTTCTCCCGGTGAACGATATCGGCAGCCATTTCACTAAAACGACCACTCCCCCAGCCACCGATGGACAGCAGCACTTTCAAGTGCGGATGTTTCTTCTTTAGGTCAGTGATGCTTTTTAATCTTGTTTCATTATCAATACGAACGCCGTCGAAGCTATCGTTTACATGTCCAAAAGCATAGTTGATATGGGTCAAATACGCGGGATCCGGCATGACAGTTGACCAGGATGTCACATAAGCAATCACTACCTTATTATGTTTTTCTACCGCCCAGCTCCGTTGCGGACTGACGGCCATTAACCATAAGCTGATCACCATTAAGCAAACGTGTAGTAACCTGCGCGGATTTACAAGATTTTTAGGTTTCATATATATTATAATTTAGATAATAAACAGCACTGATTCTGAATCTATAAATGGATCCCCTGTTCCAGTTAACATGAAAAACAAGTAAGGACCTGGCTCCTGTTTAAAGTTTTAAATAGATATTTATCTTTTTCAATAAAATGGCATACCAGAGCATCACAAAAGCCCATACCAGCGAACCACCGACGGCCAGTAGTATATTGCCCGTTTGCTTGTAGAAAAACAAAGGAATCTGCAATCCCCAACAGATAAAATAAATTAAATCAGGTGCAAGATAAGTTGTCAAAGAATTTTTTCCAGCCTCTTCAAAGACAAATATTCCTATATGGTATTTCCGGATATCGATTATATAGTAAATAACAAGCAGTAAAAGCAGGCTAATACCACAACAGAGTAATGCCCAGCTTGGTGTGCCTTGAATCTTGGAGAATATAAACCAGGAGCGCAGTATAAATCCACCGCTCAACCATAGTAATCCAATAATCAGCATCCAAGGTAAAAGTAGTTTAGGTGTGGCAGCATACCGTTTGATCAATATACCAATGATTGTCCCCGCCAATACAATACAAGGCACATTGCCCGACAACAGCACCCCAAGGTAGTCTCCGATGATCGGAATATGCAATTTGAGCGCTGTCTGTGACAGTATATTCAGCACGAGAAACAATAACCAAAAGCATACTACAACAGGGAGCTTTCCCCGACTTAACAGAAATGTCGTGGCTGCAGCAAAATAGCCCCATCCGATCAATCCCAAGATTCCCCACCAACCGATCTCCAAGCCTTTGCCCCCGGCAGCTTTAAAGCAGTAAACCAGATAACAGATCCCCAAGACTCCGAGCAAACGCAGTCCTTTAAATAGAGCTTGATTGCCCAATGCTGTTGGATATTTATTCCAGATCAGAAACACACAAAGGTACAGGAGACCCAACCACAAAAAGCTGGACATACCCGTCAATGAAGCATCCACACGCCCACCGTTAAGAATCAAGACGCCTATAAGGATTAAACTTGCCGTGCGGGTAACCACATGCATATATATCAACCGGGTAGATTCCCCCAGCTTCTCACGGGCAGCCACTGCGTATGGCACAGCCATTCCGACCATAAAAAGAAATCCCGGAAACACCCAGTCCGCCAGTCCCATGCCATCGACATCAGCTTTGGTATGCAATAGCCATTGCGGGACACCAGGTGCGAATAGATCGTTGACAAATAACATCAGAAATAGCGTCATACCCCGCATGACATCCATTGAGCGGATTCGGATGGACTGTTTAGCTTGTTGTTGATCCATAATGATACGATAAAATCCAAAGAAATAATTGGTACAGCCCAAATATCCCGTAGAGCAATGCGGTTGGGAATTATTGAACTGCAGACATCGCTCCGCCTACATTTAGGTTTATAATTTCAGCAGACAGAATAGCTATTTGCCTTCCCTAAGATGAGTAAATTCTACCATATTCAGGAGAAATAATTGTTCAAATTAGTGTAATATTTGTTTTTATCACCTATTTCCTGAAATGTAAAACAAAAGAAAAACTTGATCAACATACAGCAACTATAAGGTAAAACCAATATTTTTGACCTAAGTTCTAAACAGCATATAACATGAGCCAGTTAAGATTTCGTGACGCTATACAAGAAGATTTACCTCGTATCGTAGCGATATACAATACCACCATTGCTTCCAGAATGGTTACTGCAGACACCAGTCCGGTAACGGTGGAAAGCAGACAGAAATGGTTTGACGAACATAGCCCGTCCAAGAGACCGCTATGGCTGGTAGAGGATCAGCATACTATTGTCGGCTGGGTCAGCTTCCAATCTTTTTACGGTCGTCCGGCATACGATGCTACGGTAGAAATAAGCATCTACCTGGATGAGCAGCAGCGTGGGCGCGGATTAGGCAAGCAAATTCTCCAATACTGTATAGAGAAAGCTCCAGGCCTGGGCGTACATACCTTATTGGGTTTTATCTTTGCGCACAACCTACCCAGCATCAGCCTATTTGAAAAAATGGGATTCCGGGAATGGGCGAACCTTCCCGATATTGCTACACTGGATGGTGTGGAACGAAGTTTAAAGATATTGGGGAAAAGAATAGACTCTACAGATCGCGAGTAACATTTATAGCTCGCACAATAAAATACCTTAATAGAAAAAGAAAGCCTGTCAAAATATATGGACAGGCTTTCATTTATTTTGAGCATAGCTATCAGAAAACAATGCTATCCTTCAGCATCTTTCACAACAATTTTGGAAGCGCTATAAAAATAGTGCAACCGGAGTTATATGGATATTGTCAACAAGGGCACATCGAGGCCAGAAGCCATCATGCGTGTTTTACTGCGATGTGTCAACGAGCTCCAGAAACCATATTTATAAGGGATCATGACCAAAAGGTCCGTCTGGCTTTCTTTGACTTCATCACGAATGGCCTTCACCACTTCATTTGACGTTACATGTTTATAGTAGTAGCTGACGATTCCCATCACATCGCTGATAGCTTCACGGGTTGCATTGCCTTTTTCTTCGTTAAGCTGTTCTACGGTTTTACGGATATTGAGTACTTCCAATACCGCGTTGAAGTCCGCCGCAAAATCTTTTACTTTTTCCAGGATCTCCTTTTGAACTCCACGAACAACGTCACAGGCGAATAAAATATGTTTAAGGCCGGTAAATTGTGCTCCCAATGGTACGGAGAGAATAGGAATTTTTAGTCTACTGATGGCTGCTGTCGTCGTATTGCCCAGCATATCCTGGTCAAATGACCGTTTTGCCATACCCATGACCAATAGATCGGCGCCTGTTTCCTGAATACATTTTGTCATCTGATCATAGAACAGCCCCGTAGCAAGGTAAGGGATGACCGGTACCCCTTTCTGTTGGGTGATAGCCTCTGCTTTATGTTGTAGAATCCTGTTTTGGTGTTCAAAGATTTTGAACATAGAATCGGGAGAAAGACGTGCATTCATCGCATGGATGGAAGGATTCTGAAGGGAAAATAAGATAATCTCATATTCCTTACCCACAAAAACTTCCATGATAAAACTCAAGGCATGTTCGGCCTCTTCCGCATAGTCTGTAGCAACAATAATCCGTTTCATATGATCCGATTTAATACGATTAAACAATTCCTTAATGATCCCATTAAGTTACCGAAAAATAATAAATCTATCAACCGGACAATTGTCTCAGCACCGTCAATTTTCTCCCGATTCAGGGCTATTTTGAATAGCTGGCTTTTACAAAGGGAGCCTTTTTGAGGTAGTCTATACTTTGCTCGAGCCCTGTGTAAATATCATTGCGTGTATCTTCCAATTCAACGAACAGATATTCAAGTCCACCTGCTTTGGTATTGTTAAAGATTGCATCAAATCCGACCATTCCACTTTGACCGATTTCGCGGTGATCTTTGATATGTAAGGCTTTAAATCTGCCTGCATACTTGTTGAAATAATCCACAGGGCTCACATCGCCGATGACAGCCCAGTAGACATCCATTTCAAAAAATACATTTTGGGGGTTGGTATGCTCCAACATGTAGTCGTACATCACCTGATCTTCCACCTTTTTAAATTCATGTGCGTGGTTGTGGTATCCATACAGAATTCCCTGTTGGCGGCATTTTGCACCCACGGCATCCAGGTAGCGGCATTGTGTTTCAAGGTCTTTGATCGTCTTGGGTACATCCATCCAAGGTGTCACAATATATTTCATACCGGCAGCTTTGTGGGCGGCGATACATTCATCCCACCATTTCAGGGATTCAGAGAAATCTCCGGATGCAAGTTCCTGCGGGGACAGTGTTTTTGTCGCGTGTGAAGACAACACCTTCATACCTGTCTTTTCCACTTTCGCTTTAAATTCCTGTGGGCTAAGGTTGTAGAATTTACCCGCTTTATAGCCCGCAGCTTCTACTCCTGTGTACCCCAGTGCAGCGATCTTTTGTAGAATTTGATCGAAATTCGGGTTCTTACTGATTTCTTCACGTACAGAGTATAACTGTAGGCCAATTTCTTTTTTTGCGGCTTTTTGTTGCGCAAAAGTCGGATTGATGGCCAATAGCATACAGCTCGCCATTAAAGATCCGATAAGTGTTCTTCTTTTCATGAGTTTTATTTATTCATAGACCTATCCAACACGAAAGCTATGGTAAACATTAGTTTACGGGCTGTTTAGGTTTATTCGTGTTAAGTGCAGCTGCAATGTATGCAAATCCGTTAAAAAACACAACGTTTTGCTTCTTTATTTATTCACATCGCTGCGATTCTCAGCCATAACGACGACCTTCGCTGAACCCGAAAATCGAACATTTTAAACGATTTGCTTCTCAAACTTGTTATAGGAGTAAAGACAACACTTAAAAAGATGGAAAATCAATTCAACACCCCGGAACATAGCCACGAGAAGCAGGAGGAGAAATTGCCTCCTGTAGCCGTTGAAGAAAAAGACGATGCACCTGCTGGCCGCAATATCAAACGAACGATTATTATTGCCGTTTGTGTGCTGATTGTATTTTATTTGATCTATTATTTTATGAGCGAGAGGTAGAATATAGAAATAGAGGTGATTGATGATTATATTATATGAGGCTCATCATTATAAATTTTGTATTTTACCGCTATGTCATCGTCACTTATCCAAGTTGGAATCCCAGAAATGCTGTCTGAAAGCTCGGAACTAACCGAACCTTTCTATTTCATTATATTAATGGAACAAGAACTTCATTTTTCAATAGATTTAGTACCTTACCGATCTGTTACGAAAAGTATTTTATTCCTGTCTCCTTTTCAGCTGTTTTCCATTAAAGAAAAGCTACCTGAACATACTCGGGTTTTAAAGTTTCATGGTGATTTCTATTGCATCGAGTATCATAAGGATGAGGTAGCTTGCAATGGTTTATTATTCAACAACATCTACCAGCAACCACATGTGGCGTTGACACAAGACGCATTTCAGGAAATTACTGCGATCATAGACAAAATAGATCATCTAAAATATTCGTCCGCTTCCTTTGATCAGGCTATTACAAAGACCTACCTCCAGCTTATCCTTGCCATTGCAAGTAAACAGAAAATATTGACCAATAAACTATCCTTGACAACCACATCACGTAAGGATCCTGTTGATGGTTTTGAGCAACTTTTGGAAAGTGAGTATAGAACCCATAAAAGTGTCGCTTTTTACGCAGAATACTACAATCTGAGTTCAGCTGCTTTTACAAAAAAAGTGAAACAAAGATGGGGTAAATCGCCCTCCACACTCATTCAGGAACGTATTGTACTCGAAAGTAAAAGACTTCTTCACTTGACCCCGAAGAGCATCAAAGAAATTGCAGCTGAACTACAGTACCTGGATGAGTTTTATTTCAGTAGATTTTTCAAAAAAATGACCGGCGTATCCCCAAAAATCTTTCGCGAACAGGTCGGACTATCTATTGTTGTCCAAAAGTCTATGTTATAACCCTATTTGTCCATGTTTTGAAGATCTAATCCTACCTAATTTTGCTTTATTCTTTAATCAAACAAAGCAAGATGGAAAAAATAGTAAACCTACTCGCCACAAGCCAAAACGGCCTGATCAATTTTGCCCGCATCGCGATATTTATCGTCATGGCCTGGATAGGTGGTTTAAAAACGTATCAATACGAAGCGGATGGCATTGTTCCATTTGTCATCAATAGCCCTTTTATGAATTTCTTTTATCACAACACCGGAAAATATGCCGAGGATAAAAATGGAAAACTAGTTCCCGAATATCAGCTATTCAAAAACCCAGAAGGTCTGATGGTTAAGAAAAATATGAGCTGGCATCAACAAAATGGGACCTATACCTTCTCTTATCTACTAGGTTTCGTAATCGTCGTCATTGGTTCGATGACTTTGTTGGGAATCTGGTTTCCAAAAATAGGTTTATGGGGTGCCCTATTTACGATCGGAATGTCCATTGTGACCCTAACTTTTCTCATGACCACACCTGAGAGCTTTGTTCCAAAACTAGATGGTGATTTACCCTCACCAAACGTTGGCTTCCCCTACCTATCAGCAGCAGGTCGTTTGGTCATAAAAGATGTTATTATGCTAGCGACAGCCTTGCTCATTGCTTCCGATAGCGCAAAGCGTATACTTGCCAATAAATAATTCACTGTTTATCTGGGCGCCTATTGTGAAGAAAGAACACGACAAGCAGGGAGATTACAAGCACCATCAAAAGAGAAATAAGTGACTTACCGCAGCCCCAGCTGAAATTGACGGATTTTGTGGAAAACCGAAGCTGGGCAAGTCGAGTTTTTCATTTGGCATGCACTAGATCAGGCCTAGCACAGGTAGATAGGGTCATTTTGCAATTTTTTAAACATATTGACAAAAACAAAATACAACATTAATAGACTATCAATAAAAGAACAAACATCTACAATTAAGACAAATACAAAATAATATCATTAAATAATATTCACAAAGAACAATTTTGACATAAAACATTCTTTTAAATCCATGTCATAACGAATTTAAAGAAAAAAAATATAATAGCAAATTTTCAAACAAAATAATATACAAATTTTTGCACAAATTGTTATTCAATTCGTTACATGACGGATTATAACAAACTTAAACTGGACTGGATTGGCTTACGCTTTCGTACAAGACGTAATGAACTGTATTATTCCTTGAGAGATGTGTCAAACCTGACAGGCATTTCAACAGGAACTTTAAATGGCATCGAAAAAGGTAGAGACCTCACCATGACCAACTTCCTGCTATTGTGCCATAGCCTTGAAATTCAACCCAGGGAATTTTTTCAGGACGACATCACGTTCAGCCCCCCATATTCCCTCTCCCCGGACGTACAAGAAAGAATCTCGATCAATAAGAAACTGGATCAACTGGTTTACCACTCTGATTTCTTTCATCAGCCCAAACGTGTTGCCGAAGTACTACATAAACTGGACGTCGATAAAAGTCATAGCAACAAGTTCTCGGTTTATCTATCCGCTTATTGCGAAGAAGGAACGCTTTCATACGAGCAACATGGCAATTACAAGGAGTACCGAAAAAGTGACTTTACTTTGAAAACTCCCGAAAACGGTTAGCCCTTTTGAAAGTACCCAGATCATTGAACCGAACACCATACTTTCGCAGCACCGCCTGTGCTTTCTTACGGCCGATATGACGCGCATAAAAAGTTTCATTGACGACAAAATGGTGGATACTGTGTGTCCAGCCAAAAAAGAAACAGAATAATTGCATCGGATAAGTCCACCAGATATTGAGCACCTGCGTCTGTTCGATCACATTTCCTTCCTCCACATCACCAAAATAATGCATGTTGGAGGTGATAAAATGTAGGCAGAACTGCCGCAGTAAATTAGGCAACAGGATCGTATAAATAATCACATGTAGACTTATCAACATGTTATCCACATAGTGTGGAAAACTAAAATCTATCACAGATCGTCCATTTAACCAGTCCATTAGCGCGTCCGCAAAAAAGAAATATAGGATAACGTGTGCAAAAATTGTCACGGGAACGATACTCAAGAACATAATCTGTTTTAATTTGGATGATGTCTCCACTTTCAGGTTTCCATTCTTCACTTCCCGATCCATATCACTAAACATACGATGCAGGCGCAACAGTCCTCCCAAAACAACATCCGGTGTTGTCAACAGCCGTTTGATTGTCCATCGTTCACCATTGGTTACGCTACGTTCCTCCACATCATGTAATGTTCCCGAAAATTTATGATGATGGTGATGTAAGGTACGCCGGATCCAGGGGTTTACGGTCAATGGGCGTAAGATCCAAACGCTAAAAAGCATAAAATGATGTACGGCTTTCTGCTTCTTAAAATATAGCCAATGAATAAGATCATGCTCAATTTCATGCAACACGCCCATAAAAAATGCATTCGCAACAATCATCAGCCAAGTGGGAACAACGGCCTTGTACCAACCGATCGATACCGCAAGGATCGCAACAATGGCCACTAAAAATATAACCAATCCAATACTGTTCTGAAGGTTTAATATCGGATAAGCCCTTTTTAGCTGCTGATAGGACAGATTGATCTCCTTTCTGATCCGACTCGACTTTTCTTGATGTGTCAATGTAATGTGATTTTAAATACAAAAATACGTTTTTTTAACGGACATCACTACCCTTTCCCATTAGAATTAAGGATCTCCCTAAACCTGGTATCAAACTAGGTATCACATTTTTTCAGCTAAAACTGTAACATAATTCGCTGCTACCATACTAATGTGGAAAATAAACATATTAAACTGAACAGTTATGGAAAAGAGATCTATTTACAACTGGAAAAACAATTTCTTGGGAAATAAATCAAAGTTATATAAACAGGATAGCCTGATAGGTTCATTGGAATCCAATGACTGGACACTGGATGCCAATGTTTCTATCCGCTCGGATCAATATCGCTTTATCAATAAAGGACTTTTCAATCCCTATACCGAAATACGAAATAAATACGGTGAACTGATCGGTGACATCGAATACAACAACTGGACAGGTGGGGCAACCATCAGTCTTATTGACAGGAAATACAAATGGAGTACTCGTAATATGTGGCTGTCGTCCTGGAAAATCGAAGATGAACAGGGCGAACTAGTTGAAATCAATCCTTCTGTCATGGGCAATGGTGGTACAATAGAGAGTAAAGCGAATAATGAACTCTTGTTATCGATCAGTCTATATCTCCAAAAGAGAACTACCGTCATGTATTCAATGATTGCACTTATTCCAGTCTTCACCATACTTCTATTTTAAGCAATCTCTACAATAGTTATTACGATATGCTACAAAACAGGCGAAATGCCTGTTTTTTTTTGCGAGATCAGCAGGAGCCCCCTGTGCTTCTTCCACACAAAAGATGGGGAACAGCAAGGATTCAACTGGGGGCTTTCTTGTAATTTAACAGGGACTTTATTCGGACATAATAGGGACCTCATTCGGACTTCATTCGGATAAAAGCGTATAAACTCCCTATTACATCCCTATTTTGTATCTATTAAATTACAATGAATCTAGGAGTTAAAGCAAACCTTTCCCCCACTTGTCTGTTAACAGCTTCAAACCAAGTATAAAAATTATGGCACGAGTAAATAATGGAGCAAACGGTGCCCCCTCCGGAAAAGTTGGCGCTGTCGTATTTTGCAAATGGAAGGATATCACCTATGTACGTTCCCTTCCTAAAGTCAGAAAAAAAAGAAAACTATCGGACAGCGAGGAAAAAAACAGGGGTAAATTTGGCTTTACACAAACTTTTCTGGCCCCGTTTACAAAATTTTTCCGCTTAGGTTTTCAGCATTATGCAGAAAACATGACCGCTTTTAATGCGGCTATGTCCTATCATCTTGAACATGCCGTCCTCATGGGGGCACAGGGGCCTGCCATCAATTATGAAAAATTTGCGATCAGTAGAGGATTGGACGATCTTATTGTTTCCACATCCACCGAGATCGTAGACCATAAACTCGAAATCAAATGGGAACCCAAAATGACTAAGGAACTGCTGAACCATGAATTAATTGACTTTAGGGCCATGGCGCTCTTACTACCTGAAAATTCAATGGATCAATCAAATGGACTGCTATTGGGTAATAGCATCGAACACCGATCCCAGTTGATCGACCTACCTAAGATCAGTGAAAGCTCAATTTTTCATGTCTATCTGGGTTTCGCAGCGACAGATGGCAGCAATCGTAGCATGAACAGCGTTTATGTCGGCAAAATTACTGCAGAAAAAGAATGATTTGGAATAAAGACAATATTGTCCTTATCAAACTGAAGAAATAGTTATGCCAAATGCGTGTTGATGATAAACAGGATTATTTCATTAATTCCTGAAAAGAAGTAAATACGCCGCTTTTGTTCAATAACCACATTCCCAGACGCTCATAGGCAATCCCGTCACTGATTTTATAGGTAAAAAAAGGTAAGCCTGCATGGTCTTTCTCAATATTCAGTCTTTTAAAACTAATGTTACTCAGCCCTTTTAGCTTTTCAGCCAACTCTGCAATATGGGAAGATACAATCGCGAATGGCCCATCAATTACAGTAAAGAATTTCATCACTTCAAATATTGCCAGTGAAGCATCTTCGTTATTCGTTCCCTTAAACAGCTCGTCCAGGATGATCAGGGCATTTGACTTAGGCTGTAGCTGATCTGCGATTTCTTTAAGCCGAATCCCTTCATTATAAAAATGACTGTAGCCCAAATCTATATTATCGTTTATATTGATTGAAGTGAATAATCCATCCAGTACATCCGTTTCCATGGCGAGGCCGGGGACAGGAAAACCGATATGGGCTAAGTAAACAGCTATTGCTATCGACTTGATTAAGGAGGATTTACCAGCCATATTGGCTCCTGTAAGAAACCAGACCTTCTCTGAGCGCGCCATAAAAATATCGTTGGGTATTGGCTTCGAGTGAAAAAGATGGTATAATCCCGCAATACAGAGTTTCCCCGTTTCCCCCTTTTTGGTAAAAACCGGGAAACAATGGGCTTTGTGCCTGAAGGATTTTGCAATTGCTAAATAGGCGTCAGTTTCGTACAAAAAGCCCAAAATGGATTTAAGTTCCTTCAATAAATCACAACGAATAATATGGTTATAAATATCAAAGTTAAAATGAGTGACATGAAGTTTAGCGCTACGGAAATTATCGGTTTTCAATATCTTTTTTAAACAGTATTTAGATTTTTCGAAATATTCGGCAATATCCGCATCGTCATTTACCTGCATTACCACAGCTAAAAATCGATGAAAGTTAAGTAATACATCAACGATTTCGATCATCGATCGCTTGGTATAAAAATACGTTGGAGAACTTACTCTGAATACGTTCAGCACATAAAGGAAAGACTTCGCGTTGGGAGTTGGGACCAAAAACTTTTCCAGGTCCAAAAGTATGGATTTATCAAAATAAAAGGAATGATCCACGAATGGTAACATACGTTTTATCTTATTATGCCTTTCCGCAATCAGGTTTAAGTTAGTCGTCGGAGATAAAAAAAAACTTTGCAATACCCGACTTCCTCCGTCCGTCGTTGTGTTGCTGAAAAAGTCAAGAACACTCCGTCCAAAAGTACTGCTGAGTTGCAGGTCTTTTTTTGTCTGTTCGTCAATTAGAAATCTGTTAGCCATTTTTTATATCTCAGGTCAGCTTTCGCAATGATCGATGCTTATACTGTTCGTTTATTTTTGATTATACCCTCAGAAAAAACCTCGCTGAGTGGCTCTACCTAAATTAACTAAAAATATGGCGAATACATCAACGTAAAAATATATTTACGGAATATTACTTCATAATAAGATAACATTGTGCTAACACAAAATCCTTGTTGTTCTGTTTAACTTAGTAAGAATGAATGATATGGCTTTGAATCGCTTTATTTATACGATACTTTTTAGTTTCAGCCTCCTGTTATGGTCCTGTGGCAATACAGATCATACCATTAAAATGAAAGGTTCGGATACGGAGGTCAATCTTGCCGTTAATCTTGCCGAAGCATATAACAGGACCGATCCAAGCTTCAGCATGGCTATTTCAGGCGGGGGCTCTGGGCTCGGCATTACTTCCCTATTGAATGGACAGGCAGATATCGCCAACTCCTCACGGCCACTGACCGAAGAAGAACAGGCGCTCTTCAGAAAGAAAAAAATAGACCTCAAAACCGTTGTCTTTGCCGAAGATGCTACCGCTTTTGTGGTGCATAGCGACAATCCGATCTCGGAGATTGATGTGAAAACGCTGTCAAAAATCATGAGTGGGGAGATCGAAAACTGGAAATCTGTTTCCAGCAGGAACATTCCGATCAATATTTATGGCAGACAGAGCAGTTCGGGTACCTATTCATTTATTCGCAAGAAACTGAAAATAGTCTACAGCCAAAAGGCCAAGGAAATGACCGGCAATGCACAGATTCTGGAAGCCATCAAAATCGACAAATCAGGTATCGGCTATGTCGGTGCGGGCTATATCTCCAAAAAAATTCAAGATAACAAGGGGATCAAGGTATTGAAAATTAAAAATGATGTCAATTCCAATGCGATATCGCCCTTAGATTCAGCAGCGATAAAAAACAGGTTATATTTCTTCCAACGCCCCCTCTATCAATTTATTCCCGAAAAGTCATGGCCAAAGGTGCTGTCGTTTATCCAATTCGAAACCAAAGGGGAAGGAACGAAGATTATTGAAAACTCAGGTTATTACCTTATTCATTAAATAACATGCAGTACAAAAAACGAATAGCCATCGATCAGATTGCCAAAATCATATTCAAGTCTACCGGATATTTGGTACTTGCGCTTCTGGGTGGTATTTTCTTTATGTTGCTCTATAACGCGGTCGCCTTCTTTCTGGAAGTTTCGCCTCTGGATTTTATCAGCGGAAGCCAATGGAACCCCACAGCAGCAGAACCCGTCTACGGCATTCTACCTTTAATTGTGAGTACTTCCATTGTCTCTTTCGGTGCGATGCTGATTGCCGTTCCACTAGGGGTGGGGACAGCAGCTTTTATTTCCGAATATGCAAGTCCCAAACTCAAGACGATTTTAAAACCAGCTATAGAGATGCTTGCAGCAATCCCTTCGGTGGTGATCGGTTTTTTGGGGATTGTATTGGTTGGTCCGGGAATAGCAGATCTAAACAATCTACCCAATGGACTGAACGCATTAAATGGTGCAATCTTATTGGCCATCATGGCTCTTCCAACCATTATTACCATCTCCGAAGATGCCATACATGCGGTACCGCAAACGTACCGTGAAGCGAGCTATGGCCTTGGCGCGTCGCGCTGGCAGACTCTCCGTAAGATTACGATCCCGGCAGCGGCCCCAGGAATCATTGCAGCAGTCATGCTTGGACTCGGAAGGGCCATCGGCGAAACCATGACCGTACTGATGGCTACCGGTAATGCCGCGATATTTCCCAAGGGATTTTTTGATTCGGTCAAAACTATTACCGCAACCATCGCTATCGAAATGGGGGAAGTCCCCTATCAGACCACGCATTATTATGCCTTGTTCGCCATAGCGATTGTCTTATTCTTTATGACCTTGGTGGCCAATCTGATTGGTGAATATTTTATTAACCGCTTTAGAAAATACCATGCTGCGTAAATTCAAAAAACTGGCACCGATCGTCGAATGGGGTACACTTCTCCTGTCCACAGGACTTGTCTGCTTCTTTTTGTGCGTGATCCTGTACGATATTTTCAGCAAGGGCTACCAGGTACTGTCCTGGGAATTTGTCGCTGAGCTGCCCACCAATGGCATGACACAGGGCGGTATCCTCACCCCGATCATCGGTACCGTATTTCTGACCTTGATCACGGCAATATTTTCCATTCCGTTTGGCATCTGTTGCGCCATTTATCTCAACGAATATGCAGAGAATACCTGGCTGACCCGTACAATCCGGGCCTCGATCCGCAATTTATCCGGTGTCCCATCCATTATCTATGGATTATTCGGTCTGGCACTTTTTGTGCAGGCCTTGAACCTCGGAACGTCGATTTTATCTGCCGGACTGACCCTAGGGCTCTTGTCCCTTCCCTATATAATCACAACGACGGAAGAGGCCCTGCTCCGTATTCCACGAAGCATGCGCGAGGCCGCACTGGCTGTGGGAGCCACCAAATTCGAATCGATCAAAGATGTGGTGCTTCCCGCCTCTTTGCCCGGTATACTAACTGGTATCGTCCTGACATTGTCCAGAGCCGCTGGAGAAACAGCGCCTATACTCTTTACGGGAGCCGCATTCTACATCACCAATTCCTTTGGCAACCTTAATCAGGAGTTTATGGCGCTGCCCTATCACCTGTATATGTTGTCAACACAACATCAGTCTATCGAAGAAGTCAGACCCATCGCCTATGGAACGGCATTGGTGCTGATTATTGTGGTCTTCCTTATGAATTTAACAGCTTTCTATATCCGGTATAAGTTTAGAAATAATGAAAAGTAAATTGGTCGCAGAACAGCTCAACCTATGGTTTGGGAGCAAACAGGTATTGAAGAATATCAATATCGAATTTGAAGAAAACAAAGTTACGGCGCTGATAGGTCCCTCAGGCTGTGGCAAGAGCACCCTTTTGCGAAGTTTTAACCGCATGCACGACCTCTATCCGGAGGCCAGAATCGAGGGACATATCAAGCTGGATGGCCGCGAGATCTATCAAAAAGATATAGAGGTTACCGATCTCCGCAAACGCATCGGTATGGTTTTCCAAAAAGCCAATCCCTTTCCCAAGAGTATTTACGAAAATATCAGCTATGGTCTTAAGATTAACAATCTGATTGCTGATAAGGCGACCGTACAAAAGGCATTGGAAGAAGCTTATATCTGGGAGGAGGTTAAAGATGATTTAAAAAAGCCCGCCACACGGCTTTCTGGGGGACAGCAACAAAGGCTCTGTATCGCCCGTGCGGTAGCGCTGCGTCCCGAAATTATTTTGATGGATGAACCTTGCTCGGCATTGGATCCGGTGAGTACCCTGAAAATCGAGGAACTTATTCATCATCTGAAAAAAAAATATACGATAGTTATAGTCACCCATAATATGCAACAGGCACAACGTGTCGCCGACAAAACGGTCTTTATGTACCTCGGAGAAATAATTGAACAGGGGGATACGCATCAGATTTTTAACAACCCGCAACATGAAACTACACGTAATTATATTAGCGGGCATTTCGGTTAATCTCTTTATCCGAAATACACCTTTTGTGTGCATATTCCATATTTTCGCTGATATTCGGTGAGTTCATATGTTGCCAAACACAAAAAAGACAAATGAGTTTAGTAATGCAACAATAGCCTGCCCCTAGCTTTCAAAAGGATCCGTCTTTTTCTCGGTTTTTAATATCCCGATCAAATGCTGTAGCGCTTTCTGCAAACGTTTGGCATCATCTTCGGTCTGGATAGCCCAGAGGATCTCTTCGGTGCTCGCGGCGGATTTATAACGGATTTGATAGCCCGATTTTACGCGTGCCACAGCAAGTGGCTCGGATTTCGATAGATCGCTTCTATAATGCTGACCAGTAGACAGAAAAACGGTCAGGACTTTGCCATCCACCGTAACCGTATCAATTTTGGTTTCTTTATAGCGATAGGCAATCTTGTAGAGCTTATTGATGTAAGCTATGGTCTGCTGCTTGTTGAGCGTTGTATTTTGGGCTTCCAACCCACTGTGCGCTCCAAAAAAGAGAAAACATATTAATAGGAAGTTCTTCATGCTTCAAATTTATTAATAAACTCCACTTTCCCCTCTTTATTATCTCAAATTTATTTATTCGTTGAATCAAAAAAACTTGATAAAGATACATTGTTTGAAAATTCGATAAAAAAACGATTAACCAATTTAACAAAAGGCCGGTAATCAACCATGGGAAGTAAAAGGGGTGTAAAGTATTTTATGGATATTCTTATTGAATGAAAGTGGATAATATTAGTGTTATAACCCAGGATTAAGAAGAAATCAAAAAGTTGAAACCGATCACTGTTTCCTTTCAAACCAATTTTCAAGCTTTAAATTTTTTATATAACGAAAATCTTTCAAATTATCAGTAACCAGAACAAACTCATTTTCTAAGGCAGTTACTGCAATTATTAAATCAAATTCATCGTTCATAGGAGTCCCTTCTTTTCTCAATCTCACTTTAGTTTTTGCATATTGTTCCACCGATCCCAATATTGGGATTACGGTCAGTCCTTTGATAAATGCATCAACAGCCTTATGAGATTTTTGAGGATTTTCACTGTTTTCCGCTCCATATTTTAGCTCAAAAACAGTAATTTCAGAAATGAAACAATTCTCAACCCCTTTTTCTTTTATTAAACTGTCGAGATTTAATTTACCACGCAAAAAGAAAATACAAATACATGTATCAAGTAAATATTGTTTCACAGGCGATGTTCCTTTTTACAATTTTAAATCATCAACTTTAAATCTTCGACTTGATTTGATTTCAGCAATAATATCTTCCGCTGATTTTTCAGAAGCAAAAGCGCCAAATGACTTAAAAAACTCATCTTCATTTGATTTTCTCTCTTTTTTTAATGACTTAGCCAAGCGCTCTAACAATTCAAGCTTCCCGATAGAACTTAAGTTTTCAAAAAGAATAGAATATGTTTTTATTATATTTTTTTCAGCATGTGTCATTTTACCCTCCTTGGCTCTCATTACTGTAAAAGCTCTATTTCAAAGATAGTTACAATTAATTTAATATCGAAATATCCCAAACACTTCATTATATTCAATTGTGTCTGGCCAGTAACTTTATTACTGATCAGACACAATTTCCTATCGGATATTAATGCGTTTTAGCTTGTATTTTAAGCCTTCTACAATTTCGCTTTCGATAAATCCCGTGCATTTTCGGCCATTCGGATAAATTCAGCACGATAACCTTCATTATCGGTTCCCTTTGCTGCCTTCGCACGTGCGATCAGACGGTCAAAATTAGCCTGTTGTTTAAAGTCCGAATCACGAAGTAACAGCCCCAGTTCGGCCACAGCCGTTGCAAAACGTAAATCTTCACTGACCTTATTCAACTCGGTTACCTTAGCTTGTACTACATGTTGCTGCAATTTACTTTTTTCGCCATCCGGTTCCTTATAACGGAATTTGACCGTTGCCAACTCTCCGTTGCCTTTGACCTCAATATACTTAGTTGAATTTTGCTGGTATTTCAATGGATCTACCGTTCCGACCATCTCGGAGTTAACGCCTACAGGAACGATTTCATACAGCGCTGTCACCACATGCCCTACGCCCATGTCGCCACCCATTTTCTGATCATTATTGAAATCTTCGGCTTCAAGCAAACGATTTTCATAGCCGACCAAGCGATAAGCCTGCACATAATTCGGATTGAACTCTACCTGAATCTTCACATCTTTAGCCACCGTAAATAATGTACCGCCAAATTCGGTCACCATGGCTTTCCGTGCTTCGGAAATATTGTCGATATAAGCGTAATTGCCATGTCCTTTATCTGCTAAAATCTCCATTTTGCTATCTTTCAAATTTCCCATGCCATAGCCAAGCACGGTCAGAAAAACACCAGACTTACTCTCTTTACTGATCAGTTCCTCCATAGACTCATCGCTGTTCTCGCCTACATTGAAATCACCATCACTGGCCAGGATAATCCGGTTGTTGCCACCCTTGACCAAGTTTTGGCGGGCAATCTCATAGGCTTTTCTGATCCCGGCGGCACCGGCAGTACTTCCTCCCGCTTCCAGTTCATCTATTGCTGTTTTGATTTTCATTTTCTGGCTACCGCTGGTACTTTCCAGTTTCACTCCGGCTGAACCTGCGTAGGTGACAATAGCCACACGATCAATATCACGCAACTGATCCACCAGCATTTTCAGGGAAGATTTTACTAAAGGCAAGCGTCCCGCGCCCATCATCGATCCTGATACGTCGATCAAGAAAACCAGGTTGGAGGCTTTGAGTTGGTCCGTCGGGATATCTTTGGCTTTTAAAGTCACTCGCATCAACTGATGTGCATCGTTCCAAGGCGCCTTGGTCAATTCGGTTACGATATTCACCGGATCACCGTTCTTTGGTCCAGCTACCTGATACTGAAAGTAATTGATCATCTCCTCAACGCGTACAGCATCCTTATCGGGTAGACTGCCCGCATTGATAAACCGGCGCACATTGCTGTATGAAGCGGCATCCACATCTGCAGCAAATGTCGACAACGGTTCCTTCATTGGATTGATAAACTTATTTTCTTTGATTTTTTGATACGATTCCTGGCTTTGCTCCGGTATATAACCGCCACGAATATAGATTCCTTGTGCCTGACCTGCTAAGGCCGAGGAGGCATTCGCCGTAAATGCGGTATTTCTTTTCGCAACTTTACCATAGCCTACAACGACAACCTCTTCCAGTGTACGGTTATCCGGTACCAGGCTAATATCCATCGTAGCCTTCCCTTTTACCTTCACCCTTTGGGTAATATAACCAAGGGACCTGAACTCCAAAGTGGTCTTACCGGATGTTACCTGGATCTGATAATTTCCGTCACGATCGGTAGCTGTACGCGCATTAGTTTCTACATTTATGACAACCACAGCACTTAACGCCATTTTAGTCTTTGCATCGGTCACTTTCCCTTTCACTTCGTATTGCTGGCCGGCGTATCCACCAAGGGATAGCAACATGCTCATTAAAAAAAGTATTGTTCTCATATCGTTCAAATTTTGTCAAGGGATGCGTCAAATATTAAATTTCCATAAACCAGAAAAAAAAAATATTTTTAGCAAATAAAATGTTCGCATTCAAGTCGTCAAAGAAGGATTCCACGCAAGACCAGGAGCTCTTGCTGCAATATCAGGAGACCACAGATCTCAAGGTATTGGGAAACCTTTATCAACGACATACCGAGATGGTCTATTATGTCTGCCTAAGGTATCTTCAAGATCCAGAACTGAGCAAGGATGCCGTGATGAATATTTTTGAAGAGCTTATCTACAAGGTTAATAAGCAAGAAATCAAAGACTTTCCGAGATGGCTTTATGTGCTGGGCAAAAACCATTGCCTGATGTATCTAAGGTCACAAAAGAACAAATCACAAATTTCTTTGGATGAATTTGTGAAATATCCCGGAGATCTGCATCAGTATGAGCAACAGGATGAAAAAGAGGAACAATTGACTGCGATGGAAGGCTGCCTGGAAAAATTACCGGACAAACAGCAACAGTCCGTCAGACTCTTTTTTCTGGAGGAAAAATGTTACAAAGAGATCAGCGACTCGACGGGATATAGCTTAAATGAAGTAAAAAGTTATATCCAGAACGGGAAGCGGAATTTAAAAAATTGCATGGAGGCTTGGAATGAGCGACAGTAATTATGACATAGCGTACTTAAAGAAATACGTCAACGGCCAACTTTCTCCCAAAGAGATGTACGCCATTGAACGTGAGGCCCAACGTGATCCCATGTTGGCGGATATTCTTATGGGTATAGAAATGGATCAAAACAGTACTGTTCCTTCCGAATTCAACGCACGTATTGCGCAACACATTGAGCATAGAAAAGAAGCAAAAATAAAAGTCTTCGACTGGAAACGACTGGCGATTGCAGCTACTGTAGTTGCTATCCTAAGTGCAGGTATCCTCTATTTCCAGCAACAGAGAAGCCCTTCTGAAGCAAAACTTACAGCAGATGTTGCTGTACCGGCTGATGTGCCCGTACTAAAATCCAAACCTCAGAACGATACAACGACTTCGTCAGCCATCGCAACGGACAGTAAAGAGCAGGACAATCCTCGATTGGCGGACAACAATAAACCCGCAGGCCTACCTCGACATACAACGGAAGAAACCGCTCCGATTCATAAGGAGTCCCCTATCCGAATCGCGCTGAGTGAAAAAATGAATAGTGGCATCCACAGGGAGCGAACTATGGGCGACTCCAAACTGCTTGACAGTGTAGAGGTATTTGGTTACGCGCCACAGGCGAAAAAAAGTATAACCGGAAGTACGGTTATGATCCGCGGGCAACAACCCAGTCAAAGCAATGCGCTCGCCGGCCGTGTAGCCGGTGTCAATGTAACCCCGCAAACCTACGGTAGTCCGTTACAGGTCACTGTTCGTGACAAAGAAACCGGCTTGCCGATATCGGGAGTTACCATTATACAGCCCAATAGTAAACTGGCGACAAATACTGATGCGCAGGGAAAAGCCACCATTCAACCAAGCACCGTAGACTCACTGGTCGATATCATGGCAGTAGGTTATAATACTGTTGCGCTGAATATGCGCCGCAACAAAAACCTAAATATTAAATTACAACCTTCCGGAGCAGTACTTGAAGAAGTCGTGGTGACGACCATGTCTGCCCGGAAAATAAAGCGCGCAGAACCTGTCTGGGGCTGGAAGTCATTTAATAATTACGTTAAAAAGAAAACAGCTAACAGCCGCTATGAGGGCACCGTACGCCTGAATTTTGATATCGATAAAGATGGATTCCCTTCCAATATTACCATCCTACAGAGTGCAAATGAGTACCTGGACAACCAGGCCAAGCAAATTTTACTCTCGGGACCAAAATGGAAAGATGGAGACAACCGGTACGTCACGCTGACGTTTGATTTTAAGTATTAGCAGCTATTTAAAGGCTACCCGATAGCAATTCAAGCAAAAAAATTAGTGTATAACATCTAAGATTATTTCATACATTAGCACTATAATTCTTAACCATATAGTGACTTTTTATGAAAGGCTTTTTCACCAGTCTGCTTATTCTCGGCAGTTTTTGGGCTCATGCCCAGGATTTTTCATTCGGTAAGGTAAAAAAAGAGGATTTCGCCATCGATATTGGCAAATTGGACACTGCAGCCAATGCTTTTGTCATTCGGGAATATGGTTCCGCACAGGTCAACTATACTGCCCAGAAAGGTCTGGTTGTCGAATTTTTAAAGCATGTCCGGATCAAAATCTTGAACAAGGAAGGTTATGCACACGCGAACTTCACGATCCCACTTTACAAAAATGGCAATGAACGCGAGGTTGTCACGGACATCAAGGGGGCTTCCTATCACCTGGAAGGGGATAAAGTCATTGAAACAGAGATGACAAAGGCCAATATCTTCAATGAAAATTCTTCGGAAAACATTTCCCTGACCAAGGCCGCTATCCCACAGGTCCAGGAGGGAACAATTATTGAATATCGCTACAAAACGGAATCCCCTTTTATTTTTAACCTCAATGCTTGGGAATTTCAGGAAGAACTCCCCAAAATCTATAGCGAATATGTCACCCGTATACCGGAAATATGCCATTACAAGTCCAATTTAAAGGGTGGATTTCCCATTAAAGAACGCAAAACCGATAATTATAACACCGGGTTAGAAAGTTCAATTGGCGAAGTCCTGGGCAACAAAACGACCTATATCATGGAGAATATTCCGGCCTTCCACAGCGAAGATTATATGACCTCCTCGAAAAACTTCCGGTCTATTCTCTTTTTTGAACTTGGGCGCTATAGCTTCCCTATGGGTCCTACAAAAGACTTCTCCATGACCTGGGAGAATGTACGGGAAAAATTGGTCGCAGACGAAAGTTTTGGTGGTCAGGTCAAGCGCAAAGGAGCCTTAAAAGAATTTATCGAACCTGTATTGCAGGGGGCGAACAATGATATCACAAAAGCATCCCGTCTCTATGCCTATTTTCAGAAACAGATCAAATGGAACAAGAAGCACTCGATATACGCGAAAAATATCAAAGAGGCGCTTGAAAAAAGAACGGGTAATAGTGCCGACATCAATCTCGGATTGGTCAATGCCTTGCGTTATGCCCAGTTAGAGGCTACCCCGATTATTTTATCAACGCGTGACAACGGCTATGCAGGCCTGTATGCACCCGCGATATCGGAATTCAACCATGTTGTCGCTCAGGTGAAAATCGGCGAAGAATACTATTTATTAGATGCAACCTCTCCCTACGAACCCTTCGGCAATATTCCCTTGAAATGCGTCAACTACCAAGGTCGTTCTATCCCTCTGACCGGAGAATCCGACTGGGTAAAACTGGAGTCCAAACTTCCCGCCTCACAAAGTAATTTCTTCTTTGGTGAGCTCATGGAAAATGGTACCTTAAAAGGAAAATGGGTAACATCCCGTAATGGTTATACGGCTTCACGCATGCGTGAACGTCTACAGGGCAGCAATTCCGAAGAGGAATTTTACGAAAAATGGGATGAGGAAAATAACCGTATCAAAATCAATAGTTTTAAAGTCTCCAACCGGGATTCTTTGGACAAACCATTCGCCGAAGAATTTGAAATTGAGATTGAAAATTTTGCCAGCCAACAAAATGATCAGCTTGCTTTCAATCCTTATATTGACAGCAAAACCACCAAAAACCCTTTTAATCTGACCGAACGGAATTATCCGATTGATTTCGGATCCCTGATACTCGAAGAAAGCTATATGGAAATCAAATTGCCAAAAGGATATACATACACCCCCGAGGCAAAATTAAAGAACATCAGTATGGCGCTACCCGAACGCGCTGCCCGCTATATTTTTAAAGTCAGCAATTCAGATCCGAATGTCCTACTTATTGAGAGCGCAACTCAATTTAACAAACCGTTGTTTCTGCCAGAAGAATATTTTGATCTAAAGGAGTTTTTTAGCCGGATCATTCAAGCGCAAAAACTGGATATTTCACTAAAAAAAATCTAGTTGCTGTCTTAACAAAAACTTCATGTTATATTGACGATAAGCTTAAATAAGGGTAATAAATTTGAATAACAAAAAAAAGAATTAAAATGATTAAAGATTCAGAATTATTCGAACTAGAGTATACCTTTCTTGGTGAAGGTTTCGAGTTAGATGGTGATGACATTATCACCGATGAAGACTAGGTCTTCACTTTTTTAAGCAAGTATTATTCCCCTTATATAATCTCTAAGCCCGGTTGATTCCTCTCCGGGCTTATTCTTTTCATAGTTGATCCTAATTCTGTCCCTACCTTCATATAGATTTCGGATTACAGACGCATCACACCTGTCTTTCTCATCGAAATCAGCAAAGCCCAACCGCAAAATCACACCGCTCACTTAGCTCCGACAGTCTCTTGATAGGCTTCATGCAACAGACTGATCGCATCCTGCATATCTTTTTCATCGAGATGAGCAAACCCCAAACGCAGGGCTGTCACCGTTCGATTCTGGTAAAGGCAGTAGCTCGGCAGCAGCAATCCCTTCCCTTTGGCTCTCGCCTGTAAAGCGATCACTGAAAAACCAACATTAAACCGTACCCAAAAAGCCAATCCCGAAACCGGAACCTCAAAAACGATCTTATTTTCAAAATAGGTACGCAGCAACTCTGCAAATAAGTCTTTCCGTTCGGCGATGACTTTTTGAAACTTCCGCTGATACCGAAAGATATCCCCTTGATGGATAATTTCACCCAATGTTTTTTCGATCATAAAATTGGGTTTACCAAAGAGATTCAGGTATTTTTTGCCCTCCTCCAAAAGATCTTGAGGAGCAATCAAAAAGTTCATTTGAAAACCTGGATCCAAAAAACGACCGAAAGTCCCTGTATAGATCACCCTATTCCCTGCATTTTTACGAAAAAGGGACTCACCCTTGTCTTTGACTAACGAAGACTCAAAATCAACATCATCTTCGATCACAATAAAATTATACTGTTCGGCCAGCTGCAACAACTGCATTTTTCTTTTTTCAGAAAGGCTTACTGTAGTGGGATATTGGCATTTCGTATTGATATAAACACACCTGATTGCTCCGGGTGCAAAATGATCTGCGATATAATCAATATCCATTCCCATTGCATCTACAGGAACCGTTTTCAGCTTAGCTCCGGCTTGGCTAAAGATCATGTTCGGCAAAAAATAGCTAAGATTTTCGACCAGTACAATATCTCCACGCTGAATCAGTAGGCGCGATAAAATAGAAAAGACCTGTTCCCTGCTGGCAATAGGCAATAGAAAGTTTCGGGAGAGATGGAATCCCCGTGTCAAATTGAGATAATAGCTCAATTGATCCCTAAAAAACAGATTTCCGTCGGCGGTAGCCAAAAATTCATTGCTCTTTTTTTTCCGCTTCATCATTGCAGCGTAAAAACGAACCAGTTCTTCTGTATCGATAACACGGTAGTCCGGGGTACCGTCTGTAAAATAATATTTTTCGGGGACTTCCATTACCGGTGTATCCAGGATCAATTCCCTTCTAAAATGATATGGAGCCCGATCTGGTGGCTGCCTAAAGACCTCAATCGCGGTCACTTCTGAGCTCAGAGGTTCTGGATTTTTTACAAAAGTACCTCTATTGGGCAAGATCTCCACCCAGCCTTGCTCCTGTAGTTCCGCTAGTGCGGCAACCACTGTTTTTCGATGCACATTCAATTCCGTCGCTATCTTTCGGCTTCCTGGGAGAAGATCCCCATCCTCCAGCAAGTTGCGCTTGACAGC
Organism: Sphingobacterium sp. NGMCC 1.201703; assembly: GCF_047784615.1. Taxonomy (NCBI): domain Bacteria; kingdom Pseudomonadati; phylum Bacteroidota; class Sphingobacteriia; order Sphingobacteriales; family Sphingobacteriaceae; genus Sphingobacterium; species Sphingobacterium sp. NGMCC 1.201703. The sequence goes on along the minus strand of NZ_JBLOHD010000007.1, from coordinate 226,536 downwards.
ATTGATAAATTGATAGACGATCTGTATATACACCGCATCTTCCTTACGGCGATCTATCTTGATAATTGAATGAAAAGCTATACTAACCGGACTACTCATTATATTTATTTCGGACTACCAAAGTTAAACTTTAAACAGTAATATTTGCAATTCAGCTGAAAAACAGCTTGCTGAAAATTTGAGGCTCACACCATATTTTTCAATAAAAACTGATTTTTCAAACGATCAAAAACAAATGTTATGCAAACTAAAAAGAAATGGACACAGGCAGAAGTTGTTGCCTTATATAACAAACCGATCATGGAATTATTGTACGAAGCGGCTACAGTCCACCGAACCCATCATGATCCCAATAAAGTACAGGTTTCTACATTGATTTCAATAAAAACCGGTGGATGTCCCGAAGATTGTGCCTACTGTCCGCAGGCCGCACGTTACCATACCGATGTTAAGGCCGAGCAGCTGATGAGCGTTGAACAGGTAAAAACGCTAGCTTTGGCAGCCAAAGCTAGCGGCAGTTCGCGGATATGCATGGGTGCTGCCTGGCGCAACGTCAAAGACGGCCCCGAGTTTGACCAGGTATTGGATATGGTACGTACACTGAACAGACTGGATATGGAAGTCTGCTGCACCTTGGGTATGCTGACCGAAAATCAGGCTCATCGCCTATCGGAAGCAGGCCTCTACGCCTATAATCACAACCTGGATTCCTCTGCTGAATACTATGAAGAAATTATTTCGACCCGAAGTTACAATGACCGTTTGCAGACCATCGAAAATGTACGCAAAACAAATATTACGGTATGCAGTGGCGGCATTATTGGTATGGGCGAGAGCATAGCCAACCGGGCGGATATGCTGATTACATTGGCATCACTTCATCCGCAGCCCGAGTCGGTACCGATCAATGCGCTGGTTCCGGTCGCGGGCACACCGATGGAAGCCATGGAGACCGTATCGATTTGGGAAATGGTACGCATGGTTGCCACCGCGCGAATTTTATTGCCACAAACGCAGGTTCGCTTATCTGCCGGCCGTACCAAGATGAGTCGCGAAGGGCAGGCCCTCTGTTTTTTTGCCGGGGCAAATTCCATTTTCGCAGGTGATAAACTGCTCACAACCGCCAATCCGGATGTAAACGAGGATATGGATATGTTCAAAACGCTGGGCTTAATCCCACAACAGCCCTTTGAGAAAAAAAGCCAGCCTGAAACTATCGCAATGGAGGATAGTCAATACCAGGCACTGGGTGAAAAACCACAATGGTCGCGACCTGACCACAAAATTCAACGCAACCTGGCCAAACAGCAAGGGAAATAATAGATCGGGGACAGCCTATCAGAGACCGAAAATCAGGAATTGAAAAAAATAATAGCATGACAGCGTATAAGACTGACGATTTCGACAGACAGCACCTATGGCACCCCTATACCAGTATCACAGCCCCACTGCCAGCCTACAAGGTGAAACGGGCAGATGGTTGTGTGATTGAACTGGAAAACGGTCAGCAGCTGATCGACGGCATGTCGTCCTGGTGGTGTACCGTCCATGGATATAACCATCCTGTATTAAATGCTGCAGTAACGGACCAGCTCAACAAGATGTCGCATGTGATGTTTGGTGGTTTGACACATGAACCTGCAATTGCCCTTGGTAAAATGCTGCTTGCGATCATCCCCCCCTCACTCAATAAAATATTTTATGCCGATTCTGGCTCCGTTGCTGTGGAAGCGGCACTCAAAATGGCTGTACAGTACTGGGGGGCACAAAAGAAGATCAACAAGACCAACTTTGTTACCGTTCGTTCGGGTTACCATGGCGACACCTGGAATGCCATGTCTGTATGTGATCCTGTGACGGGCATGCACCGCATCTTCGGCAACACCCTCCCCCTCCGTTACTTCGCAGCCGCCCCTCAAATTGGGTTTGGTGACCAATGGGATGCGAGCGATATTGCCCCCTTAGCAGCGCTTATCAAAACACATCAGGACGAATTGGCGGGCCTGATCCTTGAACCTATTGTCCAGGGTGCCGGTGGAATGCGCTTCTACCATCCCGAATATCTCCGTCAGGCAGCACGACTCTGCAAGGAGAATAATATCTTACTGATTTTTGACGAAATCGCCACCGGGTTCGGTCGCACCGGTAAGCTCTTTGCCTGTGAACATGCGGATGTAGAGCCAGATATTCTATGCCTTGGCAAGGCCTTGACAGGTGGATACATGACCTTATCCGCAGTAATCACTACTACGGCTGTTGCAGAAACCATTTCCAATGGTAATCCGGGTATGTTTATGCACGGTCCGACTTTTATGGCAAACCCGCTGGCCTGCGCCGTGGCACTTGCGTCGATCAAATTATTATTGTCAATGGACTGGAAAGCAAAGGTGAAATATATTGAAACACAGCTGACACAAGCACTTTCCCCGGCAAAAGACTTCCCCCAGGTAGAAGATGTCCGGATTTTGGGAGCTATTGCTGTCATCGAAATGAAAAATCCAGTAGACATGGTAAGTATACAAAAACGATTTGTGGAAGAAGGCGTCTGGGTCAGACCTTTTGGCAAACTGGTTTATATCATGCCTCCTTTTATTATCAATACGGAAGAGTTAAACAAACTGACACAGGCTCTACTCAAGGTCGTCAAAGAAATCGACTAATGGAAAACAATCTACTCGATAGCTTTGTGGATGAACTTCACAAACTCGAAAAACAAGGAAATAGGCGAACACTCCCCCTGATTATCCAGCAGGGAAACCACATCCAATACGAAGAGAAAAACGGTTACAACCTCTCCTCAAACGATTATCTGGATCTGGCTACGGACCTGACATTGCGTGAAGAATTTTTACAATCGGTCAACAGCGAAAATGCGCTTTTCAGCGCTTCATCTTCACGTCTCTTAACTGGAAATCATGTGCTGTATACCCAACTGGAGAAGCGGTTGAGCGCGATGTTCGGTACAGAAAGTGCGCTGGTTTTTAACAGTGGTTATCACATGAACACAGGTATACTTCCAGCCATCTGCCATGGGCGTACCCTAATCCTGGCTGACAAATGGGTGCACGCCAGTCTAATTGATGGCATCCGGCTTTCGACAGCTCAGTATTTCCGGTATCGACATGCCGACTATGCCCATCTGGAAGAATTACTAGCAAAACATGCTTCCCGTTTCGAACGCGTCATTATCGTCACTGAAAGTATTTTCAGTATGGACGGTGACTGTACAGACCTCGGTTATCTGGTTCGTCTCAAACGCCGTTATTCGAATGTCATGTTGTATGTGGATGAGGCTCATGCGATGGGCGTACGTGGCGAAAGAGGACTTGGCTGCGCTGAAGAGCAAGGTTGCATTGCGGACATTGACTTCCTCGCAGGCACCTTTGGAAAAGCACTGGCATCCTTAGGTGGTTATCTCGTCTGTCGACGGCCGATTCGGGATTACCTGATCAATAAAATGCGGACATTGCTATTCACAACTGCACTCCCGCCGATCAATCTTCTATGGAGTTTATTTATTCTGGAACGCTTGGACAGTTTTTCAGATCGACGTCAGCAATTGCGCAAAAACAGTATATTGCTCAAACAGCAGATCATCGCAAAAGGTTACGAATGCTGCTCACAAAGCCATATTCTACCTCTTATAATAGGCGATAGCAACGCGGCGTTACTGAAAGCCGAAGACCTGCAGCGAAAAGGATTTTATGTACTGCCCATCCGTCCACCTACTGTACCGGAAGGAACTTCAAGAATACGTATTTCATTAACGTCGGGTATAACGACATCGCTTATCCATCAACTTGCAGCAAGCCTATGATATTGAAAAAAATTATCCATGCACTTCATCCGGTCAACCCAGATAATTTGGTACCACTAAATAATCCAGTACCATCCAACAAAAAGCTTGTCCTATTCTTTGCGGGATGGGGAATGGATGAGCATCTGTTTTCGGGTTACGCCCGATCCGAACAGGATCTAATGATCGCATACGACTACTCCTCCTTAGCGCTGGACGAAAATCTCCTAAAGGGCTACGAAGAAATCCAGATTTTCGCTTGGTCTATGGGTGTATGGGCGGCCTCACAGGTATTACCGGAACTTCGGTTAAAGCATTATCCGATCAGTACCTGTACAGCAATCAATGGCACGCCATTTCCGATTGATGACAACAGAGGAATTCCAGTCCAGGTATTCAGGGCCACCTTGAACACGCTAAGCGAAAAAACGCTTGATAAATTCAGACTACGGATGTGTGGTTCAAGGGAGACGTTAAACCATTTTCTTGCTAGAGCCCCCAGGCGGGACATCGCGAGTCTGCAAAAAGAACTGATCGCAATTGAAGAGCGGGCGACAGTACCATCAGCAACAGCTTTCCAATGGGATGAGGCCTATATCGGAAAGCATGACCGCATTTTCAGTTCGGAAAACCAACAACGGGCATGGGCGCACACTTCTCATAAATGTGTCGACATGACCCACTATCCCGAAAAATTATTTAAACAACTTTTGCAGGAGATCTAAAATGCTTAACATCATGGACAAACAACGGATCCGATCCCGCTTTTCGAAAGCCGCAGAGAGTTACCACTCGGCCGCGGTTGTACAAGGTCAAATTGCCGAAAAAATGATCAACCTGCTTCGGAACCTTTTTCTCATCAGTCCAGACAGGGTGCTCGAAATAGGCTGTGGAACCGGACTCTTTTCCCGCCTGTTGCTCCAGTACCTTTCTCCGAAGCATACGATCTTCAACGATATCTGTCCAGAAATGATCAAAAGTATGAAGAGTATTGTCTTGTCGCAGCATAGTTCGCGACAAACTGCCTTGCAACAGTATGATTTACGGCAACAGACCATGCCGCAGCATGGTTCGCAACATTACAGCTTTATCTGTGTCGATGCCGAAACCTGTAACTTACCCGGCGGACTGGATCTCATTACCTCCTGTTCCACTATTCAATGGTTTGAAGACCCCAGCGCCTTCTTTACGCGCTGCCATACCGCACTTCATGCGCATGGTATCCTAGCATTCAGCACATTTGGCGAAGAAAATATGCGCGAGATCAGCAGTACAACAGGAGTCGGCTTAACCTATCATACCCAATCGGCACTGGTAGCGGAATTGTTGGCATTGGGCTATGAAATTCTCTCCGTAGAAGAAGAACTCCTGAGCCTCAGCTTTGAAAGCCCCTTACAGGTGCTCAGCCACCTGAAAGAAACCGGAGTGACAGGCATAAAAAATCATCGCTGGACAAAAAGCAAGCTTCAGGCCTATTGTACCGAATATATAGATCGTTATGCTGTGGGCACGCGGGTTCCACTGACTTATCACCCCATCTATATCATCGCAAAGAAAAAATGAACAATTCAACAAGTAGCGCTTTAAACCCTGGTTTAGCCGTTTCGGATTGAACAATGAACGCATTAAACAAGAGCGCCAAATAGGAAAGTGAACTGATACGTAGTAAACCTGCTCCGGAATGCGCTGACAGATGACAGATCCCTGCGAAATCTCAACAGCATGTAACACTGAATTGGCAATCGAATAAGCAGCAAAAAAAAAATAGAAATGAAAAACAACATTTATTTTGTATCCGGCATAGATACCGGAATAGGCAAAAGTTACGCAACTGGTCTTATTGCAAAGCAATGGAATGCAGACGGCCTGCGTACAATAACTCAAAAACTGGTACAGACCGGAAACACAGCGATTTCTGAAGATATTACCTTACACCGCGAACTGATGGGTATCGCCTTTACCGAAGATGACCAGGAGAAAATAACCATGCCTGAAATTTTCAGCTACCCTGCATCTCCACACCTGGCTGCACAAATAGATAAACGTGAAATAGACTTTGAAAAAATCAGGCAAGCTACAGCCCAGTTAAGCCAGCGCTATGATGCTGTATTGGTAGAAGGCGCCGGCGGCCTCATGGTACCACTCACGGAGGATTACCTGATCATAGATTATATCAAAGAAATGGGCTATCCTTTGCTTTTTGTAACCTCCGGCAAATTGGGCAGTATCAATCATACCCTATTAAGCCTGGAAGCCATTGCCAAACGAGGAATCAATCTGCATTCGGTGATATACAATACGTTCCCTGTACTCGAGGACAGTACCATCAGCACAGAAACACAGCGTTATCTCCGCAATTATATTCAAAAGTATTTTCCCGAAACCAAATTTATCACTTTATAAATATACCCAAACTCGTGCGTTCTTCCCATTGTAGCGAATCGCTTACGATGAGAAGAACGTCTAATCGCAGTTTTAAATGACCTTAGTCAAGCTGCCCCAGTCAAATTGCTGTATTACCTAAATCCTGCAACGAAAGGTCCGACCGACTGTAGCAGCGGGACTGCTCATGAAAACAGCTTTGCGTGCAAAACACTAGGCCAATAAGGGATCAGTAGTGGTTTCCACTCCGGTCTCCAACCGTCCTGCAAGCTGTACTTCAAAATCAGCCTTACCCAGTCCCTTTATCGCAAGATCGTACCAATTGCCATGCGCGGCAATATCCAAAATCAGCCGAAGCTCTTTACCGGCTCCGATTTCCTTTGTCGCAGCATAATGCTGATAATTCAAACTTTTTATCGCTAGCTGAACAGGCCCGGCATCTAGATTTCGTATCGTCAGCTGCAGCTTGCCTGTTGCTGTTCGGGTCAGTGATTTGAGTTCAGGGCCTACCGTAGCCAACACCGCGGGCGCATCTTTTTGTCCGGCATACTTGCGATAGAAACCATTTGGCCCATGCAGCTCAAAGGCATAGCGCTGCCCTTCAAACTGCCGCAGGTCCCACTGGTAGTCGAGGCGATCCCCGGCTTTCACCGCAAAATTCCAGTTTCGATAGCTTTCGCTTTTCCCCGCTCCGTCTATATAGACAAGTGGACTATACACATTGAAAGGTACACCGCTGGTCTTTTTACCAAATAGACCTGTATCCACCTGCATCGTCAGGTTAAATTGACCATTCTGCACATACCCAAAAGCGTCATGTCCGTAAGGCAATGCTGTCGATTTACGGATTCCCTTTTCCTGTACGCGATTGAATTTCGACGTCCAAACCTGCTGCTTAGCTTGGTTTAGATCCGTAATTTCGATAAAACCGCCCGGACTATCTTTGAATTGAGCATTATAAATGGTTTCTATATATTGGTTCCGTTGGAGGAAAGGAAGCTGCTCCTGCGCCTGGACAAAAGGTGTAAAAGCTGCTGTAAGGTCACCACAAATGGTTCTCCGCCATGCGCTAATATGCTCCAGATTGATATTCTTATTGTATTTATGGTTAAAGAAATACTCCAAAAACTGCAAAGTGGAAGTATGGTCAAATACCTGAGAACAGACCTTGCCACCCCGTGACCAAGGCGATGCAATGTACATCGGTACACGGAACCCCAGTCCCACTGCACCCTCACGCGCCTGTTTCTTTGGAATTCCCTGTTTAAGTTCATTCTCCAGGCGTACCATTTCCACCTCACTGTCAATTCCCGCCGAACAGGCGCCAGTATCTTTTTTCATTAGATCCGACACGAGGAAAGGTTTCACATGGTCGTAATAACCATCATTCTCATCGTAAGTGATGATAAAAATCGTTTTTTTCCAGACTTCCGGATTTTTCGTCAGAATATCCAATACTTCCGACACATACCAGGCACCGTACCAAGGGGCACTGGGATGATCCGAGAAGTTTTTGGGGCCGGCCAACCAGGATACAGCAGGTAATTTACCGCTGTCGACATCTTTTCGGAACTGATCGAGCACATCCCCTTTAGGCACTTCCAAAGTCCGTTTTTTTCCCTGGTCTTTAAATTGCAAGGTCTCCAGTTTACGATAATTCTGATCTCCCCTATTGACCGTGAAGGCTCGCTGATGTAAGGATTTGCTAAAATCAGACAGCGTACTGTAATTATCGGCACGGAACTCCTTTAGTTCAGCTTCGGCTCGCTCGAGGGCTTCACTTTTCTTACGGATATCAACCCGGATTTTTTCTGCCTGCTCCTCCGATTCGGGCGACCGCTCTTCAAGCCTGGAAATCTGTCCTGGCAGATCGCGTACCTGCGCCTCAAGGTTGCTGACATAGGTATCTTTAAACTTGACCTGATAGGCCTGAAAAAATTCCAATAGATTACAGCCGAAGTTGGACAACCAGGCACGCTCCTCGCCCGATAGTCCACCACCGCAGCTCGTTTCATTTTGATAAAAACGCCAATCGATATTGTTCTTTTCCAACAGTTCGGGAAAGGTTTGCCAGGTCATTTTGCCATAGCCAAAGTCATCATTCCGAATATTGACCTTTTGCAATCCATCCTTTATTTCGGTGATCTTTCCGGTCCAAAAGAAGGAGCGGTTGGGGGTTGTACTGGTCATGCCCGAACAGAAATTTTGATCACATACGGTAAAAGCATCGGCCAACGCATAATGGAAAGGCAAGTCCTCACGCGTGAAATAACCAAGGGTCAGTGGCATCGCTGCATATTGCTTATTGCCCGATTGCTTGGCAGTCAACCATTGGTCGTATTTCCCGTCATTGTAGGCATCCACCTGACTTGCCCTGCTATGGGGAAGTGAGCCCATCCAGGTTACCTTGCTCTCTTTGAGATTTAGCCGAAAAGGGGCAAACACCTTCCCTGCCTTATCTGTCTGATACCATACCGGGAGATCATTGGGCAAGCGCACCGCACGGGGATCATTGAACCCACGTACGCCGGAGAGACTCCCCAAAGTATGATCAAAGGAACGGTTTTCCTGCATCAGGATCACGATATGCTCGGCATCCAGAAAGCTGCTGCCGGGCGCCGGATCGATGGCAAAGGCTTTTTGGATGGAGGCCGGCATAAAATTGGCAATACCGGCAGCTCCGGAAAATAACAAGCTCTTTCGAAGAAACTCTCTTCTGCTTTCCATAATGTTTATCTATAATTTCGATTTGAATCTACTTAGATTTCTTTTTGTTTCATATTTCTTCGTGTAAATCTTGTGTTACTAAATTATTTGCAGGAGAAGAATGTGTCAAATGGAGAAGAATGTGTCCAGGGGAGGAATATCGCAAATGGGATCCGATGGACAGGGTTTACAAAATTTGCTTACTTTTACGGAAGGACAATGCATACATTTATGGTGGACATTTTGCTACTCGAAGACGACAGGATTCTTTCTACGGAAATTAAATCCTTTTTATTAAGTCAGGGTTTCTCCTGTGACCAGGCCTTTGATGGCATTGAGTTTCTCGCACAGACGCATCAAAAAAAATATGGCTTTTACCTGCTTGACATTAATGTACCCAAAATCAATGGTTTAGAAATCTGTAAAAAAATACGAAGTCACGACGCCATGACCCCGATCATGATTCTCTCGGCCTATGATGATATCGACGACAAAAAGGAAGCCTTTCTCCGTGCTGCGGACGATTACCTAGTCAAGCCCTTCGTACTGGATGAGTTGTTGCTTCGCATCAATTCACTTCTTCGCCGGCAGCAGCATAACGAAAACAATAGCCCCAAAACGCTGATTATAGATGATCTGATCATCTACCCGGACGAAGCCCGGGTACTCCGGTCAAATGAAGAAATCAACCTGACGCAGAAAGAATTTCAGTTGTTGCTAATTTTGGCGCAGGCCAATGGGCGAACTTTATCGAAGCAACATATTTCGGAGGAGGTTTGGCAAAATCAATTCCAGACAACACAAAATACCATCGAAGTTTATATCAATTTTTTACGCAAAAAAATAGACAAGAATTTTGAAAACAAACTGATCCATACCAGACCTGGATTTGGCTATTACCTCGCTGCCGATAAATGACTTTAAAAAAGAAAATAGCGATCAGTTTTAGTATTGCGTTCTCCATTTTATTTGGCATCGCAATGCTCATCATCTATTATGCCAGCGTTGACTTCAGAAACGATCAATTCCGCCAGCGTCTGGTCGATAAACTGGATTATATTTCACATTACATTGCCAATACGCCTTCTTTTGACCGCGAATCTTATAAAACTTATTTTCAGGACATTGAAGATGGGCTCTTTTATGAGGATGTCATTATCCTGGACAGGGACAAAAAACTTATTTTCAGCACGGTAAAAGACAAAACAATTACCTGGAACCAAGCGATCATCAACCGCCTGGAAAATGAAAAACGAATCTTCTATAAGCAGGATCAATATGAAATATTGGGCAAATATTACCTGATCAACAATCAGGCATATTACCTTTTGGTCAAAGCCCAGGATTATTCCGGCAACGAAAAGCTGGACCACCTGGCTATTGTATTAACGATCTTGTTCCTATTGAGTACGTCATTGATCTGGATCTTTAGCTATAACCTGATTCTCCGCTTACTGAAACCATTGGACAAACTCAAAAAGGATATCACGCAGATCAATGCCAGTAAGCTGACCAATCCGGTTAAATATGCCGGAAATACGGACGAAATCGCGGTATTGACCCAAGCATTCAATACCATGTTGAAACGGCTTTCCGGGGCATTTGAATCCCAAAAGGAATTTAATTCGAGTGCTTCCCACGAGCTGCGTACACCGCTGGCCAGAATGTCATTCCAGTTGGAGAACCTCCGGCATCAACAGCAGCTGGAGGAAGGCGTCAGTCATGTACTTGACAATATTGCAAAAGAAACACAGCATCTTTCGGAAGTCACCAACTCACTGATGCTGCTTTCGAAGTTTGATTCGGCGACGCTCCAAACGACTTATCAGGAAGAACGCATTGATGAAATCATTTTTACGGCATACGAAAAGGTTGCAAAGGCTTTCCCCGACCTGCAACTTGATTTTTCCATTAAAGGCGTCGCAGATCCCAGATTGACCCTCATTTGCTCGGCACAGTTAATTGAAATCGCTTTTGTCAATCTATTCAAAAACGCAGCACTATACTCCTATCATCCGGAGGTAAGTGTCGTTATCCATGAATCTCCGACACAGCTGAACGTATTGGTCACCAGCCATGGGGCTGCCCTGAGTGCCACTGATCAAAAGCGTATTTTTGATGCGTTCAGCCGCGGTGAGAATGCCACCGAAACCATCGGTTCGGGCCTGGGACTACGGATCGTCAAACGCATTATGGATTCCCATCAGGCTAGCATCGAATACAAAGCCAATACAGCGCATTCGGCGCATATATTTATACTCAGATTCCCGATCTCCGGTTCGATGGCCGAAGCCGACGATTCCCAGCCCACCTCTGATCGACTGAGCTGAAAAACGATTAAATTTTAAGCTTTTTTTAAGTATTTATTAAGGGGCTTTTAATCTGGGTGCTCTTTCTTTGTTGCATAAGATTCGATCATGATGACAAAGAAATCCTTGCTATTTTTACTGTTTTTAAACGCGGTTGCTTTCGCACAACAGAAACCGACGGTAGCGCTCAATGCTATTCATCCGGAAAATGCAACCGTTCGTGCTGAAACTACAATTGATAAAACAATTCCGCAGTCTTCCGGCAGAAAAATGACGCTGCTTGAATGCGAAGAAGCCTTCCGTAAGAACAACCTCTCTTTATTGGCGCAACAATACGATATCAGTCAAGCTGAAGCGGATGTCATTCAGGCCAGGATCTGGGAGCTTCCACAACTGGACGTCGCCGTCAATGCCTATGATCCACAAAATAAAAAGGCATTCCATGTGGGCGGATCAAAAGATGCCAGCATATCCCAATTGCTTTATCTGGGTGGAAAAAAGAAAAATGAGGTTGAATTCGCCAAATCAAATGTCGAACTTTCGAAATTACAATTCAGCCAGTTGCTGGCCAGTCTACGCGCACAACTAAGAACAACATTCTATTCCCTTTATTTCGAACAACATAAACTGGCCGACATCAATGTACAACTGGATTACCTCAACAGCTTATTGACCGCCTACAAAGAGGAAGGGAAAAAGGGAAATGTTTCCCTTCGGGATCAGGTTCGCCTACAGACCATGGCCATCGATCTAACCAACGAAAAAACGAGTGCCACCAATGCCATTATTGCGATGCAACAACAGTTAAGGGTGCTGCTCTCCAATCAAGAGGACGTGCTTCCCAATCTGTCAGATGCTGAAGCGGATCGGGAACTGGCCATCAGGCCAGCAATAAGCATGGACAAAATATTTGACCTGGCACTTGAAAACAATGCGGACTATCAATTTGCATTAAAAACAGCCGAAAGCTCGCAGCTGTTTACCAAGTGGCAAAAATCCCTGAATACACCGGACATCAATCTAGGCATAGAATACAGCCAGAACGGAGGTACATTTCACAATGAACTGAACCTCAAAGCAGCTATCCCACTTCCGTTATGGAAACAAAACAAAGGAAACATCATCAAGGCCAAATATGCGGAAGAAGAAGCCAAAAAAAATATCGAGGTACAGCGACAGCTGCTGGAATCACAGATCCGCGCCAACTACCAGTCCTGGGAAAATCAATACAAGCAATATTTCGCGATCACGGCTGACGACCTGCACAATATTGCTACAGTCTATGATGGTGTGTTCAGCAATTTCAGAAAAGGCAATATCTCCCTGGTTGAGTTCAGTGATTTTATGGATAGTTACCGCATATCTATCCTCAAACTTTACGATATGAAAAAAGAAATTATTCTTAATGCCGAGCAACTTAACTACTTGGCGCAAACCCCTATATTCAATTCAAGCCATGTCAACTAAACAACTTCTCCTCAGCACTGTGGCCATCGTATCCCTATACGCCTGCCAAAATCATAAAGAAACGGACAATTCAGCGATTGTCAAAGGTTTTGAAATCAGTGAAACGATGCTCAAATCGACGAGTTTCGTCCCCGTAAAAAAAGAAAATGTGACCGAGGAACTCAATTTCTTCGGTAAGATATCGGCCGATCAGAATAATTACATTGACATCTTTCCACTGGTTGGTGGAAATGTCGTATCCGTCAATGTATCCCTGGGGGATTATGTACGTAAAGGTCAGGTGCTCGCCACAATCCGAAGTACAGAGGTCGCTGGGATACAGAAAGACCTATCCGATGCAAAAACAGATCTGCTCCTTGCCGAAAAGAATTACCGTGTTGCAGAGGATATGTATAACGGCAAATTGAGTACCGATAAGGACATGCTTGAGGCCAAGGGGCAATTGGCCAAAGCCAAAGAGCAGTTGCGCCGTTCAGAAGCCGTCAGTCAGATCTACAACGTCCGTACCGGCAATATTTATTCCGTTGTATCTCCAATTGACGGGTATATTGTCCAAAAAAACATCAATAAAGATATGCAGTTGCGCAGCGACCGCAGTGACAATATTTTTGATGTAGCCAACACCAAAGATGTGTGGGCAATACTTAATGTCAATGAAACGGATATCGAAAAGATCAGTATGGGTATGCCAGCCGTTGTTTCCACATTAAGCTATCCCGATAAAAAATTCAAAGGCAGCATCGACAAGATCTTTAAAATCATTGACCCTCAGACTAATGCCATGCAGGCGCGTGTTGTACTGGACAACAAAGACGGTCTGCTTATTCCGGAGAGCAAGGCCACGATCAAACTACTCCATCATTCCAATACACAGGCCCTCGCCATCCCCTCAGATGCGGTGATTTTTGATCAGAACAAGTATTTCGTATTAATCTATAAGTCACAGAATGACATCAAGATCCGTGAGATCCAACCGCTGAAACAAAATGAAGAAATTACCTACGTCAGCTCAGGTTTACAGGAAGGCGAACAGGTGATTGTCAACAACAAGCTTCTGATCTATAGAGCATTGAATAATTAACCTGTATAAGCTTTTTCGAGCATGAACAAATTCATTAAAAATATTATTGCCTTTTCCATAAAAAATAAAGCCTTTACCTTTATTTGGGTGGGCATTTTGGCAATTGCCGGCTTTATAAGTTTCAAAAGTATGCCGATTGAGGCATTTCCGGATGTAACCAATACGCAGATCACCATCATCACCCAATGGAATGGCCGTAGTGCGGAAGAGGTCGAACGTTTTGTGACCACCCCCATTGAATTGGGCATGAGTCCTGTTCAGAAGAAGACCAGCATCCGCAGTACCACCATGTTTGGGCTTTCCATTGTTAAAATCATCTTTGATGATGGCGTAGACGATACTTTTGCACGTAATCAGGTCAACAATTTACTACGCTCGGTCAGTCTTCCTGAAGACATTGATCCGGAAGTGCAACCACCATACGGTCCAACGGGAGAAATATTCCGGTATACCCTACATAGTGACCAACGGAATTCAAGAGATCTGCTGACTTTGCAAACCTGGGTTATAGACCGGGCATTGAGAGGTGTTCCAGGGGTGGCTGACATCAATGTGTTCGGTGGGCAGGATCTGGTCTATGAGATCAGCACCGATCCCATCAAATTGGACAAATATAATCTTACGCCTTTACAGGTTTATGATGCCGTCAGCAAAAGTAACCTCAATGTCGGTGGCGATGTGATCGAGAAAAGTGGACAGTCCTATGTCGTGCGCGGTATCGGTCTGGTCAATTCGATCAATGACATCGAAAACATTACCGTGATCAACGAACGCGGCAACCCAGTATTTGTCAAAAATGTAGCGGAGGTCAAAGAGAGTTCCATGCCCCGGGTAGGGCAAGCAGGTTTTGGCAAAAGTGACGATGTTGTTGCCGGTACAGTGGTGATGCGCAAGGGAGAAAACCCCAGAGAAGTACTGACCGCTGTAAAAGCAAAAATTGCGGAACTCAACGACAAGATATTGCCCAAGGATGTCAAAATGCAAACGTTCTATGACCGTGACAACCTGATGGATTTTACGACACATACCGTGATGCATAACCTGATCGAAGGTATCGTTCTGGTCACCCTAATGGTATTGCTTTTTATGGCGGACTGGCGGACGACTGTAATCGTTTCCATCGTTATTCCCCTCGCCCTATTATTCGCGTTTTTATGCCTTAAACTGGCGGGTATGAGTGCCAATCTACTTTCTTTGGGTGCGGTGGATTTCGGAATTATCATCGACGGCGCCGTAGTCATGGTCGAAGGTATATTTGTGATGCTGGATCATAAAGCCCATAAACTGGGCATGGAAAAATTCAACAAAATGGCCAAAGCGGGTTGGATCAAACAAACCGGTACCGGATTGGGGAAAGCCATTTTCTTTTCCAAACTGATTATCATCACCTCCCTGATCCCGATCTTTTCCTTTCAAAAAGTGGAGGGCAAGATGTTCTCGCCGCTGGCGTTTACACTCGGTTTTGCCTTATTGGGGGCACTTTTATTTACACTGACCCTGGTACCGGCATTATCCCATATTCTGTTGAACAAAAATGTCAAAGAAAGACATAATCCTTTTGTGGAGTTTTGGAACCGCATAGTGGCAAAAGGCTTTGGATTTACGTTTAGAAATAAACGTCTGAGTTTACTTGTATCATTAGTTATACTGGGTACAGTATTATTTTCCGCTAAATTTCTGGGAACAGAGTTCTTGCCGACATTGAATGAGGGTTCACTTTGGGTAACCGCCGAAATGCCGATGAGCACTTCCTTAAAGGAATCCATCAAAACCACCAAAGTGTTAAAAACGACATTGGAATCTTTTCCGGAGGTAACCGGTGTATTATCACAAACCGGGCGAAGTAATGATGGAACGGATCCGAATGGTTTTGGATTTGTGCAATTTGCCGTAGCGCTGAAACCCAAGGAAGAATGGACACGAAAGATCAGCATGGAACAACTGATCGAAGAAATGGACCATAAACTCAAGCAGTACCAAGGGATCACCTACAACTATTCACAACCCATTTCGGACAATGTCGCGGAAGCTGTCGCAGGATTTAAGGCCGAGAACGGGATTAAGATCTTTGGTGACAACCTTGCTACATTGGATCGCCTATCCAAGGAGGTCTTCGCACAGATCAAAGATATACAGGGAATCAAAGAGCCCGGTATTATCCTGAATATTGGGCAGCCGGAAGTCAGTGTTATCCTGGACAGAACACGCATGGCTGCATTTAACGTGCTGCCAGCTGATGCACAGGCGGTACTGGAAATGGCTTTTGGCGGCAAGACTGCTTCAGTCTTATACGATGGTGAACGCAAGTTTGACATTCGGCTGCGGTATGCCCCGGAATACCGGAAGACAGAAAAGGATATTGCCCAGCTGATGGTGCCCTGCGGCGATGGTACGTTGATCCCGTTGAAAAGTATCGCAACCATAGAAAAGGACAATGGAGCAGCCTTTATCTATCGGGATAATATCCAACGCTATATCGGCATCAAATTTTCCATTCGCGACCGTGACCTAGGGAGTACCATAGCCGAGGCGCAGCAGAAAGTCAGCAAGATCAAATTGCCTGATGGCTATTCCATTGGCTGGACTGGTCAGTTCGAGAATCAGCAACGTGCGACACATCGACTGGCACAGGTGGTGCCGATCAGCCTGGTTTTGATCTTCTTCTTATTGTTTATTTTATTCGGAAATATCAAAGATTCCTTGCTTGTTTTAGCCAACGTTCCTTTTGCACTGATCGGCGGAATTATTGCACTGCATGTGACTGGCATGAATTTCGGGATCTCCGCGGGCGTGGGCATGATTGCCTTATTTGGGATATGTATCCAAAATGGTGTTATCCTGATTTCCGAATTCCATCAGAACAAAAAAGATGGCCTGCCCAATGATCAATCGATCTATAAGGGTGTCAAATCGCGTACGCGTCCTGTAGTGATGACCGCATTAATGGCTTCCATTGGCTTGTTGCCAGCAGCACTCTCCACCGGTATAGGTTCGGAATCGCAAAAACCTTTGGCGATTGTCATTATCGGCGGATTGATATCTGCTACCATCCTGACATTGCTCGTATTCCCGATCATCTATGATATCTTCAATCGGGGGGAAAAAGTACAACGGAGAGTAGCAGATTAATACAATCATCACCTCTGCCTACGCCATGAGGCGTAAGGCAGTATTTCTTTTCGAGATACATGTTGGTGTAACATTTGTATCTATTCGGGGCATAAAGTTTCAAAAGCAACAAAAAGCCCTTAAGTTTACAACAAATTATCGTCTGCGTGGTATTGCACCACGCAGGATCAATAGACAAAATATATGACTATTCTCACCTTTACGCTCATCCTTCTTTTGGGTGCATTTGTTGCGGGCCTCTTAGGTTCGCTGACAGGCCTGGGCGGCGGAGTGGTCGTCATTCCATTGCTGACCCTCCTCTTTCATGTCGATATCCGTTATGCCATTGGCGCCGCATTGCTGGCTTCAATTGCCACCTCTTCGGGTGCTGCCACTGCCTATGTCAAGGAGGGAATTACCAATATCCGGCTCGGGATGTTTCTGGAAATTGCAACTACGGTAGGTGCTGTTATCGGTGCTATCATTGCAATCTATATGCCCACCAATACCATTGCCATTATCTTTGGCGTAGTACTGATCTTTTCAGCGGCAATGACGGTACGCAAGAAAAATGAGCAGGCTTTTTCGGGTGGTTCGGCTTTAGCCGAAAAGTTAAAACTAAACAGTACATATCCTTTGGATGGCAAACTTGTGCCCTACAAACTGAGCAATGTTATCGGAGGTTTTTCATTGATGGGCGTCGCAGGCATCCTATCTGGCCTGCTGGGTATTGGCTCGGGTTCACTTAAAGTACTCGCCATGGATAGCATGATGAAAATCCCCTTTAAGGTCAGTACTACAACAAGTAATTTTATGATCGGGGTAACAGCAGCAGCCTCAGCCGTAGTCTATCTACAACGGGGGTATATGGATCCGGGAATCGCCTTTCCTGTTATTTTGGGTGTACTTTGTGGCGCTATTACCGGCTCAAAGCTTCTGAAAAGAATGAATCCCAAGACCTTGCGTATTATTTTTGCCGTCGCCATCACCTTGGTTGCACTGGAAATGATTTTCAATGGATTTCAACATAAATTTTAGGCGAATACATTGTAGACTTTCGAGATTCGACGGCATCACAAGAGGTGTAATCATTTTTGAACAATGGGCTTATTTGAACAAAAACGTAATGTACTCGTATTGGCAATAGACATTTTATAAGTAATTATTTGCAGATGAAACAGGTATTTTCAAAAAACTATTGGGGCGATAAAGATATCTCATTGCTAGTGGGACAGATCTTACGCACAGGTGTGATCCTGGCTTCCGCTATCCTGGTGATCGGTGGGATCTGGTATTTGATCGTGCATGGACAGGACGCAGTACCTAATTATAAAGATTTTGTCGGTGAAGGAAAAGCCAATACAACGATCAGCGGTATCATCGTGGGGGCATTTAACAAAAATATTCCCCAGATCATACAACTCGGGGTCTTACTCCTGATCTGCACGCCAATCGTACGGGTGATCGGCTCCCTATTTGGCTTCATCATCGAAAGAGATAAACTTTATATTATCATCACATTGATTGTGCTAACTGTTATCATAGGCAGCATATTGAGCGGAGTCAAGGGATAGCCCGGCAGGAGAACCCCGCGTTATCTTTTGGATCTCAGCCAGGTAGATTTCTCCAGTGCATATTCAAAATTTCTCCGCTCGGGTTCATTAACATAGGAAACCAATTTCTCGGCTACCTTGTTTGCCCCCAAGCGCTCAACAGCTTTCTGTGAACGGATATTTTCTGCGCCTACATGTAAATAGATCTTATCCACAAAATTAAAGGCAAAGTCAAACATCATTTCTTTGACCAACGGATTGATCCCGGTCCCCCAATAGGCGCGTGCATAGAACGTGAAACCAACAAAAATAGATTTTTCCGTTTCATTCAAACCATAATACCTGGTACTTCCGATGCATTCGCCCGTCGTTCTATCCAAAATAAGATAAGCTGCTTTGCTTTCCAATGCGACATCAAAAAAAGAGCGAAAAACCTCTTCTTTCCAGCGGTCTTTATTGGGATGCTGTTCCCATATCAGCGGATCTTTTGCTACTTGATAAAGTGCATCAAAATCGCTGGGATCAATCAGCTTTAATACGACCTTATCATTTTCAAGTTTATTCGGTGCTACAAACTTCATTTGAACATGTTTAACGTTGGACTTTTACCAAATTTTAAATTTTAATAAAAGATACCAATTATTGATGAAACCAAATTGAATTACACTTGCTGTTATTCAAATATTACACCAAAATGTTCAATTATCGATCAGGATTGCATTTCGATCCGATGATCATCCACAATAACTTTAGCTACAATAAGCAAGAAACGCTCAAACTGGTAAAAACGGTTGAAGTGCCAGTACCAGAAACACAAATTCGACAGGGACAAAGTTTCGCAAATTACAGGATTCCATAAAATCTTCTGCGGAATGAATATCAAATACCGCTGCGGAAATGATTATAGTTGACATATGTCCCTTTAATGCGTATAAAATTGGCAAAAAATCAGTCCGGCGATTAAATTAACATTGTAAAATTTCGTATTTTACCCCCTAATGGAACAGTTCAAGGAATTTGTAAGACAGCGGATCAATGTCAGTGAAGAGGAATTAAATGATATTGTATCACGATATCAAATCAGAAAAATCAAGAAGAAAGAATACTTTTTAAGGGCGGGTGAGGTCTGTCATTATGAAGCTTATGTCCTCAGTGGACTGTTTAAATCATTTTATGTCACGGCTGATGGTATAGAACATATCCTACAATTTGCGATTGAAGACTGGTGGGTGGGAGATATTGCCAGCTTCAACTATCAGGAACCGGCCTTGCAGAATATTCAGGCCCTAGAAGATTCTGTGGTACTGACTTTATCAAAAACAGCTAAAGATAAACTCTACGAAGACCATCCGATCTATGAGAAGCTTTCCAGAATTATGGCCCAACGGGCACAGATTGCTTCCCAACACCGTATTATATCAAGTATAGGATTTACAGCCCAGGAGCGTTATCTGGATTTTATCAAACGCTATCCTAAAATATACCCCCGGATCTCCAATATGCAGCTGGCTTCCTATCTGGGGGTAACACAGGAGTTTCTAAGCCGATTGAAAAGACAGATTTTAAAGCCTAATCGAAATTCTTGACCTACATCAATTTTTTCTATTTAAGATTATCACACCTTTGCAGAAGCTTGTTCAAACAAACATTTTGAGCAATTAGACGTTTGATAAATAAACAAATAGAAAATAACATGAATAGATTTTTCCAATTTCTGGCAGTAGCAGTATTAATGGTTAATGTTGCTGTAGCACAAGTAAAATGGTCTGCTGACCCCGGACATACCAACGCGAGATTTGACGTCAAACACCTTGGAATAAGTTTTGTCGATGGTCAGTTTACCAAAGTGGAGGGAACAGTGGAAACCGCAACTGCAACAAGTTTTAACAATGCAAAAGTAAACTTTTCCATTGATGTCAATAGCATTGACACCCGTATCGAAGCACGTGATAACCACTTAAAAACAGATGATTTCTTCGCGGCAGACAAATTTCCAAAGATGACTTTAAAATCTGTCAGCTTTAAAAATGCGAAAGCGAAAGGTAAATATATCATGGTAGCTGACCTGACCATTCGTGACGTAACTAAAAAAGTAACGTTTGATGTCACTCAAAACGGTGGCGTTATTACTGATCCTTGGGGAAAAACACGCGCTGGTTTTACAGCAAAAACAAAAATCAACCGCCAGGATTTTGGTATCAAATACAATGACAAATTACCTTCAGGTGTAGAAGCTGTTGCTTCTGATGTGGATATCATTGTCAATACAGAATTGGTCCTGAACTAAGCAACAACTTTTTACATCACACAAACTGAAATTAGCTACCCAAGATTTTGGGCAGCTAATTTTTTTACGGCTATAGCCGTAAACCAATCTTTTTTTCTCGCCTTTAACCCTTTGCCCTAATTTGACTGCAGGTATTTTCCATCTTAAAATCCCTTCAACATACCACCATCCAGCGGAATATTGGTTCCGGTGAGGTAGTTGGCATAGGCCGAGCAAATGAAAGCCACCAGGTAACCATATTCTTCGGGCTTACCCAAGCGGGCTGCCGGCACCTGCTTTAAACGCAGCTGTAACGCTTCCTCATAGGATATCCCCAATCGCTGCGCATCCATATGAGTCAAGGATTGGATCCTTTCAGTATCGAATAACCCCGTTAAGATGCTATTGACTGTCACCCCGTCCTTCGCAACATCATCCGAAAGGGATTTGCTCCAGCTGATCAATGCCGTGCGGATCGTATTTGATAAAACCAGGTTAGATACGGGCTCTTTTACAGTGGAAGACGAAACATTGATAATACGTCCATAACCATTTGCCAACATATAAGGTAAGGCACAAGATGTCGTATAACAGTGATTTTGAAATAAAAGTTCAAAGGCATGTTGGTAATCCGCCAGATTTTTCTGATCAATTGTCCCCGCCTGTGGCCCATTGGAGTTATTGACTAGAATATCCACCCTATTGGATTCAAAATAGTTGTCTATTTGTACTTTATAGTCTTCATGATCATTGTAATCCACCAGAATATATTGGTGTACCTGCCCTTTTGAGCTATCCAGGTCTGCTAGTGTATCTCGTAGCTTATTTTCATTACGGGAGGCCAGGGTGATGCTTGCACCGCAGGAGGCCAAAACTTTGGCTATTCCGGCACCGATACCGGCGGAGCTTGCACCAATCAAGGCTTTTTTTCCAATTAGATTGATTTCC
Organism: Sphingobacterium sp. NGMCC 1.201703; assembly: GCF_047784615.1. Taxonomy (NCBI): domain Bacteria; kingdom Pseudomonadati; phylum Bacteroidota; class Sphingobacteriia; order Sphingobacteriales; family Sphingobacteriaceae; genus Sphingobacterium; species Sphingobacterium sp. NGMCC 1.201703. The sequence goes on along the minus strand of NZ_JBLOHD010000007.1, from coordinate 204,920 downwards.
ATCTTTATTCGTATGCTTTTAACTTATATCAGATTATTCATTGTGTATAGTAAAGTTAGCTGAACTCCAGCAACGGATTTAATCGTTGTCCTTGGCGCGAATCATGGCGATAAACAGATAGACAGCAAAGACCCATGCCGACCCCAAGCATATCCAGGCAAAAACAGGGATTCCCAGCCATTTGGGTTCAATACGCGCGACAATCACCATTCCGCCCAATAAGTTGAGTGACATAAACATAATACCGATCACTATGCGATTGACCCCTTTACGGAGTATGGCATTGAAGGAGCGCGCACTGATCAGACGATGATTTAAAGTGAAATTACCTGTTCGGAACAACCTTACTAAAGCACGCATATCCTCGGGAAGTTTTTCGACATCACGTGCGAAAGACTCGATCTTATGTTTTCCTTTCTTGAACATCGCTTCTGGCGAAAGCCGTTCCATCATAATCCTTCGGGCAAAAGGCTTAATGCTCTCCATAATATTCAGATCCGGATAAAGCTGGCGTCCGATGCCTTCCATCAGCGAAATACCCCGCATGAGCTGATAAATATATTCAGGAAAATACAAGCGGTTGTCACCGATAATTTTCCAGAGTTTATTGAACAGTAGATCAAGACTCAGATCACCTAAGGAGACATTGTCGATCATATCAAAAATCTCATACAATGAGCGTTCAAACTGGTTTCGATCAGGGATATGGCTCACTACGGCGACATCTTCAATGACATCTGCCAGTCGGACCGCATCTTCGGAAATTGCCGATTGGATAAATTCTTCGAGCTGTCTTCGGTCAATTCCGAGCAGTTTACCCATGTTACCAAAATCCAAAAAGGCAATGCGTCCGTCGGGCATCACCATCATATTGCCGGGATGCGGGTCACCATGAAAAAAACCATGGATAATCACCTGTTCCAGATACAGATTGATTCCATTTTTCACCAAGGTTTCCACATCCATTCCCCGCCGTTTTATTTCCACGGCATCCGTTACTTTGAAACCATCGAGATACTCCATACAGAGTACACGGTCAGAGGAGAGATCGGGATAAACTTTGGGAACTTTGATCAGTTTGTTGGCTTTAAAATTTTTAGCAAACCGTTCGATATTATGGCGCTCGATGACCAGCGACATTTCCTCCTGCAGGGTCATGGCAAAGGATTCTACGATCAGGGAAAGGTTGAGATTTTCCAATGCGTCATTGTACATGGTCAGTATCTTGGCGATGTCCCGCATGAGTGCAAGATCAACGCGCATGACTTCATCTATTCCTGGCCGCCGCACTTTTAAGACAACATTTGTACCGTCTTTTAATGTCGCCCGATAGACCTGAGCAATGGAAGCGGCGGCAAAAGGTTTCGACGCAATACTTTGAAATTGTTCTGCGACATCAAGTCCCAATTCCTCGGTAAGATATTCCTGGATGTCAACTTCAAAAGGCGGAACATTATCTTCTAGCCGTTTGAGTTCCTCGACAAGATCTTTGGGAAGCAGCCCTTCACGGGTAGATGCAGATTGTCCCAGCTTGATAAAGGCTGGCCCGAGCTCTTCCAAAGCCATACGGATACGTGTATATACACTGATCTTATCAACATCTATATTACGTTCTAAACTTGCTCTTGGCCCTTTCCATGGCAATCGGGCGATGGCATCTTTGAAACCATATTTTGCCAATATGCTTAAGATCTGGGAACTCCGTTGTAACTTCTTGGTCGGATTGTACATCATGGACAAGGATTTTCGAAAACAAGATACGGAACAAAAACCTTACCTTTTTCATTCCATGGTTTATTGAAAGTAAAAATTCACTCGCCCACAGATTTTTGAACCTTCAAAATACGCTATTCTGCTTCCATCTGATCCAGGTTTTCTTTGATCTGTTTGACATAATCTCCATAATAGGCGCGGATCATAAATTCGGTGATCAAGACAATAATTAAGATGGAAACAATTGCCGAGAGCGCCATCCATGCTATAAAATTGGGATCCTGCTGGAGTGTCTGTCTAAAATGATATAATTTTTCAAACCAGGCGATGGCCCTATTTTGACCAATCATAACGAGATAAAGGAATAAACCCTGGGGGATCATCACATAAGCTACGATACGATAGGTCTCGACCGCGTATTTAAGATCGTAATAGAGCTTGAGGAGATGTTCGCGGGATGCCAGAAGATCGATCTGCTTGGCGCTTTTGATCAGGTAATAAAATCGACGGTAATAGAGCAGGCTAGACAGCGAAATCTGTACAAGAAAAAAGTAATACGCAAAAGCTGCATACCCTGAGATTTTATAAACCGGCAACATAGGCACAGCAATCAGGAAAAACATGCATACCAGCCAGGACACAAATTCCCGTTTGATATTGCGTCTCAGCTTGACCATGATATTACCGACCTCCTTATAGTGTTTGAGATTTGGATTTTGTAAATCCTCATCTGTAGGCTGTTCTTGCCACGTTTTTTTTAACTCATCAAAATTCATAATTGTATTTTTTAATGATTTGTTGAATCCGTTCTTTCGTACGATTTAATTTAACCCGGGCATTGACTTCAGATATGCCCAGATGCGCCGCAATTTCACGGTGGCTCTGACCTTCCAAAAATAAAAAGATCAATGCCTTTTCTACAGCGTTCAGTTCATGTACTGCCTGATAGAATATTTTTAGCTGTTCGTCTTTATCCGGATTATAGGATTCTTCTGCAAAGTCATGTCGTTCTTCCAGGCTATCGTAGATCCGATGTTTTTTCTCTTTCTTTAAAAATACCATCGCGGTATTCAGTGCAACCCGATACATCCAGGTTGAAAATTTACTTTGCTGCTTAAATGTTGCATAAGATTTCCAGAGCTGATATACAATTTCCTGATAAAGATCCTGCCGACTATCCTTGTCATCCATATACATACGGCTCACCTTGACGATAATTCCTTTATTTTCGTCAATCAACTGAAGAAATTCTGTTTCCGAATGGGCCAATGGTAAAATTTTATTTTAGATCTTTTCAGGTAATAAGTATTGCAAACAAACAAAGTGTTACAGCTTAATTTAAAAATATGTAAATTGTTCATAAAAAGGAGGCAAATTACAATATTAATTATGGAAAATATATTTTATGAGGGGCAGGTCATCTGGGCGCAAATAGATGCCAATAGGCATATGCGTCATTCTGCCTATGCCGATATCTGCGCGCAGGCGCGGAGCAATATGTTGAATAAAATGGGATTTTCTCTGGACAAGTTTGCCCAGTTTCAGATCGGACCGATCCTATTTCGGGAGGAACTGATCTATAGCAAGGAAGTGCATCTGGATGAATATGTTCAGGTAAAAGTAGAATTGACCAAATACAATAAGATCAATAGTCGATTTTCTTTTATCCATCAAGTTTACCGCGAAGATGGCACCCTATGCTGTACGGTTAACGTTGACGGTGCCTGGCTGGACCTTAAACTGCGAAAATTGACCAAATTGCCCGAAGAAATGGAGCCCTATCTCGCCAAAGTGCCGCGCGCAGCGGGTTATGAAGAGATCGGATAAAAAAATCCCTCGGAATACAACCTATTCCGAGGGATCAAAACATAAACTAACCTAAAAACTATCTTATTCTGAGCATCAACCGACTAGCTGTCGGGAGCTGCTAATCCTAGGATCGATATACCCATGATATGATCCGGATAAACTTATTTTACCTCGATCAAACGCTTTGCAATGATAGCGTCTTCTTTCTTACCGACAGTCAAAACCAATATTCCACCTTCGTACGCGGCTTCAATATTGCTGTAGTCAACCGTTTCGGGTAAGGTAAATGATCTTGAAAATGAACTATAGTTGAACTCCTTCTTGCTATAAAGCTTTTCTTCACTTACTTGCTCTTCTTTTTTCTCAGCTGAAATCGTAATCAGATTTTTATCCACATTGATTTTAAAATCTGATTTATCCAATCCCGGAGCAGCCATCTCGATCTTAAATGATTTTTCGGACTCCGAAATATTTACTGCTGGAACACGTGAGACCAAACGGTCTGAAATAAAATTATCGTTAAATAAATTGTCAAATACAGTATTTACAAATGGATTTACTGCGTCTGTGTTCAAACTTTTTGTAGGGAATTTAATTAATGCCATTTTTTGTCCTCCTAATTTTTTTATTTTTTGTTAAGCTTTATTTTCTAACTCTTTTGTAGGGGATATTCAATTCACGTACCAACCGCAAAACAAAGACAAAATGACATTTTTAATTAACACGAAACGCCATTTTGACACCAACGCATTAAAATAGCCGACAAAAAGGGCTTGCATTATCATTGTATTGCTCTACGCATCCCACACCTGATATAGCATTAACGTAGCAGCAGCCAAACAGTTTTTAAGACGGATTTAATTTGACAAAACATTAACCATCAAACGCTACTTTTCAACTACAGTCTTTCTTTTTCTGGTTTCTCTTTTTCTTCCAGTGCATTAATCAGCAAAGACTTAACAGCATCATAGATATAATCTTTTGCCTCCGCATAGGAAATATCATAGATCCGTGATACCAATGCATCATATTGAGGAAAAGGGGAAAATAATTTAGCGTAATAGGCATCCAGCTGCGCATGAGTGGGCAATTCAAAAGCCAGCCGAAGCTGAAATCGCCGAATAATTGCTGTATCCAATATCTCGGGATGGTTGGTTGCCGCAATTAATACAGCTTCGTTGGGAAAATAATCGATCAGTTGGATAATCGTGTTCACCAGGCGACGCATCTCCCCTACATCTTTCTCTTCGCTGATCCTTGCTTTTCCAATCTGGTCAAATTCGTCCAGAAAAAGCACTGCTTTTTCACGTCCAGCTTTGTCAAAGACCTGTTTGATATGCTGTGAGGTCTCCCCAATACGGGACGAGATCAGGTTACTCAGATTCAACACATAGATAGGTTTGTCGAGAGCCGTCGCCAGCGCCTTTGCGGTCGTTGTTTTTCCGCAACCCGAATAACCGTGCAAGAGAATCTTGTTGCTGACAGGCAGACCATATTGTGAGAGCTCTCGGATATAGCGATGTTCCTTAATCATTTGTTGCAGTTTCTGCCGGCTATCTTCCGCTAAAAAAACATCTTCTAATGCTATCTTTTCCTTATCAGCTATAACTAGATCGTAAATATTCATAGGTTAATTCAAATACTAAAAATGGTTATAAATTTTTGTAAACCATAAACTCACATTTTACACTGTATTCAGCTGAACTTAGCAGCCATATTGTAATGTACAAGCTAACATTTAAGCAGCAGGTCCTTGCTGCGAAAAAAATCTCATTATTGAATACTATATACTATATTTCAAGCCAACCTGTGAACAGGAAAGGTCTCCACCGAACGGAGGATTTGATTTGCGAATAACAACTTCGATCATTTCGGCATGCGGTACCCCTAGCCGAATCTGTTCCAATATTTCCGCCGCTGCAGATTCCAGTAGTTTCCGTTTGGGCTGCATCACCCGGGCAGTGATCTGGTACAGTTCTTCATAATTTAACGTATTACGCAAATCTTCGGTTTCGGTATTATGAAAAGGGAAAGAGACATCAATAGACACAAAAAATTCATTTCCGAGAATCTGCTCCTCCTCGTAATAGCCAATTGGCGCATAAAACCGCGCTTCTTTCAGTGAGACTGTCTGTAAAATGGTTGCCATGCACAAACCTAAGCAAATTGTTCCAAATCAAAAAACCTGCGGTTTCAGCGAATTCCAGAACTTCCCACGAAAAAAAACATCCGGATCCAGAGAGACATTTAAATCGATGCTATTCTAAAAATAAATTGTATATAAAGGTAAATTTTCCTAAGTTTAAATACACCAAAAACCAAACAGATGAATTTTACTTTACCTGCGGCACTAGCCATAGCACTCTTATGTAGTTCTAGTGCAGTTTATGCCCAAACAAATATGAAACCCAGCGATACAGAATATTACAAACCTGTTCCGCCCACTGTAACCCTTGACAGGGGTATCCCCAGCGACGCCATTGTTCTCTTCGACGGCAAGGATCTGAGCAAATGGAAAAGCGAAAAGGGGAAAGCAAACTGGACAGTGGCCAATAATACGCTTGAAGTAAAACCTGGCAGCGGAAATATCGAGACCACGGAGCATTTCAGTGACTTCCAACTCCATATTGAGTGGAAGAGTCCTGAGCTTATCAAAGGCGAGGGTCAAGGCAGGGGAAATAGTGGCATTTTCTTACAGGGGCTATATGAAATCCAGGTCCTGGACAACAACAACAATCCGACCTATGTAAATGGTGGCGCAGGAAGTCTTTATAAACAACGGCCACCGCTGGCCCAAGTCATTGCAACAGACAAATGGCATGTATATGATATCATTTACAAAGCTCCCCAGTTTAACAAAGACAGCCTGCTGATCAGCAAAGGTACCGTCACGGTACTTCACAATGGCGTCGTGGTCCAGAACAACACCCAGATTGATGGTACAACAGAATATATCGGACTTCCGAAACAAGTGGCTCATGGCCCTGGGCCCATTATCCTGCAAGATCATGGTGATCTGGTCCAATTCAGAAATATCTGGCTCCGCAAACTATAGGGCCTGACAGCAATTTCAGTTAGGCAAGCAACAATTCTGTACTAGGTTTTATAGGGCTATTTTTCTAATTTAGCCCTATAAAATTTAGAAGCCACACCCATCATAGGGGCAAAACGCCTATGATGGGCTCAGCATCATTAAAAATAAATTATTCTAATGAAAAGAATTGCGCTATTCTTCTTGTTGGCAAGTGCCCTAACCGGCCATGCCCAACGAAACCTTAATTTGGAAGAAACGGTATTCGGACCGCGCACCTATGCGCCCACATCGATTACAGCTGCTTCCTGGATCCCAAAATCAAACAGCCTCGCCTATCTCGATAAATCCTATCAAAACCTGCTCTCCAAAAGTGCTGCAAACAACTGGACGGAGACTACCTTATTATCCAAGACAGCACTCGAAGCTGCTTTAAAAACCGCTATGCCGAACGAAACGTTCAGTTTACGCATATTCCCTTACGACTACAAATGGCATGATGGCAATTCGCTCTTACTTCAGGTAGATGGAAAGGACAAGACCTATACGGTTGTTTATAACCTCAAATCCAAAAGTATTGAAAGTTTTATCGGCAACGATAGTCGGGGTGCCAACCGTGAACTGACCACAGACCTTTCTAAAATCGCCTATCTGATGGACAATAACATTTCCATCGTGGACAAAAACGGCAAAGTAACGGTAGTGACAAACGACAGCGACAAAGGTATCGTCAATGGTAGTGATTATACACACCGCCAGGAATTTGGCATAAAAAAAGGCATGTGGTGGAATGCTCAGAATGACAAGTTGCTCTACTACCGCAAAAATGAAACCATGGTCGCCAACTATCCTCTCCCCCAATGGAGTCCCAAAGTTGCCGAAATCAAATGGATAAAATACCCCATGACAGGGCAAAAATCGGAGGAGGTAACACTGGTTGTCTACAACAGTACAACAGGACAAAAAGTAACCTTACAGACCGGAGATCATAGCGAACAATACCTGACCAGCGTAACCTGGGATCCTTCAGGCAAATTCATTTACGTAGGTGTTCTCAACCGCGGTCAAAATGACCTTAAGTTCAACAAATACAATGCTGAAACCGGAGCGCTGGTTAAAACATTGTTTGAGGAAAGCGCAACAACTTGGGTAGAGCCGGAAAATCCGCTAACCTTTTTACCAAACGCTCCAGATCAGTTTCTTTACCAATCCGACAAAGAGGGCTACAACCAACTTTACCTGTACAATACGGAAGGAAAGCTGATCAAAAAATTAGGCTTCAAGGATATTGTATTGGAAAATCTATTGGATTTCTCGGCAGATGGAAACAACATAAGTTATATCGGTGTCACCAATAATGGTATGGACCGTCAATTATTTCAGGTAAATCTTAAATCCGGAAAAACCGTACAGCTAACAAATGAATCGGGTATACACCAGGCTTCTTTGAGTGCTGATGGCAAGTATATCTATGATCAATATAGCGACCTGAAGACACCAAACATGATCCAGATCAAAGAGGTTAAATCAGGCAAGGGAACTGTCCTGGTCAAAGCGGACAATCCATTCAGCGGAAAAATTAACAATCCAAAAATAGAATTCGTCCAACTGACTTCGGCTGACGGTAAATATCCGCTGACCGGTCGTATCATCTATCCAAATGATTTTGACCCTGCTAAGAAATATCCGGTCATGTATTATCTGTATGGCGGTTCTCATTCCCAATTGGTTTCCAACAAATGGCTGGGTGGAGCAGGTTACTTTGATCTTTATATGGCCCAACAGGGATATATTGTCTTTACAATGGACAATCGCGGCACCAATTACCGAGGTCGTGATTTTTATACGGCTACTCACCGTAACCTTGGCCAAAATGAAATGGCCGATCAGCTTAAAGGAATTGAATTCTTAAAATCAAAACCCTTTGTCGACCAGCAACGTATGGGCATCTTTGGCTGGAGCTTCGGTGGATTTATGACGACTTCATTTATGCTGCATCATAATGATATTTTTAAAGCGGCAGTCGCTGGGGGTCCTGTAATTGACTGGAAGTTTTACGAAGTGATGTATGGCGAGCGTTACATGGACACTCCGCAGGAAAATCCTGAGGGCTACAAATTAACCTCCCTGTTGAATAAAGCGGATCAGCTAAAAGGACGCCTGTTAATCATCCATGGCGCACAAGATCCCGTGGTCGTGCAGCAAAACAGCATGGAGTTTTTGGAAGCCTGTATTAAGGCCGGGAAACAGGTCGATTATTTCCTATACCCTACCCACGAACATAATGTGATGGGCAAGGATCGCATCCATATGTATGAGAAAATTGCAGATTATTTTAATCAGCATCTAAAAAACAAATAGTTAACAGCTCATCATACAAAGGCGCCTTTCTTTTCCGATTGGCGCCTTTGTGTTAGTAAGAACAAATTGTTCAATAGCAAACCGGGCTACTGTTTCATCATTAATTACCACTAGTCCTTTTGGACTGCAAATTCGTCGGCCATTGCATTTGTTTACCGGTTTTATCCACAGGCAATACGATTTTCTCCCTGGACACCAATTCAGGCTCTTCACAAGCGAGGTACGTCAATACCGCAACAATAATAGCATTCTGCTTGACTTCGTCGAAGACAATTTTATCGTAGGTATCCCGATTGGTATGCCAGGTTAATTTTCCATAATCCCAGGAGGTCGAGGAAAGACCAAAGGCCGGGATTCCTTTTTGGACAAAAGAAGAATGGTCACTACCGCCTGTCCCCGGCATTCCCGGAAAGCTCGTTTGGATCTCGTTACGAAATTCCTCGGGTAAATACTGCAACCAACGTCCGATATATTCATAGGCCTTTTCAAAACCACTTCCAGCAATACGAACAATACGCCCCGTTCCATTATCCTGGTTCCATACCACCTGAATATTTTTTGCGATATCGGGATGATCTTCCACAAAAGCCGACGAGCCGTTCAAACCCTGTTCCTCACTTCCCCAGTTGCCGACCAGGATCGTTCTTTTATTTTCGGGATAGACTTTTCGCAGGATACGAACCGCTTCCATCATCGTAATCACCCCCGTGGCATTGTCTGTCGCACCAGAAGCCCCATCCCATGAATCTAAATGTGCTGACAGGACCACATATTCATTTGGCTTTTCTTTCCCTTTGATTTCGGCAATGCTATTATAAGTCTTTGTCGTACCAAGCTCTTTGGATTTACCCTGCAACAGTACGCGCGGTTTAACTCCCCGTGTAGCCATGCGGTAAAGGAGACTATAGTCCTCCAACGCAATATTAAACACTGGAATCTGCTTGGATTTAGCATCAAAAATCCGCGTGAGGCCCGGCAGTTCGGTCCAATAGGAATCAATCACCCCCACTGCTCCGGCAGTTTCCAGCGCCAAGGGCAGCGTACGTCGTGTATTTCCCGTATAACTCATACTGAGCTCCCATTGTTTGAGCTGTTCATTTTTTAGGGCTTGGTATTTTTCATAACCTTTGGTCGAGGCAGATTCTTTCCAATTCGCATCTGCGCGACCCGAGACCGGGTTCATCCCGATTAGGACAATTTTACCTTTTACCGTCTTTAGCCAGGATTGGAAATCGAGCTCAGAACTAAACAAGGGCATTGCAACAACTTCTGCCTCCACACCTTTTTCCTTCGTCATCGGACTGAAAGCCAGTTGTGTTCCTTCGAGTGATTTAATCCGTGGGTAAGTCATCGTCGCTTGAGAGGTACCCCGCTCCCAAGAGCGCCATTCTCCATAAGGTTCATTACGTGCATCTGCTCCTAGTGCGACATACTGTTTGACGACCCAGTCGTGTGCCTGTTGCATCTGTGGGCTCCCAACCAAACGTGGACCGATCATATCAACTAGTTCAAAGGCGTAGTTCTCAAGCTGTGAGTTTGCCTGGGCTTCCTGGACAATTGCAGCGACGACAGCATCTTTATTTTGCGCAAAAACTGCTGAGCTGCTCAATAACATACATGCCAGCCCAAAAGACTTCAAATTTCTCTGTTTAGTATATAGTTTCATTTGTGATTTAATTCGTTCTTCTTCCTGTAGGTTCTGCAGGATTTGTTTTCCGAAAATTACTAATTTTAATTCAAAAAACATATTCAAAAAAAATAGGGGCATCCAAAGATACCCCTATAACAACATTAGTATATGGTTGGTTGATTATCTACACAGCTTCTACTTTGGATTTTTCGTAGCTCTCCTGATGTACAGAAGCTACTGCTCTTCCAGATGGATCATTCAGGTTCTGGAAAGAAGCATCCCAAGCAAGGGCTTCTGGTGTACTGCAAGCAACAGATTTCACGGAAGGAACGGTCTGTGCAGCGGCGGCAGAAGGAAAATGTGATTCAAAGATTGTACGATATAAGAACTCCTCTTTGTTTTTTGGCGTGTTGATAGGAAAACGTTCGGCAGCGGCTGCAAATTCCTGATCTGAAACCTTACTTTCAGCCTGCTCCTTTAAAGTATCTATCCAGCTATAGCCAACGCCATCTGAAAACTGTTCTTTTTGGCGCCAGGCAATGCTTTCGGGAAGATAATCTTCGAATGCTTTACGCACCACCCATTTCTCCATCCGCCCATCACGGATCATCTTGTCCGATGGATTGATGCGCATGGCAATATCCATAAATTCTTTATCCAGGAAAGGCACCCTTCCTTCAACACCCCAGGCTGCCAGCGATTTATTTGCCCGCAAGCAGTCGTAGAGGTATAGTTTTTTCAGCTTACGCACGGTCTCTTCGTGAAACTCCTGTGCATTGGGGGCTTTGTGGAAATACAGATAGCCACCGAAAAGCTCATCAGAGCCTTCACCGGATAACACCATTTTAATACCCATTGACTTGATGACACGTGCCAATAAGTACATTGGTGTTGACGCGCGCACAGTTGTGACATCATAGGTTTCGAGGTGATAGATCACGTCGCGGATCGCGTCCAGACCTTCCTGTATCGTAAAGTTGATTTCATGATGGATCGTCCCGATATGATCAGCAGCCTTTTGTGCCGCGATCAAATCCGGAGCACCTTTCAATCCTACTGCAAAAGAATGCAATTGTGGATACCAGGCATCTTCTTTATCATCGGTTTCGATACGTTTGGATGCAAATTTTTTCGTTACCGCTGCAATCACCGAAGAGTCAAGCCCACCTGAAAGCAATACACCATAGGGTACATCTGACATTAATTGCCGATGCACCGCGTCTTCCAAAGCTTTACGTAGCACAGCAATATCAGTCGCGTTATCTTTCACAGCTTCATAGCTTTCCCAATCGCGTTGGTACCAGCGTTGTGGTGTGGTACCTTCCTTACTATATAAATAATGTCCTGGAGGAAATTGCTCTATCGTCTCACAGTAGCCTTCCAGAGACTTTAATTCAGAAGCGACAAACAGTTGTCCCTGCTTATCCTTTCCGTAATACAGGGGAATAATCCCCATGTGGTCACGTGCAACAAAAAATGAATCATCACGGGAATCATATAACGCAAAACCAAAGATGCCGTTCAACTCATCTACAAACGATGGGCCTTTAGCTAAATACAATGCCAATACAACCTCCGAATCACTCTGTGTTGCGAACTCATAATCAGGAAGGCTATTCCTTAATTCATGGTGGTTATAGATTTCGCCATTTACAGCCAATACAACTTTGCCATCCGGACTGTACAAAGGTTGACTACCTGATTTCGGATCAACAATAGCTAGTCGCTCGTGGGCCAATAAAGCTTTTTCGCCCGTAAAGATGCCAGACCAATCTGGACCACGGTGACGAATACGTTTTGACATTTCCAATACTTGGGATCTCAATGAGTCTGCAGGTTGCTTCAATTCAAAAGCGCCAATAATTCCACACATATTATGAAAATTTTAAATTTTTCGTTTTTACATTATGTTCTTGACACAAAGTAAAACAATTAAAAACTAAATTCATAATAATTTTTAATTTTTATTGAGTTTTTATTAAAAAATACAAATCAAACAAATAAAATTAATAACAAAACCCTCATTTGTTTACAATAATCACACAATAGATTAACACCACAATTCAAGATTTATCTTTAAATTCACTGTGTAATCAAATAAACCAAGGACAATGGATTTAATAGGAACTTTTTATCAGGGCCTTGCTATCACAGCAGACGAACTGAATTCCATAAAAGAGAAACATCAAGCCATTACGATCAAAAAAGGTGATTTTATACTAAGCAAAGGGCAAGTATCCAATGCTTATTATTTAATAGAATATGGACTTACCCGTTCTTTTTTGCACGACTATGAGGGCAATGAAGTTACGATCGGTTTTTGCAGTGATCATGATGTGGTGATCGAGGTAGCATCTTTTTTCCAGCGCAGCCCTACAGTTGAAAATATTCAGGCACTTACCGATACAAAGCTTTGGAAAATACGATTTGAAGATCATCAGGAATTGTTTCACCGCATCCCAGAATTTAGGGAATGGGGGCGTTCATGGATGGCACAGGAACTGGTGCACAGTAAAAATAGAGCAATTGCCATGATCACCGAACCAGCAACCAGTCGATACCTGCGTCTGATTAAAGAAAAACCTATTCTAATCCAGCAGGCTCCCTTAAAACATATTGCCTCTTATCTTGGTATCACGGACACCTCATTGAGCCGTATCCGCAAAGAGATTGTACACGGGAATTAAAGATTTTCCTGTTGCGAAAGTTTATTTTCAAATCTTGCCTTAGGGCAAGATTTTTATCGAAGGTTCCGCTTAATTTTATCTTCACTTCCGAAGATAGCCCACCTGGCTGCTATGCTATAGGAAAGAAAATTTGAGAAAATACGGTATTGCGTGGATCTTTTGGAATCATCAAAAAGATAAAGATGCACGCCAAAAGAAACAATCAATATATTCAAAAATTAGAAATCATGGCAAAATTACACGCTTATTTAAATTTCGACGGCAACTGTGAAGAAGCTTTCACATTTTACGAAAGGGTTTTTAAAACAAAAAATCCAGGTTATATGCGATATGGCGATATTCCAGCGGACCCGCACATGCCTCCCATTTCGGATGAAGCAAAAACCAAGATCTGCCATACGGCCATTTCCATCAATGGCGAGAGTATGCTTATGGGGGCTGATGTCATTCCAGACTTTGGTCAGGCCTATGCGCAGGGCAACAATACCTATGTCATGTTGATGTGCGACGATCGCGATGAAGCCACAGCACTTTACGAAGCACTTAGTGTCAACGCAAAAGTAGTGGAAATGCCTTTGGGCGAAACATTTTTCGCAGAATTATACAGCTCATTTCAGGATCAGTTTGGCATCTGTTGGATGGTCTATTTCGGAGGCAATAAAGACGAAGATTGCGAAAGCAAGGGTTAAAAGCCCTGAGATTTAAATCTATGAATAAGGCTGCGGAAAGCAAAAAACGGGGCTGTCCAGTGGACTACCCCGTTTATATTTGGTGGTGCAAAACTGTATCGAAGAACTGCTGGTTCGTTTTTGACAAGGATTGTTGGTAACAGTTCCTACTTATTTATTGGCCAGCACATCCGCTTCAAAGGCAACACCACCCCAGCCATTTGCCATAAACTGCCTGATATTTTGGTGACCATCTCCTGTCGGGTTGTCAAGTACATTCTGATAATGTTCTGCAAACAGGCCCAAGGTATCCTTTTCTGAAAGATTGTTTAATCTGGCAAAATACAATACTTTCGCGCTCCCCTGGTTTTCGGTTGCCGAGTTTTTCAGGTTTCCGTTTTGAAAGGATGCCGGAGTATAGGTATACTGTTCTGCGATATGATCGAGGACTTCCTGAAACTGAAGTTGGCTTCCCTTTGACTTCGCTAATAATTCTTCTATTTTCATCAGATTTTGTATATGCTTTATGCTAATTGTTTATTAAAGTTCTTTGTATTTAGTCTTTCCTACCGAATTGTTAAATAATACCATACAGCGAGCCGCCTTTTGCCCCCAGTTGGTCCACCCGCTTTTCAACGGCTTGATCTTTAATCAATGCCGGAGCGTGATGTGGTTTCGTTCGGGCATCAATAATCATTGGGCCTTCACAGCCCCAATGTTTGAAGGAAGTAAAGCTTTTGATTCCATGGATATCAAAGGCGGGATTACTCCGCGTAAAGGTTGTCCAGACGAAGTTATTCACTGTCTCGGCTGTAAAACTGGCATCGTCGCATAGAACCAGCAGGGGAAAACCTTCCCAAGCCAATCCTTCGGCCGCATGGCACCACTGGCGAATCACCTCAGTCTCATCTGCATAGGTACTGAAGGCCTTTCCATCAATCGCCAATACACCCGGCATCACCAGCTTCGCCTGGTTAAAAGGTCGCGGCAGATCAAAATTTGCAGGCAGCGCTCTTGCCAGTTCCCTTTTCTTTGTCCCGGCAGCAGCAAACACCACCTTCGATCCGGCGTTTAATCCATCACCTGAATAATCTAAGGTATCTATCGTCGTATTTGTCTGAAAATGAAGGTCCCGTGCAGGGTCAATCCGTTCCAGGATATGTGCAAAAAACGCCGGAATATCATAGATATCCAATTTAGGATTATCCTCGTGTGCTGAAATAAAAAGATACTTCGCCAGGCTCAGTTGGTTTTTTCCAAGAATCTGATTGGCGATGGTTAAAATTTCCTGCGGCCGGTCCACACGTTGATAAGGTGTATAGCGTTCTGATCCGATAGCAAATAATAAGGGATGTACTCCAGCCGCATCCACCGCATTGACAGCATGCAAGCCTGAGATTTCCTGTGGGATGGCCGAGCCTGTTATTTCGTGAATCAGTGCCCCAAAACTGGTATCCTCCTGCGGTGGTCTGCCCACCACGGTAAAAGACCAGATCGGGTCTTTCTTATGGTATACATTATGCACTTTCATTAAAGGAAACGGATGAGTGAGACTGTAATAGCCAATATGGTCACCAAATGGCCCCTCCGGTTTATTTTCATTAGGGTACACAGTTCCCGTGATCACAAAATCCGCATCCGCAGAAATACAAAAACCTTCGTCGTCGTAAAAATAGCGGAACCGTCTATTGCCTAAAGCTCCGGCAAAGATCATTTCAGAAAGCCCCTCTGGCAGCGGCATGACCGCAGACAGGGGATGCGCAGGCGGACCACCCACAAAAATACTTACTTTAAGTGGCATACCAAGTTCATTGGCCTTGGTCTGATGTATACCGATTCCGCGGTGCAGTTGGTAGTGCAATCCTATTTCCCGATCCGGGATATAGTCATTGCCCGAAAGCTGAATCCGGTACATGCCCAGATTAGCATGCATAATTCCCGGCTTATTTACATCCTCCGTATAGACCTGTGGCATGGTCACAAAAGCACCACCATCCATAGGCCAATTAACGATCTGGGGAAGCTTGCTAATGCTTGTTTTACCATGAAGGATCGGAGCTCCTGCCTTTCTTTTCCAAGGCAGAGCGCCTAGCGCAGTCATGGATGAACCAAGATATTGGAATGGATTTTTTAGCACAGCACCTGGATTCATCTTGACATCCACTAATTTCTTAAGATGATCCAATGAGTCACGGAACATAAACTTCGAACGGTCCAATGTACCAAATAGATTGGATACAGCAGGGAATTCTGAACCTTTGATATTTTCAAAATACAATGCTGGCCCCGCCACATCAAATACCCGCATGTGAATTGCGGCCATTTCAAGGTAAGGATCGACTTCCTCTTTAATCCGGATTAAATGGCCATGTTTTTCAAGATCCGCAACACATGCCGCTAGACTATTGTATCCCATATATTAAATCTGTATCAACGCGTTAATCCACAAATTTAACAGAATATTTTAGAAGTAATAATTATTCATCCCTGTTTATCGCTATTGGAATAACACTGACAAGCTAATTTATTTCATCAGGTCAGTAAGCTAAAAAGCCTGCTTACTACCGCCTAACGCTATTCCTTAGGTAGCACTATAGTGCTACCTAAGGAATAGCGTTAGGCGAATATGAATCGATAAAAAAATAGACAATTCAGAAAAAAACTTCATGTCCTTATGAGCACCAACAGTCATGAAAATCAACTGAAGGTTCTTTCTGACAATAAAAAAAAAAATTCAAAGAAATCAGGTATCCATGCTAACATAGGCCTTCAGCGGCGTAAATTCAAAGGGCTGAACTTTCTGCCAGGTCGAATTATCTACATTTTTTTCATAATAGAGTACTCTTCTAAACTCATCAATATCTTCCTTATTGATATCGTTTAATCGGCTAAGTAGCAACTTCGCGAAGAATTTATTCACGCCTATCTCACGTTTTTGCGTGCTGGAGGTATAATTGAGAAATTGATAAAATAAGTTTCTAAACGTCACCTCTTCATGCCCGCCGAGATAGATAATCTCGGATATAAAATTTCCCTCCCAAGGCATTTCCCGCAGCCAACGGTACACATCCAGCAGGGGCAATGGATGAAATTTCAGGGAAGCAACCCAGTTCCAATAAAATATCGTTTGCCGTTTGGCCAATTTGCCAAAAATCCGGTTCAGGACACTTTCCTTTCCGATAACACTGCTTTTAACAACAATGGTATACTGTACACGCAAGGCCTCCAATAGATTACGGACAGGTTCTAAAAAATGCTCATCCATCAACCGGGCTACATAAATCACGCGGTTATTCCCTGCCCGCTTACAGATTTCAACGAAATTACGCAGGCCAAGTAGTTCCAGCTGAAGCTGTATATCGTTATCCAGCGTCGGAACCTGCGTAAAATAGATCGCGAAGTTCAGGTCTCTAATCTGAAAATTATCGTAAGCCGGCCCTTTCCGCAACAGATCAAGCTCAAATAATGTTGCCGTTACTTTCTCTTTCACAATTTTATTAAAAATAGATAAGTTGCGAACCAAACCCGTCACATCAAAATCCTCCGTCTGTAAATAGCATGACGCCCGTCGTCCCAAATAGGTATTTAGCCCACTAATTAAAACCTTCTTCATTCTTATAATTATTTATGAGCATTCGCTTTTAAGGGTATAAATGAGCCTGTTGTAGCTTTTTTTCAATATTCTATTTTGCCTAATTCAGGTAGTCATAATCCTACCTCCTCTGGTTTTCAATGAGCAGCCCGATGTTTGCCCCGGAACTCATTCCGACTATCCTATAGATTGCAAAAGTCCATGTTGGTTTCTCTTCAAATACGTTGACTAACTCATATCACGGTTTCCTAATTTTAGAACAGAGAAACCTCAAATAAGTTTAACACTATTTTTATTTTTTCTGTTGCAACAATATGTTTTTGTTGCTCAAGGAGCCATCATTGAGCACTCAGGGCTTTTTCTACACATAAAATTAAGAGAATGAAACTCCTAGCTGATTTTTTTGATATAGGACGGTTTGTCCAAAACCTCTTCTTTGTCCTTTTTGTGTCAATTCACGCCTAAATATTTTCACAAACACAATATCCTTATATATTTGTAAATCTTCTGAAAATAGGCTGCACTAAAAAGTATTTATCTTCACCTCTATGGACAAAAGGGCTACAATGATCTGGTTTAGAAATGATTTAAGACTTCATGACAATGAAGTATTTTATCAAGCCTCGGAAAAGAGTTCCTTTATCATTCCAGTCTATTGTTTTGATCCCCGTTATTTCGACCGCAATCAATTTGGCAATTTAAATACAGGTGTGCTGCGGGCAGCCTTTGTTATCGAAGCTGTCACGGCCTTAAAAGAAAAATTAAAAAGCCATGGCAGCGACCTGCTGACTTATATTGGTAAGCCAGAAGACATTATCCCACGAATTGCTCAAAAATATCAGGTCAACGAGGTCTATCACCATCGTGAAGTTGCATTGCGCGAGACTTCTATTTCAGAGAAAGTAGAGCGTAAGCTCTGGAACAGCAAAATCAACCTGCGTCATTTTATCGGGCACACACTTTACCATAAAGAGGATCTGCCTTTTCCGATCAAGGATATTCCAAATGCGTTTTCCGTTTTCAAGAAAAAGGTGGAACGGGAGAGTTCGGTACGTCAACCGATTCCATTTCCCTCAAATTTCCTGACTCCACCGCACCTTGAGGACACCAAGATCCCCACGTTAAAGGACCTGGGCTATTCAGATGAGGACATCAAGTCTGTTGATGACATCTATATATTAGGCGGTGAAGACACTGCATTGAGCATTATGCACTCAGTTTTGTCCACCTATCCAGAGACAGAGCAAGACCCGATGATATTGGGTCCTTTTATCGCTGCTGGAGCTTTGTCCCCGATTCTTCTTTACAACAACATTAAGAAATTGGAAGAAGGAAAAAAAGACAAACGATTCGAGAAAATAATAGATAGTTTACTTTGGCGGGATTATTTCCGTTTTATGCTCAAGAAATACCCCAATATATTTTTTAAGCCATTGGGCGCTAAAAATAACGGCACCGTGGATATTCCTGTACTTACGGTTAATGAAGAGTTATTTGAGCAGTGGAAATCGGGTCAGACAGCTGATGATTTCATCAATAGTACCATGATACAACTCAAAAAAACGGGTTATATTCCCTATCAGGCGGGATTGATCGCCGCAAGTTATCTGGTGCATGAATATCAGGTCAATTGGCTCAAGGGTGCTTCATGGTTTGAAGAACAGCTTTTGGACTATTCTCCGGCCACCTTGTACGGACAATGGTCCCATGTTGCTGGAGTGGGCACCAGTGATAAGGACAATAAGGCTTTGGACTGGCAGAAATTGATCAAAACCAACTTCCCCAATGGTCTTCCAAAACTGGATGAATTGCTTGCTAAATAAATCTTCGGCAGAAATAAATAATTTCAAAACAAAAGAAATTTGTAGGGCACTGCAAGGCACTTTTAAAACCTGCTAAAAATGTTAAGAATTGGATAGATTTATTGATTAAATTATTCAATTTCAGTATTAGAAACTCTTTTTTTATTCATAACTTTGACAAATTTCATAGTTTTAATTGTAAATGGACAATCTGACATATTTGAGTAATGCTGATTCGGCTTATGTCGATGGCTTATATCAATCGTACAAGCAAGATCCTCAATCGGTAGATTTCGGATGGCAAAAATTCTTTGAAGGTTTTGATTTCGGTCAACATGCTGGTGGAACAACAACTTCAGTAGGCGAAGCAACTCCTGAGCACGTATTGAAAGAAATCAATGTGCTGAACATGATCAATGGTTACCGTGACCGCGGTCACCTCTTCACACACACAAACCCCGTTCGCGAAAGACGTAAGTACTACCCTGGTAAAGAATTGGAAACTTTTGGTCTTGCTGAGGCAGACATGAGCACAGTTTTCAATGCAGGTGTTGAAGTAGGTTTGGGTCCAGCAACATTAAAAGATATCCGTCAACTGGTTGAAGATACCTATTGCCGTTCTATTGGTGCAGAATTCAAATATATCCGTAATCCGGAGAAAATAAAATGGTTACAGGACCGTATGGAAGCGGACCGTAATATGCCAAAATTCTCTTTGGACACCAAAAAGAGAATCCTAAACAAACTTAATGATGCTGTTGTATTTGAAAACTTTTTGGGCACTAAATTTTTAGGTCAAAAACGTTTCTCTCTAGAAGGTGCAGAAAGCTTAATTCCTGCATTGGATTCAGTCATCGAAAAAGGTGCGGAAATTGGTATCCAGGAGTTTGTTATCGGTATGGCTCACCGCGGTCGTTTGAACGTCTTGACCAATATCATGGGTAAATCTAGCAAATCCATTTTCTCGGAATTTGAAGGTAAAACTTATGCAGACGATCCTGAAGTAAATTTTGGTGGTGACGTAAAATACCATTTAGGTTTCTCATCTGAGGTTAAAACAAACGATGGTAAATCTGTGCATTTAAGTTTGGCACCTAACCCTTCGCACCTGGAAACAGTAGATCCTATTGTAGAAGGTATGGTACGTTCTAAAATTGACTTCAAATACGATGGTGATTCATCGAAAATTGCGCCGATCATTATTCATGGTGATGCAGCAATCGCTGGTCAGGGTGTGGTATACGAGGTAACTCAGATGTCCAAACTGGATGGTTATAAAACGGGTGGTACAGTACATATTGTCATCAATAACCAAATCGGATTTACAACGAACTATAAAGACGCACGTTCTGGAACCTATTGTACAGATGTGGCTAAAATCACTTCTTCACCTGTATTCCATGTCAATGGGGATGATGCAGAAGCTGTCGTTTATGCAATTAATTTAGCTGTTGAATACCGTCAAAAATACAAGACAGACGTATTTATTGATTTGTTATGCTACAGAAGATTTGGTCACAATGAGGCTGATGAACCTAAGTTCACACAACCTTTGTTATACAAAATCATTGAGAAACATCCGAATCCAAAAGAAGTATACGCAAAAAAATTAATCGCCGAAGGAAGTATTGATGAAGCGTATTCGAAAAATATAGAAAAGGTATTTAAAGCTGAATTGCAGACCAAACTTGAGGAAGCAAAAACAGTTGAAGTATTGACGGAAGATATTCCGATGTTTAAAGGTGCCTGGGAAGGATTGCGCCCAGCGAAGAAAGGGGAAGTCTCTACCACTACGGATAAAACTAAAGTTACAAAGGACTTATTCTTAAAATTAGCGAAAGAAATCACCACATTACCTGCGGATAAAAAATTCTTCCGTAAGATCACTCGTTTATTTGAAGATCGTGCAAAAATGATCAGCAACGATTCGTATGATTGGGCAATGGGTGAATTGATGGCGTATGCGACTTTATTGGATCAAGGAAACCGTGTTCGTATCTCGGGTCAGGATGTACAACGTGGTACATTCTCGCACCGTCATGCGGTATTGACATTGGAAGATTCGGAAGAAAAATACATTCCATTGGCAAATATCAAAGGTGGTGACAAATTCTCGATTTATAACTCCTTACTCTCCGAATATGCTGTTTTAGGTTTTGAATATGGTTATGCTTCTTCAAACCCTAATTCATTGACCATTTGGGAAGCACAATTTGGCGATTTCTACAATGGTGCTCAAATCATCGTAGATCAATATTTGTCAAGTGCTGAAACAAAATGGAAACGTTCAAACGGTTTGGTGATGATGCTTCCACATGGTATGGAAGGACAGGGACCTGAGCACTCTTCGGCGCGTATCGAAAGATTCCTTGAATTATGTGCAGATGAGAATATGATCTTGGCAAACTGTACAGTGCCGGCCAACTATTTCCACTTGTTACGTCGTCAATTGGTACGCGAATTCCGCAAGCCATTGGTGATCTTTACACCGAAATCATTGTTGCGCCATCCTAAAGTGGTTTCGCCATTGAAAGACTTCACAGAGGGTGTGTTCCAAGAGGTCATCGATGATGCAAATGTAGCGGCGAAAGATGTAAAACGTGTATTGTTCTGCTCGGGTAAAGTTTACTATGACTTATTGGAAAAACAGGAAGCTGATAAACGTAAAGATGTCGCCATCGTTCGTATCGAGCAATTGTTCCCAATTCCAACTGAGCAATTGAAGGCTATTCGTAAAAAATACAATAAAGCGAAAGAGTTTGTATGGGTACAGGAGGAAAATGAGAACATGGGCGCATGGTCTTACTATTGCCGCAAACTGATGGGCACCGAAATTGCATTCACAGGTTTCGTAGCCCGTAAAGAAAGCGGAAGTACAGCAACAGGTTATATGAAACAACACGTTGCCCAACAAGCAGAGATCTTAAATAAATCATTCGAATAAAAACAATTTAAAATCAATTGCGTCTTATGTATAGGACGCAATTGTCAATAAAGAACATTATATATGAGCTTAGAAATTAAAGTACCAACCGTAGGTGAATCAATCACGGAGGTAACCTTATCACAATGGTTGAAACAAGATGGCGATTATGTGGAGATGGATGAAAACATCGCCGAACTGGAGTCAGACAAAGCGACGTTTGAATTACCAGCTGAAAAAGCGGGTATCTTAAGAATCATTGCGCAAGAAGGCGATACTTTAGAAATCGGTGCTGTCGTTTGTACAATTGAAGAAGGTGGAGCTCCGACTGGCGATTCAGCTCCTGCTGCTGCGCCTGCTGCTGAGGCATCATCAACTGCTGCTCCGGCTGCTGTTGCTTCAAAAGACGAAGATCCAGATAGCTATGCTGCTGGCACAGCTTCTCCTGCTGCCGCAAAAATTTTGAGAGAAAAAGGAATTGATCCTTCAACTATAAAAGGAACAGGTAAAGATGGCCGCATCACAAAAGAAGATGCTGAAAAGGCTCAACCTGTTGCTAAAGCTGCAGCCCCAGCTGCGAAACCTGCTGCTCCTGCCGCTACAACAACTGCTGCGCCGGTTGCTGGTTCTAGAAATGAGCGTCGTGAGAAATTATCTTCGCTACGTAAAACTATCGCAAAACGTTTGGTCGCTGTTAAAAACGAAACTGCTATGTTGACAACTTTCAACGAAGTCAATATGCAACCGATCATGGATCTACGCGCTAAATATAAAGATACGTTCAAAGAGAAATTTGGTATCGGCCTTGGATTCATGTCTTTCTTTACAAAAGCAGTAACTACAGCATTGGCTGAATGGCCAGCAGTGAATGCCCGTATCGAAGAAAATGAAATCGTGTATTCTGATTTCGCTGACGTTTCCATCGCTGTTTCTGCACCTAAAGGTCTGGTTGTACCAGTAATCCGTAATGCTGAATCGATGTCTTTAGAGCAAATCGAAAAAGCAATTGCTACATTGGCTGGTAAAGCACGTGACAACAAATTAACGATCGACGAAATGACTGGTGGTACATTTACAATCACTAACGGTGGTGTATTTGGATCCATGATGTCAACTCCTATCATCAACGCTCCGCAATCAGCAATTTTGGGTATGCACAACATCATCCAACGTCCGATCGCTGAGAATGGTCAGGTTGTGATCCGTCCAATGATGTATATCGCGCTTTCTTACGATCACCGTATTATTGACGGCCGTGAGTCAGTAAGCTTCTTGGTTCGTGTAAAACAATTATTAGAAGATCCAGCTCGTTTATTGTTGGGTGTATAATTGTTATCAAATTATACAAAAGGACCTGTACGGTAATCGTACAGGTCCTTTTTTTTTCAGGATTTTACGAATATAAATTGGATATAATCATTATCCTCAGCCTAGCCCACCTGCTACAGCTTTTGTGGAATTTCTGACCACGAATATAGATCCATAATTTTTTTGTCCGTATAAATTTGTTTTTTTGTATTCATGAGTTCATTTGTGCATTAAACTGTATTATAAAGTGTCCGCGCGCGCAATTGTTCGGTTTACTTGCGTTGAATAAATCATGATGGTTTCTTCTTCTTATTTTATACTTTCACTTGCAGCTATTTTTTGCTGAGCGGCTTATCGGCAAGTCAAACAGCTAACAAGATTCATTTTTTGCCGGCAGTATGGATGCTATTAAACAAACAAATTATGAACAGGAAGATAATAGGTCTAACAATTATTCTTTTGCTCGCTACATTAGTACTCTCAGCCAACATGGCCAATCCTTATAGCGCCCATAGTATTACAGCGCAATTGGTTCCTTCAAGTAAAGCGAAAGTACTTCGCGAGCGCATAGATATACAGCTTGTGCAAGACACGCTGGATTATGATTACCAGAGCCAATTCAATATCGAGTATATTATCCATGCGGAGGAAAACATGGACTTCCCTTTGGTGTTCCTTGCCCTCAATCTAGATCGCTTAGAAAGGGTAAATGTTAACCAAAAAGAGGTTAAATCTATTCCATTGGATCAGCGAAAACCCCAGTTTTCCTTTTTGCGGGTCAACAATGGTTATTATGAGATCAACTACGGAAAAGAAGAATGGGAACGAATTGAGTTAAGTGACGGATTCTATTTTACAGCTAAACTTCATAAGGGTGAAAACAGTATCAAAGTTCAATACCGCGCTTTTATGGGCTATGACCGTCGGGATATCATCAGAAAATATAAAATTGAATATTTCCTATTTCCTTCCAAATACTGGTCATCCTTTGGTCCAATTGACCTATACCTACACAGGGGGAATAAAATAAAGGTATATACAGCGAATCTAGGGGCAGCCCAACAGCAAACGGACTCGCTGATTCATTGGAAAATCGAGTCTGTCGAAAAAAAAGAGAGCTTTACGATCGAAGTTGGGGAAAAATCGCCCTTACTCGCGAACATCATCCTTTGGATCCATCCAGAACTCCTTGCATTGATCGGATTCATTGTGCTATGCTGTTTACACATTAGGTATATCTACAAAAAACACAAAATAGGCGGTTACCGTTATGCTTTGTTAATTGGAAATCTGATCGTACCAGCCTCATTTAATATTTTGTGCTGGTTTTGGACCAGTGTCGCTAATTACTTGGTCAATGGGATTTTTGATCATAATGCCCGTGGATTTATCTTATTGTTTATTGTTAGCATGCCATTATATTATATCGTGTATGACTTAGTCCTCTTAGTCATCGATAGAAGCATCCGGATCAAGTTTCAAAAACAGCAATCGAATTAAGCTGACCTACTTTTTATAGGTCAGCTTATTGTCGATCATCCGATTGTTATATTGTTGAATAAAAGCTTTCATCTTGGTTTCCATGGTGTCCAAGACCGCTGGATGCTGTTTGATCAGGTCCTGTTTCATCAATCGGTCCTGTTTCATATTATAGAGGGAGACTGGTTTAAGGCCATCATAAGACATCATATAATCTTTGTAGTAAAAATTATAGCTCCCTGCATTATTATTCAGAACAAAATTATCCTTTCCCGGCTTAAATGCATCCGACCCAAAAGCAAAGTAGGGTTCATCGTAATGGAGGTAGTTTAAGACGGTAGGCATAATATCGATCTGCTGCACCAATTTGTCCGTCTTTCCCACTAGCTTATCACCCGGAGCATAAAATATAATCGGAATCTGAAATCCTCCCGCGGCAGTCTGATACTCGGGGAGATAGCTTACCGTAGCATGGTCAGCGCAGATTACAAATAAGGTATTGTTAAACCAGGGCATTTTAGATGCTGTGGCAAAAAATTCGCGAAGTGCATTGTCGGTATAGCCAATAGGTTCCTGTACGGGTAGTGGTCCTTTCGGAAATTTACCCTGATACTTTTCCGGTACCTTAAAGGGATGGTGCGAGGACAGCGAAAAGAAGCTTGCAAAAAACGGTTGTTTTAGCGTATTGATTTTATTGGCGGTAAACTGTAGAAAAGGTTCATCCCAGATTCCCCAGATCCCATCAAAATCCTGATCGTTATTATATTCGTTCTTACCAAAATAATGCTGGATTCCTGCCAATTTCATATAGGCAGAGAAGCCCATGCTACCATTCGGAGCCCCATGGAAAAATGCAGTTTCGTAGCCTTTTTTTCCTAAAAGCTTAGCCAAGCTGGTGGTTTCGTTGCCCGAATACACAGAAAGCACAAAAGGTTCGCCAATGGAAGGAATGCCCGTAATCACCGAAGGCAAGGCGTCGATGGATTTGCGTCCATTCGCATAGGTATCCGTAAAGGTATAACCGTTGCGGATCAACGAATCTAAAAAAGGCGTATATCCTTTATATTTTCCCCCTTGAATATCTTTATTCAGTTCACCGAAATGTTCCTTGGCGAAACTTTCCAGAATGAGCACAACAACATTTTTTTTATTGAAAGGCTTGTCGGTCTGTGGGAGATGGACCGGATCATACAGTTTTGTCAGTTCCTGCTCCGAGTAATAGTGCACGGGCTTGAGACTGACGGCTTTTAATGTTTTCAATATACTAAAGGGAGTATTCAGCACAATATTCATCTCTTCGGGCGTGTCTACATAATCACCAGCATTGCTCAGTGTAATCGGACGGGTACTGTGTGCCCAGCCCCCGCGGACACCACCTATAAAAAGAAAAGCAGTCAATAAAAAGAACGGCAGCTGAACCAAGAAAGATTTCCATGAATAGCTTTTCGGTTTTTCCAGTTGGATCAATCGATAAGATTTCGACAAACCATAAACAAATAATGCAAACACCAGCAGGAGATACCAGTAATCAAGACAAAAATCAAAGGCTAATTTAAAAAGATTGGATTCATTCGAAAACTGGCTCAATACCGTACCGGTAGTCCGTTTTAAGGTAAAGGGATAATAGGCATAGTCAATTAGATTCAGGGCAATCCCAAGCGAATTGACAAGCACAAAGATCCATTTGGAAATCCGTTGATAGGTCGGATTAGCTATGAATGGTCCGGGTACCGTCTGCATAACGATGTAGAGAATATTCAGATAGAGCAAAGCAACTATATCAAAACGTAGCCCACCTCCAAACATCACAACGAGTTTTCCGGCGTTTACGTTGGGAAATAATGAAGCATTCAACAGGTAAAATCCCCATCTGAGCAGGGCATAAATAACCAAAAGAAAGATAAAGCGAATGGCGACTGCAAAATAGGGAGCTAATATTCCTCTTAATTTCATATGTAAACAGTTTATTTATTCATCAGTTCATTTTTCCCCTTTTTTAAGCCTTACTATTACCTTTAGCAGTTTAAAAGGCATCCGACCCCTATATTTCCCGAATACTTTCGGTTCTCATACAAGAGGCATTTTATCAGGTTAATATTTTAGAAATTCACTATAAACCTGCTGATAATATGCCTTGGCAATATTCAATATACTATCTGTTTTGGCAGCGGGGTATTCTTTATTGGATCTATAATTAATGATCCGGCCTACATTATCAAAAGATACCGACTGCTGTGGTGTTACTGCACCGAAAGCATCTTTGGAATTATAAAAAGCAATCTGTGGCGTCGTTGGATTAAATAAATCGCGACTCCAATGGTACCTACTGGTCGGAAGTTTCAATTGTGTCAACAGTGTCGTTGCTAAATCCGTCTGGTTTCCGATGCGATTAAAGATTTTACCCCGATATTCAGGTTTAATCACGTCGCCGAAAAAGATCAACGGGATATGAAATCTATTCGGATGGAAAAGTTCCCATTTTTCCGATGGTAAACGATGACCGTGATCTGCTACAATCACAAAAAGTGTATTCTTATACCAGGCCTCTTTCTTCGCTTTACCAATAAAATCAAAAACAGCTGAGTCAGTATAATTCGCTGTACTTCGGAACTTATCGGCATTGTTTTTACTACCAAATTTATAACCATGTTTTAATTCAAATGGCTCGTGGTTGATCAATGTAAATATGGTTGAGAAAAAGGGTTGTTTCTCCTTGTTAAAATCGTTGATCATCTGATTGAATACTACATGATCGTAAACTCCCCAGGAGGCCCGCTCCGCATCTAGGCCAAAGTTGGCGTTATCCACCACTCTGGAAATACCATGGGTCAACATATAGGACTTGAAATTATAAAATTCACTTTGTCCCCCATGATAAAATGAAGTTTCATACCCCGCATGGTCAAATTCCTGACCAATGGCGGGCATATTCTCGTGTTTGTCGATGTATTTAATAATACTTTCAGGCCCCTGAGCAGGAAATCCACTCAATATGGCGACCATTCCCTTATCCGAACGGTCAGCTGCGGAATAGATATGATCAAATAAAATCCCTTCTTTGATCAGTTCTTCCATATGTGGGGTAATTCCCTTCTCCCCACCCAACGATTGGATAAGGTCTCCAACAAAACTTTCCAGCATAATGATGACGACATTGGGACGTGTGGTGGATAACACTTCAATCGCTGAATCGGCCTGACTCTGGAATGCAGGCTTGAGGAGCTCCTGAATTCCCTGTTTATCCGAACCATAGAAATCATAAGGACTTTTCAGTTTTGTACTTTTGGTGAAAAAGTCGCGCAGAAGCGACCATTGCGTATTCACAGCAGCGTGATTATAGAAAGTAACCTCAGAATAATAGGCCTTACTTGGGTTTAAAGTCGCACGGCCATAGCCGCCACGGATAAAGGTGAAGAGAACAAAAACTCCTAAAGCCAGTTTCAGTAAGTTACCAACCGGTGATTTGAGATTATAAAAGTATACTTTTTTGAACATCCAGCGGTAGAGAAAATACCCACAGCAGATGCCCACTAACATCCCCAGGATCGGAAAAAAGACCGGTGTTGATTCCGCGGAAGCGACAGCACCAGAGGGTGAAGCTAGAAAGGCATCTATCGCACGCTTAGATATTTTATCCCCCCATTCCCGATAGATATTGACATTGATAAAACTGGTCACAAAAAATAAAACCAAAACAACGATCGTGTAAATATCAAGGATGGTTCGTTTGGGCTGAATCTTTGGAAAAAATCCAAGAATACAATAAACAAGAAAGGGAAGAGCACAGATATAGGATACGGCCGAAAAATCAAGACTTAATCCATGAAAATAAATTCTAAAAATCTCGGTAAAATGGGCAGTTCCTATTTTCTCAAAAAAAGCAGAAATAAAAATAAATCTATCTATAAAACAGATAATTAGCCAAAACAAGAAATATTGTGTTAACGCTCTAAGTTCGTTCGCAAATCGTTGCATCCCTTCGTGTAAAAATAAAACAGGCAAATTTACACTAATTTACATTAAAACTAGGCTAACCAACTCGTAATATGAAGAAAAGATTAAAAAAGTATTAAGGTTTGAGTAGTTTGTATTGAGTAGTTAGTATTGAGTACTGAGATTATGTGTTTACAAGCCTTCGGCTTATTGGAAAGGTTTCTGATCTTTCATCCTTGATCTTTGATCTACAATCAACAACAAGATCAATGATAACAAGGAAAATAACGTAGAATTCCTTACTTTTGTATTCCTTAAAAAATTTGAATATAGAATTTAAAATGAGCATAGCGAAAACTTACAATCCAAAAGAAGCTGAAGAAAAATGGTACAGCTATTGGAAAGCGAACGGATTTTTCCGTTCCACTCCTGACGAACGTGAACCCTATACGATTGTAATGCCGCCACCGAATGTCACTGGCGTATTGCACATGGGCCATATGCTGAACAATACCATTCAAGACGTTTTGATTCGCCGCGCACGTATGCAGGGCAAAAACGCCTGTTGGGTACCGGGAACAGATCACGCATCCATCGCCACTGAAGCTAAGGTCGTCGCTATGTTAAAGGAGCAAGGGATTGACAAAAGATCCCTATCCCGTGAGGATTTTTTAAAGCATGCCTGGGAATGGAAAGAGAAATATGGTGGCATTATCTTAAAGCAGCTGGAAAAACTAGGCGCTTCCTGTGATTGGGACCGCACCCGTTTTACCATGGATCCTGAATTATATCAATCTGTGATCCGTGTATTTGTTGACCTTTATAATAAAGGATTAATCTATCGTGGTTACCGCATGGTTAACTGGGATCCAGAAGCAAAAACCAATATCTCTGACGAAGAAGTTGTTTACAAGGAAAAGAACGGAAAATTATATCATCTGAAATATCAGGTTGAAGGAACGGACAAATATATTGTCGTTGCGACGACACGTCCTGAAACAATCTTTGGGGATACTGCGGTATGTATCAATCCAAACGACGAACGCTACACCTGGTTGAAAGGAAAACAAGTGATCGTACCTATCGTAGGACGTAAAGTGAATATCATTGAAGATGAATATGTAGATCTTGAGTTCGGTACCGGCTGCCTTAAAGTAACTCCAGCCCACGATGTGAATGACTATGCATTGGGTAAAAAGCACGATCTGGAATTTGTGGACATCTTTACCGATGAGGCGAAGTTAAACGACAACGGCCTACATTATGCTGGCATGGATCGTTTCAAAGTACGTAAAGAGATCGAAAAAGAACTGGAAGAAAAAGGATTATTGGAAAAAGTCGAAAACTATACCAATAATGTCGGAACATCTGAAAGAACTGGTGCTGTTATTGAGCCTAAGATCTCCAACCAATGGTTCTTGAAAATGGAGGACCTGGCAAAACCAGCTTTGGATAATGTCATGGATGATACCATTAAATTTCATCCGACGAAATTCAAAAACATCTACCGCAACTGGATGGAGAATGTAACCGATTGGAATATTTCAAGACAATTGTGGTGGGGACACCAAATACCGGCTTACTTCTATGGCGATGGTAACGATGATTTTGTCGTTGCACAGACTGCCGAAGAAGCACTTTCACTGGCGCAGCAAAAATCGGGCAATGCGGGTCTAACGCTTGCAGATTTACGTCAGGATGAAGATGTGCTTGACACCTGGTTTTCAGCTTGGTTGTGGCCAATATCTGTATTTAATGGCATCAATGAACCTGAAAATGCGGAAATCAACTACTATTATCCTACACAGGATTTGGTTACTGCTCCGGATATTATTTTCTTCTGGGTAGCGCGTATGATTGTATCGGGTTATGAATTCCGTGGACAGCTCCCTTTCGAAAATGTTTATTTTACAGGTATTGTACGGGACAAGTTAGGACGCAAGATGTCGAAATCCTTGGGTAATTCACCTGATCCAATTGATTTGATGAATGAGTATGGTGCTGACGCTACCCGGATGGGAATGTTATTGACGGCACCTGCTGGAAATGACTTACCTTTTGATGTTGAGCTATGCGTACAGGGGCGTAATTTTGCCAATAAAATCTGGAATGCCTTCCGTTTGGTGAAAGGCTTAGAGGTTATTGATGCTCCGGCTTCATCCTCAGACAAAATCTCAGCTGCATGGTTTGATGCACGATTCAACCAAGCATTGACTGAAATTGAAGAAAACTTCAAGCATTACCGTTTGTCAGATGCCTTGATGACAACCTATAAATTGGTATGGGATGATTTCTGTGCCTGGTACCTTGAACTGGTCAAACCAGCTTATGGTTCGCCAATAGCTTCAGAAACTTTGGAAATGGTCAAATCTTTCTTCCAACGTATATTGACACTTGTACATCCTTTTATGCCTTTCTTAACAGAGGAACTGTGGCATGATGAGCTTTTCGGCACAAAAGAGGAAATGGACTGTATCATTGTTGCTGAATTTCCAAAAGTGGGTGCATTTAATGAGCAGATTATCAAAGATTTTGCTGTAGCACAACAGATCATTTCTGAAGTTCGTAATATCCGCAACTCGAAAGGTATCTCACCGAAGGTAGCACTACCTTTAGCGATCAACCAACAGTCTGACATTGATCTTGCGCAGTACATCGCGATCATTACGAAAATTGCCAACCTGGAGGCAGTCACATTTGTAACAGAAAAAGTAGCTGGTGCAACAAGTTTCCTAGCAGGTAAGGATGAATGTTACGTACTCCTAGAAAACAATGTCGATGTTGAAGCGGAACGCGAACGTATTACCAAGGAGTTGGCCTACCTGGAGGGATTCTTAATCTCCGTAGACAAAAAACTTTCCAATGAACGTTTTGTACAAAATGCAAAACCAGAAATCGTAGAAAACGAAAAAAGTAAGAAAGCCGATGCAGAAGCTAAAATCAAGATTCTCCAAGATAGTTTAACCACTTTAGGTTAAAAGATATAGACGATATTTCTTCATAGGGGCTGTCCAAAAAAAATAGGACAGCCCCTATTTTATTAAAACCTATTCATACTTCTCATACACGCTCCAAATATCAAGGGGTGCGTATTCACTTTTGTGAGGTTTCTCTTTTTTCACTTTCATATCCATATCTGATTCCATGGAATGATAAATATTTTGTGTCCCTGCCAACTGTCGATTTTTAACTTTATAGGAATTCCTGTAAAAAAATGAATAACTTTATAAGAGCGAACTTAAATTATAACAATATGGGATTCAAGGAGACATTTCAAATCAATGGTGAAAACCTTTTACAAAAGATCAAAGAAATCATTGCAGAGGGTAATGTGAATAAAATCAGCATTTCAGACAAACATGGCAAAGAAATCATGAGTTTTCCGGTTACCGTTGGCGCAATCGGTCTAATCTTAGCACCTGTATTTGCAGCCGTAGGTGCCGTAGCAGCCTTGCTCACCGAATGTACGATCACGGTGGAACGAAACAGCGAAAAGAAAGAGGCAGAAAAACCGGATGATTCGGCAGAACCGCCAACAACAATCACTGTCAATTAATTCGACCTTAAAATCTACGATTATGCAAACCATTAAGAATATCCTTTGCGCTTTATTTGGCCTACTTTTTATCAATGCTGGCCTGGATAAGCTCCTTCATTATATGCCTGTTCCACCCATGGATATGGATATGCAGAAGGTATTTCAAGCTTTCGGCACCATAAAATGGCTGATGCCACTGGTCGGAATCATTGAAATCCTCGGTGGCTTGTTGTTCATTCTCCCGAAGACCAGAACAGTAGGCGCACTGGTTATCTTTCCAATACTAATCGGCATTTTCACACATAATATGATTTTTTATAGCCAAATTGGATTAATTATCTGGGCTGTACTTTTCATCATTTGGTTGTGGGTGATCTTTGAAAATTGGGGAAAATACAAAAAACTAATGGAGTAATTTCTTTGACAAATTGATCGATATGGCTTGCCTTTGTTAGCATAAAATTAAAAAACAAAAAACTTTATACTCCAAAAATGGTTTGGTCAATTATTTGATGTGTTTTATAAATTATCCCTTCAATAACAATGTTTTTAGGGATGGGTGGGAAATTGTTTAAAATTTGTCGACATATGTTGCACAAATTAAACTTGCATATACAAGCAAATTTATTTTAGTTTGCTGAAATGGCGGCGATATAAGTTAATATCTGAAAAACTTTGCAAACTTTTTTCCGTTTTAATTTTTATTAATAGATACTTAAATCAAATTATACGTTGAACAGATTTACCCGAATTGCTTTCAAAACAATATTGTGGATTATTGGAGTAATCATTGCATTGGTTATTCTAATTGTATTTTTAATCCGAATACCCTCCGTTCAGAACTATATTGCTGGGAAAGTAACTCATTATGTTGAAGGAAAGATAGGCACACCGGTAAAAATCGGTTACATCAATATTGATTTTCCCAAAAAATTAGTGTTACAGGATATTTATCTGGAAGACCAGAGTAAAGATACCCTTGTCGCTGGGCAGCGCATTGCCGTCGATATCAATATGCTCAAGTTATTGAAAAATACGGTAGAGATCCAGAGCATCGAAGCAAAAGGGATGACGGCAAAAATCCGCAGAACACTACCGGACAGTTCTTTTAACTTTGACTATATCGTCAAAGCATTTGCCTCCGAAAAAGAGAGCAAGCCTACTGCCGATACGACCTCTGCCCTATTGTTCAACCTCGATAAAGTAAAGCTTGATAAATTTCATATCGTTTATGCGGATGATGTTATTGGAACAAGTGCTGACGTTTATTTGGGGACACTAAACACCAATATCAAGAAATTTGACCTGACCAAAAACATGGCCTTCAATCTACCGAAGGTAAAAATAGACGGGTTAAATGCAACGGTAAAACAGTGGCGACCAGTCGTGGATGGCACGGCACCAACGGTCAAAGATTTTGGTATCACAGACAAAACGGCACAGACAACTACCCTACTGCCGGATGTAGGGATACAGATTGCCGATCTGGCCAATATCCTCGTCCGTTATGAGGATCAATCCAGTGCACTGAAAACCAAGTTTAATATTAAAAATCTCCGCGCAGACATCAACAAGATTGATTTAAACGAGGAATTGGTGGATATTCAAACCATCCAACTGGATGGTTCCGACAATGATGTGCTTTTTGGTAAAATAGCCAAGAAAACTCCATCAAAGGACAACACGACTGCTGATACGACAAAAATCAAGTGGGTCGTCTCTGCCAAAGATATCAGGATCAACAACACAAGCCTAGCCTACCGGGATGACAACCAAGCCCGTATGAAAGGTTTTGATTATTTCAACATCAAGATTCCCGGAATAAAAACGAACTTAACGGATTTATACTACAGCGCGGACTCAATCAGTGGGTCATTGCATGAACTGACCGCATCCGATCACTCGGGCCTCGTGATCAAACAGCTCAAAGGGGACTTTAAATATACCAATACGGGGGCAGAAATTAAAAACCTCTATGCGGAGACTCCACGTACACTCATTCGGGATTACCTCAAAGTAAGCTATCCTTCATTGGATATTATTACAAAGAAACCTGAACTTATCTATGTCAATGCGACAATCAAGAAGAGCCGTGTCGATATGCGTGACATTTACTATTTTGCTCCGTTCCTCGATACGATGCAGGTTATGAAACCGCTGATGGACAAGAAGTTTAATATTGACGGTCGCGTGGTGGGGAAATTAAATGACCTAAATATTCCCAATATCGATTTCCAGACCTTATCCAATACAAGAGTTGTCGCAAGCCTGCGACTAAAGGGCTTACCCAATGTAGATAAGATGTCCATGGACCTCAATCTAAAAAAATTAACGACAGGTCGCTCGGATATTGAAAAACTGGTCGCTAAAAGTATGTTACCAACAGGCCTCCAGTTACCGAATACTATTGGATTAACTGGAACCTTTAAAGGTGGCATGACCGCTTTTGACACGAACCTCTCCCTGGTGACTGAAAAGGGAACAGCCAAATTTGATGGGAAAGTGAGCATGGCGGGCAGGGATACAACTTACGATGCTTTTGTTAGCATCCGTGATTTTGATATTGGTAAGATCATGAAAATGGATAGTACTTTGGGTATACTTTCATTTGAAGGAAAATTAAAAGGGCATGGCACAGACCCCAAAAAGCTTGTTGCCAATTTCGACGGCAAAGTAAACCGTGTAGACGCTTTAGGTTATCGTTATCAGAATATCGATATGAATCTAACCGCAGACAAAGGAGATATCAAAGCTTCTGTTGTGAGCCCTGACCCCAATATTAAACTAAAACTGGATGCTACCGCTAATATGAAATCTAAATATCCGCAGGTGGATTTTGAATTGATGGTGGACACCATCAATCTCAAAAACCTGAAACTGATGGAGGACGATTTCAAATACCATGGTAAAATGGTGGGACATTTTACTTCAGCAGATCCCAATTTTTTAAATGGGGAGGCGCATATTACCAATTCTTCTATTGCCTACAATGATGCCTATTATTCACTGGATAGTATATCATTGATAGCAAAAGCGGATACCGCAAGAAATTTACTGCTTTTAAAATCGGATTTTTTAAATGCCCACTTGGTCGGGAAGTATAAGATTCTGGAATTACAAAATGCTGTTCAAGATATTCTGCAAGTTTATTATCAACCCGGAAAACCTGTTAAGGTACCTAAATATGAACCCCAGAATATTGAATTTTCGGCGCAGCTGACCCGGACCAGGTTTGTTCAGGATTTTGTTCCGGAACTGACAGAGATGAAAGACATCACACTGGATGGGATGTTTAATAGTGAGACCAAAACAATACTGGCCAAACTGGATGCACCAAAAATAATCTATAGCGGAACAGAAATCAATAACGTGACGCTGGATATAAATACCCTGGATAGCACCTTATACTATTCGGCGCTGATCAATAAGATCAAGGTCAACAATATCGAGCTTATCAATACTGTGTTTAGTGGTTCCGTCATTCAGAATAATCTGGATTTTGGATTGTGGATAAAAGATAAAAAAGAGAAAGAACAGTACCATTTGGGCGGAGATATGGCGGTAGACAATGGTGCTTTTGTTTTCAGCCTCCATCAAGACGGCTTAATGCTGAACTATGACAAGTGGAATGTAAACCCTGCCAACGTACTTAAATTTGGAAGCACCGGTATTCAGGCAAAAGATTTTGTCCTGAGCAATAAAGGCCAGGAGCTGAATATATCTTCGCAGGACAGCGTATTGAATTCACCGGTAAATATTTCCTTTAAAAACTTCCGTATCGAAACCTTAAGTAAAATGCTGGAAAGTGATATCGTAGATCTGGGTGGTGGTATCAATGGACAGGCGACAATATCACGTCTGGAAAGCAGTCCGGTATTTGTTTCGGATCTGGTCATCGATAAATTCTATGTTGGAAAAGATACTGTCGGAAATGTGAATATCAAAGTCAACAATGAAAAAGAAAACACCTATAATGCGCAGATCAGTATTAGCGAAAATGGCAATAATGTCGTTTTAAGTGGCGATTTTATCAGTCCTCCGAAAGGCGAATCGAGCCTGGACTTCACATTGGATATCCAGCCGTTGACGATGCAGACGGTGCAGGCATTTAGTTTGGGCTATCTGAAAGATTCAAAGGGAAACCTTGAAGGTCAACTGAAAATTACCGGTTCACCATCCAAACCGCTGATCGATGGTGATGTCAGGTTTAAAGAAGCCCAGTTTAATATTGCGATGTTGAACGCTCTTTTCAAAGCAAAAGATGAGACTGTCCATTTTGATAATAGCGGAATCAGTTTCACGAAATTTGCATTGGAGGATAAGAAAGGAAATATTGCCAAAGTTACGGGTTCGATAGATACCAAAACCTACACTGATTTTGATTTTAATTTCAATGTCAATACGGACAATTTTGAGGTATTGAACTCAACCCAGACAGACAATGATATGTTCTATGGGAAGATGTATCTGACATCCAACCTCAGGATCAGAGGAAATCTGGACAAACCAGCTGTAGATGGAACAATTAAAGTCCTAGGTGATACTGATTTTACCTTTGTCATGCCAAATGAAAATCCGGGCATGGCTGACCGTAAAGGAGTGGTCGAATTTGTTGATAAGAGTGACACCGCGCGTGCGAATGTATTTGCGAAATTGGATTCGATGACTGTTACCAAATTGACCGGAATGGATGTGGATCTGAACCTACAGACAGATAAGGAAGCAAAGTTTAAGATTCTCTTGGATGCGGGTTCACAGGATGCCCTGAATATCCAGGGTCAGGCGGAATTAAATGCAGGTATAGATGCCAGCAGTAAAATTACCTTGTCCGGCACATTTACCGTAGACAAAGGAAGCTACTCCTTTAGCTTTGGCCCGGTTAAAAAAGATTTTACCTTCCAAAAAGGAAGTACGATCACGTGGAACGGGGACCCATTGGATGCGCGGCTCAATATTACAGCAGCCTATACGACCAAAGCACCTACCTTAGAGCTGGTCGCCACACAATTGGGATCTGAAAACGCAAACCTGTATAAACAACGCGTACCATTCAATGTGTTGCTAAAAATCACCGACAAACTCTTCCAGCCACAATTGGGTTTTGATATTGATCTGGATGAGAATAACTCTATTGTGTCCCAGGATGTGGTCAGCAAAGTCAACAATGCCTTGACTACCCTCCGTGAAAACCCATCGGAGCTCAATAAACAAGTATTCTCACTTATTGTATTGGGAAGATTTATGTCGACCAACCCATTTGAAAGTTTATCTGGCGGTGGTGGTACCGAGGCTATCGTCCGGAATAGCATCAGTTCATTCCTTAGTGGACAGTTGAACCGCTTGGCTTCGGAATTGATCACTGGTGTAGAGCTGGATTTCAACCTCACATCTGAACAGGATTATGCAACCGGTGCTGGACAAACACGGACCGATTTAAATATCGGCGTATCCAAAATGCTGCTGAATGATCGTCTGAAAATCACGGTAGGTTCCAATTTTGAGGTGGAAGGTAATACCAGACCGGGTGAAACCGCCAATAATATTGCCGGTGATATCCAATTGGATTATCAATTATCCCAAGATGGCCGTTATTTTGCCCGCGTCTATCGCAAAAACCAATATCAGGTAACGCTTCAGGGACAATATGTCGAGACTGGTATCGGCTTTATCATCAATATGGATTATAATAAATTTAAAGAAATCTGGATGAGTTCAAAAAAACTCAAAGAGTATTATGATACGGATAGTAAAGGCTTCAGAAAACGTTTCAATGTGGAACGTATGGAAACGGATTCGGTTTATCGGGATAGCGTAAGAACTGTCATCAGAGATAGTTTGATGCTGCATAGTCCGGAATATAGAAAACGTATTGAAGAACGCGAAAAGGAAAAACGTAAACAACAATTGGATTCGAGCAAAAGTCAGCCAAAACAGCCGAGTCCCAAAACGAATTTGGATACGATAAAAACGACTGCAATTAAAAATGAAGATGAGGAAAGGAGTTATCATGTGGGCTAAAGTGAGATCTGCCATTGGAATATTGACATTAACGACGATTATCGCGTCCTGTTCTTCCACCAAGAATCTGAAAGAAGGTGAAAGTCTATACGTCAAGGGTAATGTGATCATAGATTCGGATACAATTTCCAAGGAGAATAAGGAAAAACTGTCAACCTATCTCCAGTCATCACTGATGCCTAAACCCAATAAACGTCTGGCAGGTGTACCGTTTAAGCTATATTTTAATAATATGGCCGGTGATTCCGCCAATAAAAATATTATCAAAAAATTCTTCAAGAAAATTGGCGAAGAACCTGTCTTGTTGAGTGACGTGAATCGCGAGTACAATGAAAACCTGTTGCGTAACCGCATGGAGAATATCGGTTTTTTTAATGCGGAGGTAACATCCGATACACTGGTTGAGGAAAAAAAGGCAACTGTAAACTACACCGCCAAACCGAACCTGATCTACCGGATCAGATCGGTCAAGTTTGATGTTGACAGCACCACACAACTGGGGCGGGATATTCGTTCATCATCCGACAAAAGTTTGCTTCAAGCAGGAAAAAATTACAGTTTGGACGTCATCTTGAATGAGCGTGACCGCATAGACGTTGATCTTAAAAACAAAGGGTATTACTACTTCAGTCCTGATTATATCCTTGTACAAGTAGACAGTTCGCACCGCAATAACAGGGTCGACATGTATGTGACGGTAAAAAAGGAAACGCCAGTCCAAGCGAAGACACCCTCAAAAATCAATAAGATCTATATTTTTCCGAACTACACGGAGACCAGTTCCGGTTATCAACGATCGACCCGAAATGCCGAGCTGTACGATAGCAGTTATTATTTTATTGACCGCAGGCGCACTTTTCGGAAACCTGTTATCGCCAAGCATATCTTTTTTCATCCCGGAGATACGTACAACCGTACGGCGCACAACCAGACGATCAGCCATTTGGTCAACCTGAACAGCTGGAAATTTGTTAAAAACAATTTTGTGGATAGCAAAGAGGTGCCAAACGCACTTGATGTCTATTATTACCTAACACCGCTGCCGAAGAAGTCCCTCCGGGTAGAGCTACTGGGAAAAATGGCTTCTGTGTACAACGGTACGGAGGTCAATGTCAACTGGACACTGCGTAATGCATTTAAGGGTGCGGAGCAATTGAGCTTTAATGTCTTTGGAGGTTATGAGACCCAGACTGGAGGAAATGCAGATCTAAATTCGAGTTATTACCGTTATGGTGCAGAAGCGACATTGACTTTTCCACGTATCCTTAGTCCTTTCGGAAGCATTGATCCTTCCCGTCGTTTTATTCCCAAAACCTATGTAAAAGGGCGTTATGAATTCTTAAACCGTCGTAAAGCCTATACCTTGAATTCAATTGCATTGGATTATGGTTATATCTGGCAAGAGTCTGAAGAAAAACAACATGATCTTGCCTTGCTGGAAATTACCTATGTGCAGCCTAAAGGCATTTCGGAAAATTACCAAAAGCAGATGGATACCATTCCAGCGTTACGACATGCGATCGACCCTCAGTTTACGATTGGCCCCAACTATAACTTCACGTTCCAGAATACGATGAAGCAACATTTGAAGAACACGTTCTATTTCAAAGGCAATTTGGATCTTTCGGGTAATATCCTTGGCTTAATCAAAGGAGCCGATTTCAATAAAGGCAAGACTTTCAAATTATTCGACGCCTACTTCTCCCAATATATTAAACTAAGCGGTGACGGTAGGCATTACCTGAAATTATCCGAGAATTCGCAATTGGCATCTAGAGTAAGTCTCGGATTGAGCTATTCCTATGGTAACTCGCGTTCCCTACCCTATTTGAAACAGTATTATGTCGGTGGACCAAACAGTATCCGGGCCTTTGGTGCCCGTGCAATCGGCCCTGGGACAGTGGC
Organism: Sphingobacterium sp. NGMCC 1.201703; assembly: GCF_047784615.1. Taxonomy (NCBI): domain Bacteria; kingdom Pseudomonadati; phylum Bacteroidota; class Sphingobacteriia; order Sphingobacteriales; family Sphingobacteriaceae; genus Sphingobacterium; species Sphingobacterium sp. NGMCC 1.201703. The sequence continues at coordinate 164,523 of NZ_JBLOHD010000007.1, read as the reverse complement.
TCCAGAGAAATTGAGCAATGGACTATTCTATGCCGATCAGACTGGTGACATCAAGTTGGAGTTCAACACAGAGTATCGTTCAAAACTGGCTGGGTTTGTTCATTGGGCAGCATTTATTGATGCCGGTAACGTTTGGTTGCAACGGGAAGATGTGAACAAACCTGGTGCTAAATTCAGCAAAAACTTTTTGAATGAACTCGCGGTGGGTGGTGGTGCCGGCTTGCGCTTCGACTTTACCTTCCTGATCATCCGAACGGATTTTTCGATTCCATTCCGTATCCCATATTTACCTAAAGGAGAACGCTGGGTATTTAAGGACATCGATTTTGGCAGTTCGCAATGGCGCAAAGATAACCTGATGTTCAATCTGGCAATCGGTTATCCATTCTAGTTTCCATATCGGACCGTACGGACAACCTACGCTATGCCCGAAAATCAGTCTATGACGGAAGATTCAGTAGATCAAGTGGCTTTTTCGACATGAAGAGCCTTTTATAAGGTGAACAACTTCAAGAATATAATCAATACAATGAGCTCGATATTTTATCGGGCTCATTCTTTTTATAGTTCATTTCGCTTTCTTTTCTTAAAGTCTAATCCGGTCAGCGATCTCCAAAAAGCGACCACCTTATAAGGTGGAGCGCTTTTGAGCATTAGTCGCCATAACTTTATCTCTCAAAGCAGATCAAAGAATATTATACACATGTTAAATGAATAACAATTTAAAATTCAAAAAAATTATGAAATCAAACATCATGAAGATTTGTGGACTATTGGGAATTGTATTTATCACAATCTCCACAGGCCACAATGCATTAGCGCAGTCCAAGGTAGACTATGCGCTAAATACGGCTGAAGGTGCAGCGGAAACAGTAAACAGAGCTGGCAAGACACTTAAAACAATTGGTGGTCTATTCAAGAAAAAAGACAAAAAAGAGGCCGATAGTTCCATGTCTCCTGCAACTACCATACATGTCGTAGGAATAGCATCCTATGACGATGTTGATAAATTTAAGGACAACATAGCTTCATGCAAAGGCGTAAAAGGCGCAAACCTAAAATTTAAAAAAGACAAGTCAACTATCCAAGTTGCCCATGCAGGAACTACAGAAGAATTCTTCGAAAATTTAAAGAAAACAGGTAGCCTACAAGGCAAAAACATCCTGTCATTGGAAGAGGGAACAATCGAGATCGAAGTTCCTGCAAAGTAAGCATAGGTCCAAGTGTCCGGGGTATCTTGCAGGTGAATTTTGCACTTGCAAGATACCTATCAATTAACCATCTTGTATAACAAGCATAGAAAATAGCACAATCAGTCCTTACCCCGCATTTATCTTCCTAAAAAAACAAGTTATTCCAGTGAAATTGATTGATTTACTGACAATAATTCGTTAAATTCAAGCAATATTTACTCATTCACATACATGCTCATGAAATATCCATGTCTAAAAATAGCACAAGCATTCGTGAAAATAGACTGGATATTCCATACGGCCATAAACACTGCCGAAAGCGATATGAATGTTTTAGCAGGAGAAATTAGCTCATGAATAAACAAATAATTTACATATGAAAGTAACTATTGTTGGTGCAGGAGCTGTAGGCGCAACTACAGCTGACAATTTAATCCGTCGAAATGTCGCTGAGGAGATTGTGTTATTGGATATCAAGGAAGGGTTTGCAGAAGGGAAAGCGCAAGATATGGCCCAAACAGCAGCTTTATTGGGTTTTGAATCCAAAATAAAGGGTGTTACCAATGACTATCTATCTACAGCCGGCTCTACTGTTGCGGTTATCACCTCGGGGATTCCGCGTAAACCGGGAATGACGCGGGAGGAATTGATCGGGACAAATGCAAATATTGTCAAATCAGTTGTAGAGAATTTGGTTAAACACTCTCCGGATATCATTATTGTCATTGTTTCCAACCCGATGGATACCATGACCTACCTTGCACTCAAATCGAGCGGCTTGCCTAAAAATAGGATTATCGGAATGGGCGGCACATTGGATTCAGCCCGCTTTAAATATCAATTGAGTGAAAAATTAAATGCTTCGGCAGCTGATCTCAATGCCATTGTCATTGGTGGTCACGGTGATACAACCATGATCCCGCTGATCAAGCACTCCACGTGGAACAGCATTCCGGTCAGTAATTTTCTTACGGCCGAAGAGCAGGCGGAGATAGTCCAAAAGACGATGGTGGGTGGCGCGACATTAACGAGCCTGATCGGTACGTCGGCTTGGTATGCTCCCGGTGCTGCTACAGCCGCGGTGGTAGAAAGTATAGTCCGTGACCAAGGTAAATTATTTACCGCTTCAGTATATCTCGAAGGTGAATTTGGTCAGGAGGACATTAATCTCGGTGTGCCCGTAGTTATTAACAAAAAAGGTTGGGATCGCATTATTCCCTTACAACTGGATGAGGAAGACAAGGAGAAGTTCAGCAAAAGTGCCGATGCCGTGCGCGCCATGAATAATGTATTGAAAGAGATAAAGGTATTGTAATCAACATAAACAAGTGCGAGAAGAGGCTGTTATTTGTAATAACAGCCTTTTTTCATGTTGTAGAAAAGATTTTACGTTTGCAGGAGGATAAGCCGCCGCCAACCTTCTTTTTTAATTAAATTTTTGGCTATGTTTGGGAATATGACAACAGTACCTTTTCAAATATTAGATCTTCAGGGACAAGGAACACATATTCTGGTAGATGTGACATTATACGAACGCAGCTTTAAAATGGTCATCGATACAGGAGCGTCTAAAACCGTATTTGACAAAACCCAACTGGGACATCTTTTGGAAGATCAATTGCTGTTGGAACCCTCAGAAACCTTATCTACAGGTCTTGGGACCAACTCGATGGAAAGCTTTAACATGGAAATTCCCAGTTTGACAATCGGTACCTGGCACATCCGTAAATTGAAAACCGCGGTACTTGATCTAAGTTCGATCAATTACGCCTATCAACAAATGGATCTGGATCCTGTGATCGGCGTATTGGGTGGTGATATTTTCGCCGATTATGGGGCTGTTATTGATTACGCAAAACAAACATTACGCCTGCGGGACCGAAAAATCAAAAGTAAGTAAGCCCTCGGCTCGTACTCCTAAAATCTAACTACTCTATACTAAAATCGAAAAAGCCGCTTATGAATATGCATCCGTAGATAGGTATAATAGAGCAAAGCAATGACTATTCCCAGCCCCCCCATTAGATATAAGGTTGTCCGGAGCCCACAGTAGCTAGCTAAGGAACCGATCATGAGTGTTCCTATTGGAAATATACCCTGAAAAGCCATGACATAATATGAAATAGCCCTAGCTCGATATATGGGTATGGCGTGTGTCTGGATATAGGTATTGATACTGGAATTCTGCATCATCATAGCAAAGGACACTAACATCACATAGACCAAAGCCATCTGTAACATACTTGAATGCGCTAAGAAAAGAAGCGCTAGCCCCATCAGCGCTGCAGCTCCCATCACCTGATAGCGTAGATTCGTTCCTGATTTCAGTCGCGCCATATTAAATGCACCGATCATGGCCCCCAATCCGGCAGCACTTTCAAACCAGGAAAATATACGCTCATCTCCATGAAACATTTCTTTTGCGATGGCGGGCAAAAGTGAAGTGTAAGGAATGACGATCAAACTGGAAAAGGTCATAATAATAATCAAAGAAGAGATATGCGGCGAACGTTTGAGATAGCGAAATCCTTCGACCAATCCCTCCCAGTTGCTCCCTTTGCTTAGCTGCACATGGGTTTCATCTACCCGCATCATCAGCAGCGTAATAATGACAGGTACGAAACTGATAAAATTCAGAGCAAAACAGACCAATTCACCATAGCTACTGAGTAAAATCCCGCCAATGGCGGGGCCAAGCATGCGGGCTCCGTTAAAGATGGTCGAATTGAGCGCAATAGCGTTTGGCAGATCCTTACGGTCGCCTACCAGATACATCATCAAAGACTGTCGACCGAGCACATCAAAGGAATTGATGACCCCTTGTATCAAACCCAGGGCTGAAAGCCACAGCACACTCTCCCACTTGAGGTAAACCACCATGGTCAGCATACCCGCCTGTATCATCAGGCCGATCTGCGTCAATAACACCAACTTATACTTCTTATGCTTATCAACAAAACTTCCGATAAATGGAGACAAAACCAAGGAGGGCAATAAGGAAATAAACTGAACAAAACCCAACCAAAAGACGGAACCTGTCAGTTCATAGACCAGCCAGCTGATTGCTATCCGCTGCATCCAAGTTCCCATCAGGGAAATTGCCTGGCCTATTACATGTAAACGGAAATTTCTATAATGGAGCGCCCTAAAAACCTGCATATATTATAAAGATAGACTATAAAAGTATAACAAAAAAGAACGGTAAGAGATTCTATTTTAGAAAAATAATGATTTAATTCATCGAAATAGATGTGTAATACTGGAATATAATCAATAACTTTGCGCTTATTATTTTGAACATTAAAATAATCAAATAATTATCATTCAATAACATACACAATGAAATTTTTTATTGACACAGCGAACCTAGAGCAAATTAAGGAAGCCCAGGACTTAGGCGTATTAGACGGTGTAACAACCAATCCAAGTTTAATGGCTAAAGAGGGTATCAGCGGTGATGAGAACGTAATCAACCACTACAAAGCAATCTGTGCAATTGTTGACGGCGATGTGAGCGCTGAGGTTATTTCTACAACTTATGAAGAAATGATCAAAGAAGGCGAAGCATTGGCTGCTCTGGACAGCAAAATCGTGGTAAAAGTTCCTATGATCAAAGATGGCGTGAAAGCAATCAAATATTTCAGCAAAAAAGGTATTAAAACAAACTGTACATTGGTATTCTCTGCTGGTCAAGCTTTATTGGCTGCAAAAGCTGGTGCGACCTATGTATCTCCTTTTATCGGCCGTTTGGATGATATTTCTACAGACGGATTGGCGTTAATCGAAGATATCCGTTTGATTTATGATAATTATCAATACCCAACACAGATCTTAGCTGCTTCCGTACGCCATAGCGCACACATCTTGGGTTGTGCTAAAATCGGTGCGGATGTAATGACAGGTCCATTATCAGCAATTTTATCCTTATTAAAACACCCATTGACCGATAGCGGTTTAGCAACATTTTTAGCTGACCACGCGAAAGCTGCGGGTAAATAAAATAGACTATATTTAGATATAGGTTCAAACCGATAAGGGGAAGATGACAATAATCTTAACCTTATCGGTTTTCTTATGTGGATAAATTGCTTATTTTTGTAGTTGATCTAAGGTTTAACGAAGAAGTCCATGGAACAATCCAATACCGTATATCCAGAAATTCTGAAACGAAATAGTTTAAAAGTTACCCAACCTCGTTTAAAGGTACTCGAAATTATTTCAACGAAAGATTCGGCCATTTCCCAGCCAGAACTGGAGAAATTATTGGGTAAGGATATCGACCGTGTGACATTGTATCGTGTATTGGCCAGTTTTGAGGAAAAAGGTATTATCCACAAGATCTTTGATCTGCACGGAACCGCTACCTATGCTATGTGTTCCACCAACTGCTCTGAACACGACCATCATGACCAACATGTACATTTCATCTGTCGGGTGTGCAACTCGGTCTATTGTCTGGATGAAATTACATTGCCCAAAGTGGCTATTCCGGCGGGGTTTAGTCTCGAGGCGATTGCCGTAAACGCACTCGGCGTATGTAATCATTGTAAAAAATAAATCGCAACATACAGCTTCAAAACAATTTCTCCCTTGATCTGTCTATAGTATGGGAATCGGATTAGCTCCAATTCGACCAGCTATTGTACAGCTGAATGTTGTTTTTTTCGTACCTTGTATCAAACAGCGAATCTGCGGATAAAGATTACGCAAATTGTCGGTTTATTGTATATACAGGTTTAATATCCCAGTAAAAAATGGACCTACTAGTTCGTAATGCAGGCTCAGCACAGCAGCTATCATTCAAATGACCCTGATTGCGAACACAGATGAGTAAATAATAACACGAATGAAGACAAGAAAAGAAAATCCCTATAAAGAGGTATTAACACAACTGATTATCGATATTTTCGAGAAATCAGGAAACAAGCCGCTCAACTATAAACAAGTTTCTTCCAAATTGAACCTGACGGACAACGATTCCAAAGTTGCCATTGCTGATATTTTACAGGACAATGTGCGAAGCGGGCTTTTTGTGGAAGTAGAGCGCGGAAAATTTAACCTCAAGCAGATCAAAGTGTATGTCACCGGAAAGGTGGATATGACTGCAGATGGTTCCGCCTATATTATTCCGGATGATGAATTTGAAAACGACATCTATGTTGCGCCCCGAAAACTCAGGCAGGCCCTACACGGAGATATTGTTAAAGTACACACTTTCGAAAAGAGAAAAGGTGGCCGCAAAAAAGAAGGTGAAGTTGTTGAAATCCTTCAACGTGCCAAAACCGACTTTACCGGAACGATCAGCATTTCAAATAATTTCGCATTTTTTATTGCCGATGACCGCAAGATGTTGCACGACATCTTTATTCCACTGGACAACCTAAATGGTGCCAAAGATAAAGAGAAAGTCGTGGTTTCAATCATCGACTGGCCAAGTGGCAGTAAGAATCCTGTGGGAACAGTCAAACATGTACTGGGCACCAAGGGTGAAAACAATACTGAGATGAATGCAATCTTGGCTGACTATGGCTTTCCATTGGAATTCCCAAAGAAAGTAGAAGCTGAGGCCAATAAAATCACGGAGAAAATCAGCAAGGAGGAGATCGCCAAAAGACGTGATTTCAGAACCGTCCCCACATTTACGATTGACCCTGCAGATGCCAAAGATTTTGACGATGCCCTATCTTTCCAAAAATTGGAGAACGGTAATTATGAGATCGGTGTACACATTGCCGATGTGTCTCATTTTGTGATTCCGGATACAGAGCTGGATAAAGAAGCTTTCAACCGGGCGACATCAGTCTATCTGGTTGACCGCGTTATTCCGATGCTTCCAGAGCGTTTGTCCAATGGCGTGTGTTCATTGCGTCCACATGAAGATAAACTTTGTTTTTCGGCGGTATTCGAAATGGATGAAAAAGCCAATATCCATGAGCAATGGTTTGGCCGTACGATTATCCATTCGGACAGACGGTTTAGCTACGAGGAGGCGCAGGAAGTCATCGAGACCAAATCCGGTGATTTCAGTCATGAAATCCTAAAATTGAATGAACTTGCTTATATCCTTCGCGAGCGTAAGTTTAAAAATGGTGCTATTGCTTTTGAAAGTGAAGAGGTTAAATTCACCCTGGATGAAAACGGCAAACCTACGGGGGTCTATACCAAAATACGTAAAGATGCCCACAAGCTGATCGAAGATTTTATGTTGTTGGCAAATCGTAAGGTAGCTGAATATATCGGTAAACAAGGGCGTGGCAAAAACAAACTAACCTTTGTATACCGTTACCACGATGTTCCGAACCCTGAGACGTTAACTACATTTTCGCAGTTTGCGGCACGTTTTGGCCATAAGTTGACCATTAAAACAGACAAAGAAACAGCGAAATCCCTCAATGCGATAATGACCAAGATCGAAGGCAGTAAGGAACAGAATATGCTGACCTCTTTGGCAGTACGTTCAATGGCCAAAGCCATCTATACGACTAAGAAAACAAGCCATTATGGCTTGGCATTTGACTATTATACCCACTTTACCTCCCCGATCCGCCGGTATCCGGATGTGATGGTACACCGTCTTTTGCAATTCTACCTGGATGGAGGCACTAAGGTCAATGCCGAGCACTACGAGAAGATGGCGGAGCACTCCTCGCAGATGGAGAAAAAGGCTGCTGAGGCAGAACGTGCATCCATCAAATACAAACAAGCAGAATACCTACAGGATCAGATCGGTACAGAATACACTGGTATTGTCTCGGGTGTAACTGAATGGGGTATGTATGTGGAAATTGAAGAAAACAAGTGTGAGGGCATGGTACGCTTGCGCGATATCACGGATGATTTCTATGTACTGGATGAGAAGAACTATGCAATTATTGGCCAACGGAAGAAAAAGAAATTCCAGTTGGGCGATGAGGTACAGATCCGGGTGAAGAAAGTGGATCTGGATAAACGGCAAATTGATTTTACGTTGTTGTCGTAAGCGGACCTCAATGTAATTTGTATATTATAAAAAAGCCGGCACAATACGTCCGGCTTTATATTTAATAAGGGGCTTATACAACTAAAACTTTACACTGAATATCCCTAAAAATAACTTTACAAAAATTTACGACTAAGTTTATTGAGTGCAAATACAATTATTTTTTTAGATCTTTTCAGCAGAAACTACAAGACAAAATCGTAAATATAAAACATCAAAATTATTAATTAATTCTTTTAGGAGCAACGAGTAACGAAATATTTGAATTATATGAGGTATTAAAATAATAATAAATATTTATCAGCCCATTAGCATAAACAGGTTCCATTTTATCATAAACATGATCACCGAAATACACTAAAACATCCCCCAATTCATCGGTTACATTTTGTACCGTGTATGAATGTGTTTTCGAAGAGCTTATTTCTGCACTTATCCCAAATTTTAGTCCAATTTTTGTTTTGTCGAGGCCAAAATTTGTTGCAAACTTTGATGTGTTTGTAGTACTGACAGTTGACGAACTAGCTTGATCTAGCTCCGAAACCGAAATTTTCCAACCATAGGTTAAATTTGCTAAGTCCCATGCTTGCAACGGAATATCAACTTTGGCAAATTTTGGCACTATTTTTTTTATATCATAGACTGATCCTGCTACTAACGCATATTCTATGTCAAATAAATCTTGTGGTTTAATAGATCTTACATCCATAAAACGCTCTCCCACACCATCTTTCGCATTAGATACAACATCAAATCTTAATTCAAAATACCCATCTGACCAAAAATTAGGCGAACCAACTTTTGTTCGAGTCAAAATAGGATCATCTGGATCAGAATTTGTATTTGTCATTAAATTAAAACCAGATTCAGAGATTGAAATATAATGAATAAACTCTTTAAAATTGGTCCTGAGCTTACCTGTTGTGTTAGAAGGTGTTAGAGAATAATATACAAAATCCCTCTGCCAATTGTCCGCTCCTTTGTCATTACCAACAGCACCTTTTGAAACCATTATGTCGGCAAGACCGGAAGCATTCAATTCATCGGTAGTAAGTCCAATTGATGTCAATCGCGGCCCCCATGTCACACCGGTCAATGAAGTGGAATTGGCCTTTTTTGAAATATTCAAATCTCTTTTATTAGCTGCTTTAGCTACTCCGCTCCAAATCCCTTTATTTTCAAACTCACTGGATATAAATTGATAATTACGTTTAACATTTTGACTTGATCCAGAACTTGCTAGCAATGCTTTATTCTTTACTACAATCCTCTCATTATTTTTTACAACCAACGTTGGAAAACCCGGTATTTGGTTAGCTTTTATTTTTATCTTCTCTTCTCCGTTTTGGAAAAATGCCAGTTCATTATTTTTATAATTTCCTTCCGCGACCACTGCTGGAATTTCACTCTTAGAACGCCAAGTTTCAGGAGAAAAACCACTTGGAAGAGTAGGTACATAGATAGTCAACAAAGGTAACTGGCTTTCAATCCTATTTAATGTTTCTTGATCTGTAACTTTTAATAAGTTATCCCGAAAACTTAGATTATTATCCAGAATTTCATCCTTTATAAAAGGATAGAAAACATCATAATCGTTATCCATCATTTTAAGGGCCTCTTCTTGAATAAAGTTTCTCATTGACTGATTTGAACTAACAGCCTTAGACAAAATAATCGCGAACTTCTCCTTTTCTATATTTTCATTAGCAAAACTTTCTACCTGATCGATTTTAGACGATTTTATTTCGTCCTTTGCACAAGAAAGCAGGCATATCGAAAACACAGCGATAGCAATAAATTCTCTTTTCATAATTTTCTTTTAAACATTTTAATTTATTCTTTTCACTAATTTTTTTATTCAATATACATAATTTCCCGCTAAAGGGAAAAATAAAACAAGAAAATATCCAAAATACTCAAAAACCAGTAGATTGATCCTAATTTGATTTATTATAATAGGTCTAGGATTTGGATATAACGATGTATCCATCAAATACAAACAGGCGGAATGCCAGCAGGAGCAGATCGATACAGAATATACTAGTATTATCTTTGGTGTGACTGAATGGAGTATGTTTATGGAGAATTGAAGAAAACAAATGTGAGGGCATGGTACGTTTACGTGATACCACGGATGATTTCTATGTACTGGATGAGAAGAACTATGTAATTATTGCCCAGCGGAAGAAAAAGAAATTTCAGCTGGGTGATGAGGTCCAGATCCGTGTGAAGAAAGTTGATCTGGATAAACGGCAGATTGATTTTATGTTGTTGTCTTAGTACAGTCAGATTTAAAGCCCTGTATCAGGAATACCGATACGGGGCTTTATTACTCTTGTATCGAAGGAAAACTATTGCTTAGTTCCTTCAAAAGTATAAAAAACTTCAGTTGCACTCGTCTTCTCCCCCTGGCAAAGAAGAGTTTTATTTTTCACGTCAAACAAGAATTTTCCTTCGGGAGAAACGCCTGATGTTTGAATCGATATATTCATGTTATTGACAACCTTGAACTCTTTTGCCGGAATCTTTAATGCTTTATCTCCAATCTCAACTTTGAGTGTATTGTCAGATACTTTTGTAACCGTTAAAATTTTATCAAACATAGGTCCGTTTGTATTTGATAAATCCAAACTACCCTTGTAAGTACCTACAGCTGCATCGATACTTCCACCTGTTTGAATAGGCTCATCTTTATCCTTAGAACATCCCACAAAAGCGAAGGTCACTAGCGCCAATACGATTGCATACATCAATTTCATTTTCATAATCTGAATTCTTTTAATTTATTTTTACTTTTAATTATCTGTTCGTATTTGACAAACCTCTTGCCAAAAAGAAGCATAAACACGCAAAAAAGTAAATATACTCAGAAACCAGTAGAAGAATATTTTTACCAAAAAACATAGAGTAACTAGTATTCAAGACAATAAAGATTTTTACGAGTTACACATAAAATCTCATTTTTTAGGTCCAAGGCTAGACAACGTCACTATTATTGTCCATATTTGACAACATCATATTAATCACTGTGAGCTGTTAGACTTGCTAGCGCAAGGTCGCATCACCCAGCGAAATCATTTTGGCTAAGGACAGCATGCATGAGAAGGAGCGCGAACTTGTCAATCCATGCCTGGAAATGGTTGCGCGATGCGGAAAGGAGAACATTCTTTTCGAAAAAATAATCTAAATTTTATACACTAACTATTTAATATTCAAAACGGAATCAGTATCTTTGCGAACTTAAAATAATTTAGGTATAAAATTTATAAACAAAAACAGGTAAATGCCTACTATTCAACAATTAGTTAGAAAAGGTAGAGTAGCTCTGGTTGATAAGAGTAAGTCACCAGCGTTGGACTCATGTCCACAGCGAAGAGGTGTATGTACACGTGTATATACTACTACCCCTAAAAAACCAAACTCAGCAATGCGTAAAGTAGCTCGTGTACGTTTAACAAACGGTAAAGAGGTCAACGCTTACATCCCTGGAGAAGGTCACAACTTACAAGAGCACTCGATCGTATTGATCCGTGGTGGTCGTGTTAAGGATTTACCAGGTGTACGTTACCACATCATCCGTGGTGCATTAGATACTTCAGGTGTAGCAGGTCGTAACCAACGTCGTTCTAAATACGGAACTAAGCGTCCTAAACCAGGACAAGCAGCTGCAGCTCCAGCAAAAGGTAAAAAGAAATAATTAAACGGAGGAAAGAAAAATGAGAAAGTCAAAACCGAAAAAGAGAATCATTTTACCTGATCCAAAGTTTAATGACGTTCAGGTAACACGTTTCGTAAACAATATGATGGTAGATGGTAAAAAATCTATCGCTTACGATATTTTTTACGATGCAGTAGAATTAGTAGAACAAAAAACACAAGAAAGCGGTTTAGAAGCTTGGAAAAAAGCTTTAAACAACGTTATGCCTGCTGTTGAAGTTAAATCACGCCGTGTAGGTGGTGCTAACTTCCAAGTTCCTATGGAAGTTCGTCCAGAGCGTAAAATTGCTTTGGGTATGAAATGGTTAATTTCATACGCTCGTAAACGTGGTGAAAAAACAATGTTCGAAAAATTAGCAGGAGAAATCATTTCAGCTTCTAAAGGTGAAGGTGCTGCTGTTAAGAAGAAAGAAGATACGCACAAAATGGCGGAAGCTAACAAAGCGTTCTCACACTTCAGATTCTAATTTTGAAGACATTCAAAAAAATATGATTACACCGACCTCCGATAAACGAACACTCTTTTATCAAGGTCGGTGTACTTATTTAACATTACATTTAAACACATAAGGCCCCTGTGGCCAGCTGCTTAAAAATATTATGGCAAGAGATTTAAAATTCACTAGAAATATCGGTATCGCTGCACACATCGATGCTGGTAAAACTACAACAACTGAGCGTATCCTTTATTACTCAGGTGTAAACCACAAAATTGGTGAAGTTCACGAAGGTGCTTCAACAATGGACTGGATGGAGCAAGAGGCTGAGCGTGGTATCACGATCACTTCTGCTGCAACAACTGTATTCTGGAACTACCGTAACAACAAATACCAAGTAAACGTTATCGATACACCTGGACACGTGGATTTCACGGTTGAGGTAAACCGTTCGTTACGTGTATTGGATGGATTGGTATTCTTGTTTTCAGCAGTTGATGGTGTTGAGCCTCAATCTGAGACAAACTGGCGTTTAGCTGATGGTTACAAAGTACCTCGTATCGGTTTCGTTAACAAAATGGACCGTTCAGGAGCTGACTTCTTGAAAGTTGTAAAACAAGTAAAAGATATGTTGGGTTCTGAGGCTGTAGCTTTACAATTGCCTATCGGTGCTGAAGATACTTTCAAAGGTGTGGTTGACTTGATCAACAACCGTGGTATCGTTTGGAACGAGCATGATAAAGGTATGACCTTCACTGAAGTGCCTATTCCTGATGATATGTTGGATGAGGTTGCTGAATACCGTGAGAAATTATTAGAAGCAGTAGCTGGTTACGATGAGTCATTAATGGAGAAATTCTTCGATGATCCGAACTCATTGACTGAGCGCGAAATCTTAAATGCATTACGTGCAGCCGTATTGGATAACTCTATCGTTCCTATGGTTTGTGGTTCATCTTTCAAAAATAAAGGTGTTCAAACCATGTTGGATCTAGTAATGGAGTTATTGCCTTCACCTCTAGATGTTGAGGCTGTAAAAGGTACTAACCCTGATACTGGTGAAGAAATTGAGCGTAAACCATCTGTTAATGAGCCTTTCGCAGCTTTAGGTTTCAAAATTGCGACTGACCCATTCGTAGGTCGTTTATGTTTCATCCGTGCTTACTCTGGTAAGTTAGATGCTGGTTCTTATGTATTGAACACGCGTTCAGGAAACAAAGAGCGTATCTCTCGTATCTTCCAAATGCACGCGAACAAACAAAACCCTATCCCTTTCATCGAGGCTGGTGATATCGGTGCTGTTGTTGGTTTCAAAGACATCAAAACTGGTGATACACTTTGTGACGAAAAAGCGCCTATCGTATTAGAGTCAATGACTTTCCCTGAGCCAGTAATTGGTTTAGCGATCGAGCCTAAAACGCAAGCTGACGTGGATAGATTAGGTATTGGTCTTGGTAAATTAGCTGAAGAGGATCCTACATTCGTTGTTAAATCTGACGAAGAAACTGGTCAAACAGTTATCTCTGGTATGGGTGAGCTTCACTTAGAGATCTTGATCGACCGTTTGAAACGTGAATTCAAAGTTGAGGTTAACCAAGGTGCTCCTCAAGTAGCATACAAAGAGTCTATCAATGGCACTACTGAGCACCGTGAGGTATACAAAAAACAATCAGGTGGTCGCGGTAAATTCGCGGATATCAAAGTTGTTATCTCCCCTATCGATGCTGATTACGATACAACAAAATCTGCTCTTCAATTCGTAAACGAAATTGTGGGTGGTGCTATTCCAAAAGAATACATCCCTTCAGTTCAAAAAGGATTTGAAGCATCATTGAATAATGGTGTATTGGCTGGTTACCCACTTTCTGGCATGAAAGTTCGTTTGATTGATGGTTCATTCCACGCAGTCGATTCAGATTCATTGTCATTCGAATTGGCAGCTAAAATGGCATACCGTGAGGCATTACCTAAATGTTCGCCGGTATTGATGGAGCCAATCATGAAAGTTGAAGTATTGACTCCAGAAGAGAACATGGGTGATGTAATGGGTGACTTAAACCGTCGTCGTGGTCAAATGCAAGGTTTGGATTCACGTAACGGTGCACAAGTAATCAAAGCATTGGTTCCACTTTCTGAAATGTTCGGTTACGTAACTCAATTACGTACAATCACTTCAGGTCGTGCAACATCTACAATGGAATTTGATCACTATGCTGAAGCTCCACGTAACGTTGCTGATGAAGTAATCGCAAAATCTAAAGGTAGAATCAAAGGTTCTGTTGAATAATAGAACTCAAAAATAAACCGACCGCTGGTTGTTAATAGCTCTAATCAGCGGTCATTTTTTAATAATATCATATACTATGAGCCAAAGAATCAGAATTAAATTGAAATCTTACGATTACAATTTGGTTGACAAATCAGCTGAAAAAATCGTAAAAACAGTAAAACCTACAGGTGCAGTTGTTAGTGGTCCTATTCCATTGCCTACTGAGAAAAAAATCTACACGGTATTACGTTCACCACACGTTAACAAAAAAGCACGTGAGCAATTCCAATTGTGTGCTTACAAAAGATTGTTGGATATCTATTCATCAAACGCTAAAACTGTTGACGCATTGATGAAACTTGAATTACCTTCAGGTGTTGAAGTAGAAATCAAAGTGTGATAGATTTCAGTCACTGAAAAAAGAAGGGGCCTTTCGTAAGAAAAGCCCCTTCTTTCGTTTCCTACCTTTTTTACCTCCAGCAATTCACCTGTAATTTTATAACATCAAATGAATAAATCTAGGAGAAAGGCGCTTTGAAAATTAGTTCTATGCACCAATAAATAACCAAAGCATTTTAAAGCCTTTTGAGCTGTTATTTTCTTCTATGTTCTAATTACCCGCCCTACTGTATATCATGCTACAGACGCATCGAAACGCTTTAATTTCACACGATATTCATCCGTTGTAATTACCGAATTTCTATTTTCGTTTCGAAGTAGCTCTTGCCACCGAAGATTCACCGCGACAGAGCTTGAGAGCACACCGAGGAATCAACCGTAGTTTCTGATGCTAACGACCGGCTATTTTCATGCTTTAGAGGTTGATTTTCCTGTACGATCCTTGTCTATAGGCAGTACTTAGACAGTCTTGTGCTAGGGTCAGGCTTGTCTCATCCTTGTAATTTTGTTGTGTCAAACTAGTAAGGTTCTTGTGCGGCCGTTGTATGATAAACTAAACCATCACTATTTGCTTCCTTCAATTGATAGTAGAAAATAGTGATGAAACCAAACAATTGGGGTAATAATTTGAATGAAATTACTCCTTCACCTCATCAACAATTTTCTTCTCTCTCTGGTTTAAGGACTCAAAAAGATCCCTATACAGCTCATCCTTACTATCCTCCTCCCCTAATAAGAATCCCCAAGGTTTAAGCTCCTTGATACGATCCATCACAATCTTAAGAATTGCCAATATTGGAATAGCCAGGAACATCCCAGAAATACCCCAAACCATTTCGCCAATAATAATGGAAAGCATAGCAAATAGAGAATTGACCTTTACTTTTGATCCGACAATTTTGGGAACAATAAAATTGCTGTCAATCATATGTACAATAATTAATGCTAAGATTACCAATACAACATGGGTAAAAGACGATGTAGCAAAGGTAAGGATAGCGATGATAAGCATGGAGGAGAAGATACCCACATAAGGCAATACATTGAAAACTCCTGTAATTAAAGCCAGCAACAGGCTATACTTTACACCGATCAGCGATAGGGCGATAAAGACCAACAGTGAAACCAAACTCATCTGGATCAAAAGACCGATCAAATACTTCTTAACTACATATTGAATCTGTCTGACGACATCCACAACAATCGGACGGTCTTCGACACGATTGACAAATAAAAGGAACTTCACAATATGCCCCCTATAAATTAGTAGAAAGAAAGTGTACAGGAATGTAAAAACAAATAAAATAAACAAAGAGGAAAGTGAAACCAATGCCGTTCCTAAAAACAGGGTACCGGAATCAACTGATTTGGATGCCGTCTTATTAATGAATTCCATTTGTTCCTTATGTTGTATTCCAAACTGTTGGCTGACCCAACTTTGCAATTTGCCTGCGCCATCCATAATCTGTTCTTTAAATGCTGGAAAATCTTCTTTTAACAGCGTGAGCTGAGAGGCTAATAAGAAAAGTCCGTAGCCCAGTAAACCAAAAAAAATAATCACACTGAGTATTCCAGCCAATGTCCTTGGAAAGCGTAACTTCCGCTCCATAAAATTGCTCAACGGTATCAAAAGCAGCGAGAACAGCAAACCTAAAATCATCGGAATCAGTATCGTATCGCCGATCTTCGCCAGATAGCCTAAGAGAAGGATACTAATCAATATACAGGCTAACTTTACATAGAATGGTAGGGAGAGAAATCTTTTCATTGCATATTCTTTTGAATAAAAATAACAATTTCGAATGACTTAGTTTTAGGTAAATAAAAAAGTCCCTACACATGCAGGGACTCTTTCCTCATAATAAGTTTAAGTACTTATATTTCTTATAGTCCAAAACCGATTCCCACAGACCAAACACGGTTTTTGATTGAACCACTATTAGGCGCTAAGTTTGTTAAACCTAAGCCATAACCAGCATTAATTTGGAAACCATTCGTTAACTGATAACCGGCTAAAAAGTTTACACCAAAATCAGTACGTTTCAAATCTTTTCCTTCGCCGCTACCGAAGTCGATATCTTCTTCAAATTTAACATCGCCAGCGCTGCCTTTTTGCTTACCACTCAAACCAAATCCAACATAGGGTCCTGCCCCTATAAAGAAGTTACCAGATCCCCCTGTAGGCAATTTAGCTACTAAATTTACGGGAATATCCAACGACATCACACTTTCTTTTACCTCTCCGTTAGAAGTTTCAAGCCACTTAGCTCCTTTATTCTGTAAAGACAAACCAGGTTGCACGGAAAAATATGGCGATACTGGAGCATCCAAATATCCCGTTACAAAGAAACCTGTATTGGATTTGGTATCTCCCAAACTTGTTGAATATTTAGGAATATTTACACCCGCACGTAGTCCGTATCCCAATCCGCCTTGTGCAAAAGCACCCAATGAACCAAATAAAATTGCTGCAGATAATAATAGTTTTTTCATGTTTCCTAATTTAATTTACTTTATTCTTTTTTATCATTTTCTCTCATATACTTCCTGTATGAGATTTATGACATACCCATTTGCAATATCTATTCCAAAATACGTAAGCGACTAATATTCACTTCGAAACAAAAGAAAAAAGTCAAATCTCCTTTTTTTTGATTGTCCTTTAAAAGATACAGTAAGTAGAATACTCTTCCAGTTTTTCAACTCGCGCTATCCAATTAAAACAGGCGTTTATAAAGATTGGACTATCGGCTTCCTAAAAACTACAGGCTTGGTTTTCAGAATAATGCTCAAAAACACAAAAGTTTTATCACAAAGATTTTTTAATTCCAATTATAAGTTTTATTTTTGCAGACCTTCAAAAGGAAAAAAATAGGGTCGGATGGCCGAGTGGCTAGGCTGAGGTCTGCAAAACCTCCTACAGCGGTTCGAATCCGCTTCCGACCTCGTTTTATTTTAAACAATAAAAATATTATCAAAATGGGAGTTACACGTTTAAAAAGAAAAGATAGAAGAAATAAAACTGTTTCACGTGTTGAAGTTCAGTTCTTGAAATTAGGAACTAACGTAGAGTTAGGTTCTAGATCAAAAATGAAAGCTAGCAACCAAATCGTTAAAAACGATGCTATCTTAAATCAATTAGCTGCAGAAGCTAAATAAGCAAAAAGAAACTAGCAGCCTTTAAAGTTATACTTTAAAGGCTTTTTAATAAGTCTACCATTTGGTGGACTTTTTCTTTTGAGCTTATCCACTGCGGCTCATCCATCCCCTTAACCTGATCCTGCGAAAACTGCATCTTTGAAGGCTGGCTTTCTTTTGCTGAACTGTGTATAGCAATGGCACCGGTTTCTTCCAAAATTGTCCTGATATTAGATGCGTCCACCCCTGCCCCCGGCATAATCACGATACGTCCAGCAGCCTGCTTGATCAATCGTTGCAGTAGTGGCACCCCCGATAAAGCTGAATTTCTCAAACCGGAAGTAAGTATACGATCTATACCTAGGGCAATGACATCTTCCAATGCAGCAAAGGGATCTTCGACACGATCAAAAGCACGATGGAAGGTCACATGCATAGGCCGTGCAGCATCAACTAAACGCTTCGTATTGACCTTATCCACGGTACCATCAGCATTCAACGCACCGATAACAACTCCGTCCATCCCTAATTCCTTACATAGCTCAATATCTGCGATCATTTCTAATATCTCTTCTTCGGTATATAGAAAATCTCCCCCCCGAGGCCGAATTAATACATGAACACCAATATGCACAAGTTCACGTACCAACTTCAATTGGCCAAAAGAGGGTGTCGTTCCACCGTTCTCTAAGTTTTGACAAAATTCGACACGTGTTGCTCCGCCTTTTTCAGCCTCGATCGCCGAAGCAACTGAATTGGAACAAATTTCTAATTGATAATTTCCGATAGCTTTCTCCTTCATTCAATACAATTTTAAATCCGATTTTATGCTATGCGAATAACGTAAAAAAAAAGCAGATTACCTATTTTCTCACATTGAGGAAGCAAAAACTATTTTTCCGGAACAAACTCCAACAGATAGGTTCCACCTTATATCAGGTAACATCCTCCAGGTCAGTCGTCTATTATTATTTATGGATAGGAAAACATTTCTCCAAACCATTTGTATATACCTTACATGCTTTTATTTAAAACATTAATAACCAACACTGTATAAACTTTAAGTAAAATATCATGGCAATTATATCAAGAAATATGGAGACACAGGAACGGATTATCAGTACTTTTGAGGAACTCCAATCCGCTATACAAGGTCTAAAAAGTCAGATTGTTGAATTCGAAATGCTATTTAACGAAGCATGTGATCGGCATATCGCATCTGATTTCAAAAAAGAATGGCTAATAGACCGTATTTCTTCCCGCCATACGATGATGCTGATCCGATACGATAGTTTACAGCTTATTCAGGAAACCGTCTCAGCCTACCGCGATTATGATGGTTTATTTCTGGATCACAAACAATTACTGGATGCAATCGAACTATTAATGCTTACTCATGCCGAAGAAGAAGAATATGAAATTGCTGCCATTATCAAAAAATGGCATGAAAAATTTGCCGATGCTGTCTATTTCCTGGCTGACCTCAGCTATTAAGTCATTGTTTTGTTTTACATTTGCGGCACTGTAAAATATTGAGTCATGCGCAAACCACCCGCTATAGTTGATCTACATGCAGATGCATTCCTTGAAAATTGGGAAGACTATTCTGCTGACGAACTTATGCTAGAATCCATTGATTTCTTAAGATCCAACCTGGATGCAGCTATTTATTGGGAAATGAACGAAATCAAGTTTATTCACGGAAAAGGAAAAGGTATCTTAAAAAAACTAATATTTAAAGAGCTTCAAGAATACAAAGAGAATGGTTCAATCGACCGATACTATACTTCATACCAGAATGAAGACATTGTAGTTGTGGTGATCGGTATCTAAAAAGAGACTACCCCTCGATAGACTGCTCCGGAAAAGTTAAATTCTAGCTTTGTTCAACTTTTAAGGTGCACATCAAAAAGATAGTCTCTTCTAAAATAAATTTATATTGCCCTATTTAACGGCCGGTGTAATGATTACCTTTCGGAACTCGACAGGCCCATGGTCGCCTTGAAAATAGATCGGGCCTGGTTCAGCTTCCCTACTGTCCAAAGCTCCTCCGGTGATACCAGGGATCTCTTGGTTGCTAATAACTGTTTTGCCATTGGCAACCACTGTCACCAGACGTCCGACCAATGTGATATCATAAGTCTGCCATTCTCCGGCTCCTTTGTTCACCATCTCATTTGCGGCAAGAAAACCATATACACCTGCAAACAGCACCGCATTCGGATGCGCATCTTTCGGGCTATCCTCAATCTGTACTTCGTAGCGCCCTCTTAGATAAACACCGCTATTGCTTCCGGCCGGAATTTTAAACTCAACATGCAATTTAAAATCTTCAAACTTTTGTTCTGAAACAAGATTAGATCCTGATTGAGGGCTGGTTAGTATACCATTTTTCACAACCCATTGGTTTGTTTTGCCAGTAGCTTTCCACCCCGACAGGTCCTTGCCATTAAAAAGTTGAATCGGTTTTCCCCATTTAACGGCAGCTGTTCTTTTTAATTCTGGTGCACGTACACCTTTAAAGCGGTGTGTTTTTCCATCAGGCTCTGTTATTGTGCCCTGTAATGTTCCGTTTTGAATCTCACCTTCCACACTTAAATTCATCTTTCCGCTCTCCCATTGTGGAGGTATTGCAAATTTAAACTTTCCATTTTCATAAAAAACCTGTGAAACAGGTCTTGCACTCCCCGAAGTACTCACATAGTGACCTACTAAGGTTTTGTAACCTGACAATTTCACCTCAAGCCAGGAAGGTGCAGGCGTCCCATTAACGTCAACCTCTATATCCCATCGCCCAATCAGTTCCTTTCCCTCAATCTCCTTGTCCTGGACAGTTGATTCGATGATTGAATCTTTAGCGAAAGTTGCCTGCGGTAGCGCAGCGGAAGCCAATAGCCCCAAAAGAAATGCCGCTTTTCTTTTCATATTGTTTATGTTTATATTCTAATTGACAATAAATTTCCAGCAATTTAACTGTTTCGACGCTGGTATCCAAGGGATCTCATGTTAAAAAAGCCTAAGAGCTCCATCATAATTATCGCCAGCAATTCTAGAAAAAAGCCTATTTCGATTATTAGGAGCTGAAGTTAGCTGACTATTTACGGAACTCATATTACTATCCTTACATCCATGACCTAGGCCTCAGGTTTGAATACAACTTGCTGTTGACGTGCATAGGCACTGGGAGATAGTTGGGTTATTTTTTTAAAATTTCGATTAAAGCTGGTCTTCGAATTGAAACCGCATTCGAATGCCAGCCCCAATAAAGTGTATTGTCTACTTTCTGGCCGACTCAACAACTCTTTGAAGGCTTCTACCCGATAGGTATTAACATAATCATAAAAGGATTTTTCTTCCCTCGAATTGATGATCTGCGAAAGGATAACAGGGTGCACATCTAGTATCTTAGCTAAATCACCCAATGTTAACTCCGGGTCCTGATAGCATTTCTGTTCTTTCATGATCGTATTCAGTTTCATATGAAAGTATGCGGCCTCGGATTCTTCCAGTCTCGTTTTCTCGTACTTCACCTTCTCAGTTGGTTCTGATACAAGGCTGCGCTCTTGTACTTCTTCAGCAGCTTCCAAATCCTTTAAGAGAAACACCTCATGTGATGACAACACGTGGGAAAAAATTCCGACCTGTCGAATGCCAAAATACCCAAAGAAAAATATAAATAATGTGATCACTATAAAAAAAACTGCAGGGTTAGGATCAAATATGACAACAATCCAGATTGCCCCCATCCCAGAAATAAGGTAGCGCATCCAATTGAGGGTAATTTTCTCCGTATTGGAAAACTGACCGATAATGTTCTGTTTATGTTTACGTAGAAGAATAAAGGATAAGATGATATATACAACTCCTGAAATCATAAAGCCAACCACCAGAACCATAATTAATGTATCAAACTCATGTGTCAAGTAATATTTTTCTTTATATTCCACTACTGCTACAGGTAACACGAACGCCAATATAATTGATACGATCACCGCGGGAATAAAATGCAATAGGTAAAGCCATTTATGCCGCTGTTGCCCGCTTACAAACAATATATATAGATACAAAAATGGACCATGCAAAAAAGGGAAAGGCATTTCCCAACCAAATAGTGTGGGCATTTTCTGGATCTCTCCTGAACCATACAATCCCACTAAGATAAGATCGAAAAAAGCAAAAAAAAGCCAAACGCTTAAAATTTTATCCGCGGTATTTTTTTTAGGTTTACTGACAAGCAAAATAAAAAGGAACAAAGTCATAAAAATTCCGCCGATATAAATAATATGCCAGATCGAACTCATAGAAGATGGTTAGAATAATTTAACATTAAACAGCTGTTTTGTTCCTTCAGCTATATTCATAGATATTGTCAATTTACAAACATTATAGATAAGCAATATACTTTCTTTTTTATTATCTACCAAATTGGAATTTCACTTTTGAGCACACCGAAACAAGAGGGGATTTACATACTGCTGAAGCATGTTACCCCATCCTTTTATTGAAATTTTATGGTGTTAGTTATCAATTAAAAGATTCCTTCTGAAGACAGCGCATTAAATATAATATCAGTACTCAATATTTTCAATGACTTTACCCTCCTTCCTAATGACAAAAAATACGATTCAATTAACGCGAACCAGCCGCAGTGGAAACTGCAGCTGGTCGGAACAAATTTCCTTAAATAGTATTAAAATATCCTTATTTTTTTGATTCTATTGACCAAACTGATATCTCGCTTGTCCGACAACACTAACACTATTGGAACTGGCCGTCTTATCTTCAACAAGCTTATTATCGACAAAAACCTTTACTCTTACACTTTCGCTTTCATTGTTTCGAACAGGAATAGAGCTTAATAAAGTGAAAATTTCCGCAAATTCTACTTTTTTCTTCACTTCTTTAGTAAAGGGCAAGGCAACACTCTCAATACTTGTATCTTCGCCAGTTTCGTTCGTGTAGGTTACGCTAGCCGTATTGTTTGTCGTGGAGCTCACTTCATATCTGACAGTAGCATCTTTGGGGTAACCAGCTGTTGGGTCATATGGCTTGTCATCTTTACCACAGCCAATAAACAGGGCCGACGCAAAAAACGTCAACAATACACTAAAAATTGAAATTTTTAAATTTTTCATTTTCATTCGATTTGATTTATGTGATTTTATAATAGCACTTTGCTACCGACAAAACTATATTTTAGATTCGACCCAATCGCCCCAGCTTATAAGATGGCACCTGGTTTACATTAAAAAAACGCGGGTATAAATCACATTCATTAGACACCTAAGACCTCAACAATCTTAAATACGACAAGAATATACTTTAAAAGTTTCCAAATTGCTTCAACGACACACGGTTCGCTCCACATGGCAACAAATTGATTATAAACATTTTCTCAAAGTGGCTACCTCAAAAAAGAGGACCATCTTATAAGATGAAACGTTTGATAGCAGTAAAATAGCTAGTTTCGAATTAAATCTAAAGACAATCAGTATAAGGCTATATGAAAACTTTTTTTATTAATTTTTTACTATTATTTTCTGTACCATACTATATCAAAGCGCAGAAAGCCCCCAAGGTAATTTTTCCGAAATCAACTTTTGACGTCGTGCAAGCAAAACGTATGATCAGTAGCGACGGGAAGGCCACTTTGCGTGGCACGGTATCCAGAAATAGCAACTATAAGGTCAATGTCGTCGAGCTTTATCCCTGTACTGACTATTTCTACGAATGGTACGAATTGAAAAAAAAGGACAAAAAAGGAAAAAAACATATTTATATGTCCAATGAAGCTTATAGCTATCGAATTTTAACAAAAATCCAAGACGACGGTTCTTTTGAATTTAAAGGTCTAAATCCTGGAAAATATTACATCAATACATTGGTGTATGAAACAAAATCTGGCATCGGAGAAAGACAGGTGGGAACCGAAACAGTTACAACTAAAAATGGTTACGGACATCTGCTTTCTTCCTACGACAGACCCATCATGGAAAAATACCGATTTCTGTATGAGACTGTAGACCGTCTGGAATCATTTACAGAGATTTCATCCGAGGAACAAACAGTCAATGTAACACTCTAAAACTATCACCATGTCTATCAAATTAATAACAAGCTGTTTTTTTTTATTCAATGCCTGTTTATTTGTTAATGCCCAGGAGGTCAAGATTCCAGATATCAACTTTACACGAAGCCTGATAGCCCAAGGAATCGATACCAATAACGATGGTAAAATACAACTTTCGGAAGCAAAAGCAGTTAAAGTACTTTATGTAAATGGCGCGGGCATCACTTCCCTTGAGGGAATCAAAAATTTTTCCAATGTAGAAGACCTTGGCTTCTATGAGAACAATATTAAAGAAGTTGACCTCTCCGGAATGACTAGCCTCAAATTCATCTATGGATTTGACAGCCATTTAGAATATATGAACATTAAAGGCTGCATCAATGTACTTAACGTTAGCTGCAATAAAAATAATTTACGGCACCTTGATCTGTCGGACCAGAAAAAACTTAAGGAGCTTAGCATTGGGTTTAACCAGCTTACACGTCTCGATATCAGTGGGCTTACAGAACTTAAAAAAGTTCATGCTTATTTAAATAAGATTCAGGAATTCAAATTCGACAGTTGTCCTCAGCTCGAGGAGATATGGATTAATGAAAACAGAATTAGTCACCATTTGGACCTAACAAAATTTCCAAAACTAAGATCCTTTATGGCTTTTAGAAATCCATTAACCTCTGTAAATATAGTCGGCTTGGAATATCTGGAAAATTTTAGTTGCCATGGTAGTGATATCACTACATTAAACCTAAGTGGTACGTATAATATTAAAGATCTGAGCTGGTATTAAGAAATAAGGTTGATAATCAAAGTAATCATATTGAGTCATTAATGCCTTTCCCTTGGGATGGCAGGATTGGCTCAGCCGCGCATGCCTCAGACTCTGCCCTGATCCCCCTTCAGGTCGAACCCAATAGCCTCCCTATAAGATCGTAGGTTCTCTCCCCACTTGAAAACAAAAAAAGCCCGACTGTCGTCGAGCTTTATTGTCGGGGTGGCAGGATTGGCTCAGCCGCGCATACCTCAGACTCTGCCCTGAGCCCCCTTCGGGTCGAACCCAAGAGCTCCCTATAAGATCGTAGGTTCTCTTCTCGCTTGAAAACAAAAAAAGCCCGACTGTCGTCGAGCTTTATTGTCGGGGTGGCAGGATTCGAACCTACGACCTCCACATCCCAAATGTGGCGCGATACCGGGCTACGCTACACCCCGAAAAGGTATCACCTTTGTTTTGTGTGGCACAAAAGTACACTAAAATATTTTGTTTTCAAAATTATTTTCGACAATATTGTTAACAAGCTGATACGTTGGCAAATGAATTTACAACAAACAAATTACTCCAAAAAATATTGTCGATTATTTTCGTTTAAACCATCCAATAGGCATTCAAAAAAAAAGAAAAAGCTTATTTTAAATAGTCAAAAATGTTTTCAAGTTTATATTTTGGACTCCTTTTCAAAAAATCCATAAAAAAAGCTGTATGTGTCCCTCCCATTAATATAAAGATTCGGTCATTTTTATCAACAGGAATTTGATTGAAATTTGAAAACATCACCAAATTTCTATGATAAAATTTTGCAGCTTCGTCGGCACCTTCAGCATTCCCTTTACTCGAGATATAAGTCAATAGATCGGCATTTATATTCATTAAACTTTCCAAATATTGAGGGTGGTTATTCAATTTAAATAAGTCATAGAATGAAATTTTCTCGTTTACAATGTTTTTTTGATTTTCTTCGTATAACTCCCAATACTTATTGACCGTGATTTTGTCTATGGCATTTTTCACACTACTGCCGATATTATAATTGTAACTCTCTTTAAAATCTATTCCATAAATTTTCTTTGCCCCACTCAATCGTCCAACTTCATACGCTAGCAGTTCTCTTTCATCAGGTTTTTGAAATTTTTTATCCGGATTTTCGATATAATCTAAATAATCTGCTTGTCTTATAGGGTCATTTTTGGACAAAGATTCGATGACAATTATGGTAGGCTTAAATTTCGCTAGAATGTTCGCCAACTTCTTTATTTCTATTTTGTTGTTTTCATCATTCGCATCAAATGCTAGCGAATTTGCATCGGAAGTCTCTCCCATATGAAATGTCCCAACATTCAAAACCGAGATTGCATCATCGAATTTTGTTTTTATCTTTTTTTGATTCCAAATAACGTCTTGTCCATAAAGGTTTATAGTTACAAACAGTAACAAGGTCAATAGTATTTTCATTTTTTGTGATATTTCGTTCTATCGGACCACCACAAAGAACTTGTGGTTAGCCATACTAGATAAAGATACAAAAAGTTTCACTGTACAGATTTTAATAAGTCAATTTCGTTTTTGCATGTTATTGGATGGGATACGTCGATTTATCTTTTGATATCCTATAATAGAAACAATTGATAGCCAACTGCAACGACATGTCCTGAACTTTCAACAACCCGAAGTAATGTCTGCACAAACGAAACCCTTCAAATGTTATAAATTTGAAGGGTTTTGACTTTAATTTTATAAACATGCTTGAGGTGACAAGATTCTAATCTATGCTCTCCTATTTACCAACTTCTCTTGATTACCATCGTTGTTTTAATTGCCCCTTGCTGATTAACTAATGTTAGCTTGGAGACTGTAGAAACAATATTTTCTTGTATTTTATATTCAACACCATCAAAAATCATCGTTTTTCCATCAGGCATACTGTAGTCGTAAGAAACTGCAGTATTATCTTTTTTCTTATGCCAAGCACCGTCTTTATCAAAATTAAGTGTCTCTCCCTGCTCCATCATTTCACGGGTCACATTTAGCTCAGCAACACTATTACCTTCAACAGTTTTAGTCCAGCGTTCCCAATTACCTGTACGGATTATATTCAATGCGGCATCTCTTCCGATGCTATCAACGGTTTCCTTACTACAAGACGTCATTCCCACCGCAATTACTCCAAGCAATAGCAGCATCCAATTCTTAAAAGTCATTTTTAATGTGCTCATAATTTATTTTTTTGGGTACACTTACAAGTATTATACCAAACTACGTGAACTTCGCTGCGTCAAGAAAAAACAGCTTTTTTTAACCTGAGTGACATTGAGATTGCAAAAGAATGCAAAATACGGTCCGACACATTAACCATTGCATCAATAAACCATGACATCATGATAGCGAAGATAATAAAGGGGGCGGGCGTTTGGCCGATGGCTATTATACATTAAAAAAGATAGTAAAATTACCCGCTCGTGGAATAGCCGGGCAATACTCTATTTTCATTTTCTAGACAGTTTCATGTTCAACGTTTTCTGCTTTATCCATTGAACTGAAATATCGAAGGGTTCTGAAATATTTTCAGATGAAGTATCATGTCCTAATGTTGGAAATAACGTGTATTCAAAAGGTTTGCCTTGTACTTTAAATGAGTTTAATTGTTCTATACACAACTTTACGGGAATTTGTATATCCTTCTCTCCAAAAAGCCAAAGTCCAGGAACTGAAAGCATATTCAAAGAAATTTTTGGGTCAGTCGCTACAAATTGATATTTGTCTGGGTCATTTTTAGTATGCTCACGGGCATCGGCATCTGTATGATGTTCCCAAAAGTTATTATTGCCATTTGTATAAAACTGAAATCGGAGTTGTTCTAGAGTTGTTATCGTAGGACAACTAAATAAAACCATAAATTCAATCTGTTGGTTCTTACTTGCAGTAATCGGAATTATCCATCCTGCCTGACTAAACCCGACTAAACCAATTGGTGTCTTTTTGTCTTTCAAATAGGTTCTAAATGTTTTTACTGCTTCATTTGCATCGTTAGATAATAAATTAAGGTTAGTTGTATCTATATTATTCGTACCAACAGATGGTCCAACATATACACCTCCAGACTCTCCAACTCCACGTTTGTCATAGGTCAATACAGCAATACCTTCTTTAGCAAGACGTTTTGCAAACTCTATTTCTCTTTTTACCGGGTCAGACCCGTGAACAATCACAACCGCTGCAAATGGGTTTTTAGGCCCTAAAATTGACCCCGCGAGAGTAACACCCTGACTTTCAAACTTAACCTCTTGGATAGTAAAATCAGTTGATTGAGAAAAGACCATTTCTGGTAAAATCAATAATAAAAACGAAAAAAATAAGTTAAAAAAAAAGTTAATATTCATTTTAGTTCAATCAGAAAAATTTTATACAATGGGTTCCGTTGGCATTGATTACAAGCGAAAATACATTGGCGCAGTAGTGGGTAAATTAGACGAAAGTTCAATTTAGCAGGAACGTAACTGATGTATTTTCAAAGCACTAAATTACAAATTTCTAGGGAATGTGAAATACATGTAGCGACCAAATGTATTCAATATTTTAATTTAGCTGTTAACCCGCTATTTTGTCAACTAGATATTCATGTACAGCTTATTTTGATAATTCGTTAGCAAAAGTAAACATTAAAAGGAAGGTACAGGTTCATACCTTATGAGACTCGTGCAACAAAAAAAGCCCTAACTTTCGTTAGAGCTTTTCTGTCGGGGTGGCAGGATTGGCTCAGCCACGCATACCCCAGACTCTGCCCTGAGCCCCCTTCGGGTCGAACCTAATAACTTCTTTAAAAGTCGTAGGTTCTCTTCCCGCTTGAAAACAAAAAAAGCCCGACTGTCGTCGAGCTTTATTGTCGGGGTGGCAGGATTCGAACCTACGACCTCCACATCCCAAATGTGGCGCGATACCGGGCTACGCTACACCCCGAAAAGGTATCACCTTTGTTTTGTGTGGCACAAATATACGCTTATTAGGCATTCTTTGCAAGCAAAAATGCAAAAATAAAACTAATCAGCTGATCTATTGAAAGATATTAGCTAGCTCCTATATTTAATTTAAAAGTTAAATATAAGCCAATAAGCAAAATAGAATACTACACGCGTCAGTAACCATATCCATTCTATTAAGACTCAAAGAAGTGTATACAAATAATGTAAAAATATAAGATGACAACCTATTTACAGTAAAACACAATTAAAAAGCCTTTTGAGATAAAATTATTCCTTTAGTTATTCACACATAAAATAAATAGTTATTTTTTTCGAAACATACATTTAAAAAACGGACTATAACTGATTTTCAACAAATTTGTAGCCTCATGGTTAATAATACTCAGGCGTTTACTACTTTTTTGTTAAAAAATCATTATTAAATTACCTTTGTTGTTAAAAATATAATAAAAATTAATTACTTTTATTACAACATAACAGCCCTCCCGTCAACACCACTACGGTTTTGATTTCTGTTATGGGATCTCCTGCTATTATATTTTCAAGATCATCAATGCATGAAAAATTTAACCATTATTGGATTAACGCCTTTTGAAAAGCCTGACGTAAATCTCATGCCCAAACTCCATCAAGCGGGTGCATTTCCCGTATTAAGTTTGGGACACAACTTAGCCAACGCTCAGGAAGCACTGAATCAACTTGATCAGACTGCTCTATTTACTTATGGAATTTATTTTCCAAATGATAAACTTCTATCCCTTGAAATTCCGGAGAAAGTAAGTGTCATCATTCTTCCTTTTGGAAGCCCAGCTCCCACGGCTCCGCACCTATCCATAGTGTATCAGGTCAGCACTATGGAAGAAGCCAAACAAGCGGAACAGCTTAACGCAAAAGGAATTATCATAAAAGGAAATGAAGCTGGAGGTGTCGTTGGATATGAATCCACGTTTGTACTCTTCCAACGGATTATCAAAGAAATTCAGTCCATCCCAGTTTGGGTACAGGGCGGCATAGGTTTGCATACTGCTGCTGCTGCAAAATCCCTCGGTGCCACTGGAATTGTGTTGGACAGCCAACTTGCGCTGTTTCCGGAAAGTGCGGTTCCCCAAGACTTCAAAACGCTCTGTGGAAAATTAAACGGGACGGAAACCAAGATCATCGCCAATCACCGTGTACTGGTACGTCCAAACTCGCCAGCCTTGTCGGACCAGGTTGATACGACCGAACTCCGAGCATATTTTACCGACCTAAATCCTGCTATGAGTTATATCCCGATGGGGCAAGATATCTCTTTGGCCATTGATCTCTACGAAGATTTCAGGACACTAAAAAAACTTGTTTTCGGGTTCAAGGAAGCCATGTACGGTCATTTAAAACAGGCAAAAGCGTTGCAGCCGATTGACCGTGACAACGAATTGGCAAAACAATTAGGCCTACGTTATCCGATCGCACAGGGTCCCATGACCCGTGTTAGCGATGTCCCTGCTTTTGCCAATGCCGTAGCGGAAGCTGGAGCACTCCCTTTTGTTGCCCTGTCTCTGATCCGTGGTGAACAAGCGAAAACCTTGGTTATGGAAACCAAACAACTCGCTGGAAACAAAGCTTGGGGAGTGGGTATCTTAGGCTTTGCGCCGCAGGAACTGCGCGAAGAACAGACCGCCTACATTCTGGAAGCTAAACCACCCGTTGTGCTGATTGCCGGTGGTCGACCTGCCCAGGCTAAAGTATTTGAAAAAGCAGGCATAACAACGTTTCTACACGTGCCGTCTCCTGCCCTGCTCGACATGTTTCTAAAGGAGGGTGCCAAAAATTTCATTTTCGAAGGTCGCGAATGCGGTGGCCACGTAGGTCCTCTTTCGAGCACTGTGCTCTGGGAAAAACAGATCGAACGCATCTTAAAAGAGGATCACCCGGAACAGATCAGTGTTTTCTTTGCCGGCGGCATCCACGATGCATTCTCATCAGCATTTGTTTCCATTATGGCGGCTCCTTTAGCCGCCCGCGGCGTAAAAGTCGGTGTATTGATGGGAACTGCGTATCTCTATACACAGGAAGCAGTCAGCACTGGCGCAATTCAGGAAGAATTTCAGCGACAAGCGATGCAAGCCAAAGATACGGTCCTCCTGGAGACTGCACCAGGACATGAAACCCGTTGCTTGAATACAGCTTTTGCACAACACTTCAACCAAGAAAAATCCAAATTATTGGCTGCTGGTGTCGATAAGAAGGAAGTCTGGGAAAAATTGGAAAAATTAAACGTCGGTCGCCTACGGATCGCAGCCAAAGGCGTGGACCGTCAAGGTGACAAATTAGTCACTATCCCGAAAAGTAAACAATTGGATCTCGGCATGTATATGATCGGTCAGATCGCAACCATGCATGACCGGGTCATCTCTTTGGAGTCCCTGCATCAATATGTTAGCATCGATAACCAGCAGTATATCCAGAACGCGCTACTACCTGAAGAACCTCTATCAAGCGAAAAACCCTTAGATGTTGCTATTGTCGGGATGGACTGTATATTTCCAGGGGCCAAAAATCTGGAAGAATATTGGCGCAATATTATTCTTGGGAAAGACAGTGTAACCGAAGTTCCGGACGAACGCTGGAATAAAGAATTATACTATAAACCCGACTCGGATGGCCCGGATGTATCCCATTCCAAATGGGGTGGCTTTATTCCGAAAATTGATTTTGATCCCTTGGCTTTCGGGATTCCACCACAGTCACTCGCAGCGATTGAACCAACACAGTTGTTGACATTATTGGTCGCCAAGCGTGCCATGGAAGATGCCGGTTATGGCGAAAAACAAATCAACCGCGAAAATATTTCCGTGATCATCGGTGCCGAAGGGGGCAATGATCTTGCCAACAGCTATAGCTTTAGAGGATACTACAAACAGGTATTCGGAGAACTTCATGAGGAAGTGAAAGAGGCATTGCCTCATACCACAGAAGATTCTTTTCCCGGTATTTTGGCCAATGTTATCGCTGGTCGGATCACAAATAGACTGGATCTTGGCGGTCGAAATTTTACAGTGGATGCTGCATGTGCCTCATCGCTCGCAGCGATTGACCTTGCTTGCCAGGAACTCATCCTGGGTAAATCAGATATGGTGCTTGCCGGTGGAGCAGATCTGCATAATGGCATTAACGATTACCTGATGTTCTCCAGCACACATGCGCTCTCGCGGAAAGGGCGATGTGCCACATTTGACAGTGATGCTGACGGCATTGCCCTTGGCGAGGGGGTCGCCATATTGGTACTCAAACGCTATGAAGATGCTATACGCGATGGCGATCGTATCTACTCTGTCATCAAAGGCGTCGGCGGCTCCAGTGATGGTAAAGCCTTAGGCCTCACCGCTCCCCGAAAAATCGGTCAGGTACGCGCACTGGAACGCGCCTATAACCAAGCCGGTATCAGTGCAGCATCCGTTGGCCTTGTTGAAGCGCATGGTACAGGAACAGTCGTCGGTGATAAAACAGAACTGAGTGCGCTGACCAATTTATTCAGCCGTTCAGGTGCCTTACCAGCACAAACGCATTTAGGTTCGGTCAAAACCCAGATCGGCCACACCAAATGTGCGGCTGGATTGGCAGGTCTTATCAAAGCTTCCCTAGCAGTATTTCATGGTGTAAAACCACCAACACTTCACCTCCAACAGCCGAATGCCTATTATAATGCACAAACAAGTCCTTTTGCTTTCCATGCCAAAACAGGTTTATGGTGCGAAAAAAGACGTTATGCTGGCATCAGCGCCTTTGGTTTTGGCGGAACAAATTTCCATGCCGTTATTGCGAATCATCCGCAGGAAGATCGTACAATTGCTTTGCAATCCTGGCCATCAGAACTATTCGTTTTCCGTGGCGACAGCTACGACGAAGCAAAAGGGCAACTGGGCCAGGTAAAAGCACTTTTAGATATCAACGATAGCCTCCCGCTAAAAGATATCGCCTACAGTTTAGCTGTTGCATCTGAAAAAACGATCCAGCTCAGCATCGTGGCCGATACAGCGGAAGATCTGATGATGAAAATCGAACTGGTATTATCCGGTATTGAAAGCAAAGACACTTTTATTGTCAATAAACGTGAAGGTAAAACAGCATTCTTATTTCCGGGACAAGGTAGTCAGCGCATTAATATGGCGCGTGATCTCTTTGTGGTATTCCCTGAAATGCGAAAGCTTATCTCGCAGTATCCAGAATTGGAAAAAGTGCTTTTTCCTTCAACTAGGTTTGATGCTGACTCTTTAAAACAACAAAAAGAAACCATTAAAGATACACGTCTGGCACAGCCACTTTTGGGTATCGTTGACCTGGCCTTGGCCAAATTCCTCCATTCACTCGGTATCGTCCCGGATATGCTGGCGGGACACAGCTATGGTGAACTACCAGCATTATGTTTCGCTGGTGTGTTTGATGAAGATCAATTGGTCGAACTGAGCAGCAAGCGTGCCCAATCCATCCTGGATTCAGTAGAAAATGGCGACCCGGGTACCATGGTTGCCGTCAATGCAGATGCGGAACGATTAAAAATACTCCTAGGCCGTGTGGAAGGTGTTTATCCCGTAAACTACAATGCACCGACACAATGTGTTGTCGCCGGCAGCACAGCAGCTATCGGGAAACTCATGGAACTGTTAAAACAGGAACGAGTCTCCGCTAAAAAACTGGAAGTGGCCTGTGCTTTCCATAGTCCTTTAGTCGCTAAGTCAAAGCAACTTTATGCAAATGTGTTGAAGGATGTTCCTTTCCAAGAAATGCGACTACCAGTTTGGTCAAACACTACAACAAGCTTATATCCTACTTCAGCTTCAGAAATAAAAGCAAGATTGACGGAACATTTGGTTCAACCTGTCCGCTTTGTAGAGGAACTCCAGGCCATGTATGCAGATGGCGCACGGATATTTATCGAAGTAGGTCCTGGCAAAGTACTGACTGGCCTGACCAAATCCTGTCTAGAGCAGGACCAAATCACCCTGTACGTAGAAGACAGCAACCGCAACAAATTGACGCATCTACTCTGTATGCTTGCGCAATATTTGGGAACTGGTCGCAATTTCGCTATTGATAAACTTTTTGAAGGCCGTCAGGTTCAACCAATCCAGCTAGATCAACCAAATTTATATAAGAAAAACCCTACGATCTGGCGTGTCAACGGACAGGCTGCACATCCAACCACCGGATCTTTACCTGTCAATGGTGCATTGCCCATCATAAGCCCCATCAAAATGAGTAACCTTAACAACCCTATAGCGGCAACAACGGAAGCACAGCCTGCTGCTGAGCGTATGCTACAAGAATATTTAAACAGCATGAAAATGCTGATCCAGGCGCAACGTGATGTCATGCTTTCCTTTTTGGGGCAAACCCCACAAGTAGCACCTATGCCGATTTATTCAAGCCCCACACCAAATGTGACTGTAGATCTTTCAAGCCCCATTACGGTTCAACCCACGCTCAGCGAAAATTCCACTGTCGCAACAGCTGTACAAACACCAATGAAAGACATTAAAACTCTATTGTTACAGGTAGTAAGCGACAAAACCGGTTATCCACATGAGATGTTAGGTATGGAAATGGATCTGGAAGCCGATCTCAGCATTGATTCAATCAAGCGGGTCGAAATTATCGGCACCCTACGTACTGAACTTGGCACA
Source organism: Sphingobacterium sp. NGMCC 1.201703 (assembly GCF_047784615.1). Taxonomy (NCBI): domain Bacteria; kingdom Pseudomonadati; phylum Bacteroidota; class Sphingobacteriia; order Sphingobacteriales; family Sphingobacteriaceae; genus Sphingobacterium; species Sphingobacterium sp. NGMCC 1.201703. The sequence continues at coordinate 129,909 of NZ_JBLOHD010000007.1, read as the reverse complement.
CTGAAATTCGACCATACCAATGAAGATATGATCATGGAACAATTGGCCGCCATAAAAACCTTAAATGGGCTGGTTTCCTGGTTAACCGAGTTCAGTGGAACAACAACGGAGTCAGCAACCAGCATTCAAACAGCAGTATCACCCCCCACAACATCAAATCAGTCTGCGCTCTCCCTTGCGGAATTACAAACAGCAATATTGGATATCGTCAGTGAAAAAACCGGTTATCCCAAAGAAATGTTAGGATTGGATTTGGACCTGGAAGCTGATTTGAGCATAGACTCGATCAAACGGATGGAAATCATTGCTGAACTGAAGACCAAAATTGGTTTTGGGAAGGATCTCGAACATGCCGAAGATCTAATGGAAACCTTAGCAGCGATTAAAACCCTTAACGGTCTTGCTTCCTGGATCAGTGAAGTTAGTGAAACAGCTCCCGAGCAGAGGCTCTTGTCCAGACTTCGTTTTGACCTGACACCAGCAGATGCAGCCTCAGCGCAAGATACAGAAATTCTACAGGGCAAACGTTTTGCCATTGCTCCTGATCATGGACAACAGACACTGGCCATCAAAACCATGCTCGAAAAACATGGTGCCATCGCCGAATTGGTCAATCCAGAACAGGATCTCGCCGTCTTCGATGGGCTGATCATTACAGATACCTATTCAGCAGCCATCAAACATAATATTATCGACCAGGTTGATCTGATCAAAAAGATGGATCTGGACCGGGCCAAATGGGTTTATTTAATCTCTGATATTCCGGCACATGTAGAAAAAACAAATGATACACATGCCTTACGCCACTATCAGGGGTACCCAGGCCTGTTTAAAAGTCTGGCCCGTGAGTTTGAGCAGACCAACTGTCGATTGATCAGCCTAAGCACCCCACAGGAAACGGATCAAATTGCTGAAATTGCACTAAAAGAGATCTTGACGACCGATAAAACCGTAGAGGTTATCTACAAAAATGAACAGCGGCATACGGTCGATATCATACCTTCGCCACTTTCTACAGGCAGCGAAGAAGTCCAAATCCAACTGGATGAAAAATCTGTTGTTCTTGTACTTGGCGGTGGACAGGGGATTACCGCCGAGCTGGTAAAACATATGTCAGCCTCCTACCCTTGTACCTACATCCTTGTAGGCAGATCGGCAGATCCAAGGAAAGATACCCCGATCCCGAAAGAACTGGAAACAATGACCTCCAAGGAGCAGATCAGGGCGCACCTTATTCAATCCGGACTATTCCATGCACCAGCACAAATTGAGAAAGAGACTCTCCGTATCTATAAGAACAATCAGATCCTACGGACTATCCGCGATATGGAACGTTTAGGAAACACCGTCATTTATGAATCACTGGATCTCTGTGATGAGGCCGGATTAACAGCCTTGCTCCACCAGATTTATGAACAGTATGGACAGCTCGATGGTGTGATCCATGGTGCCGGCCTGCTGGAAGATAAACTCTTCAAACAGAAAACAACCAGTTCTTTCGGACGCGTCTTTGACACCAAAGTAAAACCCTTACGTGTATTGGCGGAACAATTACGTTCGGATTGCCAATTTGTCGTTTTATTCTCCAGTATAGCATCTGTTTATGGCAACAAGGGCCAGACAGATTATGCCGCAGCAAACAGCGTATTGGATGACTATGCCAATGTATTGAATAAGCGACTGAAAGGAAAAGTTATTTCGATCAACTGGGGGCCGTGGAAAGGTGCCGGCATGGTTTCACAGACATTGGAAACAGAATATGAACGCCGGGGCATCTCCCTTATTCCTTTGGATGAAGGGAAGGAAATTTTCCTTAACGAGATCAGGTATGGTACGGAAAGCCAAGTGTTAATTATGTCAGGCAACAATTGGTAAACCGTCATATCCATTCATTATGAAGAAAACAGATGTTGCCATCGTTGGTTTATCTTGTGTCTTTCCAGGGGCACAGGATGCCAATATGTTCTGGCAAAATATCATCAATAAAGTCGATTCGACGGAGGTCGCTCCGGCTGACCGCATTGACCCGGTCCATTTTAGTGATGGTCCGGGGACTGTAGATCGCTTTTATTGCAAACGTGGTGGGTTTATCTCTGACTATGTGTTCGATCCAACGGCATTTGGCATTTTACCACTTGCCGTTGAGGGAACCGAGCCGGATCACCTGTTAACGCTTGATCTGGTACAGAAAGCACTGGAAGATGCTGGCGTATTTCAAAAACAGATATCACTGGAAAAAGCGGGAATTGTCATCGGGAAAGGAAATTATACTGGCCCGGGAGCTACCCGTGCCATAGAAATCGTACGTACCGGCGAGCAGATTTCCTCCCTTTTACAGGAACTTTTACCGCAGGTGCCAGCTGCTGATATCGAAAAGGTAAAACAAGTATTCCAGGAACGCAAGGGGCGCTTTGCCGCTGATACGGCTATGGGCTTAATCCCTAATCTTGTGGCTTCGCTTGTTGCCAACCGCTTCAATCTTGGCGGTGTGGCCTTTACTGTAGATGCAGCTTGTGCCAGCGCCCTGATCGCTGTAGACCATGCCGTACAGGAACTGCAGCGTGGCCGTAGTGACATCATGATTGCAGGCGGAGTACATATGGGACAAAATGCTGCCTTTTGGAGCATTTTTGCTCAATTGGGAGCCTTGTCGCGCAAACAGCAAATCAAACCTTTCAGCATGGATGCCGATGGCTTACTCATCGGTGAAGGCTGTGGTTTTGTTGTATTAAAGCGACTCGAAGATGCTGTACGTGACCAGGATAAAATCTATGCGGTCATCAAAGGTGTAGGCGTGAGCAGCGATGGTCATGGCACAAGCGTCATGAGTCCATCGGTGAAGGGACAATTAAAAGCGCTACAGCAAGCCTGGATCAATGCTGAACTGGACGAAAAACAGATCGGTTACCTGGAAGCACACGGTACAGGGACACCTCTTGGAGATAAAACTGAACTACAGACGCTGTCGCAGTTTTTCGGTAAAGAAGACACTACTCCAGTGGCTGGAATCGGTTCGGTCAAATCCAATATCGGTCATGCCATGCCGGCTGCAGGAATCGCGGGGCTGATAAAAACCTGTCTGGCCCTATACCATGATACATTGCCACCAACGCTTTATTGCGAAAATCCGACCGCTGACATGCAGACAACGCGATTTACTCCCGTGCAGGAAGCAAAAAGCTGGTCAAAGACAGGTCTGCCCAAGGTGGCCGCGGTAAATGCTTTTGGTTTCGGCGGTATTAACGCACACGTGGTCTTGACAGGCTATGATATGCCGAAAAAAGATCCAGTGCTATTACTAGCCCGGCCAACTCATGCGGAATTATTATCGGCTTTACGGAATAACGACAACATAGTAGGTGTAGGCAATTATCGTCTAGCACTATTTGACCCTACCCCAGAACGGATTGAAAAGGCTATCAAAATCGTTTCGAAAGATAAAGCCTGGCGCAATAAGCAGGATATCTGGTATACCTCAGCCCCATTATTACAAGAGGGAGGCAAGGTTGCTTTCGTCTTCCCTGGTCTAGACGGCTTAGCCAAGGGAGAGATTGACTCGGTCAGCCGCTATTTTGGATTATCAGCACCTATACAAACCGAAGGTGAAGGACTACTGAATGATGCCTTGGCTATTTTCAATTCTTGCAGCATTTTGGACAATTCCCTAAAAAAACTGGGAATATATCCGGACATGAATGCCGGGCATAGCTTAGGTGAATGGCTGGCGGGCTATTCTTCGGAACTGGCGGAAGCAAGTTCGGTCAAGGATCTGATTGATGTACTTCACCCGCAGACTTTTGAACTCAAGGATTCCAAATTTATTGCCATTGGGACAGGGCTGCAGGAAATTACACCTTTGATTACTGGAATTCCCAATATTTATGTTTCCAATGACAACTGTCCACATCAGGTCATTCTATGCGGTAGCAATACCGCTTTAAAAGAACTGGTACCTCAGTTGAAAGCGAAACAGATATTCCATCAGATCCTGCCATTCCAGTCGGGTTTTCACTCTCCTTTTGTGGCCGACAAGCTGGATCTGATCCTAGCAGGTATGGAAAAAGTACAATTTCAGCAAACAAAGATTCCTTTGTGGTCGGCAACAACATTAAAGCCCTACCCTTCGGATCAACAGGCCATCCGTCACTTGAGTGCCGAACACCTTGTACAACCAGTCCGTTTCCGCGAGCTAACGGAAAAGCTTTATGACGAGGGAGTCCGGTTCTTCATCCAGGTGGGTACCGGTGGACTGACCGGTTTTATTGACGATACCTTAAAAGGGAAAGCTTTCAGCACCTTAGCATCCAGTGTGGTAACACGTTCAGCACTTGCTCAGCTACAACGTGTCGTTGCGGCTTTATTTGTAGAAGGAAAAACGGTGGCGCTGGATTTTCTGGCGGTACATAACCATATAAAAAAGACGACAAGCAAAGGCATGAAGCTACAGCTCGGTTCCCCTATCGTCCGTAATTTTGATGCGGTCAAGAGCTTAGAAAAGTCTTTTGGTACCGTTCAACCACAACTAACCGCCGGAACAGCTGTAAAGGGCAATCATCCATTGGTTCAGGCATTTCAGGAGAATATCGCCGATATGATCCGGATGCAGGAAGAAGTATTGACACTCTTTCAGAACCGGGCGGCCTCTGGCATTACAACAGCCGTTGCCGCCCCACCTATCCTAGAAAAAACGGTTGAAAGACATTTCGAAAAAATGCTGCAGGTCAATTTGGACAGTCATCCCTACCTGATTGACCATAGCCTGCTACGACAGCCAAAGGGATGGTCCGAAGTAGCGGACATGGAACCGGTGATTCCGATGACTATGATCTTTGAGTTGCTCGCGGAAATCGCCCTGGCAGAACAACCCGCAGCCAAGATTCATAAGATTATGCACGTAAGTGTATTTCAATGGATGAACGTGGCCAAACCATTTGAAAAAATGGTTAAGGGGGAATGGCGTAGACCGCAGCTAGCCTATCTGGATATCGAAAATTTTGCAAATGCGGAGGTAGCGCTGACTGCAGCACATCCTGCGCCCCCACAAGCTGACCTTTCCATTGGTGAGCAGCTTCCAATCACGCGAACTTCCGAAGAAATCTATGATAAGCATATGTTCCATGGAGCAGCCTATCAGGGCATTGTGGCGGTGACGGCTGTAGGTAAAAAAGGGATCACAGGCAAGATCAAGGGTAATGGTGGTAAAGGTTCATTACTGGATAATGCTGGACAGTTGTTCGGTTTATGGCTGCAACTTACGCTGACCAAAGATCGCATTGCATTTCCGGTTAAAATCAAAGAAATTGAGTTTTTCGACGACATGCATGACCAAGATGGTTTGTTTGAGTGCACTTGCATGTTTACTGAGCTCAACGATGAGTTCGCCATCGCTGACATCATGCTCGAACGAAATGGGAAAGTATGGTGTGCGATCCGGGGCTGGCAAAACAGAAGGCTGGAAATCGACGAAGCACTATGGAATGTGTCGATGTCACCACTGCACAACCGTCTGTCAACGGAAATCGCACCAGATGTTTTCTTCTTTCACCAAGCCTACACCCGGGTTGCTTCTTGGGACTTTATTCTGAAACGCTATTTCAACCAAACGGAAAAACAGCACTACCATCAGCTGCTACCCAATCGACGAAAAGGTTGGATGGTAAGCCGTGTCGCCGTAAAAGATGCGGTACGACAGTTGCTAAGCCGTGAGAAAAACCATCCCGCTTATCCCATTACCTTTGAGATCCGCTCGGATGAAGTCGGCAAACCATATCTTTTAGGGGATATCACAAAAGATATCCATGTTTCGCTGGCCCATAAAGGAAAAGATGCCGTAGCAATAGCCCGTCAAGATCGACCTGTCGGCATTGATATCGAACTCATTGCGGAACGGAGTACTGGTTTTTACCCACTAGTTTTTACCGATGCAGAAATGGAGTTGCTCAAAGACCGGGAACAGGCGGAATGGACAACCCGTTTTTGGGTGGCGAAAGAAGCTTATGGAAAATTTCTAGGGACTGGCCTACAAGGCAACCCAAAAAGATATGAAGTAGAACACATCCAGGGAGATCATCTCTGGATCAATCAAATAGAAATAAAAACAATCAAACACCAAAATTATATTATCGGATGGACACTGTAAACACGACATCAAAATTGAATCACGAAGAATTATTCTCTTTATTAAAAGGCTTTATAACAGAAGTTATCGGCGAAGAATTTGTAGAAGAGATGGATATCACACCAGAAAGTTCCTTTACAAAGGACCTTGAAATGGACAGTATTGAAATTGTTTCTTTTTCAGAGAAAATCAAAGCGCATTTTGGTGAGCAGATTGATTTCACTGGCTGGTTATCTTCGATGGACCTGGACCAGTTGATTAATCTTGACCTCCGCATGATCATCAATTATATCCACGAATGCCAATAATTACGGTCAACAATAGGAAAGTTCATATACAGGAACTAAACAAAGGTGCTGAACAAACCGTGGTACTGATCCACGGCATGTTCAGCAACCTCTCTATTTATTATTTTAATATTGCTCCAATCCTAGCGCAGCATTTCCACGTCGTTATGTATGATCTCAAAAGTCATGGCATGAGTGAACGTGTATCGGAAGGCTATGATCTTGAGAATATGTCATTCGATCTGATTGCTTTGTTGGATAGTCTACAACTTCAAAACGTCCATCTGCTGGGTTACAGTTTTGGTGGACTAATCGCGTTGAAAACCGCATTGCAGATCCCAACCCGTGTGGAACGACTCGTCGTTATGGAGGCTCCGGATCCACAGGATGAGAAAGCACGCAACATCATCGATGAGTATAGCAAGGAATTTCTGGAGCATTATATCGCCAATTTCACCGATACCACAAAGATGAAAATGGGTAAGCGACAATTTGAAAAAAATCATCGCCTTTACGAGTTTTTATTCAACCAGACGAGTATCAAAGCGGATATGATCAAGGAAAAATATTTCCTCCATGAAATGGATACTGCAACATTACCGCCATCCACCTTACTGTTGTATGGAGATACATCAAACTGTAAACCAACGGGGGAATGGCTGCAAACAAAAATATCTGGCGCTCAACTTGAACTCATTCCGGGAGATCACAATATCCCCATACAAGAACCTACACAGATAGCTGAAACTATCGTTGATTTTTTATCTAACCCTTTATTACAAAACCATGGCTAAATTTGTGTTTGTTGTCCCCCCACTGACAGGTCATGTCAATCCGACGTTGAGCATTGGTGCTGAACTATTGGAAAGAGGACATGAGGTGGCCTGGATCAGTCTCGACAAAAACTTAACCGATAAACTTCCGGCTGGCGGAAAACTATTGCTCATTCAATATGACCAGACGGATGAAGAAAAAAAAGAAAGCGAACAATACCTCGATATCATCTCCAAAAAGATCGTTTATGGTATTGATAGCATCAAATTTCTTTATGAAGATGTACTTATCCCTTTAAATAGACATTGTTATAAAGGCATCCTTACCTTATTGGAAACATTTACGCCTGATATCGTGATTGGCGACCATCAATTATTTGCTGCATCCATCGCTGCAAAAAAACTTGGGCTCCGCTATGCAACTACTGTCACAGCCCCTGCCGCGATCAAAATTGTCAGCGAGCTTCCGAAAGTACACGAGTGGGAAGAAAAACAGATTGTTGCCCTACAGCAGGAACTCGGGGTTGTGGGTGATAAGCCGTTGGACTGCTCAGATCTACTTACGCTAGTCTTAACCTCCCGTTATTTTTTTGGCGAAATGGATCTCAGCTCAAACTATCAGTTCACAGGACCTGTCCTGGCCGAACGTCGGGGATCGGCTGTATTTGACTGGGATAAATTGCATGCTAGCAATCGAAAAAAAATCCTGGTCAGTATTGGTACTACCTTTGACCATGAGCATAAGAAAGCATTTTTCCAAAAGGTTATCGATGCGTTTGCTGGAGCGGAGCTCACTGTCGTCGTCGTTTCGGATCCGCAGCTATTTGATGCCTGGCCTGAAAATTTCATGGTTTATCCACAAATCCCACAATTGGACCTGTTACCATATCTAGATGCTGTTGTATGTCATGGTGGCCATAATACGGTTTCCGAAACTCTTTCACAGGGTCTGCCACTTGTGGTTATCCCGATCGCTTACGATCAGTCACATGTCGCGGGTCGCGTAGTACGTACCGGTGCCGGTGAACGACTGAATTTCAATCGCTTTAAAGCACATCATTTAAAAGATAGTGTCCATACCATCTTGAATAATCCAACCTATCGTGAAGCTGCACATACCGTACGTCAATCTTTTGTCGATGCGGGTGGCACGAAAACCGCTGCAGACCTCTTGGAACAAACTGCCACTCCTATCGCTTCAAGAGCGGATGTACCGGCGAAGTTCCTCTTTGTTGTTCCACCATTTTTTGGACATATCAGCCCAACGTTAAGTGTAGGTGCAAGCCTCCTTGCCCGTGGGCATGAAGTCCGGTGGTTTGGCATAACGCCATTAGCTGATCATCATATCCCTGCAGGTGGAAGTTATATCTATCCTGAAGCGGATCTGCTACCTTTTCAGGAGGAACTCCAACAGCTATTGAAACGTCAGGATGATGGCCCCTCCTGTTCGGGCCCCGAAGTCATGAAATTGGCGCTGGAAGAAACCTACGTCCCCATCGCGAAAATGATGATGCCCGGATTGGAACGTCTTCTTGGCCAATGGCGGCCCAACGTCATCATCAATGACTGCATTACTTTTGGGGGAGCGTTATTCGCGCATAAACACCAGATCCCCTGTGTGACGACGACGCCCGTTCCACCAGATGTCATGGGCGACACAGAGAAGAGTGCTCCTAAGATATTTGAGTGGCAGCAAAATCTGATCAAAGACCTTCAAAAGGCTGTGGGAATTTATGATCAAGGAATCTTTATACATTCCCATCAGCTCAACCTGATATTTACGTCACAAGCTTTTGCCGGTTTTGAAACGGTACCGCCACACATGAAATTTGTCGGACCGGTCAAAGGTCGTCCAAACAATACCCCTTTTGACTGGGAGCGTTTGGCCGCCAGCACTACTCCAAAAGTATTTGTATCCTTAGGTACACTGCTCGTGGATATTCGAAAAGCATTTTTTGGCAAACTGATCGAGGCCTTTGCCGATCAACCCGTTACCATTATTGCTGCAACTCCGCCAGAAATATTCGAGGAATGGCCTTCCAATTTTATTGTGAGTGGCTTTGTCCCACAATCCGACCTGATGCCACACATGGATATGGTTATTTGCCATGGGGGCTTCAATACGGTGAACGACACCTTTACAAATGGTTTACCCATGCTGATCACACCGATCGCCTACGATCATTTTCATACAGCCAAACTTATTGAGCAGGCGGGTTGCGGGCTTAGCATCCGATACAAACGTATGCGTATAGATGCCCTGCGGGACACTGTGTTTGAATTGTTGGAAAATCCCAAGTACCGAAATGCCGCCAAAGAGGTACAAAAGACCTTTCTAACCGCTGGCGGTAACGACCAGGCGGTAGCGCTATTGGAAGATTTTGTGAAACAAGAATGTTTGACATTGGTACAGGTGTAGGCGATGAAAAGAAAACTATTATTTGGTGAGCGCATGCTATTGGGGGATGGAACTGAACCCTTCAACGCCGTCATTCCCTTTCGGCTACGTGGTGTTTTCAGCGAAGAAGATATCAAATACGCCTTGAGCCGATTACAGGAAAAACATCCCTGGCTGCGGGCACTTATCCAACATGATGAGCAGAATGTACCTTGGTTTCAGGTTCCGGAACTAACTGTATCGATTCCGATACGGTTAGTAAACCGAAAAAGTGAAGACGACTGGCAAGAGGAATCCAAAAAGGAATGGCATTCGACCTTCGATCATCAGACGAAACCTTTAATCCGATTTGTCTGGATTAAGGGGGAAGAAGTCTCAGATATGCTCTTTGTTTTCCATCATTGCTTATGTGATGGAGGCTCGGCCATGGCATTATTGTATGAATTTCTAAAACTACTGGAAAATCCGGCTGCGGAAATCGGATTGGAAAATCCGATCCTTGGTATTGAGGATGTCGTACCCGAACAAATCTTACAGAGTGGTAAGAAGCGATTTAAGGCAAAAGCCATTGGCAGACTAGCAGCTTTAGCGATAAAATGTATTCCGGTCAGTAAAAGGGCGATTGACAGACAGACTGATTATCTCATCCATTGGAAGCTAGACGAAACCACCAGCAAGCAACTGATTTCCTTTTGCAAGTCTTCAGGAGTAACCGTCAACACCTTTTTGGGTGCAACAGTATTGGAGGCATTTAAAAAAGTACGTGGCTCGTCGGCATTCAATAAAGTTTCCTGTCCAGTAGATATCAGGCGTTTTGCACCACAGATAAAAGATGACCATATTTTTGCTTTCGGATTAATGATTGTCATGTCTTCGAACCAGAAAATGAGCTTTTTGGATAACCTCCGGTTGATGCAGGATGAAGTGGAACGCAAAACAGCGAAGCTCAATCCTTATATCACCATGATGGTGATGGAATCTGCCCACGATGCGCTAAAGAACTTTACCAGACTTTTAAAACGAGGTAAGTCATCCAACGATTGCATGTTTTCAAACTTGGGATGCATACAGATCCCTGATCAATATCAGGAATTCAACCTGGAGACCATTTTCAGTCCATCCGTTATTGGGCCATTAGGCAATACGACGACCATGGTCACTTCGACCTATCGCGGGCAAATGGACTTTTCGTTTGTGGGAAGCGAAGGCTATTTACCAGAAACAGAAGCGTTGGCGATCCGTGATGAGATCATAGATCGCATCAAGCAGCAACTAGATTATCAGGAGGCATCATGATCGAACGGAAATTAATGCTGGTGGAAAGGATCATGTATGTTGATCCCGAAACACCTTTAAACTGTATATTTACGGCTAAAATCCAAGGGAAGATTGCTGAAGAACATATTCGGAATGCCCTGGTAAAAATTCAACGGAAACATCCTTTGCTCCGCTCGGTTATAGAGATAATCGATGCCAAACAGCCCCATTTTGTTGTCAAGGAATGCATGGAATCTATTCCACTCCATGTTATCCAACGTCAAACGGATATGGATTGGCTGACAGCGTCGGAACGGGAATGGTATCGCCCCTTTAAAGCGGACAACAAGCCGCTGGCTCAATTGGTCTGGATCAAAGGCGAAGATGTATCGGAACTGCTTTGGGTATTGCCGCATTGTATCTGTGATGGAACCAGTATTGTCACGTTGATGCGGGAGCTCCTTAGTTTGTTGGATGATCCTAATCAGGAACTCCAGCCCTATCCACTTTTTAAATCGGTTAATGATTTCCTTCTGCAGGGCTTTGAGCCACAGAAAAAATCGCGTAAGGCTAAACGCTATTTACTGTTGGCAAGGCTCTTTTTTTTCCTGCAACGGAAGAGCAGAAAAAGAAATTCAGGGAAGAACTATGCAATTCATTGGAAACTAGATACGGAAACAACGGTGGCCTTAACCAAAGTCTGTAAAATGCAAGGTATTTCGGTCCACGCAGTCTTATGTACAGCATTTATGCAGGCTTTTAGGGAGGTACGGGGTAAGTTGGCAAAAAATAAAGTAATCAGTCCTGTTGATATACGCCATTTTATTCCAGAGATCAAACAGGACCATATGTTCGCATTTGCCCCAACGGTGGAACTTTCCCTAAAAAAGAGGAAAGAGAATATCTTGGCCAATGCGAATGCCATCAAATCAGAACTAGCACAGAAAATGGAAAAAGTCAATGCGCAGGAGCTACTCTGGATGGGCGAGCAGATGCATCCGCTCGTGGAGCGCATGATTACTATGCTAAAATCTAGTCCAGGCGGGCATGACATCACACTTTCCAATATGGGTAAAATCCAAATGCCAAGTGCCTACAAAAATTTCACCTTGGAAACCCTCTACAGTCCAACAGTAGCTTTCCCCTGGTTGAATTCCAACACCTTGGTCACAACAACGTTTAATCAACAAATGGATTTTACGTTTATGTCCAATGAAGATTTCCTGCCCAAAGAAGAAGCGATTAAAATAAAAGATAAGGTTATCGGCTTTTTGGCCTTATCATTATAGTATTATACATGACAAAACTTGCTCAAACCAAGAAAATAAAAAAAACAACACTTAATCGCTTTTTAAGAAAGCGCGCGATTTATTACATACTTCCCAATGTATTCTTCAATTTCCTGGTGGCTTATGCCAGCTTTCAGGAAATTGGATATACCCATTTTTTTGCTGGACCTCAAAGTTTGGCCCGTTTGACACTTCCCATGGCCATATTTTTACCGGTCGTCCTTACCATGGATATCATCAAGCGGGTGATCGCGGCCATCGAACAGGAATCCATCGAATTAATCGTAAACAGCGAGCTGAACAAGAATAGATTTATGACGAAGCTGTGTATCCTCCATGGTTTCGTAACAGGCTTACTTGTGTTGGCATGCCTGCTATTGGCACAATATAGTCTGTCTACGCATTACAAATTAAATGCTACTGCAATGGCTATTCTGGACGCTATTCTTGCAGGCGTACTATCAATTGTATTTACATATCTACCAATCAGGAAATTAAAAAAACATTTGTATGAACCTTCATTAGTCATTCAGGAAATAGAACGAAATTAGCTTCTCTTGGTGGGAAGCTCGCTCTTATAACATTTGCTACCTAAAGTCAGTAAATGTTTTTTCCGAAATACTGTCGCTGTAGTTTACTGATTTTTTTGTTTTATATACTGTTAGGAATAGACAAAAGGGCCGTATCAAAATAGCTATTTTGATACGGCCCCTTTTACAAAAAAATTGCTGCTACTTATTGGTCAATTTCTGTAAACGTTCTTTTGCTGCGGGGACAATATCGTCCTTTTTTTCATAATTTTCAATCACACTTTTCAATGTACTTTTCGCCTGAAAGATATTGCCTTTACGCGCATAAGTCTCAGCAAGCAATATGAAACTCTTGGCTACCCAGTATTCATGTTCCTCCCGAGTGTTGATGACATCAAAGGCGGTTTCCTGGGCTTTATCGTATTCCTTGTTATCATACTGCAGCTGTGCTACACGGTACCTTGCTTCTGCGCCGAGTGCCGTTTGGCTCTTTAGGGCCGCCAGATTGAATTCTTTCATGGCAGAGGCGATGTTCTTTTCTTGTAGAAAGGCCTTGCCACTGTATAAGTGTGCTTTGGCAATTTCCTCTTCTGTCGCGCCATCGTAATCCTTTAGCAACTGTACATATTTGGCCATCTGTTCCATATCGCCAAGTTCGAAATAACAGACCATCAAGTTACTTACCGCATAGCCATAGTTTTTTCTGTATTCATTATTGAGCTCCAGTTTTTTGAGGTGCACAATGGCTTCATTATATTGCTTTAGCTCCAGATATAGTGCGGCTACCGTCAATAGGGTATTCTCCGTATATTTGCTCGTCCAGTCGTTCAGGATAATATTCAGATCGTGCAGCGCTTCCTGTGGGTGACCCGTCTTGTAAGAACTCACTCCACGGATGTAACGTGCGAATTTTTCTTGTTTGGGTTTCGGGAATTTATCAAAATAGGCATTAATAGCTTCCACTGCGGCGGCGTATTCCCCCCGTGCAAAAAGGGAGTGTGCTGCCTGGAAAGCCTGATTATCCTGTTCCGCAGGGCTCAGATTTCCCACATTGCTACCGATGGCATAGCGGATATAGCTCGTCGCATCGCCCTGATCGAGGTAGATGTTTTCAATGAAACGCATCGCCTGCTCTGCTTCGGCAGTTCGCGCATATTTCTCCACCACCTGTTGGAAAGTAGCCTTCGCTGGTTCGGGTTCATCGTTATTGTACTGTACAAGCCCGATGGTCATTAGCGCACGAGGGACATAGCTGCTACGTGGATACTTTTCGATCATTCCTTGGAGTCCATTTAGCGCATTATCATAATCTCCGGTCGTAAAATAGGTATAGGGGATTTCAAAGGCCGCATCATCGGCATAGTTCGAAGATGGAAATTGTTTGAGAACAGACCGCAAGGTACTGAGCTTGGTTTCATTGTCGCCCTGTAATCCAAAGAGTATACCGCGTTGGAATAATGCATAGTCTTGATTAGGCGCTTTGCCATCGATCAGCCTGTCATAGTAACTGTTGGCCCGGCCGTAATCGCGCAGACACAGATACGAATCGCCCAGACGTGCGATGACGTCATATCGTATATTTTCATCCACTGTATTTCCTCCGGCCTTCAGAAAGCGCTCAAAGTAATCGGCGGCCAGTGCAAACCGATTATTTCTATAGGCAGCATAGGCCAGACCATAATTAGCATAATTATAGACCTCGTTGTTTTTTGCCGCAGGCAAGCTCAGGAAACGGGAGAAATTTTCCACCGCTTCTCCGAATTTGCGTACTTCATACATCGCTTCGGCTTTCCAGTAAGTAGCCAGGGCAGCCATTTCTGCGTCGATCGGAAACTTTTCTGAACGCATAAATATGGATATGCTATTTTCGAAAGCGCGCTCATTATAAAACTCCAGTCCGCGGTAGTAAGTAACCTTTTGATAAATAGAATCGACTTCCCGGCCACGCTCCTTCAACGATTCCAGCAAGCTGACCCCAGCATGGAAGTTTGTTGTCCCTCGCAGGATTTCGGCCGATAGTGTTTCTGGACTTTCCTGTCTTTTTACTCCTGGATCGACAGGTTTAACTTCCTGCGCAATATATTTTTCGAGGACTTTTTGGGCGGCTTGGGTAGAGTCCATGGCAAGCAGGACTTTGGCATAGTTGAAAAGCGCATCGGCTTTCACTTGCCGGTCGAGATCCATTGTCATCGCTTTGACAAAGGCATTTCGTGCCGCTTGCTTGTCGCCTGTTTCCAAGGCTATATGGCCCAAAGTCATGATCGCACCCTGATAAAAGGCATCCGAAGATTTCATCGATTCCATCATACCGCTCGCTCTTTTGTATTCGCCAGCCCCATAGGCCAAATAGCTGATGCGATAATTATCAATATTGCTTTGCGAAGCATCCGGATGACGTTTTATCAACTCATGGTAATAGGCCTGTTTATATTTTTGTTGTGCCAAATAAGTGCTGGTGGCGATCTGGCGCAGCTCGGTTTCGATCGCGTCGCGGTTAATCAACTTCATATTCGGGCTCCGACGCACCTTGACGGCATCGGCCAACATCGGTCGGTAGTCACGTACGACATCAATGGAATCCATCGTTTGGACTTGCCCTGCAGTCCGCTGCTCGGGAAGCTGTTGCTGTTCTTTTTGTTGTGGCTGTTGCTTTTCTTTCTGCTGTTTTTTTACTTCCTGCGCATACCCTGTAACCAGCAAAGCCGAAAGCACCCCAGTAAACAGGTATTTTAGGTAGTTGTCGCCGATTCTTTCGTTAAATATCATTGTTCGTCCGTATTTTTGAGTTTTTCCAAACCTTCCTTGCCGAGGAGACAATAGTTTAATTTTTCACTAATTAGTATAGCCAAAACTAAAGAATTCCAACCAAATTAGGTAAATCGTAGAAAAAAAATCCATCTCCTTTCACCAATTCCCTATTCTATTGCTTGCTATCGGCAACAGGATGGATACAATAATGGAGCCAAGAAAACACTTTCCTCCTCCATTGGTTCGAATCTTATAGCTTGTTAAGAAGTAGCAGATACTCGATCTACCTAAAACAAAAAAGCCCTAACTTTTGTTAGAGCTTTTTTAGTCGGGGTGGCAGGATTGGCTCAGCCACACAACGCCCAAACACCACCCAGAGCCTCCTCCGGATCGAACCTAGCAACTCCTTAATAGGTCGTAGGTTCTCATCCTGCCTAGAAACAAAAAAAGCCCTAACTTTTGTTAGAGCTTTTTTAGTCGGGGTGGCAGGATTCGAACCTACGACCTCCACATCCCAAATGTGGCGCGATACCGGGCTACGCTACACCCCGAAAAGGTATCACCTTTGTTTTGTGTGGCACAAATATCGAATCAATTTTTCAATTTGTCAAGAGCTAAACTCATTTTTAGCACTAAATCACTGATTAATTGAGCAATATTTTTATTTAGGAGATTAGATCAGCGCTACTATCAAGCGTAAAAACACATCCTAATAGTCCTATAAAGGAATATTCAAAATAACTTTAGATTATCCATTTCATTTTCATATCTTTGCATCCGATTTGAATAACAGTCAATAGTTTTTTCAAAAAGTATTTTAGTATTCAAAAAATAAGTCGTAATATTGCATTCCGATTTTTACAGGATATAAATCGTTAATAATTACTCGAAATCATGGATTTAGTAAAATTTGTAGAAGAACAAGCGGTAGTAAGAAATGAAATTCCCGCTTTCAAAGCCGGAGATACCATCAGCGTTCATTATAAAATTCGCGAAGGAAATAAAGAGCGTGTGCAGGTGTACCAAGGTGTAGTAATCCAATTAAACAGCGAAGGTGCTAACGCTACTTTTACCGTTCGTAAAATCTCTAACGGTGTAGGTGTTGAACGTATTTTCCCTGTAAACTCACCAAACATTGAAAAAATTGTAGTAAACAGCTACGGTAAAGTTCGTCGCGCTAAATTATTCTATTTACGTGGCCTTACTGGTAAAGCTGCTCGTATTAAATCAAAAAGAATCTAATTACGACTACCACGGCATAAAAAAAGGCTTTGAATTTCGTCAAAGCCTTTTTTTATTTTCTGCCATCAACCGCTTTCCTTCCCGAAATAATTTCACCTCTGCTAACATCACTTGATAGCAATACAGAAAAACTTGTAATAAAATTAAGACAATCGAGCCCCATCTCTCAAAAAAAATCCCACCTCTTTGTCTAGCTAAAACATTTTACTTACTTTTAGCGCTGCCAATCTTCCCTACGTAAAAAGCAGTGGTAGTCTAAAACTTCATATAGACAGTGTAAGGATTACGATTGCAGACATAGAAATTTCTTGGCGGCTAATTAGACATACAATATTTTAATGAAAACTGTTTTTTTTATACTTGCCCTTACTTTACAGTCGATGACCATTTTTGCACAGCGAAATATTGGTGATTTTCTGCAATTACAGTCTAAGCCCGAGACCTATTATGTCCAAAAAGCTCAAATTCCTATCGAAATTGACGGTAAAGATGACGAAATATCCTGGGCAAAGGCACCATGGACAAACGCGTTCAAAGACATCGAAGGTACAAGTAAACCTACGCCATCATGTGACACTCGTGTTAAAATGCTTTGGGATAATGAAAACCTCTACCTCTTTGCTAAATTGGAAGAACCTCATATCAATGGCTATCTTAGACAGAAAGACACCATTATTTATCATGACAATGATTTTGAGGTATTTTTAAAACCCAACCTCCAGTCTCCGGAATATATTGAAATCGAAGTCAATGCGCTGAACACGATCATGGACCTTCTGATGACCAAACCTTATCGTTTCGGTGGAAAAGCTAATTTAAACTGGGACACCAAAGATATCCAGAGTGCTGTCTACCATGCTGGAACAATAAATAATCCAGCCGACAAAGATAATTTTTGGACCGTCGAAATGAAGATCCCTGTCAAAAGTCTAAAATACTTTGGTGAAGGAAATCAAATCAAGGCAAATGAAGTATGGAAGATAAATTTCTCCCGCGTACAATGGCACTATGATGTCAATGAAAAAGGTTATATCAAAAGAAAGGATAATACGGGTAAGCCGCTAGCGGAAGAAAACTGGGTATGGTCGCCCATCGGTCTGATCAACATGCATTATCCCGAACGATGGGGACATATCAAATTTGTGGAACAAGATAATCAACAATTCCTGGATGAACAGTTTTTAGCATTGGAAAAAGCTGCTTGGAATATCTTTTACCTACAGCAACTTTATAAGAATGCCAATAAACGTTATGCGGTCTCCCTCTCGGAATTAAGCAAATTATATCCGGAAATCAATGCCTTAGGCAAACATTATAGTTTTGTATTTTCAAATGCAAATAACTTCTACCGCCTTGAAATTAAGTCGAAAGCGCAACCAGATTTAAAGACCACTATAGATAATCGGGGCAACATCTATTTTTAATTTAATTATTCAGTCGATCTTCAATTATAATATTGAATAAAAAATTGCTATCTTTGTATCCCGTACATAGAGCAACTATTATTGGTCGTTTTGACCACATAAAATTGAAAATCCTTTAATTGTTATGACTAAATATATTTTTGTTACGGGCGGCGTTACTTCGTCGTTAGGGAAAGGTATTATTGCAGCCTCCCTTGCTAAACTTCTCCAGGCACGTGGCTACAAAGTGACCATTCAGAAATTCGATCCTTACATTAACATTGACCCAGGAACATTGAATCCTTATGAGCATGGCGAGTGTTATGTTACGGAAGATGGCGCGGAAACCGATCTTGATCTGGGTCACTACGAGCGTTTCCTGAACGTCCCTACTTCACAAGCAAATAACGTAACAACAGGTCGTATCTACCAACACGTCATCCAACAGGAACGTGAGGGGGCATATTTAGGAAAAACAGTTCAAGTAATTCCCCATATCACCGATGAGATCAAACGCCGCATGCAGCTTTTAGGCGAATCGAATGAATACGATATTATTATTACTGAACTTGGTGGAACTGTGGGCGACATCGAATCCCTTCCATTCGTTGAGGCTGTAAGACAGTTACGTTGGGAACTAGGCGCAAATAACTCTTTGGTTATCCACTTAACTTTAGTTCCTTATTTGGCTGCAGCTGGTGAGCTTAAAACCAAACCGACACAACACTCTGTGAAAACATTGCTAGAATATGGTGTGCAACCAGATATCTTGGTATGCCGTACTGAGCATAAATTGTCACAAGAGATCCGTAAAAAATTAGCACAGTTTTGTAATGTAAACATCAATGCTGTTGTTGAATCTATTGATGCCTCGACGATCTATGACGTCCCTTTACTTATGTTGAAAGAGAACCTAGATAAAACGGCATTAACGAAACTGAAACTTTCCAGCAAAAACGAACCGGATCTGGAAAACTGGAAAAACTTCCTTGGAAAGCTGAAAAACCCAACAAATGAGGTCAACATTGCTTTGGTTGGGAAATATGTCGAATTACCAGATGCTTATAAATCCATTACCGAAGGTTTTATCCACGCTGGCGCAACAAACGAATGCAAAGTAAAAGTGAGCTATATCGCCGCTGAAAGCGTTACAAAAGAAAATGTTGCCGAAAAACTAAAAGGCATGGATGGTGTTCTCGTTGCCCCTGGATTTGGTGAACGTGGTTTGGACGGTAAATTAAATGCAATCAAATATGTTCGCGAAAACAATATCCCATTCTTTGGTATCTGTTTGGGCATGCAATGTTCAGTCATTGAATTTGGAAGAAATGTATTAGGGTTAAAAGATGCCAATAGTTTTGAGATGGATGCAAACACCAGCAACCCAGTCATCAATCTGATGGAAGAACAAAAAAACATCACTAATATGGGTGGCACAATGCGTTTAGGTGCTTACGACTGTGAAATTAAAAAGGGAACCAAGGCCTTTGCAATTTATGGAAAAACAAAAATTTCCGAAAGACACCGCCACCGTTATGAATTTAACAATGATTATTTAAAACAATATGAAGCAGCAGGAATGATCGCTTCTGGCTTCAATCCAGAGACTGGGTTAGTTGAAATTGTTGAGTTGAAAAACCATCCTTTTTTCGTTGCAGGACAATTTCATCCAGAATTAAAGTCAACTGTTGCAAATCCTCACCCACTTTTTGTTAGCTTTGTAGCCGCTGCTTTGGCCAACAAGAAATCAAAGTAGTATGAGAAGGATAGAATTAATTAAGTTTAATTATTAAAAATGGATAGAAATACCCTAATTGGTTTGGTCCTGATGTTTGCCATCATCACTGGTTCATTTTACCTGATGAAGCCATCGGAATCAGAAATCAAACAAGAACAAGCACGGCAAGAGGCTAAAGCTCAGGCGGCAAAAGGACTTCCTGCAACAAATGACTCTACCGCAAATGCTAAAACAGCGCAAACAGCAGCGATTGCAGATTCAGCTGAACTGAAAAAACCTTTTGGTGCGTCAAAATTTGGAACTGAAAAAATCATTACCCTTGAAAATGATGCTATCATTGCCAAAATCAGTACAAAAGGTGGTAAAGTAAAATCAGTCGAATTAAAAGGCGAAAAGAATTTCAACGGAAAACCATTAATGCTTTTCGAAGGTGAGGACAATAAGTTTGGTTTCCAGTTCAATGCTGCAGGACAAAACATCTCCACCAACGATTTATTCTTTAACACAGAATCTTCTGATATCCAAGTTTCGGGTGAAGGTAGACAATCGGTAAAATTCAAATTGAATTACAGTGCTGATCAATATATTGAATATGTATATTCTATCGCTGGAAAAGGTTACAACGTAGCCTTGGATGTCAATACAAAAGGTATTCAAAACCTGATCCCACAGAGTCAAAAAACATTGACATTGAACTGGAATACTGTTCTCAGACAAAAAGAGCAGAATATTGAATCTGAAAGACAAAAATCTACCCTTTATTACCAAGAAGATAGTAAAGTAGACCATTTGTCTGAATCGAAGGACGATGATGAAGCACTGGAAAAGAAAGTGCAATGGATTGCTTTTAAACAACATTATTTTTCAAATATCCTAAATGCGAAAGATGGATTCGTCAATGCAAAAATTGATGTAAAACATGCAACGGAAAATGATGTTGTGAAATTTTACAACACGAATGCCGAATTGGCTTTTGACAACCATAAAGACAACAATTATTCATTGAATTTCTTTTTTGGTCCAAATCAATACAATGTATTGAAAGCGGAGGGCAATGATTACCAATCCATCATCAACATGGGTTGGGGACCTATGCGCTGGATTAATCAGTGGATTACAGTACCGGTATTCAATTTCTTAGATGGTTTCCATATGAGCTACGGTATCGTGATTTTATTGTTGACCCTGATGTTGAAATTGATTCTTTCACCAATGACTTACAAATCTTACGTCTCCATGGCCAAAATGCGGGTATTAAAACCCCAATTGGATGAGATCAAAGCTAAAGTCGGCGAAGACAATCAAATGTTAATGCAACAGGAGCAGATGAAATTGTATAAACAGGTAGGTGTGAATCCACTCGGCGGCTGTCTGCCCCTTGTATTACAAATGCCGTTTACAATTGCTTTCTTCTATTTCTTTCCAAATTTATTTGAATTGAGAGGACAAAGCTTTTTGTTTATGAAGGATATGTCAACCTATGATACCTTATTTACATTTTCACCTATTTTTGGATCATTCAACCACATCTCTTTGATGTGTATTTTAATGACTCTAACAACATTGTTAACTACCTGGTATAACAATGCCACATCAGGTGCAACTGGTCAAATGAAATACATGGGCTATATTATGCCTTTGATTTTCTTCTTTGTCCTAAACAGCTTCCCTGCTGGTTTGAACTATTACTACTTTTTAAGCGCATTGTTTACATTCTTAACACAGTTAGTAATCCGTTCAATGGTAAATGATGATAAAATCTTAGCTAAATTGGAGGAAAATAAGAAGAATCCAAAGGTTGAGAAAAAATCGAGCTTCCAAGCGAAAATGGAGGAAATGATGCGTGCACAACAACAAGCGCAACAAAATAAAAATAAATAGTACTATTTATATCATTGATAAATAAGGCTTCCAAATAGGGAGCCTTATTTTGTTTACAGCCATTTGTAGCACTTTGCCAAACCAAACGTTAGAAATGGTGTTTTATATTAAAATTTAAAAGATGAGATTTAGAAACATTGCGGTATTGATGATGGCTGCCCTTGCTTTAGTAAGCTGTTCAGCGCTAAAAAATAATCCAGGGAAACCGAATTCGGATAATGCATCCGCTACCATTATTGGAAAAAAATGGCAATTAATTGAAATCGACGGTAAGGCTGTCAATGGACCGGTCAACGGTCGGGTTCCTTTTCTCAAACTGGAAGAAAAAAGTTATAGCGCCAATGGTGGTTGCAACGGAATAGGTGGTGAACTGACCTTTTCAACCAATGGAAAAATTAAGTTTGCACAAGGGATGTCAACGATGATGGCCTGCCCTGATATGTCGATTGAGCAAGCTTTATCTAAGGCATTAATCACTGCGGACAATTACAGCCTAAATAATGGTATTCTAAGTTTAAATAAAGCAAAGATGGCTCCTTTGGCAAAATTTAAGTTAATGGAGGAAAAGCAAAATCTAAGCGGGACCTGGGAGCTTGATTACATCTCTGGACCCCGTATCGCTTTTGAGGGCCTGTATCCCAACCGCAAACCAACGATAACATTTAACATACAGGATGGGAAGATAAATGGTAACAGCAGTTGCAACAATTACAATGCTACATTTAAGACGAATGATCACCAAATTAGCTTTGGCCCTATCATGTCTACGAAAATGGCTTGCGAAGGCAATGGTGAAGCAACGTTCTTTTCTACATTAGAAAAAGTGAACAGTTATGATGTCAATGAAAATACACTGACCTTTATCATGGGCGATATTGCCATGATGCGATTTCAGCGCAAGTAAAATATAAAAAAGGATAGGGTTTTGGTGATCACCAAAACCCTATCCTTTTTTATATCAATTATTGTCCGTACTAAATTAATTAGGGCACAAGCTTTAGACAAAAGCACTAAATCCTGTGATACTTCTTCCAACGATCAGTGAATTGATTTCCTTAGTACCTTCATAAGAATAAATCGCCTCAGCATCTGCAAGGAATCTAGCGACATTATACTCTAGCAGGATACCATTCCCCCCCATGACTTCCCTCGCCTTGGACACAATATCCCTTGTCCGTAAAGAACAAAACACTTTTGCCAGCGACGCATGCTCATCCCGTAGTTGTCCAGCATCTTGCAGTTCAGATAATCGAAAGACTAGCGTTTGCATTGCAGTTAGATTCGATAGCATTTCTACCAAATGATTTTGAATCAACTGAAAAGATGCAATAGGCTTGCCGAACTGTTTTCTTTTGCGCGTATAATCCAAGGCATTTTCATAGGCTCCCCGTGCGCAGCCCACAGCCATCCATGCAACCCCCGCTCTCGTCATTTGAAGGACTTTACCTGTATCTTTGAAAGAATTCGCATTTTGCAAACGATCTGTTTCGGGGATGATACAGTTGTCTAATGTAATCAATCCATTTTGCACAATGCGCAAAGCCATTTTATCTTTGATCTTTTCAACTGAGAACCCAGGATTATCTTTACGCACAATAAAACCTTTTACTTCTCCATCATCAAGATCCCTGGCCCAGACTATTGTAATATCTGAAAAGGTAGAGTTTCCGATCCATTTCTTCTGACCATTTAAAACCCAGCCTTCAGGAGTCTTCTTACAGGTGGTTGTCAATCCGCCCGCTGCGCCCGAACCAACTTCCGGTTCGGTTAGACCAAAAGCGCCGATCACCTCCATCTTTTGCATCCTTGGCAACCATTCCTGTTTTTGTTCTTCCGACCCACAGATATAAATCGACCCCATGGCCAAACCACTCTGTACACCAAAGAAAGTAGCAACAGATGCATCTACCCGAGCAATCTCTGCAGCAATGACACCTTCCATCAGCGAGCTTCCCCCCATACATCCGTAACCCTCGTAAGTATATCCGCATATATTTAACGCAGCTAACTTGGGTACTATTTCAAAAGGGAACTCGTCTTTTAACCAATATTTATTGACAATGGGCTTCACTTCAACCTCCATAAACTCCCGTACTTTCAATTGAAGTTCGCGGTCTGATCCGCTTAATTTGCTATCCATATCATAGAAATCGCCGTTGATAGGTGGCAATTCTTTTTTCTCTTTTCCTGCGCTTAGCATTTTCATTAATCCATGCAGCTGCTTGTCATCCATTTTGGAAACCGCATCCATGACAGCGCCCAAATCCACTTTTTTTGAGATCTCCTCTAATTTGCCAAAGTCAATTGATTTTGCCAAACCCATTATATTCTTAACTTTATCAAACATAATCGCAATTTCCTTTTTTATCGGTTACCGCTTAAAATAATAAAAATAATTGAAAATTGTTTGGACCAGTAGCTTATAGAGTATTCTATCTTGTCCATTCTTTCATACCTAACTAAACAATCACATAGATTAAATCGTTGCGCTTTTTTTCACCAACCTTATTTTAACGGCTAAACAATCTCTTTTAACGAAGCAGTAAAATAAATTAAAATAACTGATTAACAACAACTTACATACATTTAAAAAAAATATGTTTTTTTTGGGTTACCTTTTCGGGTTATATGTATTAAGAAATGAAAAAGAAAATATTTCAATTTAAATTAGAAAATTAGAAAATGAAAAACGCATTAAAATTCGGTTTCTTAGGTTTAGCTTTAACTGTAGCTTTCGCATCTTGTAACAACACTGAGAAAAAAGCTGAAGGAGCTGTTGATTCAGCATCTGCTTTAGTTGATTCAGCTGCTAACACTTTAGATTCAGCTGCGCAAAAAGTTGATTCAGCTGCTCAAAAAGTTGACTCTGCTGCTACTAAAGTTGATTCAGCTGCTACTAAAAAATAATTTTAGAAACTGAATAACGCATTTGAAGGGGCTTTTCGCAAGAAAAGCCTCTTTTTTTTAAAAAATTTATTAAGAAATGGGGTTACCTTTTTCTATTACCAGTATTAAGTCTTAAATAACAAGATTTAGAAATTACTTTTAATTTTAATAAAATGAAAAACGCATTCAAATTAGGTTTCTTAGGATTGGCTCTGACTGTAGCCTTCGCTTCATGTGGTGAAACTGGTAAAAAAACTGACGCTGCTACTGATTCAGCTAACACTGCCTTAGATTCAGCAAACACTGCTTTAGATTCAGCTAAAACTGCTGTAGATTCAGCTAAAACTGTTGTAGATTCAGCTAAAACTGCTGTAGATTCAACTAAAGCTGCTCACTAATTCTCTGAAACAGAATTTAAAAAGTATAAAAAAGCCTCCCAGTACGGAGGCTTTTTTTATATCTACACCAATTAAATTGCTAAGCTCCAAGCAATTTTTTACCTTTGCCAAAAATCATTCAATCTATGGCTTTATCATCCTTAACAGCAGTCACGCCTATTGACGGACGCTATTACAATAATACCAATGAGCTTGCGGCTTTTTTCTCCGAATTTGCCTTAATAAAATACCGCGTACGTGTGGAAGTCGAATATTTTATCGCATTGAGCGAATCTGGAATTGCTCAATTACAACATTTTGACAACACACTCAACGAAAAATTAAGAGATATCTATCGTAATTTTTCAGAAGAAGATGCGATCTGGATCAAAAACACAGAGAAAGTTACCAATCATGATGTTAAAGCCGTTGAATATTTCTTAAAAGATCAATTTGAAAAATTAGGGCTTCAGGAGCATCTGGAGTTTATTCACTTTGGTCTGACTTCTCAGGATATCAACAATACAGCTATTCCGCTATCGTGGAAAGAGGCGATCAAAGAAAGCTATACACCGATCATCGACGAATTGCTTCATGAACTAAAATCTCTCGCAACATCCTGGTCTGCCATCCCAATGCTCGCCCGTACACACGGACAACCAGCCTCTCCAACTCGCTTAGGTAAAGAGCTCTATGTCTTTATCGAGCGTATTGAACGTCAATTACAACTTTTACATAACGTACCTTATTCAGCTAAGTTTGGCGGAGCGACAGGCAATTTCAATGCTCATCACGTGGCTTATCCAGAGACCAACTGGATTGCCTTCGGCAACAATTTCGTCAATAATATTCTAGGACTGGACCGTTCACAAACCACCACCCAAATTGAACATTATGATAACTTTGCTGCAAGCTGTGATGCATTAAAACGGATCAATAATATAATTATTGATCTATGCCGGGATATATGGACTTATATTTCCATGGAATACTTTAAGCAAAAAATCACTGCTGGCCAAATTGGATCCTCCGCTATGCCACATAAAGTCAATCCCATTGATTTTGAAAATGCAGAGGGAAATTTAGGAATAGCTAATGCGATATTTGAGCATTTAGCCGCCAAACTACCTATTTCACGTCTTCAAAGAGATCTTACAGATTCAACTGTATTACGTAATATCGGGGTTCCATTTGCGCATACCCTAATCGCTTTCAAATCGACATTGCGAGGTTTACGTAAGTTGATCTTAAATGAACAGGCGCTTGCGAATGATCTCGAAAACAACTGGGCTGTTGTTGCCGAAGCGTTACAAACGATCTTGCGTAGAGAAGGCTATCCAAAACCTTATGAAGCTTTAAAAGATCTAACACGTACCAATACGCATGTGACCAAAGACACCATTGCGACCTTCGTAGATAATCTTAAGGTGTCCGAAGAAGTAAAAGCGGAATTAAAGGCTATCACTCCTTCAAACTACACGGGTGTCACTTTGTAAGCTTTGACTTATAGATGACCTTAACAACGCTGCTTTTGATATATCTTTGCTTGGAATAAAAATAAAATTAAATGGCTACTATCAACGTATATACCGAATCTACACCCAACCCTTCAACTATGAAGTTTTTGGTCAATAAATTATTGATCAATGGTAGTGTAGATTTTCCAAATAAAGAAACGGCCCAAGATTCACCTTTCGCTACGGAATTGTTCAAATTCAATTTTGTAAATGGTGTATTTTTTGCAAGCAATTTTGTTACCATTACCAAAACGGAAGATGCGGAATGGGAAGATATTGAAGCCTTGTTGAAAGACTTTGTAAAAGGTGCTGTAGAATCTGAGCTTGCGGTGAAAACTGTACATCAGGATACAGAGACAAACTTTGAAGGAACAGAAACGGAAGTGAAAATACAACAGGTATTGCATGATTATGTACGCCCTGCCGTGGAACAAGATGGCGGTGCTATTCATTTCAAATCTTTCGACGAAGGTGTGGTGACCGTTGAACTTAAAGGTTCCTGTAGCGGTTGCCCTTCATCAACAATCACATTAAAAGCTGGTATTGAAGGACTATTAAAACGTATGGTTCCCGAGGTGACAGAAGTTGTTGCCGAAGCAATGTAATCATAGAGATACGATAAGAATTTTTAAAATTTTTAAAAGGATTCAGCAATATGAAGTTTTGCTGAATCCTTTTTTCTTTTTATAGCTAGTTGTATCTCGTATGCCCCATAGGTGATATATCTTTTGCACAAACAGGCGCTATGAGCATCACTCTTTAGTCACCTCAAATGAATCTTTCAACGGTAGATTAGCGGATGAATTTCCAATAAAAATTTCAAATTTCCCAGGCTCTACAGTCCATTTATTATGTTGATCCAACAGCTCGAGGTGAGCAGGTAAAATCGAAAACTGAACAGACTTTTTCTCACCAGGGTTCAATTCGATTTTTTCGAAACCGCGGAGATCCATCTCATAAGTTGTTACGGAAGATACAAGGTCCTTGATATAAAGTTGGACAACCTCTGCTCCTTTTCTTTTTCCGATATTCTGCACATCCACGGTAACGGTCAATGAGTCGATTGGGCGAATTTGTTTTTTATTTAGACGCAAATTTGAAAATTGGAAATCTGTATAACTTAAGCCATAACCAAAAGGGTAAAGAAAGCCCACAACTCTACTATTTCCCCAGCCATTAGGGCCAACCCCTGGCTGTCCCGCCTGTGCTGCAGGTTTAGTCGGGAAATTCATTTCAATCTGTCCGACAGATTTTGGAAAAGAAATCGGGAGCTTTCCACTCGGATTATACTCACCAAACAACATCTCTGCGACAACATGTCCAGATTGACCACTAAGAAACCAACTTTCCACAATAGCGGATAAGTATTTATTTTCCCAATTAATAGAAAGTGGACGTCCGTTAACGAGTACCAGAACGATTGGTTTCCCTGTTTCTTTTAACTTCATCAGGTAATCACGCTGTTTACCCGGTAGGTTTAGATCTGAACGCGACCGGCTTTCGCCAACTTCGCGTTCCGACTCCCCCATGACGGCTATAATCAGATCAGACTCGCTTCCAAGACGGATACCAGCCTTCATGCTTTCAATTTCCTCTTTGGACAAATCTGTTGGGATAATCTCACTTTCAGGCCAATTCTTATCAACAACATCGATGCCTTTCGTGTAATTTACCTGGATTTCTTTACCTTTAGCATATTCGAGGATCCCATCCTTAATCGTTGTGATCGGGTTATTGGATGGACCATAACGACTTGTTGTATAATTCGTTGCTTCGGCCATAGGGCCTGTCACCAAAATCCGCTTATACTTACTGACATCTATTGGTAATAACTGCTGCTCATTCTTAAGCAAAACAATGGATTCTCTATTCACTTGCAGGGAGATATCCTCATCTGCCTGTGTATGGATTTTCTTGTCAGCCAATGTTGTGTTATCGACAAGCGGATGATCAAATAATCCTAACTTAAATTTGACAGTCAATACCTCTCGAACACGTTGATCCAATATGTTCATATCAAGCCTGCCTTCGTTGATAAGTTCCATCAATGGTGTCAGGTATGTACTCGGTGGATCGAAATTCGTCCGGACATTAAGTCCGCCCTCTAGGGCTTGCCGTATTGCATCCTTATAGTCCGCAGCAACATGATGTTTACTGCTTATAAACTCCAGGGCCTCACTATCCGAAACGATATATCCTTCAAATCCATAATCCTTGCGTAGCAAATCTTGCAGAAAATATTTACTTGATGAGACTGGTATACCGTCATAGTCATTGTAACTACTCATAATACCCATTGGTTTAGCCTCTCGGACAACCCGTTTAAATGGGTATAAATGAAGCTCATGCATTTCACGAAAACCAACATGCGGGTCTGTCCGCGCATTTCCATCTCGTCCCCCTTTAGGTACAGAATAAACGGCATAGTGTTTCAACGTTGATGCAACACCATGTTGTTGAATGCCCAATACAGCCTGTTTACCCATTTCTGCGATATGAAAGGGATTTTCACCATAAGTTTCCACAACACGTCCCCATCTTGGATCTCGGGAGACATCCAGAATCGGAGCATAGACATTGGTATATCCTAAATATTTCGCTTCTCTCCCCACAATTTCGCCTGCAGTTCGGACCAATTTGGTATTCCAGGTGCTTCCAATATTAATCGGAGCCGGTAATGGCGTCGCCCGATCATGGTTGAGACCGTGTATTCCCTCATTGGTAAAATCAACTGGAATACCTAGCCGGGTATGTTCGATAAACCACTTTTGTACATTATTCAATGCAACAGCATGGCGGCTGAAGGGATAAGAAAAAGAGCTTTTTGCCGACTTATTATAGGCAAGACTATTTAACATCTCGTCTATGTTGGCTAATCCATGTTTCCAAATCTCATTGTCCCAAGCAATTGTAGGTTGTTCATCCTTCAATACTCTTCCATAACCATAGAGTGTAACGGTTTGATTGGCCTTTTCCTGCGTCGTCATCTGGCTCAACAGGTCCTCCACTCGACTTACTACGGATTGTTTAGGATCTTCATAGATATCCTTTTTACCATTTTTGTTGAAGTCAATCCAATCTTTATGGTAAACGGGTTTATCCTGAGCAAAAGAATAGAAGTGTAGTACGGAAAATGTCGCAACAAACAGAAAACGTTTAGATTGATTAGGCATCATATTGAAAATTGTGGGTTTTATAATTAAAAGCAAGGTACAAAAAATTTAACATGAAAAGGTCTAAAATTGAAATGGTATCCGTTCGCAAGCTAGGTACCTATTTGGCTAAATATTATGTGCATCATTATGTGCTTCGCTATAACTCCCATACTAAATAAAGAAATTCACTTTTTAACAAGCATCTAGCTTAAAAATAGTTAACTTTACGACCAATTGTGAAACCAACAAAAAAAATGAGTGCAGATATTAACAAACTAGAACAAATTGCATCACAAGTAAGACGTGATATCGTACGTATGGTACACGCTTGTCAATCAGGACACCCAGGTGGTTCTTTAGGTTGTACAGATTACTTTGTGGCGCTTTATTTCAATGCAATGAAACGCAATCCTTCCTTTGATATGGATGGAAAAGGAGAGGATTTATTCTTCTTGTCAAACGGACACATTTCACCTGTATTTTACAGTACATTGGCACATGCGGGTTATTTTGAAGCAAGCGAATTGGCAACATTCAGAAAAATCAACTCCAGACTACAGGGTCACCCAACGACACACGAAGGTCTTCCAGGCATCCGCATTGCGTCAGGATCTTTGGGTCAAGGATTATCCGTTGCTATCGGTGCCGCACAGGCAAAAAGATTGAATAAAGACAATAATCTAGTTTATGTATTAATGGGTGATGGTGAATTGCAGGAAGGCCAGGTTTGGGAAGCTGCAATGTATGCACCACACAATAAGATTGACAACTTGATTGCCACTGTTGATTACAATAATGCACAGATAGACGGATCGACAGATCAGGTACTGTCATTAGGTGATCTTCGCGCAAAATGGGAAGCTTTTGGCTGGGATGTGATGGAAGTGACTAAAGGAAATGATATGGCTTCAGTAGTTGCGGGCTTAGAAGAAGCAAAATCACGTACCGGAAAGGGTAAACCAGTGGTTATCTTATTGCACACAGAGATGGGAAAAGGTGTTGATTTCATGATGGGTTCTCATAAATGGCACGGTGTTGCTCCAAATGACGAACAATTGGCGTCGGCATTGAATCAACTTACTGAAACTTTAGGAGATTACTAGAAATGAAAAAATATACTTACACAGAGTCAAAAGATACACGTTCAGGTTTTGGTGCTGGCTTATTGGAAGCTGGAAAACAAAATGAAAATGTAGTAGCATTATGTGCTGATTTGATCGGTTCATTAAAAATGAACGATTTTATCAAAGAATTCCCAGAACGCTTTTTCCAAATCGGTATTGCTGAAGCAAACATGATGGGCATCGCGGCTGGACTTACTATTGGTGGTAAAGTTCCTTTCACAGGTACTTTCGCCAACTTCTCTACAGGTCGCGTTTATGACCAAATCCGTCAATCTATCGCGTACTCAGGTAAAAATGTGAAAATTGCTGCTTCTCATGCAGGATTAACCTTGGGTGAAGATGGTGCTACACACCAAATTTTGGAAGACATTGGATTAATGAAAATGTTACCTGGAATGACTGTAATCAACCCTTGTGACTTCAACCAAACAAAAGCGGCAACTATTGCGGCAGCGAAATTTGAAGGTCCGGTTTATTTACGTTTTGGTCGTCCGGTAGTTCCTAACTTTACTCCGGCTGATCAAGAATTTGTCATCGGAAAGGCAATCTTATTGAATGAAGGTACAGATGTGACCATCATCGCTACAGGTCACTTGGTATGGGAAGCCATCCAAGCGGGTGAAAAATTAGCAGAATTGGGTATCAACGCCGAAATCATCAATATCCATACCATCAAACCGTTGGACGAAGAAGCGATCTTGAAATCGGTTGCTAAAACGAAATGTGTCGTGACTGCTGAGGAGCACAACCGACTTGGTGGATTGGGCGACAGCGTTGCACAGGTATTAGCCAAAGAATTACCGAGCCCGCAAGAATATGTAGCGGTCAACGATAGTTTTGGTGAATCAGGTACTCCAGCACAACTGATGGAAAAATACGGTTTGAACGCTGACGCTATCGTTGCTGCGGCTCAGAAAGTAATCAAAAGAAAATAACAAAACTACACAGGTCAATATATGGATGACGCTTTAATTATAGCAAAATTCGCCGAAGAAAGTACGCGAGAAGAAGCTTTCCGTTTATTGTTGAAAAAATATCAGCAAAAGATTTATTGGCATGTGCGAAGAATGGTAATCGATCATGATGATGCAGATGATGTGGTTCAGGATATTTTCGTCAAAGTATGGAAGAACCTTGGGAACTTCCGTGAAGACTCACAATTGTATACCTGGCTATATCGGATCGCAACAAACGAATGTATTACATTCTTAAATAAAAAAAAGCAAAAGCAGAACGTGTCGTTGGACGACGACACGACTGCTTACTTAGCAGAAACACTTGCTGATGGCAATTACTTTAATGGCGACAAAGCTCAAATGAAATTGCAACAGGCTTTATTAACATTGCCAGAGAAACAGAAATTAGTTTTTAATATGAAATATTTTGAAGATATGAAATATGAAGAGATTTCTGATGTACTCGGTACAAGTGTTGGTGCACTAAAAGCATCTTACCATTTGGCAGTAAAAAAAATAGAGGCTTTTTTTAATAACCACGATTAAACCTTTTAGCGAAATTCGCCTCTAACAAATACTATGAAGGAAAATAGCACATATCATGATGGGCTGGAATCTAATCATCTTCCAGAATCATTGCGTGAAAATCCTTTTGGCGTGCCTGAAAATTATTTCAGTGATTTAGAATCTAAAATAATAGCGCAAGTCAAATGGATAGCATGCACAGATGATTCTGTATTTAAGGTTCCTGAAGGATACTTTGATTCACTCCCTGATGTTGTGCTGAGCAAAATAGCAGCTGACTCTCTCAAAGCTCAAGTCGCTGGAGATGGCTTCACTATTCCTGAACTGTATTCAGATAAACTAACAGAAAATATCTTTCATCGAATTTCGGAAGAAAACTTAAAAGAAAAAATCCAATCGGATGGCTTCGCTGTTCCTGTAGATTATCATGCGGATCTTGAAGAAACTATTTTCGCTCGTGTTGCAGAAGCCGAATTGAAGGAAGTTATCTCAACGGATGGTTTCGACCTTCCTGTAAATTATCACGCGGATCTTGAAGAAACTATTTTCGCTCGTGTTGCAGAAGCCGAATTGAAGGAAGTTATCTCAACGGATGGTTTCGACCTTCCTGTAAATTATCACGCGGATCTTGAAGAAACTATTTTCGCTCGTGTTGCAGAAGCCGAATTGAAGGAAGTTATCTCAACGGATGGTTTCGACCTTCCTGTAAATTATCACGCGGATCTTGAAGAAACTATTTTCGCTCGTGTTGCAGAAGAAAAATTAAAAGATACGATTCCTGTCACAGGTTTTGACCTGCCACCACATTATTTTGATACGCTTTCAGACAAAATTATCGGTGCTATTCAGGATATAAAAGAAGAAAGAGATTCAACTCCGATCCGTCGCTTAGGAAAGCCAAAAAAATGGTATACCCGATATGCTGTAGCAGCTTCGTTCACAGCCATGTTAGGTCTAGCTGGTTATTGGGGTTATCAATTCCAGCAGCAAAATACGATCGCACAAGATAATGTTGCCGAGGAACAGCTCAGTCAACATTTATCTGAAATACCCAAGCAGGAAATTATTAATTATCTTTCTGCCTCGGCCTCAGGTGATGACATAATATATATGTCCCAGTATACGGATGAAACAAATCTTCCAACGAAAGGATTTGGCAGTAATATATCTAAACAAGAGATAGAAGATTATCTAAACTATACCTTATAATGATGTTTAACAAAAAATACATATGGATAACATTGTTCTTTAGTATATTTTCTATTGCCTTGGGCTTTGCGCAAGACAAAAATCGATTTCAAGCTATTGAAAATGAAAAGATAGCTTATATTACTAAGGAACTAGATTTAACTCCCAGAGAAGCACAGCATTTCTTTCCACTCTATAATGAATATAGTCAAACATTATGGGATATCCGGAAAGAGAAACTAAATGGTGCCCCTAAAAATAGTTTTAGAGGTGGATCGAGGGATGTATTGCAATATGATGCCAAAGAAGTACAGATAAAAAAGGAGTACCGCGCAAAATTTGCCAAGGTGATAGGCAACGCCCGAGCTTCACAATTCTTTGAAGTAGAACAGGAATTTAGGGAACATCTCTACAAATCTTTACAAAATAGGAGGAAATAACCTCAAAAATAAAAAAGAAGTCTTGAAGACTTCTTTTTTATTTTCGGACATTTGCATAATCATGCTAAGCAATAGAGAATTATTTTTGATGAACACTGCTCAAACCTCTAGCTCACCTAGATTGGTTGAAGTGGTTAAGGCCGAGGGTGTTTACCTTTATGGGCCAAATGGGGAAGAATATATGGATCTTGTCTCCGGTTTTAATGTGAGTAATATCGGGCATCGTCACCCCAAAGTGCTCGAAGCAATAAAGGCTCAGCTCGACCAATATTTGCATGTCACCGTATATGGTGAATTTGTACAAGCTCCGCAAGTCCAGTTTGCAACAGAATTACTGGCGGAATTACCAGCAAATTTTCAATCGGTATACCTGACCAACAGTGGTGCAGAAGCTGTCGAAGGGTCAATGAAAATAGCCAAGAAATATACTGGGCGAAGACAGATTATCGCTGCAAAAAAGGCCTACCATGGAAGCACACAAGGTGCACTTAGCCTTATTGGAAACGATGATTATCGTCAGGCTTATGCCCCGCTCCTTCCAGAGATAGACTTTATTAGATTTAACGACCCACAGGACCTAGCGACTATTACAGATAAAACTGCTGCCGTGATCCTAGAAGCCATTCAAGGGGAAGCTGGTGTCAGAGTTCCCGATATAGCCTATATGCAAGCGGTAAGAAAACGTTGTGACGAGACTGGCACCCTGTTGATTTTCGATGAAATCCAGACTGGTTTTGGTCGTACAGGAAAACTGTTTGCCTTCGAACATTTCGGTATTGTACCTGATATTCTGATGTTGGCCAAAGGCATTGGTGGCGGTATGCCATTAGGCGCCTTCGTTGCCGCTAAAGAAGTAATGGATGTCATTAAAGACAACCCGATGTTGGGTCATATCACCACATTCGGAGGACATCCCGTGAGCTGTGCCGCCGCACGTGCATCACTCGCCGTAATCAAATCGGAAAAACTGGTTGAACAGGTAGCCCATAAGGCCAACTTATTTAGAGAAAAGCTCAACCATCCAGCAATTAAAGAAATCCGAGGTCAAGGACTTATGATGTGCTTACAGTTGGACAACTTTGATCAGGTTTATAACGTCAGTAAATACTGCGCGGAAAATGGTGTCATGATTGACTGGTATCTTCACTGTGAAACAGCACTTCGCGTGGCTCCGCCATTAACCGTTACGGAAGCTGAAATTGAAAAAGCCTGTAACATCATTATAAAAGGTTTGGAAAAGTATGCTTAAAGTATGTAACTTTAAGCATAACAAAAACCTAATAATGAGCACAAACCGCAGATCATTTATCAAAAAAAGTATCATTGGCGCCGGTCTTTTGACTGGAGCCAATTTGTTGGGCAATGAAGCTTATGCCCATGAGGATAGTTTCAAATCTTCAAAGATAAGTTTGAATGACGAAGATGTCATTCTATTTCAGGGGGATTCCATTACGGATGTAGGCCGCGATAGGAATAACAGAAATCCCAATGACACCAAGGCCCTAGGTCAGGGTTATGCCTTATTGGCTGCAAGCGAATTATTGAATAAATATGCTGCAAAGAAACTGAAGGTTTATAATACTGGGATTAGTGGCAATCGTGTTCCTGACCTTCAAAAACGTTGGGCGGAGGATACATTGGCATTCAAACCAACTGTATTAAGTATCTTGATCGGCGTCAATGATTTTTGGCGAACGATAGACCGCGGCGCCAAAACGACTGTTGAAGAATATAAGTCGCAGTACCAGCAATTGTTGCAGGAGACACTACAAAAACTTCCGAATGTTAAACTGATTATTGGAGAACCTTTTGCTGTAAAAGGGGTAGGCCATATCACGGATGCTTGGTACCCCAAATTTTTGGCTTATCAGGAGACCGCACGTAATGTTGCAAAGGAGTTCAATGCGACACTCCTTCCCTATCAAAAAATCTTTGACAATGCCCAAAAGACTGCCCCAGGAGCCTATTGGGCAGCGGATGGTGTGCACCCTACCCTTGCTGGAGCGCAACTGATGGCAGCAGCCTGGATGGACTGTATCAAATAGTATAAAGAGAAAACTATACAAAAAGTAAAAGCCCCTGAGGATTGATTAATCACAAGAGATTTTAAGGGGATATAAATAAACTCAAGAAAAGCGGGAGTTTCCAAAAAGGTTGGATACTCCCGCTTTTTAATACATCATATTCTAAATCTCTTTATAGGGTGTTTTCTGTAGATTAGGAAGAAAATAGGCGACGACACCGATTAAGGGTAAATACGAACACAGATGGTAAATAAATTCAATGGACGTATGATCTGCCTGCCATCCGAGTACCGCAGACCCGATTCCCCCCATGCCAAATGCAAATCCATAAAACAAACCGGAAACCATCCCCAATTTCCTCGGCAATAGCTCCTGTGCGTATACGATAATTGCAGGAAAGGCAGATGACAATATTAATCCGATGATCACAATCAATATTCCAGTCATTGTAAGGCCAACATAGGGTAAAGCCAATGCGAAGGGAGCCACGCCTAAAACGGAAAACCAAATCACATATTTCCGCCCAAAACGATCCCCAAACGCTCCACCCAGTAGGGTACCCACCGCAACGGCAATCAGAAAATAAAACAGATACACCTGTGCTTCCACCTCATTGATCCCAAATTTTCTCATCGTGTAAAACTGAAAATAATTAGTAATACTTGCGATATAGAAATATTTGGAAACGATCAACAACAATAAGATAATGACAGTTGCGACAATACGTGAATTGGGAAGATCTGGAACACGAATAACTCTTTTTGTTGATCTCGAAACATTTGCAAGCCGACGCTTATACCAAGTACCGATATAATAGGATATAAACTGGCCAACAATTGTAAATAAGCACATCCAGGCAATAGCCTGCTGTCCTCGAGGTAAGACCAGAAAAGCAACTATGATAGGTGCTAGAGCTGTCCCTGCATTCCCGCCGATCTGAAAAATAGACTGTGCCATACTCCTTCTTCCACCTGAAGCCATGTAAGCCACACGGGAAGACTCTGGATGGAAAATTGAGGAGCCGATCCCGACAAGAAAAACGGAGAACAATATCCACGCATAACTATGTGCCTGGGAAAACAACAACATGCCCACAAGTGAAAATGACATCCCGATAATCTGTGAATATGGAACAGGATGCTTGTCTGTAAATGAACCGACAACAGGCTGAAAAATTGAAGCGGCAATCTGATATACCAATGTAATCATCCCCACTTGAGAAAAACTCAGGTGATGTTCTTCTTTTAATAAGGGGTATGTGGCAGGAATTACAGCCTGAATAAGATCATTCAACAGGTGCACCATACTCACGGCAAACAAAATAGAAAAAATAGGTCTAGTTTCTTTTTCTTTGATCATGATTTCGCTTTAAATTAAAAAGGTCGATTTATTCAAATCAACCTATATATCTGCATTTATTTATAATACGCGTACCAACAATCCTTTGAGGTATTCTCCCTCTGGAAAGGAGGCCCTAACAGGATGATCTTCGGGTTGATGGAATTGCCGAATAAACTGTATCTCTTTACCTGCGTCCAATGCGGCCCAGGCAAGTACTTGTTTAAAGGTATCCATATCCATCGCTCCGGAACATGAGAATGTTGCCAATAAGCCACCGCTATTCAACAGCATTAACCCCCGACGATTTAAATCTTTATAAGCCCGTGACGCTCTTTCCAAAGCTGAACGGGAAGGTGCATACTTTGGTGGATCCAGGACGATCAAATCGAATTTTTCGCCCTCATCTATAAACTTACGCAATTGCTTATTGACGTCAGACAATATTGCTTTATGCCGACTTGGCTCAAATCCGTTTTCGGTTACATTTTTTTCAAGAGTTTCAATCGCCAACGCAGAGCTATCTACAGACACTACTTCATTTGCACCAGCTTTTAAGCTATTCAGTGTAAATCCGCCAGAATAACAGAAACAATCCAATACCCTTTTATCAGCAACATACTGCGCTGTCAATAACCTATTCTCACGTTGGTCACAATAGAAACCTGACTTTTGCCCATCAATGATATTTACCTTATAATGAAGGCCATTTTCGATGACGTCCACAAATTCAGGTGGTACCTCCCCAGACAAAAGTCCATTTGTATCTGGTAGACCCTCATGCTCACGAGATTTCAGATCACTCCGCTCATAGATTCCAGTAGGATTTAACAGCGTATTTAGCTCCGCAATAATAATATCCTTAACTTTTTCTACTCCTACAGAATGGACCTGAATAGAAATAAAATCAGCATACTTATCCACGATTAATCCCGGAAGAAAGTCTGCCTCGGCAAAAATCAAACGAACGGTATTGGTAATGCCTTCCTGCAGCAAATGTTGTCTAGCCGCCACGGCCTTTTGAATACGGGTGCGCCACCAATCCGCATCAATCTGAGCTTGTGGATTCCATTCCAATAAGCGGATGGCCACCCGCGAACTATTGTGAAACAAGCCGTACGCAATAAACTCACGCTCGGCATTGTAAACACCTACAATTTCGCCATCTTCAATCTTATCGGACAATGATTTAATCGCTCCGGAAAATACCCAAGGATGCAATTGCCAGGCAGCTTTATCCTTACCCTTATTCAAATAAACTGATTTCATTACTGCAAAATTAACTTATTATTTCGACATCCAAATGAAACATATGATATAAATAGCATGAGCAACAAAAACAGTGAGTACCTAAGCCATAATCGATAAAAACTAGTTTATAAAAACACTATCCAAAAGTGAAAGTCCCCAAGAATTAAAGATTTGAAAAGAGATATAGGATAGCCTACGAATAGAGAAAAAGGGGGACGCTCAAAAGATCGCCCCCTCCACGTTTAGTTATGGTTGATTAGATATTTTTTGAACGCTTCGAAGTTTACCACCAAAGGTTCTGCTAATTTTTCTTTTCCCTGCAACGTTTCCGCACCTGCTGGCAATACAATTTTTGCGAACACATCAGCATCTATCGCATCTGGGAATTTACAAGGATGTGCAGTCGATAAGAATACCGAAGCATAGGTACCTGGATGATCTTTCGCATAAGCCTGTGCCCCCAACCAAGCAATAGCTGTATGAGGACAGGCAATATAATTTGCATCTTGAACAAGCCTATTCATACCAGCTTTTGTTTCCTCGTCAGTAAAGGTATAGGAAGAGAGCATAGCTTTTAGCTCCGTTAGATTACCTGCAAAAAGATCCTGAATCCGCACCCAGTTGCTTGGGTCTCCAACATCCATTGCATTACTTAATGTCTGAACTGAAGGTTTAGGCGCATATTGTCCCGAAGAAAGGAATCGCGGTACTGTATCGTTGACATTTGTTGCTGCCACAAAATGTTTGACAGGAAGCCCCATTTTATAAGCTAATAAACCTGCCCCAATATTCCCAAAATTTCCACTTGGCACAGTAAATACGACTTCATTGATCCCTTGAGATCTTAGTTGTGCATAGGCATAAAAGTAATAAAAGGTCTGTGGGATCAGTCGGGCAATATTAATTGAATTAGCCGAAGTCAACCGTAAGGTCTGATTGAGTTCTTGATCATTGAAAGCCTGCTTCACAAGCGCTTGACAGTCATCGAATGTACCATCTACCTCCAGGGCACGTATATTTTGACCATTTGTAGTCAGCTGAAGCTCCTGAACCTCGGAGACTTTGCCTTTAGGATATAATATTGTAACACGGGTTCCCTCTACGCCAAGGAAGCCTAAGGCTACCGCTCCGCCTGTATCTCCAGAAGTTGCGACAAGTACATCCAGCAACTTATCATCGGCTTTAGAAAAATAGCCCATGATACGGCTCATAAACCGAGCTCCAAAATCCTTGAAGGCATAGGATGGTCCATGAAATAACTCCAACACCGCTGTACTGTTGTTCAGGAATTTTACGGGTGCCTCAAAATTAATCGCTTCATCAACAATCTTCTTTAGATCTGGTTTAGGAATATCAGTGCCCAAAAGAGCTGAAGCAACCTCCAGAGCAATTTCCTGCATGGAATATTGTTGTATATTTTTGATAAACAATGGATCCAATTGCGGAATTTGCTCAGGCATATATAAGCCTTTGTCCGCTGGAAGCGAATTAAACACTGCATCTTTAAAAGAAACAGCTAATGTCTTATTATTTGTACTATAAAATTTCATCTTTTAATACTTATTTGATGTACATCTATTCTGATTAATCAGAAAGAGCACATTATACGATTTTATGCAATCAGTAAGATACTTTGCACCTTGCCTAGTTTTTTAATGCATGGTACAGTAAAATCTCTAATTTAACACCCTTGGTCCTTCGACATTTACCTTTGACACATAACCGAAACTCTCGATTTCATTTTCTTTGAGATGCGCCTGAATTCTGTCCGCAATATGTTTTGCGATTTGCTCATCCCGTGTAATTGCGACCACGGAGGGGCCCGAACCGGATATACCAAAACTTAGGGCACCATGTCGAAGAGCGATTTCCTTCATTTCATAAAACTGAGGTATAAGGATCGCACGAGTTGGCTCAATCAAAATATCTTTCATACTCCTGGCAATTAGATCATAGTCTTCTTTAAATAATGCAGCCACCAATCCGGCAATATTGCCCCATTGTGTCACAGCATCTTTTAAGAGCACTTTATCTTTAATTAATTGGCGGGCGTCACGTGTAGGGACATCTACCTGAGGAAACACCACGGCTGCCACTAATTCCTTCGGTGAGGGAATTGAAATAACATCTAAAGGCTCATTTCCTCTGATCAATGTAATGCCCCCGTAAAGTGCAGGTGCAACATTATCGGCATGCCCCGTCCCACAGGCTAATCGTTCTCCTTCGACACAAAATGGCAAAAGTTCTTCTTTTGTCAATGGATTACCAAGCATAACATTGATCGCGAAAAGTCCTGCTACGGTACTTGCAGCACTGGATCCCAAGCCAGATCCTATTGGCATATGCTTGTGCAATTCGATTTCTACCCCTACTTTGGAGGCAATATTTAGTGCTTGTAAGAGGTATTGAACACAAGCCGAAACCGTGTTTTTACCGGGATCGAGCGGGAGTCGACCATCATCGCCTGTAATTTGCTTTATAGTCACGCCGGGTTGCTGTTTGCGCCGCATGATCACCTCATCTCCCGGCTGCTCTACGGCAAAGCCCAATATATCAAAACCACAGATCATATTCGCTACAGTCGCTGGGGCAAATACCCGAACTTCGGGTAACATCTTGTCTAAATCGATGACTTTATCTTTTAGATATTCTACATTTAAATTATTGGCCATTACTTAAGTCCTTATTTCCTATAAAATAGTTTTATGCACCTACGTTAACTAAATCTGCAAAAACACCTGCAGCAGTCACTTCCGCTCCAGCACCGGGTCCTTTTACTACCAAAGGACGCTCTTTATACCGTTCTGTCGTAAATGAAATAATATTATCGCTGCCTGACAACGCATAAAAAGGATGGTTTTCATCCACAAATTGGATCGCAATGGAAACCTTTCCATTCTCCAGTTTTCCGATATATCGGATTACTTTGTTCTCGCGGGCAGCACGCGCTTTCATATCTTCAAAATAGACATTTTCCTTTTGTAGTTCCGCATAGAAGGAATCCACGGTATCGGCCTTCAGGCAGGCTTCGGGAAGGATCGGCCCAAGATCGACATCTTCAGCTTCAACGGCATAACCAGCGTCTCTCGCTAAAATCAACATTTTACGCATAAAGTCTATTCCCCCCAAATCATCTCTTGGATCCGGTTCGGTATAGCCCAGTTCTTGCGCTTGTTTTACAACATTGAAAAAAGTAGCATCGTCTTTAAAATTGTTGAAGATATAAGATATGGTCCCTGAGAGAATAGCCTCGATCTTTAGGATTCGGTCACCGCTGAGCATCAAATCTTTCAGAACCCTAACAATAGGCAGGCCGGCACCTACATTTGTTTCATAGAAAAAATCCACGCCATGCTTATGTGCAGTATCCCGAAGCGTTTTATACTGCGCATATTTTCCAGAATTCGCGATCTTGTTACAGGTAACAATGGAGATATTGGATTTAAAGATATCCTCATAATAGGTGGCAGGCAGTTTACTGGCAGTATTATCAATAAACACACAGTTTGGCAAGTTAAGGGCTTTCATCTTCTCGATAAACAAAGCTAGATCTGCCTCAGAGCCATTGCTTTCAAGTTCAGCCGACCAATTATTTAACTCCACACCTTCGGTATTGAATAACATCTTACGGCTATTGGAAATCCCAACAACTTTGATCTCAATATCATTTTTATCAAGCAGAAAATCGTGCTGATCTTTCAATTGTTTAAATAGCGTTGCACCGATATTTCCTGTACCGATATTAAACACATGCAATGTTTTTTTCAGTTCCGCAAAAAACGCATCATGAACAGCGTTGAGCGCTTTGGCCAAATCTTCTTTACCGATGATGACCGAAATATTGTATTCGGAAGAACCTTGTGCTATAGCCCTTACGTTGATACCATTCCGTCCGAGTGCGGCGAATAATCTACCGGACATTCCCGGAGTCCGTTTCATATTTTCACCGACAATGGCCAACACAGAAAGATTATCCTCTATAGCGGGAATGACCAACTTATTTGCCTGAATTTCCAATTCGAATTCCATTCCGATCAGCTGAATCGCGCGTTTCGCATCCAATGGATTAACCGCAAAGGTGATACTGTGTTCGGAGGAGGATTGTGTGATCAATACCACATTGATTTGCTCTCTAGCCAATAGTGTAAAAAGCCGCCCACTGAATCCAGATTTGCCAATCATTCCCGACCCACTTAGGTTAATCACAGAAATATCCGAGATAGAGGAAATTCCTTTAATCGGCAATGCTGTTTTTCCACTCTCAAATTGGATTACTGTACCCGAAAAGTCAGGTTCAAAAGTATTACGAATGACAATTGGGATTTTCTTCAAAAAGGCAGGGATCATGGTGGGAGGGTAAATCACCTTAGCACCAAAATAAGATAGCTCCATTGCTTCAGTATAAGAAAGCACAGGGAGTGAGAATGCTTTTTTCACGATCCGGGGATCGGCAGTCAGCATCCCGTTAACATCAGTCCATATTTCGATTGCTGTTGCGTCCAATATAGAACCAAAGATAGCTGCCGTATAATCCGATCCCCCTCTT
The DNA here is from genome assembly GCF_047784615.1 of Sphingobacterium sp. NGMCC 1.201703. Lineage (NCBI taxonomy): Bacteria > Pseudomonadati > Bacteroidota > Sphingobacteriia > Sphingobacteriales > Sphingobacteriaceae > Sphingobacterium > Sphingobacterium sp. NGMCC 1.201703. The sequence continues at coordinate 86,918 of NZ_JBLOHD010000007.1, read as the reverse complement.
CCCAAAGTTGTGATGCGGCCATTTTCATTGCTACCGATAAAGCCCGTCACAAATAATAATTTATCACTATGAGTGATATACATTGATTTTACAAGCTGCTCTGTCAATACTTCATTCAAATGCGCGTTACCGAAGCTGGAATCGGTCTTTACATAATGTGAAGCATCTATAAGTAAAGCCTCTGGTATGTACTGTTCCATAACTTTAGAAACCATATAATTGGAGCAACGTTCGCCGTAGCTCAGAATAAGGTCTTTGCTTTGATTGCTCAACTCTCTCAGTGCAAAAATCCCCTGGAGAAGATCCTCAATCTCATTAAAAAATAATTTAAGCTTTGTGAAGACTGGGTTTTGGTACTTAACTGCAAGTAGTTCTTTCACAACTGCAAAATGTTTATCCTCCAAAGATTTGAGTCCATCGGTAAAGCTTCTTCCTTCTGCAGCATCTTCTGCTAATTGGGTCAGTAAATTTGTAACGCCCGACATCGCAGATAATACCACAAGGGGCTTTTCCTTAGCGTCGTAGGATTTCTTAACAATACTCAATACCGCTTTGAGACTTTCTACTGTTCCGACTGAAGTTCCTCCAAATTTTAAAACTTTCATACTGATCTATACTGTTTGTTTAGTTTGATTTATTATGACAAAAAAGAAGCGCTTTCCCTTTTGAGGAAAGCGCTTCGAAATATTGTGTCTACAATTATATACAATGAAACTACTTCCTCCTAAGTTTTATCCCGGTGGTAATAATAATCGTTGTAATAATTGTATTTGTGTTCATTGCTTTTGCTTATGTTTTGTAAATATAGAACAAATATTATCACATTCCTAAAGAAAATTAATATTTTTTTTCAGTTTTACAAAAACAAGCCTTAAAGGATAGTATTCTAGCATAACAACACGATTTTAAAGTGTTTGAAGCGGCTCCTCGCTTGTAGTAAAAGTTCGACACACCGATTAAATTTCAATATCCCCAAATTGCGTTAAGAAAGATGTTAAAATTGTTAAAATTTCGTTAAATAGCTTTAAAAAAATTTGACCTTAAACTGATATTGTATTATATTCGCAACAGTGCTGTCCAAAATAGATGACAGTATTGAATTATAAAAGTTAAATGTTGTACAAAAAAGCGATTTAATGAAAACAAAGAAATTTATAGCGTCAATGCTATTTATCGGCTTATGTCTAGTGTCGCAGGCACAAACCAACAGAAACTCCAAACCTGAATCAGATCCTGATAACCTCGCCAAAGAATACTTCTCACAAATTATGGGTGTTGCAGTCTCAGCAACAACAAACACAAAACTTTATCAATTTGTTTACGAATGGCTAGGTACTCCATACCGTTTGGGCGGAGATTCAAAACGAGGCATTGATTGTTCTAAATTTTCTTACGAATTGTATGACAAAGTATTTAACACGTCATTGGGTTACAATAGCCGTAATCAGTATTCGCAAGTAAAGACTGTAGCGAAGAATGAATTGAAAGCAGGAGATTTGGTATTCTTCAAAATCAGAAGCAGAAGCATCACGCATGTGGGTGTTTATATTGGTGATAATAAATTTGCTCATGCTTCTTCTAGCAAGGGTGTTATGATCAGCAATTTGGACGAGCCATACTGGAGACGCTATTATTATAACGGTGGCCGTTTACCGGAAGACAATAAATCGCTTACTGCCGAAATATTGAAAGCAGAAAAAGATAATAAACTGAACTAGAGGTTCGGTTATCGATATAAAAAAGTCCAAAGCTTTAACTGGCTTTGGACTTTTTTTATACAATTTAATATCCTATTTTTACCCTATAATCATTGAAAATACTATTATGTCTTCAAAGAAAACGCTCATCTTAAATAAAGAACAAATAAAACAGAAGTCTATCCGTATTGCCTATCAGATTTTAGAAGACAATTTTGAAGACGAAACACTTGTTTTAGTAGGGATTGCCGATCGAGGTTATGTATTTGCGCAACGCCTGCAGGCGATATTAAAGGACATCTCGGACAAGGAAATTCTGTTGATTAAAGTTACCATGAAGAAAACAAGCCGATCGCTGAGTGCTGCTACAGATTTGCCTGTTGATATTGCAAAAGACAAGACTATCATCCTAGTTGATGATGTATTAAATAGTGGCCGTGCACTTGCCTACGGCTTGGGCGTATTTCTCAATGTTCCATTAAAGAAGATGAGAACTGCCGTATTAATTGATCGGAGCCATCACAAATTCCCTATTTTTAGTGACTACTATGGAACCAAATTATCTACTATTCTCAAAGAGCATGTCACTGTTACCCTAGAGGAATTTGATAACGAAGAAGATGCAGCATGGTTAGTATAACCATGCTATTTCTTTGACACTTTCAATTTCATTCCCGGTTTAATCCGGCTTCCATTCAGATCATTATCACTTTTTAACCGATTAACAGATACCCCATTTTTATCAGCGATTTGAGATAAGGTATCTCCCTTTTTAACCACATAATATGCTGTACGGCTAGCAGCTCGTTGTTGACTCTTCTTAACCGATTTTTCGGCATTATGCGCTAATTTGGCATTGACAAAATTATCTTCCTTCTTGATCAATAGATTTTGCCCGGGTACGATTTTATTTCCGCGCAAGTTATTCCAAGACTTTATATCCTGAACAGTAACTTCAAATTTTTCCGCGACTGAAGCAAATGTCTCTCCGACCTTCACCCTATATTTTCCATCTTTTAAAAGCTCATCAGGTTCATTAGTGTTGGAACCTGTCATTACAGAATTGGGTACAGGTGTATTAAGAGCTGCGTAAAGTTCTTCCGTTGCTATTTTCTTATCCGATACAGGCAAAACTAATCTCAGAGGATTTTCTTCCGTACCATTTAAAATATTCTTCTTAAAGCTAGGATTTAGTGCGCGGAGGGTTTCTTTGGATACATCTAAAGCGTCAGCTATCTGATTTAACGAAATCCTTTTGTTGATGTCTAATGCTTGGGTTCTCAGAGAGAGTTCCGTATCTGCGGCATTTATATCGTTTTCTTCGGCATATTTCATCGCATAAGTCATCGCAATGAATTTGGGAATATAGTTTTGCGTTTGTTGCGTCAGATAAGGAGCGATATCCCAAAAAGTAGGTTTTACTTTACCCGAACGTTGAATCGCCCGTCCAACAGCACCTTTCCCACCATTATATGAGGCAATAGCCAAAAGCCAGTCACCGTATTCCTCATAAGCTTCTTTCAGTATTTTCGCAATGGCGTAACTGGAAGCGATGGGATCCATACGCTGGTCTGTGTAGCTATCTACGGTCAGATTGTAGGTCTTTGCCTCATAATACATGAGCTGCCATAATCCTGTAGCACCAGCACTCGAAATGTCGCGGGGATTCAAAGAGGATTCAACGACACTTAGATATTTCAGTTCTCTCGGGACTCCCACTTCATCCATAATACGGTCAAACAATGGAAAATAATATTGTCCAAGCCCCATCATTCTACACATATAAGGATTGTAATTTTTGGAGGTGTATTTGGCAATCAGATTTTTTACCTGTGGTGAGTAGTTTAAAGGCACTTCCCGTTCAATTGCTTTTAGTTTTCGAACAAGTTGTATTTCTTCGTCGGCAATGGTAGAATCATCCTGTCGACCATTACCAGTTGATTTTATACTATCCAAGTATTGATAAATTTCCTCTTTCTCTCGATCAATCTTCCCTTGGATAAGGTGATGTGTGGCTTCTCTAATGCCTTCTACAGCGCCTTCCTGAGCCATGAGTGGCAACGCATAACACAGCCCTCCTAGTATTGAAATTAACGTCTGTTTTCCGATCATAAATTTACTGTTAAATCCAGGTCTGATTTTTTTAAAAAAATCAACAATTATCTAAACGTTTAGAAATGGATTTTAGTATAAAATGGTTTTGGCCTATTCAGCTATAGGTCCAAAATAAAACAAAATACGATTTTGCTCCTCACAAAATCGTATTTATGTAATATCGGGTAAAATTACCCTTATTTGTTATCTTCTACTTCAGGTTTCTTTTCAGCCGAAGAATCTTCTTTTTGCCCTTCTTTGAACTCTTTCACTCCCTTGCCCAATCCGCGCATCAACTCAGGAATCTTCTTACCCCCAAATAACAGTAACAATGCTATTACAATAAGGATAATCTCATTCGCTCCCAAACCCATGATTAAAAATGATGTTGACATATCTATAATTTCTTGTTTTTCAATTCTTTTAAACTAAATCTATTCGCCCTCTCTACAAATGTAGTGATAATTATTAAATATAGTAATTATTTCTTATCTCGCCAACCATGACATCGGATTCAATGGTGTTGATCCCTGATAGACAGAGAAATCGACCATTGGCACACCTGTATCTGAATCCACATCTGCCGTACCGATCGTCTGGCCTGTGCTCACCTTTTGTCCCTTCGAGACACTTACACTACCTAAATTATTATATACAGTAAAATATTCACCGTGTTTGATCATCACAATACGCTGCCCGTACATCGTCAACACACTACTTACTTCCCCTGCGAAAACGGCCTTGACAGCAGCTCCGCTCGATGTTTGAATTTTAACTGACTCATGATCCCAGTTTACATTTCTACCAACACTTTCACCACCAAATCCTTGCATGATCTTCGCGTTGGATACCGGCCAAGGTAAGCTACCGCGATTAGACCTAAAATCATTGGAAAGTTTGATCGCCTCTGGTGTACTACGTAAGACTTCAGAATCCGATTTTCTTGCGGTATTACTGCTTTTAGTATTTGTATTGTTTTTACCTTTCGGAGCATTTGCAGACTCTTTTGCTCTCCGATTGCGTTCAGCCGCCGCCTCCGCTGCACGACGCGCAGCTTCTGCTCGTCTTCTTTCCGCTTCAATCTCTCTTCTGATGATTTCTTTAATAGCAGCATTGATGCGACGCTCCTCTTTTTGTTTCTGCGTAATATCTTTTTTAACGCCACGTTCTGTAACGATAAGCTCACTCAATTGCCCAGAGTAAACTGAGCGTTGTTGAGAAATCGTTCTTTTCTCATTCTCTTGCTCTTTCATCAGCGCGACCTGCTTATTTCGATCGGCTTGCAATTGCGCAATTTTTTGTTCGATCTGTTTCTTCGTATTTTCGATATCCGCAGCTTTTAACTTTCTTGAATCATTAAATTGCTGCAAATACTTTACACGTCTAAAACCCTGGTTAAAATCCTTGGAAGCAAAAATAAACATCAGTTTGTTATAGGCATTCCGATTCCGAAAAGCAAACATGACCATCTTTTCATAGTCGCGTTTCATTTTTTCCAGTTCTGCCTTCAATTTATTCACCGCAGCCGTATTTGCGTTAATATGTTTATTAATTACCGCTACCTCGGAAGTAATGGTATTTATTTTTTGTTCACGTAAATTGATCTGCTTACTCAAAGCTGTCACCTGTTGTTGTGTCAACGATTTTTCCTTGGCAATTTCTTTTACGGTCTTCTGCAATTCAGCGATTTCCCGGGTGAGTTTTTCCCTTTGCTTTTCCAGCTCGGCTCTGGTCTGAGCAGCAGAAATACCAATCATCAAAATGAATGCTATTATACTAAATATCGTCTTTTTAAAGTTCATTTACAGTACTATTTATTTAGTGTTTGCTCCTTCCCTAACTCCATTATATCCATCTACACTAGCAAACTAAATGCGAAAGTAATAAATCTAATGGAAATAGATAACTTCTTATCGGATTACTTTATATCGCGATGACACCGAAAAAGGCATTTCAACAGGCTCATTAAATGTCACTTTGTTAAAATTAATCTCTGTTTTTATATCTTGACGTCCATCTGAAATAATCATTTTTAGCAACATCGGAAATTCCTGCCCAGAAGCTATTGCATATTCACCGTAGTTTGCTTCCAGTAGTTGTCTTTTGGACAATTGTGAAAGTCTAAACTGGTAAGGCCGATTATTGTTATTCAATTTATATAAGAAATCAAGTTCATTCAGCTTTCCATCCAACTGTACAGAATTTGGATCCTGCTTAAGGTTTACTGCATCGATATCAGACAAGAGATTAACGGAGATATTCGCCAAAAGTAAATCCTGTAGGTTGGTAAAAGTAAGGTCTGGGCTAGCGAAACGGTAGAGATAGTCAAATGGTTTGACCAGATACTCACTTTGGAACTTATTCAAAATCTGCACACTATCTGGCGTGATTAAAACCCTGGCGACTTCAATTCCAAGAGTTGCTGAAATAGAAATCCAGATCTTTTTATCTTTTTCGATCCGAATATTGGAAGTAACATCAAATTTATCCTTCCCCAGGTCGAGACGCATTTTTGCCTTTCCCGAAAACGTCGAATAGTTTAAATTGGTCAAAAAAAGATTACGCAGTGTCGCTTTCTTTGCCTCACGTGTATTGTCTTTGATAACCAATTCATTCTCCGATTTGAGATCTGCCCCTTTCAACAGTTTCTTCTTGGAACTACAGGAAGAAAGCAAAAACACCAGGACTCCCACCCAAACTATTTTATTCCACATAACTTTTCGTCTCAATCTTCTTTTTTAATTTCTGTTTACTTTCCTCTGAATCCAGACCTTTTTCCAATGCTAGATTCCATTGTTTAACCGCTTCACTGGTCTTGCCAAGTTTTACCAAAATATCGCCATAATGCTCTAATAAAACTGCTGTAGGCGGATTTGTATTTTTCATCGCTTTTTGGATCCAGATCAACGCATCTTCATACCTACCATCGGCAAATAAAACCCAAGCGTAGGTATCTTCAAATGTTCCGTTGTTGGGCTGCAATTTCGTAGCCATTGCAGCATATTTCGTCGCTTCATCTAGCCGCTCTTTTCTTAACGATAAATAATACGCTAAATTGTTCATCGCGGTCACATTTGTGCTATCCAATCGAATGGCTTCCATATATGCTGCATCTGACTCCTTATACATCTTTAAGGTATTATAGATATCACCTAGTCCACCATATATATTTGCCTGTAAAAAAGGAGTTTCATCCTGAGCATTATTTAATGCGGCCTCCATGAATTTCCGGCTATTCTCTGTATCCTTTTTCATTAGGTAGGCCATACTCGTGAAATAGAGTATCGTAGAATTATTAGCTAGATAATGTAAAGCTTCGCTGCCATGAGCTATTGCCTGATCGAATTCCCCCTTATCCATATCCAGGCTCATCAACATCCGCCAGGCGTCGATCTGATAGGGATTCATACTGACCGCAACCGCCAACGAACTTTGTGCTGCTGTCTTATCCTCGTTCAGCCATAGCACCTGTCCCTTAGCCATGTGACTTTCTGCAATGCGCGGATGAACCTCAACTAAAATATTGGCTAATTCCAAAAGCTGTGCATTGGTATACGGGCTCTTAGGCGCCAACAAAGTCATGACAATCCTATTTTTATCTCCAAAATCAATTTTCTTGGATTGAAATCCTTTTTTTAAAGCATCAAATGACAACTTGTTTTTCTTATCTAACCGGTACAGATCCGCTAAATCAAAATAAAGAAAATCTTCCTGCGTGTTTTGGATCCCCTTATTGATATATTCCAATGCAAGTTTTGAATTTTTAGAACCATTATACGCCTGTGCCAATTGTCCGTAGACCTGCGCCAATTTAGTACCTTTATCTGCCCAAGGTTTAAGAAGGCCTATCACAGCCTTATAGTCCCCAGCATCGTTCAACAGTACACTCCCCACCATATCCAAAGTATCGGAAGGAGTTTCAATTTCTTTTGTTTTATTAAAATACTCAAGCGCTACATCTTTATATCCTCCATTAAAAAGGAGCATGATACGTTCACGCCTCAATGAGGCAGTATTATTCTTATCGATATTGATCAGTTTATCTAGATATATCAATGCACTATCTGCATCATTTTTGCTTTTAAAGGCATCGACTGCGAAGCTTAGATACTCAGGCTTCTGTTGAATTTCTAGGGCAGCCTTGATGGCATCTATTGCAGCATCCTGATTTCGCATCTGGGCAAAAAGGATAGCCTTTGTGAAATAGATATCATCCGCTTTTGGGTAATCTACTAATATAGCATCTAAAGAATCTACACCGGGACCGATTTTCCCTTGCTTTAATATTTCCTGTACATTTTTGAGCCGTGCATCATAGGGTCTGCTTTTTTTCTCTAATGACTGAGCCTGCACCAGATTTACCGTACCGAAAAGAAACGCAACAAAACCAAAAAAAAATCGTTTATCTAAAAAATTCAATCTCATCTACTTCCACTAAGTAATTAAAAATTCTTCCTGCAATATACTAACTAATGTAACAATATTCATTCGAGGAAGTTGTAAAAATATTGAGATTGGCTCATCCTATTAGAAACTTAGCTCGTTTTCAATAAAATAAGTAAAATAGATTTTAAAATACAGAATAATAGATGTACCTTTGCAGACCCTTGTGATAAGGGGAAGATAAATAAAATTTTACAAATTATTTAAACAAAAGCAAGTGAATACGTTAAGTTACAAAACTGTCTCTGCCAACAAGAACACCGTTAACAAAGAGTGGATCGTTGTTGACGCTGAAGGAGAGATTTTGGGGCGTTTGGCGAGCAACATCGCGAAAGTAATTCGTGGTAAGCACAAGCCTACATTCACCCCACACGTAGACTGTGGAGATAACGTTATTGTTATCAATGCAGACAAAATTAGATTGACAGGAAACAAATTAGGCGACAAAGTTTACGTACGCTACACTGGATACCCAGGTGGTCAACGTTTCGTTTCTCCTAAAGAGTTAATGGCTAAATTCCCTGAGCGCATCATTGAGAAAGCTGTTCGTGGTATGCTTCCTAAAAACCGTTTAGGTCGTCAATTGTTTAAAAACCTTTACGTTTATGCTGGTACTGAGCACAAACATGAAGCACAAAATCCAAAACCAGTTAAATTTTAAGGAGAATCGACATGTCAACAACTAACACTTCAGGAAGAAGAAAAACTGCTGTTGCCCGCATTTACTTAACTGCTGGTAGCGGAAACATTATCATAAACGGTAAAGACTACAAAGAGTATTTCCCAACATTACCTTTGCAATACATTGCTACTCAATCTTTGAGCGTAGCTGGTGAATTAGCAAACTTTGATGTAAAAGTAAACGTTAACGGAGGTGGTGTTAAAGGTCAAGCAGAAGCTGTTCGCCTAGCGATCGCAAAAGCTTTGGTTGAACTTAACCCAGAAGTTAAACCTGCATTACGCGCTAAAGGTTTAGTAACACGTGATGACCGTATGGTTGAGCGTAAGAAACCAGGACGTCGTAAAGCGCGTAGAAGATTCCAATTCAGTAAACGTTAATCAAAGGAGGATCAAAAAATGGCAAGAACTACTTATCAAGATTTATTGGATGCAGGTGTGCACTTTGGTCACCTTACACGTAAATGGGATCCGAAAATGGCTAAGTACATTTTCATGGAGCGCAACGGTATCCACATCATTGACTTGAACAAAACTCTTACGAAATTAGAAGAAGCTGCTTCAGCTATCAAACAAATCGTAAAATCAGGTCGCAAAGTTTTATTCGTAGCAACGAAAAAACAAGCTAAAGAAATCATCGCACAACAAGCTAAAGAGGTTAACATGCCTTTCGTGACTGAGCGTTGGTTAGGTGGTATGCTTACAAACTTCGCTACAGTTCGTAAGTCTATCAAAAAAATGTCTAACATCGACAAAATGCAAAAAGACGGTACTTATGATGTATTGTCTAAGAAAGAAAAGTTGATGATTCAACGTGAGCGTATCAAATTAGAAAACCTTTTAGGAGGTATCGCTGATTTGAACCGTTTGCCAGCTGCTTTATTCATCATCGATGTGAAAAAAGAGCACATCGCTGTTTCTGAAGCAATGAAATTGAACATCCCTACTTTCGCGATGGTAGATACTAACTCTGATCCTTCAAACATTGATTTCCCGATCCCTGCAAATGATGACGCTAGTAAATCTATTAGCTTAATCGCTAGCATAATTGGTCAAGCAATCCAAGAAGGTTTGGACGAGCGCAAACGCGACAAAGAAGAAGAAGCTGAAAAAGATGCTGCTGCTGCTAAAGCAAAAGTTGACAATAACGAAGCTTCAGAAGCTAAACGTCCTCGCAAAGCGAAAGACGGAGAATAATATTTTTATTCCAAACCGGATAGCGTAGCGTTAGTTTCTGGAAAAGATCACTTTTCTTGAACTAGCCTATCTGTCCGGTTTTTTGGTTTAACAGCTCCCGATTATCAAGGAATGTTAAACTTCATATTAGCTTAACATGTTTTAAGTTAATATTGTACAAAATTTTCAGTAGTAAACAATAATAAAAAGAAATAAACATGTCAGTACAAATTTCTGCATCAGATGTAAACAAATTGCGTCAACAAACTGGCGCTGGTATGATGGATTGTAAAAAAGCTTTAGTTGAGTCTAATGGTGACTTTGAAGCTGCTGTAGATTACTTGCGTAAAAAAGGCGCTAAAGTAGCTGCTAGCCGTCAAGATCGCGACTCTAACGAAGGTGTTATCATCGCTAAAGCTACTGCTGATGGTAAATCAGGTATCGTAGTTGAAGTAAACTGTGAAACTGACTTCGTAGCGAAAAACTCTGATTTCGTGGCTTTCGCAGAAAAAATTGCAGACCTAGCATTAAACAATAAACCAGCTTCTTTGGAAGAATTAAAAGGTTTGGAACTTGATGGCAAGAAAATCGCTGATGCTTTGATCGAGCAAACTGGTGTAATCGGAGAGAAAATTGACGTTTCTAAATATGAAACTATCAACGCAGAGAAAGTAATCGCTTACATCCACGGTAACTACCGTTTAGGTGTATTGGTTGGACTTTCTGCTGACGCAGCTGGTGCTGAAGAAGCTGGTAAAGATGTTGCTATGCAAATCGCAGCGATGAACCCTATCGCAATTGATAAAGATGGTGTTGATCAAAACACAATCGATCGTGAAATCGCTATCGCGAAAGAACAAATCATTGCTGAAGGCAAACCAGCTGAGATGGCTGAAAAAATCGCACAAGGTAAATTGAACAAATTCTTCAAAGATACAACATTGTTGAACCAAGAATTTGTGAAAGATTCTTCTAAAAGTATCGCTCAATTCTTAGATTCAGTTTCTAAAGGATTGACGGTAACTGCTTTCAAACGCGTACAATTAGGCGCATAAGCGTATTTCCTTTCTAGCAATAGATCGGAAAAAATAAAAACAGGGATTATTGACAAAATAGTCCCTGTTTTATTTATAGGGGTCAACCATGCAGTCCCATTCTCCTATCAGTTTATTATCATCCCTAAGTTCTCCATTATTCCTCCTTTCCCTATAATTTGTCTTCATCTTCCCTATATCCGTCTATCATTTGTTAGCCCACTATCATTTGCTACAATCCTCTCTCCTCCTCTGTCTTCCATCCATCACTTTTATTTTCATTCAAATTTATGTAACTTAATCATACATAAAAACGAAACAAGATATGGGCATGTTAAAAGAGGGTGCACTAAAAGGCAAACGCATTTTAATTACCGGTGGTGGCACCGGACTAGGTAAAGCGATGACTGATTATTTCCTCGAGTTAGGTGCTTCCTGCTTGATCAGCAGCCGGAAGGATGATGTGATTCAACAGACAGCAAAAGAACTATCCGAAAAACACCATGGCACATGCCTCGCCATAGCTGGTGATGTGCGTAATTATGAAGATGTCGATCGTGTAGTTACCTATGGCTACGAGCAATTGGGCGGAATAGACATATTGATCAACAATGCCGCAGGCAATTTTATATCCCCTACCGAACGCTTGAGCCATCGCGCTTTTGAATCCGTTATCGGAATTGTACTTCAGGGCAGTATTAATTACACATTGGCGCTAGGTAAACGTTGGATAGAAAATAAGGACCAAAACAAAACAGTACTCAGTATCGTAACGACTTATGCTTGGACAGGTTCAGGCTACGTAGTTCCTTCAGCGACAGCGAAGGCCGGAGTATTGGCCATGACAAGATCTCTTGCAGTCGAATGGGGAAAAAAAGGAATACGTTTAAATGCAATTGCCCCTGGCCCATTTCAGACTTCAGGTGCCATGGAACGTCTTCTTCCAGGTGAATTAGGTGAACTCCTCTCCCCTACAAAACGTATTCCTTTGGGGCGTTTGGGCCAATTAGATGAACTGGCAAATCTCGCCGCTTATCTTGTATCTGATTATTCAAGCTACATCAATGGCGATGTTATAACAATAGATGGCGGAGAATGGTTAAAAGGTGCGGGAGAATTTAACGGTCTAGATATAATTCCTGAGGAAAAATGGGATGATATCGAAAAAATGACACGAAATGCAAAAAGCACTTAGCCCTATTTCTCAGGGCTTAAATCCCCCATTGATTTCCTAAAAGACAAAAGATATGATTAAAAATAACGATATTTGGTCTTCGGCTCAGTTGGATGCACAGGTATTGTTTGCATCATTTAACCTGCTGACATCATTTGCACCTAACTGTTTAACGCAATTAACTACTCAATATTTCTACAAAGTGTATTAAAGCATGTTGATTCATCAATAGTTTATAACAATAAAATATACCCGTATACAATGAATTTATCCTTCCGCTCCGAAAAAATCAAACATAAGCAAAAAATTGATCTCAGCGAATTAGGCTTTGATTTTGCATTGGCTTATATTTCGGAAGGTGTTTTGATATCAAAAAACAATGGCGCAAAATTTCTCAAAGAAAATCTGCTCTTCTTGAACTCCGCTTCAGAAATACTTGAAAGTAAGAAAGATTCGAATGTATTTATTTTATATTTTTCAAGCCATTACTTTAAAGACCTGCATCACATACAGCAAAATTTTTGTCTGTCTTATAATCCCCAGGATATTTTCACCTCAGAAACACTCAAAAACAAGAGCCTGTCGCTCAAAAAGGAGAATCGAAAATTAATAGAGAAAGTAATCGCTTTAATTTATCAACAAGGAGAATATGAAAAAGCAGAAACATCTACCTTTATTTTCCACCAGGTGATGTCACTTTTCGCACTCATCGAAAATATGCTAAAGGATCTCGAACTTCCCATTCAGGAGTCCCGAGAAATGTCTCAAGAAATAGAGGCCTATATTCAGCAAAATATTTATTTTCCAGACAAACTACAAATAAAAAGTATAGCCGATCATTTTCAGATTTCAGCCAATTATTTTGGAGCTTTTTTCAAAAAAAAATACCAAAGAAGTTATAAGCTATATACAGATGAAATCCGTACCCAACTTATCGAAGAACGGTTAGTATCTAGTCGATATACAATGAAACAAATCGTGGATGAACTAGGATTTAACGACGAAAGCCACCTGACAAATTTTTATAAGAAAAAAAGAAATATAACACCAAGCGCCTACAAGAAATCAAAAAAAACAAACAACTAATTATCAAGTTGAATGATACCGTTGAGGTCGTTATTTAGCGAACGCTGGATAGCTTCTTCGAGAATCAATATCTTCTGCCCCTGATGTGTATATTCTTGTCCAATTCTGCTATTTGCTCCTGTCGAATTGAATGATTCCAATTTCATAGGAAAATAAATTGGATTCTCATCTTCTGAACGCCCGATGGTCAATAGAATATTATACCCCTGTTGACGCAAACTCTGTAATGTCTGATAATTTAAACGCTTGAAAATCATAAGGACCGAGATTTACTATTATTATCAGTAACAAAAATATTTTCAATTTGTTTGTTTTATTTGGTAGAATTTTACGACTTGTTGCCTCCTATTTTATTGGGCATATTAATGCCCAATAAAAACAAATTCCATCTCTATCATGTAATAATTTTTAAAACTTTTCACGCCATTGCCTGTTGTATACTGTAGATAAATCCTAGGATTATGGCTAGCACAGAACATAAAAAAATAAAGGGAAAAATCGAATCAGACTATCCTGACTCAGAGCAAAATCTAGCTTATAACGATGAGATGGAGAGTTATGAGTTGGATGTGGATGACAACGATCCCGATTACGATCATCCGGCAGATTATGGTACACTATCCGAAGGGGCCGTCGATGACGACTCCACATATGATAACTCAAATCCTTTTGTTGGCGACGAATATGCGGATCGTGAAGATTTAGAAGAAGATGAATTGGAAGATGCACATATGCGGATAGAAACCTTCAAACAAAATCGCTTATCACCATTAGATAAAAAACTGGCCCAGAACGAAGAAGATCTTCGAGATGATCTTGATGAAGAAGGGTATCCAAAAAATGACAGGTAGTTTTCCGATTATAAAGTAGTTTTCAGAGGAGTCTTAGGACTCCTTTTTTATAAACTACCTTTTTTAAAGAAATATGGTATTCAACAGCAAAATAATCCCATAACTCTTTATTTTTATGTAAGTTTATATTCGAAGATTTAAATACATGGAAAGTCCGTTACCGCTCATTCGTATCATTGACCTAAAAAAATCATACGGAACAAAAGAAATTTTAAAAGGAATTAATCTAGATATAAATCCAGGACAGGTCATTGGTTATATTGGTCCCAATGGGGCAGGAAAATCTACTACAGTCAAGATATTGACTGGACTGATTGAAGACTTCACTGGCAAAGTTGAGATCAATGGTATTGATATTCAAAAGGACTCACTTTCCATAAAATCCCAACTCGGATATGTTCCTGAGAATGCAGAGCTTTACGAGGTACTGACACCTACGGAATATCTTGATTTTATCGGGAAATTATATGGCATGGAGGACCATATTATCCAAGAACGTTCTCTCAAATTACTAAAGGCATTCGGTCTGGCTGCAAATGCCAATAATAGGATGGACACCTTTTCTAAAGGCATGCGTCAGAAGGTACTCCTCATATCCGGTATCATTCATAATCCGCAGATCATCATCCTGGATGAGCCTCTGTCCGGATTAGATGCAAATGCCGTGATCTTCGTGAAAGAACTCATATCGTTACTCGCCAAAGAAGGTAAGACGATTTTTTATTGTTCACACATGATGGATGTTGTTGAAAAAGTATCCGATAGAATCCTCCTTATCAGCCAAGGAAGTATTATTGCGGATGGAACGATTGACCAATTGAAGTCAAATCCCAACGAATCACTTGAACATATTTTCGCAAAATTAACCAATAGGGACAATGATGCACTGGACGCATCTGACATCATAACTGCTATTCAATAATATGGAAAGATATATCTTACGATTTATTCTTCTATTTAGAGGAGTCTGGGAAAACTTGGGCGTAAACTTTGCACAGTTTAAGATTATATTAGAAACTAAAGTTACCTTAGATAATAGAAAACCAATCACATTTAAGAAACGTAATACAGGGAAGTCCTCTTCGTCTTCCTCCATTATACAGTTTATCATGTATATGATCATCGGTTTGATGTTCATGGTTATTCCTATTTTGATTCCAGATCGTTACTTAGCCCTGGCTATCATGCTACTGTGTTTTACCAGCATGCTAAGCATTACATTAGTTTCGGACTTTTCGCCCATACTGTTGGATACGAGGGATCAATATATTATTATACCCAAGCCAGTCAATGATCGGACGATAACATTATCGCGAATAACATTTATTGCCATTAAACTTTTCAACCAGGTCATTGCACTATGCTTGCCGCTTTTGATCTACGTCCTCTTCAACTGGAATGTCTCCGCTATTTTCCTATTAGTTTTACAACTGCTCCTAAGCACACTGGTCGCATTAGTGTTCGTCAATGGTTTCTATCTTATCGCCATCAAATATCTACCCATCCAAAAATTTAAGGATATTATCACCTATATACAGATTGGGCTTTCAATGATCATTTTTTTAGCCTATTACCTTGGTCCGAATCTAATTCAAACAATTGTTGAGTCCCACTTGACCATTGAACAGCTCAAATTTCTTTGGTTATTTCCCAGTACTTGGATTGCTTCTTTTCAATCTCTGCTTTTGGGTGACCATAGTTCACAGATCATCCTATTTTCCGTTCTGGGTATAGTTGTACCATTGTTTGGTATCTATGCCTGTACACATTTATTTTCCAGCGGATTTAATGCAAAAATAGCCAGTCTTGCTAGTGCCGATACACCATTACCTGAAACGGCAGAGAATATTTCATACAATGCCTCAAAGCGCCCTTTTTATAAAAAATTAGCCACAAGCCTATGCTCATCTCCACTTGAAGAAGCTGGATTTAGTATTGTATGGCTTATAAGTTCAAAAACAAGAGAATTTAAACAGCAGCTCTATCCCTCATTAGCCTATTTGCCCATCTATTTTATATTTCTATTTTTACGCACTGGCGAAGGTTTGTCATTATCAGAGAAGCTGAAAAAATTAGGAGAATCTGGGTTATATGTCATTATGTTCTATCTGTCACTGTTAACCATATTAACGGTATTCCAGTTGATCACACAGAGCAACAAGTATAAAGCAGCCTGGATCTATTATGTCACGCCAATAGATCGTCCCGGACAATTTATGACCGGCGTACTTAAAGCTTGTCTTATTAAATACGTACTGCCCTTTAATATCCTATTTCTTTGCATTTGTATCCCTCTATTTGGTATCAGCGCTCTAAATGATCTATTACTTTCCTCAGCCATAGGTGGAATCGAAAGCATCCTGATCATGCTCTTTTTGGTAAAAAACTATCCTTTTTCCAAAGCAAGCCAATCCAATTCCAAGGCATTGATCAACTTATTGATCTTAGGTTTACTTGGACTTTTGGGCTATCTTCATAAAGTTATCTTTCAATATGAACTGTTGATATGGGGGCTGGCGGCACTCGGCTGGATTTTATTTTTTATTATGCTTAAATACCTACAAAAAGAAGATTGGAAAAGTCTGGCCTTTGATGACAATTAAAAATTACAATGAATAGACAGGCTCCAATACAAGGAACCTGTCTATTTCACGATTACTTTTTATTGATCCGCCCTTTAAACCGACTAATACCGTCCATAAAAGCTTCTACAATTATTCTTCCCTTAGGAAGATGGGTAAGGTCGTAGTTGAATACCGCATTCTTTATGGCTTTATATTCGTGCTTTTGCCACTCTACGCCATCTACTGTTATCCGTATGGTCATATCACTCAGTTTATTGGATACTACATTTAATTGGGTTTGGTCAACCACTGATCTGGGGTACAGTGAAAATGCATATCGAGCATTTTTCGTATCCATGTCGAAATCTGAAACAGCTTTAAAGCTAAACATTTCCCCTACACCGCAATCACTTTCAAATGCATGAATAAGATTTCCTTTCAGATCAAAAATGCGAAGATAACCATCACCGTTTTGGGGCTGTGCCCAAAACTGCAGTCCATTCCCAGCCGTATCGATTAGGCGAAAGGAGTAGTTCCCTGCAGCAAGGCGTATAGTATCCGTGTAAAGTGTAAGCGCAGTCAGCTGGGCTGCTTTTTTTTGAAAAATTGTATCCTGCTTAGCATTTATTAAAAAAATACTGTTGTCCTGAGGTGCTTTATTTGTAAGAAATTTCACAACAAATTCAGCAGGAAACTTTTCTGGTGCCGTAAAAACAGCTTTCATTTCATTGTCTCCGGACCATGCGTCTTTCTTACCGTTCGGTTGGACAAGTTCTACATGGAAGATATTCTCACTATCTTTTTCCTGAATTTCTCCTGGCAGTAATACTTCTGCGGCTTGATTAAAGGAAAGATTTCCCTTCCAATGGAATGTTCTGGAAGGAAAGCCCTTGGTTCCATACACAATTTTAAGCGAATGTAAGGGATCTGCACCGAGGTTTCTAAAAGATATCCGTGGGCCAGAACTGGCTGGATTTAGTCTCGAAAAACGCTGTTCATCATTTGGTACCATAATAGATTCAACAGCAACATCTATTTTTTGATTGGGTTTGGAATAATGAAATAAATAAGCTGAGATATTTTCTACCGCTTGTATATTAGCTGTTGCAGTATAAGGTTCCATTTGCAATGCGGTTGTATGACGTCCGGGTTTTGTAAAAACATCGATTACATCAGGTTGTTGTAGGTCCCCAGGACACCAATATGCTCGGTCAAAGATCCAGGTTCCACCTTGCGGATATAATGGGTTGTCACCACACTTTTTCCACATATCCCGCAGGTCAACAACCTTTCCGTCAAGCCTGAGTTCACGCCACCGTGTACAAAACTCACTGCAGCCACGAGGTTTGTCCATACCGTGTCCAGTATGCTGAATACGTATCCGGCTTAAAGCCGCATGTCCTGGCGATTCGTAATCTACCGGCAATAAATTTTCTTCTATCTTTTCGTTGGGATCACCATACTTAAAGGCCTTATTCCATAAAGGAGTTATGCCAAGTGCTGTGACAACCGGAGGTCCAGATAGTATTTCAAAGTCTATGCTAAGCGCCCAGCCGACTGTTTTATCCTCAAAGCCCGAATGGACGTATACAATCTCTACACTATCTCGCAAAAAGGGAGCAAAATCAGTGACATCTACTTGCCATTTCCATTGCCAGCCCTTATTGTAAATACTCCCATAAGGTGTAAGCATTCTACCTAATTCATAGTTTAGGGCCCCGCCTTTTGCCCCGCCTTTGCGTCTCAATACGATATGATCCAAATAATCCCAATGTGCTGTGTTCAAGCTATCAGGACTTCCCAAAGTGACATACATGGTTATTTTTCGCACAGGATATTCGGCTTTGGGGAATACTCCCCATGCTGGATAGGCATTTTCACCTTTAACAGCATCACAAATAATAGTCGTACGGTTGTGCGTAACAACATGGCTTATTATAGGCTTTTGTGCAACAGCATAATGGCTTACAATAAGCCACAATAGAATAAGTAAAGGTCTTAAATTCATTAAGTTAATTTAAAAGCTAGTCAAAAATCAAGTCAAAAAAAAAGGAAAGTCTGTAATTTGACTTTCCTTTTTAAAAGTAGCGGGGAGCAGGATCGAACTGCCGACCTCAGGGTTATGAATCCTGCGCTCTAACCATCTGAGCTACCCCGCCGTTTCGGTATGCAAATATACCACTTCACCTGTCAATTCAAAAGATTTTTTTATTTTTTTTAGCGTTTTATCATGTTCAAAAACCTTTATACCACACAACAAACTCATTCTTAACGAAGTAAAATAACATTTAAGCCACGAAAAAAAATGGGATAAGAGATAGGGAATTTTAAATTCAAATATTTGAGAAAAAGCCGTCAACTTTTCACAAAAAAACTTGCAATAACAAAATAAATATGTATTATTACAAATAATAAGTCTATGCAGTAAAAAGCAAAATGGGAAGAGATTTGTAGCGGGGAGCAGAATCGAACTGCCGACCTTTGGGTTATGAATCCAACGCTCTAACCATCTGAGCTACCCCGCCATTTTGGGAATGCAAATATAGCTTATTTTTGATTTAAACAAACTAAAATTTAAAAAAACATTTATATGGCAGATAAAATAAAATTCCAATTAGAATATATCATCAACTCTTCACCTAGAATTTTATTTCCGTATTTGCAAGAACCAAACGAACTGGCACAATGGTTTGCAGATGATGTAAACTACAAAGACACTGTTTATACTTTCATTTGGGACGATGAACCGCATCGTGCAAAGATCGTCGCGTCAAAGGAAAATAAATCGGTGCGTTTTAAGTGGCTCGATGACGATCCCTACTATTTTGACCTAGAGATTGATCAAGATGAACTGACAAACGATGTTGCACTTAAAATAACAGACTTTGCTAAAGAAGAGGACTTGGAAAATAGAAAATTAATCTGGAAAAATTCAATCGTCTATCTTCAAAGTGTTATAGGTGCATAAAAAAACCT
This sequence comes from Sphingobacterium sp. NGMCC 1.201703, assembly GCF_047784615.1. NCBI lineage: Bacteria > Pseudomonadati > Bacteroidota > Sphingobacteriia > Sphingobacteriales > Sphingobacteriaceae > Sphingobacterium > Sphingobacterium sp. NGMCC 1.201703. The sequence goes on along the minus strand of NZ_JBLOHD010000007.1, from coordinate 67,145 downwards.
ATCTTTGCAATATATTTTCACCAAGGGCTCTAAAAGAGCTCCTTGGATGAAAGATGCTTTAATGTAAAGGCATCAGTTTGCTTAGCGTCACGGATGAAAAAGGTTCATTTACTTATTCTTCAAGCTTTCATTAAACCATTCATTGTCACATTTTTTATTGTGATGTTTGTGTTATTGATGCTTTTCCTTTTTAAATACATTGATGATTTGATCGGAAAAGGATTTGAATGGTACACCATTATGGAGCTTATTGGGTATCAATGCATTGTTCAGATTCAAATGGCAATGCCTTTATCCATGTTATTGTCTTCCATTATGACCTTTGGCAACTTAGGGGAAAGCTATGAGCTTGTAGCAATCAAGGCTGCAGGTGTATCTCTACGTAAAGCCATGACTCCCCTATTTATACTCGTAGCGATCTTCGCCACTAGCTCTTTTCTATTTTCCGATTTCATCCTACCTGTCGTCAATCTAAAAATGGGCACACTATTGACAGATGTGCGAAATAAAAAAGCCGATTTTCTAATCAAACCGGGTATTTTTAACAATACGATTCCGGGATACTCCATTCGGGCAAGAGGAAAAAATAAAGAAGGAACGATTCTTTATGATCTAATGATTTACGACCATCGCGGTGGAAACACAGCCAACAATGTTTTAATGGCTAAGGAAGGCTATATCTATAATTCACCGGACAATAGCTATATGATCCTCAAACTAAAGGATGGAATACGCTACGAAGAGTCTCGAACCAAGAACTCAAAAACATACGATCCGCGCCAGCAATTTACACGCTTTAAGTTTAAGGAAACAGAACAAAAATTCGACATGGGTAGTTTTCAACAAGGCAAAACAGATGAAAGTCTTTTTAAAAGTCACCATGCGATGTTAAACCTTAGGCAACTGGATATATACATTGACTCCAACCATATTAAAATTGACAGTATGGGTAAAGCAATCACAAGAACCCTAGATACGCGTTATAATATCTATTCAAAGTATTTTAGTGCAAATCAACCCGGCCAGCCAAAAGTAAAAGAAGCAAAGATCAAACCTTATAAAAATCTGGTCACCGATCTTGTCCCTGCTGAACAACGGACACAGATCACTATGAATGCCTTGAGCCAACTAAACTATTTAAAAGAAGATCTTAATAGTCGTACCCTTGAATTTAAAGATTATAAAACCAAAGATATCCGTTATCGCATTGAATGGCATAGAAAGTTCACCTTGGCTGTATCTTGTCTGCTGTTATTTGCGATCGGAGCCCCTTTAGGTGCAATTATTAGAAAGGGAGGGCTCGGACTTCCGGTCGTTATGGCAATCATTTTCTTCCTAATCTATCATATTATCTCAACGGTAGCGGAGAAAACAGCTAAAGATGGCGCCATATCTTCGGCTATAGGAATGTGGATGGCCATTATCGTATTAACACCTTTAGCTGCATTTCTGACCTATAAATCAACTACTGATTCTGCTCTTTTTGATATTGATCAGTATAAATTAAAAACTGAAGCAGCCTGGAAATGGATCAAAGAGAAATTCGCTAAAAAGAATAAATTAAAGGAATCACATTAGATTTGTGACAACGCTATTATAAATAAAATTAGATTCTACACTAACTTTGTATCAATACAATATAACAATTAAATGGAATTCAAATTAAACACGATCGAAGAAGCGATCGCTGATATACAAGCAGGAAAAGTAGTTATCGTCGTAGATGACGAAGATCGTGAAAATGAGGGTGATTTCATCACTGCTGCCCGTAACGCAACTCCCGAAATTATCAATTTTATGGCAACCCATGGGCGGGGTCTGGTATGTGCTCCGATCACCAAGGAAAGAGCTGATGCTTTACATCTAGACCTAATGGTAGGACAAAATACCGCTGTTTATGAAACTAATTTCACGGTTTCTATTGACTTACAGGGATATGGTTGTACAACTGGGATTTCCGCATCTGATCGTTCAAAAACGATCAAGGCAATGATCGACCCCAATATTCACTATGAAGAATTGGGTAGACCGGGGCATATCTTTCCATTGATTGCTAAAGATGGTGGTGTACTTCGTCGTACAGGACATACCGAAGCCACTGTTGACCTTGCTCGCTTAGCAGGTTTTGAACCAGCAGGTGTATTGGTCGAAATCCTAAAAGAAGATGGTGAAATGGCAAGACTACCAGAATTGATGGAAGTTGCCAAAAAATTTGATTTAAAGATTATCAGTATTGAAGACCTTATTGAATACCGTTTAAAACACGATTCATTGATCAATGAGGAAGTAACAGTCAATATGCCGACGCAATATGGTGATTTTCAAATGAAAGCCTTTACACAAAAAGATACTGGCGAACAACATCTCGCCCTTTATAAAGGAGAATGGAACGAAGATGAACCTATTCTTGTCCGTGTACATAGTTCTTGTGTGACCGGCGATATTTTTGGTTCTTGCCGTTGTGACTGTGGACCTCAGCTTCATAAAGCGATGGAGATGATTCAAAACGAAGGAAAAGGTGTCATTGTCTATATGAATCAGGAAGGCCGTGGTATCGGACTGATCAATAAATTGCATGCTTACAAATTACAGGAAAATGGTCTAGATACTGTTGATGCCAATACTCAACTTGGATTCAAGGCTGATTTGAGAGACTATGGTGTTGGTGCACAAATCCTTAGAAATCTAGGGGTAACAAAAATGCGCCTGATGTCCAACAATCCTACGAAACGTGCAGGATTGGTCGGTTATGGTCTGGAAATTGTAGAAAATGTTCCAATTGAAATTACAGCCAATCCCTACAACGAAGAATATCTAAAAACAAAAAGAGATCGTATGGGGCATACCATTATGAAGAATTTGTAATAGAAGTTAAAAAGAATATATTAAAAGCGGTGTTTTTCCACGGAGAAACACCGCTTTTTTATAAAAGTTGTGATGTTCTCATGGCAGTTCTTTCAGAAAATAGAGGTAACTTTATACATATGGATACGGAAGGGAAACATATCATCTTTTTTGACGGTGATTGCTTAGTTTGTAATCGTTTTGTTCAAATCCTATTGAAAATAGACCGTAACAATCGGTTTCTATTTAGCGCTCTACAATCTGACTTCGCTAAAAATAGTTTACATGCTATTCCCAAAAATATCGACTCCATTGTATACATGTCTCCTAACGGCAGTTTTATTAAAAGTGAGGCGATACTGAATATCTGCAAAACGTTAGGTTTTCCATATTCAATTGTCTATTCCCTAAAAATATTACCAAAGACATGGCTGGACACAGCTTACGATTATTTTGCAAAAAATCGTTATAAATGGTTTGGAACCAGCACATCCTGTATCGTTCCTACTGCAATACAACGAAAAAAATTTATCTAAGTAAAGCTTTCTATAATCTTGTGTGTTTACCAAACAATGCGAACTGGGATATTGTTCCAAAAGTATCGGTTATACGGACAGAACAGGTAATAAATAAAATACAGACCATAGAAAGAAGCATTAGTTTGAAAAAAAATATAATTCCAATGAAAAATCCACTTTTAATTGACAAAGCCTATATAAACGGAAAATTTATCACATCAAAAAATACATTTGATGTGATAAACCCTGCCACAGGAAAGACAATTGCAGTATTACCGGATCTTAAAGTTGGTGACTGCATTAAGGCAATACAAGCAGCTGATAAGGCATGGAAGGACTGGAAAAATACAACGTCAACAGAACGTTGTACTATTGTGCGCAACTGGTACAATCTTATTCAACAAAATAAAGACTTCCTTGCTGAAATTATGACACTTGAGAGTGGAAAACCGCTCCATGAATCGAAAGTAGAAGTAGATTACGGAAATTCCTTTGTTGAGTGGTTTGCCGAAGAAGGTAAGCGAGCGTATGGCGAAACTATCCCCGTCCAGAAAAATGGAACACGCATGATGACCATCCGACAGGGAGTGGGTGTGGTTGCTGCAATTACCCCCTGGAATTTCCCTTTGGCTATGATTACCCGGAAGGTCGCTCCGGCACTCGTGGCAGGCTGTACAGTAGTTCTCAAACCTGCATCACAAACACCTTTATCAGCGATTGCATTGGTCAAACTAGCTGAAGAGGCCGGTGTCCCAAAAGGCGTCTTTAATGTCATTACAGGAAAAGACAGTGCTGGTATAGGAAAAGAACTAGCCACAAATGATCTTGTACGCAAACTTTCTTTCACAGGCTCTACCGAGGTAGGTAGGACATTGGTCGAACAATCAGCTTCAAACATCAAGAAAGTCTCCATGGAACTTGGTGGAAATGCCCCCTTTCTAGTATTTAATGATGCAGATATTGATGCCGCAGTCGAAGGTGCTATTGCCGGTAAGTTCCGAAACTCTGGACAAACCTGTGTCTCTATCAACCGTTTCTTAATCCAGGAAGACATCTACGATGAATTTGCCACAAAACTTGCGCATGCAGTTCAGCAATTAAAAGTAGGCAATGGATTGGACAAGGGAGTTCAAGTTGGACCATTAATCAATGCCAAAGGATTAGAAAAAGTGCAGCTTCATGTTCAAGATGCTTTAAAGCACGGCGCAGAATTAGCGACAGGTGGACATGTAATCAAAGATCTTTTTTTCCAACCTACCGTCTTAACGAATATCCCGAAAGAAGCACTTATATTTCACGAAGAAACTTTTGGGCCAGTTTGTGCACTATTTAGTTTCAAAACCGAAGAAGATGGTATCACTATGGCCAATCAAACTGAATTTGGCCTTGCCTCCTATTTCTACAGCACCAATATCAATCGCTGTTTCCGTGTAGCGGAACAGCTTGAAGCGGGTATGGTAGGTGTTAATACGGGGTTAATATCAAATGCAGCAGCTCCATTTGGTGGAGTAAAACAATCTGGCGTCGGCCGTGAGGGATCAAAACATGGACTCGATGAATATATGGAATTGAAGTACATCTGTTTCGCAGAATAAATGCGATATAGTTCATTACTATTATTGAAAGAGGCTACTTGTCCCATACAGCACCATTATTGGATGTATGAGTCAGGTAGCCCCTTTGTTTATATACTTCATGTTGACCAGATTTTCTGGTCAATCAAGCTACGTCGCAGAAAGATGAACTTCGGCCCAGTTGGTTAATTACCGTTGTGTTTTGATAAATGCCGTCAACTTTTCCCGTGTTGAACTAAAGGATAGTGCTTCGCCTACTTTATCATAATTCTCTTTATCCACACAACCTGGATAGGCATATTTAGCAAAAGCCAATTTATTATCGTCCCTTACAAATAGTTCCATGAGATCTATAATTTCGGAACTGCGCAATCGTCTATTTTTCAGTTCCTGAGCAGCAATCTGCAAACGGTCTTGATCATTTTCTTTTTGATTGAGCAGATCATTCAACTGATTAGCCTCATTTTTATCCGGATAATCCATATTATCGACCGGATCTTCTTGGTTTTGTTGACTATAGTTTCTATCATCCTCAGACTCGCTGTACCGCTCGTTTTGTTGTTGATCGCGATAATAGCCCTCTGCATCATCGTCATTGTAGTTATCTCCATTACGATAATTATCATTATACAGACCAACAGGATTCATCGATTCCAATACAATTCCTCTATTTCCGCCACGGCTGCTTACGGAAAATACGACATCAAGATATTGGCCATTTCGATTAACAAGCTGCACCGCAGTTCCGTTTAGTGTCCTACGCTGTCTATTTGCAAATACTATTCGGAGGTTGTACCTTGGATTTTGTAAGTTCGGCACACGAATATCGTTGGAGGGCCTATTATTGTACAAAACATTATTGATATAAAGAAAGAAAGGAACATCGATAGAATAGATATTTAATGCTCCTCCATAGGGTCTATAACGTTGGGCAAATACCCCAGTTGCAATAGCAAGCAACATGATCACAGTCAAAAGTCTTTTGTACATATTCCTTTTCAATTTATAATCGTTCGACTAATAAGAATAAAAAAGGATTAAGAAAAATAAGAATTTAACGTTTTACTTGCGTTGTTTTTTATTTCTGAACTTTTTGTAGAGTTTCACAGCCATCATCAGAGATATAGATAATATTAAAAGTCCGAGGACACCGAATATCCAATTGAGGGCAGATTTTAATACGACTGTAAATACGATTGCAAATAATAAAACGGTCGCCAGCTCATTCCAAAGACGCAATTTGGTCGAGGACCAAATAGATGATTCCCCTTTTAATTGAAACATAATACGTTGGCAAGCAAAATGATAAAGGATCAGTCCCAATACAAAGGTGAGTTTGACATGCATCCAGCCCATGGTCAACAATCCCGGATTAATATACAGCATGACGAGGGCCGCTAGAATAGTGAGGTACATGGCTGGTGTTGTGATGATCCACCACAATTTACTCTCCATCAGGATAAACTGTTTATGCAAAATGCCATACTCTTCCGCAGATTTGGATTTAGCTTCGGTATGGTAAATGAATAAGCGAACGATATAAAATAAACCAGCCATCCAACAAACCACAAAGATAATATGAACTGCTTTTGCGTATAAATAGACCATGGGTACAAAAATAAGAAAAGTTAGGTGCAATCAATAAAGCTAGTCTTTAATTAGAAAAATCTTACATGAAGTATACAAAAGACATAAGTACATTCCGATTACTTAGGTTTAGTTTTCAATAATGCATGTTAAATAAACAACGCTTCCAATCCGATATAGATAGTACAACCTATCGGATTGGAAGCGTTGGTATTTCCTCTTATTTCAACTGATCTATTTCTTTTGTGGAGAAGTTTTCAGTTCCTTATATAGCAGAAATAAGTGGGCTGCAGACCAGCTAAAATGGGGTGCTTTGAGCCTTTTGCCTGTGCGGGCTTCATAGTTTTCATGAATTGGTTCATGACCAGATAGCCCCTCCAATCGCTTAAAGACCTGTTTGGTATACATATCGGCTTCCTTTTGATAACCGTATTTCCTTAAACCAGCAATTGCGAAATAGACCTGATCCAACCAGATAGGCCCTCTCCAGTATCCTCTATCCATAAATTTGTCGTTGTCTAGCGCCGCAGTAGGGAAAGGCACAAAGGAAGCAAATTTAGTTGTATCCTGCATCACGCGAACCACAGCTTCAGCTTGTGGGACCGTGGCTAAACCTGTCCACAACGGCGACCAGCCTTCGGGACCAAAACATGGGATAAGCGGTCCATTCAGTTTGCGATCGAAATAATAACCTCGCTCCTGATCGAAGAAGTAATCCATGGTAAGATATGATTCTTTTTTTCCCCGAAATGGTACTCCGAGCAATTCCGCAAAACGCATCAGATATTTTCGTTCCAGCTCAAGATAAGCGCTGAGCTCCACAGATTCCTGATCCATGCTCCAGGCACCTTTTTCATTTAATAACATCTGAGTGCTATCATACCGTATAGCATTGTCCATACCGCTTTCCCACTTTGCGGCTTCCAATGTTCCATCGGTAGCACCGTACTCACAGATACCATTTTTATTGTGGTCCCGATAACGAAACCACCATTCATGGTACAAAACAAGCTTATCATACATTTCACGTACAAACGACAGGTCATGATCGGCTTCATAGATAGCATTTACCGCCCAGGCAGCTAACGGTGGTTTGGAATCACGGTAATTATTCTCGCGATGGTCCGTGTAAATACAGTCAGCAATCATCCCGACACTATCTTGAAAATCAAACATAGCGCGAACCTGATCTTTCGCCAAAACAGGATCTATCTGTGCCAGTGCAACTGCATGCTTCCAAGAATCCCAGGCCCAAAATCCCACAAAATAGTCGGCTACATGTGAAGGGACAACACCATCATGTTTTAATTCCTTTTTTGCACTCCGCCAATTGCTCATCAGCGTCATCATGCTTTTCACCATAATGCGATGTTCCTCCATGGAGAGTTCCGGACGAGTATTTGAGCTGATATAATTTGCCCAGCGTGCTGTATGTTGCGCGCTCAAGACCTTGCTTTGCTCAACAGCGTTTTTTGCCGCTATAAGTGCTTTTTCTAAGGTGATCAGGTTGGCATAATGGTTCAGGACAATCTCTGTATCAGCTTTTTCTAAATGGGCTCCATATTTTCCCTGATCAATAGTTACTTTCACACCGGCTTCAAAAGATAATAAAAGAAGTTCTCCATTCGGAAGTTTAGACCACAGGGTATTACCTGCTAGTGTCCATTTCCCTTGATTGAGGTTGCCATAGGTCCATAGCTCTTTTGATGATTTGTTTTTAATATGTAATATGGCCGTTGTTGATGAGACCAATTTAAGAGTTTGCTCAACTTCCATATCCTCTCCTCGCAAACGCATCCACAAGCGATCCGGATAATAACAACTGCTGTCACGGCTCAGTAGATTTTTTTCCCAACCCGGAGCCGTTCCAATCTGCATCAATGCACCACTTAACCAGACGCGCGAATCGAGATCATAGGGTCCACAAAAACCGGTCACGGTCTTATTTTCATGGATGCCAAATCCGACCCATGCACCTCGGTCCGTATAAAAAGGGTTCGTTCGTCGAGCGGTACCATCTGGTTGTTGCTCGACCTTTAACAATCCACCGTAGCCATCCATTTTAGGAGACTTGACCGTATTGCATCCTATAAAAATCAAACAACAACTAATTGCCACCCATAAGGTTTTGATCTTATTTCTCATAAATAACAAAAAAAAGTAACTAAAAAAGGGACACTGAGGTCAACCAAAATACCATGGATGATCGCGACCAGAACATATTGTTTGCCGGAGCATTGTGTGATAATGGGTAATGCGGTATCCATACTTGTGGCGCCCGCAACAGAAATCGGCGCCAGTGGGCCAAACCATTTTCGAGCTAATGGGGCCATCAAGAGCGCCATTAATTCACGCATCAAATTCGACATCAATGCTATAGTTCCCAATGTGACACCCTTATATTGTGTAATAAAAATACTTGATAAAGAGTAGTACCCAAATCCAGATCCTACTGCCATACTTTCAGCGGCATTCCAGTCGCGAATAAAGAAACTGATGATAAACGTACCTAACAATGTTCCAACGATAGTTGTCAGGGGAACGAGCAAAATGCTTAAATTAACTTTTCGTAGAGATACTAAGAGTTCCCTATCATAACCAATGGTGATTCCCACCAACAACATCAATGCATAGAGGACATAAGTATTCCATTCTTCCTTTAACAGTTCGGCCGGAATAATTCCATTAAAACCGACAAAAACACCCACGATAAAGAATGCGAGAATGATTAAACTACCTTTCATGCTTACTAAAAAATAAACGATAAACGAACCATGAGCAAAGAACACTTCCAGCTACTCCGGCCAATGTAATCAGTATAGCCTGCAATCCCAATGTATCAAGATTGTCTACTATTTTTGGATTTTGCCCGACTTCTCGTCCCAAAAGAAACAATAGGGCAAATATGACCAATCGGACAAGAATACCTATATGTTTAAGAATAGGAAAGGACCGAAGTCCTATCCCTATTCCTACGCCTAAAAGCATGACAAAAAAAACGATAAACATGCTCCTTAGTTAATTTTATCATTTGACGTGATCTCCAGCAATGGAACAGGATAAAAATTATGCTTAGCTGGGTCAAAACTATTTCGACCAACAGCCTGTAATGCTTCTTTTGCTTTCCCCCATCTTCTTAAATCATAGAATCGGGTATTTTCAAGAGCAAACTCCACGATACGTTCATGTTCAATGCGCTTTTTCACCTCATTCGCGGCAAGATTCAATGGTAATGCCGGCATATCCGCTCTCTTACGTACTTCATTAATCAAAGGGATCGCATCTGCGGGACGATTACGTTCATTTAACGTCTCTGCCAATAGCAACAATACATCAGCATAGCGCATTAAGGGAAGGTTGACGGCGGTACGGGATTTATTCAAGTCTGCCTCTGTTTTTGGTAAATACTTTCTGAAACTCGCCCTGTTCGATCCAGGTTCGAATACTTCATCATACTTATAGCCATAAACACCCCCATTTTTTAAATCGTTAAAGTAGGGATCATTGCAGAACACAGTTTGGTACATACGTGAGTCATAACGTCCTGTCGTCGCAATTTTGCCTTCTTTTTTAAACTCGTCCAGTAACATTTTGCTTGGCAGAATTTCATCCCATCCACCAAGTTCACCAACAGCAATCCATTTGTGGAGCGCTGTACGGTAACTCGCGCCGTTAGCTGTGTTGTCGGTAAATTGAAGTTCAAAAATAGACTCTGCGCTGTTTTTATTGGTACCGTCAAACATAGAAAGGAAATTTTTCTCTAAACTATATCCCGATACTGCTTTGAACGCCTGTTCAGCTTTTCCGAGCAGTTCTTCTTTTTTGGCTATATTTTCATATGCTAACGTTAAATAGCTGTAGCCAAGGTATGCATTCGCGGCCCCTCTGGTAGCGCGACCGAGATTGCCCGCTTCCTGTTTCACAGGTAAATTTCCAACCGCAGCTTCCAGATCTCCGATAATAAAAGCCCAAGCTTCTTCACGTGTCGACAACGCTTTATTAATTTGATTCTCGTTTGTGATATATTGATCGCGGATAACGATTTTTTCCCAATTAAGTAACAGTTTTAAATGATAATAAGCACGCAGGAACTTTGCTTCAGCAATAATCTGGTGTTTCTTATTTGCGTCCATATCAATGGGGGCTGCTTTTTCTATCACTTGATTTGCATAAGAAATACCGCGATATGCTTTACTCCAATAGGCCGTAAACTGACTATTACCATTTGTATATGTAAAATTATAAAGCTCAACCCAGGTTTGGTAATTCAATGCATCACTACCGATTTCACAGATATCTTCACGATAAGCTTCCACTGGGAATTTCACTTCAGCAAATTCCCATACATCCGTTGCTGCTTCCAATTGCGAGTAGGCCGCTGAAAGACCCGACTCTGCATCCTCGGCATTCCGCCAAAAGTTATCGGAAGTAAGCTTGTCAGGTGACCTTAAATCCAATTTATCGTTACAGGATAGTGTTGTACTTAGTGCAAATGCAATACAAAACATCCATTTATAGTTATTTATATTCTTTTTCATTTTTTTCTTTATTTATCTACAATACCTTGTTAAATTTTAGAATGTAAACTGAATCCCAAAGGAATAGGACTTGGTAAAAGGAAAGATATAACGATCTACTCCAGTACTTAATACACCAGATGGCGCAAATTCGGGATCAATCCCTTTGTACTTGGTCCATGTATACATATTTTGTCCACTGATATAAAACCTTAGATTTTCTGAACGGATGGCATGCAATAGATTTTTAGGCAAAGTATAACCTAACTGTAGTTGGCGCAGTCTGATAAAGTCTCCCGATTCCAAAAAGCGTGTAGACTCACGGCTATTGCCATTTTGGTCCTCCAACACCGCACGTGGTATATCGGTATTGCGATTATTTTCGGTCCAAGCGTTTAATGTACTGCTCAAGAAGTTGGATCCCGAACTCATGGCTTCAAAAAAGTATCGGTTTCCATTATATAGTTTATGTCCCCAGCCGCTTCCGATCAAAGCCGAAAAATCAAAGCCCTTATAAGAAGCACCAAGGTTCAAGCCTACTTCCAATTTAGGGATCCCTGTCCCACTATATTTCTTATCTTCATCATCAATCACACCATTGCCATCGACATCGACAAAACGGATATCGCCTGGTTTAGCTTTATCTTGAAGAAGCTTTCCATCTTTATTGATGTATTTGTTTACTTCTTCCATACTCTGAAAAATTCCGTCTGTTTGATATAAGAAAAATGCTCCTATCGGATAGCCTGCACGCGTTTGGTTAGGGTAATGCTCTGTCCCAAATTTTAGACCTGTTCCAAAAAGTGTCTGCTCATCATCCGCAAGTCGAACTACTTTGTTTTTTAGAGTGGATAGATTCAAGCCTATATCATATTGAAAATCATTTTTCCGATTTGCATACTTAAGTTCTACCTCGAAACCAGTATTTCGGATTTCGCCAACATTTAACACTGGATCCAATATACCCGCAGATGGAGCTATTTTTCTTGTGATCAATAGATCATTGGTGGTCTTCACAAAATAATTGACCGATCCGCGCAAGACGTTGTTGAATAAACCAAAGTCGGCGCCGATATTTTTTGACTCGGTCGTTTCCCAACTCAGCAAGCGATTCTCAAGCCCCATCGCTATACTACCGGGCCACGGATTACCACTTCCTTTTACATAGCCCATATATAGGCTGTTGTACGTGCTGATAAGGGCCTGATGGTCATAATAACCTAGCGCTACCTCATTCCCCAGTTTTCCCCAACTCCCCCGTAATTTCAGGCTCGAAACAAAGGAATCTTTTGGAAAAAATTCTTCTTCATCCACCTTCCAGCCCAGTGCAACGGAAGGGAAATATCCGTAACGATTATCTCTTCCAAATTTTGATGACCCGTCACGACGCAAAGTCATTTGTACAAGGTAACGGTCAGCATAGGAATAATTGACACGACCAAAAATAGACATCCGATTATAGTAGTATTTGGAACCATCTGCAGAAAACGTCCCGCCTTGTCCCGAACTGATCGTCATAAAATTTGGGTCCAGAAACCCTTCTGCGCTCTCTTTAGTCACTAGCCCTCCATTCTCAACGGAATAGACAATCTTTTTACCTTCTACTCCTACATTATTCCAATTGGATTCCTGCTGATTAAAGGAGGTCCCCAGAAGTGCATTGATGCTATGCTTTCCAAAATCTCCTTTGTAATTTAAAAGATTATCAAAGACCTGCTCCTGCCAATAGCTACGACCTTCCGAATAAAAAGGAAATTCATAAGGGTTCTTTTCATCAGAGGCAAATGGTGGATAATGGAAATAGTCCTGCGTATTAATCGCATTAAAAGCATAACTTGTTTTAAAGGTTAGGCCTTTCATGATGTCTACGCTAACAAAAGCATTTCCTGCGAAATCCTGCTTTTTTGTCCAACTCGTTTTATAATGCTCGTCGGCAACAACATTGACATTATTGGGAATACCACCCCAATTTGTCAAACCAAAACCACCTTTTTGTGCCGTATCATAAACAGGTACCAAAGGTGAAATCATGTAGGCTTCTTTTAAACTAAAATTGGGACCATGATATTTCGAATTCGTGTAGGCCATATTCCCTTCCACGGTGAAAATATTCTTCTTGGTTCCCAATTTCATACGGACATTTTCTTTTTTGAAATCGTTCGCGATAACGACGCCTTTGTCATTACTTAAATTCGCTGACAGAGAATAGCGGGTATTGTCTTGTCCACCGCGGATGGCAACACTATTCGCCGTGGAAAGTCCTGTGCGGAATACCTCCTCTTGCCAATCGGTATTATTGTTACCTGGCTTGTTGATATAGTCAGGGAGTTTGACTGGCGTCGTAGCATACTTATTGTATTCGTCATACATTTGACGGTGCACTTTCACATAACCGTCAGCATCGAGTACTTTTAGTCGATTAGACGTTTCTGTTACATTCGTAAAGCTATTGATGTCTACAAGAATTTTTCCGGCTTTACCAGCTTTCGTTGTGACGATAACAACACCATTGGCAGCCACAGAACCATATATTGCGGCAGCGGCACCATCTTTAAGTACCTCCATGCTCTCAATATCATTCGGGTTGACATTACTGATTGTACCTGGGAACCCATCTATGATATACAGTGGTTCATTACTGCCAAAGGTATTGACCCCACGGATCTTGACCTGTACCCCTGCTCCGGCAATACCACTATTTTTTTGCACATTGACACCAGCAGCTACCCCCTGCAATGCCTCTGCGGGGTTTGTCGTTGCGCGTTTCGACAGATCTTTTGTATTAATGCTCGCTATTGCACCTGTGACATCAGACTTCTTTAATGTACCGTATCCAATCACAACGACCTCCTCAAGTTCTCTATTTCCACTAGTTAAGGTGATATCGACATCTTTTCCCGCTTGTACATTAATTTGTTGGTTTTGGTACCCCACATAGCTAAGCTGAAGTAAATCCTTCGTATTGACTTCCAACGAAAAAGCACCGGATAGATCTGTAGCAACGGTCTTCCCACTGCCTATAGCATGTATACTTACCCCCGCTAGTGGCTCCCCTTTTTCATTTACTACATTTCCTTTTACTTGCCCCTTTTGTTGTTTATTTCCAACCTTAGGTTTTAACAAAATCCGTTTCCCCGCAATGTCGTATGTAATCGAGCTCTCCTGTAACGCATCTTTCAACAATGCTTCCAAGCTGCTTGCCTGACTATCATAGAAAAGTGGTGTCTTGACATCTACATCCGAATTACTGAACATAAATGAATAGCCATACTTCTTCTCAACAATCTCGATAAGTGACTTAAGATTTGAAGACTCCTTTTTGCCCGATACCTGCTGCGCATTTACAGCAAAGAAGGTCTGGCTGAGGAGCAAAAGACTCATCAGAATAGGTTTCTTTTTCATAATTTTTTGGTATATTTTTGTTTTAAGTAGTTTACATCATTAATTTTTGGTTATTGCTTTTTTGAAACTATAGCAACAGATTTGCCAGCTATTGTATAGTGAATTGGTGTAATGACATTGATCAATTCCAAAATTTCACGTAGACTTTCAGTTTTCACTTTGAATGTATAATGTCTATCAGACTCTGCCCCCTTCCAGGCAATATCGACACCATACCACCGCTCTAATTTCTTAAGAACACTTTCCAAAGATTCGTTCTCAAAAACAAGTTCCTCAGATTTCCATGTGCTATATTGTACCGCGTCCAATTGCCGTATCTGCGTATACCGACCAGTCCGTTTATCCAATTGGATCCAATCATTAGGTTTTAATTCTCCGACCAATTGCCCTTTTTTATCTTTTATCGCAACTTTTCCACGCAACAAGGACACCTCTATTTTGGCATCATCCGCATAGGCTGAAACATCGAAAGCAGTTCCTTTCACGACGACATCCAAATGGGAAGTCTGCACGGTGAACGGCATATTTACTTTTTTCACCACATCAAAAAATGCCTCGCCTTCGAGTGTAATCTTCCGATCATGTTGATTGAATGCATGCGAATAGCTCATCTTGGTTCCCGCATTTAACCAAGCTTTGGATCCATCAGGTAATATAACCTGTGACTTCTGCCCCAAAGCAGTATAAACAATTGTCTGCTCCTGCGAAGATGCATTCATTGAAATATTACGCTGGATAAAATACGTTCCCAATGTCCCTGATAGAAAAATAAGAATCGCAGCAGCACTGACCAACCACCAAAAACGCTTACGGTCAAAAACAATAGTTTTTACGACAGGTTGTATACGATCTTGGATTTTATCCCATATCCGTGGACGATCTGCCCGATCGATGATCAGTGGCGATTCTTTGAGATGTATCCATTCGTTTTCCAGCTGCAAAAGATAATGACGATTTTGTTCACTTGAATCGAGCCAAGCTACAATCGCTTCATTTTCCTTTACATCACTCTCTTTTTTTAGATATCGAACTAATTGCTCCAGTGACGGCTTATAACTGCTATTCATTATTTTGGGTTTACGACAAATAGACACCTAGAGCGGAGAAAACCCCTAAAAGATTTTGTATTTTTTTTAAATATTTAAACAAGTGTGGAAAGCCCCGCACCACACATCGTTAAAACCAACAAAATCGAATCTGGATACAGTATTTGATAGCGTTCAAGTATATGTGCCCGTATCTTTTTAGACGCAATGGACATCTGATTTTCGACGGTCTTGATGGATATTTGCAGTTCATGGGCGGCCTGCTGATAGGTCTTCTGTTCTTCCTTACAGTATTGATAGACGATTCTACATTTTTCGGGCAGTTTACCAATCGCTTCCTGATACACAAGGGAAAACTCCTCCATATTGATACACTCCTCTGCCTCCTGACGAGTCATTTCTTCCTTAAACCAACGCTCCAAATGAGCGGTACGTGTACTTTCATTGCGTAAAGCATTGAGTACACGATTACGGGCTGCCCGATAAAGATAGGTCTTGACATGGAAAATATGGATTTGCTCCCGATCTTCCCATAGTTTAACAAACACATCCTGCAAACAGTCCTCCACCAACTGTACATCACGCGTATAATACCCTAAAAAACGGCATAGCTCATCAAAATAATGATGAAACACTTCTTCCAGTGCTTCTTCATTAATCAGCAGTCCATCCATCAAGGTATTTTTACTCATTTATTAGGTTTTGCGACTAAGCTATAAAATAAAACAAGATTTACAAAAAAAAGTAAGTGTGCTCATTTTAACATATTTTACACGGATCTTCACTATTTCTATTTTAAATCTGCATCTACATACTTTAAAAATCTAAAAAACTAAATTTCAGTGATTCTCTGAATACCTTCTCATAAAAAAAGACCTGCCAGTTGTGGCAAGTCTTCTTTTTTATGGATCAGATATTTATCTCAATCTTAGTTCTTGTTTTCGGTATCTATCTCCTGAAAAACTTAGTATCTAAATTCTTTTACGACCTCGATTGCATATTTCACATTATCAAACGGAATATCAGGCATAATACCATGTCCCAAGTTGAATATAAAACCATTCTCTCCACGCATGCGTTCAAATAATTCTATAATTTTCTTTTTGATAACAGGCTTTTCAGCATACAGTACAAACGGATCTAAATTCCCTTGAACTGCTATTCCTTGCGGCAACGATTGTTTCATATTTTTTAGATCTGCGTTCCAGTCGATCGAAACCACATCTGGCTGCGCCTCTACCATCATCGGAGCAAAGACAGATGATCCTTTACAGAAAGATATGACAGGAATATCCTTGCGATTCAATCTGGAGATGATCTGTTTATTATAATAATGTGAAAAATCACGATAATCATTCCATGACAAAGCCAAAGCCCAGCTATCAAATAATTGAATCGCATTTACGCCGGCTGCAATCTGCATATTAAGATATTCTACAGTTACATCAGCAATCTTTTGAAGGATGGTATGTGCCAATTCAGGTTGATTGTTCAACATCAACTTCGTCAATTTGAAATCTTTTGATGAACCACCTTCAACCAAATAACTTAAAATGGTAAAGGGTGCTCCTGCAAAACCGATCAAGGGGATACGATTATCTAGACGCTGTTGAATTACTTTGATGGCATCTGCTACATATTGCAATTTGTCCAGACAGTCAATTGATAATGCTTCTGCATCTTTTACAGAACGAACTGGATTAGAAAAACGGGGGCCTACTCCCTGCTCAAATGACAGATCTCCACCCATTGCCTCAGCTGTGACTAAAATATCCGAAAACAAGATCGCTGCATCTATTCCCAACAAATCTACGGGCAACATCGTTACGTCTGCTGCAATCTCTGGTGTTTTGCACATTTCGAGAAAAGAATACTTGTTTTTGATATCCCAGTATTCTTTCATAAAGCGTCCAGCCTGACGCATCATCCACACAGGAGGTCTCTCCGTTTGCTGCGAAAATGCAGCTCTAATCAATAAGTCGTTTTGTAAAGTAGTACTCACTATAAATGTTTTGAAATTTCGTTTTCTATTTTTGTAATAATACTGGCCTGTCTTGCGGTCAAATGTAATTTGTTGGCCACGTCTGTATACGCCCTTGCTCGTTCATAATCCGTCTTTCGTAGTGCAATATTAGCCAGATTGATCATTACCATACCTTTTTCATTATCTTTTTTCCAAGGCAAGCGGGAAGCCAGCTGAAAATGGTATTCAGCCTCATCGATACGCTCCTCTTTCAAGGCTATATTTCCCATCATAAATTCGTAGAAATTACGACGTCCCTTACGAAGGGTATCCGGATTTTTTATCTCAGACAATAAGCTTTTTGTCTTTTCATAGTCTTGTCGATGAAAAGCTTGTGTTGCCAAGAAAACTGAACCTTCCCGGAAATGGCTCCAGATTAAATAACCAATTCCCCCAGCAAGCAATACAGATGTTTGATAGTGTCCTTGATATAAACCATAGCCCAAAAGTAATGCAGCAATAAAAATAACGGCTATTCTAGCCTTAATCGTCATCATCTTTTATCTACTATGCGTTATTGTCGGTAAACTTATAACCAACACCTCGGATAGAATGGAAATAGATCGGATGCTTTTGGTCAGGCTCAAAATATTTCCGGAATGTCAAAATAAAATTGTCTATGGTACGTGTCGATGGATAGACGTCATAATTCCATACAGTCTCTAAAATCTGCTCACGCGAAACCGCTTCGTTACGACGTTCGATCAACAGTTTCAGCAACATCGTTTCTTTTTTCGTCAATGAGGTAATCGTTCCATCGGCAAGATGCAATTCATAAGAATTAAAATAGATGGTTTTGTCACCGATTTGATAAGAGTTCAATTCTTTCAAATCATCTGGTTTCATACCCCGGCGGACCAAATTTCCAACACGAAGAATCAATTCCTCCAAATTGAAAGGTTTTACCAAATAATCATCGGCACCTTTTTTTAGTCCAGTGATACGGTCTTCACTACTATTTTTGGCAGTCAAAAACATGATAGGAACTTCTGTATTCTGTAATCGAATGGTTTCCGCAACTTGAAATCCGTCAATTTCAGGGATCATAACGTCCAATATAACAAGATTGAAACGTTCTTCTTTAAAAACTTTCAATGCTTTTTTTCCATCAGTAGCCGTAGTAACACGGTAACCTTCCATTTCGAGATTCAACTTGATTGCTTCTAACAAGTGTTCTTCATCTTCGACAAGTAATATTCTTTGTTTACTTTGCATTTCTTTCAAATGTTACTTCAAAAATACTCCCTTTAGGAGTGTTATCTTTAACTTTAATGGTCGCGTCGTGTTTCTGCAACACAGTTTTCACGATGTATAACCCCAAACCGGTACCTTTGGTTTTCCGTGTTGCCTCACTTCCCACGCGATAAAACTTATTAAAGATAAGTTTTTTCTCTTCATCACTGATACCTATCCCATGATCAGCAACAGAAAAAATTATTTTATTGTTCTCCGTATATAATTTAACATCCACCATCGCGCAAGCCGGTGAATATTTAATTGCATTCTCAATGAGGTTTGTCACGACATTACTTATCGCAAATTTATCACCATGGATAACAACATCCGACTCCAGATACGGTTTTAATACTTGTGAGCTACATGAATTTTTTTGAAGCCGATCGACGATTTGCTCCACCAATGAGGTCAAGTTAAAATCCTCCTTCGGCATGCTATAATTGCGGCTGTCCAATTTGGTAGTCATCAAAACATTCTCAACCAAATCATCTAACCGCTCAATATCTTTCAGGGAATTTTTTAAAAAAGCCCGCTGTTGTTCTTTATCTAGGTCTCGTCGCAAAATGGTCTGAATATAAAGTTTGACGGAAGCCAAAGGAGATTTCAATTCATGCGTAATTGCTAAAAGAAAGTTTTGCTGTTGCTGTAATAATTTCTGTTCCCGCTCCACCAGACGCTTTAAACGCCAAGCCCCCCACAAAAAAATGATCAGAAAGAAAACACCCTCTCCTATAATCATATTCTTTTTGCTCGGATCAAAGCGGATGAACATCACTCCCCACCAGATCAGCTGCATCACCGCATAAAACAAAAGGAAATAAAAGAGTAAAAGCGCTTTCTTCATGAAGCAAAAATAGCTATTCATCAAGGTATTCGGAAATATCCTAAAGATTATGACACAAAGAAGAAAATTAGCCGATTCACAATAAGCTAAAATCTCCTCAGAGATGGTATCTTTGTATATGTTTAATCGTGAGAAAAAGGATATTTTCTTTGATTTGGATCACACCATCTGGGATTTTGACAAAAATGCCGAAGAAAGTCTCCACGAATTATATTTTAAATACAAGTTTGACAGTTTATTTGATAAGGAATCTCCTACCCGTTTCATTGAAACTTATACGATCAACAACCATCGACTTTGGGGATTATACCATCATGGAAAGATCTCCAAACCCGAGTTAAGGAAAGCGAGGTTTGCAGATACATTTATCGAGTTGGGTGTAGACCCCGAATTATTTCCGGAAGAATTCGAACTGGAATATCTTACAATCTGTCCCCAAAAGACAAATTTATTTCCCCATGCACATGAAACCTTAGCTTACTTGGACGAAAAATACAACCTGCATTTGATTTCCAACGGTTTCAAAGAAGCTTGTGAGACCAAATTGAAAAAAAGCAATCTGAACAGATATTTCAAAAATATCTTTATTTCCGAAGTTGTTGGCGTAAATAAACCTGACCCGAGGATATTTCAATTTGCATTGGAGACTACAGGTGCAGAAGTACAAAAATCATTGATGATTGGAGATAATCTGGATGCAGATATACGTGGTGCAATGAATGTGGGAATGGATGCGATCTTCTTTAATCCGAACTGTACGGAAAAACCCGAAGATGTACCCCATATGATCTTCGATCTGAAAGAATTACAATCTATATTATAACAAAAAAGCAGCTTTAAAGCTGCTTTTTTGTTATTTTAAAACTTTTACGGTTATGTTTTTAAACCAAACATCGTTTCCATGATCTTGGAGACCAATCAATCCGGATTTACTTTCTCCACCTACATGGCTCAGCAACTCAAACGCCAGAGGCCATTTTTCTTGACTGAATTTACTTTTTTGTAATAGGTCAATCCACGATTTATCCCATAACGTATATTCAACGACCTTCTCTCCATTTTGGAAGTGCTCAACTTTACCATTGTTCACACGGATCTTTACTTTATTCCATTCGCCATAAGGTTTGCTATTTTGTGGTTTCGCAGGAATCATATCATACAATGATGTAGACTTGCGATTCCCATCGACACCCATTTTAGCATCTGGATGGTTTTCGTTGTCAAGAACCTGACACTCGGGTGATGAGATATAAATTGGCTGACCTTCGACTTCTTTGGCCAAAAAGAAAATTCCGGAATTTGCTCCCTTCGCTACCTTCCATTCCAATTCCAATTCAAAGTTTTTGAAGTCATGAGCGAAAATCAAATCACCACCTTCGTCCTTACCCACATTTGCTCCACTATCAAATTTTATTGCGCCTTCATTGATCACCCATTTTTTGGGAACTACAGTTTTATCGTATCCTCTCCAGCCTTCCATCGAAGTACCATCAAAGATAACATATGCCCCGGCTTTATTCTTTTTGAATTTTTTGATATCCACACGTGGCAGATCCAAAATTTTGTAAGCCGGCACCTCTTTTTTTGCTTGCGCTACAGCTGTATTTAGATGGGCTGAAAATGCCATCACCGATACCGCAAGAACTGTTTTTAATAACTTCATTCTTTTTAGTTTTAGGTTTGTTTCAAAATTAAAATTAAGCATTTAGGGTTAAAAAGAGGAATATTTTTTAATATTCCTCTCCCCCACCATTTATCTCGTTGGTGTTTGTATCTTTCTTCTTAGACTTGGTTAGATCCTGCATACCAAAGCGATAGGAAAGCGACAAAGTTACCATTCTCTTCATCCAACGGTGTTCAAAATTAGACACAAGTTGAGATGTCTCTAGCATACCGTTCATTTTTCGGGAATTAAACACATCTCTAACGTTCAGCATAATCGATGCCTTCTTCTTGAATACATCTTTTTTCAGCGCAAGATCCACACCTTTCATCGCATTCATTTGTCCTTGAGCCATGACTCGTGAAGAATTGAATTCTCCTCTCATTTGTGCAGAGAAAGTCGGTGTAAAACGATAATTAGCCGTTAAATTTGCATTGTAAGCAAAGTCCTTTCTTTCTTTTATCTCATAATCTGGATTTGCATTATATTTAATGTGGATCAGGTTGAGATTAAATGTAAAGTCAAAATCTTTTGTTGCGTTGACCTTTGAGATAAATTCAAAACCCGAAAGATTACGGCTGGTCATGTTCTCCCATCGACTGTATGTTCTTCCATCCTCTATTTTGTAAACAAAAGGCTGGATAACCTCGCTGGCGTGATTGAAATAAGCTGAAGATATTAAACTTACTTTTCCAAAAGTTTTCGCAAAACTCATTTCAAAACTGTGTACATCTTCTGGTTTCAGATTCGGATTTCCCTGACGATAATTTAAATCATCGGATACATTTAGAAATGGATTGACCTGCCAACCACGAGCACGTTGCACACGACGTGAGTAACTAAACTGAATTTTATCACCATTATCATCTACATCATAGGTTAAAAATAAGGTCGGGTATAATCTAAAAAAGCTCTGCTTTGCATTGGATTCTTTTTCCTCGGCGTCAGGATCCTTCGAGAGATAAGTAGACTTAAGTTCAAATTGTTCTCCCCTTAACCCGATTTGATAGCCTATTTTATCCGTTAGCCTATTTTGATAGTTAGCATAAATCGCATGGACAGTACTGGTAAAATCAAAATCATTGCTGATTCTATAGTCTGGAAGATATTTACCTGTTGTATCGCGGAGTTCGGAAAATTGCGTATCAAATGACTTTCTAATTTGGGAACGGTAGCCAGCCTCGAATTTGCTTACCTCCGAGAATGGCAACACATAATCCAGCTGAAGATTGATATTCTTACCGTCTTCGGAGGTTGTATTCCTCCGCGCGGTTTCTTTCCGTCCGTCGGTATATTTTTGAGAAAAATCGTTCGTACCATCTTCTTTATCTCTTCCATAGCTTGCATTCCCCGTCAATTCTTCCCCTTGCCGCTTAAATTGATGTTTAAAATCAGCGTTGAATTCATAGCCAAGATCGTCCTCAAATTGGGTAGACTTACGATCGCTGGTTCCTGTTTCGTTTGTTCCTTTAAAGAAACGATAATTTAAGTCCTCTATCCGCTTATTATCTCGAACGCTCAAATTACCGGAAAAACTCAATGAAGTTCGATCAGACATGTTATAGTCAAACCCTGCTTTGACTGTGTGGCTGTTTCCCTTTCTAGACGATTCAGATTCACTATAATTACGGGTGGTATCACTCAAAAAGGTATTGTCCGTCTTCCCACTCCCAACCATGTTACGTTTATTGAAATTATAAGATCCGAAGTAATTGAATTTTCGATCACGATAATTCAATGTTATGCCAGCCATATAATTGTCATAGGAGCCAGCGGATGTATTTACCGATCCGTTCAGCCCTGTTCGAATATTTTTCTTTAAGACGATATTGATAATCCCAGTCTGTCCTTCTGCATCATATTTAGACGAGGGATTGGTGATAACTTCAACTTTTTCTATGGAATTGGCAGGGAGGCTCTGAAGCAAAGATGTGACATCGTTTCCTGCTAGCGCTGACTCCCGGCCATCTATTAGAATCTTGACGCTACTAGATCCACGTAGGCTCACTGATCCATCTTGATCCACCTGAAGCGTAGGTACATTGGCTAACACATCTGTTGCAGTTCCACCTGCACTGACCAAACTCTCTCCAACGTTAAAGGTTTTACGATCAATACCGATCTGCATTGCAGGAACTCTCCCCTCGACAACAACTTCATCCAGCAGCTCACCCGTTGAATTTAGACCAATGCGCCCAAGATCTTTACTACGCGCAGCAAGCACATCAACCCCTTCAATCGTGTGAGTTTCGTAACCAACATAACTAATGCGTACATTATATTTACCCGGTTTGATATCCGAAAATAGAAGAAATCCTTGATCTACAGATTGCGCGCCTTTGACATAGTTATTGCTTGTATCCAGTAGTGCAGCACTGGCAGATGAAATAGGTTTGGAAGTTTTGCTATCGATCAGGATAGCTTTGATTTGACCGGTTTGTGCTAAAACAAGGGTCGGCAGAAAGAGTACAAATACTAGTAAAAATTTAAACGATTTAGCGTTAAATGACATGAGAGCTTCAGCTTAGTTTATAGTTCAGTGCAAATAAAACTAAAACTTATAGACAAACTTGAAGCGTAACCATATTATTACGGTAACAAAAAGGATAGTAATTTACTCCACGGAGACCGTCAATCCTTCTGCTTTCAAAATCTTGCGGTAGATTTCCATTTCCGTGAAAGTGCCTTCTAGAACGGCACACTTTCCTTCTGTGTGCACTTTCCATGCAATTTTTTCAGCTTGCTTTTCTGTATATTGAAGGTGATACATCAGACAATGAATCACATGGTCAAATGTATTTGTTTCATCATTCCATAAAATCAGGCGATTAGAGTCCTTAACAGACGCTAATATCTCTTCTAACGTAAAGGTTTCTTCAGCAGTTTGGGTACCCATGCTGCAAAAATAGAATATTTTTTTCTAAATTAACGACAATATAAAAGGGAAGAATACAATCAATTAGAGGAATTTATTATGTTTCAGTCAAAAATCGCAGGAATTGGCCATTACGTCCCAAAAAACGTATATACCAATAACGACCTAACACGCTTTATGGATACCAGTGATGAATGGATTCAAGAAAGAACGGGTATCAAAGAACGCCGTTATGCCGACCGTATCGGCGAAACGACAACCACAATGGGTGTTGAAGCCGCGAAAATAGCAATTGAACGCGCAAATATTAGCAAGGAAGATGTCGATTTCATCATTTTCGCTACCTTGTCACCAGACTACTATTTCCCAGGCTGTGCAGTTTTACTTCAACGGGAAATGGGAATGAACGAGGTGGGGGCATTGGATATCCGAAACCAATGTTCTGGTTTCATCTATGCGCTGTCCATAGCGGATCAATTTGTCAAAACAGGTATGTATAAAAATGTACTCGTTGTGGGATCGGAAAAGCATTCCTTCGCGCTCGATTTCTCAACAAGAGGCCGTGCTGTTTCTGTTATCTTTGGTGACGGCGCCGGGGCAGTCGTGGTACAACCGACAACCGAAGCTGGTAAAGGAATTTTGAGTACACATTTACATTCTGATGGTGCTGAGGCGGAAAAGCTCGCAATGTATTATCCAGGGGCTTCAAGCGGAATCTGGTTGGATAAAATGCCAGACTGGCCGGAACAGGAGTTGGGCGGCTTATTAATGACCAAAGAAATGCTTGAAGATGGCACTGCTTTCCCAAATATGGATGGACAAGCTGTATTCAAAAAAGCCGTTGTAAAATTCCCTGAAGTAATTCATGAAGCTTTGACCAAGAACAACTTGAAAACTTCTGACATCGACTTATTAATCCCGCATCAGGCGAATCTTCGTATTTCGCAGTTTGTACAGAAAACCTTGGGATTAAATGAGGATCAAGTCTTCAACAATATCCAAAAATATGGAAATACAACAGCAGCTTCTATACCTATCGCGCTATGTGAGGCATGGGAAGCCGGAAAAATAAAAGAGGGCAATCTTGTTTGTTTAGCCGCCTTTGGCGCAGGTTTTACCTGGGGATCCGCATTAATCAGGTGGTAATAAGGGATTACTAGACATAAAAAAGGCGATAATCATATGATTATCGCCTTTTTTATATTTTCTGATTAGGATTAGCCGTTTGACAAAGCCGCTGCTCCAGAAACGATTTCGGTCAACTCTGTAGTAATTGCTGCCTGACGCGCCTGGTTGTAAGATAACTTAAGTGATTTCAATAAGTCACCAGCGTTTTCAGTTGCTTTATCCATAGCTGTCATACGTGCCCCATGCTCAGAAGCATTGGAATCCAAAACAGCTTTGTATAATTGAATCTTGATGGCTTTAGGAATTAATTCTTCGATAATCTTCTCTTTGGAAGGTTCGATGATATAATCCACTTCAGCTTCTATTTTTGCTTTATGCGTGTGTTGCGTGTTTCCCTCCGCAGGTGGTAATAAAGGCAAAATCTGTTCCGCAGTCAGTTCTTGAACTGCAGCGTTTTTGAACTGGTTGTAAACCACTTCAACACGATCAAAATTACCTTCCTTAAATTGTTCCATAATAAATTCTGTCACTGCTGAAACAGATCCAAAATTCAAATCAGAAAACAAATCTGAGTGATTAGCGATCACATTGAAATTACGTTTCGAATAGAAATCGTAACCTTTTTTACCAATACCTATGATACTTAAATTACCCTTTGCATGTTGCTCAGCATATTTGTTAGCGATCAGGTTATTGGTTGTCTTGATCACATTCGCATTGAATGCTCCAGCCAAACCTCTATTAGAAGAAACAACAACGATCAACACCTTATTTGGCTCACGATCTACTGTGAAAGGAGAATTACTTCCCTCCACACTTGCAGAAACATCAGCCAAAATATCTCTTAGTTTATTCGCATATGGGCGCAATTGTAAGATAGCGTTAGTAGCGCGCTTCAATTTAGCAGCCGAAACCATTTTCATAGCTTTCGTGATCTGCTGTGTTGATGATACCGAGGTAATCCGGTTTCTTACTTCTTTTAAATTTGCCATATTTGTTTTAAGTATCAAGTACCTAGTATTGAGTATTGAGTCTAGTCAATGGACTCAATACCAAATACTCATTACTAATTAATATTTTGATGCTAAATCTTTAGCTACTGTTTCTAATACTGCAGTCAACTCATCAGAGAATTTACCAGCTTTGAACGCTGACAAAACTTCTGGATGGCGTTGTTCCAATTGTGTCAAGAATTCTTCTTCAAACGCTCTTACTTTATTTACTGGAACATTACGTAATAAACCTTTTGTTCCAATGTAAATGATCGCAACTTGTTTCTCCACAGAAACTGGAGAGTATTGACCTTGTTTCAAGATCTCAACGTTACGAACACCTTTATCCAATACAGCTTTGGTAGCAGCATCTAGATCAGAACCAAATTTTGCGAAGGCTTCCAATTCACGGTATTGCGCTTGATCTAACTTTAATGTACCAGATACTTTTTTCATCGGTTTGATCTGAGCGTTACCACCCACACGAGATACCGAGATACCTACGTTGATCGCCGGACGAATACCAGCATTGAATAAGTTAGATTCCAAGAAGATCTGACCATCTGTAATCGAGATTACGTTGGTAGGGATATATGCTGAAACGTCACCTGCTTGTGTTTCAATGATCGGAAGTGCAGTCAATGAACCACCACCTTTAACCAAATGCTTGATAGACTCAGGAAGGTCGTTCATATTACGAGCGATATCATCAGAAGAGTTGATTTTCGCTGCACGCTCTAATAAACGGCTGTGTAGGTAGAATACGTCACCTGGGTACGCTTCGCGGCCTGGAGGACGACGTAACAACAAAGAAACTTCACGGTAAGCCACAGCTTGTTTAGATAAATCATCATAAACGATCAACGCTGGACGACCTGTATCACGGAAGAACTCACCGATAGCAGCACCCGCCATTGGCGCGTAGAATTGAAGTGGAGCAGGATCCGCAGCAGAAGCAGCGACAACAACTGTATAAGCCATTGCACCTCTTTCCTCCAAGGTACGAACGATATTTGCTACTGTAGAATTCTTTTGACCTACGGCAACGTAGATACAGAATACAGGTTGACCTGCATCATAGAATTCTTTTTGGTTTAAGATCGTATCGATACAAACCGCAGTTTTACCTGTTTGACGGTCACCGATGACCAACTCACGTTGACCACGACCTACTGGAATCATTGCATCAATCGCTTTGATACCTGTTTGTAAGGGTTCAGTTACCGGTTGACGGTAGATAACACCTGGAGCTTTACGCTCGATAGGCATTTCATACAATTCACCTTGGATAGGTCCTTTACCATCAATTGGTTGACCCAATGTATTCACTACACGTCCCAACAAACCTTCTCCAACTTTGATGGATGCAATACGGTTGGTACGTTTAATCGTATCTCCTTCTTTAATTTCGTCAGAAGGGCCTAGAAGTACAACACCCACGTTGTCTTCTTCTAAGTTTAATACAATACCTTGTAATCCGTTATCAAATTCAACCAACTCACCGGACTGAACTTTAGTTAAGCCGTAAATACGAGCAATACCGTCACCTACAGCAAGTACGGTACCCACTTCCTCTAGTTCGGCTTCTGATTTAAAGCCCGACAATTGTTCTCTTAGAATTGCCGAAACTTCATCTGGTCTTACCTCTATCATTTTAATTATTATAAGGGGTTTTTTGATTTATTTTACTTCAAGTATCAGAATAACTTAGTTACCCTGATTCAAATATCTTTCTAATTTATTCAACTTACCAGCAATACTTGCATCAATCTGGCGGTCACCAATATTAACCACAAATCCACCGATCAAACTGCTATCGACTTTGTTGTTCAATATCACCTGAGCGTTAGTCTCTTTTGCAAGTACATCTTTCATCGCCGCCAAATTAGCATCAGAAAGTGGTGCTGCAGATGTAACTGTAGCTTTCACAATACCTTTTACCTCGTTATACTCACGGACAAATTCCTGAGCTGTAGCATATACTATTGTACCACGACCTTTGTTGATCATGATCTTAAAGAATGCCAAGATATTCGGATTGATCTTATCTTTAAATAAAGCATCCAATATGTTTTTCTTCTTGTCCAAAGGAACAATAGGATTGGCCAAAACAGCCTGCAATTCTGAACTGGATTTTAAAACAGCAATGAATGAATCCATATCTGTCTTGATGGTCTCCAGTGAGCCTTGCTCGCTAGCCAAGTCAATTAATGACTTTGCATATCTCGATGCTACTTTAAATACTGACATAATTCTATTTCGTAATTTGAGTGACCGGATTAGTTCAATTTAACATCATTCAGCAAATCTGCTACTAAAGCCTCTTGCTTACCTTGGTCCTCAAATTCTTTTGTTAACACTTTACGGGCGATATCCAAAGACAAAGAAGAAACTTGTGATTTTACCTCAGCCAAAGCTTTATTCTTTTGTTCTTCAATCTCCTCTTTCGCTTGAGCAATCATTTTAGCACCTTCGGTTTGGGCCTGTGTTTTCGCATCAGCAACGATTTTCTCTTTTAGCTCTTTAGCTTCTTTAAGGATAACATCACGTTCCGCACGAGCCTCTTTAAGCAATTGTTCGTTTTCATTTGTCAAACGAGCCATTTCTAATTTAGCTTTCTCAGCAGCTTCCAATGCATTGGCAATTCCTTGCTCACGTTCATCCAAAGCGTTGACGATAGGTTTCCAGGCAAACTTGCCCAATAAAAAGATCACAACCAATAAGATGATTAGTTGCCAAAAGAACAAACCGTACGAGAACTGATTAATTAATGCTTCCATTTATATACAATTGTAAATTATAATTTTCTTTTGTTTGTATTTTTTTGTTTAAATACAGTTTGCAACCAACCGTTGCAAACTGTATTTAGTAAACTTTTAATCAGCTTGGATTATTTACCTAAGATTAAAGCACCGAATGCTAAACCTTCAACTAAGGCACCAATGATGATCATCGCAGTTTGAATTTTAGATGCTGCTTCTGGTTGACGAGCGATAGCTTCCATAGCTGAACCACCGATTTTACCTAAACCTAAACCTGCACCGATTACGATTAAACCTGCTCCAATTAAGTTGTACATAATAATTATTTTATAAAATTTAACAAAAAAATTCGATTAATGATGTGCGTGTTCTTCGACTGCCATTCCGATAAATAGGGACGACAACATGGTAAAGATAAAGGCTTGCAAGAACGCAACCAATAACTCTAAGAAAAACAACACTAAGGTTAACAACATAGAAACCCCGATACTACCACCTACGGTCAATTGTTGTTGAAATAAATAGACGATTGCGATCAAACCCATCACAACAGAGTGACCAGCGGTAATATTCGCAAATAAACGCAACATTAAAGAGAAGGGTTTAGTAAACATACCCAATACCTCAATTGGTGCTAAAATAAATTTAAAAGGAACCGGAACACCTGGCATCCAAAAAATGTGTTTCCAGTAATCTTTATTTGCTTTAAAGTTGGTAATAACGAAGGTGAACAAAGCCAAACACAAAGTAACTGTAATATTGCCTGTTACGTTAAAACCTAGAGGTGTCATACCCAACAAGTTTAAAACAAAGATCAAGAAAAATACAGATAACAAATAAGGCATAAATTCTTTATAACGATGACCGATATTAGGAACAGCCATTTCGTCACGTACATATAAAACCAAGGGCTCTAAAACACGACCAACGCCTTTTGGAAGGTTATTAACACCTTTCTTATACGTTTTAGCTAAACAGATAAAACCCCAAAACAATAAGAACGCAGCCAATAATAGGCCAACTACATTCTTTGTAATCGAAAAATCTAAAGGTTTTGCATTCGTAGGATGATGAGCTTCATCAAAGTTTAAAGTACCAGCAGCATCTGTTTTGTAGATTTTACCGTGGTAAAGTGTATAATATTGACCGTTTTTCTCAACAACAGACTCACCATGATGAAACTCGCCAGAAGAAAAAACAACCAACCCATTATCAATAAGAATTACTGGCAATGGAAAACCGTAATGTTTTCCTGCTTTTTGATCGGAGAACAAAGAAAAATAATGATCATCCTGTAAGTGATGTTGACTATACTCTTTAATTTCCTCAGCTTGGGTTTTAGGCGCATCCCCATGCGCTTCCTCAGCTGCTTTTAAGGTAAAAGGATTGACAGCAAGAAAAATTACTGCAAATAATAAAAGTGCTCTCTTAAGATTCACCATTTCAGATTACTATTGAATAATAAAAAATTTTGCGCAAAAATACAATTTTATTTGGCATAAATCACCATTTGTTCAAACTTTTTCCAAAAATAGTTTAAACCTTTTTATCTGCTTGATTTAAAGCGCTAAATGCAACATATACATCCACAAATAAAGCAATGAAAAATACAACCAAAAAGTTATATTCGATAAAGTTGTTTTCAATGGTCTTTAAGCCATCTTTGATATAAATATAACCCGCAACAGCCTTCAGGAGCACAAGCCCCAGAAATATGACGCCTAATTTTTCGGGCATCGACCAGTTTGCAAAAAAAACCAAGACCGCAACCAGCAACGAAGAACAGAAGCCAAATGCATACATCCCAACGAGGCTGTAAGCTGTCTGCGACCAATACTGCCCCACATTCATACCGGATATCACTAAATAATGCGCAGCAAAACTTGCTACAAAAACGATCAGCAGTACAAGTACGCTTTTCAGATAACTATTCATTCTTATTAATTTGATTTGCTTGCTTGATGAACTGATACAGCGATACAACTACCCCCAAAAGCGTCAGTCCCTTCATCCCCCATTCACCCGCAATCGCGTATTTATTGTCCAACCAGCTCCCCACCCAATAAAATAAATATATTGTCACGCCCATTTGTATTGGCATGGAAGTAAAAACAATCCATTTGTTAATCTTCTTATTGGTTTTCTCCTCTTTCAATTAGTTTATAATTAAAGGTTGACAAATATACATCATAAATCCTTACGGACTACAATCCTAAAACTTTTTGTCCAATTTTAATATCCGGATAGTCTATATCCGCCCCTAAAAGCATCTTGAGTTCCGAAGAAGATTTATCCGGATTTGCACGAATAACATCAAGGATACGATCCAGTTTCCCTTGATCAATTAATTCCGTTGCTTCGACCTCCGTACCCACAAAATTAATCAAATGCCCATAGATTGTACCTGCGACCATCCCGCGTTTGTCCGCAATATCCGCGATTGTCATACCCTCTTTAAACATCTCTAAAGAAATATCTTTGGTATCCAATTTCTTACCTCCCTCCTCATCGGCACTTTGCGCTGCAAGCACCTCCTTTTCTTTTGTTTTGACCTGAACAGCCACATCAAGCATCGCTGTTTGAAAATCCTCTCTTTTTGATAGTGTTTCAGCAATAATTAAACAATGCTGTAGCTGTTCACGCTTACGTTTATAATCCAACAATATCGCTTTCAACTCATCAACATATTTCTTTGTCCGCTTACGGATCTGGTACTCTTCAATATGCTTTGTCAAAGCTTCAATAAGATCCTTATCCATCCTTGGCAAAAACCAGTTAACTGCAGCAGTTGAACGCTCGCAAATCAGATCGTAATCAATCGCATCTTTATCCCGAAGAAGATCATAAAGGACAACAATAAATTTATGTGCCACTTTTTCCTGTGTTTGGAGCTGTTTAACGATCTCCTGGAAAAACTGAATAGCCTTTTCCTTCCCATCAATATTCCGCTCTTCCATCGATTTAAGCAGTTCTGAAGTTTCTACCAACAGTCCATCCCATCGAAAACCATTCATCAGAATCTGCCCCAGATAATTTCGTTGGCACTGTTCCAATATTTCATTAATATTGGACTGAGACTGTGCTCTTTGTGCAAACTCGACTACCTGATAGTCTGTACGGATAGCATAAGATGGAATAATGGATTTAAGTACAAGTCCATCCAAGCTTGTTAAACGGCTTAACGCAACATAGACCTGTCCGGCGGCAAAGGAGGTACCCGCATCGATAATTGCTTTCTGAAAAGTCAGCCCCTGGCTCTTATGGATTGTAATAGCCCAAGCCAGTCGCAACGGAAATTGAGAAAATGTGCCCAGGATCTCCTCTTTGATTTGATCCTGCCCTTTATCATAATTGTAACGGATATTCTCCCAGGTTTCTCTCTTGACTGTCACCTCTTCAGAGCCGTCAGGAAAAGTGACAGATACTGTTCCTTGGATTGTATCAATATGTTTTACCGTACCGATCTTACCATTGTAATACTTCCGCTCATCACCTGAGTCATTCCGTATGAACATCACCTGCGCCCCTATTTTTAAGGACAGTGTTTCTTCGGCAGGATAAGATCCCTGCGCAAAGTCATCTTTCACAACAGCTTTTAAGTTGAGCATCTTTCCAGATAATGAAGCCAGTTTTGCACTGTTGATCTCATCGGCATTCCGATTATGGGAGGTCAATGTAATATATTGCTCCTCCTCCTTTGGAACGAAATCCTTTTGGTAGTAGCTATTTAAGGTCGCGAGCATCTCATTGGTACATTGGTTATTCCGTATCGCATTCAAGATGGAAATAAATCCCTCATCCTGCTGACGATAAATCTTATTAAGCTCCAGCATGACCAAAGGGCTATCCCTTAAAATCTTCGCATTGAAGAAAAATACAGACGAATAATGATCGCGGAGAATATTCCATTCCGCATCTTTGACCACAGGAGGCAATTGATATAAATCGCCAATAAATAACACCTGCAAACCACCAAACGGACGCATATCGCGGCGAACGGACTGCAAGATCACATTGATCGCGTCCAACGTGTCGGCCCGCACCATCGAAACCTCATCAATGACCAATAGTTCCAGTTCCTGCAAGATTGCCCGCCGTTGTTTCGTTAGTTTTATCGTGCTGAAGAGCCGGGATTTATTGTAAATATGGCTATCCTGCTCGTCCCAGCGCAACTCATAGTCTTCAACAAAAGTTCCAAAAGGAAGCCAAAACAAGGAGTGTAAAGTGGTACCGCCTGCATTCATGGCCGCTACTCCCGTTGGCGCAGTAATCGCCATTTTCTTATAACTATGTTCCCGAATATACTTCAAGAAAGTCGTCTTTCCCGTACCTGCTTTTCCTGTAATAAATACATTCTGATTGGTTTGGTTAACAAATGCAACAGCCTGCATAAAGGCTGTGTTTTCTCGATCGACTTGAAAATTTGACATATCCTGAAATTAGATTGATCACAAAACTAAGGATTTCATTTTGAAAACATATCCTACCGATCAATTGTATATTTTATAAAAAAGTATATTTTATTAATGATTTTAATAAAGCTAAAACGGTTAACTAAAATTATTAATGATTTTTTTCTATATTTAGCTGCTGAATTAATGATCAATAAATTTTTAGAAATTTTACAAGATGGCTATAGATAAAACCGCATTATTTGAAAAAGTGCAAGAGATGTTGACATCCAAAGGATTCAACATTGAGAAATCGGATGCAGCGCGCCCTTGGGGTGGCTTTTTCGTTATCGACGAATCCCAGGCACAAGAGTTCGCAAATGAGTATTTTGGCGGATTAGACGTTCAGGAATTAAGAATTTCAGGAAAATTAAGTCCAAAAATTCTGATCGTTGCTCCAGAAAAGAGACTTTCTTGGCAATACCACCACCGCCGTGCCGAAATCTGGCGTGTTATTCAAGGCAATGTAGGCGTTATGGTTTCCGATACAGATGAGGAGTCTGTGGTATCTACTTTGAAAGAAGGTGAAACAATTCGATTACGTCAGGGACAACGTCACCGTCTAATTGGCTTGGATGGTTTTGGTATTTTAGCTGAAATTTGGCAGCATACCGATGCGAACAACCCTTCAGACGAAGACGATATTGTACGCGTTCAAGACGATTTTGGAAGGTAGAAAATTCCGCAACGATGCTCTCAAAGATTTCCAATACTAAATTGGAAATCTTTGTTTTTAATGACACCCAAAATCTGCCCCGCTTATCCTAAATTCTCCACTGTTCTTTTTACAAATCTTGGGCATTACAATATTTCATGACGTATTACTCATTAATTTGCCACTAGTATTATTCAGAAAAGCTGTATAATAAGAAAATTCAATTACCAATAGACAAATAACCTCCGCACACATACTATAGCGCGAATGTATTACATATCGCCTTGCCTAAAGACATCTTCGTGGTATTTACATTGGAATTAACGGGAGCAGCCTCTCGCCTCCATTCGGACCATTAATTAACCTGATGATGATTTCATTCTGATAAATTTAGCGATCACAATCTTAATTTTTATTATTTTAGTGTAGTATAATAATATAGCGTATTATGAGCAACAACGAAAACCAAAGAAGTTCCGGAATATTAAACAGTCTTAAAAAATTAATTTTCGAAGATGATCAGACAAGCTCTGCCCCTCAGTCTCCGGCGCCAGCACCTGCTGCTCCCACACAAGAAAAATTAAATGCCCCCGCACCAACATATACGTCGGTAGCACACCCCGTAGCAACCGGCAAGACCCCTCCTCCTATCCCCATTACAGCCAACGATGGTTCTACAGACCGCAATGAAATGAAACTAAAGGTATACGCCATCCTCGAAAAACTAAATGAGCAAGGTGTCGATTTTTTTGAAGTATGGAATGCTGCCGCCGCAATGGGCAAAGTAGAAGAAAATACCTTAAAAGCGGCATACACCTCACTTAAGTTTGTTGATAGTTCGCTATCGAAGGAGAATCTTGTGGCAACTGGCACAAATTATGCTAATAAGCTTAAAGCAACCATAGCCAAAGAATCGGAACAGAAACAGGAAGAGAAGAGAAGGACAGAACAGGACCGGACCATGGAGATCGCAAATTTGAACAGTGAAATTAAAGCATTAACTGAAAATATAAACAAATTGCAGGATGATCTACAGAAAAAACAAACAGCTCTGGGACAGATTAATGAAAAGTATGAGCCAAAAATTAAAGAAATCGAACAAAAAATAGCAATAGGCAACGCTGCTGTTGACGAGGTCATTACCGAAATAAACAACGCATTGCACATGATTAATCAATCAATTACATAACTATAAATCAATGGAAAGAAAAGATCAATACATCAATATTCCTGCTGAAATAAAAACACAACTCCCTATATTTCAAGTTTTGGGGGATCATTTACCCGCACAATTGAAGTCTCCGGAAGCAAAAAAAACGGTTTCCACAATTTTCTTTTGGGCGCTGATACTGGGTGGCGCATTTGCTTTTTTCAAATATCTCCCCATTATGCTCGAATATGCTGGAAAGAGCATTTTATTTGTGATCTTCAGTATTATTCTGATTACCTTACTGCTTTTAGCACCTAAGATTATTGCGCTATTGCACCGTTTGGGCACTGTACTGCTATTCAAGGGTGAGAAATCCATTATCCGAAACAATCCGATCGAGACTTTACAATTGTTGTCCCGCGACGCTAAAGATACCCTAAAACGTGTAAAGGAGAAGATCAGTAATGTGGATGGAGTTCGCATCGACATGATTCAAAGCGGTGAAACTGCGCAAAAAACTGCCGAAGAAAAGTACAGTTATGCAAAAAGGTTTACTGCTGAAGCCGCCAATCTTGATGAAAAATCAAAAGAAGAAGCAAGCAAAAATAATGCAGAGAAAGCTAATGCGTATGCTAGAGATGCCAAGGAAACGCGTACTAAAGCATTCTTGCTAGGTAAAGAAGGAGAATCCGAAGAGCAAAATGCACGTAGCTATGTACAATATGCCAATCAGTTTGCGAAAGTACTGGAAGTCCTTAAAGACAACGAAAGTGCAGCACGTATCTATGTAAGCACATTGGACAGCAGTATCTCTATCATTTCTAAAAAGTTAGAAGCAACACAAAAAATGAAAAATGCAACGGATGGGCTTGCCGATGTATTTAATATCAAAGATGGATGGGCTTTTCAGGAGGCCATGAATGCGGCTACAGGTGCTATCAGTCAAAACATCGCATCGATTAGATCCAACCTGGATTTCTTGGACCAAAACAACAACATCACGGTCGGTGGCGCCCCTTCACAAGGAGAATTGGAAGAATTTATCCGTAAGGTTGACGAACGTAATTTGAAAGTACTCAATGTCACTCAGATGTCTGATGCGAGCTACGAACTCAAGCCCGAGGAGAAAATCGATAAAGGCTTTACTTTACTAGATTAATTAACAAAACAAATATCATATTATTCAAAATTATGGAAGAGAAATCGACATGGGCTAGATTAAGATGGCCTATAAAAGCAATTATTATCGCCCTACCTATTCTTGCTATCGGCTACTGGGCCATGCAATCAGGCAAATTCGACGCGAATCCAACTGTCAATAAAGCAGATTCCACCAGCGTCAATGTTGCTGGCCCCGCAACTTCAGGATCGGAAAATACCCGCTCATTCAATTATCAACCTGAAAAACCGATTGATGGAGAGTATAAAGGAGTTGTAGAAGTTGGTGCTTCAGGATTCAATTCCTTTGTTGTCAATATGGATAAAGAAAATCGCTGGGAGATTGTCTCTAAAGATTTCGGTAAATCCTTTGCATATGAAGGTTTGGCCAATACCGAAGATATCCGCAAGGGATTAAAGGATTATATTGGAATGATGCTCGATAAAGGTGTAAAATCCAAAAATATACACTTTGTAATCAGCTCCGGCGCACAGAAAGAACCTAAAACGACTGTAATCAGTTCCGAACTTAGAAAAATGGGGTTTGTTGTGAATTTAGTTACCGCCGAACAAGAAGGAAAGCTAGCGCTTAAATCCGTTCTTCCAAAAGCTTATGAAGACAACTCCTTTATCGTCGATATCGGCTCAGGCAACACCAAAATCTCCTGGATTGATGGCGACACGAAGTCTGTAGAAGCTCCGGGTGCAAAGTATTATGAAAAAGATCTAAAAGACGATGCCGTTTATGCGGAAGTGAAAAAACTAGGCGAAACTATACCAGCTTCAAAAAGAGAAGTCTGCTTTATCATTGGGGGTGTTCCTTTTGAGTTAGCATCTCAGACTCGTCAAGGCGAAGAACGGTTCACAGTATTGAACGATCCTACTTCTTATAAAGCTGATAAAATAAAAACCAAAAGTGGCGTCAACATCTACAAAGCAATTAAAGATGCGACCAACTGCGATACCTTTGTATTTGACTGGGACGCCAACTTCACAATCGGTTTCCTGCTGTCTTTAAATAAATAAGAACATTTTAAAGCAACAAAAAGAGCTGTGCTTTGAGGAAAAAAGGCACAGCTCTTTTTTTGTATCATGAGTACAAAAATTAGCCCATAAAGCTCAACAGATAGAACAAAATAAGGATCAACAGGACCAGAAAGGCGATTTTCCAAAAGCTATAAGGTCTTTGTCCATAAACATTACCATTGAAAGCATTTACCATGATCTGATAGCTCTTGCCTTTATACTGGTAAGCAGAAAGCCAGACCGGTAATAAAATATATTTCAATCTGATCGACTTAAAATCACTATCGATGGAATCAATGTCCTGTGTATCTCCACCAATATCATCTTCTACCTGTCGTACAATTTCACGATCCATAATAGCGCGGGCAGTTCCGGCAGCCGCCACGTGATCAACACTGAAAGTCTCCGCTATAAAACCACTTAGATACTGTTCATTGAACGGTTTCAGGTAATCCAAGTTCCAAGGGCCTATTTTGTCCGAAAACTTTTCGGGTAGTGAAGTTGATCCAGAGATAACGATATCCCTAAATCGACTATAGATGGTTCCCGAAACGGGGTACCAATTCGTACGGCGCTCTTCATATTCCTCTGTTTCGCCTTCAGCATTACGTCTTGTCCGCGTTACATAATAATATTCCCCCCGAGATCCTTGATAAGCGGAATATACATCCGAATCGTATGACCAAAATGGAATATATACCCCCTTCAGACGATCGTTCCGCGTATTAAAGATTCTTTTGAAATCATTGGGCGCAAACCAGACTTTTCCTGCCCATTGAGTTAACAAGCCAAATGCCTGCTTATAATCCACCATAAAAGGCACAAGCCCATGGGGCTTAACGATACGTCTCTGCTGATGATCAATTACCAATGGCGAGGCACAGAATGCACAAACATCCGCTGTGATATTCGGGTTCAATCTCGAATTAGCCCCACAGTTATTACAATGGACCACCTCCGCTACATAGCTATAACGTTCATCTGCCACATCATCCATCGCCTTACCGAAAACTTTATAATCCGTTGCTTCAATTTCACCGCCTTCCGGCATGTTGTCAGCAATTTCATTTTCAGTACCACAATACGAACATTCCAGGTAGGAAGTTCCGGGTCGGTATGTCAAAACAGCACCACAACCCTGGCATTTTAACCCCCGCTCTATTTCGGAAGTCTTCTCTTCAAAACTCATACGCGTGATAGCACTTAGATCTCTAAACTCCAGGAATAGGCGGCGGAGTTTGCGAAAACAAATCCTTCAATTCAACGATTTTGTCCGCTTCCGTCCAGTTATCAAGACCTTCCTTCCATACTAATGTTGAATTGGTCAATGTACCTTCACGTTGTAATCCACGCAATTGCTCCTGATCAAAAGGTCCTTCCTGTTTTCCCTTTATGGCTAGATAATAAGCAACCGCCTTAGGTAATGGTGGCGGTCCAGCTGATCCTGCTGCTACGGTTCCTGCGCCCGCAGCGCCAGTAGGATTATTCCCGTCAAAATTATGCTGTTGAAATACATTGCCCATCTGACCAACCATTCCAGCACCTAAACCAGCACCAAAACCCGCGCCGACAATACCTCCGCTGCTAGGATTTTCCGCGGCTTTCTCCATGGAATTCGCAGCTTGAAATTGCGCATAAGCCCCAAGATTTCCAACCACGCCCATGCTACTTCTTTTATCCAGTGCTTTTTCCACTTCTTCCGGAAATGAGATATTCTCAATCAAAAATTTGGTCAGGCCTAATCCGATCTCCTCAAAATCTCCCGTTATCTTTTGCTGGATCAGTGCAGAAACCTCATCGTAGTTGGATGCTAAATCTAATGCTGGAATTTTTGACTCCGCTATGGCATCCATTCCTCTTGATACCGCAATATTGCGCAATTGCTCAGTAATATCGTCTACCGTAAATACCGGAGTCGTCGCCACCAGCTGTTTCATAAATACAGAAACATCTTTCACCTGGAAGGAGAAATTTCCAAATGCACGGAGTCGTATCGGTCCAAATTCTGGATCGCGTAACATGATCGGGTTTTTAGTTCCCCAACGTTGATTGACAAACTGACGGAGATTGACAAAATAAACATCAGCCTTAAAAGGGCTATTAAAGCCATACTTCCAACCTCTGATGGTCGTCATAATCGGCATGTTCTGCGTTGTCAATTCATATCTTCCGGGTTGAAATACATCAGCAACCACCCCCTCATTTAAAAATACGGCTGCTTGTCCTTCCCGTACGGTAAGTTGCGCTCCCATTTTGATCTCATTCTGATACCGTGGAAATTTCCATACAATCGTATCCGTACTATTATCGACCCATTCGATAATGTCAATAAATTCATTTCTGATTTTATCAAATAACCCCATAAATTTTTCTCTTTACAATTACTTACACTAAATGTAAACATTTCCGTGCAAACCAACAATTTTCCGAATCGAACAAGAATCTGCCGATATCTAAAAAATTTAGCCTTTTAAACTACTTATCGTAGTTTATTTTTTATATTTTTGTTAGCTAAGTTCTACATAAATTTATGAGTACATATAACGAAGACAGTATTAGGTCCCTGGATTGGAAAGAGCATATCCGCCTTCGTCCGGGAATGTACATAGGAAAGTTAGGGGACGGTTCGGCCTACGATGATGGCATCTATGTTTTATTGAAAGAGGTCGTCGACAACTCGATTGACGAATTTGTGATGGGTGCCGGTAAAACCATTGATATCACCGTAAACGAAAACAAAGTTTCAGTACGTGACTATGGTCGTGGGATCCCAATCGGCTCCGTCGTAGATGTAGTTTCCAAAATCAATACCGGTGGTAAATACGACAGCAAGGCCTTCCAAAAATCCGTGGGATTAAATGGTGTGGGTACAAAAGCAGTCAATGCATTATCAAGCCAGTTTACGGTACAATCTTATCGCCAAAATATAACACGTATCGCACAGTTCGCTAAAGGCGAATTGATCAATGACGAACAAAAAGATACTACCCAGCGCAATGGTACATCGGTAACATTCTATCCAGATGATTCTATTTTCAGAAATTACAAATACCGTTCGGAATTTGTAGAGAATATGATCTGGAACTATGTTTTTCTAAACTCAGGTCTTACCATCAACTTCAATGGCCAACGGTTTGTTTCTGAGAATGGCTTAAAAGATCTATTAGAGAGGAATATTGATGCCGAATCCATGCGCTATCCGATCATTCACCTTCGAGGTGATGATATTGAGATTGCGATGACCCACGGTCAACAATATGGAGAAGAATACTATTCTTTTGTTAACGGTCAACATACTACCCAGGGGGGGACACATCAGGCAGCCTTCCGAGAAGCAATTGTCAAAACAATCCGCGAGTTCTACAAAAAAGAATTTGACGCATCCGACATTCGATCTTCAATTATTGGGGCGATAGCCATCAAGGTACAGGAACCCGTTTTCGAGTCCCAAACAAAAACAAAATTGGGTTCTCAGAGCGTCGGACCTGAAGGCCCGACTGTAAGAGGTTTCATTAATGACTTTGTCAAAAAAGCATTGGATGATTATCTGCATAAAAATCCAAGTACAGCAGATGCGCTTCAAAAACGTATTCTTCAATCTGAAAGAGAACGTAAGGATATTGCTGGGATCAAGAAATTAGCCAACGAAAGAGCTAAAAAAGCATCTTTACACAACCGTAAATTGCGTGACTGTAAAGTCCATTTCAGTGATAAAAATGAACGCAACCAAGAGACTACACTTTTCATAACCGAGGGGGACTCCGCATCAGGGTCAATTACCAAGTCACGTGATGTACAGACTCAGGCGGTTTTCAGTTTAAAAGGAAAACCATTGAACTCTTTTGGCATGTCCAAAAAAATTGTTTATGAAAATGAAGAGTTCAATCTCTTGCAACATGCGCTCAACATTGAAGATGGACTCGATGGACTGCGATACAATAATATCGTCATCGCTACCGATGCCGATGTCGATGGAATGCACATCCGTCTTCTATTATTAACGTTTTTCTTACAGTTTTTTCCCGATTTGGTTAAAGCAGGTCACGTATCTATCCTTCAGACACCATTATTCCGTGTTAGGAACAAAAAAGAGACTATTTATTGCTACTCCGATGAAGAAAGGCAGAAAGCAATTGCAAAGCTAGGAGCCAAACCCGAGATCACTCGATTTAAAGGTTTAGGTGAAATATCACCTTCCGAGTTTGGCCTATTTATCGGAAAAGATATCCGTTTGGATCCAGTCATTTTATCAAAAGACAATAAGATTCAACAATTATTAGAATACTACATGGGCAAAAATACACCAGATCGACAAAAACATATTGTTGAAAATCTACGTGTAGAAGTAGACCTTGAAGAAGAACTAACAAAAAAAGCGGGTTAAATTAACCCGCTTTTTTACAGCCTACAACCAATATTCCATGCACGACCAAACCTTAATTCTGATCCAATGTCAAGATGCCGTTGGATTGGTAGCCAATATATCCAACACCCTGGCCAAATATCAGCTTAATATCGTTACCATGCGAGAGTATGTGGACGAAGAAGCAAATAAATTTTTTGTTCGCGTTGTCTGTAATGGTTTATTTCCTGACCAGGCTCAGCTCAGCGATTCGCTGGCTGAAGTACTTCCGCCTTCTGCCCAAATTCAGGTCAACCCCAGTAATCGAAAAAAAATTGTTGTCCTTGTCACCAAAGAACATCATTGTCTAGCAGATATTCTAGTTCGACAGCATTTTGAAACCTGGGGTGCTGAAGTACAGGCAGTCATTGGTAATTATGATACTTTGCGATCGTTCACAGACAAATTTGATATACCTTTTCATTGTATTTCACACGAAGGCTTATCCAAAGAAGATTTCGAAACACAACTGATTACGCAAATCAAACAATACAGTTTTGATTATATCATCCTAGCAAAATTTATGCGCATCCTATCGCCTCTTTTTGTTGCAACATTCGCAAATAGGTTGATCAATATCCATCATTCTTTTCTACCTGCATTTATTGGAGCGAATCCCTACAAGCAGGCACATTCCAGAGGGGTAAAAATTATTGGAGCTACAGCACATTTTGTTACCGATCAGCTTGATGAAGGTCCTATCATCGTTCAGGATATCCGTCACGTCAATCATACCTATACCGTTAAAGATATGGTAACTGCAGGAAAAGAAATTGAAAAAGCAGTTTTAAGCAGAGCGATACGCCTATTGAGCGAAGACCGTGTGATGCTCAACGACTATAAGACCATCGTTTTTGAATAGTGATCACAATCACCACTTTAAACGTATAGTCATTATTTTTTAATCGCGTTATTCTTGATTATTTCGTAAAAGAACTATTTAAGAATGACGCACACTTTCCATATCCCTGTATTGGGGCTAGCTTTTTCAATAGACTCAGCCATTAAAGTCGCACAATACGGAATTTCATCCGTGATGTCCATTGTTGATGATGAACTCATCGAGCGTATGCGCTGCTATTATTGCGGGCAATATCAAATTCAATATCATCCCATCCTTACGACAGATGCTGATTATCGTGCAAATAGAATCACAGCTTATCTCGATCTCGTAGAGCAGGTGGTCAACAGGCAGATAAATTCCCTGAAACATCAATCCTTTACGGAAAATTCGGAACTGACCAAATATTTCCAGCTTCTACCGGATTCACATCCCTCCAAACCGATCTATCATGCGATGGAAATTGAAACAAACCGTGCGGTTAAAACTGCACTACAGGATCTATTGATCACTTACCTGAAACCTGGAGACATTGATGTGAATATCATGTCCAAAGTGGATAAAATAAATTACAGGAACGGCATCGCTTTAGCGCAGCAGCATTCGGATGCCTTATCTGCTTTACGCGGATTCGCCAACTCCACCTTACATTCCGCAGTCGTTCTATCTGCGGGCATGAACCCCCATCTATATGCTTATCTTGCCGAATTACCAGCATTCTTCCCTAAGGAAGACGGCACCTTTGAT
The DNA here is from genome assembly GCF_047784615.1 of Sphingobacterium sp. NGMCC 1.201703. NCBI lineage: Bacteria > Pseudomonadati > Bacteroidota > Sphingobacteriia > Sphingobacteriales > Sphingobacteriaceae > Sphingobacterium > Sphingobacterium sp. NGMCC 1.201703. Next base: position 23,704 of record NZ_JBLOHD010000007.1, on the reverse strand, counting down.
AAGAAAGTTATATTAAAAGTCAGCGATTTTAGATCATCACTTATCCAAGCAAAATATCTTGCAAAAAGAGGCGTTTGGGTTTCAGAATTCCGTGTAGAATCCGGTTTGAATTGCGGGGGACATGCTTTCGCGACCGACGGCTTTCTATTGGGGCCTATCCTCGAAGAATTCAAAGAAAAAAGAGAAAGCTTGCAAGCTGAGCTCTTTGCAATTTATCAGCACTATTGGCTTACACATGGTGTATCGTTGACAGATTCCCCCCAGATCAGGTATACTGTTCAAGGAGGAATAGGCACTGCCATGGAACATCAGTTTTTATTGGATTATTATAAATTCGACGCAGTAGGTTGGGGATCCCCATTTTTAATGGTTCCGGAAGCTACAACGGTAGACAGTGCAACATTAAAAGCACTCGAGCAGGCTGAACAGACAGACTTCTATTGTAGTGGAGCCTCGCCTTTAGGTGTTCCCTTTAATAATTTCAGGCCCAGTAGTGCTGAAAAACTACGATTGGAACGTATCCAAAAAGGAAGACCCGGAAGTCCTTGTAAAAAAGAATATCTTGTTTCTAATCGGGAATTTGGAGACAAGCCCCTTTGTACCGCTTCACGTGCCTATCAGTATCAAAAGATTCAAGATCTGCAAAAACAACAACTTAGCGCAGAAGAATATAGCAAGGCATTCGATACCATTACCGAAAAAACCTGTCTCTGTGAGGGGCTAGCAGCTCCGGCTTATCTCAAATATGGTATCCAACAAAAAAGAGAGCAGACAGCAGTCTCCATTTGTCCTGGGCCAAATCTGTACTGGTTTAAAAAACAATATTCGTTAAAGCAGATGATTGATCACATCTATGGTCGTGTATCGCTACTGGAGCATGCTGATCGGCCATTTGTACTGATCAATGAATTAAACCTGTATATCGATCATATCCAAAAATATGTGAGTGATAATCAAGATAAACTTAATGACAAGAAAGTAAAATATGTCGATAAATTCAAGGCACAATTACAGGCGGGGATAGATTACTACCATACGCTACAGGATCAGTTTTCCTGTTTTCCTAAAAACACGATAGAAGCGATACCCTTACAACTGGAACTTGCTACCGTCCGCTTAAAAAATATTCATATTTAGGCAAGTTGATATCGGTGAGATCCTAAAAATAAACGCGGCAGGTTTGGTAAACCTGCCGCGTTTTATGTTATTATGGACTTTCCTTTACAAATGGTAAGGTCTACTTTGCAATTTTACGGAATTTCCCAAAAACACCTAATGGTAGTTTTGGTCCTGCAGTAGCCTGTAGAAAAAGCTCACCGATTTCCAAATTCTCTACTTTTGGAAAGGCAGTTTTTATTAAATTCTCCACAATGACCGAAGAAAAACCCAATGAATAGGTATTTAAGATCAAGAAATGCTCTTTAGGATCCAATAATTGAACAACCTCAGTCATCATCTCCATAATATGATCTTCAAGCTTCCATTTCTCCCCTTTTGGCCCATGCCCATATGCCGGTGGGTCCAAAATAATACCATTGTATGTATTTCCGCGTTTAAGCTCACGCTTGACGAACTTCAATGCATCCTCAACTACCCAACGAATATTATCCAGATTGGAAATCTCCATATTTTCATTGGCCCAGGTCACTACCTGCTTGATGGAGTCCACATGTGTTGTGTCTGCTCCTGCGGCCTTGGCTATTAAAGAAGCACCACCTGTATAAGCAAAAAGATTTAAAACTTTAGGTTTTTCAGTTTTGAAGGAACGGACAGACTCCGAAATATAATCCCAATTAACAGCCTGTTCAGGAAATATTCCGACATGCTTAAATGAGGTAAGCCCCAATCTAAATTTGATTGCTACATCATCGTTTTTATATTGAATATGCCAACGGTCCTGAATTTTCGGATTTTTTTTCAACCATTCTCCGGAAGTAGCCGACCGTCCTTTGAATTTGATATGGTAACGTTTGTTCCATTCTGCATCGCTCAAAGCCTTGGGCCATACTGCCTGCGGTTCAGGTCTGATTAATATCAGGTCGCCAAAACGTTCTAATTTTTCAAAATCACCACAGTCAATGAGTTCATAGTCTTCCCAATGTTGTGGGGTCAATAGTTGTATATTTGTAGTTGCCAAAATCAAAATTTTCCGACAAAACTAAGCTAAATTTCTTGCATATTGAAATTTACCACTCCACATCCTCCTTAAAGACATACATCACACTAACAAACCGCATAAAAAACTCATATGAAACAATATGGTGAGCTTATAGAAAAACAACGGCGCCAATCTCGTAGTGCTGGCACACATCATTTCTACCTTATTGCCCCATAGATGCCTTGGCGCTTTTCATCAATGGACTTGCAAACACGAAATTATTTAATTCTTCGACATCCGACCGCATCATATCCTTATTGGATCCCTCCCAAAATTTCTGCCCTTTATATAAGAACAGAATATATTCCCCAATCCCCATAACAGAATTCATATCGTGAGTTACAACGACGGTAGTGCATTTCAATTCCTGCGTAATTTTAAGTACCAATTCATCAATAACAATAGAGGTTTCCGGATCTAGGCCTGAATTGGGTTCATCACAAAAAAGGTATTTGGGATTCATACTGATTGCACGTGCAATACCTACACGTTTTTTCATCCCACCGGATAATTCCGCTGGAAATAACTTGTTTCGTCCCTCTAAATTCACTTGTTCCAAACAATGATTTGCACGGTCTAACTTTTCCGATTTAGACATATCCGTAAACATGTCCAGTGAAAACATAATATTCTGTTCAACCGTCATTGAATCAAACAAAGCTGAATTTTGGAACAGCATACCTATTTCTTTCCGGATCGGGACGCGTTCCTCAAAATTCATCCGTGTGAAATCCGTTTGATCAAACAATACCTTTCCCTTTTCCGGATGATGTAACCCGACAATACACTTAAGCAAAGTACTTTTCCCAGAACCGGATCCGCCAATAATTAAGCTTACTTTTCCCGGTTCAAAACTCGCACTGATACCCTTTAGAACATGATTATCACCAAAGGATTTATTTATATTTTCGATTTGAATCATAGAATCTCCTTAAAGCATTAACGCTGTAATGACATAATCCGCAGCTAGAATGGTAATACAGCCCACCACAACAGCTTCTGTACTTGCCTGGCCCACTTCAAGGGCTCCCCCCTTCACATTATACCCTTTATATGCCGACACCGAAGTAATGATAAAACCAAACACCACCGCTTTTACAAGTGCTACTGTGACTGTAAAGCCATTAAAATTATCCTGAATACCCAAAATATAATCTGCCGGCGTTACAGCTCCAGAAAGAGAACCGCCCAATAGCCCCCCTACTAATGCGCAGACAATAGCGATAATAACCAACATCGGTATCATCGTCACCCCAGCCAATATTTTGGGCAATATCAGGTATCCAGGAGCATTAATACCCATAATCTCCAAGGCATCGATCTGCTCTGTCACACGCATTGAGCCAATTTGAGAAGAAATGGATGAACCGATTTTCCCCATCAATACCAATCCCGAAATAGTAGGCCCTAACTCTAAAATATTTGAATCTCTATTGATAGAACCAATAATCGAATTGGGAATAAGGTCGGAAACCATCTGAAAAGCGATCTGCATTGTCATTACCGCCCCGATAAAAGTCGAAATGATCACAATAAGTCCCAACGATCCTATCCCGATATCCGTCATGGCCAATAAAGTTTCTTTCCAATAAATCTGTCCTTTCTCAGGTTTCTTAAAGACTGACTTCAGGAGTATAAGATATGCACCAATGTGATGAAAAATCATATTATCAATTTAAATTCCACGTATTATACATTCTAAACGTCATGTTTTGTCCATGTATCCACTAAAGGTAATTAATTCCAACAAATATATAAACAAGCAGAATCCCAAAAAGTGGGAGAAAAACGAAATTACTTACCGACCAATTAGTCACATTTACCGAATTTTTATGTATAATAGCCTAATCTTTCATACAGTGTCCAATAAAGCGATTTACTTTTGGGGTATATAACAAAACGGAATTAGTCATGAATACACAACGTATAACAACTGGAATTACAATTCTTTTTATAGGGATTATTCTTTTACTATCCCAACTCAATAGCATCTCCTTTAACTGGGTTGGAATTTTCAGGTATTGGCCCTTATTCATTGTCCTTGCCGGGATCCGCATGTTGGTACCGAAGGATCAACAAATAGGACAGTTTATTGCCATAGGTGCTACTGTGGTCATATTGGGCTTTCTTACTTATATCGGTTTATCCACTCCGAAAGAACCTTTATTAACGCAATTACTCAAAAATAAAGGTTTGCACATTCATAGTGACGACGATCCGAACGATAAGACCAACTATACAACACAAAAACTACAGGTACCCTTGGACAATAAAATCCAAAGCGCAACTTTGAATATCGATCTTGGAGCTACTTCTTTAAAAAACGATAGCACCACAACATCGTCCATCTTCACCGCGTATAATACCTCCGGTGATTACCTCTTGGGGATGACGACTCATGGCGAATCTCCAGATAAAATAAACATCAACTTAAAAGGTAAATCCAAAGACAAAGATTTTAACAGCAAAAACAACAATACCTACATTGCACTCAACCCGGCTATCGTGTGGAAGCTAAACTTTGATATCGGCGCCATCGATGCCAAACTGGATCTTTCACCCTATAAAGTTGAAGTATTGGATATTGATGCTGGTGCGACAAGTCTAAGATTAAAACTTGGACAACCTTTAGCGAATACAAAAATATCCATGGATGCCGGAGCATCATCCATTGAAATTTCCATTCCAAAAAATGCAGCTTGCCGCATTACTAGTGATAATGCCTTATCATCAACTTCTTATGAAGGCGATTTCCTCAAGACAGATGGTATGGTGAAATCCACAAATTATGATGCTGCGACCGAAAAGTTTGATTTCAACATCAATGGTGGAATTACATCAATAAAAATCAGAAGATATTAATTGACAGCGAATTTTTAGTCAAGAAAAGCTAACTTTGTGTTATATATGAACACAAGTAATATGTTGACTTTACCGGGAATCTATTGCAATTCCAAGGTAGAATATTCGAGATGGAAAACCAGGGAAATTCAGATTGGTGATATCCCTATGGGTGGAGACAACCCCATCCGTATTCAAAGTATGACTACGATGGATACGATGGATACGATGGGTTCTGTTGAACAGACCATTCGCATGGTAGAAGCTGGTTGTGAATATGTTCGTATCACTGCACCTAGCATAAAAGAAGCCCAGAACCTAGCAAATATAAAAAGTGAGCTTCGCAAAAGAGGCTACCATGTACCCTTAGTGGCCGATATACACTTTACGCCAAATGCGGCTGAGGTAGCTGCCCGTATTGTCGAGAAAGTTAGGGTCAATCCCGGCAACTATGCCGATAAGAAGAAATTTGACCTGTTATCCTATACAGAAGCGGAATATAAATTAGAACTTGAACGAATCTATGCGAAGTTTACACCACTGGTCAACATTTGCAAGGAGTACGGTACTGCGATGCGAATTGGCACAAACCATGGTTCGCTTTCAGATCGGATCATGAGCCATTATGGTGATACACCGGAAGGAATGGTAGAATCCGCCATGGAATTCATCCGGATGTGTGAAGATCTCAATTTCTATAACCTATGCATTTCGATGAAATCCTCCAATCCTCAGGTTATGGTCAAAGCCTATCGTCTGCTGGTTGAAAAGATGGTTGCCGAAAACATGAACTATCCCTTACATCTTGGTGTAACGGAGGCCGGTGATGGAGAAGACGGGCGTGTGAAATCTGCCGTAGGGATAGGCACCTTGCTGGAAGACGGACTTGGAGATACGGTAAGAGTTTCCCTGACCGAAGAGCCAGAACGCGAAGCTCCGGTGGCAATAGCTTTGGTCAATAGATATAGCAAGCGAAAAGCAACCTTGGCCAATCAACCGACAGCAGAAATTGTACAACTCTCTCCAGATAGCCCCACTATTCCCTATCAGAGCCAGGAGGTCAATACCTTCATTGGCGGTTCGCTGGTACCCCGGATAGTGACAGATATCTCAAATGAGAATCTAAAAGACGCGCAAATTCTAGCCAAAGTTGGTTACCGCTATGACCTGCTTTTGGATAAATATCATATGGGTGAGCAATCCGTAGATTTTGTTTATCTAGGAGATCATCTCCCTTCATTTAATATGCCCGCAAATTTAAAACAGGTATATAATTTTGGGACTTGGTCTAACCTTAAAGACAAAACAAATATCCATCCACTCTATACATTGGAAGAGTTTGTTCATGCAGAAAATAAGGACAGTGTGCTGAATATGGTAAAAATTCGTAATACGGACTTAACGAGCCCGCTATTTGAATCCTTACCGCTAGACAAGACCGTTGTATTTATATTAGAAACCGATCATACACACGGGATGGCCGATCAACGGCAATTTTTCCGAAATCTGCAAGAAATCGGTATCGATAATCCCGTTATTATCAAAAGGTCCTATCGTAAAGAGTACTTTTCAGGTCCTATGGGTGAATTTATGGATCCAGAGGAACCGATCTCGAAAATACAATTGTATGCTTCCACAGACATGGGAGCATTATTAATCGATGGTTTAGGTTCGGGTATATGGATTGATTCTCCGGCTACACCATTAGAAAATATCGCATCTCTTTCCTTTGGAATATTGCAGGCAACCCGTTCGAGAATATCAAAAACAGAATACATCTCTTGCCCGAGCTGTGGTAGAACATTATTTGATCTTCAGGAGACTACCCAAATGATACGTAGTCGTACCAATCACCTCAAAGGCCTTAAAATAGGCATCATGGGTTGTATCGTGAATGGTCCCGGCGAGATGGCAGACGCGGATTATGGTTATGTTGGTGCTGGTCCTGACAAAGTAACCCTATATAGAGGCCAAAAGGTTGTCAAAAAGAATGTAAGTTCCGCAAAAGCATTAGACGAATTGATCAAGATCATCCAAGAGGATGGGCTATGGGTTGATGAAGTTCAAGAATAAATTAAAAAAGAAGGGAATCAAATGATTCCCTTCTTTTTTTTATAATGATTTTGATTTGTCAAATCTTATCTTATTATCAAAAAATTAGCGAACAGAAAATCTTTTTACCACAGTCTCTGATCCCGCAACGACCCGCAGGAAATAAAAACCGGTTGTTAATTTACCGCCATGTTCAAAAGAAAGATTCTGCACACCAGCCTCAAGATTTCCGTTCATTAGTTGTAAAATTTCGTTGCCTAAAGCATCCATGACTTTAATAGATACAGCAGACGACTTTGCTAATTTAAAGGAAAGGTTAACCTGTTCGGCGATAGGATTATAGAATACTTTCACATTATTGATTAATTTCTCGGTATCCTTGATATTATTATCTCCAAATTCCGCATTTTCATTCCAAGTAGCTTGCAAAGAAGTATGGTTATCAGGAGAATTCGCATACACCTGTCCTACCCCGCTGCACAAAGTCAGTGCGGTAATAAGTGTTAAATAAGCTGCTTTAAGTAGATTTCTCCTCATAGTGTTAAATTAGACTTCAAATATTGGTTACGGTTTAATCAAATATAACGCTAACTATTTGAATTATCAACAACAAAGTTAGTATTTTGTTTAAAAGTTTTTTAGTGAAAGTAAGGATCGGTAGATTCTTTTAACAAATTTTAACAGCTATTGCGCATGTCAAATGAAATGCTAAAATTTGGCGCAGTAAATGTACTTGTTTAAAGTACAAACAAAAAGTATATTTTTGCATTATATTTTGAAATAAAATAATCATTAAATGACAGATAACAGTCATCACAACAGTATCAATAAAGTAAGCTTCGCTGGATTATTGATCAGTTTAGGAATCGTGTTTGGAGATATCGGTACCTCACCGCTATATGTCTTCAAAGCAATCATGGGACAAGGTGCCATTCAAAAAGATCTTGTTTTGGGTGGTCTCTCCTGCGTATTTTGGACACTGACACTGCAAACAACCATCAAATACGTTTGGGTAACCCTGCGTGCGGACAACAAAGGCGAGGGTGGGATTCTTTCACTTTATTCTTTAGTTCGCAAACGGGCACCATGGTTGATTTTCCCTGCAATGATCGGCGCAGCAACGCTACTAGCTGACGGGATGATTACACCAGCCATCACCATATCCTCTGCGATAGAAGGTTTGGACATTAAATTTCCAGGGTTACCCACTGTACCTATTGTCGTTACAATTATTTCCCTACTTTTTATTATTCAACGGTTTGGTACTTCTGTTGTTGGAAAGGTATTCGGCCCATTAATGACCATATGGTTCACCATTATTGGTGTCCTTGGTTTATCTCACCTACATTTGGCACCGGAGGTCATGAAGGCGATTAATCCATATTATGCCTTTCATATCCTAGTAACTTACCCACACTCCTTACTCTTGATCGGGGCAGTATTCCTCTGTACAACAGGAGCGGAAGCCTTGTATTCAGATATGGGACACTGTGGCAAGGCCAATATTCGCATTAGCTGGATCTATGTCAAGATCACATTGGTATTAAATTATTTTGGTCAAGGCGCCTGGTTATTAACACAGGAAGGTCGTGTTTTAGGTGGAGCAAATCCGTTTTACTCCATTATGCCAGATTGGTTTATCGGTTACGGTATTGCTATCGCAACTATTGCTGCCGTGATCGCCAGTCAGGCCATGATATCCGGATCCTATACCTTAATTTCAGAAGCTGTACGTCTAAATATCTGGCCCAAAGTCGCCATCCGCTACCCAAGCGAGCATAAAGGGCAACTCTATGTACCTTCGATCAACCTTATTCTCTGGATTGGCTGTATGATTGTTATCTGGGTTTTTGAAGAATCGAGCAAAATGGATGCAGCCTATGGTCTCGCCATTAACTTAACGGTACTGATGACAACCGTTTTAATGGGATATTTCCTAGCGATGAAGAAAGTCAATCGCGTACTGATTGGCGTTTTCTTAGTTGCCTATTTTGTGATCGAATTAACCTTTTTGATCGGTAACGGTGTAAAAATTGCCCATGGTGGCTGGTTGACACTTTTGTTGGCAATCGCCCTGTTTGGTACAATGTATTGTTGGTATACCGCGCGTAAGATTAAAAATCGTTTTGTCAATTTTATCAATATCAACAAATACTATCCGATTATATCGGAATTGAGTGAAGACAAGTCCGTACCGCCTTTTGCTTCACATTTGGTATACTTGACCAGCGCAAATTTCAAATCTGAAATTGAAGCAAAAATTATCTACTCCATCATTAATAAAAAACCTAAGCGCGCTGACGTTTACTGGTTAGTCCATGTAGATGTGATGGATCATCCCCACACCCGGGAGTACTCCATTGATCAACTAATCCCTGGAAAACTTATACGGATCGACTTTAAATTAGGTTTTAGAGAAGAACAGCGTATCAGTCTACTTTTCAGGAAAGTCGTTGAAGACATGGTTAAAAAAGGCGAAATCGACATTACAAGCCAATACGACACATTGCGTAAACATAATATCCCTGGAGATTTTAAATTTGTTGTACTGGAAAAAGTACTGTCCAAAACCAACCAGATGTCCTGGATCGAAAAAGTCATTATGGATATTTACGGATACCTGAAAAAAATGAGCTTATCGGAAGAAAAAGGATTCGGTCTGGACTCCAGTTTCGTTACGATTGAGCGGGTTCCGTTAAACTTTCCGCAGACATCGGAGGTTCATCTCACACGGAAAGATTAAGTCATTAAAGGTGGTGCAAAAGCATCACCTTTTTTATTCAATAGAATTCCATTACTTTTGTTGCAAATATTATAACATGGCAGACGCTAATCCAACAAAGAAATTACACCCTCGAAATAGACATCTCGATAATTACAATTTTGACGAGCTTAGCAAAATCGAACCCTCATTAAAAGATTTTGTTACACTCAATGCCTATAAAATCAAAACGATTGATTTTAACAATCCCGAAGCTGTTAAAGTATTAAATCAAGCACTTCTAAAAAAATACTATCACATCCAACATTGGGATATTCCAAAAGAAAATCTATGCCCACCTATCCCAGGCAGAGCAGACTATATCCATTATGTTGCTGATGTACTTGCCAGAGATAATAATGGCGAAATCCCAAAAGGGGGGAAAGTACGGGTCCTCGATATCGGCGTGGGAGCGAGTTGTATCTATCCTATTATCGGCCACCAAGAATATGGGTGGAGTTTTGTTGGCTCAGAAATTATTAAAAGAGCTTATAAAAACGCGATTGAAATTACGCGTACCAACATGAGCTTAAAAAAGAACATCCAGATAAGATTACAAAACAATCCAAAAGCGATTTTCAAAGATATCATTCTTCCAGATGAAAAATTTGATATGATCATCTGCAACCCGCCCTTCTTTAGTTCCCAAACAGAAGCATTACAACAATCCGTACGTAAAACCACGGGTATAAAAAATGCTAAATTAGACGAGAACACTGTTGTGCAGACTTTTTCAGGACAAGGAAGTGAGCTTTGGTGCGATGGTGGCGAGAAAGCCTTCTTGACTCGCATGATATTTGAAAGTCAGTTCTATAAAGATCAGGTTAAATGGTTCTCTTCATTGGTGGCTCACCGTGAAGATGTCCGTTTCTTACAGCATAAACTAAAAAAAATCAACGTAAAAGAATCTGAAGTCATCCGCATGGAACAAGGCAACAAAGTAAGCCGAATCCTATTGTGGCGATTTTAAATTAAACAAAAAAGGAGCTTTAAAAGCTCCTTTTTTGTTTAAAGAATTAGATTCCAGCACTAAATAGATACCGATTTATTTAACTTGGAATGTTTATAGCCATACATAAAATAAACGCCCAGTCCAATCACCAACCAAATCACAAAAATAATCCAGTTACTGGCCCCGAGCTCCGTCATCAGATACAAATTGATCAAAATTCCAATAACAGGCAAGAGCGAAAAATTCATCTTAAAGCTATAAACGCTCAACCCCAGCCAGGTAAGCCAAAAAATAATCACCAACATTTTATGCTCTAGGATTTCAACCAGTGATAAAGACTTCCACTCCTGTATGGTCTCCTTCGCATAGATAGAAATCATTACTATTGCGACAAGAAGTCCTAGTCCTACTATATATTTACCATTGATGTATGGAACTTTAAATTTAGATTTGGCCGATAAGCCCGAATAGTCCATATACAGTACACCAGCACACACTAAAATAAAAGCAAAGAAGGTACCGACGCTTGTCAAATCGACAAAAAAGTCCATCTTGAAAAATAAAGAAGGAATTGCGACGACTAGACCCGTTACAATTGTTGCGAAAGAAGGTGTTTTATATTTTGGATGAATTGTCGCAAACTTCTTCCACAATAAACCATCCCGGCTCATTGTCATCCAAATCCTTGGTTGAGCCAATTGATAGACCAAGAGTGCGCTCGTAATCGCAATAACCGATGTTACCGATATAATGCCAGCCATATGGTCAAATCCGACATATTTAAACACGAACGCCAAAGGATCTTTGACATTAAGTTCGGTGTAGTTTACCATACCTGTAAGAACCAAAGTAATAGCAACATACAATACCGTACAGATCAGTAGGCAATAAATCATGGCTTTAGGCAGATCCCGTTGCGGATTTTTACATTCCTCAGCAGTTGTGGAAATCGAATCAAACCCGATAAAAGCAAAGAATACGGCAGCCACACTTCCAAGCACCCCTTGTAAGCCATTTGGCGCAAAAGGAGTCCAATTTTCAGGTTTCACGTAAAATATACCACCAAAAATAACCGCTAGGATGATCCCGACCTTGATCATCACCATAATCATACTCGCTTTTTGGGACTCCTTGATGCCTATATAAACAAGCCACGTAACCAAAAATGTAATTACACCTGCCGGCAAATCAAATATAATAGGCATTCCTGCGATCCGAGGAGCGCTGTTAAAAGCTGCTAGACCATGTTGGTCAATGGCCGTAAGGCTTGCTACACCGTGTTGGTTCATTTTATCAACAGCATCATAAGCGTATCCGGGCGCCATGGAAAGCCAAGCGGGGATATGTAAACCAAAGCCCTCCAGCATCGAAACAAAATACTGCGACCAGGAAATAGCAATAACAGTATTGGAAACCGCATATTCCAACACGAGCGCCCAACCTATAATCCAGGCAAACAGTTCTCCAAAAGCCACATAAGCATACGTATAAGCCGATCCGGAGACGGGTACAGTACTAGCAAACTGTGCATATGCCAGAGCTGTAAACACGCAGGCAAAGGCCGTAAAAATAAAAAGAAGAGAAACAGCGGGACCACCTTCATAACTCGCTAATCCGATGGTGCTAAAGATTCCAGCGCCCACAATAGCGGCTATACCCAATGAAACCAGATCGGTTACCCCCAAAACCTTCGCGAGGCCAGTTCCACCCTCCTTTTGGGTATCCGCTAGGATCTGATCAACACTTTTCTTCCGAAAAAGTCTATGTGACATGTAAAATTAGTTTTATACGTAAAATTATGCGAAAATAAATATTTTCAAGGTCTTATACTATTGGTATTTTTCAGGTAGACTATTTAAAGTCGACCAATTCATAATGAATATCATGGTAAATCTCCTGATAATCCCCCATATGATGCTGTAAATAAGAAATCAACTGAGAAGTCAATAATTCACGTTGCTGCTCCTGAACCTCAAATTGCCATACACGTTTACAGATATTGAAAAGCGCACCAGCAATTTTTTCAATATGTGCATAATCATAGATGTATTTCCAGTCAATAAATTGATGGTAAAATTTCTCAAATTTAGGGATATCATCTAATTGGTTTATTTTGAGAAATTTTCGCACGGCCTCGTCATTCACCTGAGACATTGCAGTGTAGAATTTATCTATGGAAACCGCTTTTTGCTGTGTCAGGATATGATCCAATAATAGCTCCAATGCAATATGTGCCATAAAGGAAGGCCGAATTGGCAGTCCCTGTAAACTGGACTGTATCTGTAACTTTAATTGATGTGTATGATGAAAAAAATACGTTGAATTATGAAAAAGGCGATCAACTTCAATATGACGGTTCCAGCCGATATAAAGTTGTTCCAACAAGGGATTATCCAGCAGTTGATCTTCGTATTGTCGGGGCTTGAGCACAAAAGTTTTATCGGCATTTTTTAATAAGTCGGGTAGCAATCCACCGATTATTCGCTCGGGATTGGTCGCAAACCGCTCAAAATAAAAATGGGATAAAAAATTCATATTAGCTTATTAGCGTGTGCTTTTATCAGGAATTATTCGCTCAATATACGCTTAATCTCCTATCTTTGCATCTTGTAAATTAAAAAATTAAATCCATTTAACAATGAGCTTTGTAGAAGAATTACGTTGGAGAGGCATGTTGCAAGATATTATGCCTGGAACTGAAGACTTACTGAATAAAGAAAAAGTCGCTGGCTATATTGGCTTTGATCCCACAGGAGACTCTCTACACGTAGGACACTTAACTCAAATCATGACCTTGATCCATTTCCAAAATGCGGGCCATAAACCCGTGGCATTGGTAGGTGGAGCAACAGGAATGATTGGAGACCCTTCTTTCAAATCTGCAGAGCGTAACTTACTTGACGAGGCAACTTTACAACATAATGTTACCTGTCTAAAAAAACAGTTAGGCAAATTTCTTGAATTTGGAGAAGGCGAAAATGATGCCCAAATGGTTAATAATTACGACTGGTTCAAAGATTTCAAATTTTTGGATTTTATTCGTGATATCGGTAAAATGATTACCGTAAACTATATGATGGCAAAGGATTCCGTAAAAAAACGTTTAGAAGGGGACAATGGTCTATCATTTACGGAGTTTACCTATCAATTGATTCAAGGTTACGATTTTTATTACCTATGGAAACACCACAATTGTAAAATACAAATGGGTGGATCTGATCAATGGGGTAATATTGTCACCGGAAGTGAAATGATCCGTCGCCAGGATCAAGGCACAGCTTATGCAATCACCACACAATTGATTAAAAAAGCAGATGGCCAAAAATTCGGTAAAACAGAATCTGGAGCAGTGTGGCTTGATCCAAAGAAGACTTCACCCTATAAATATTACCAATTCTGGTTAAACACATCCGATGACGATGCTAAAAACTGGATTAAGATCTTTACGCTTAAACCACAGGCTGAAATTGAGGCGATCATTGCTGAACATGACGCAGCACCACATTTACGCATTGTCCAAAAAGCATTGGCCAAAGATATTACCATTCGTACGCACTCCGAAGAAGCTTATGAAACTGCGATCAAGACATCTGAGTTTCTTTTTGGCAATGGCACATTGGAATTTTTAGACAACCTGGATCACGAGGCTGTAATGGAAGTATTTGAAGGTATTCCGCAGTTCGAAGTAACAAAAGAAGATCTAAAGGCAGGAATCAATATTCTCGATCTTTTAGCTGTAAATACGCAGGTTTTCCCTTCAAAAGGCGAAGCACGTAAAATGCTCCAAGGAGGTGGTGTTTCTATCAACCGCGAAAAAGTAACAGATAGCGAGCAAATTATCACCGAAAGCAATTTGGTGAATAATAAATACATCATTGCACAGCGAGGCAAGAAAAACTATTATTTGATTATTGCATAAGTGTAGTTTTATTTAATAAAAAACCCTTTTAACCGTGTTAAAAGGGTTTTTTATTTCTGATAAATAGCCACTCCACTAGGTCACAAGAACCTAACCCATTTTAAACTCATTTCGGCCCTTTAACCATTTATTTCAATAGCTTTTCAAAAGCACGACGGGAGGCACCGCGAAAATACACCTCCCCGCAATATTGATAGCCCAACTTGTCAAATACATGTAACATACCGGCATTATCAAAATTCGTATCTACCTTGATACTATATACAGCATTCTGGACAGCGATTTCTTCCACTCCTTGCATAATAGCCGTACCAACACCTTTTATATGGGGATCCTGAGCCGAAGCCAAACGGTGAATGCCTACATATTCACCATCGCTAAGCCATTTACCATCAATATCATTGTAAGCAGGCTCAATATCGAAAATAATAGCAACATACCCAATGATGTTACCATCAAATTCCAACACATGCCCATATTCTCTATCGATATCAGATTGCACTACATCCTCATTTGGATAACCGTCTTGCCACTGCCGGCTCCCCTGCTCCTTGCGCAATGCTATTGCCTGCTGTATAATCTCCCAAATTCTTCCTTTATCAGTTTGTTTCGCTTTCCGTATCTGAAACTTATTCATAATGCCTTAATTTGATCAGTAAAGCTACATAATTTACTTTAACTCTAAAAGACAGACCAAACAGGACTATTCTTTCCTGTTTACCGCTATCTTAATAGCAAATCTCTTCTCAGGGCATAGTATTTGCTAGTTATAATTGCTATTATTCATTTAGTAGCCTATCTGAAATTATTCGTTTATGAAAAAAATACAAACTTAAAATAATAGTCTACATGATCTTCAAAATACTATCAAAATAACTAAGTTTGTAAGCAGTATAATTGTGAGCTTTTCAATGTCAAATAAAGGAAATACATTTAGGCAGGCAGGAAATTCAGTTTCTGGCAAGCGTGCCCTATCAAAAGAATCGGCAACATTTAAAAAGGAAAAAAGTCAAAAGCCCAGCATCCCTAGAGATTATTCAGATGCCCAGCAGAAGACTGTCAAAATTTTAGGGATTTTGTTGATCTTACTTTCATTGGCCTTTGCCACCGCTTTTGTTTCCTATCTTTTTACCTGGGAAGATGACCAAAGTTATATCGCCAAAACAAATGGCGGTTGGAGCACCCTTTTTAGTTCGTCCGAAGAAATTCACGATGAGGCTGTCGAACTACCTGTCGTTGACAATAAGTTAGGAAAATTTGGAGCCTTACTTGCCAACCAGTTTATGTATGAGTGGTTTGGGGTTGCTTCTTTCCTTTTTATCCCGGTATTGTTCATTTTGGGCTATCGTTTATTATTCAAAAAATCATTACTTCCACTATACCGCACTGTCGTTTATTCATTTGTAGCGATTGTTTTTATTTCAGTCACATTGGGATTTTTACACGGTTTTATGGCAGATACACCACATATGCTGGAAGGTAAATTTGGTTTTTGGACCAATAAGCTCTTGGAAGCACAGGTGGGAGTTGTGGGTGTGGGCTGTATTTTAGCATTCGCGTACCTGACGACATTGATACTCTTGTACAATTTAGATTTTAAATTCGTCTTGTTTAGCAATCGCAAATCCAAATCGTTATCCGAGGATCTCGAGGATGAAGACGAAGAAGATTCCTATTCCACAAATAGTTTAAGGACGAAAGTTCATGTTGAAGATGATTCGATACAATCTGTGAGAGAATCCTTCCAACGGCCAACTTCAATCAATGAACGGTTTCAATCCAATCGGGAGAAAAATTTACAGGAAGAGCTTGAGCGCCCCGCATTTACGCATCATCCCATACCAGAGGCACAAATAGATCCAAAGGACAAGGTTGTCCTCACCTTTGATGATAGCCCGCTGGAACGCACAGAACATACGCCCTCAATTAGCTTCACCATTGATCAACCGGAGGATGATAACGAAGATGAAGAAGATACCCTACACCTTCAGGCGAATTCCAGTCCGAGCATATCGATTGCAGCACCTGCGGAGCCAGAACCTCCTCTTGAGGTTGCTGTAATCCCAGGTCTAGTTGTCGAAGACATCAAAGAGGAAAAGGAAATAACAGCAAGTGATCTTGTTGCCCAATTTGGTCAATATGACCCAAAATTAGACCTATCAGGCTATCAACATCCGACACTTGACTTGCTCAGAGATTACGGAACAGGGAAAATAACGATCAATCAACATGAACTTGAAGCCAACAAAAACAAGATTGTTGATACGCTTAGAAATTATAGCATTGAGATTGAAAGTATAAAAGCGACAATCGGACCTACGGTTACCTTATATGAGATTATCCCGAAACCAGGTGTACGGATTTCAAAAATCAAAAACCTGGAAGACGATATTGCCTTAAGCCTTGCGGCACTCGGAATCCGGATTATTGCACCAATGCCAGGTAAAGGAACCATCGGGATCGAGGTACCAAATTCGAGTCCAGAAATGGTCTCCATGCGCTCGGTTTTAGCGACGGAGAAATTCCAAAAAACGGATATGGATTTACCAATTGCCTTGGGAAAAACCATATCCAATGAAGTGTACATTGCTGATTTGGCAAAGATGCCCCACCTTTTGGTTGCGGGAGCTACGGGCCAGGGTAAATCAGTCGGTATCAATGCGATTTTGACATCCCTATTGTACAAAAAGCATCCTGCTGAGCTTAAATTTGTGCTTGTCGACCCTAAAAAAGTGGAACTTTCTCTATTCAAAAAAGTTGAACGCCATTTCTTGGCCAAGCTACCGGATGAGGAGGAAGCGATCATTACAGATACAAAAAAGGTAATCAATACCTTAAACTCACTTTGTATTGAAATGGACCAGCGTTATGACCTATTGAAAAACGCACAGGTTCGGAATTTAAAGGAATATAATGCAAAATTTATCAATCGTAGATTAAACCCTGAGGAGGGTCATCGATTCTTACCATATATCGTTCTTATTGTTGATGAGTTTGCCGATTTGATGATGACTGCCGGAAAAGAAGTCGAAACCCCTATTGCACGATTGGCCCAATTGGCCCGTGCCGTGGGAATTCACCTGGTCATTGCGACCCAACGTCCTTCAGTCAATATCATTACAGGTACAATCAAAGCCAACTTCCCGGCACGTCTTGCTTTCCGTGTATTATCGAAAGTAGATTCGCGAACTATCTTAGATACGGGCGGAGCAGACCAGTTAATTGGTCGCGGGGATATGCTACTGGCTACTGGAAGTGATTTGATACGTATCCAGTGTGCATTTGTCGATACACCAGAAGTTGAACAGATTTCCGATTACATCGGAGCGCAACGCGGTTATCCATCGGCATTTATGCTGCCGGAATATGTAGATGAAAACGGAGAGGGTTCAGGTAGTGTAGATTTTGATCCAAAAGATCGCGATCAATTGTTTGAAGAAGCTGCCCGTTTGATTGTCATGCATCAACAAGGCTCTACATCCTTAATCCAACGTAAATTGAAATTGGGTTATAACAGAGCTGGACGAATCATCGATCAACTGGAAGCCGCCGGAATTGTAGGCCCATTTGAAGGAAGTAAAGCACGTGAAGTACTTTATCCCGATGAATATTCATTAGAACAGTATTTGGAGACGCTAAGAAACAATTAACATGAAAAAACAACTCGGATTAGTGCTGAGCTTTTTGCTACTTATAGGGAGTCAATATGGCTATGCACAAAATGACGCAAAAGCATTACTTAATAAAATAAGTCAAAAATACAATGGATATAAGACCATACAGGCTGGTTTCACATTGGACATCAGACAAGCAAATGGCGGTACGCACAGCGATGTAGGCACACTGTATCTCGACAAGGCAAATAACAAATACCATGTCAACACCAAAAATCAAATTCTGATTTCAGATTCCAAAACGCAATGGAATATCATGAAAGCAGAGAAAGAAGTTGAAATATCGGAAGCAAGCAACTCGACAAATGAGATCAATCCCACAAATATTTTCTCGTTTTATACCTCCGGGTTCAAGTATGCTTTAGCACGTGCGGAAAAAGCAAAGGGAACGAGTTTAAGTGTTGTGGAATTGACACCGGTTGATAGCAAAAAGAACTATTCCAAAATTAAATTGCGGATCAATAAAGCGAATAATTTGATTTATGATACGACTATTTTTGATAAGAGTGGTAATCGTTATACCTACACCTTGAATGCACAGGAAGGAAACAAGAACATTGCATCCAGCTTCTTCACTTTCAACAAAAATAACTACGCGGGATTCGACATTGTCGACCTAAGATAAGATCTGCCAGCACATTGGATCAAACCGCTGGCCAAATAACGTAACAAAAAAGGATTTCCCAATGGGAAATCCTTTTTTGTTAATGTCTAGTCGCTATATCTACAGCATATTAGGTTCTTTGTCCAGCGTCTCTGTCTCTTTATCTGCATAACGGGAATAACCGTGTTTCTGTGGATGCTCGATAATTTCCTTCATGGAAACCAATTTATACACATAAGATCCGGTCTCATTGTTCAATTTCAAAGCAAAGTAATCATCCTTTTTCTGCCTTCTTATCGAACCTTTTAAACTACCATCACCTACATTGTAAGCGGCTGCCACCAACGTCCAGTTACCGAATTGAGCGTAGAGGTATTTTAAATAACGGGCTGCCGCATGAGTAGATTTTATGAGATCCTTTCGATCATCCACTGCGCCGTTGACCCGCAGACCATACAAGCGTGCCGTTGCTGGCATAAATTGCCAATAACCACCAGCCCCTTTAGAAGAAACAACAGCCTTGCTCAGACCGCTCTCCACCAATGGGATGTACTTAAAATCTTCTGGAATACCATGTGATTTCAGGATCTTGGCGATCGTAGGCAGGTAGGTTTCCGCCTTTTTATGCATATCATACGATCCTGTTTTTTTAAATGAAAACCTACTGAAGAACTTCCGCAATTTGCTTTCCACCAAGGGGCGATCCATCGGTAATGAATCTTCAGCAAACGTTAATGAACTCAGGTAAGATTCAAAAGAATTCCTTTTTTCTTTTTTCTCTTCGTCGCCTCCATGATGAGCTGGAGTTTCGACCAACTTCGCCGCAACGATCTTATCGCTGCCAGAAGTGTTGTTGTGTGGGGTTGAGTATAATTTTGACAGCAATAAAGCAAACAAAATCAAACTACTACATAATACTTTCTTTCTTATCATTCACTCCCTTAATGCTATCCTATCCACGAGTAAATTCGATCAAAAAATAGCTTGGTTCAAATTCAAGGGTACAAAGATAAATAGTATTTATTTAAAAAACAAATAGTTACGTTACAGCTATCTTAAAGGGCTTTTTTTAGCGCTCAAATCACTAAAATGCGAGAAAAGACAAAAAGATAAGGATTTTTTCGCAAAACCCAAAATTATGCCTAACTTTGCAGTTCACATTTTAGCAAAACACAATGCCATTCAGCAATAAAAGGAACAGTCGTGATGACAACTCCAGAAAGTCACGGGGCAACTCAGATAACTTCAAATCTAGAGGCGACAAGAACAATAGTTTCGGTAAAAAATCATCCTTTGGTTCAAAGGACCAATCTGAAAGAGGTTCTTTCAGAAAAGATGACAACCGTGAAAACAGATCATTTGGATCTAATAAATACGCAGACAAACCTTCATTTCGAGGGGAAAGCAACTCCTTCCGTTCAAAAGATAACGCAGACAGACCTTTCAATAGAGGCGGTCGTTCATTTGACAGAAATGAATCATCAAGATCTTTTGACAAGAGAGATTCCTTCAACAAATTTGATAAATCTGAACGTCCTTTCGATAAAAAAGATAATTTCAAACGTTCGGATAGAAATGATTCTTCTAGATCTTTCGATAGAAAAGAAGGTTCATTTGATAAAAGAGATAGCTTCAAACGTACAGACAGAAGTGATTCATCACGGTCTTTTGATAAAAGAGATGGTTTCAGACGCTCGGATAGAAATGATTCTTCAAGATCTTTCGACAAGAGAGATACGGCACGGTCTTTTGACCGCAGAGAAGGTTCCTTTGAAAAAAGAGACTCGTACAAACGTTTTGATAACAATGAGCGCTCCTCAAACGATCGCAACAAAAGTTTCGACAGACCTTATAAACCATCCAATAGAAAATTTGATGGCGATAGAAACAGAAACTTTGATGAAAACAAAAATTTTGACGAGAAGCAATATATTAAGCGTCCTAAAAAGAAAGCTGAAACTTCAACAGAAGATGACGGCCTAATCCGCTTAAACCGATATATCGCCAATGCGGGCATCTGTTCCAGACGTAAAGCGGACGAATTAATCGCTGCAGGAGTAATTTGGGTAAACGGAGAGCCGGTTTCTGAATTAGGGACTAAAGTTGATCCTGCGACAGACGAAATCCGTTATAACAACGAACGTCTAAAGCGCGAGAAAATGGTCTATGTTCTACTTAATAAACCAAAGGACTATATTACGACTACGGATGATCCTCAGGAACGTCATACGGTAATGGAGCTAGTTTCCAAAGCAACCAAAGAACGGATTTATCCTGTTGGCCGTCTTGACAGAAATACCACAGGATTACTTTTGATGACAAACGATGGCAATCTTGCGGAAAAACTTTCCCACCCTCGCAACAGCATCAGCAAAATTTACAATGTAGAGCTTAACAAGAGTCTTACTCAAGGAGATTTCAATAAAATTAATTTTGGTATTGAATTGGAAGACGGTGTCATCAAACCAGATGATTTAAGCTATGTACAAGGAGGTTCCAAAAGAGAAATAGGTATTCAGATCCACTCTGGTAAAAACCGTATTGTACGCCGTATTTTTGAATCTTTGGGTTATGAGGTCGTCAAGTTAGATCGTGTTGTTTATGCAAACCTGACGAAAAAGGATTTACCACGCGGACGTTGGAGATATCTGGAAGAGAGAGAAATTGTGCAATTGAAACATTTGATTTAATCAAATTACATTTGATACATAAAATAAAGGACGGTCATTCAGTTAACCGTCCTTTATTTTTTATATTTGCTCCTGATAAGAAGAGTATAAAAAATTAAAGAATATGACTGATCCAAAAACACTTTCATCCGTAGCGGAATTCCATAAGACATTTCAACATCCGATCTTGGATGCACCGACGATTCCTTCCGAACAAAGATGTGCCTTACGGGTTTCTTTGATCGCTGAAGAGCTAAAAGAGCTCGAAGAAGCTATTCAGGACAAAGATCTTGTGGAAATCGCAGACGCCTTATGTGATATTCAATACGTCTTGGCTGGAGCTGTTCTTGAATTTGGCTTAAAAGACAAGTTTTCAGCGCTTTTCGATGAAGTACAGCGCTCTAACATGAGTAAAGCATGTAAGGACGAAGCCGAAGCTATCGCCACCCAAGAACATTATAAACTGAAAGGAGTAGAATCTTACTATAAAGAAGTTGACGGGAAATTTTTAGTCTTTAGAACAGCTGACAATAAAACACTCAAATCCATTAATTATTCTCCAGCGGATCTCAAGAGCATTGTCGAAGGATAATTTGCCATAGGGTATATCCTAAAATAAATACGGCCTCCTATGGAGGCCGTATTTATTTTAGGATATCTTAATTTCCAATCTTTATGGAATGTTATAATCTATTTTTCATCGGAGAACTCTATTAATTGCATTGAAAGAGACTGCCTTGCACTACTTTCCGGGCCTCTAGCCCTTTGTCGATATAGGTCTGAATACCTGACTTCGGCAATCCCCAGTTAGGCGCGATCAACAGCTCCTTATCGGCAATACCGAAAATACGCTGAATAATCAGGTCTGAACGCAAACGTGGTATAAATTTGGACAAGAAATCCGTATAGCCTTCCATAGAAAATAATTCAAAAGGCTCACGCTTGTATTTTACGCCCATAATAGAGCCTTCCACAATATGTAAATGATGCAGTTTGACGAACTTAATTTGCGGGAAGCGATTGATCTCATCCGCATACTTTAACATCATTTCCTCAGTCTCCCATGGAAATCCGAAAATTGTATGGACACAGAGTTCCAAAGGTGTATCCTTTAGCATATCCATCGTTTTAACGAATTCGTCGTGCGAGCATCCTCTGTTGATTTTATCCAAAGTATCGTTATAAATAGACTCCATACCCATTTCCAGATCGACATCATAACGATCTGTATAGGATTCCAGCAAGGCTATTTTTTCAAAGTCCAGACAATCCGGACGTGTGCCCACGGAAAGACCTAATGTATTTTCGGGATCTATGCTTAACGCTTCATCATACATCATTTTCAACAGATGTGTGGGTGCATAGGTATTTGTATTGGGCTGGAAATAGATGATAAACTTTTCCGCACCGTAGCTATTACGCGCTCTTTCAATCCCGGATTCAACCTGCTCGCGTATCGAAGGAATTTTACGGGCTGTATCTGGTGTAAAAGAATCAACATTACAGTAAGTACAGCCACCATACCCTTTACTACCGTCACGGTTGGGGCATGTAAAATTGCCATCCACAATCACTTTAAACACTTTCTGTCCGTTATACTTTTGCTTTAAATAAGCCCCGTAATGATTATACGGTTTAATTCCGTTATCCAATAATGTACCCATTGCGCTGCAAAGTTACTTAATAAAAATCACAAATAGATTACTGCTCAGGAACAAAGCTTGAAAGCGTCTTCCATTATTGTGTCATTTTCAAAGATACTTCTGCCCAAGCAAACAATATTCTGAAGACTCATATGGTCACTGCGTGCTATATGAAATCCTATCAGTACAAAGGGGACTTATTATAGGTTCTGCCTAACAGTTAATATAGATATCTAGTTTTGTAAAAGAGCTTGTGGACTGCAAACGATTGTCCAATAAAATCCTGTTGCAGGAATAAAGGGACTGTACGGAACTTCCCATCCAGCCCTGTTGGCTGCCCCAGAAAAGCAAGAGAAGAGTAAAGTATGCAAACGAAAGAAGCCCTTGACTGTTTCCAGCAAGGGCTTCCGTGTAAAAAAAGGCACCGACCT
>NZ_JBLOHD010000006.1:0-428595 GCF_047784615.1 Sphingobacterium sp. NGMCC 1.201703 | reverse complement strand
GCGGCGAAGGGGGTGTCGGTAAAGACAGATGGTGGGTTAGTACCGGATCTGCGGCGGGATTGGGGGCGGGATTGGAGACGGCGCTCCGGAGGAAAGGCTCCGGAAGGGGGAGGATGGTACCGGGAATACGGTACGGGCAGGGATACCACGGACCGCAAAGGGGCTTTCGCCGGGTCCCCTAGCGCAATGGCGAACCGAAGGGCGGCGGGTTCGGCCTTTCTCCGTCACCTGTCCGTACCTGCTTCGCCCTTCCTTCGGCTTCCACCTATCTTTTACCTATCGTTTCCCTATCCATTCCCTATCATTTAGATAGGTGGACGATAGGGAATGGATAGAGAATGGATAGGGAATTTCCGAACAGGGGGCGAAGCGGGGGCGAACGAGACCCGAACCGGAGTAGAAAAAAGCCGATTTTGTCTTATACTGAAATAGGTTTACATCTACCGAACAGATTACTATATAGATTTTACATCCTATTTTTTCTACTGGATATGTTTGTCATTGTCCGTTTTCTTACTGTTATCGTTTGTCCTTTCCCAGACCACAGTTTCCCTAGTTTTGCTGCGGGACTTTTTAGCTTCAGGGCTACGTCTTTGAAACACCTTCGGAACTTTATGGTTCTGCCATTGCTGATGTGCCTGCTGTGGAGATATCATGTCGCAGGCCATATGTGGTCTAAAATGATTGTATATTTAAACTGCTTTGACCAGCTGTGCAAGTGCCGTTTTGTAGTTCGGAAAAGTTTCAGATATTCGATATTCGCTTTTTAGGATACCATTCAGCCTTTCTGCCACAGCATTGTCGTATATGATCAAGTATGCGCAGAGATTTAAATTCATTACGAAAGACAAATGACTAGAATAATGGTAAACAGTAAAAAGACATCTGGTATAAAAAACGATGACTCTCATCTTACTTAGGATATTAAATTGATCTAGATCAAAAAATTACGAAAAGGAGGGAGTACATATACTAGATATTAAAGATATTGAATACTTTTATTCTAAATAAAATACCCTACTGGTCATGATAGATTATAACGAACTTCTAAAACAAGTCGAAGAATATTCTAACACTTATATTATACAGAATATCTCATCCTGCCATTGTTTTCACAACAGTCTGCATACGCATTCGGTAGTTCAGGCGGCAGAAGAGATTTCATCTTATTATAAGTTAAATGATGAAGATCATTTTATTGTGATCAGTGCGGCCTATTTTCATGACTTAGGTTATGTAAAATCTGACAATGCAATCGGTCATGAGAAAAAAAGCGTAGAGATCGCCATGGATTTCCTAGCGGATAAAGGCATATCCGAAGAAGCGAAAGAAAAAATAAAAGGTTGTATTCTGGCGACAAGAATGCCTCAGGATCCAAATAATCTATTAGAACAGATTCTTTGTGATGCTGATCTGTTTCATTTCGGGAATGATGATTTTGAGAACAGGAATAAGCTCATGAAGGCCGAAGCTGAAGCCGTTTTAGGTAAAGAAATTGACAAGGATGTTTGGCGTGCTGGCACAATAAAACTCTTGTCAAGCCATCATTACCACACAGCCTATGCACAGCAGAAGCTCAATGCGAAGAAAGAAGAAAACTTAAAAGAACTTGAACGTAAGCAGGAAAAATCCAAGGACAAAAAAAAAGAAGACAAGAAAGAAATAAAAAAAGAGAAAGACAAAAGCGTGAAACCGGAACGCGGTATAGAAACCATGTTTCGTATAACATCGTCCAACAATCAGCGGCTGAGCGACATGGCAGACAATAAGGCTAATATATTATTAACGGTCAACTCCATTATCCTATCTGTCGTTATCGCGGTCTTATTTAGAAAATTAGATAGTAACGAACATCTGATCTTCCCGACAATTATTCTAACGGTAATTGTCGTGGCAACCATGGTCATGGCCATATTATCGACTATTCCGAAAATACCATCCGGGAAATTTTCAAAACAGGAAATTGAGAATAAAACCGTCAACCTATTATTTTTTGGGAATTTCTATAAAATGAAACTCGATGACTACAATGAGGGGATGCAAAAAGTAATGACTGACTCCGAATTCTTATATGGTATGCTTACAAAAGATGTTTATTCCCAAGGCGTGGTTTTAGGCAGAAAATACAAGTTGCTACGGTATGCCTACGGTATTTTTATGTTTGGCCTGGTCATTTCTGTTATTTCTTTTGTGATCGCAACCCTATTATAAAATAGTGAAAGCATCGCTAACCTTATTGCTTCTTAGATTATTTTGCAGATGAAAAAAAAAGACTTATATATCAATAGAGATATCAGTTGGCTATCGTTTAATGACAGGGTACTCGACGAAGCGGGGCGTCAGGAGGTTCCACTGTTGGAGAAATTACAGTTCCTCGCCATTTTTTCATCAAATCTAGATGAGTTTTACCGTGTACGGATGCCGGTATTGATGGCATGGAAGAAAATTAAAAAGAAGAGCAGTGATCAAGAGGTTCCGAATCTCGATATTGGAACCTATAAAAAGGCTACTAAAATTATTGATAAACAGCAGGAAAAATTTGGCCTATTTTTAACTGATATCATTCATCAGCTAGCTAACGAAAAGATTATACTGATCTATAACCAGGAAATCCCATTAGCGATAAAATCGCTTGTAGCTAATTATTTTTTTAGTACGATTGCTTCTTATCTGCAAATAATTCGCATAGACGAAGAATTTTCCTTTTTTCCGATCAACAACTGCCTGTATTTTGCCCTGACCGACAATAATACAACAGATTTATTCATTGTCAATATACCTTCAGATCGTATCAATCGTTTCTTTACATGTCAGTTCGATGCTAGTACGTACGTTGTCTTTATCGACGATATCATTAAGCTATTTCTGCCTGACTTAATAAAGAATAGCAATTTAAATTTCTATTCTTTTAAAATTACCCGTGACGCTGAACTCAATCTACAAGATGAGTTCGATGGCGATATCGCACAGAAAATAGAAGCAGAGGTCAATAAAAGGGACCTTGGCTATGCCACCCGATTTTTACATCAGCCTGGTTTTCCAGATTCGCTCATTGAAAAGCTTGCCGTTCTTTTCGACCTTCGAAAAAGTAGTATTGTTGCAGGGGGGTATTACCATAATCTGAAAGATTTTTTCTCCTTCCCCATAAAACGGAACGAACTGTCTTTTCCGAAACAGCAGCAGCTAGCAGCACATCAGGATTTTGAGCGCTCCATTTTTGAACAGCTCGATCAGCATGATATGCTAATCTCTACGCCTTATGAGTCATTTGATCCTATTCTCCGTTTTTTTAACGAAGCAGCGATAGATCCTGACGTAGCCGAAATTCATACCACACTCTATCGAATTGCCAGCGATTCGCATATTGCTCAAGCGCTGGCTACCGCAGCAAAGAATGGCAAAACGGTACATGTATTTGTTGAACTGAAAGCTCGTTTTGATGAAGCCAATAATATGCATTGGTCTAGAATTATGAAAGAGCAGGGGGTAAAGATCAGTTATAGTATCCCAAATCTTAAAGTGCATGCTAAAATTGCACTTGTCAAACGAAAAGACGGAAAAGAGAGCGCATTATTCGGGACAGGCAACTTAAATGAAAAAACAGCCAAGGTATATACCGATTACTTCTTAATGACATCCAATCGTCTATTAACAGCAGAGTTAAGCCTGTTATTTGAGTTTCTGCCCCGCAGAAGGAAACCGGACAAGCCGACAGATATCCCATTTCAACAGCTTCTGATCGCTCAATTCAATCTAAAACAGACTTTTGTTACTTTGATTGATGAAACCATCGCTCAGGTCAAGACGGGCAATGCCGCCTCCATAAAAATTAAGCTAAACAATTTAGAGGAAGAATCGTTAATCAATAAACTATACGAAGCCAGTCGGGCAGGGGTGAAGGTACAATTATTGGTCAGAGGTATCTGCAGGCTAAAACCCCAGGTCAAGGAGCTAAGTGAAAACATTGAAATAAAACGGATCGTAGGTCGCTATTTAGAGCACGGGAGAATCTTTATATTCCAATATGGAGCGCAGACAAAGGTGTATTTAGGTTCCTCAGACTGGATGAATCGCAATATCTACCGTCGGATAGAAACCTGCTTCCCGATTATGGACCCTGCATTTGCCAACAGGATTCAGCAACTCTTTGAAATTCAGTTTGCCGATGATGTTGAAGCAACTCTCCTTGATGAGATGGGCCGTAATATACCTGTCGAACATCCGATTGGCAATAAATCGCAACAACAAATTGTTGACTACTTAAAAAAATGAACTGATGAAAGACGCTACACGACTAACAGCTCTTGCTTTCGGAATGATTTCCACTGCATTACTGGCTTGCAACCCCAGTAATGGAAATAAAGAACGTACAGCTAATGTAACCAACGTTACTGCTGATAAACAGCAGCAACCGACAATTCCGTATAAATTATCATCCGGAAAAAAGATAAACTTGCCCGATGAACTGCTCGAAATATCAGGAATCGCATTTCTCGAAGGACAGGATGAAGATATTTATGCCATACAAGATGAACAGGGGCTGCTTTTCAAATACCATTTATCCAGCCAGAAGCTTACATACAGTCAATTTGGAAAGGACGGTGACTACGAAGATATCGGCATCAGCAAAACGCACTTCTTTATTTTAAAGAGCAATGGATCTGTGTACTCCTTTCCCATAACGGAAAAAGATAACATACAGACGGCCATTGAACAAAAAGATATTTTGCCCAAAGGTGAATATGAGGGACTTTTTGTGGACAAAACAAGTAACCTGGCCTATGTCCTCTGTAAAGAATGCCGGGTAGACAAAAAACAATCACAAACAACCGGATATATTTTCGCCATTGAGCGCGACGGGAAATTTACCCCGAAAGGTGAATTTGCGGTCCAGATTGATGAACTGAAGCAATTTGATCCGAAAATCAAAAAAACATTCAAACCTTCGGCCCTTGCAAAGAAAACCGACAGCAACGAGTGGTATATTTTATCCTCGGTTGACAG
This sequence comes from Sphingobacterium sp. NGMCC 1.201703, assembly GCF_047784615.1. NCBI lineage: Bacteria > Pseudomonadati > Bacteroidota > Sphingobacteriia > Sphingobacteriales > Sphingobacteriaceae > Sphingobacterium > Sphingobacterium sp. NGMCC 1.201703. The sequence goes on along the minus strand of NZ_JBLOHD010000006.1, from coordinate 423,591 downwards.
GGCTCTTGTTGTAACGGATGAAAATTTCCGAGTCAAATCCATAACATCCTTAGATCCAAAGCTATTCCCTCAACCAGAAGGGATCAACTTTGATTCAAAATCCAACCTTTACATCAGCAGTGAAGCTGGTAATCAGGATAAGGGAATCATTTATAAATTTGAAAAATAACAAGCATGCAACGGGTTTTACCATTCGTTTTACTTTTTCTCGCGATACAGACGTCCGCCCAGCAGAAGAACAAGTCCAATCCTGCGGCTGATGCCCACAAAAACGAGGCTCTCCCACAGGCTGTGATCAAAGACAGCACGACTGTCGTAGCAAATGCGAAGTACGGGCAGGCGAGCAGATTTAAGAAATCATTTCTTGGGGAAAATTACCGTAAAGAATGGGCGGCCGAAACGACATTGCCACTGCTGCAGCTCTCTACATTATTTGGCGGTCTAACACCGCTCAAACAGGGTGGCGGGATGCAGTCTGTATCCCTCAGGCTGGCTGATCCGACAGGAAGGGAATGGGCTCTTCGCTCGGTCAATAAACGGACAGAATCTTTGATTCCGGTAGAATTACACGGCACTTTTGTACAAGATGTGCTGGACGATGCGACGAGCGCACAACACCCTTATTCCGCATTGATGATTCCTGCGCTGGCCAATGCGGTCAATGTGCCACATGCACACCCGATTATAGGCGTAGTTGCTCCAGACACAATCTTGGGTGAATACGCACCATTATTCGAAAATACGGTTGCCCTTTTGGAAGAACGGGAGCCTTTAGGCGACTCGGACAATAGCCTAAAAGCGGTACGCAAACTGCAGGAGGACAATGACGATAATTTTAAACCGAAGGCCTACCTTAGAGCGCGTATGCTAGACGTTATTGTAAGTGACTGGGATCGTCATGAAGATCAATGGCGCTGGTATAATGAAAATCAAGACACGGACGATAAAGACAAAGACTATATCCCAATTCCACGCGACCGTGATCAAGCCTTGCGCGTGACCCAGGGTTTTTTGATGAAGGACATTTACCAACGTTTTGTGAATCCGGTTATGCAGGGGTTTACGACAGGTATACCAAATATCCGATATTCGCTTTTTAAATCCAGATTTTTAAACGCACATCCCAGTAACCAACTCTCCCATAAAGAATGGACAAAAGAGGTCGAACAGTTTGTCGCCCGCTTGACAGACTCGGTACTCCGACAGTCTGTCAACAGTCTGCCCCAATCATCCATTGCCATTCGCGGAGAACAGATTTTCCGTACCCTTCAGAGCAGGCGTGATGCTTTGCCCGCTGCAATGGAAGAATATTATCGTTTTATCAATAATATTGTCGATATCCATTTCAGTGATAAGAACGAAAAGGTAGCGATTGCCAGCACAAAAGATGAGGGCTTAAAAATCATTGTTTCCAAAATCAACAAAGATGGGAAGGTGACCAAAACACTGATGGATAAAACTTATGAAAAGAACCTAACAAAAGAAATCCGGTTATACCTTTCTGAAGGTCAGGACTCGATATCCATAAATAACGTAAATTCGCCCATAAAACTGCGTATTATTGGCGATAGCCTGCCAAAGACCTATATAGTCGACAAGAGCAGATCGAAGATAAAGCTCTATGAGAACACGCGGAACTCTACATTTTTAGGAGAAAAAAGCAGGATCAGGCTTTATCAGGGTAAAGATAGCCTGAACACACAGTTCGTTCCCGTGAATTTATACAATTCCTGGCTACCCTTATTAACAGCGGGCTATAATGCTGATGATGGCTTTTCTCTCGGACTTGGTGCCGCTTATACTCATCAGCGGGGATTTAGAAAAGTACCTTTTACCTATAAACAGCAGGTTACTGTAGCTTCGGCATTCCGAACAGGGGCCTATAAAATTCATTATCGTGGCGAATGGGAAGATGTTATCGGCAATGCTGATTTCGTCATTGATGCATTGGCAAAAGCGCCCGACAATACGCAGAACTTTTTTGGTGTTGGAAACAACTCCGCATTTCTAAAAGATCAGTATGGCGCGAAATACTACCGTAGCCGGTTCAATATTTTTAATGTCAATCCTCTGCTGCGATGGCACCCCTCTTCTACGCTCAATTATGCTATTGGCCCGCATATTCAGTTCTATCACCTGGATCCGATAGAAAATCAGGACCGTTTTATCTTAAATCCACGATCACTCCACTCTTACGATAGTGTCTCTATTACCAATGACAAAGCTTTTGTCGGGTTAAATGCTTTTCTGACACAGGATACACGTAACCGCAAGATCAATCCAAGTAAAGGAGTATTTATTAAGGCAGCATTACATTCTTTCTTGGGCCTAAATAAATATTCAAGAAATTCAGGGCAACTAAGTGCAGAAATGACAGGCTATTTTAGTGCTCTAAATGAAGGTATTGTATTCGCTAATAGAGTAGGCGGTGGAACCGTGGTGGGTAACCCTACATTCTATCAATATCTATTTTTAGGTGGTCATGAAAACCTTCGTGGTTTTCGTCAATATCGGTTTGCTGGCGAACAAATGGTATACAATAACCTAGAAGCCCGCGTCAAGATTCATGAGGTAAAAAGCTACGTTCTACCGGGAGAATTAGGAATCATGGGAATGTATGATATCGGGAAAGTGTGGGCAAAAGACCACAACAGTAAGACAGTCCATCAAGGATTCGGTGGCGGACTTTATTATATCGTCGCCAATGCATTGCCGCTTCATTTTGTAATGGCCAAATCCAATGAAGGTTGGTACCCCTATTTTAGTACCGGATTCCGCTTTTAAAAGTGTTCGATACATGGAAATCAAAAAAGTACAACTGACTAAAGTCAAGACCACATTGTATAACTCGGATAAAAAACTTCAATTTGAGCCTTTTTTTCGGTACCTGGAATCCTTTAGTGGCAGCGATGTATCTTCTGATGACATGATCCCACTAGTTGCACTAGAACGGATAAGAGAAATTGAACAGGTTAGTGGCAAACTCTGCGCTCGCAATCTTAATGCCTATAAAGATATTTTGCAGCTCATTTATAGCCTTTCGGTGTCCCTGATCGATACCGCTCCCAAGCAATATTGGGCACTGGGAACAGCGCTCGCTGAAGAAACATTTTATGGAACAGAAGCTTTTTTCAAACTCTGGAAAAATAAACTGGTGGAACAAGGGATACGGGATCAAATGCAAGATGAAGGAATTCTGAACAATCAGGAAAAGCTGCTGTATACACTGATCTTCGAGCGGCTGTACGGTCTCCCCACTAAAGAAAATAACACAATTGTCTACCATCACCTAAATGAACAGGGCGAAATTATTGACTATTACGATCTAAATATAGATTTCAAATTTGTTGACATTAAGCCCAAAAAAGAACTCCCGAAATTTGATGTAAGGAGTTTGACCAAGAACACCAACGATGTTTCTTTACTTGATTGGAATAATATTGTCAACGCCATTAAGATCGAAGATTTTGAATTGTCGGGTTTCACCATCCTTACCGCCCAAAAGAGTAGTCTAGCACATACCCGCACGAGAATACAATCTATCTTATTGGATCTTGCGTCCTATAACTATCATCTTTTTTTATCAGATCTGGAAAAGATTATTGCTCCGATCCTCAAGGGGAAAGATACAATTTTCAGTCTGTTTCCGTTGTTCCAGCTCAACGGCCTGCCTTTTTTTGATTATTCCATTACAAATAAAAGTATTTTAATTTCCGAACCCTACACTAGCAACAGGTATACGAATATCAATCCAGCAATCGCTAATTATTTAAAACATCCGCACTTTATCTTTTACAATACCCTTGATACGATTAAAAATACCACATCTATTTTTGACGAACGCATCAAGGCCTCGGGTGTCAAAACTTACCTGTGCATCCCACTGGTACATAACCATGCATTATCTGGTATCCTAGAAATATACAGTCATCAGCTGGATCAGCTCGATAATGAGACGATACACTCTCTCCGTGAGCTTGTGCCTTTATTATCCCAGCTTTCACATGATATCACAACAGAGTTCAAAAAACGTATCGACGAGATTATCATCAACCGATTTACCACCATACAACCTGCAGTTCAGTGGAAGTTTAATCATGTTGCGGCTCAATATATCCAGGAATTCGAACAAGATGAGCAGAATGTACATATCAGACCCGTTATTTTCGAAGAAGTTTATCCGCTCTATGGGGCCATAGATGTAAAAGATTCTACCATCATCCGCAATGCGTCAATTTTAAAGGATTTTAGTTTCAAAGTGAAACAATTGGCGCTTCTTATTGACGAATTGTCATTGGACGGCAGGCATCAACTCATTGTTGATTTTTCAAAACGGGTCGATCAGATTACCGCGTCGCTGGATCAAACCTCCTTTGACGAGTCTATGGTCAGGATCATTGAATTCTTCCGGAAAGATGTACAACCTTTTCTCGATGCGGCGAGAAAGCAGTTCCCTACAAAACATGCGATTATCGAGCATTATGCGCGTCACTTTTTTACCAATCGGGAAACGGGGGAGTTCTATCGGAATGAATTTGAGACTTCATTACGCCGGGTAAATCATATTATTAGTAAGGAGCTCAATCATTTCAACAGCTTTATCCAGGGAAATTATCCATCCTATTTCCAAAAATTCAGAACTGATGGTATCGAATACGATATCTATATTGGCGAATCTATTACACCGCAGCAAACTTTCAGCAAAGAATTCATCAATGTCTTTCGGCGGCAACAGATTATCTCCATGGCCCGGATTGCACTGAAAACATATCATGCGAAGCAAGATTTACCACTTTCCCTGGAGACAACACAGCTCATCTTCATCAATCCACATAGCATTGATATCAGTTTTAGGGAAGACGAGCGGCGATTTGATGTAGAGGGATCATTGAATATCCGTTACGAAATCATCAAAAAAAGAATAGACAAGATAAGGATAAAACGCACAAAGGAAAGGCTCACACAGGTCAACAAAATTGCCATTGTCTATCTTTCGGATGAAATCTTAGAAGACCTAAATCTGAGTATACAGGCGATTTATGATATGGGAATTATTGAAAATAGTGTTGAACATCTAAAACTAGAGGATGTACAAGGAATTGTAGGATTAAAAGCCATTCGTCTTACAGTAAACTTAAACTACAGAGATTTCTCCTAAATTTGTCGGAATCTTGCATAGATAGATTAAAGAAATAGGGAAAATATTTTTAAATACGTATTTACAATGATAACAGATGCCAACTACTTTTATTTGAGCGATTTGCTTGGCACCTTATTTTTTGCGATATCGGGCACCTTGTCCGCGAAACGTAAGGATATTGACATCTTTGGGGCCGCATTCCTCGGTTTTGTGACCGCTATTGGCGGCGGATCCATGCGTGATGTATTTTTAAACTTGCGTCCAGTATGGGTAAATGACAGCAATTATCTCATTGCCATTTTTCTGGGTATCTTGATTGCCATTATTTTCAATCGGCAGCTGTATAGTTACTATCGTACACTAACCCTCTTTGATGCTATAGGAATCAGTTTTTTTACCATCTTAGGCGTACAAAAATCGTTAAATTATGAAAGTAACGTCTATGCGGCCATCATCTTTGGAATGTTTACTGCCGTATGTGGTGGCATGACACGTGATATACTCCTGAATGAGACGCCTTTGATTTTTAAAAAGGAGGTATATGCAACAGCCTGTCTAGCCGGCGGATTAATTTATATCTTGCTTGTTCATCTTGACCTTGATCTATCCTGGGCAGCTTTTATTGCTGCCGGAGTAGTCTTCCTGGTTCGGATGACCGCTGTTAAGTACAGGCTATATCTACCGCGGTTGGATTGAGCGGGGAAATCTGAACGAAATCCCTGTCGATAAAATAAAAAAAGCGTTAGTTTAGCCTAACGCTTTTTCTTTTGCTGTGGGAATTTCATTTTGTAACCCACCCGGATATTGCCTTTGGCAATCGCATCCAATTTGCCTTTCAGCATCGTTTTCTTCAGGGTGCTCAATTTATCCGTAAACAACTTCCCTTCAAGGTGATCATATTCGTGTTGTACAACACGTGCCGCCAATCCCGTCAGATCCACTTCGTGCTCTTCAAAATTCTCGTCCAAATAATTGATACGGATATTTTTATGGCGAAGCACATCTTCATTGATATCAGGGATACTCAGACAACCTTCACCAAAGGCCCATTTTTCCCCAGATTCTTCAACCATTATCGGGTTGATGAACACTCTTTTGAAGGACTTCAACATTTCTCTATTCTCTTCGTCGTCCTCCGCAAAAGGTGTTGCATCAATAACGAAGATACGTATTGGCAGGCCCACTTGTGGTGCTGCTATCCCAACACCATGCGCAGCATACATGGTATCAAACATATCGTCAATCAGTTTTTTTAAATCTGGATAGTCTTCATCTATTTCTTCAGCAACCTTTCTTAGTACTGGGTCGCCATACGCCACTATCGGAAGTTTCATATGTAAATAATTATTTTATAAGTGTCGATGTTCACTATTATATATGAACCCTTACACTCGGTTTGTTTTTTTAAAGTCCTATGGAATATCCCCTTATCTTATCTAGCACAAGTGTCTCTCAATACCCTCTATCCCGCTTCATGTCCCTCTCTGTATATATCTTCAAAACTCGGTATTTCAAGGTGCTATTATATTTTGCACAAAGATACGGATAATTATCAAAAGCGAATATTTCGTCGGAACTTCCATAAAAGTTACTTTTGTTTTATGAATACATCCTTTAAAGATCTCGTTATTCGGCTTAAAAACGAACTCGGGCGACAACTTGAGCTGCGACTAACCCTGACCGAACGAGATGGATTTATACAAATTGAGTCTTCTGAATTAACAAAAAATATCTTTCTTTACCCCAATGAGCGACATCTTCGCTTCCTAAGCGCTGATTCGGGCATCCATATAGATGAGGATCAATTGGAACAAAAATTCGATCTTATTGTCCAACGTATCGTTGCTCAATCGATAAACAACCGTCGTATTTATGCACGAAAGACTATCGTTGCCCGACTTGATAAAAAAGTAAGTCAGCAGTTTCTCCTGGAACATCACCTGCAAATACCAATATTGGGAAAATATAGATATGGTTTGTATGAACAAGGTGAATTGGTTTCCATTGCTATCTTTTCTGGTGGGCGACGTATGAATGATAAAGACGATGCCTATCGCTCCTTTGAATTGTTGCGTTTTTGCAATAAATCCGGTTACAATGTAATTGGTGGACTGAGCAAATTGATCAAGGCTTTTGTGAAAGACTTCTCGCCGGGGGATATCATGACCTATACAGACCGGGACTGGAATCAGGACTCTTCTTTGGAAAAAATTGGCTTTATAGCCAAAGAAATTACGACTCCCATCAATTTCTGGGTAACAGGGTCAAAGAGATTCACCTATCGTACCGAAGAAGAGCTTAAAGAACTGATAGACCAGGCTCCACTCGGATTTCCCAAGGAAAACTTGGGGAGCATCAAGATGATTTTATATATAAAATAAGCTAAATTGTGTATATTGTACACTGTAAGAGTTTGAAAAATAAATAATCAAAAATAATAACGTTATGAAGAGAAAACTTCGCATGGGTATGGTCGGAGGCGGAAATGACGCCTTTATTGGAGCTGTACACCGCATCGCTGCTTTTATGGATGGCAAGATTGAGTTGGTTTGTGGTGCATTTAGCATCGACCCACAGATTTCAAAACAATCTGGGGAGGACTTATTTGTCGCTCCAGAGCGCGTTTATTTAAGCTACGAAGAGATGATCGAGAAAGAATCTCTGCTTCCCGAGGGTGAACGCATGGATTTTGTAACGATTGTTACCCCCAACTTCCTACATTTTGCTCCAGCAAAATTGGCCATGGAAAAAGGTTTCGATGTTGTGGTTGAAAAACCAATGACTGTATCTGTTGAGGAAGCAAAAGAATTGCAGGAGATTGTAGAGCGTACAGGCCGTACATTATGTCTGACACATACTTATTCAGGTTATCCTATGGTCAAACAGGCCAAAGCGATGGTAAAAGAAGGCCACTTTGGTAAAATAAGAAAAATTGTTGTTGAATACCCACAAGGCTGGTTGAGCCGTTTAACCGAGCGTGAGGGTAATGCTGGTGCAGCATGGCGCGCAGACCCTAAACGTTCAGGTAAATCTTTGGTGATGGGCGATATCGGTACCCATGCGGCTCATCTTGCGGAATATGTTTCGGGACTAAAAATTGAAGAAGTATGTGCTGATTTGACAACATTTGTTGAAGGCCGACTATTGGATGATGATGGTTCGGTATTGTTGCGTTTCGAAAATGGTGCAAAAGGCGTATTAATGGCATCACAGATCTCAGCAGGAGAGGAGAACGCTGTCCGTATCCGTATTTACGGGGAAAAAGGAGGACTAGAGTGGGCCAACGAAGATCCGAACAACCTGATCATCAAAATGCTCGATCAGCCACGTCAATTGTACCGTACCGGAAATGCCTATACAGCTCCATATACATTGAGTTCTTTCGCTACGCATAATACACGTATTCCTGCTGGTCACCCAGAAGGTCTGTTGGAATCCTTTGCAAACATTTACCGCAACTTTACCTTGACGGTCACTGCAAAACGAGAGGGCAGAACCCCGACCGCTGAAGAACAAGATTTTCCTACTGTATACGATGGTGTAAGAGGTATGACTTTTATTGACACTGTTGTAAAAAATAACGAAGGAACAGAAAAATGGACTAAATTTGTCGTGTGATAGACAGATTAAGACATATACTTTCTCTTTTGGAACAGGAAAACGTTCCAAAAGAGAAAGTTATCGTTATACTGGGGCCTACAGCCTCCGGAAAAACCAAACTGGCCGTTCAACTTGCCCAACGAATTGATGCCGAAATCATCAGTGCGGATTCCCGTCAAATTTACAGACGCATGGATATCGGTACCGGAAAAGACCTTAGTGAATATCAAGATATTCCTTATCATCTCATTGATATACAAGAACCCGGAACAAAATACAATCTTGGAAATTTCATCATAGATTTCAATCAGGCGTATCAATCCGTTTTGAAAAAGGATAAATATACAATTCTGTGCGGAGGTACGGGCTTATATCTGCAGAGCGTTATCCAACAGAAGCCTTATGCACTGATTCCTAGTATAACAGGATTCAAAGAAGCGCTTGTGGGTCAGACAAGGCCTGCGTTAATGGACCGGCTAAAGACCTACACCTGTCCCTTAGACTTACAGATAGACTGCTCAACAGATAAACGCATTATACGGGCCATCGAAATATTGGAGTTTCTCCAACAAAACCCGGACTTCAAACCCCAGCAGCAAGCGCCAGAAGTGTTCGTTATTGGTCTAAATCCACCTTTAGAGAAAAGGCGAATAGGCATCAGCAAACGACTGAAAGAGCGCATAGAAAACGGTTTTTTGCAAGAAGTCGAACAATTACTGGCCGGAGGGCTTACCCATGAACAGTTGCAATACTACGGTTTGGAGTACAAATATGCCTCACTGTATCTTCTTGGAGAAATGGATTACAGCATTTTCTTCACCAAGTTAGAAACAGAAATACACAGATATGCCAAACGCCAGATGACTTACTTCCGAAAAATGGAAAAAGATGGGATCAACATCCATTGGATATAAACAAAAAAGGGTTAGTATCACTACTAACCCTTTTCGTTAATCTCTTTCTATTATAACTTGATTTCTTCATCCTTCGCATTGAAGAAATGGAATTCCGTTAGATAATACGAGGTCATGGGATTTACTTTTATCCATTTTCCGTACTTCATAAACCATTTCATTCTTTTAGAAATCAGACCAGACTTAATGTAGGCGTCTATGTAAGGGTGAACACACAAGGTCACCTTCTTTTCGTTTTGTTCTTGAAGAATAAAGCTCAAATTATTTTCAATATCATCCATTAGGACAATACTTGATCGGATTTCACCTGTACCATCACAAGCCGGACATTTCTCGTTTGTGACAATATTCATCTCAGGTCTTACACGTTGACGGGTGATCTGTACCAGGCCAAATTTACTTGGCGGCAGGATCGTATGTCTCGCTCTATCCGACACCATACATTCTTTTAAGAACGTATACAACTCTTTTCGATGATTGGGCTTATGCATATCAATGAAATCAATGACTACAATTCCCCCCATATCACGCAAGCGCAGTTGTCGCGCAATTTCCTTTGCTGCTTCCATATTGACCAGCAATGCATTATCCTCCTGATTCTCCTTATTTGCAGAACGGTTACCACTATTGACATCGATTACATGCAGGGCCTCGGTATGCTCGATAACGAGATACGCGCCGCCGGGCAAAGTAACAGTTTTGCCAAAAGCTGCCTTGATTTGCTTTTCAACTCCGAAATGGTCGAAAATTGGTTCTTTATGTTTGTAAAGTTTTACAATTTTCTCCAGATCAGGAGATATATCGTGTATATATGATTTTGTTTCTTCGAAGATCGAAGGATCATTAACATAAATATGCGAAAACTCATCCGTCAGGATATCCCGTAGAATAGTGGATGCACGATCCATTTCGCCGAGAACCTTTTGTGGTGGTTCAGCATTACGAAGACGTTTGGTAAATAGCTCCCATTTTGAGATCAGGTCCAATAAGTCACGTTGTAGTTCCTCGACACCTTTACCTTCGGAGACTGTACGGATAATTACACCAAAATTAGCGGGTTTAATACCTTCGACAATCTTTTTGAGGCGGTTACGTTCGTTACTACCTTTGATACGTTTGGAAATGGAAACAGTACTTGAGAAAGGTACCAAAACGACAAAACGACCTGCAATTGAAAGGTCTGAGCTCAGACGAGGTCCCTTTGTTGAGATGGGTTCTTTGGCGATTTGTACTGGCACGAGCATGTTTTTGCTCAAGACATCAGAGATCTTACCAGCTTTATCGATATCCTTTTCAAGTTTTAAACTATTGAGCAGTTTCTCTTGATAACTGCCATTCTTTACGATACGCGTAAGCTTTAGCAAAGATTGAACCTGAGGACCCAAATCCAGGTAATGTAGAAATGCATCCTTTTCGTAGCCTACATCTACGAAAGCCGCATTTAGCCCCGGCATTATCCGCTTGATTCGTCCAAGATAAATATCCCCGACAGCGAAATTGTTATTTGCGGGCTCGCGGTTAAGTTCAACAAGCTGCTTATCTTGTAGTAAAGCAATAGTTACCCCTTTATCAGGAGTTGAATCGATAATTAATTCCTTTACCAAAAGCTACTCATTTTTGATACCTATGCAATATCCTATCGCAATTTTTGGTATCTGATTAAACATTTAAAGAACGTTGTTACGAAAAAAACAATCTACATATCCTTTAAAAGACATGTAGATCATTTCGTAAAGCTATCTCAGCAAAATGGGCCAAGATGTTTAAAAGCTCATCACAAGACTATTTTTTCTTGTGTCTATTTTTTCTTAAACGTTTTTTACGTTTGTGAGTAGCCATCTTGTGTCTTTTTCTTTTTTTTCCGCTTGGCATAGCTAAATTTTTTAATGATTATAAAATAATAAATTAATTACTTGCTCAATTCCCCGATCTTGCGGTCGATGAATTGTGATAGGGATGGATCAGCAGCCAGCTCCTTGCTTTTTTGAAAAGCAGCTACAGCTTCCTTTTTCATCCCAATATTTTCATAGCCTGTGGCTAAGTAAAAGTATGACTCTGCATCGGGCTTCTGATCGATAACGGTCTTAAAGCGCTCGATAGCTTTGTCAAACTGACGGGACTGTAACGAAAACAATCCCAAAGTTTTATTTGCTTCTAAATTTTTCGGATCAGCAGCAACAACTTCACGCAATAAAGCAATACCTGCCATTGGGTTGTTTGTGCCAGATACCATTGCGGCACCTAACCCTGTTTTTGCATCAAGACTACTTGAATTTGCTTTTAATGCCGCCTCATACGCATGAATCGCATTCTGGTTAAGCGCTTGGGCTAAAGTAGAATCTTGCAAGTTTGTGTAAGCTGCACGATACGCATTACCCGCTTTCAACCAATACTCAAATTGAGGAGAAACCTTTGCCATTTCCTCATACACAAATGCCTGAGGGGCTGGTTTTGCGACATCGTCCCACTTATCTGCCAACTGTTGCAACAGCTTTATCTTATCTTCACCAGAAGCTTTTGCAACTTGGGCCTCAATATCGGAAATTTCTTTGACTAAACTAGCATCTAAACCTTGTTTTGTCATCGAAGAGATATTTTCCAAATTTACTTCATTGGAAGGTTTCGATTCAGATGCTGCAGCAGTTTGTTTTTCTTTGTCCACCAAACCTTTAATAGGCTGCGCAAATAGCACAGCAACTAAGGCTACTACTGCTCCTATGACTATTATCTGTTTGGTTTTTGCCATTTTAATCTATTTTAAAGATTATTTATTGCCGTTTTTTACTTTCTCAACGAAAATCTTAGCTGGCTTGAAGCTAGGAACAAAGTGCTCTGGAATAATGATCGCTGTATTTTTTGAAATGTTTCTTGCAGTCTTCTCAGCTCTTTTTTTGACTACGAAGCTACCAAAACCTCTTACATATACATTTTCTCCTCCGATCATTGCGTTTTTGACAACTTTGAAGAACGCCTCTACGGTCTCTTGAACATCTACCTTCTCTAAGCCAGTTTTGTTAGAGATTTCTGCAATAATTTCTGCTTTAGTCATATCTATTTTACTGTAATTATTTATTTTTCAACCCTTAAGCCAACTAATGTTTGGGGATGCAAAAGTATTGTTTTAAAATGAGGAATGGAAATTATTTAAATACTTTTTTGATAAATAAGCTTCCAAAAGCCAAACATTTACAATCAATTAACGAGATTACACAACGCGCAAACCGCTAAATAAATTCCAAAATTAACAACAATTTCCTAATTTACAACAAGTTGATTCATTGGATGTCATAAAAAAATCAAGATACGCCAATTGCATGGCTAATACGTTTTAAATCTTCCAAGGTATGATGTGCATTGACAACAATTCTATTCAATAATGGGTCTGTAGCAAGCGGATAAGGAAAACTTGACACCACTATACCTGCCTCCATCAGCCTTGCATAGAGACCGCTATCTGCGGAAGAGAAGACCGGGAAATTAGCGGTGGCATTTAAATGTCCGTGGGCAAGTGATCCGAAATACTGGATGTTCGCCTGTAACTTTTCAAATTGCCGGCGATAGAGGTGCTCCCCATTTACAAAAGCATAAAGACTCGCGGGGGAACTCGGGGAGGCTCCAGTATAAAAATTTGATTTTTTAAGCTGTGCTATCCGTTTCTGGCTGGCCAAAATCAGGCCCGCGTCTGTCGCTAAGCCCTTTGCCAAGGAGGCCACGACAATCAGCTCGATATTGTCTCTCAGAAAACCACGATCAGCTAAGGAAATGCCATTGTCATACAATACGCCTATACCATGGGAATCGTCCAATACCAAAGTCACTTGCTTATTCGCTGCAATTGTATCAAATATTGAAAAATCATACTGCTCCGGCTTCATATTATCCAGGCTATTGCTAACGATAACAAATGAATTTGTTTTGGACTGATTGATATAATCGACTGTACGTGCACTCCAAGACTTAAAATCACCGCCTATATCCGGATTCATATCAAGCCACAGAGACGGATGAGTCGCTGGTGCATAAAGCATTTCACCTTCCTTTGATAACGTTTTAACAACAAATTGGGTTGCCAAGTAACCGCTTGACAGCAATAACCCTGCATCAAATCCAAATCGCTGGGCCGCATATTCTTCCGCTTGGTCAAATATAGCCTGCTGTACATTATTGTTTCGGGAAGTCCCGTTGTTAATCCCATAACGTTGTACTCCCTCAATAAAAAGTTCGGCATAAGCTTTATCCGTTGCCAAGCCCAGATAGGATGTTCCTCCAAAAAAGAGGTATTCCTTTTCATCCAGGTATATCGAACGCCCCGTAGGCTGATCAAGTTTTGTGAAATTTCTCATTTAAACTCTTAGGCGGCTGTCCTCTAAAAAGGAAAGACAGCCCATTTTTCTTTCATCCTGCTCGTGTCCTCAAACACCCTTCTTTAAATTTTTCAATTACCGAGAGGAGCGCTTTTCCTTTTGGACAGTTTGATTTCAATCAATAATACACATTTGGTTTGACATCTATCCCATTGCGGCGGGACATTTATTCCCTAATCTTTTGATCTACTCATAACAAAGGGTAGCATTTCAAGTTACAATTTCCTAGATTACGAACCAACTGTCAATAGACATTCCCATCAGTCCTTCAAAACCTCTGGGTTGGCGATATGTTGTGGTGTACCTTTCTCAAAAGCAACAATATTTTCAAAAGCTAACTTAAACAGCTGTTCATAGCCATTCTCTTCCACGTAGCCCAAATGCGGGGTGCAGATCACATTTGGCATCTGAAGCAAGGAATAATTGGGATCCACGATCGGTTCTGACTCGTAAACGTCAACCGCAGCTGCACCTGGAACCCCACTTTTCAATGCGTCCAAAAGTGCACCTTGTTCAAGCAATTCCGCGCGCGAAGTATTTACGAATAGCGCTGATGTTTTCATGGAACGTAGATCTTCCAACTTTACGATACCTCTGGTTTCTGGCACCAACCTTAGGTGCAGTGTTACCACATCCGCAAAATGAAAGAAATCCGACTTACTGGACGCGGCTAAGAACCCATCTTTTACAGCCTCTTCCCGAGAACTCTCGCTACCCCATACAATCACCTCCGCGCCAAAGGCCTTGGCATACTGGGCAACACGGCGCCCAATCTTTCCGTAGCTCCATATCCCTATCGTTCTCCCCGCCACAGACTGCCCTATATTCGTCTGCCATTGCCCTGCTTTCATTGCTGCAATCGCTTGTGGCAGTCGGCGCAGACCGTTCATAATTAACAGCCAAGTCAATTCTGCAGGCGCAACAGGGGAGCCTATGCTTTCTGCCACAGCGACCTGATAAGCACTGCAGGTCGCCAGATCAAGGTGGTTGGAAATTTTACCGGTTTGGCTGATGAGCCGGAGATCTGGGAGCCTGCTGAGCAGATCTGCCGTGATTTTCATCCGTTCCCTGATCAGTACCAATGCCTCCGTATTTTTTAGCTTTTCTGCCAATTCAAGGGGATCTGAATAGGATTGTTTCAATATCTGAACATCATGACCATCAAGTATTTTGAAACAATCCAACTTTCGGACAGCATCTTGATAGTCATCTAAAATGGTAATTCGCATCTTTCCGTGACTTAATTTAACCGCCCATTAAGATGACCGGCTTCATTTTAGACATTAATTTACAGCATAAAATCGGAATACCACATTCATCATGATATTTTGACATTTCATACACTCTTTTTCGGGGAAGCAGCTGCTGCATTCCATTTTTGGGTAAAAATCAACAAAATGAAGCTTCTATTAACCTTACTATTTTTAAGTACTTCCACTATTTTCGCACAGTCTATTCTCAAAGGCAGGGTAGTAGAGAAAAATGGTAAACCTATCTATTTAGCTAATGTTTATATAGAAGGTACCTACGATGGGAGTACAACAGACTCGCTCGGAAATTTTACTTTTGAAACCAATGAGCGGGGTGCCAAGACGATCAAAGCGTCCGTTGTAGGTCGTCCACTGTATAGCAAACCTATTGAATTACCATATAAGGAACTTTTGATCATTCAATTGCAGGGTAGTGAGAATCGATTGCAAGAGGTCAGTATTCAGGCAGGGGCCCTTCAAGCCAACAGCTCAGGCAAAAACACGGTGATGAGCCCCTTGGACATCGTCACGACAGCAGGAAGCATGGGCAACATCATTAGTGCTTTGGCAACATTACCGGGCGCACAAGTTGCGGGAGAAAACGGCCGTCTCATGGTTCACGGCGGAGATGCCTCCGAAACACAAACTTACATTAATGGAATACGGGTAGCGCAACCCTATACCGCAACCCCAAATGAAGTTCCTGTCAGGGGTCGGTTTTCGCCAATGCTCTTTAAGGGCGTCAATTTTTCTACCGGAGGTTATTCCGCGGAATTTGGCAATGCCTTATCCAGCATTTTGGCCCTTAGTACAGAAAACACCATTGAACAACCCGAGACAGAAGTTTCCTTATCATCTGTAGGCCTTGGTCTTGGGCATACATTACAATGGGGTAAAAATTCACTGACATTCAACAGCAGCTATACAAACTTAAAGCCCTATTCAAAAATCATTACCCCTGATATCAGATGGACCAAGCCCTATGAAAACGCTTCCGGAGAACTGATCTATCGCCATCAGTTTAAAAAAGGTTTTCTAAATATTTATGGGGCGTACAATTTTGAGAATATGGGGCTTTACCAATCCGACATCAATTACGAAGAGCCTATCCCATTGAAAAAGAAGTCAAACAATAACTACGCCAACATCACCTATAGTCAAGACCTAGGAAATCGCTGGGCATTCCATTCAGGTGTTGGAATAGGCTATCTGAGAGACAAGCTCCATTACAGTGATATTTACCTGCCCAACGACGAAAAGAGCCTCCATTTAAAAGGAACCATAAGGAAAACCTGGAAAAACAGTATAAAAAGCATTTGGGGAATAGAATATTTTGACAACAATTACAAAGAAGAATACCATCGCCAAGAACTCGCCTACAGCTATGGATACCATAGCAAAATGACTGCACTGTTTACCGAAACCACTTTTGGCCTATTACCTAACCTTATTGGAAAGATCGGACTACGGGGAACTACCTCCAATTTACAAAGCAAAAAAACAATAGAGCCAAGGGCATCCTTGGGCTACGCTTTGAACAAGTACACTCAGCTCTCGCTGGCCTATGGAACGTTTCATCAACAAGCCCCCAGTTCACTTTTAAAATATGATCCTCAGCTGGGTTGGCTAGCCGCCAAACATTATATCGCAAATTACTTTTACGAGAAAAGTGGACACCTGTTGCGTCTGGAAGCCTACCATAAGACATACGACAACCTGATAAAATATAACAGCCAAACAGCAGGGTACGACAGTCAATATGACAACAATGGCAACGGCAAAGTCAAAGGCTTTGATGTATTTTACAAAAACACCGGTAGCGTAAAGAATCTACAATACTGGATTTCATACTCCTACACGGATAGCAAAAGAGATGAAGCGAACTATCCCCATACAGTTACTCCCTCTTATGTTTATAAGCATAGCCTTTTTATTGTTGGAAAATACTGGTTTGCAAGCCTCCGTTCACAGCTCAGTTTGACAAATTCGATTGTTTCAGGAAGAAATTACAACGATCCTAACCAAACCACTTTTATGAATGGTCACACCAAAGGATATAATAATCTATCTATGAGTTGGTCATTCCTCTACAGTCAGCAAAAAATTATCCATTTCTCTGTCAGTAATGTGCTCGGAGCTTCACCAATCTATGGATATCAATATGCAGACCGACCGAATACTCAGGACATTTATGACCGGAGACCTATTGTGCCTACAGCTAAACGCTTTGTCTTTTTGGGCTATTTCTGGACAATAAGTAAAAATGAAAAAAACAATCAACTGGATAATCTATAACAATCAACAACTCATCATCAAAATATGTCGGTTCATCCAAAATTATTCCCGATTGCCGGCAACTATTGGCAACTTCACTGGAGTTCAACAAAATATGAACCCGCTATCGAAGAATCAAAATGTTAACTACTAAACGAAAAATCATGAAATCAATTATTATCGCCATTATCTGCTTCATAAGCAGCACCGCATTTGCACAAAGCAACTATGAAAAAAGTATGAGGCAAGCCATGGGCCTATGGCAGTCTGGAGAGATACAGAAAGCGTCTGCACTCCTGGAACGAATCAGCCAAGCCGAAAAAGACAATTGGATTCCGATCTATTATCAGGCAATGATCCTAACGACAGCCGCCTTTAGGGAAAAGAACAAAGAAACGCAAGCAAAATACATACAATCTGCCGAAGACATCCTGAATAACAGTACGCAGGACAACAACTCGGAATGGCTTGTGTTGCGGGCAATGAATAAAACCGCATTAATGGTAACCGATCCCATGACAAAAGCCAAGGAGCTATCACCGACCATCATTGGTTTGTATAAAAAAGCATTGGCAATCACGCCAAATAATCCACGAGCGATGTTAGGGCTAGCTGAATTCCGGATGAACGCCAAAAAATATTTCAATCAGGACAGCAGTAAAGAATGCGAGGATGTCAAGAAAGCCCTATCTTTATTCAATGAAGAAAAAGTGACTGCTCCATTTTCCCCTTCTTGGGGTAAAGACCGGGCAGAACAAATACTGAAAGAGTGCAAATAATATTGCTGTGAAAAGATTCCCATTTAAAGCCATTATTCAGGCCATATTAGCAAGTGTGGTTGTCTCCATCTATTTTGTAGTTGTAGCCAAACTCGATCATAAAGATGTCCCTTTGTTATCGATCATCTTGCACCCTAATATGGTCAGAGGTATATTGTATGGTTTTTTTCTCTTTCTGAGTCATGGCTATCTATCAAAATGGGTGGCGGATAAGTACCCAAACAGTAAAGACTTTGGAAAAAAAATGGTTGTTTTTTATAGCATCAGCTTTATCTTGACCATATTTGTCGTTTTTTTAGTGAATGCTTTTCTTTCGGGTCTTTTTATCCCGACTGGTTCCAAAGACTTTCTCCAGCGCTTCAATCATTTCATTAATCAGCAGCGTGTTGCTTACTACTTTCAACTTGCGATTATTTCCTGGTTTATTTCAATGCTGTTTTTTGGATTCTATTTTTATAAAAGGTTCAAAGACTATCAGATTAAAGAATCTGAACGGGAAAAACAACAGATCACGGCGCAGTTCGAATCTTTAAAAAACCAATTGGATCCACACTTTCTGTTCAACAGCTTAAATGTGCTGAATGGACTGATTGAAGAAGATCCCAAAAAGGCTAGCCTTTTTACCACAGACCTATCCAAGATATACCGCTATGTACTGGATCACAAAGACAAGAGTCTTGTTTCTTTACAGGAAGAGATTACGTTTTCAAAAGCTTATTTGAATCTTTTGAGTCTACGGTTTGAAGCAGGTATCCAGATTGATCTACATATTCATGAAAACGAGATCAATGGTTTTATTTTACCGCTTTCGCTTCAATTGCTCATCGAAAATGTAGTCAAGCACAATGTTATTTCGTTAAAGAGTCCACTGATGCTAAAGATTTATCGTAAAAAGGACTATTTATATGTTGAGAACAATTTACAGAAAAAGAAAGTGCTCAACGGCAATTCCGGAATCGGTTTGAAAAATATTCAGGAGCGTTATGCATTACTGTCCGATCAACCAGTTTACATTGAGGAAAGCGCGGATTTCTTCTCTGTCGGGCTGCCGATTATTGCCGAAACAGTAGCATGAAAACCAGCGAATTCAAACATAAGTCAATGCAGTAACATTTGACGACAAGGATCAATCCGGTCCAAGAGGCCATTAAATAAAACAAAGAAAATACCAGTAGCAATTAAATGTCATAAGCGGGCAGGTATGACCTGAATGCGAAATAAATAAACCACTCAGGGATCAGACGATCAATGAGAACGAAAATATGCAATGAAAATATTAATTATAGAAGACGAACTTCCTTCTGCGAGACTGCTCCGAAGAAAATTGGAGCGGCTCGGTTATACGGTGTCAGCCACACTACAGACCGTAGAAGAATCGATTGAATGGTTTAGATCAAACGACGAGCCTGATCTACTTTTTATGGACATTCAACTTGCTGATGGCATATCGTTTGAGATCCTCGAGCAGATAAAACCTAGTTCGGCCATTATTTTCACGACAGCGTATGATGAATATATGTTACGGGCATTTAAACAAAACAGCATCGACTACCTGTTAAAGCCAATTGAAGATGAAGAACTGGAAAACGCGATTGAAAAGTTTCTGCAGTTTAGGCGTCCAGTCTCTCCATTTGATCTAGCAACTTTTAAGGCATTATTTAAAAATACCACTCAAACATTTAAGGAGCGTTTTACCATCAGGATCGGCCAGAGCCTCAAGGTTGTGACCACCCGACAGATCGAGTGCATTTACAGCGAAAACAAAGGCACCTATTTATATACCAATGAAAATGGGAATTATCTGTTTGACCAAACACTGGATGCCTTAACCCCACAATTATCACCCAAAGAATTCTTTCGGATCAACCGAAGTGCTATCGTGCAATTTGATGCCATCAAAAACATTGCAGTACATTCCAATGCGAGATTAAAAATATATCTCAAGCATTATGAATCTGACGAGCTGATCGTTTCGAGGGAGAAAGTCGCTGCTTTCAGAAATTGGCTTGATAAATAACCTAGGATTGAACACCCGATTTACTATTCGTGAAGCTGTTAAATCACATCCAATGATCCAGGCTCAAGTCATCGAACGAGCACTTAACGGCAAGGAAAAGAAGAATATAGTGGGAGGGGTTACATATTGAGCCTATAATTCAGTGGAATACTGAATCTAAGGGACACGGCAAATCCTTTCATCGGCCGATAATCTTTTTTGTCATTGATGGAAAAGCCATATCCAAAATCGAGATCTAAAAGTGTTGCCAAGCTGGCACCGATTTTCGGGGTAAAAGTATAAGGCGTCACTTCCGCACGTACAAATGGAGTCAGCACATAGGTTTGGGGATAATAGGTTAAAGCCGCTTCCGGGATAACCGCAAATTTCTTTTGAGTCCAGGTGAAGTTGGCTGTTGCATCTGCCCGCAAGATGTTATCACCTACAAATGGAAATGCAAAATAAGCTCCGGTTTTGATGATACTCCCTTTTTGGAACTGATAACTCAGGGTCGGACCGATCAAATGGTCCTGTGCTGCTGCCTTTTTTCCAAAAGCAAGCAAAATAACCATACAACCTAACCAAAGTATATTTTTATTTTGCATGACTCATCATTTAATAGAGATGAAAATTCAATGGTATATTCACTCCTATAGATACGGTAAGACCATCTATTGGCTTGAAATTTTTCTTTGTATTGTAATCAAAGCCATAACCTATACCCAGATCGACAATGGAAAATAAACTTGCGCCAACTTTAGGCGTAATCGTATAAGGAGTAAGCTCAGCCTTAACAAATGGGAACAGAACAAAGTCATTCAAATAATAGGTGAAGCCCACTTCCGGAATAACAGTTGTTTTGTTATCCATCCAACTGAAATTTGCACCAGCGTCTATTTTCATGTACTGAAAGTCGTTGGGTGCAAACAGCCCCCAACCGGAAACTTTTAGAAAATTGCCACTTTGGTACTGATATCCCACAGAAGGTCCCCATATCCATTTGTTATGCTCCTTCCAAGACCTATCCTGAGCCTTCAAGAAGAAGGATGAACAACATAGTGCGACAAATAACAGTAGGGTTTTTAATTTCATCCAGCTAAATTACAAACTATAATCTATTTTATGGAATACAACAGGCGCACTCCAGAATAGTTTTACTTAAAACCGAAAATAGTACCTATACGGGTTCGATACCCATAAATTTGTTGCGATAAGATTCCTATTTAGAAATACTATTTTAAGGTTCTAGCAACTTTATTCTGATAAATTGAGAGCGTTCGCTTAAAGAACCGTCTTCACCCCAGTAACCATTTACATGATTAGCCGCCGCATAGATATGTCCATCTTTTCCCCAAAATAATAATTCCTCTTTCCAACTTGGCATCCATTCTTTAAAACTTACTGAAATCAGTGGGCTCACTTTCCCTTGTTTCACGTGGAAGAGTTGCAGGTCACCCGTCGATTCATAGGGATCAGCATGCAAAGTCATCAGATATTTTTTGTCCACGGAAAAGAAAGGATAATCGCCACATTCCACAATAAGATGCCCGTCCTTTCGGTCAAAAAGCCGTACATCAGCACTTTCCCAATAGTTTCCCGCAACGGCAAAGGCATTCAGGAAATCGTAATGCCCCATGTAGGAATAGCGAGCTTCCGATTCATTGTCTATATCCTTATCTGTAAACGTCAATGTTTTCCCGTTTGTCAGTGGTAACTCCAAAACGTCCCCGTTTTTGCTATAAGACAATGTATCCTTAATCAGATAATTTTTGGCTGTATTTCGGGCGGCTAGAAAAGCCTGCTCATCGATCAATTCCACAAAAAGATACTTATCCAATGGATGCCCTTTTTCGTAATAGCTTTCCTTTCCGTTCACCGTCTGCGAGACAATGATATTTAGATCCTTAGGTGAGATTGTAATTTTATCCTGTTTGCCCAGTTTAGATTTTTCCACATATACTTTTTCCCATTGTGTTACATCAATGGCTTCGCCGTTAGCCCCTTTATAATCCCGTTGAATACGATCCATCACAGCAATCCAACCGCCCTCCTCACCGATTACATCCAGTTTGGTACCATAAGGATACTTTCCAAGTGCCGGAGCACTTTCATCAGCGCCCTGGCGTAACACCACACCAGCACGGTCGACCACATAGAGGTTTTTCAAGACTTTTGTCTGATCGTAGTTGATCGGCAATGGAGGAAATTTCTCCGCCACAGCAGTATCCTTGACTGCGACCGAATCCATTTGAGTAGAATCTCCCTTTTGGGTATCCGTCTTCTTCGATTGGTCACCGCAGCCTGACATTCCGATGGAAATAGTCCCGCCGATTAGCAAACACAGGGGTAAAAATAGCAGTCTTTTCATAAGGGTGAAGATAGCGATTCCCCTGCCGAAAAAAAATACTGGTATTCAGGGGTTCTTACCTCCCGGTATAAATATGAAAAAGCCAACAGGTTTGGTTCATCGCTATTTTGAGTAACGGCCACCGCAATTATTGTCTTTTTCATTCACAATAATTTTAGCTTTTTCGCCAAAGCGTCTTACGATTCACCTGAAGACCGTTGTGCATTCTTTTTGCCTTAATTACTGTCCATGTGATAACGATCGCGATCGTCAAAAAGCGGAAGATATTCGCGTACCAGTTTCCGGCGGCAGTATCATCGACATTAAAGAGCATCCAAGCCAGATTCATCAGGATATGTAAAGCAATGGGAACCCAGATATTAAACTTCCATTCGGTATACAACCAGCCAAACAATACCGATCCTAAAAATGTTGTCGTGAAAATGAGCGCCAATTCCATCGGATCCTGACTTTGATATAAATGTAATAACGCAAATACGAAAGACGTCGCCAGAATAGCGGGTATAAAACCCAAGCGTGTATAACGGTAAACAAGACCAAAAAAATAAGCCCTAAAGATAAGCTCTTCAAAAAATCCAGCAGATACAGTATTAATCATCAAAGAATTGAAATCAGGTTCTTTGATCAAGGAAAACTTAAATGCATACCCGATAAACATCGGGAGTGTTGCCAACACACCGATAGCTAGCCCCGATATTAATGATCCATTCAAACCAAATTTAGAAATCAGGCTGTCTTGAACTTTTGGACGAAGTAAAAGCGCTCCTACAAGCAGAGGGAGTAAGCTAAGTCCATAGGTTGATATATGCCCCAAGGTTCTGTTGTGAAAGATGCTGGTCATTTTGGAATGGACAGAAGCAAAGAATAATTGATCCAAACCAAAGTAAACCCCGAAAAACAAAAACAAAACAAATAAATTCAAATTTGTGCGATTCATAACTTTTTGGGACAAAACTAAAGGACAATCTCAGAATTGACAAAAGTAAGTGGCGGATAGCAAAGATTAGGGACGAATGGCAAACAGCAGCTTAGAACTAATTAAGCAAGATTATTTCACTAAGTAGGACTTTACCGAAAGAAGCATCGAACGGGACACAAAGGCATTCTCCTCCATACCCTCGAAACGCAATAGAAATCCTTGCGCATTGCCCTCTTTGCTCAATATCCTATCGAAGTTAACCAGATATGATCTATGGCAACGGTGGATATTTGCATCTGTCAGCAACGCGGCTAGCTTCCCTAGTGTAATACGGACGATCTCTTTTTTTACCCTATTATCTTCGTACAAATAGACTATGCAATAATTATCCATGGATTTGGCAAATATAAAATCCTGTCGACCAAAATATAAATGCTGGCTTCCATTGGCAACACAAACAATAGCATTGGTACCAGAAATAAGAGCATGCTGATCCGTTAAACCTATCCGTATTGGAGAAGCAGGCTTCTGAAAGATGGCGTTCGATATATGCAGTTCAGGTAAGTTCGCCTGTATCGGCAAAACAGCGTCTAGAGAAACAGGATCTGGAGAAACAGAGGAGAGAGAGAGACAGAGTTTGACAGATGCTCATCAAGTAAGCTTTTCGGCACCAGAGAGGCCGGTCTCTGAGGCGCAGAGCTCGATACCGACGTAGTCGGCTTAGCCCGATTTATATGTAAACTTGCTAAAAAATAGATCAGCCCAATGGGCACATAGAGAGATAGGGTATAAAGCCCCATATATACGAGGTTAATCCATTGCATGGGGACTTGACTAACAATCAAACTATTATACAGAAAATTCAATATTGAAGCTGATACATATACCAATAGCATGCGTACCAATTCCTTTCGCATGGTCCATTCACTCCCCCAGGATAATACAAAAGAAGCCAATAGATAAGAAAAAGCGAAAATAGCCCCATAACCGGCCAATAGTAGGTACTTGCTGGAATCTTCAAAATTGTAAGTGCCAAAAGGCTGAAAAATAATTAAAAAAAGATAACAGGATACCCCCAACAAAGAAGCATACCCCAGCGAAGTCCGGAAAGAAAATATCACCGTGACCATCAATTGTCTATACCTTATCCATGGTGTTGTATTGATCATAATCAGCGACAATTTACTAAAATTTTATCGTTTCATATCGTACTTTTCGGTCGCACAGAGACTTTCAAGCCAATTATAGTGATTACAACGCATAAGCTGACAGAGCATATATACCGAAAAACCCAACTCCATCGAAGATCTGCCATGGCGGACTTACTCGCTGTTTATGGTAATCCACCTAAAGAGCTAGGGCTGCTCGGTAGCCCCCTCCAAAAATTCCTTACTCAACTGTCAAAGACAGAACCTACCCATAACAATAGTTTACAAAACGTTGATATAGCAATCATAGACCCGTTTAAGTCACCTCTTGGATGGTTTCTCTCTGAAATATGGTATTTTGTAAAAGAGAGATCATAAATCGGATTATTTGAAGGGCCGATAAACAGCTTTGCTTTTTATTGATTAGTTTTGTGTTTCAACGATAAATTAGCATTTCGGTGGCATTATTATTCAACGAAGGACGTCCGGTAGTTAGACTAAGAGCATTTCGTGCTATCGACGATCCCAAAACCTGTGAACGTTTTATAGAAGGGCATGCCCATGTCTTGACAGCAATCGGTGTCAAGAAAGTTACTTCATCCAAAAATGACTGGATGTATAATCCTGCATCTTTCGTACTTATTGTAGAGTCACTTGATGGCGAGAAAGTATATGGCGGAGTCCGGATACATGCCGCTGGAGGGAGTGAGCCGCTACCGATAGAACAGGCTACAGGCGCTATGGATGCACGTATCTACGATTTAGTATACGATTATGCTCTTCACGGTACCGGAGAGGGCTGTGGTCTATGGAACTCCCGTGAGATTGCAGGTTATGGTATCGGCAGTATCTTCCTCACAAGGGCCGGAGCAGCAATCAGTACACAGATCGGGATCAAGTCACTGTTTGCTTTATGCGCTCCGTATACGGTTAAACTAGCTGAGAGTGTAGGCTATCGAATAGATACCAGCGTCGGTAACAACGGGACTTTTTACTATCCCAAGTTGGATCTATTGGCAACAGTTATGATTATGAGAAATCTGGACACATTGACAGAAGCGGATCAGGAAAACAGGGCGGCAATATTTTCACTCCGAAACAACTCCAATATCGTCCGGATTGAAACCCTGCGAAATAAAGAGATTGAAATTCACTATCAAATCGACATTCCCCACCTAGACCGTTGGGATCTTGATGAAGTCATAAAAAATTTGCAACACACATCCGCGGATCTCAAAGTAGATCATCGTAATCTAAATATTTTGTAATGGAAACTAAACACTATGGGGCCGGTTATCTACAGGACACCGGAGACTTTCTTAAGCAACTAAAAATACATTCCTATAGCCCTTTCCACACCATTAAAGGGGGGCTTGTTACCGATCTTGGATGTGGTACCGGGATGGACGCCATTAACCTTGCAAATATGTTGGGAAGTGCTGTACAGATCGTTGGCGTGGATCACGACGCTGCGTTGATAGAGCATGCTAAGTCAAGCAGTAAAGATATCCCCAATGTTCGTTTTGTACAAGGGGAGGTATACCAGCTCGATTTTGAGGATGAAAGTGTATCGGGCGTACGGATGGAACGCCTTGTTCAGCATCTGACGGCTCCGCAGGACATGTTTCGCGAGGTTTATCGCATCTTGCGTAAAGCTCAGCCCTTGGTTATCGTAGAGACCATCTGGAATAGTCTGACTTTTTACACGCAACATGTAAATATTGAAACGAAGATATGTCATTATCTGACCGAAGAAAAAGTCAACAACGGCTGGGCAGGTAATAAGCTTACCGCTGATCTCCTTGCCAATGGATTTCAACAGGTTCAATTGCAAACATTCAATATGGTTGCACGTTCTAGGGAAGAAGCTAACCGTTATTTATTTTTGGACAGAATACTATTGGAAATGTTCGAAAAAGGTAAATTAAGTCAAGCTGAATATGATGCTTTTCAGCATACGCTGAATCAATTGGATGAATCGGGCTGTTTTTTGGTTTCCATGAATTTAGTAATCGCGCAAGCAGAAAAATAGTATCCTAAAGATGAAGTGCTGGTTTCTACTGTTCTGTCTATTTATAGGCGCATATTTACCCACACATGCCAAGCTGAGCGTCGACGATCCTGGGCAACGGCTGCTGGTCGGACATTCGCTTGCACGCTATACTGGCCCCGAAAACTCAGACTTTTCGACAGTGTCATCTTCTTCAGCCTTTCAATCCTTGAATAGGGATGTCCCTAATCTCGGGACATCGCCAAATGCCATATGGTTACGACTACCGATCAAAAATAATACCCAACAAGATTTAGATTTTCTTTTAGAAATTGCCTATCCGTTATTGGACGAGATTGAATTATACAGTCCTTCCGAAAATGGCGCTTATCAATCCATAAAGTTAGGAGAACATCAAAATTTTTCCAGCCGGAAATATAAGGTCGCCAATTATGTCTTTGACATCCATCTGCCCAGAAAGTCTGAAAAGGTATTCTTTCTTCGTATTAAAAGTACTGAGCAGGTTATTTTACCCATTTATCTGAGCAGCAAGCGCCAATTTGTGAGACAGATGAATAGCGATAGTCTCCTGAGTGGTATTTATATCGGGATTGTATTCATTATGGCGATCTACAACCTTTTTCTGTTCTTTTCCGTACGGGAGAGAGGTTACCTTTATTACGTATTATATGTCGCCTGCGCCGGGATCACCCAAATGGGTATCAAAGGTTACAGTTTTCAATATTTATGGCCTTCCTGGCCCTATTTTGCAACCAAAGGCCCCATTATTTTCGGTTGTCTGTCCGGGCTTTTCGCGTTGCTCTTTGCTGGTTCATTTCTTCGGTTATCAAAGAATGCTCCTCGATCAAGGCCTATCATCACCATTTTTATAGCGTTCTTTGTATCGGGTACAATTCTGGCATTGATTGGTCAGACACAACTAGCATTTTTCGTGATGCAAGTGACTACTGGAGCCGGCTCACTGTTTGTCCTTTATCTATCTTACCGCATCATGATAAGCGGCTATAAACCGGCCAAATACTTTGTCTATGGCTGGACAGTGCTCCTCCTGGGATCTGTTGTATTTTTGTTAAAGGATTATGGCATACTAGATTATAACAACTTTACAAGCAATGCGGTACAGATTGCTTCCGTGATCGAAATGGCTTTACTTTCGTTTGGTCTGGCTTACAGTATCAATATACTGAAACAGGAAAATGAAGAGGCCTATAACCGGGAATTGGCGATTTCTCAAGAAAATGCGCGACTTATTAGTGAACAGAATGTAATATTGGAACAGAAGGTCGGGGAACGGACGCGGGAACTAACAGAATCCAATACCTCATTGCAGACCACACTGGAGCACCTCAAAGAAGCCCAGTCGCAACTTGTCGAAGCTGAAAAAATGGCTTCCCTAGGACAGCTGACCGCGGGAGTTGCCCACGAGATCAATAACCCAATAAACTTTGTTACGGCTAATATTACCCCGCTCAAACGTGATATCAATATGATCTGGGCAACGTTGGACGAAGTCGAACGTATTGCATTTAACCCAGATATTTCCGATAACGAAAAACAAGTACAGATCAAAAAATTTAAAGATGATCTAGATATTGACTATCTAAAGACCGAGGTAGATTTTCTACTGCAAGGAATGGGTGACGGGGCTCATCGCACAGCAGAAATTGTAAAAAGTTTACGTATCTTTTCCCGTGTCGACGAAGACACATTAAAATTTGCCGATATCAATGAAGGGCTGGCCTCTACCTTGGTGATCCTGAACAGTTTGATAAACAATTCGATCGAAGTGGAAAAGAATTATGGTAATCTACCAAGGGTAGAATGCTACGCAGGAAAATTGAATCAGGTATTTATGAATATTATCACTAATGCCGTGTATGCCATAAATAAAAAATTCGCTGATGACAGCGGCGGAAAATTAAGTATCGAAACGGGAGTTACAGCGGATGAATCCGGTATTTTTGTTAAAATTGCAGACAATGGTATCGGTATTCCGGAAAACATTCGGGATCGAATTTTTGAACCTTTTTTCACGACTAAAGATGTCGGCGAAGGAACAGGCTTAGGCATGTCCATTGCTTATAATACCATTGCTAAACATCATGGTAAGATTATTGTGGAATCGGAAGAGGGGGAGGGTACAGCTTTTACATTGCACATTCCTATACAACAAAGGGATTGGCACCAAAATAACCCCGAATAGTTCGATAAATTATCATTAATTTCGTTCATTTTTGGGAAGATAAACCAGATAATAAAATTATGCAGCAGGAGCTTGAAATATTATATATTGATGATGAGGCTAATAACTTGGTTGGTTTTAAAGCAAATTTTAGATACGATTATGTCATTCATACCGCATCGAATACTGCCGAAGCCGAAAAAATACTTCTTTCCAATCCGAATATCCGTGTGATCTTTTGCGATCAGCGCATGCCGGGAGAACTGGGAATAGATTTTCTCCACCGCATCAAAAAGGATTATCCGAAGCCAATCCGCATTTTATTGACAGCCTATGCTGACATGAATACGGTTATCGATGCGATCAATAAGGGGCATATATTCCGCTTTGTTCGCAAACCTTGGATGGAGGAAGAAATTATCTCAGCGATCGAAGAAGCCAACAAATTTTATGTTGCAAATTCGCTATTGGAAACGAGGAACCAAGAACTGCAGAAAGCATATGACGAACTGGATAAGTTTGCCTATAGCGTGAGTCATGATTTACGTGATCCACTGACAGGTGTTCTCTCCGCTGTCAAACTCGGGCTGGAATTTGACAATATAGACCGTATCCATGAGTTACTTAGCCTCATGGATAGTTCACTGGTCAGCCTAGATGCCTACATCGATAGCCTTCGGGACTATTATCTCTTGCGAAGAGGCGAACTGATGTTATCTGAAATTAATTTTGACGAGCTTTTTGCCAATGTTAGACAATTCTATAATATGTATACACAAAATAAGGAGGTAACATTCGATATTCATGTGGAACAGAAAGAACCCTTCTATTGCGATAAAGCCATACTGGAATTGATTTTACATAACCTGCTATCTAACGCGTTCAAATATCAGCAAAAGGAGCATACGAATCCTTTCGTCAAATTATCCGTTGATGTCTCAGACCAACAGGCGACTATTATCGTGAGTGATAATGGTATTGGAATTTCGCCTGAACATATTAGCGATATTTTCAAACTATTTTTTAGAGGCAGCGATCAGGCCAAGGGAATGGGATTTGGCTTATACAATGTACAAAATGCACTAATCAAGTTACAAGGGACGATCGATGTGCAATCACCGGCAAATACAGGCACAACATTTACGGTTAAGATACCGAGCAAATAAGAACTGCTATCCTAAAATACAATTCTTAGGATAGCAATTTTTGACGTAGCATAAACTCCAATTGATCATTAGACGTTTCGAGCTGCGCATTTGTTTCTATTATTTTTTGTCGTTCTGTATACACTTCATAGGCACGTTGAATCGTTTGATCGAGTTCCGTCTCGCTCCAGGGTTTATTGAGGTAATGAAATATCTTTCCTTTATTGACAGCATCGACTACCGCCGCCATATCAGCATAACCTGTTAAAAGTATACGCATTGGTGCGGCGTCAATTTTTATGATTTCTTCCAAAAACTCCACGCCCGTCATTTCAGGCATCCGCTGGTCAGTGATAATAATATCAATGGGATTGCTTTTGACAAGTTCTATCGCTTTAGCACCACTGATAGCGGTAAACACGTTATATTTTAATCGAAATGTCGCTTTAAAGGAAAATAGATTATTTTCCTCATCGTCGACATACAATATCGAAATCTTCTTGTTTTCCATAAGCTTATTGTCTCCGATGCAAATTTACGGAATAAATTTTCTGATTAAGTAACGGGAAAGTAGTTTTTATAGCCTTGCTCTTGCCTTGCCATACCTTTTCATTAAAACGAAAAATCCTACAACGTATTTGCGAATTTTTTCTGAAAAAATTTTTAAGCAATGAGATAACCCATACGGAAGTATAAGGCTTTGTAATAGATTTGAAAATAATTTGTAACATTTTATCGCTTCCTGTATTTATCTCTTATAATGGAATTTGAATATCTATATAAAAATTATTCAAGCAAAATATTTAGAGTTTGCTTGGGGTATTTTAATGATGTTGAAAAGGCAAAAGATGTGATGCAAGATACATTTATTACAGTATTCACGCACATGGATGAACTGACACATCATGAGAATATCCCGGGCTGGATATATAGAATTGCAAGCAATAAATGCCTGAGACAAATAGAAAACGAAAAGAAAAAAGAACTTATTAAAGATTATGGATTTTTAAGATCCAACGAAGTAGATCCCTATATGGAGGAGAAAACCCTTGTTAAACTCCATCAATGTATAGCTGATCTGCCCAAATTGGATAGACTTATCATAGGCTTTTTTCTAGAGGACCTGAAACAGGAAAAGATTGCTGAAATATTGGGAATTACGCATTCTAATGTCCGGGTGAGGATGCATAGGATAAAAGAAGTTTTGTCAAAAAAAATGAAAGATGATGAATAATGACCTAACAGCCTTAAAGAAAGTTTGGCAGACAGCCGAAACAGATACGGATAAAAATCTCAAAGAATTCCACCAGGAATTGCGTCGCTGGAGAAAAAAAAAGAAAAGGGCAGTATTCTTCTGGAGTATTTCAGTTATCCTATTTTCCAGTATTTCCCTCGGCTACATCATCTATACGGATGAATTGAACAGCATTTCTAAAAGTATCTCCGAAATAATTGTACTCTTGATCTCTGTTTATCTTTTCAGTTATTCCTGGCAAAAGATCAATAAGGAGCGAAAGGAGTATTTGTCAAACAGTATTGATTTTATAAGGACCCTATCAGCTATCTACTGGGAGCAGAAGCGTCAAGAGCTGAACATATTCTCTATTGGAGCGACTCTTTTTTTCATTGCGGTTTTTCTCTATTGGTTAGACTACTTAGATAATTCATCATCTCTAATATTTTCACTATCAACTCTGCTAATTCTTACCCTCACTATATGGCTGATAAT
This sequence comes from Sphingobacterium sp. NGMCC 1.201703, assembly GCF_047784615.1. NCBI lineage: Bacteria > Pseudomonadati > Bacteroidota > Sphingobacteriia > Sphingobacteriales > Sphingobacteriaceae > Sphingobacterium > Sphingobacterium sp. NGMCC 1.201703. The sequence continues at coordinate 391,772 of NZ_JBLOHD010000006.1, read as the reverse complement.
TAAGCCTCTCCTTTGGAAAAGGGCAAAAATCAAGAACCAGACATTGTCGGCCAAAATAGCTCAAGTCCTTAAGCATGATTAAAAAATTTTATGCCTACGTTCGATTATCACCCAATGGCGGAGGATGTCAGACTAGGTCCATTCAGTTTAAAAACTCACCTCTTTTTATCGGACATGAAAGTTTTCCTACTTACTATATTTATTTCCCTGTCTTTATTTGTCATTGGCCAGCCCATACAAAATAAGATAGACCATCTTCTGAAAAAAGAAGCGCTATCAGGAGCCGTTTTTTCGGTTGTGAACAATGGTCATATTACATGCTATAGTTCTGGGTTAAAAAATATGGAGACCCACGAACCTATGCTTAAAAATACCAAGATACATGTAGGTTCAATAACCAAAACTTTTCTTGCGATGGGCGTTTTGCGACTGGCCACGGAAAATCGGCTCGATCTGGATGATCCAATCAAGAAATATCTGAAAGATTTACCCATGAACAACCCCTGGGAGAGCTCACATCCTGTCACAATTAAACATTTACTTAATCATACCGCTGGTCTTTCCGACATTCGGCTGTGGCATTTTTTTAGCACAGAAGTTAGTCCCCAAACACCATTAAAGGAATTTTACAGAAGAAATCCCCAGGTATTGGATATACATGTTTTACCAGGAACGTTGTTCTCCTATTCTAATATGGGATACACTCTATTGGGAATGCTGATAGAAAGTGTTGTGAAGGAACCTTACGAAAACTATCTTGACAAGAATCTCCTGCAGCCTATTGGACTACACAACAGTACATTTCACTTCACTTCCCAAAAGGAAGATAAAGAACTGGCGATGGGACATTTGGATAATGGCCGGCCCACCTTTGCCATGCCAATCTATGTGCGTCCGGCAGGTCAATTCACAACTACTGCTCAGGATATGGGAACTTTTTTGGAATTTGTTCTCAACGAGGGGCGGTTAGATGGTAAAGAATTCATCAGAAGCGAATTTATTAAACAATTTGGACACCCCGAACAGACCATTGCCGCAAAGAACGGGCTGAAGCTCGGTTACGCCTTTGGCGCTTTATCCAGAGATCGCCATGCTGTAATCGGAATTGTTCATTCGGGGAATACAATCGGCTTTCGGGCAATGTATTACATTTTCCCAAAGGAGAAAAAAGCTTTCTTTATAGCCCATAATATGGACAGTGAAACAGCAGACTATGAGGTGTTTAACCAAGCCTTGATCGATAATTTGCATATACATCCGATGCGGGCAACCGTTCCTTCAAAAAAAGAAACAGCCCCCACTCTGTGGGACTCGGACCGAAACGGATACTATGTGCCCGTAATTACAAAGATTTATCCCATGGAACTTTTGGATATCATCAGCTCTTATACCTTGGTAGAAAATCACAAAACGGCTATTTCGATAAAACCCTTCCTTAAGAAAGAAACACTCATAACAGCCGACGATAGTCAGCTCTATATTGCCCAAAATAAGACAGAAGCTTCGCATTTATTCTATCGGGATGAACATGGGGAGTCATATCTTACGACAGGCATAATGACTTTAAAAAAAGTGAACGGTTGGAAAATCGTATTACTGGCACTTTCTATTACGCTTGGAGCGCTGGCAGCCTCCGTCCTGTTGTTACTTTTCATGTTTAATATGTATAAAAAGAAGTGTAACCATTTCAGATCAGCAGAAGTTCCCTGTTCAATTGCTTTATTATTACTTGTGTTTTCGGGGCTTATCGTATTCAGCAATGATATTACCCAGATAGGGAATAAATCTTTTTCAGCGATCCTGTTGTACGGTGCAACAATTTTATTTCCTGTGGGAACTTTCACATCCATTATACAATACGGATTGAACCTAAAAAAAAGCATTAAACGCTTTGATTTTTGGCTAGTTGTCCTGGTTGCCCAATGCCTGATAACACTTTGGTGTTATCATGTAATCCCTTTTGCAACATGGGAATAATGGTCTTTAGATACGGATAAAACAAGTCCCGTTTTGTAAGGTGGGACTTTTATGGACAGCTGTTTCTTTAGTTTTGAATCTCTAATTAAAAATAGAATAAAATGAAAAAGACAAATTTAAAAGTTAGGTTTAGTAGTGCTTTGATCATTATTTTTGCGTTGATATCTTTCGTTGGTTGCAGCAAAGATAAGGATGACAACCCTGGTTCAGATAGTGGCTCCATCGATGTGGCAATAGGTACATATAAGGGTACCTATAGTATTGGAACTGTCAATCATTTTAATGCTGTTCTGATTGTTACGAAAGTAGATAATAATCGACTTAAATTTGTAGCCAAATCGGGGGAGCCGTATTCAAATGTTGCAACTAAAACAATCCAAGCAAAAGCAGATGTACCGGGATTGGTGGATGGGCATGATTCACAAGGGCAATTTACTTACAAAACAGCAGAAAAAGACCTAACTTTAGTTGCAAATGCAACATCGTCATCAGAATTTGCTTATAGTTTTGAAGGACAAAAACAATAGCTTACAATCTGAAGTGCAGATCTATCTTACTAAAGAATTTGTTGTGTAATATATTTTACGCAGCAAATTCTTTTTTCCAGTTAATTTCAAACCATTTAAATTAATTTTGTAGAGATGTCTGGATTTATGGAGTACATTGATGTAAAGTTAACCGGACAATTGGCTTTTAACGAGTTAAAAAAAAACAATTATTTCTGCTTATTTATATCCCGTTATGAACTTAGCTTGGCTATTTATTTATTTTTTTGGCGTTAGCATCTCGTTATTTCTTTTTCTGTTACTCCTTACCAAAAAACGGAAAAATGTTGCAGACAAAATTTTAGCATCTTGGCTTTTTTTTGCTTTTTTTGACCTTATTCTCATAGGGCTTTATGGCTCGGGCGAAATACAAAAAATACCAAAGCTAATTGGCTGGGAATTGCCATTTCCATATCTACATGGCCCATTTTTATACTTATATATTGTTTTTATAAGTGGCCAACAGAAATATACATGGCATTATTTGTTTCATTTTATTCCTGCTGTTGTAATAGCTATGGTGTTAGTTTTTTTATTGCCTGTTGCAATTGTTACCACAAAAGGATACTATCATGTTGCACCTGAATTTGACCTTGTGTTTTTGATAATGGAATCCGGTCTTATGATTTCAGGAGCTACATATATTATTTTATCTACGATCCTTTTATATCGACACAAGCGAAACATTAAAGCACAGTTTTCCAATACCAACAAAATTACGCTGAACTGGATGCAATATCTTGTTTTCGGAATGGGGGTTATCTGGGCAATTGTAATAACGGTACAGATCCCCCCAGTCTTATTTATAGGGATAACACTATTTATTTTTTTTATCGGATATTTTGGGATCCGACAGGTCGGTATCTTTTCAAATGCATTGTCGACACATGAAGTGCTTCTTCCCAAAGAGATTGAGCGAACTTCAAATCCACTGTATACTGCTGCTGTTGATAAGGAGGAAAAATCTGATAGAATTAAATATGAAAAAACAAGGTTAGAAGATACCGAGAGGAACAGAATTTACGCTGAGCTTACCCAGTTGATGGAAGATAAGAAATGTTACCAAAATCCAGATTTGACATTAGGTGATCTGGCAATCCTCCTGACTATTCCACCCGGTTCACTTTCTCAGGTCATAAATTCGATAGAAGGCAAGAATTTCTATGACTACGTCAATTCATTTAGGGTGGAGACATTCAAACAAATAGTCCTAATACCAGAAAATCGAAAATATAATTTAGTGTCATTGGCATTTGAATGTGGATTCAGTTCCAAAACAAGTTTTTATCGGAACTTTAAAAAGGTTACGAATATGTCACCAAGTGATTATCTACGGCAAAACAATATCATTGCTACGATTTAAATAATTTGAATAGGCTTTTAAAGCAACTATACTATAACGATCTTCATTAATACAAGTAGCTGGAATAATAACACTTGCCCTTGGAAAAGATCGGGCGGCCAATTTGCTAGGAGATTTTGGTCTGTTTATCCGACATCTACAATGAGATTCCAGCGAGAAAAACTAAAAATTTTACAACTCTTTTCCATAATTCTGTAATAACACAAGGTGCTAGTATACTGACCTTTACTGCGTATAAATTGAACAACATAATTTCCAATAGACAAAAATGGCTAAATTATTCAATTATAAATCAGGTGTTACTAAAACGGAACCAGGAACGAAACTGTACAACGCTGCCCTAGTATTTATTTTTATTACCATCACGATCGACGCCATTGGTTTTGGGCTAATCATGCCTATTATGCCCAGACTCATTTCGGAGCTAAGAAACGTTTCCATTGGTCAGGCAAGTATTTGGGGTGGCTATCTACTTACGGTATATGCCATTATGCAATTTATCTTTTCGCCGTTGGTAGGAAATCTGAGCGACATGTATGGAAGGCGACCGGTAATACTTATTTCATTACTTGGTTTTTTTGCCGACTATTTATTGCTTGCTTGGCGCACACGTACACGCTGCTAGTTATTGGAAGGGTGCTCTCCGGCATTACCGGAGCCAGTTTTACAGTGGCTACCGCTTACGTAGCCGACATAAGCACGGATGAAAATCGCACAAAAAATTTTGGCGTGATAGGGGCCGCTTTTGGTTTGGGTTTTGTTGTAGGACCTGCTCTTGGCGGATTGCTTTCCGTATGGGGATTACGTGCGCCTTTTTATGCTGCGGCCTTACTTTGTTTTTTAAATTTCCTACTCGGTTATTTTGTTCTTCCCGAATCCTTAAAACCCGAAAATCGCCGACCTTTTGATTGGAAAAATGCCAATCCCATTGGTTCGCTAAAGCTGTTTGTAAAATATCCTGCAATCTTTGGATTAGTAGTTTGCTTTTTCGTTTTTAATATAGCCGGTTATGCCGGGCAAAGCACTTGGAGCTTTTTTGTCATGGATCAATTTGACTGGACAGAAGTGCAAGTAGGTATTTCGTTAGCCATACTAGGTGGTATGATAGGTTTGGTACAGGGGGTGCTTATTCGTTACACGACCCCTCGATTGGGGAATGAAAAAAGTGTGTACCTCGGTTTGCTTTTGTATGCCATAGGTATGGTACTTTTTGCCGTTGCCACCCAGGGTTGGATGCTTTATGTGTTTTTAATACCTTACTGTCTTGGAGGCATAGCCTATCCCGCTTTGCAATCGCTCATCACGGCACAAGTGCCATCCAATGAACAAGGTGCACTACAAGGCGGTATAAATAGTGTATTGAGCCTTACCGCAATCTTTGGTCCTTTGCTAATGACCCAAACTTTCTATTATTTCAGCCACAAAAAAGCACCCATATATTTTCCCGGTTCAGCCTTTATCCTTGGCGCTTTGTTGATGTTGTTCAGTCTGTTATTGGCATATTATTATTTGCATTATAGAAAAAGAAGGCGATAATTTCTCCATGAACAAAAAGCCGTCCTACTTATGTAAAACGGTTTTTCTATAAGTGACCTCTATTTTCCGATTTTTTTATTGCTTGTAGTTCAACTGTTAAAGAGACTGAGGCTCTTTACAACACGGTTGAAAATTTTAGAAGTTGATCACAAGACGGATGGAAGTATCACCAATGATACATTGATATTTAAGAAGGCTGAATACTTTATTGAAAAAGGAGGCTTAGAAATAGCAAAAGCCCTTTTTATTCAGGTATGGTAATGCAAGAACGGAATACGATTCAACTATGACGTATTAAAGAGAAGCTTAATCTTATGTAATAAAAATGATGCAAGGGCCTTCTCAGAAAGGAAAAACTGAAAGCGACGGTAACCGGACCTTACACGCTTATAAATAATTTTTATAACTCTTGTAATAATTCTTGAAACTATATCGGTCCCGATTCTTCCTAATTTTGAAAATGTTAATAGTAAGTATTGATCTTGCAAGCAGGATTCAAAGATCTTAATCACTGAAATGTATATGTTGACGGAGGAAACATGTTTGACTGTCATTCTATAAAATAGGAATTATTCTTTTAAGCAAACACCTTTTTGGCAAATTACATTGTTTAGATGACTTGTTAATCCTAAAAAATTACTAACATAAAAAATAACGGTCATGGTAAAGAATCATAAAAGAAAAAAACTCTATTTAACCCCTAAAATTGAAATTACAATAATTGCAATGGAAGAAGGTATAGCAGCTGGATCTGCAAATATACAGCCTGGGGATAATACAGGTTCGGTCAAAAGCGAATGGGAAACTGCCGACGATAACAACAGCAATATGGGCTGGTAAGTCTTGTAAGCTGACTTTTTATTAAATCAACATGAAATTGTATGTTAAAAAATAGTATAAAATATTCAAGTTTGTTACTGGCATTTATAATCAGTTTAGGTGCCTGTAAAAAAGAACAGGGTGATACGTTACCGAAAGGTAAAGCAGCTATTCGTGTAAATTTATCGGGTGCCGAGTTTGATCAAGGTGGCGTGATTGGCTCCAAAGCTTCTACAGGTAGTACTGCATCTACATCGCAGCGTCAGGTAGTGGCTATTAGTAAGGAGTTAAGTATGGTCACTGAGCTTGTCCCTGCCTCCCAGAGGGAGACCGTTCGTAAAAACGCTTCGGTAGATGGGAAGCGGGCTGCTGTGGTTCAAGAAGACTTACCCGCAAATGTTAAATACAAAGTAGCGGTGTATGATGCCGCTGAAAACTATGTGACGGAGCGTGATTATACCCGTGGCCAAGAAAGCAGTACTGAGGCCCTGATCCTGAACGGTGGTGAAAACTATACGTTTATAGCTTATTCGGTAGGAAGTACTTCTGTATTGCCTGCTATCACTTTTTCAGATGCGAACAATAAGACCTTGGCCGGGTCTAGTGTAATGGATGTGAATGCGGACTCGACTGATCTCATGTATTTCCGAAAGGATATGCAATTGGTGAGTGATGCAGACAACCACCTGGAAGTCGTGCTAAAGCATCAGTTTAGCGAGATCACAACGAAAGTAGATGCTTCGGCCACCGGTTATAATATCGTTGATATCCGGGGAGGAATTTATGACCATTATGCGCAGGCAGACATTGCTTTACAGGACGCTGCGATTACGCGAAAAGGTACTGTAGGCGAAGCAGGACTTGATTTTTCAGGTCTAAATACCATGGTCGTGAATGCTGCTCCCCGAAAACTCAATGCCAACACGACGACCGGAATGTTACACTTTTCAGGTTTCGCCATCGGTGAGATTAGAGTCACAAATCTGACAGCTCTGGAAAACCTGAGTATTACCCCCGGGGTGAAGTATAATCTCAACCTCACCATTGTTCCCAATGATATTTACCTGACCTATCAGGGACAATCGGCGGCCCGCATCAATGGCAAGATATGGATGCGCCATAATTTGGGTGCGAATACAGATGTTAATCCCGACCTGGATCCCGTGATTTCCTCTTTGGGGGGGAATTTTTACCAATTTGGACGTTCGGCCGTGGTTGCAAATGCAAGTAGCTCCGAAAATGCGATTTCAAACTGGAATACGACCGCCGCACCAGCTAATGCCTGGAACAGCGGCACAACAACTACACCGCAGAAGACAGCCAATGATCCCTGCCCAAGCGGTTACCGTATCCCAAGTAAGAATGAATATGACCAATTGCTTCAGGATATGAGCGTAAGCAACAATAGTGGTACTTGGGGGACCACAAGTGCCAACGTAGCCTATGGGCCAGCTAAAATACTAACCAGTAAGCGAAATCGTTCGGTAATACTAACTTTTCCGGCTTCCGGTTTCCGTGATAGCAGAGATGGTAAATGGGCGTGGCGCGGAGGAAGCGGACCGTTCTGGACTTCTGAGCGTACAACAGTGGATCAGGTTTATAGATTATCAATCCTTCGGGACATCGCCACAGTGCGTAACACAGCGAATGTTGGACATACAGCTGTCTCAGGATATTCGGTACGCTGTATTGCCGAATAAGAGAGGAATTTTGGAACACTGGAATTAAATGCCCTAGCAGCCAATGAATGTGATATGCAGAACGGAATTTTTCAGGATACCGGAATTCTATACCCCTCTTGCTAAGGATGTTAAACAGTCCTAATGTTATAGCTTCTCAAAAGACAATAAAGTCATTTTGAAGTATTATATTCATATCGTTGATTTTTATTTACTACCTGTATATTGGTTTGCAATATGCAGGTAGTTATTCTTCAACAATTAGCTATAGCTCGAACGCTATCAGGTATATTAAAGCAGTCTTTTGGGTCCTATTACTTATACTTTGTGACGGTTTTACGTGAAGTTCAACAAAAAACTATGCAAAACACACCGTTTTGAGGGATTTCAAAACGCATGGGGTATAATTCCCTAAACTACCCTAAAAACGAAAAAAGCCATCCTACTAAGTAAAACGGCTTTTTTAGATAGTGACCCCGCTGAGGCTCGAACTCAGGACCCACAGATTAAGAGTGTACCGGCTATACCCACTAGAGCACGTTTAAAAGCGCTTTTTTCTATTTTTCGTCTTGCTGAGACAAAAGTGAGACACAATGAGTGATTATTCAGTCAAAATCAAAAGATCAGATGATTTAAAAAAAAGAGTATTTATTTCAATTTGCCTAAATGGGAAAAGAACAAAGGAATACACAGGACTAAAAATAGGCTTAGATATTAAACCTAACTATGCTACATCGGTTTATGAAAGAGATAAACAATTACAAGTATTAGAGTATGAATTTAGGAAGGCTATTGACATTGGGAATTATCCGCCAACTTCTGAAATTAACCACACATTTGTTGAAGAAGAGGTATCTATAAGAAAAGCATTTCAGAGCGCCTTAAATCAAAAATTAATTTCGAATTTAAATATTCGTTATAAACAAAACTTGACAAAAGTTCACTCCGCATTTATCAGTTACCTTGGGGAAGAAAATTTAGATAATCCAATCTCCACTTTAAAGGTGCAAGAGGTTCAGAATTTCCTCAATCAATTTCAAAGTTCAAATACCTATTATATGGACAAAAGAAGAGATCTAGGAGTTTTATTGTCCAAAATCAACAACCTGTATGATTTAAATATTAATCTGATTAAGAAAACAGAAAGAAGAAAACCTAAGAGTGTTTTACATCAGACCTACGATGAAAAACAAATCCATTTAGTATTAAACTATTTAAAAAAAGCACACGAAAATCTTTACTTGTGTTGCTTGCTTAGTTATGGTTGCTTTCTGAGACCACATATTGAAGTTCGTAAGCTAAAGGGACGACATTTTAAAAATGATTTCAGTGAAATCCACCTCTCAGGAGAAGAAAACAAAAGTGGGAGAGTTCGGGTCACGCCTATACCCAAATATGTCAAAGAAGCCATAATAGAAAGAGCTAGGAAACTTTTACCTAATCAAAACCTATTTACAGGAACCGCAGATTATTTTAATGAAAATTATTTTAGCAAAGCTTGGTCGAGGCAGGCAAAGAAAATGAGAGAATTAGGTTTATTAAGTGAAAATCAAACCATTTATTCTTTTAGACACACCGCTGCCATAAATGTATATAAGAAAACCAAAGATCTTCATATACTCCAACAACTGTTAGGTCATTCTGATATGATTGTAACGCTTAAATACCTGCGTGGATTAGGTGTTCATAATGCGGATGAATTGAAACATGTGATGCCTGAACTATAGTGTCCGAGACATAGAAATTATTTATTATACCCCCTAATAAAAATCGTGTCTCAATCAAAATGAAAATCAGCCCATTTCCCTTTGTGGGGATGGGCTTTTTCATTTTATAAAAACTCGAAATTTATCTATTTTCAACAAATTAATTTTTACATGAAAGAAATAGATAAAGATGCTGTCCAGTACATGGAATTGGCATACAATATACCCGAAGTAAACCTACAGGATTTAAACATATATTACAATTTTGAAAAATATCTAGACAAGGGGATAAAGGTTCTAGGATTCGAAGTAAAACGGATCATTCCTTATCAAACAATCGTAAATGGTGTTCCTATTCCTCACGATGACTGTAATATTCAAAAACGTCTTACAATACTCTATTATGATAAAACCTATGATGAACTAAGTGATGATGAAAAAGCAAGGATCGATTATATACTGGAAGATATGACAGTAATTGCCCATTGTTACGTTGAAATGAATGGAAAAATTTTTATAGCTACCTCCATCACCACGATAACGTTTCTAAAGACGATAGTTACAAATCAAAGAAGCATCATTTAGAAATCCAAAAAAGCTTTTTAAGCGATATGCTTACATTGATTGAAATGACAGATAACAAGGCTAACTCCCATTCACTTTTTAGACTAGTTGACGAATATGGGGCTGTTGATACCACAAAAACCATTAAAATTGAAGGCATTGAGCAGAACAATATTTCGAAGTATTTATTACAGCTTAAATTCGATGCTTGGATCGATCGGTATAAACCTCTAGAGTTGATAGAGGCTTATAATAAAAGTATTGGAAAAACTTATCAATATGGCATTGATGAGGTGCCTATGGATAAATATTCGGATCAATTGGCCACTATCACAAACCAAGCTGTTATTTATCTCTACATAACCCATGAAATGAAACCGAATCTATCTTTTGATTATATTTCCAAACTATATCATCATATCGAAACCAATTTTCCAAATTTTAAAGCAACCTCAGTGCTTAATCATTTTAATAAAATCATCGTCACGGCAATAAACAAATATCTGGAGAATGATCTCAATTCTGATGACAGGAAATACAAAGTCAAAAACAAAGATCTATTTCTGTTTTCAATTCTAGCACTCTTTAATTTAATTCCAAAAGATAATCCTAACATACAATTGACTGGTAAGCAATCAGCTAAAGAGGATTACATAAAAGAATTACTGAGAGCGAAGCCTGATAAATATTTTGTGGGGAGTTCAAAATGAAGTAAAATTTAGCCCACAAACGATTCTTCTGACTTTTGTTGTGTCCGAAAGGGATAACACTTGAACAATAAGGCGCCAAAGTTTAAGTGGTCAAACGAACTGGGATGACATAACAGATTAAAATTAAAGATTCACGGATGAATATTGTGCAATTAAACAAACGCTCACAGGAGCAAAAATCATTATTTACTAGCACAACAAAACGGGCTAGTGCAAAGAGCGCTAAGTATACGCTTTCTAATAAAAATTTCTTTATCGAAAACCATGAATATTTCGGAGTGGTTTCAAAAAAATATTTCATCGAATACTATAGGTCGCTCGACAACGAGCAGCGACTAGGTCTATGGTTATTCTTCAAAAATCTTTCGGCAGGAAATAAAATGGATATATCCGAAGTTCGGTTTAATGAGGATAATGTTTCGTACGTTGAAATCAAAACTACACTCGATAGAAAGCGAACTAAATTTGATCTATACTATATGAGAGGCTTGTATAAGCTGTTAGGGTTTGCGCCGTTTACTAAATACGATCTTGATGTCAAGGAGTTGCTAAAGATAGCAAATCAAAAATAAATCGTCACAAGCTGGGGTAATCTCCCCAGCTTATTTATTCCAAATTTCATAAAATTTCCATAAGCCAATTTATTTGGCCCAGCATTTTAATGTCATGAAAACAGAAAATCTATACATCGCAAAAGGTGATTATTTAAATAAAATACTTTCTCGAATCCCTACAAACACATTGCTATTTAAAAATATTACTGGTATTGGAGCGACTTACTCAGAAATAATGGATAAGACCAGAAACTCAATCATAATAGTACCAAATGTTCCTGTAATACAAGGCAAGCGAGCTAAACACACCCATCTATTGGGAGTTTATGAAGGAATAGGAAAAGATCAAATCAAGCGCTTTCTAAAGAAAAGTAAGCCAAAATTTAAGAAAATCATGGTAACTCCTGAATCACTATCCCGCGTATTGGACTCGTTGAAGGAATTAGAAATAGACTATCTCAACGAATACTTTCTTTTGATTGACGAGTTTGATAAAATGACACACGATAGTGACTTTCGTGAAGAAATTACGTTTCCAATGTCGCTATTTTTTGAGTTCAAGAATAAAGCAATGGTGAGCGCAACTCCTATTATTCCATCAGACACTCGCTTTGAAAAACACAATTTTACAATTAAAAATATTGTTCCAACTTACCCTATCACGAGAGAGTTAAAGTTAATTACAACAAATTCGGTATTGGATGCATTTAAGTCTAAATTAGAATCCTGTAAATCAGATAAAATATTTGTTTTCTTTAAATCACTAGCACAAATCTCTAATTATATTAACTCATTGAATATTGAAAGTGAGTCTAGTATTTTCACTTCAAAGGAAGAAGTCAAAGAGTTTTACAACAAAAGAAAAGAAATAACCCCCTATCATCTAGGTTATATATTGGACGAAACAAAGTTCAGCAAATATAATTTTCTGACCAGCAGATATTTTACTGCTGTCGATATAGATATTGAAGAAGATGCTGATGTATTTATCCTTGCAGATTTGAAAGTTTCACATACGATCATCGACCCTTCAAATGAGATTATTCAGATACTAGGCCGATTTAGAAAGAACAACATCAAATCAGCACATTTCATCACAGATATTAGCCCCAGTATCTCCTTTAAAAGCCAAGAACAGTGTAAAGCATATTTGGAAGCGAACCAAGAGGTATTTAATTATCTTAAAACTATGCGCTTTTCCACGCCAGACTTAGTAATTAAGGAAGTTATTGATGACCTTATTGATATGACTGGCTATAAGATTTTTGTAAATAAGGATTATAGCATTAACTACTTTTTAAGAGACAATTATTGTCTGTCAAATCACATCAAATCGTTATATATCGATATAAAAAGATTAATGGTCGAATTTAAAAATGTAAAAATTTATAATACGGAGATGAAATATTTCAATGTGTTACATGAAGATTTACCGTTTTCAAATCTTGATTTGGACAAAGTTAAATTTAGGGATACCAGCATTCCATTTTTAGAAAAACTAAACACAATCATTGATAATCTAAATGAGTTACAAGATATTCAAAAGAGAATTCACGCCGGTGAATATGTGATCGGAAACATGCAAGAAATGACAAAATATCTTTTAGAAAAATATCCTGAGATATTCAATATCTTCATGGACGAGGGTGAAGACAGACTAAGGGAAATTGCCAAAAGTCAACTTAAATTAAGCCAATACTATCAAAAGACCTATCTCAATGACGCTTCAAAAAATTATCCTTTAATTTCCGAATTACAAGAAAAATTTAGAATAGGAGAGGTATATAAAGAAGCATCTATTTTGACCAAATTTTTCATGGTTGCGAAAAACTATGATATTGGGATCAAAAGGAATAAACATTGTCTAGGATTATTTATCGAAACAAAGAAAATTTCAAAACTTAACGGACAAAGAAGACTAGAAATCACAGGATTCATCCATAAAAAATAAACGATTTTCGGGACATCAAAATCATTATTTATACCCCCCAATAATTTTGATGTCCTGAAATTTTTTGTGTAAAATGAACATCGCACTATCCATATAATCAGTCTATCTCCCCCCAAATTAGTAATAAAAAAAATCGCAACTATTTAAACTGTATTATTAATATAGTCGCTAATAGAAATAGATTTTAAAAAACTGAAATACAGCAATTTATTACTTGAATTTGCGAGTTTGAATCCGATATAACATGTTTTTCAGCTCTTTAAATACGGAATCACAGCATTAACAAATGGTTTCTATTTCTAAAAAGTCAGCCCAGCTTCCACAAAAAATAAAAAATTATATATTTTTTCCACAACCAATAAATAAACACCCCCACCTTTAAACACGAGAGGTGTATATTATTCAACCCCCAATCGTTGCATTGAGAGAAACGATTAATAAAAAACATAATCAAACCATGAAAAATCTACTCAATGTTTCAGAAATTCGGGTCGAGTTCGTTCCCGAATTTAAAATTTCAGAGTGTCCATTAATTACCAATTCACAGCAAGCCTATAAAATATTGATGCAGGTCTGGGACAGATCCGTTATGAGCTTTTTAGAAGAGTTTAAAGTTATCTTACTTAACAATGCAAACAAAGTATTGGGCATTATAGACCTAGCAAGAGGTGGTAAGGATTTCGTTCCAGTGGATATGAAAGTTATCTTTTCCATTGCGCTGAAAGCATCAGCATCTAAAATTATACTGGCACATAATCATCCATCGGAGCAATTACAGCCAAGTTCTGCTGATAGAGCAATCACAAAGAAAGCTATTGAAGCAGGCAAGTTCTTAGACATCGAAGTTTGCGACCATCTAATCGTAACGCATGATAAATACCTCAGTTTAAAAGATGAAGGATATTTTGACATTGATAATCAATAATTATTTATCTTTGTATTGTATTAAAATATTGAAGAAATAAAGCGTTAGCTTGAAGTTCTTGTGAAAGAGAAAACCTAGGAAATTTTCAATTGCACAACAAGAGCGGATAAGGTGACGTTCTACGCTATATATAAGCGTGGGACGTGCCTATCTGTTTGTTTGTGCAGGGTTCTCCTAGGTACCTCTCTCAGCAATCAGCTCTAGGTTACGTCCCACGCTTTTCTATTATTAACCAATCGATAGGGGATGAATCGATATTAAATCAGCATCCTAAATGAATTGACCTTTCTAGTGCGGATTCCCGTAAAACACAACTCACAAATGAATTTACTTTTATAAGCGATATTTTATGCCCATCGCTTGATTCAGATTTACCGCTCTGGGCATAGCGGTTTAGACATATTAGATTTTATGAAAAAGATTTTTTATTCCTTTTTAGCGTTCATACTTTTTGTTAGCTGTTCGAAAGATGACAGTCCAGATGACCCAACCGTAAATGGAAGCTGTACGGTTGCATCCATAAATAATTTATACAATGAGGTATTAAAAATAAAGTACGATGAAAACAGACGAATCGTTGAGTATTCAAGTGGTACCGATCGTATATACACTTACTCCTATTCTAAGACACAAATCGAAGTTGTTGAAAACCATCAAACCCAAGTATATGATTATGATACAAAAACATATCACCCAGTAACCCATCAAACTATTTACAAATACACACTAGACGATCAAAATAGGATTGTGAAGCGTACATATAAGACCGATTACAATGAGATAGCGACTTATAAATATAAATATTCGGCGGAAGGACTTTTATTAGCGATTACAGGTGACGATGGTAAAATCTATACTCAGATTAATTATAATAATGGAAATATTAGTGGCTTAGATCATCCTATCTTTTCGGAAACCTATAAAGTTGAATTGGACGCTTCAAAATCATATGCGCCATTTTCCAATCTTATAATTGATTTTTTCTCAGATAATGCTGATGAGCAAGATTATATTCTTTATGAACAAGGTTTTTTTGGTAAACTACCTAAAAAAAGAATCAATAAAATTAGCGGGAGTTCTAAAAGTGGTACTCTTACTCAAACATTCACATATAAAGAAGACTCCAAAGGAAATGTAACGGATATAGATGAATACAATGCCCATACATATAATAATAGACCCCAAGATAATACATCAACAGTCAAAACAGCTTCCCTTACTTATAAATGTAAATAAGGCTATCTAGCGGGATATTAAATATTGTGTTTAAACCTCTCCAAATCAGAGAGGTTTATTACATTTGTCACCTTATTAAACTATTTATGCGTTTTATATTTTCACTATGCGCTGTACTTTTAGCAAGATTAATCTTTGAGGACATAATCAACTATTCAAATGTCTACACCCTTCTTGTGGTGGTAATCGTATTTCTACTTGTTTGTGGTTACCTATATCTAGAAAAGGCCTATAATTGGTTTAAATTTATTGGGATAGCAAGCCTAATTTCGTTTTGTTTTGATATGGACACTTTAAATAGAATTGACATATTTGGAATCATTGGAAAATTCCTGCCTATATTATTCTATGTTGCTATTGGATTAATCGCTCTAATTATCATTGCAGTATCTATTTTAACGTTACATGATTGGTGGCATAAAAAATTCAATAAGCCGAAAAATAGAATAGAGACAATATACGACATCTTTCCAAATCAGAAAGAAGACATACCAGATGAAAACTTTCAATTTATGCAAAGGGTGTTTACATCATTTTTAACTGCCCATGCCGTGAACGATATTTGCGAAATTGATGAAAATGCCGAGCTTCTCATTACAGAACTCCATTCAGATGACGAATATGATTTGTTATTCCATATCGACATATTAAGCCTAGTGAAGGATTATTCAGAGTTGGTTCCACAACCCAAACTGGAAGAATTTGTCATCCTTTTTATTAAGTCATACTACGATGAGGTGAAAGGGTACTATACCTTTAGATTTTCAGATTCATTTTCTTCTTAAAAACTCTACATCTCACCTATAACCATCCCCAACACGTCATTTGAAACTTTTGAGGGTTTCCATGAGTGTTGGGGATTTATTACTTATATCTTAAAATGACTAAGTCATTCTTTTCTTTGTGGACCTAATTAGCAGAAACATTTACTAATGAATGAAAATAATGCTTATCCTGATCCTCATTAAAAGTACTGATACAGTTAAAAATAAGTTGGTTTATAATAACATTTTTAACAAATGCAGTTACTTTATGTTTAGCCAAACAAACCCTAATTACTTGGGAAAAATAATGTTCCAATAAATGACCATAACAAAACTTGCTAATAGACAGATTTTTTATCAAATCTTTCTCTTCAACAATAATGCTACCATTCTTAACATTAAAGGTATCCTCATCTAGAAATGGGTATTCATCTTTGCTTATATTTATATGGGAATTCGGATTATCTCTTTTGAAAATTGTCTCACCTTTTTCAAAAAAATAGTGATCATAATCAATATACTTACGAATAGTTTTTTCAAAATAATTATATACACCCCTTAATTCAGCCACTTCTTTTAGATTTTGACCTAAATTAAGACAGACTATATAACAAATGTTATCAATATTAAATATATCATTTTCAATACTATATCCGTGACTATATATTATATTAGGATGAATTAATCGCTTATTATTGACTTCATCATACTCACTATCCATACATATTATAGTATTGCTTAACGTTTGATCTAATATTTTAGAAGAAAGTTTTAATAAGACCGTCTTACTTCCTACAGACTTAAATTTTACCTCTTTTAAAGTCGAATATTTCGAAAAAATATTTTTCCAAAAAATTATATCCCTAGATTCTTCTGTGTATTTATCTTCGACAAGTATCTCATCTAGACTATAGCTTTTTTCTCCTCCTTCAACATAGCAAATAGCTTTTGACCGATAGAATTTATTTAGGTTTCTTAAACCTGAATTTGAGCGCAAAAATACTTTCATTTTATAAGATACAGTCTTCTATAAAAATAACAGAATTTTGATAATCACCAACGATGTCAGGAGAATGTGTTGCAAAAATAACTTGTGATGTCGAGTTAATTGTTTTAATACTCTTAACTAATTTTTCTTGCCAATCAACATGTAAGGATAACTCGGGTTCATCTGCGATATATATGTGTGGCGAATCATTTTGTAAAAGAGCTTCCCCGAGAATAATGATTAGTTGTTTTTCCCCTGAAGATAGTTTTTTCAAACTAAACTCTTTGTTACTCTGTGTTTTTACAATGAAATCATTATTTTTTGTAAAAATCAATTTTTTTCTTTGCAACATAGAGTTTACAATCTCGAGAAATAAATCTCGAGATCTAAAAATCTCCTTTTTCCTCTGTTCAAGAAAAGTCCATTGTTGGACAATCTTATGAATTCTATTCGTTCCTATCAATGAAGCTGCATGGTTGAAATTTAGATTCTCTGAGTTTTTCACCCTTTGATTTGCTCTTTCGTAATTTTCATAGTGTTTCTCTATCTTTTTGCTGTAATGTCTTTCAGGAACATCAAACTCTCTAAAAATGTCCCGAAGAGATTTGATTTCTAGAGGTATATTTAAAGAATCATTACTTCTAAAATAACCCTCTGATTCATCGGATATTAATGATAAAAAAATTTGTTTTTGGAACAACTCAGTTTCTTCATTTACCTCAGATTGTAATAATGAAAAATGTCTAATAAATTTGTTTGTTATCTCATCAATCTTTCTGTCCACTGAGGGTTCATGTGATTCACCATTTGTTTTATTATTAAATCTATTTATTGATAACCAATTTACAGATGTTATGTTCCTGAGGACAGTATATATACTATCTCTTTTTGAGATTAAACCTTCTTGAAATACTCTATTTTGAACTCTTCTACCCCTTAAAAATCTTTCCTCTTCCAACTCGTTTAATGAGAAATCAATTGGTTCTTCTTTAGTCGAAAACCTAATTTTGACATTAATATTATTAAATACGGAGTATTCTTCATGAGTTTTTTTAATTTCTATGTTTGGCTTGAACTTACTCTTATCAAAGCTCCTAAACTTAATGAGTATCCTGTCAAATTCTGTTGTATCTAATGTTGGAAAATCTAACTTTATCGCAGCAACGATTAGGTTAATAATGGTGGTTTTTCCAGATCCATTTACTCCAACTATAAAATTTATATCTCTGTTGAAATTAATTATAACCTGTTTATCTCCCCAAAATCCTTCAATCTCGATTGTTTCTATATAATTCATACGTTAACGAGGTAATATGGCATTCCGTTTCGGAATTTATGCCATTAAGATACGCCAAACTTTATAAATATGAAACCTTATTTCATAAAATTTCATATTTATAGCTTCGCTGTTTGTCATACTTAATGTTTTATAAATCCCTTCACTTCATAAAAACTCTTTTGTCTTTTGAATAAGCATAGCATGCACATTCAAAATCCAACCGCTTTTAGAGTTTGGCTCGCCTGCTGTTCTCTCAGGCTTCGCTCTTGTCACTATTTTTGATAAGCCCAGGTCACAAGCCCCTTTTTCAAAAATACCGCCAAGAAGCTTCGTCTATTTCATAGATATCGTTGAATCGTGCTTCGCACTTTTCTTCAACGACCTTCGTTCAACTCGCAGGACGGCGAGCGATTAAACAAATTTTTAAGAACTGGGTGAGACACCGAAAATTACTTTATATACCCCCAGAAAATTTTCGTGTCTCAGCGTTGGATCGAATTCATAGCTTATAGAGCTTGTAAAAGAATTTTGAGGTGTCAACTATTCTAAAACTGTTTACGATTATTAGATGACTTTAAAAAGCTCTATCAAGATAAATAGGCGGTGAGACATGAAAATAATTAAGGGGTATAAAAAACAGAAAATGGTATCCCATCACAATTTTCAAATTGATTTTTCACTATTTTGCGAGACAAAAGTGAGACAAAGTGAGACACTTTGCGAGATAAAAAGGCCCTAAAACGACCATTTTTTAGTATCTTTGAACAAAGAAGTAATTAATAGATTTTATAACTTCTCGGCATGGCATAAATGCAAAAAACCGCTTTAAAGGCACTATAAGGACACAAAAAAGCCATCCTACTACGTAAAACGGCTTTTTTAGATAGTGACCCCGCTGAGGCTCGAACTCAGGACCCACAGATTAAGAGTCTGTTGCTCTACCAACTGAGCTACGAAGTCATTCGATAAACCAAATGTAAGATTCACCGAAGAGAAAGTCAAGTTTAGAAGTAAGTTTTTATTCTTTGTCTTTCATTTTCTGCTCCATCGCTTCGATTGCTTTAAATGTGCGTTCATACATGGGGTCTGAAAAGGCTGATGCAAGCACATCCCATGTTGGGACCAAAATGGGGATTATGAGCGCTATTCCAAACTTGCAGGGCTCCAAAAAAAATTAGACATCCGCTTTCAAATCATCCTCGCAGAATGACGCTCAAAAAATTCTGTACCTGCTATACATCATAAACTACTATTTATTCATTTTAGGAATATCCTCCTGCTTCCTAGGAGCAACGACCATCCCCATGATCATCGGCCGAACTTCCATCTCTATCGGTTTGTTTATTATTGTTTTACCCCCCTTTTTTAATGGGATGACAACTGTTCGATAGCCGATCATTTCTGCCCGAAGTTCCTGATTCTTGTTCAGGAGGGATTGTGGCACCCAAAGTTCAAAATTACCCTTTTCATCAGCCTGTGTATGGTAGTTTCCTATGGTCACATTCGTCCCCATCATATTGTCCCCACCAGAAGCGCAGACAATTTTTCCGGTAATCTTTACTTTACTGCTATCCTGATTTGATGATACTTGACTGTTATTACCTCGAAGGTTTGAATTTGTTTTTTTCCCATCAGATTTACCTGTTCCATCTCCTTTCGATTGTACCACAATCACTTCTCCTGTAGTCGTATTATTGACAGGATGGTCTGGATTTATTTGTTTCCCAGCGGGTTTTACACCTTTTTCTTTTGATTGTACGGTCGTTCCTTGTTCAGTTGTCACAGCCCGTCCCTGAGCTTGTACCATAGGAAAACTCAATGAACCGATCAACATCAATCCTGCAGCAATACCACTCCATCGATTGAGCCATAGCGGATTTTTTGCAAAGGAAACACTGGCATCCAGTTCACGTAGCAGCTGGTCTTCATAAAACCGGCCACAAAGCCCTCTACTGGATTTTTTGATCTGATCGATAATTTCCTGATCGCTCATCTCCGAGAAGTCAACGACCACCTTTTCACACTTGCCACAAAAGCGGCCCTGTTCCTGTGCTGTCATTTTACCCCAATCTGCTGTGCAGGATTCTTTTACTTGTAATATGATCTTTTCCATGTCTATGTCTTTATGTTTGGTGAGGGATGCAGAAAAATTCAAGATTCCACAAGTGCGGAATAAAATAATTTTAAAACCTGTAAAGAGGGAATAGAGGAATACAAGTAAAAATAAAAAACAGGCTGTGTCCAAAAAATGCTCGGACACAGCCTGTTCATCAACTTCAATATCGCTTTCAAATCAAATTCGGAAGCTATTTTTCGAAATAGACTTTCGATATGGTAAAGCCATAGCTGTAGGGAATCCGCCAGCTTATAGCCATTTATTCATGTTACCGCACTATTTGAGATCAGCTAAAATTTCCTTCACTGCACGCTCCAGTTGCGGATCTTTGTTTTCCATACGGTCCTGCACCGTATTTTTGACAAAGATATCCGGCGCCACACCAGTCTGCTCTAAATCCTGACCATCGAGGGTATAACATCCCCAGGAAGGTAAGCGGTAAAAAGAACCATCTACCAATCCTTTGCCAGAGGTAAAGATGATCCAGCGGTAAGTTTCATTACCGATGATCTTGCCCAGTTTTAGCGCTTTGAATCCCGCTGCGGTCATTTCGGCATCACTCAACGATTGCTCATTGATCAACAGCACCATCGGTTTGGCTGCGGGTGCAAAATTACTTTGGGGTGCACGTTTTCCGCCACGATATTGCCATTGTAGATAGGGACGCTGCGACAAAAAGCGTAACACCTCATCGTGTACATTTCCACCGGTATTGTAACGTAAGTCCAGGATAATTCCCTGTTTGTTATTTTCCTGCTCAGCCATGTCGATGAGAAAGCGTTGCAACTCTCCGCCCGACATATTCTTCATATGCGAATAGGCAATTTTATTGTCACTTAGCCTATCAACACGGCCGCGGTTATCCTTGATCCATTCATCATAAATCAATTCCCTAAAAGCTGAACCGGAAATTGGTCGCACATGGGTATGGATTTCTTTACCATTACGGTTTAAAGTCAGCTGCACTTCCTCTTCCAATGATGGCCAGGTAAAATAACTATCCCGGTCTGCCGCAGTATTTAATTTAACACCATTGACAGCGACCAGTACGTCACCGGATTTGATGTCCACTTCTTTCTTTGCAGCCGGCCCATTGGTCACAATGCGACTGATTTTATAAGGATTCTGACTATCGTAGTCCACACCGATTTCATTAGTCACGAAGCCAAATGGTTTACGTTCTTCTGCGCCCATGGAACTAAAGCCAAGGTGAGAGGAATTCAGCTCCCCTAACATATCGTTCAGGAGAATACGCAAGTCATTGCGGTCATTGATACCAGGTAGATATTTCTCATATTTCTTTTTGGTTGCTGTCCAGTCTAAACCATGGAAATTGTGGTCATAAAAGTTCTCTTCCAAATTGGCCCAGGTCTCATAAAACATCTGGTTAAACTCTTTCTCAAGATCTCTATTGAATTTATAGCTCATGGTTATCGCATCGAGCTTATTCGCCTCCAGATTATACTTCTGTATGATACCTCGATGCAGCACAAAGTACTTACCTGCAGATTCCTGCACCAGGCCCATACCGCCTTCGATAACCTTCTCTGTTTTGGGAGCAGTGAATGGTTCATAAACCGTACGGTAGGCGCTGAACTTGCCCTCATGGTCAGACCCATAGAAAACATAGGTCTTGTCTGCCTTTTGGATCACCAAAGGGTTATATTGTGTCCCAAATGTAGGGCTGACCTGCTCAATACGATCCCGTAACCCCTCAAGATCAAGCTGTACCAAGACGGTTTTCTTGGGCTCCGGACTAGAAGCTGCCGGTTTATTCTTATCCGCATTGGCCTTGCTCTTATCCTTGGCATCATTTTCTTTTTTAGGCGCTGTTGGCTTATTTGCGACCGAATCTTTTTTTACTGTCGGCTGAGCAAATAATTCATCAAACTTCGTACTGCGATAAGGTTGGTCAAAATTGGTCAGCGCCATACGGAAGATGCTCGAATTTTGCATTCCGGTAGGGTATGAGGGCCTTGTTCTATTACTTGCAAAATAAATATACTTGCCGTCTGGCGACCAATAGGGGCTGGTCTCGGAGACACCGGTATTGGTCAGGTTGGTCGTTTGTCCACTCTTGAGGTTATGGACAAAGATGTCCTGCTCAAAATTACGCATTGCGGTAAATAACAAATAATTGCCGTCCGGCGAAAATGAGGGCGAAGAATTTTGGAATCCCCAGATTTCGTCTTTGACTATGGTCTGGCTCTTGAGACTACCGAGATCCAAGGTACGCACCTCATCACGGC
Organism: Sphingobacterium sp. NGMCC 1.201703; assembly: GCF_047784615.1. NCBI lineage: Bacteria > Pseudomonadati > Bacteroidota > Sphingobacteriia > Sphingobacteriales > Sphingobacteriaceae > Sphingobacterium > Sphingobacterium sp. NGMCC 1.201703. The sequence continues at coordinate 368,811 of NZ_JBLOHD010000006.1, read as the reverse complement.
CACTTAGGTACACCGCTTTAGTACGATCAGTATTAAAGCTAATATCACGGTTGTTTCGAAGATCCTGGGTCAGCTGTTTCACTTCACCTTTGCCATCCGCTGTGCGGGAAAACCAATTTTGATAGCCCTGGAATGTCTGGCTATAGAGTAGGGTTTTGCTATCCTTAAGCCATTTGACCTCCATGACGCGCTCACCCTGCCCCGACATTTGACGGACAAACTTGCCCTCGCTATCGGAGACAAAAAGCTCGCCTCTGGATACAAAAGCAATTTTTTTGCCGTCTGGGGAAACATCAAAATTGCTGATATTCCCCGTGATATTGAACTCTTTCAACTTGCCAAGTACCTGATTGCGGTTCAAGGCAATATTAGGCTGCAAGGTTTTCTTTCCATTGACATCGTAAATATAGAGCTGATAACCCTTTTCAAATACGATCTTCTCGCCGTTTGCTGACACAAAGGGCCGTTTAATAGATTCCGGAAAGCTTGTCAACGCTGTTTTGGCCTTTCCGTTGAGCTGATACAGGTTGTATTCGCCGTTGTTTTCATCCGAAACGTAATATATCGTTCCTTTTTGGTCTATCGTAGGCCATAGGTCTTTTCCGACGTAGTCTGTATACTGTTGAAAGTTTTTTGTTTTGGGATTATAGGAACGGATATCCGGGTTGAATGCTCCTTTATAGCGCTTGCGGTTTGCCGAACTATATCCTTCCCAGCTATCATTGAATAGGAGCTCTCCTGATGGGGTAGGAACAATACCGCTGATGTAATTAAAAAAATGTGGAAATAGGCGTGTTGCCGTACCGCCATCTACTGAGACCTGATAACCACCCATACGATTATAACGTGTCGAAGTAAAATAGAGTGTTTTACTGTCCCAGCTCCAACTATCCACTTCATCCGCGGCATCATGTGCGGTCAACTGACGGATGTCCCCGCCCGCCAAGGGCATGACATAGACGTCCATATTCCCATTTTGATTGGCCGAGAATGCTAACCATTTGCCATCTGGGGAGATTCGGGGATTGATCTCATTACCTTCCATCCCGGTAAGCCGGACAGCAACCCCACCTTGGCTTGCCACTTTCCAAAGATCACCTTCATAACTGAATACCATCTCCTTCCCATCGGGCGTCAATGCAGGATGAGAGAGGAATGTCGGTTGCTGCGCAACAACATAAGCAGTTCCACCATAGGCGAGAACTGCACTTAAAAGCAGTTTTTTTATCATTATATCTAGGCGGCTAATAATTGTTTGCCTTTAACAAAAATAGAATAGCTTATTGAAAAACCGTTGAAGTATTGCGAATTTTACAATTTTATTGAATTTAGCTGGATGTTAGAGGTATTGATTGAACATCTTCGTATATTTAATGTAAAATACGGGATATATATATTTAACATCTGGCCGCTGAACATAGCAGCAATCAGCAAGGGCTAACCAGAAACAGGCAATATATAGGTCATTGATAATAAACTATTTAAAATCAAACTAATTTATCCAATAAAGAGACGAAGATAATTATCGCAACCACTATACCTGAACAACTAAATAGAAGATGATAATTAGAGTGCATTTTGACGATAATTATCACTTGGCTTTAATTGCTTATTGCTCGCTCGATCAATAACGATCATTTTTTCTGTTAGGACCGGTTGCCAAATTTCTTTATTGATCCTATCGTAAAATGAAATACTTATCCGTAACTTTGCACGCTCAAATCGAATACTATGGACGCAACGTTAACTCTCTCAGAGGAAGAACTTTACAACAAGCGCAATCGCATACGGATTGCGGTATCACTTTTCTTTTTTTGTCAGGGCATTGCTTTCGCATCCTGGGCCAGTCGAATTCCTGTCATCAAGGAGCGCCTCCATTTGAGCGAAGGACAACTGGGAACAATTCTATTGATGCTTCCTGTAGGACAACTGGCGACAATGGCTCTTTCGGGCAAGTTGGTTACCAAATATGGCAGCGCCAAAGTCCTACGTATCGTACCGATTGCTTACGCATTGGTTCTGTGCGCTATCGCCTTTGCTCAAAATGCCTGGCAACTGGGTGCTATTCTATTTCTTTTTGGCGTCACAGGTAATATGTGCAACATCTCGGTCAATACACAAGGGGTCGCTACAGAGCAGATCTATAAAAAGTCTATTATGACTTCTTTTCACGGAGCCTGGAGTATCGCTGGTTTTACCGGAGCGTTAGTTGGACTGCTGACCATGAACCTTGGCCTGGATACACTGCCCCATTTCTTGATCATACTGGCTTTCGTCACGGGCAATACCTTGATTAATCAGCGGTATCTGGTGCCGGGAAAATCGCCACAGAAAGAAAAGCGGAGTTTCTTTTCCAAACCGGAGGGAAGCCTTTTACAACTGGGTATCATTGGCTTTTTTAGTATGGCAACCGAGGGAGCCATGTTTGACTGGAGCGGGGTATACTTTAAGGAAATTGTACATGCTCCCGAAAAATTCGTAGTCATGGGCTATGCGTCTTTTATGATCATGATGGCTATAGGCCGTTTTGTGGGTGATGGTGTAATTCGTAAACTGGGAAGAAAAAGAACCTTACAATATAGCGGGCTCCTGATGTTTGTGGGCATGATGACCTCGGTCGTTTTCCCCCAGTTTATTGTATGCACCCTTGCTTTTATGCTTGTGGGGATCGGTGTTGCCTGTAATGTACCGTCTATCTATAGTATCGCTGGCCAAAACAAAAATGTACCATCAGGCGTGGCATTGGCTATGGTTTCCAGTATTAGTTATCTCGGTTTTCTAATGGGGCCGCCGCTGATCGGTTATATCGCAGAGGTTCTTAGTCTCCGATATTCATATGGTGTTTTCGCCTGCTTCGGCCTGCTTATGTTCGGCATGGTTGGAAGGTTATCGCTATTTAAGGAACCGCAGCCAAATTCGTAACAGTATTCGCTTTAATAATATCTTCTTAGTATACTTAGTTGTTTTTGATCTCCGCTATTTTATTGATGTCTTACCACTGTTCCCTGCGATATTTTCGGCGGTCTCGGTTTACCATGTTTACTCTGGCCTGAAGATCATCCTTATTTAAGAAAAACCAGTCCAATTAGCAGCGTTATTGGAAGAATAGCTATAGAGAGAATAGCAAAGATGATGGTATCCTAAAATAAACAGGAGAAGTACCTTTTATGGTATTTCTCCTGCAATCGAAAAGCGACATTGCTGACGTCACTTCTTTCTATGTAGCCCCGAGCAGAATCGAACTGCTATCAAATGTTTAGGAAACATCTATTCTATCCGTTGAACTACGGGGCCATTTCAAAAGCCAAACTTAGGTTTATTTTATAAATAAGTCAATAGCTACATGAAAATCCGCACTATATTTTTTTTGGCTCTATTACAAGAAAAAAATATTCGATAATATTCAACAATGCCTCAACTACCGCCACATGACTATATACATCCAATAACGGAAGTAGCTAAGGATTAATCTGGAGTAGCCCCAGACACCCCTGCGACAGGCCACTTATAAATATAGACGCAACAGCCCAAAGAGCTACCTTAAACAGATTGCCATCTGTGCAATGTGTTCATCTATTTGGCAGGAAATTTAAAGTGACTTTTATAAAGGGAAAAATGTGGAGGGAGAAGGATTCGAACCTTCGAAGCCGAAGCAACGGATTTACAGTCCGTCCCATTTGACCGCTCTGGAACCCCTCCAGCATTGCGCTATTTTGAAATAGAACGTCGCAAAAGTAGGTTTTGCGCAGCAGATGTGCAACTATTTTGACGCATTAATCTGTAACTACCCCAGTATGAATTGTTTTATTTTTATCGAAATGCCCCCGATCCCATATAAACGCATCATCAACGACATATTAATATAATAAAAACTTATTGTTATATTCCAGTCATAATAGATTTTGATGATAGTGTATTGGTAAAATCAATTCGCTTTTTGATCGGAGTTGCCTTATCTTTGTGCCAACAAAAAAGAAAGATATATTATGAGTTTCACAGGTAAAAGTTTTCCAAGCATTACAGTAGATGCAATCGATTATTTAGGCGACAATTTGCAGATCAACATTTTCGAAAAAGCAGTTAAAGAAGGTAAAAAAGTACTTTTGTTCTGGTATCCAAAAGATTTCACTTTTGTATGTCCTACAGAGTTACATGCTTTCCAAGAAGCTGCTGCTGAATTTGAAAAACGCAACACGATCTTAATCGGTGCTTCTTGCGACACAAACGAAGTTCACTTTGCTTGGTTAAACACTGCAAAAGATAATGGCGGTATCGAAGGTGTTGAATATCCTATTTTGGCTGACACTAACCGCAACTTGTCTAGCGTATTGGGTATCTTGGACGTTCAAGAAGTGGAGCATCCTGAGTACGGAACATTAGCACAAGGATCTGCTGTTACTTACAGAGCTACTTATTTGATCGACGAAACTGGCCGTGTATTCCACGAGTCTGTAAACGATATGCCTTTGGGTCGTAACGTAAAAGAATATTTACGTCTTATCGACGCTTATGCTCACGTACAAAAATTTGGCGAAGTATGTCCTGCAAACTGGGAAGAAGGTAAAGATGCAATGAATGCAGACAGAAAAGGTGTAGCTGACTATTTAGCTAAGCACTAACAATAAAAGACCCTAGGTCTTATCGACAGGGGCCTTATCCCGGCTCCTGTTGATTTCTCCATCAATCACCTTAATAATAAAATCATGTTACAAGAATTAGAAAACGATAATTTACAAGAAATTGTAAACAATAACGATATTGTGATGGTTCAGTATGCCGCTACCTGGTGTGGTAACTGCAAAATCATGAAACCAAAATTCAAGAAATTGTCCGGCGAAAATGAGGATGTTCCTTTTATCATCGCTGATGCGGAGAAATTTCCGGAATCACGCAAATTGGCTAACGTCAATAACCTACCTACATTTGCTGCATTTAAAAACGGTAAATTGGTGAATCAAGTACAAACAAATAAGTTGGACGCATTAGTAGAATTATTCAATGAAGCTGCCGGTAATTAAACATCTTACAGAATTCATCGAACAGAACGATGTCGACTATGTACTGGAGACCATCGAGACATTGGAAGCGCTTACCGAAGCTCCATTGAAAGATGAGGAACTCGACGTAATCGGTGAATTAATTTCTAACCTATACGGAGCTGTAGAGGTTGATAAATTGATAAAAGAAGGCAATTCGAAAAAAGATGCTTTAAATATGTTTATGAAACGTGTTTTAGGAGCAATTGACAAATAATTTTGCTTGATCAAACACCCTAAAGTGAAACTTTCTTTTTCATATTTTTAGTTGCTCAAAAGCTAAATTGTTGACAAAATTTAGCAATGTGGAAAACTAATTGAAGGAATCTGACAGAACTAAATATTTTCTACATATATTTACTATGTTAAAGGTTGCCACTTGGAGCGAAGCGACAAAATAACTATTCTCTAAAAATTCGTTTCAGGAAAAAATATTTTAATTGTTAAACGGAAATTTCAACTTGGTTGGAATTTCCGTTTTTTATTTAAGATGAATATGAGCTAACTTGTTTATTTTCGTGCGGTTTCATCTACTTTATAGCGAATAATATACATTAAAATTACAATGCACAACGATGCGGTTTTGGATGAAATCTTTATCTTTAAACATGCGAAAACCCTTTCTTTCTGTCCTTATTCTATTGGCGAGTATCTTGTCAAAATCAACTGTACAAGCACAAAATCCACAGTGGAATGCCGCCGAGATCAAGCTTAATCTAGAAAAACTGAATGTTTTAGGCTCTGTTTTGTACTTTGCAGCGCATCCAGATGACGAAAACACCCGTCTGATCGCCTGGTTGGCCCAGGAGAAAAAATATCGAACAGGCTACTTATCCCTGACACGTGGTGACGGGGGGCAAAATCTCATCGGTACCGAGCAGGGCATCGAACTGGGACTCATCCGTACGCAGGAACTTCTTGCCGCACGAAAGATTGATAAAGGGGAACAATTTTTCTCCTCAGCCTATGACTTTGGGTTTTCCAAAACACCCGAAGAAACGTTTGCCTTCTGGGACAAACAACGGGTGCTCGCCGAAGCAGTATGGTTGATCCGCAAATTCAGGCCTGATGTCATCATAACAAGGTTTCCCCCCGATGCCAGGGGCGGACATGGCCACCACCAGGCCTCAGCGATGTTGGCACACGAAGCTTTTAAGGCCGCAGCGGATCCCAAACAGTTTCCCGAACAGCTCCAATACGTAAAAACCTGGCAGGCAAAACGCCTCCTTTGGAATACATTTAATTTCGGCGGACAGGACAATACAAGTGAAGATCAGCTGAAGGTGGATATCGGCAACTATAATGCGCTTATAGGGGCTTCCTATGGTGAAATTGCCGCACATAGCCGTTCCTCACACAAAAGCCAGGGCTTCGGATCGGCCGCTCAACGCGGTTCTTCCATCGAGTATTTTGAATATGTCGACGGGACTCCCGCCAAAGCTTCCCCGTTGGAAGGAATAGATACTTCCTGGAAAAGGATCGCAAATAGCGAAACAGTACAGGCACTGATTACAAAAATTAACCAGAACTATCGGATAGATAGACCAGAATCCTCTTTACCTGACCTGATCCAGCTCTATAAATCCCTTGATCTGATCAATGATACATACTGGAAAAATGAGAAGAAAAAGGAGGTAGAGAAATTAACCTTAGCCTGTGCCGGAATTTGGTTTGAAAGTATCGCAAAAAATCCTGAATATGCTGTAGGTGATCAGATCAATGTCGACAACGCCATTATTGCACGACGTCCGGATGTTACCGTACAGTTGGCTAAGCTAAATGGCAAAGAGGTGCATAAAAACCTTGTCAACAACCTTCTTTTAAAAGATGCTGCTACCGTTAGCGCAACAAATTCAACACAGCCTTATTGGCTCAATGAACCTCACGCCAAAGGAAAATTTAATGTCAGTGATTTCAATCTAACCGGTTATCCCGAAAACCCCAATAATCCAAAAGTACGCTTTGAATTATTGATCAATGGGACCACAATTGCGTTTGACCAGCATATACAATATAAATATACGGATCCCGTTCGCGGCGAAATCTACAATCCGATAGTTGTCCTTCCACAGCTTACTGCAAAGAGCTCCAGCCCGCTGGCGCTCACTCAAAATGCCCAATCCGTTAAAGTAAACCTCATGTTCAAAAAAAACGGACAGGATCGGGTACAATCATTCAATGTAAAGGCTATCGGTGCAAAAGGCTGGAAGATATCTCCGGCTTCATTTGAACTCCAGTTTGCCTCAGATGTCAGCAATCTCTCCAAAGAGATCACCATAAGCCCCTTAGATGCCACTGTTTCGTCTATTGATACCCTACTTTTCCAAGTCGATCAAAAGGATAGGCTAAAAGAGATAAAATCAATAGGTTATAACCATATTCCGGAGATCGTTTACTTTCCTGATGCCGCTGTCAGGATGAGCAATATCCATCTGAACAACGAAATTAAGAAAGTAGCTTATATCCATGGCGCTGGGGACCTCATTCCGGAGTCGCTCAATGCTATTGGTATATATGTAGATGTCCTAACGGGCGAGCAGCTATTAAAAAGTGACCTTTCGGGCTATGATGCAGTTATCCTGGGCGTAAGGATCTTTAATGTCAACAAAGATATCATTCAGATTCAAGATAGACTGATGGACTATGTCAGTAAGGGTGGAACTGTTCTTGAACAATACAATGTCAGCAATGGCTTGGTTTCGAAAAATTTTGGCCCCTATGCGTTTAGCCTTGGAAGGAGCCGGGTTACCGATGAACTTGCTGCTGTTCATTTTGACGAAAAAGATCCTGTTTTCAATTATCCCAATAAAATTACAAAAGCGGACTTTGACAATTGGGTACAGGAGCGGGGATTGTACTTTGCTGAAAATATTGACAAAAGATACCGTACACCGATCAGCATGCAGGATCCGGACGAGCCTTTGCATAAAGGATCATTATTGATTGCAGAACATGGAAAAGGAAAATTTGTCTATACATCGTTATCTTTTTTTAGACAATTACCTGCGGGAATTCCCGGAGCTTACAGATTATTTGTAAATTTGTTATCAAAATCAAAATAGAATATCATAATGGAAAATCAGATTGACAACAACTGTACAACAATAGATGCAGGAAAGGCTAAAGGAATTATCCTTTTAGTTGCTGTAGTATTTGGTGCATTAATTGGCTTCACTGCAAATGAGACATTTTTAAGTATCATTGGCGGTGCTGTTATCGGATTGATTATCGCTGCATTTTTTAACAGTGTTATCTATCCTCAAAAAGCCTCAGATAGATAAAAAACAACATGAATAGCTGGAAACGTTACTATTGGATAGTCGTTATCTGGCTATTTATATTTATCCTTTTTCTGTACTTTTTTACGAAACATTATTCATGAGTACGGTAGATTGGATCGTTCTATTGCTAACACTTTTGTCGATTGTCGTCTATGGCATCTATAAAAGTCGAGGGATAAAAAATATTGATGGTTATCTTTTGGGCAATCGTTCTTTGCCTTGGTACCATGTCGGGCTTTCGGTAATGGCCACTCAGGCGAGTGCCATTACTTTTTTGTCTGCTCCCGGATTAGCATACTCCTCTGGGATGAGTTTTGTACAGTTTTATTTTGGTCTCCCTTTGGCCATGATTGTACTCTGTATTACCTTTATCCCAATATTTCACAGACTTAAAGTCTTCACTGCCTACGAATTTCTGGAGAAACGATTCGATGTCAGGACCCGCGGGCTCACCGCATTGCTATTTTTGATCCAGCGTGGTATTTCAACGGGTATCACTATTTTTGCCCCATCGTTGATCATTTCGGCTATTCTCCACATAGACCTGACACTAACAACGCTGATTATCGGAAGTTTTGTGGTTATCTACACCACCTATGGGGGCACTAAAGCTGTATCTCACACGCAATTGCTCCAAATGAGCATTATATTTGGGTCACTTCTTATTGCTGGTGTGCTCGTCATCCATTTGCTCCCGGCAGATGTAGGCCTTTCTAAAGCGTTGCACATTGCCGGCAAATCAGGTAAAACCAATGCCCTTGACTTCACTTTTGACCTCAACAACAACTATACGCTGTGGACAGGATTGATCGGTGGTTTTTTTCTGCAGTTATCTTATTTCGGAACAGATCAAAGCCAGGTAGGCCGTTATCTAACCGGATCGTCCATAAAGGAAAGCAGAATGGGATTAATTATGAATGCCCTTTTAAAGATCCCCATGCAATTTGCTATCCTATTGATCGGTGTCCTCGTATTTACTTACTACCAATACCACCAACCGCCTATCTTCTTCAACCAGGTCGAAGTACAGAAGTTGAAAGAAAGTCAATATGCCGCTTCCTATCAAGAACTGGAACAAACACATACTCAGTTATTTCAGCAGCGTGAATCTATGGTCAATGATCTCAATACAGCGCTAGATAAGAATGATGAGGAGAACATTGAGACTTCCCGTTCGGCATTGCATCAACTGAATGCACAAATGCAGCAAGTGAAAGACAGCACACTGACACTTATCAAGAAAAACAATCCGGCAGCCGAGACAAACGATAATAACTATGTATTCCTGTCCTTTGTCACCAAAGCCTTTCCCAAGGGGCTGATCGGCCTGCTGATCGCCGTTATTTTTCTGGCCTCCATGGGTTCTACCGCCAGTGCAATTAATTCGCTGGCTTCAACAACAACGATAGATATTTACAAACGTTTTATAAACCGCAATGCTACTGAAAGACAGGATCTCCTTTGGTCGCGTATATTTACCTTAGCCTGGGGTATCTTTACAGTTGTCATCGCCCTATATGCGAACAGACTGGGCAATCTTTTGGAAGCAGTAAACATCTTAGGTTCTTTATTCTACGGTACGATCCTAGGCATATTTATCGTTGCCTTCTATCTAAAAAAAATTCAGGGAAAGGCTGTTTTCATCGCCGCGATTCTCTCTGAAATCATGGTCATTGGTATTTGGTACCTGGACAAGATTCCTTTTCTATGGCTGAATCTCATTGGCTGTGTGGCGGTAATGATAATCGCTTATTTGATACAGCTTTCGCTCAAAAGAGATGCTACTATACCTGACATAAGCAAGACACAATAGCAACAATCCGAAGAAATAGGATAATAGCCCCCATACAAAGGCGCTGATTACGAATCGGAATTTAATTTGGAGAGGCTTCTTAATGTCCGCGAACATAAAAAAGTCCGGATTCATAGCAACCCCGAACTTTTCGTTTTATAGACCGAGATACCAACGTCTTATTTGGTATCAGTGATCAGGATTCGCCTTTTGACAGCTTATTAGTATTTCTTGTAAATATTATAAAGTACACTTTTATCATAAACCGTCAACTCGGGCGTTGTATCGCGTACGATAAATTTACGTTTAAAGGCAACGATCGCGGCTTTTAGATTAGATGTATCATACCCAATGATCTTAAGCGCGTCAATGGCATTAAAACTATCGGGAGGGGCAACGAGCTTACCTTCATCATACCAGATGCCAAATCCTTTTTCCGCCAGCTTCTTCCAGGGAAAGAAAACACTGGGATCATTTTTACGTGCCGGAGCGATATCCGCATGACCGATAAAATTATTGTCAGGAATCAGATAACGTGATTTTAATGTATCCAAAACAGTGATCAGTGAATTGATCTGCGCATCGGGAAAGGGTTCCCTGCCATTATTGTCCAATTCAATTCCGATAGAACAAGAGTTCATGTCCACAATAGTTCCCCATTTAGCTACACCGGCATGCCAGGATCGTACATAGTCATTCAACATCTGGATAATCTCACCGTTGCGGCCGATCACATAATGTGAACTCACTTTGGTGCGTGGGATCTGGAATGTCTTGATCGTCTGGCCTACACTATCCTGTGCCGTATGGTGGATAATCACAAAATTTGGTTTGCGGACATCATAGTGTATAGCTTCAGCCTGCCGCCAGTAGGGGTGTTCACCTGTCTTCTGTAAGAAGATCACTTTTCTTTCCTGCGGTGTCAATTGATTTGTGTCGGGCTTGGCCACAACCTTCTCCTCCAATGTAGCGCCAGGGAGGAAAGAAGCAACCAGTGGTGTGGTCATAGCAGCAGCTTGTCCCTTGGATTTACAGCTCGCCAAGGACATCAACACAGCAAATACAATTCCAACTGACACTGGTCTAAACATTATTTTGGTAAACTATAGACAATTCCCATAGCCAATGACTGGCTCAATTGAACTCTTGAGATCACATCTGGATCATAGATCATAATTCCATTCAGATTGACGTTGATTACCCGGGTCACTTTTGCTGTTACGGTTACATCAAGGCGATGGGTAGGATCCGAAATCTTCTCATAGTCCGCAAATAAATTGTAACGTGCTTTTACATTCAATTTATCTGTAAAATTCTTATCTAAGTTGCCCGTAAGCTGGAATGCCAGCGCATTGGCAAAAGAACGGTCTTCTTTCACCCCAAATCTCTCCCCAGTACCTACCGTAGGATTGGCAGGATCTCTATAATAGCCGTACTTTTGATAAAATCCTTCTCCAGAACGAGGTTTTACGCGCTCATCCAAAATAAAGGTCTGCCGTGCGGTACCCGTACCAAAACGCAACGAAAACTCATTGCTCGGCTTATACTCAAGACCGAATGATTCTGTTAGATAGGCCGGCGCCATAAACGCATTTTCAATATAATCAATCGTGTCCTTACCATTTACAGCTTTATATTTATAACCCGCATCAAATTGTGACTCGAAGGTTACCGATGTAAACAAGGCCCAGTTTGCCGACAATTTATAAGATAACTTGTTATCCCAAAAAATACGGTCATTGTTCTTTTTTGCGATATTATTATTATTCTTGATCTTACCGTAACGGAGATCAACTTCAGTCACAAAATTAAAGTTGTCGCGGGTATAATCTGATTTGTGATTGGCGTTGAGGCCAACAGCGATAGATCCAACACCACCACCTTTCCAATTATCGTTAAAGGATGCCTGGTTTAAGTTGATACCAAATTTAGTCCAATGTTTCCAGTAATCGACTTCAAGATTGAGTTGGGGTACAACCGGACGAATGGTTTTTATATTTAAAGGTAGCTCTTCTTGTACAGAAATTACGGTATCTGGTTTTGCTCTAAGATCCTTCAGATCCTGCGCCTTTATACTTGTAAAAGAAAGGCAAAGCAAAGCCATGCCGACAAAATTGAATAACTTCATTCTGAAAACTCTATTTTTTGTTTACGGTACTAATTTATAATTAATTGTTGGAAAAGGCTCAATAAAATATTGCGAAGGATTCATTCGGTAACGTGAATAGCAATCTTTGATGTAATTTGTGACTTCGTAATCGCTTGCCGCCAGGATAAAAAAATAGGATGGTCTAAATATTCTTCTAAACCGTTCTGACTCCTCAACATTGAGCCCCGTAACCTTACTGATAAGTTCTTTCGTAAATTTGTAGTCGATCACATTTTCCTTATAATCGTTTTCTATGGTCTTCGTCAGTCTACGCGCTCTCTTGGCTTCTTTACTAAATAAACTATAAATGGAGTTGATACTCAATCCTGCCCCGCTAGGTCCCACTGAAAATACATCGCCATATCCCGCCAAGCGGTAGGCTTTCTCATAATCTTCTTTCGCCTTTTTCAGAATTTCCTCGGGGTTCTTTCGTGCGGACACCTGAACCTCATCAATATAGATAGACTCCCTTCTCAAACGAAACAACAATAACCCTTTATTGTCAACAGCAAGGGTATCTGAAAAATATTCCTTGCTCATGGCAACGATCTGATCACCTATCCGGGCCAGAAAATCAAATTCACCTTTTATATTATTATAGAATACCTCGCCTGTCCTTAAATTGGCAAGTTTCACATTTCCGATACGTTGTTTGGTTTTTTTGTCAAATACAATTCCTTCAACTTTCTTTTCCTGACAAAAAAGTAGGGGAGAACTGCCCAATATGGCTACGAACAGAAAAATATAACGCATTAGTTTCACTTTCGTAAAACTACTATATCGCCATACAAAACTGAAATATTTAACATCTTTTAAAGCGTAACTATTTAGATATAACCAATAGCTGTCCTAGGGACAATGCTTCATCTGTAAGACCATTTAAAGATTTGATTTGCTCCACAGAGACATTATAGAGTTTGCTCAGTGAATAGAGGGTTTCCTGCGCTTTCACTTCATGAATACGCATTGCTACAGGGCTTTTGATCTCTTCCGTTTTCACAACAGCGGGAGGTGTTTCCTCAACATTATGGACAATCTCTTCTTTCACGACCTCTTCACGCATGACCTTTTGTGTCGGCGTCTCTTTCCGGTCGTATTGGTCAAGATGATAGCGTTCGATCATTTCGATCAATAAATCCGGATAGCGGGGATTGGTCGCATATCCTGCAGCCTTAAGCCCTTTTGCCCAACCTTTGTAATCATCCTTGTCCAATTTGAACAAGGCCGAATAGCGGGGACGTAATAAAAACTCCGAATGATCCCTAAACGACTGTTGAGGATTGTCGTATACACGGAAGCAATCGTTAATATTATCATCAGGACGGGTCACGGATTTGCCTTTCCATACGCCACCACACTTGATACCGAAATGATTATTTGCTTCACGAGCCAGGAAGCTATTACCATTGCCGGATTCTAGCAAGGCCTGAGCGAGTTTAATACTGGCCGGAATACCATATTTGTTCATTTCTGCAATGGCAATGTCTTTATAATGCGCAATGTAGTCATTCCCAGCCATGGTGGGTCGGCCTGTTGAAGATGAAGAAGTTTTTGAATTGGATCCGGATTTAGAGGACGATATGGTGCCTCTCCGGCTTGAACATGATGTAATCAACATCATGAATACAATCATGCCATAAAAAAACTTCTTCATGCAATACTGTCGTGCTTATTTTTTAGTAGACGAGAACTTATTTTGCTTGGAATCGTTATCAAACATATCAAGGTGATAGAGTTTGATCGTTTTAAGTACTTTCGCTGTCCAGTCTCTACTCGTGGAGTAACCTGAACGAGCTATTGCCTTTACCCAAGCTTCATATTTTTCCCCTGGATGTTTTTCAAAAAGGCTTTGGGTAGTCTTCTTTCTCTTTACTATTCCTACAAAGTCATCATACGAGTCCAATACAGACCGATAACCTTTGTAAGCTGATCGAATAACAGTGCTGTTATTCTTTCCTTTGACACCAAAATGGTTATTCAAATTTTTTGCTATCCTGCTACCACCATTTCCGCTTTCATGCATAGCGATGGCTAAGATAACCGATGCTGGAACACCGTGTTCCTCCATCATTTCTTTTGCTATTGGACTGTACTTATCGACATATGCCGCACTTTGAGCTGAAACTTTTGAAATTCCAAAAGTTGCTAAAGCCAGTACCAGTACAAAGCTTTTTAATTGTTTTAAATTCATGAAGAATGTTTTAGTTCACAAATTACTTCTTGCGCAACGCAAAAAGTCCGTCTCGAATCGGTAATATTACCTTCTCTACGCGCTTGTCCTGAGCTAAACGTGCATTCAAATCAATGATCTGCTTTGTTTGGTTGTCTGGTTTTGAATCTAACACCTTACCTTTCCATAAGACGTTGTCAATCAAAATGAGTCCCCCAGACGGAACTTGATTTATTATTGTTTCGAAATAATATAAATTTCTCTTTTTATCAGCATCAATAAATACCAGATCAAATGTTTCATTCAATGTAGGTATGATCTCAGCTGCATCGCCAATATGATATCGGATCTTATCTGCGAATTCAGACGCATCAAAATATCCTTGGACCCGTTCTTGTTGCTCTTCATTGATATCAATGGTGTGTAAAACTCCATCTTGCTGAAGCCCTTCTGCGAGACATAATGTTGCATATCCCGTAAAAGTTCCGATCTCCAAAATACGTTTTGGAGCAACCAATTTACTCAATAAAGAAAGAACTCTTCCCTGGTAATGACCAGATAACATATGGGGCATTGTTTCCTTCAAATATGTCTCCCGATTTACCCTTTTCAGTAACGAATTTTCATCGTCTGTAGTATGTTCCAAATAGGACTCCAAATCGTTGGCAACAATTTCCATAACCACAAAGGTACCAAAAAACATATTTATGATAAAAATATTTTTTTATAAAACACTGAAAAACAGCTATATATAATTATTGGTTTGTAAAGGAATTTTGTAACGAGTCGCCTTAAAAGCTCAAAAACGCAATATCCTCATTTTTCGAATTTTGTGTTTTTTTCAAGATTTCATCAAAAAATACGCCCTCGAGAAGAGGTTCTTCTCGAGGGCGTATTTTTATTATTTAACAACAAAAATATTAAGCTAGATCTGCTGTGATCAAGCGTAAAAATTCAGATCGGGTCACGTCGTTTTGAAATGCACCTGTAAATGCGGAGGTTGTTGTAACGGAATTCTGTTTTTGCACACCGCGCATGGCCATACACATATGTTTGCACTCCATAACAACTGCAACACCACGGGCACCTAACGTTTCCTGAATACAATCCCGAATCTCGTTGGTAAGACGTTCCTGTACCTGCAAACGACGGGCAAAGATATCCACTACACGCGGAATTTTACTCAAACCTACAATATGTCCGTTCGGAATATAAGCAATATGGGCCTTTCCAAAGAAAGGTAACATATGGTGCTCACATAAAGAATACACTTCGATATCCTTAACAACTACCATCTGGCTATAATCTTCCTCAAACATGGCTCCTCTGAGTACTTCAGCAGCATCGATATCATATCCATGTGTCAAAAACTGCAGTGCTTTGGCCACGCGCTCGGGGGTCTTTACCAAGCCTTCACGCTTGGGATCCTCTCCTAGGCATTCCAAAATATCTGTATAATGAGAAGCGATGCGATCTACTTTTTCAGTATTGTATTTGTCGATCTTAATATATCCATCCAACTCTTCGCTGTCAAATGAGTGTTGACCCATAGTTTCTACTATTTAAATGTATTAAAGATTAATCGCCAAAATATTCGACGTAGTTATTTTCGGTTTCGTGTAAACGAACACTATGCAAGGCCACACCCTGTGCTTCAAACTGTGGTTTCAGGATCTTAAATATCTCTATAGCGATATTTTCGGTAGAAGCCATGACACCCTTCATAAACTCAACATCCAGATTGAAATTACGATGATCCACTTTATCAATGATACTGTGATTGATAATTTCCTTCATGATCTTTAAGTCGATCAAAAAACCAGTTTCGGGATTTACCTCCCCCTTGACTGTGACAAAAAGGTCATAATTGTGCCCATGCCAATTTGGATTAGAACAGAGCCCGAAAACTTGTTCGTTTTGTTCATTGCTCCAATCTTCACGATACAGCTTATGTGCTGCACAAAAACGTTCACGACGAGTTATAAATATCATAATAATACAAAGATACGGCTTTGAGCCCAATTTTAACATTTCTATTTTAGGAATGCCGTCAGAATATGGTAATATAATTGAGAGCTAAAGATCACGCGCCGATTTTTATTTTAATGTGCTAAAGACCTCCGCGATAATTCGTAATTTTCGCATACTATTAAAAGAAGTCTGTCATGAAGATATTAATCGTTGCCGCTACGCAATTCGAAATTCAGCCTTTTCTGGAAGTTGCCGCCAATTACCCCAATTGTGACACGCTGATCACTGGCGTAGGCATGGTTGCGACAGCATTTGAATTAGGAAGAGTACTACACGAAAACAAATATGATCTCCTTATCAATATAGGCATTGGGGGCTGCTTTGACCGCAACTTGAAAATAGGTACGGTGGTGCAGGTCATTGCGGAATCGTTGGTAGAATTGGGGGCAGAAGATGACCTAGAGTTTATCCCGATCGAACAGTTGGGCTATGGAAAGTCAACATTTGAGTCTTCTTTGCTTCATGGTAAACAGCTATCGCTTCCTTTTTTAACCCAGGGATATGGCATTACAGTAAATAAAGTACATGGGAATGCCGACAGTATTGCAAATGTACAGCAGCTACAGCCCAACAGCTGTATCGAAAGCATGGAAGGTGCAGCAGTTTTCTTTGCTGCTGACAAAATGGATCTTCCGGTGATCGAACTTCGTGGAATCTCCAATTATGTCGAAAAAAGAAACCGTGCCACGTGGAACATTCCGCTGGCGATAATGAATAGTAATAAGGCACTTATACAAACCCTGGATTTCTTGCCAGACTTATTTTCCAAAATTTAATACAAAAGTCATTTACTTATTAAAAAATGACATAAAACTATACAATTAAGCTAGTCAAATCTTCAAAATATCAATTTTAAATAGTAGATTTGTGATCTAAAAATTGATACTATTTTACAACTGATGAGAGAAATACAATTCAGAGAAGCACTTCGTGAAGCAATGAACGAAGAAATGCGTAAAGACGACAAAATATTTTTATTAGGTGAAGAAGTTGCTGAGTATAACGGTGCTTATAAAGTAAGCCAAGGTATGCTTGATGAATTCGGTGCAAAACGTATCATTGATACACCTATTGCTGAACTAGGTTTTGCTGGTATCGCTGTTGGTGCAGCAATGAACGGTTTAAAACCAATTGTTGAATTCATGACATTCAACTTTTCACTTGTTGCAATTGACCAGGTGATCAATGCTGCTGCAAAAATCCACTCCATGAGCGGTGGGCAGTTTTCTATTCCGATGGTTTTCCGTGGCCCAACAGGAAATGCAGGTCAGCTAGCTGCACAGCACTCTCAAAACTTTGAAAACTGGTTTGCAAATACTCCAGGATTAAAAGTGGTTGTTCCTTCGAATCCTTACGAAGCTAAAGGTTTATTGAAATCTGCTATCATTGATCCAGATCCGGTAATCTTCATGGAATCTGAGGTTATGTACGGTGATAAAGGTGAAGTCCCTGAAGAGGAGTACTACCTAGAAATCGGAAAAGCAAACATCATTCAGGAAGGTACTGATGTTACTGTTGTTTCTTTCGGTAAAATGCTTCCTCGTGTTGTAATCCCTGCAGTTGAAGAACTTAAAAAAGAAGGTATCAGTGTAGAATTGATCGATTTGCGTTCTGTACGTCCTATTGATTACCCTACGCTTATTGAATCTGTAAAGAAAACAAACCGTCTGGTTATCGTAGAAGAAGCTTGGCCATTGGCATCTATCTCAACTGACCTAGCATTTAATGTACAGCGCAATGCATTTGATTATTTGGACGCTCCGGTAATCCGTGTGAATTGTGCTGATGTACCTCTTCCTTATGCACCAACTTTGATCGAAGCTGCGTTACCTAGCGTAGAAAAAGTAGTGAAAGCTGTAAAAGAAGTATCTTACATCAAAAAATAACTGAATTCTTTTTGAATCAAATAACAATCCCTTTTACTGACGTAAAAGGGATTTTTTTTTATATTTACCTGTCCTGTTATTAACAACAAAAAATCCAATAGATGAAAAAACTGAAAACAATGGCCTCAACTGCTTTATTTGCATTGATCGCCCTATCTGTATCGGCTCAAAAGAAATATACCCTTCGGGTGAACCCCGAGGAGGGCAAGAAAGTAGCGCAAAACGTTATCATGGCCATGGATATCGAAACTAGCGGACAAAAGATTGTGACAGATTTAACGATGGGATTTGATATTACAAATACCACAAAGAAAGATAACTCTTTTTTATTTGAACTTAAATATACCGGTATCAATATGAAAATGAGTGGCGAAGCCATGGAAATGACTTACGACTCCAAAAATCCAGAAGCAAATGAATTTTCGAAGCAGATGCATGCTACAGTAGGAAAATTGGTAGATAGTAAGATCAGCTTCTCTATAGATCAATTGGGAAAATCCTCAAATATTACACTGCCCGAGGGGGTCAACCTTCCATTTGATCGGAGCATGTTTGAAAATATCAGCACAGTATTACCAGAGAACCCCATTGGCATCGGGGAATCATGGACTTCAAAAGCCGAATCGGAAGAGTCGGGTCTATTAATCGAAAACAAAATGACACTTGCAGAAGTAAATGAGCAAGGCTATAAAGTAAATGTGGAGGGGAAGATGTTTGGATCTGATGCAAAGCAAGTAGGTAACATGCAGGGATTCTATGTATTGGATAAAAAGACTTGTCTGACTAAAATAACGGAGATGACAAGTGATATCGATATGCCCGAAGCAAAGATTAAAACGGTCATAAAATGCCAGTAGATGGCAGCGACTGAAGGTTCGTTACGGCCGATATGCCGACCGCGGCGAGTGAATTGGTCATTTCGTAAAAAAATACGAATCAATAAAAATAAATGCTTTTAACAAAAAAGACGGGGGTAATTTTTATAATTACCCCCGTCTTTTTTTATCACGCTGATATTATGCGTTGATTTCTTCTTTGTATTGATCTGCAGATAGTAATGCATCCACATCTGCTGCATTATTCAATTTGACACGGACAATCCAGCCTTCACCGTAAGGATCAGAATTCACCAGTTCAGGAGAAGCATCAATTGCATCATTAACCGATAAAATTGTAGCTGCTACAGGTAAAAACAAATCAGAAACTGTTTTTACAGCTTCGATCGTACCGAAAACTTCATTTGCGGCAACTTCCTCACCTACAGTATTAATGTCAACAAAAACGATGTCACCCAATTCACGTTGAGCGAAATCAGTAATCCCTACAACTGCTTCATCACCTTCAACACGAATCCATTCGTGATCTTTGGTGTATTTCAATTCTGCTGGAAAATTCATTGTATCTAATTTTTTGATTTTTAATGCCGTGAAGTTACAAAATATCTTCAATTGTCAAAAATGATATTCATTATAACATTTTTGTGTTTATTTTTAGATTATGAATCCGCAAATCGAAAAACTTTATCAGATCGCACTAAAAAAGGAGCGTTTTATTATTGGCTTAATGTCCGGGACCTCCTTAGATGGACTAGATGTCGCATTATGTCGTATTGAAAACGCGGGAAAGGCCACCAGGATAAGTTTAGAAAAGTTTATTACAATGGACTATGAAGATATTTTTAGAACCAAAGTCCGTGAAATATTCGCCAAAAGGACCATCGACCAGCAGTTACTTTCGGGACTTAATGCATACGTAGGTATCACCCACGCGAACCTGATCAATCAAGCAATAGCTAGCTGGAACATCTCAGCTGATCAGATAGATTGTATTGCTAGCCATGGACAAACGGTCTACCATGCCCCCCAATCGTTAACGAAAGATCTGAATTGGCCCAATAGTACGCTACAAATCGGCGACGGAGACCATATTGCGATACATACGGGAATAATTACATTATCGGATTTTAGACAAAAGCACATTGCCGCAGGAGGAGAGGGCGCACCTTTGGCAGCCTATGGGGACTACCTCCTTTTTTCCCATCCTACTGAAAACAGATTTTTACTGAATATAGGAGGTATTTCCAATTTCACTTTTATACCAAGTCATCAAAATAATCTGGAAGCCTATGCGACAGATCTAGGGCCGGGAAATACAATGATGAACCAGTATATGAAAGCTCATTTTGATCAGGAGATGGACAGAGATGCTATCGTTGCAAAAAAAGGTACAGTTAATGCCCCGTTATTAGAGCAGCTCCTTGCCGAAGAATTTCTAAATCTAGCGTTTCCTAAAACAACAGGACCGGAATTATTTAACCTGGATTACCTGAATGAGGCTCAAAGGCGTTCAGATACTTTAGGTTTATCAGCAGAAGATGTCATGGCCACGCTCAATCGCTTTTCAGCGCAGGCCATGATCGATGGCATCTGTAAACAGGCCAAAGGTTTATCCAATGTTTCGGTATACATCAGTGGCGGCGGGTTACATAATCCTTTGCTTTTTGACTACATCAAAGCAAATCTACCGGACATCAAGGTGGACAGTTTCGCCTCCCTGGGTATTGACCCTGATGCGAAAGAAGCCGTTCTTTTTGCCCTATTGGCCAATGAAACTCTTGCAGGAAAAAAATCCAATGTCACGCATATAAAAGATTCTCCAGCGGTCTGTATGGGTAAAATCAGCCTACCACAGTAGACTATTCGCTGTCGATCGCCTCTTGTAAAAACTCCTTGAACGGTAACATCTTTTTGTAAGAGGCGATGATATTATCCAATGCACTTTTGTCGGACAAATCTTTGATCGTCAGGGACTGATCCAGAACAAAACTTTTTAGCTTGATAAAATCAATATAAGGGTTATCCTCCGCGTAACCGGCGGGAGCACGTTTAAGTAGATCTTCTTTAAACAATGTTATTTTTCCATCATCCAATGTACGATTGAGAATTGTCGCTATTTGTTCACCGTTATAGTCAATCTCCTGCCTAATCGCTTCCAGATGCAGTTTTTCTGGCCTCCAATAACCACAGGCTATAAATGAATTTTCGGCGCCGATATGAATATAATATTCGGGGCCATGCAACTTTCTTCCGTCAACAGATATTCCGGCTCCGAACCAAGTCTTATAGGGAGTTTTGTCATTTGAAAACCGTGTATCTCTATAGATACGGAATAAACATTTATTAGCTTGAATAGAGGTATTTATTTTTGGATCAAATTCACTGAGTGCAGCGATCAAGTCAGTTATAAAACTCCGTACATCCGCCAGTGCAGATTCATACTTTTCCCGGTTCTCCGCAAACCACTCCCTTGAATTATTTTCCTTTAATTCTACCAAAAAATCAAAGGTAGATTTCTGAATATGACTCATAATTCTTTTAACTGATTAAAATTAAGAAAACATAAACCATCGGTGCTGCCAATAACAAGCCATCAAAACGATCGAGAAAACCGCCGTGTCCGGGCAGAATGTTACCCGAATCCTTTACATGTAAGCTCCGCTTTAACATCGATTCAACCAGATCTCCCAATGTACCAACAATACTAATGATCATGGCCACGATAATCCATTGCCACAAGGGTAAACTTCCAAAATATTTTTCAAGATTTATAGCGACAACAACGGCCAAAATAAAGCCCCCAAAGAATCCCTCCCAGGTCTTTTTTGGAGAGATCCGCTCAAACAGTTTATGCTTTCCAAAACTCCGCCCTGCAAGATATGCGCCAGTATCATTCGTCCAAAGCAATATTAAAAACCCAAGCGGAATATAATGATTGAAAACGCCACTGATAAAGCCCAGTTGCGCAAAAAGGAAGAAAGGTAAGGTCACATAACAGATTCCCAAAAATGTATAGGCTATATCATTAAAAGGAAAACTTCTTTTTTGAAAAAGTGAAATAATATAGGTCAAACTGACCAATGGTGTGATAAGCCATAGGAATTTAGGCGCCAAATCACCTATAGCTACCATAGATCCTAGGACAAATAGTGCCACGGCTAAGAGAATTCCGAGTGGCTTATTGGGCGCTCGTTCTTCCGATGATACGATACCATAAAATTCATACAGGCACCATGCACTCAACAGCGTAAAAAAAACACTGTATAAATATGGCCCGAATAAGGTAGATGCCACCATGACAGCTACAAAAATGGCTCCGGTTATCGCTCTTGTCTTCATTCTAATTTTCTCCCGCTGCTTCTTCCATCAGTCTTTCGGCAGTTTCAACCGAATTTTCACTCACATACAGCTCTATTTTTCCAAACAGATAAGAAGAATCCTGTTTATTCAATACCACAGTAGGAATACCGTTCTCCTCCAGCATCTGTTTTACTATTTCAGCCTGAATAGCATTTGTGTATGTTTTAATTTTCTTCCAGTCGTTCTCCATGGTTTTCTTTTTGTGTTGAGAGATAAAATAAGAATACAAAAATAGCAGTAAAAATGAAGCCTACAACATATATCCACCAAGATTGCACTTCAAATGCATTGATTTCATCATAGCTTTTACCATTTCTGGTATAATAAAATGCCATGATTGTAGCCCCTGCATTGTTGACGAAATGGCCGAAAATAGGTAACCAGATATTTTTGCCCCACAGATAGAGGTAACCAAAAAATGCTCCCAATAACATCCGTGGTATAAAGCCAAAAAACTGCAGATGTATGGCACTAAAAACAAAAGCTACAATCCAGATGACTACGTGGGGATTAGATATCCATCTTCCGACAATATTTTGAAGGATACCACGAAATAATAGCTCTTCGCCTATTGCTGGTATCAAAGCCAAAACAACCAAGTTAAACAGAAATCCTATAAAACTTGTTTCTACGATAATCCCCTCTATCAGATCGCCCGATTCCCGCTCACTACGTTCCATCCAAACCTGTACGGATCGCATATTGTCCGGCAGCTGTAACGATTCATTCCAATGTCCGATTAAACTCATCAGTGGCATAAAAGCGAGCATAGCGAAAAAGATATAAGCGAACTGCTTTGCCCGCGGCTGATATTCCTGCTTAAAATAACGGATTCCATACCCCTCGCGGGTATTCATCAGATAAGCTGGTACAACAAATGAGCCCAGACTACTCAACAATAACAAAAAACGCATTTCATTTGGAGAACCTTGCATAAGTATGGCCAATGAGAATACCTGTCCTGTAAATTTGTAGTAGAAAAAGAGGATAAGGATATCGATAACCTGTGAGATAAAGGTAAATCCGATGACCAACAGGACCAGACGCAATAAAGATTGAAATGGGGATGTAGTTTGCTCGGGGTACATAAATTTTAAATATGCTTTAAAGATAACAATAAAAGCATGTTACTTTATAAAGTAGCCACAATTCAATCAAGCTTTCCGGATCTTAGCTACTGAACACGAAGCAACAAACGCCCTAAAACTGCTTTAAACAAAGGAATATTTATTTAAACACCATAAAAAAGCACTATATAAAAGGAAACCTTTTCTTAGTAAGATAGGGGTCGACAGTACGATATAAAAATTTGGCTACCAGCTCAAGATGACTTTTTGAGAATGAAAAACGGGCAATTTTCGATCTGAAAATTGCCCGTTTTAGTAAACCAATCATTTGCTCAAAACTTAAATTTGCAAAGATTTACCAAAATCGACTTTATAAATACAGCCTTTTCTCTATCGATATTGACTTATTAATTTACCCGTATTGGATCTGCTGGTTTCTGTAGATTTTTGTAAGGATAAGTTTTCATTTCTTCCAATAAAATCTTCACCGTTCTTTCCAATTGAGGATCGCGTCCCTCTAACAAATCTTTCGGTAATTGCTCAACAAAGATATCCGGAGCAACACCCTCATTTTCTATAATCCAGTTTCCTTTCAGATCATATACGCCAAAGTTAGGTGAGGTAATACGTCCACCATCCAACAACGGCGGATATCCACTGATACCGACCAGAATACCCATTGTTGTGCGGCCAACCAGCTTACCAAGACCTTTAAAACGGAACATATAAGGCATCATATCACCGCCCGAACCCGCATTTTCATTGATGATCATTGCTTTTGGACCGTAAATACCATTGCCCGGCGTCGTAAAACCTCTACCATCACGGATGCCCCAGCCGGAAATCAATTCCCGGGATAGCAAATCAATGACATAATCGGCTACCCAACCACCACCATTGTTTCTTTCGTCCATCAGAAGGGCCTTTTTATCCATCTGAGAGAAATAATATCGGTTGAAGTAGGTATAACCCTCCGGTCCGGTATTTGGCATGTATACGTAAGCTATTTGTCCATTACTTAACTGATCAACCTTCTTGCGGTTGCGCTCCACCCATTCCATGCTGCGCAAGCTCATCTCGTCCGCAAAAGAAATCGGTTTTACAACAACTTCGCGGGCGCCAACCAGCGACGGTTTGGAATTAATTTTTAACGTTACCTGTTTGCCTACAGTGTTATCAAATAAACTATAGATATCCTTTTCTTCGGTTAATTCTATACCGTTTACAGCAACGATATAATCCCCTTCTCTGATATTCAAACCCGGCTCTGCCAGCGGCGCTTTAAACGAAGGATTCCATTCTAAACGTGTAAATAACTTCCCAATCTGATAATAACCATTTTTGATTGTATAGTCAGCACCCAATACACCTACCGAAACCGACGGAGTGGAAGGTTGATCCCCCGGATAAATATAGTTATGTCCAACAACCATTTCACCCATCATTTCGTTCAGTAAATAACCTAAATCCGAACGGTGATTAACAAATGGAAGGAATTTTTCATATTTGGCTTTCATCGCTTTCCAGTCAGCACCATGCATGTTTTCTACATAGAAATAGTCTTTCTGCATAGCCCAAACTTCGTTGAAGACCTGTTTCCATTCTGCGACAGGGTCTACCAGCTGTTGGATCCCATCCAATTTTATTGCGCCCGCAGTCGGAGATGCGACTTTCTGTCCAGCCGTCACGATATTATAACCATTTCCTGTCTGATATAACATTTTCTTGCCGTCGGCACTAATCACAAAACTCCGTGCGTTTTCAACCAATGTCTTATTTTCCAGATCTTTAAAATCGTAAGCACCGATAGTGCCACCGCGTTGGTAAGTCAGCTGGTTTGGAACCAGGCCATTCAGATTCCAATAGGTACCTACCGGCAAAGGCAGAGCCACGATACGGTTCTCGATACGATCAAAATCTACCTGAATGGATTTATCTTCAGGCTTGCTTGCCGGAGTTTCCTCCTTTTTATCATTTTTCGGTGCTTTTTTATCGTTCTCTTTTACGCGTGCTGTTTTGTTGCTCTCTTTTTCTGCAGGTTTGTCTGCCTTTTCTTCGCGAATCTGTTCTTCATCACTTTCGTTCTTAAAGAAAGAAGGGGTTTTGCTGGATAGAATAAAAGCATATACTGCGTAATCGACATTACGTTGCGTAGCCGACATATGCAGACCGGAATTGGTTAATCCGGTATTGGTACTTGCTGTAAAGAAAAGGTATTTACCATCCTGTGAAAAAGCAGTGCTACGAACAGAACTCATACCATCTGTAATCTGCTGCGTTTTCTTTGAATCCAAATTGTACATAAATACCGCCGGTACCCCATTTTCTAAAGTACGTGTAAATGAAATCCATTTTGAGTCTGGAGACCAGCTTGGCTGGAAATGGTTGGATACTCTACCGGTTTGCCCACTCAGTTTATCATCAGCAACCTTCACAATAGCCTTCGATGCAATATCAATGTAGTATAGATTGAGGTGGGCATCGTTATAAAATAATTTTTTCGAATCCGGAGACCAGGTAGGTTCAAAATAAAAATTCGTTTCGCCCAGATTGAAATACAAAGGCTGGTCTTTTCCAAACTGATCCACTAAAACTAGCTGGTAAGCACCATTTTTATCCGAGATATAAGAAACCCATTTTCCATTTGGTGACCAATCTGGAAAACGTTCGTGTGAGCCCGGAGAATTCGACAAATTACGGGCTTCACCTTTTTCCTTAGGTACAGTGAAAATCTCTCCTCGCGACTCAAACAGGGCACGTTGACCGGTAGGAGACAGTGCCACATAGCGAATGTCTTCCTTGATATTTTTGTAGAAAGGACGCTTAAACATGGCATCCGTATTTACACTAATGTGTAAGGCAGTTATCTTATTATTGTTATTCAGGCTTAATGTATTCAAAATGCCTGCGTATTCAAAAATCAATTCATTGCCATTTCCATTTAGCGAGCGAACATCATAATCTTTGAAATCAGTTAGCTTTTCAACTTTCTTTGACTTGGTATCATAACTGAAAATATTGACTATTTTATCGCGATCTGATAGGAAATATACCTTGTTACCTAACCATAGGGGTTTGACATCGTTGCTTTTTACCTGTGGAATGGCTTCTATTTCCTTGGTTTTTGTATCAAAGATCCAAATGGTAGGTGTACCTCCACCACGGTAGCGTTTGAACGCCACGCGATCGCGCTCCGTTGGATCGGTATTTTTGATATAAGCCCAATAGCGCCCATCTGCGGAAGGGCTGCCTTGCGTTGCTTCGGGCATCAATAAAGCCTTATCCATTCCCAGTCGCTGAATATTAGAACTGTATAACCGTGGACTTAGCGCATAGGTGAAATCACGTGATGTGGTATAATATACTTCATCATTATTCAACCAGCCACGTAATACATCTGAAGAAGGATGATAGGTAATACGTTGAGGCTCTCCTCCTTCAATAGGAAGGACATACACATCGGTGTTACCATCGTAATTGCCCGTAAAAGCAATTTTCTTCCCATCAGGGGAGAACATCGGATTTTGTTCGACACCAGGATTTGTGGTCAGACGTCTCGGGTTTCCACCATTCTTGTCTGCTAACCAGATATCTCCACCGTACACAAAAGCGATATTACTGGCACTGATACTTGGATTTCGGAGTAATAAAGTCTCTTGCCCTTTGACCTGTAGAAATGAAGTACCGATCAAAAGTGCCGCAATAAACTTAAAATGAGTTTTATTCATAAATTTTCAATGGTTAAAATTAATATGCAAAACTACTGTTTTATAGTACCTGCGATTCGCATACCAACTTCATAAAAATATAAAGGTTAAAATTACAATACAAAGCTACTATTTTGTCCAATAAATCACTTCGTATATCAACAAAGTTGCATAAAAAATATCTTAAAAAAAAAGCCCTGCTCAAAAAGCAGGGCTTTATTCTGTTATTAACGATTAGAAACCGTATTCTTGTTCAATTTCCAATACGATACCTTCGTCTACCAAAACGCGACCACAATGTTCGCAGATAATGATTTTTTTACGTTGACGAATCTCCGATTGCATCTGAGCAGGGATTTTATTGTGACATCCTGAACAGCTATCACGATCGATAGAAACGACCGCCAAACCATTTTTGAAAGAATTACGCAAACGGTAATAAACTTTTACCAAACGCTCTTCTATATTAGCTTCCGCTTCAGCAGCTTTAGCCAATAACGCATCTTCTTCCTTTTGGGTTTCAGAAGTAATTGTTTCCAATTCTTTCTTTTTACCCTCAAGTTCGTTTTTGCTATATTCCAGGTTACCTACGGTAGCATCGTAGTTTTCTGTTTTATTGCGAATCTCGAATTCTGCTTCTTTGATTCTTTTTTCACAAACCTGAATCTCAAGACCTTGGATTTCAATTTCTTTCGAAATAGCGTCATATTCACGATTATTTTTTACCTCATTTAACTGCGACTCATATTTCTTGATAGCAGCCTGGGCATCTTTAATCATGTTTTTACGCTTAACGATTGAATCTTCTAAATCGTCCAAGTCTGTTCTGATCTTCTCAATACGAGTTTCTAAACCCGCAATCTCATCTTCAAGATCTGCAACTTCCATAGGCAATTCACCACGAACCTGGCGAATCTTGTCTATTTTAGTATGTATGGCTTGCAA
This sequence comes from Sphingobacterium sp. NGMCC 1.201703, assembly GCF_047784615.1. Taxonomy (NCBI): domain Bacteria; kingdom Pseudomonadati; phylum Bacteroidota; class Sphingobacteriia; order Sphingobacteriales; family Sphingobacteriaceae; genus Sphingobacterium; species Sphingobacterium sp. NGMCC 1.201703. The sequence continues at coordinate 340,551 of NZ_JBLOHD010000006.1, read as the reverse complement.
AAGCCATAATGCTTTCAATTTTTGTTCTACGGTTTGTTCCATCAACTGTAGTATTTTATAGGATTTGTATCTATTTCTGTTGTTAAGGTTGCAAAGTTAGGAAATTTTTTCGTAATAATGTCGTACAATAATTCTTGCGTAAATTGTTCGCTCTCAAAATGTCCCGTATCTGCTATGACAATCTCACCTTCTGCATCAAAAAACTCATGATATTTATAATCTGCTGTGACAAAAAAATCAGCACCAGAACGCTTTGCCGCCCCCAATAGGAAGCCACCTGCACCACCGCAAACTGCAACTCTACTCACCTTCTTTCCCAGAAGGGCTGTATGGCGAATTACATTTAGCTTGAGATTCTCTTTCAAATAAGCCAAAAATTCCAATTCATCCATGGGCTCGGATAAATTACCAATCATTCCAGCTCCAATTTCTCCAGCTGTATTCTGTAAATCGAAAAGATCATAAGCAACTTCTTCGTAAGGATGTGCTTCATAGAGAGCCAAAAGAAGTTTTCTTTCAATAGAACGTTTATAAATCACTTCAATGCGTGTCTCTTCGACACGTTCCTGTGTTCCTATTTCGCCAATAGCGGGTTCAGCCCCCGCCAAAGGCCTAAAACTTCCATAACCGGCAGTATTAAAACTGCATTGATCATAATGTTTTCCAATTTGACCCGCTCCGGCATCAAACAAGGCTTGCCGGACTTCTTCTACATGACTCCTGGGCACAAATACCACCATTTTGCGCAGTACATTTGGCTTGGATTCCAATATAGCCTGGTTAACCAGTCCCAGTTTATCAGCTATTTTGGAATTGACCCCACCGGTGACATTGTCCAGATTGGTATGTATCGCATAGAGCGCAATGCCATTTTCTATTGCCTTTATGACCGTACGTTCTACATAGTTCTTTCCATTGAATTTTTTTAATCCTTTGAAAACAATGGGATGATGTGAAATAATTAAATTACATCCCTTTTCGATCGCTTCCTGTACCACCTCCTCCGTACAATCCAACGAAATCAATACTTTGGTAATCTCCTGATCTGCATTGCCGACAATCAATCCGGCATTATCATAAGTTTCCTGCAAATCCAATGGAGCCAAATGCTCCAGATGTTGAATAACCGCTTTAATTTTCATCGTTTATAATAACCTCCTTTTCTCGAAATTTATCATGTTCTTCCAAAATTCTACGATTTGCGCTGATATTAAACCAATAGTTAGCCAAGGTGACAAAATGCATGATAACCAGCAGGCCTGAAATAGGAATCGGCAACGGAATATTTGTCGCCAGATAAATCCAGGCATATAATGATCCTTTCCGAAAGGTCGGATTTTCCTCAACCGCGATCTTGCGGTCGTAAAACTCATTGATAAGGGAATCTTTCAAACGGGAAGCGACTTGAAAATTCCAATAAATATTGACTAAAGGAATGGCTACCAGCCAAGATTGATTGGGTGTCATCAATCTATTTTCTACCGCTATCAGGTTTAATGTCCTACGAATGGTATTCGCAAATAACAACCAAATAATAATGCGTATAACAACGAGGCCTAACGCCGCGTATAATACTTCAGGTCTACTTAACTCTTTTATTAATTCTTCTTGTGACATTGAAATCTTACTCTTATTTATCGTTCCTGTAATAACAAATCTACTAATTCTTTCAGCTTTTTTATTTGCGGGTTGTGATCACCGATCAATTCAATAGTTTTGAAATGCTTCTTTTTTGCTTTCGCATAAAATTGAAAAAAATCATCTTTTTCCATGGGCTGATCTCCCTCGTAGGTCAGGATATAAGTTGCCGGAATTTTCTCCCTTTCCGGATTATTCAAATTGATTCCATCGCTCATCGTCTTCAAAGGGTGGGGGACATCCCGCGGAAACTTCATATCGTCTTTTACCCAAAATGGGATAATAAAACCTTCTTTTCCATATTTTAAAAGTCCATTGTTGCCATCCGCCTTACCCATCAAAGTCAGAACGGACTCCTGATCCTCCGGAAGAATGGCATCTAAATATACCAACTTTTTTATCCGATCTGGAAGGCTATCCGCAACTCCGGTTATAACCATTCCACCATAGCTGTGGCCAACCAGTACAATATCCCGCAAATCTTCAAATAATATCGTATTGATAACATCATTGATATGGGTCTGTAAACGAATGGAAGTATCTGCTAAGTGATAACGTTCACCTAGCCCTGTTAGTGTGGGTCTATAAACTTTATGACCTTTTTTCTCCAATTCATTTGCTGTCTTTTTAAATTGCCAGGCGCCACCCCAGGCACCATGTACAATAACATAAGTAGTTTGCTGTGCATAAGCAGATTTTAAGCCTACAACTAATGAAAAAAACAATATAAAATAACCTAATTTATTAAATTTCACTACATTATGTTTAGTAAAATTGACACATCACTCCTCCTAAATCTACTCAACAATTTGCTATGTTCCAATAAGCATTTTCCATTTTGCAGTCGAAAATGACGTATGTGAGTAATTACTCAGAAAACCACACCTAGCTTTATCCTTATTTAAAGAGAGATTTCATATTAAAACTGCCCCAACAGCTAAAGCAGGGTAGGGGAGGAACTCAACATAACTTGTTAGACATACAGCAAAAATATTGTCGGTTTTTTATGGTAATCCGCTTTCTGTTTTTTCCATTCAGCAACAGTCAGACTTTTTATAGATTCGTCTGCCGAAGTCACATTACACGCGACACAAAGTTGCGTACTGGATTTACAGGTTTTGAGAAGATCCTCCAAAAGATGATTGTTTCGAAAAGGTGTTTCAATAAAAATCTGAGTTTGTTTCTCACGCATGGATTGCAGTTCCAGATCTTTGATCTTTTTTGTACGCTCGTTTTTATCGATAGGTAAATAACCGTGGAAAGCAAATTTCTGCCCACTAAATCCCGAAGCCATAAGTGCAAGCAAGATGGAGCTGGGACCAACCAATGGTACCACTTTAATTCCAAGCTGATGAGCATGAGCAACAATAGAAGCGCCAGGATCGGCTACCCCCGGACAACCAGCCTCGGACATCAAACCGACATTTCGACCTTGTTTAAGACCATCAAAAAAGTCATTAATATTTCCTTTGTCCCGAGCATGTTTCCCATAATCGTGTATCTTCAATGCATTTTGGGGAATTTTAAGTCCTGCTAACTTCAGAAACTTTCTTGCCGTCTTCTCATTTTCCACGATATACTCATCCAGCGTATTTATTGTCTCTACCAAATAAGGAGTAAAAGACTGCAATGCTGCGTCATCGCTCAAAGGAACGGGAATTAAATATAATATACCTTTTGCCATATACAAACCTACTAATTTAAGGATCACTTGACTACAGTAATTTTAAACTTAGCATAATTTAACCTTTAAAAATGATTAAGTTTGCGAATTTTAAACTCATTATTAGTATTTTAGCATAAGTATTTGTTGCAACAATAAACATCATCCAAATGATCACACAAATTACAGAAGGCGTAAAAATCTCGGTTGAAACCATCTATCAATCGGAGTATTCGAATCCCGACCGTGAACATTTTATGTTTGCTTATCACATTAGCATAGAAAATTTGAGCGATTACACGGTTCAATTGATCAGTCGTTATTGGAAAATATTCGATGCTAAGGGCGACTATAGGGAAGTATCCGGTGAAGGTGTTGTAGGTGAACAACCGATAATTGAACCGGGCAAGGTACATCAATATACTTCGGGATGTAATCTTAACAGTGAATTTGGTTTCATGGAAGGCCATTACAACATGATCCGTTCTTTGGATAATAGTAGTTTTCAGGTTGAAATACCACGCTTCAATCTGATTGCTGATTATGCATTGAATTAAATTTATCAAGGTAATATCATTATTGCCGTTTTATCACACAACGAAGCTTTTTTCGCATCGAATAAGAAACTATTTCTTTATTTTTGCGTGCATTCTAAATCAACTTGTTACTGAGATTACGCTAAACAGGATTTCCGGCTTAGCTTCTGATTTACTCCATTAACATGATAGAAAGCCCCATTAAGATTTAATTAGTCAGCAATCAAAAGATTATTGATTCACTATATAAATAATTGAAAATCGAATAAAAAAATAGTATATAATTGATTTTCAATGTGTTAAATAAAAATTTTAAGAATAAAGGATTCTTGAAAGGGATTTTTATTGTATAAAAACGACTAAGATTAATTTAGGGTGATATAACGTGAGTATTTTAGCTACAGAACAAGTAAGCCATTCCTTCCATGATAGATGGCTTTTTAGAGACTTACACTTCGGACTCCAAAAAGGGGAGCGGGTGGCTTTGGTTGGCATAAATGGTACAGGCAAATCAACGTTGCTTTCTATTTTGGCAGAGCGTACCTTACCAACTTCGGGAAAAGTTGTAAAAGAAAAAGGAATAAAAATAGGTTTCCTTGAACAAGATCCTGATTTCACAGGATTAAAATCGATCAATGATTTTATTTATAGTGCCGACAACGACCAGCAGCGTCTCATAAGAGAATATGAAGAACTTCTTGAAAATAGTGATATTGATCAAAAAAAATTAGAAGACCTCACCGAAAAAATAAGTTCACTGAATGCCTGGGAGTATGAACATAATATAAAGACGATTTTAAATCGTTTAAACATTATGGATTTTAAACAAGATATTAAAAGTCTATCCGGTGGTCAACGTAAAAGATTAGCTTTGGCTAAACTATTGATTGACGAACCAGACGTATATATTCTTGATGAGCCAACCAACCACCTGGATATTGAGACCATCGAATGGCTCGAAAAGTTACTCACTACCGGGAATAAAACAGTACTTTTAGTCACTCACGACCGATACTTTCTTGACAATATCTGTACGGAAATTCGAGAACTGGATAGGGGAAACCTTTTTATTTACAAAGGTAACTATGCCTACTTTTTGGAGAAAAAATCAGACCGTGAAGCAATTGATGCCGTCATGGTTGAGAAGAGTAGAAATTTACTTCGTAAAGAGTTAGAATGGATGCGTCGGCAACCTCAGGCACGAGGAACCAAATCAAAATCTCGTATAGAGGCTTTTTATGATCTAGAAGAAAAATCGAAATCAATTAAAGGAAATGACTCTGTACAGTTGAGCGTAAAGGTAAGCAGGCAGGGATCAAAAATTCTTGAACTGGAACATATCGCTAAGCATTATGGAGCAAAAGAAATTATAACTGATTTTTCTTACATATTCAAAAAAGGAGACCGTATAGGGCTAGCGGGTAGAAACGGAACGGGTAAATCGACTTTTCTAAATCTGATTACAAAAGAAGAAAATCCGGACAGCGGGACGATCGCAATAGGAGATACAACGGTATATGGATACTATAAACAAGGCGGGCTTGAAGTAAGCGAAAACGACCGTGTACTTGATGTTGTGAAAAACATTGCGGAATATATCGAGATGGCAAATGGAGAAGTAATTACAGCATCCCAATTGCTCACGCACTTTCTATTCCCCCCTGAAAAGCAGTTTGGTTTTGTAAACAAGCTTAGCGGTGGGGAGCGGAAACGCCTCCAGCTTATGCGCGTGTTAATGAAGAACCCTAATTTTCTTATACTGGATGAACCTTCTAACGACTTGGACATTGATACACTAAATGTATTAGAAGAATTCCTTGATAACTATAATGGCGTACTTATATTGGTCTCTCACGACAGATATTTATTGGATAAGTTGACAGATCAACTTTTCATTTTTGAAGGTGAAGGTAAGATCCGTATTTACAACGGCAACTACGCAGACTTCAAAATAGAGCAAGAAGAACTCCAAAAATTAGAAAAGGAAAAGCAAAAAAAGACTATTCAGGAAATTGCAAAACCTCAGGTAAAAGAAGAAAAGAAAAAACTCTCCTATAAGGAACAGCTTGAATATAACAAACTCGAATCAGAAATAGAAAATCTAGAATTACTGCTAAAAGCGAAAACGGGAGAACTAAATCAACTGACAGATCATATCAAACTATCAGCAGTATCAGAAGAGATAAAAACGATACAGGAACAAATAGACCAAAAATCAGAAAGGTGGTTATATCTAGCTGAATTTATGTAAAATTTTCTATTGCGTTTCACGTGGAACGTAAAGAAAAGAGTAAATTTGTAAACAAATAAAAAGCCACGTTTCACGTGGAACAAGAATTAAAAGATGTTTAAAAAATATAATGTAATTGTAGTAGGTGCCGGACATGCCGGATGTGAAGCAGCGGCAGCAGCGGCTAATCTGGGGTCGTCCACTTTACTTATTACAATGAATATGGGTGTGATAGCTCAGATGAGTTGCAACCCAGCTATAGGTGGTGTGGCCAAAGGACAAATCGTAAGAGAGATTGATGCGATGGGGGGATATACCGGGATCATCGCAGATAAATCAACTATTCAATTTCGCATGCTTAACCTTTCGAAAGGCCCAGCCATGTGGAGTCCGCGTACACAGAATGATCGCATGCGATTTGCAGAAGAATGGAGGTTACAACTAGAATCTCTTCCAAACTTAGACATGTGGCAGGACACCGTAAAGGAAGTCATCGTCAAAAATGGAAAAGCATGCGGGGTGATTACCTCCATGGGAATAGAAATCGAATCTGATGCCGTTGTACTAACAAATGGAACATTCCTAAATGGGGTGATCCATATCGGTGATAAAAAATTCGGTGGTGGCAGGACAGGAGAGAAGGCCGCTACCGGACTAACTGAACAGCTGGTTTCGCTGGGATTCGAATCCGGCAGAATGAAAACAGGCACGCCACCGCGGATAGATGGACGTAGTCTTAATTATTCGCTCATGGAAGAGCAGTGGGGTGACGAAAAGAAAGACCGTTTTTCTTATACTGATGTCGAGATGCCAACAGAACAACGTTGCTGTTGGATCACATATACCAATGATAAAGTACACGAAATGCTCCGAACAGGGTTTGAAAAATCACCTATGTTTACTGGTCGGATTAAGGGATTAGGCCCGCGCTATTGTCCTTCAATAGAAGACAAAATAAATCGTTTTGCAGAACGTGAACGACACCAAATTTTCGTAGAACCAGAAGGTTTCAAAACTGTAGAAATTTACGTAAATGGCTTCTCGACCTCACTTCCAGAAGATGTACAGCTAAAAGCATTGCAACTGATTCCGGGTTTTGAAAATGCAAAGATGTACCGTCCTGGATACGCCATAGAATATGATTACTTCCCGCCAATGCAACTTGATCTCACATTGGAAACTCAGCTGGTAAAACATCTTTTCTTCGCTGGACAGATCAATGGAACTACAGGCTATGAAGAAGCAGCGGCGCAAGGTTTCCTTGCCGGTATAAATGCACATCAACGTGTCAATGACGATAAAGAACTTATTCTAAAAAGATCAGAGTCTTATATTGGAGTATTAGTCGATGACCTAGTCACAAAAGGAACTGAAGAACCATATCGCATGTTTACGTCAAGAGCAGAGCATCGTTTATTATTACGCCAGGATAATGCAGACATCCGTCTGACACCACTAGCTTATAAACTAGGATTAGTGGGAGAGGAAAGATTAAAGAAAGTTCAGGATAAGATCCAAAATTCAAACAGCATTATTGAATACCTCAAACAGAATTCCACAAATCTGGAAAAGATGAATATCGTTCTGTCAGAAGTAGGATCGAGCGCACTTGCTCAGAAAACACGTTTAAGCAACGTGCTTGCCAGACCGCAGGTTAATATACAGGACATCGTAAAAGGCGACGAAGGCTTTGCAGCGTATGTTTCGCAATTTGACAATGAAACCATAGAGCAGGCCGAGATTAATCTGAAATACGAAAGCTACTTTGAAAAAGAAATCGATATTGTCAACCGCATGAAGAAGATGGAAGATCGAGAAATTAATCCGGATTTCGATTATAGTTTGCTAACTTCACTCTCAATAGAAGCTAGACAGAAATTGGCAAAGGTAAAACCTAGAACATTAGGTCAAGCGTCCAGGATTTCGGGTGTATCACCGTCGGATATCAGTGTTTTAATGGTACACATGAGTTAATATATTGATTATCAAGTTTTTACAAACAAAAATAAACAAGCTTAAAATAAGCGATTTACGACAATATTTTATTTTTTATGACAACTTCCTTAGAAAGCAATAAAAGTAGCTCAGAAAGGCTAAAAAATAGCTTAAAAGCGAGATTACTTATTTTAAGCATGTTTATAATGCTCATTGGCTTGTCTATACAATGCGCGAGTATACAACAACCAACGGGAGGACCAAAAGATTCCATTCCACCAAAGATTCTACAGGAAAGTCCTGCAAACTTTTCAAAGAATTTTACCGATAAAAAGATTGTCATCACATTTGATGAGTATGTCAAATTGGCTAATCAACAAAAGGAATTCAGCATCACCCCGGATATGGGGAGCAATCCCGATTTCAAAATCAAGAAAAAAAATCTGGAAATCACATTACCGGATTCTCTTGAAAAAAACACGACCTATAGCATCTATTTCGGTAAAGGTCTTGTAGATTATAACGCAGGAAATGCATTGGTAAATTATGCCTATGTATTTGCAACAGGTGATAAAATAGACTCGCTTAGTATATCGGGAAATGTAAAGAGTGCTATAACAAAAGAGGTCTTAAAAGAGGTTAAAGTTCTCTTAATTCCCACAAGCCAGGATTCTATTTTCGGAAAAAAGAAAGCAAATATCTTTACAATCACAGATACAGCCGGAAATTACAAGCTTAATAACCTACGTGAAGGGACATATCGCATCTATGCGCTCCAGGAAAAGAACAATGACCGAATCTATAATGCACCCGATGAAGAAATAGGTTTTCTGAAAGATTCAATTGTATTGGAACATGATTTAACAAATATCGATCTCGAAGTATTCAAAGCAATTCCAAAGAAATTCCGTACCCAAGAAAAGAAATTTGAAAAAAATGGAAGTGTACTGCTTGTCTTCAATAGAAGGATAGATAAACCAAAACTGAGTATACTGAATGATGAATTAAATAACAAGGATAAAATAGTCCGCTTTTCAAAATCTTCAGACTCCGCGTCGCTATTTCTTCCGAATCTAAAAATAGATTCGCTAAAATTAGTGCTAACGGAAAATGAAAACCCGCTGGATACGATCCTTGTCAGAAAGGGAAATGTAAAAATAGAGCAGGTAATTGATCCTCAATTCACACCCAATAATGGAAAAGTAGATCGGATCAACCATTTACAGGTATCGGCTTTTACACCAATAAAAAATATAGATAAAGCGAAGCTCAAATTCAAAGAAGATTCTCTCGTAAGAACAAATTATCAATTGGCAGTGGACACAAATGACGCCAATATCTACCATATCCGCTATAACTGGAGAAAGGATAAAAAATATCAAATTGAATTTACCGAAGGTGCTATAACAGGGTATTTCGGAGAGCATAATAAAGAGAAAAAATTTGATCTTACCTATGATGATAGTGAGAACTATGGGGATCTAACATTTGATTTTACGGATCTGGATAGTAATACAACCTATCTGGTCGAGCTTATCAGTGAGAAAAAAGATAAGATCTATAGGATAGACAAAATCAATAGCAATACTCCCTCGGTAGCCTATAAACAGTTTCCAGGAGGTAAGTATACCCTACGTGTCATTCGGGATAACAATAATAATGGAATATGGGATACCGGCGATGTTGAAAAGAAGACTTTCCCTGAACCTGTTGTCTACTTAAATAAAGTTTTTACCATACGGGCGAACTGGGAACAAAAAGATAGCTTTTCATTAAGTGGACTCAAAAAGGAATAAAATTCAGTTTTAAAAAATATAACGAAAAGCTATTGCTAATACGTTTAAGCTAAAACCAGGAGCTATATAATACATAATTATGTGGCAACTGTTGCAAAAGCGCCTTCTGTTCGTCAGTTAGCGCTTTTATCTTTTTGGCTGGAACCCCGGCATACAAAAATCCGGACTCACATCGTGTATTCTCCAAAACGACGGCACCGGCAGCGATAATGACATTAGATTCTATCACGGCATTATCCATCACTATCGCCCCCATTCCAATCAACACATAATCCTCCACTATACAACCGTGTACCATTGCCTGATGGCCTATGTTAACATAATTACCAATGGTTGTACCGCTTTTTTTATACGTGCAATGAATAACAGCACCGTCCTGTACATTCGTATAATGACCAATACGGATATAATTGACATCGCCACGTACTACGGCGTTAAACCATATCGAGCAATGGTGCCCAATCTCCACATCCCCTACAATAGTCGAATTCGGTGCTAGAAAGCATTCTTCTGCAATCATAGGAGATTTGTCCAGAACAGGTAAAATAAGTGCCATATTTATTAGAATATAGTATCTTGTAATACGGTTGAATGCTGAGGATAGTCGGTTGTATAATGCAGACCTCTACTCTCTTTTCTTAACTTAGCGGACTTGGTCACAATATAGGCGACCTGGATCACATTACGCAGTTCGCAAAGCTTTACAGATAGCCTAGTATTACGATAAAAATCCTCCGTTTCCTCATATAATAGATGTAGGCGTTTTAGCGCCCGTTCTAACCTAAAATCTGATCGTACAATGCCCACATAATCACTCATTATTTTCTGGCACTCCCGTAGATTGTGACTCACCAAAATATCCTCGTTAGAAAGTGAAGTCTTGGAGTCATCCCAATCAGGAACGTTGGCAACATATTGCATTGATCCAATAGTTTTGGTAGCGTCCAAAAATATCCTATGGGCATATACAAGAGCTTCGAGCAGTGAATTAGACGCTAAGCGGTTTGCTCCATGCAATCCAGTTGACGAGCACTCGCCACAAGCGTATAAATTGCGTATACTACTTCTTCCGAAATCATCCACATAAATGCCCCCACATAAATAATGCGCGGCCGGAGTAACAGGTATAAAGTCTGTAGCCATATCCAGCCCTATAGAAAGGCATTTTTCATAAATATTCGGAAAGTGTTTGATGATGTCCTCTTTATTCCTATGGGTAATATCCAGATATACGTAATCCATACCCGACTTTTTCATTTCCGCATCGATTGCCCTTGCGACAATGTCCCTAGGAGCCAATGAAGCTCGTTCGTCATATTCCTCCATAAAAGACTCACCATTTAAACGTCTTAGGATCCCTCCAAATCCACGAACAGCTTCAGAAACCAAAAATGCCGGAGAATCTTTAGGATTATATAAAGAAGTTGGATGGAATTGCATAAACTCCATATTACGTACCTTTCCCTTAGCACGATAAACCATTGCTATACCATCACCGGTCGCGATTGTCGGATTAGTGGTACTTGAGTATACATGTCCAGCTCCACCGGAGGCCATAACGGTTACTTTACTTAAAATTTTGTCCACCAGGTGTGAGGAAGTATTGAACGCATAAATTCCATAGCAGGTAATATCATCCCTGTTCTTATCCACATACTCCCCCATATGATGCTGGGTAATTAGATCAATAGCAAAATAATGTGTCACAATATCTATATTGGGATCATTATGTGCTTGTTCCAATAAAGCTCTTTCTATTTCATAACCGGTTATATCTTTATAATGAAGAATCCGATGAGCGGAGTGCCCCCCTTCTTTAGCAAGGTCATATACGCCGGATTCCTCCTTGTCAAAGGAAGTTCCATAGGCGATAAGTTCAGCAATCCGATCTGGCGCCTCCCGAACTACGTTTTCCACAATTTCCACATCGCATAATCCGTCTCCAGCTATCTGAGTATCAACGATATGCTTTTCAAAGCTATCAGACTTATCCACAACGGCAGCCACTCCCCCCTGTGCATATTTCGTATTAGACTCATCCTCATTGGACTTGGTGACTATCAATACTTTACCAAATTTAGAAGCTTTTAACGCAAAACTTAATCCGGCAATACCTGATCCAATGACCAAAAAATCTACCTTTCTATCTGCCATATATTTTAAAATTCACAAATTATCCCAAAAGTGACGGTTCAAATTAACGAAAAATGTGGAAAACGTGTAAATAAAAGGTTAAATAAAAATGAAAAGTATTTAACAATCCACAAATCCCCTACTCTGGCCAGGAATTGTCATTATTTTTCCGCACAAAATTTGACAGATTTCCACATTTTTTAGACATGAACTATTCAACAAAAAAATATTGAAAATAAAAAACGTCAAAAATTAGAATTTTAAAAATCAGCTCTTTAATCCATAAATTCTGTTGAAAAATTGTTGAAAACTCTGTAAAAACCTAAAATCAAAATTCACAGAGATCAATTTATACCACTTTTCCACACCCTAATAAACAATAAGAGAATCTCTATTTTAAAAAATTAGTATTTATTGAAAAAAAAGATTGTGGAATACGTTCGAAAATCTTTGTTTAGTTTTGTCAACATCGAAACAAACCTATTCAGAATGGAATATTTGGTTGGGGATAAACTCTCCTATTTAAATATTCCATTCTGAACGAGTTTATTTTGAAAATTTAGATTTTAAAGGTTTTTTTAACCTTTTTAGAGTTAGATATTTTTTTAAAAACTTTTTAAATAACTTTTTATGAAATTATAAAAGAGCTTGTATTGGGATTTCTGTAGATTTTAAAATAAAAATTGATTTTTTGCTCCTTTTAGAGCAAGTTATTTGGCCGCATTTGGTTTCAATTTCATTTTATGAGAAGCTCAAGCGGTTTAAAATTTTTTGATATAGAAATTTTTGTGAATTAAATCGCTTAGATTGGCATATTTTTATTTTTTTCCGAATTTTTTACGGTGATTTTAATGTGAAAGCGTTTTTCCGAGTGTTTTCCAGAAATAAGTAGATCCGAAATTGGGATGTAATTGATTTTTATGCAGCCTGAAGTCGTTTAGATTTTGGAATTGGACTTTAAAATATTTTTTTTTCATTTTACCGTAATCTAAGGGCCTCTTTGTAATAAAGTACATAGCCGTCAACGTTTTGAAGGCTTATTTCTTTGGGATATATAATTCTTCGCAAAATTTATTTGTATTTAGCGTATTCTGGAACATTTTGATATAAATTTTTGAAAAAATAAACTCGATTACAATTGAATATATGTTTTTGAGATGTTCTCTTAATTTTTTATTGGATTTTAATACAGTTTGAAAGTATATGGGGAAGGAAAAGCACCTTGCAAATCGTTTAGGTATTGGATGATATCTAATTATTATTAGAAATTTCATTGTTGAACAAACATTCTTACTATATTTGCGAGCCAAAGTCATTTTTTGATTTTGAGTGTTATAATTTAAAGTCTTTTAGATTTCGATAAAAGCTCTGATCGGATACAATGTACGTTTTATCCTATTCTCAGCGAGCTTGTTTCAGAATTAACCGGCTCAGCATGCTGTAAATTTTTATTGTTGATATGCCATTTGATTTACCAGATTCTAGCGGCCTTTTTTCATCGAACTAGAAATAATTTTTTTAATATTTTTAGTTATAATATAAAATTATAACTTTATATTATAAAAATTATATATATTATTTAGAATGCATAGTTTATCTTTTCTAAATCTCCAGTTTCCAATCTATTTAAATTAAGAAGCCTGGCTAGGACTATTAGTTTAAAGCCATTGAGGTTTTGATTTAGAAAAATTTATATTCTTTTTGCATAAATATCAAATTGTATAGCTGTTTACTTATGATATACCGGTAAAGGCTAGTTAGAAGCGCTGAGTGTACGCTATTTTCTCCCGCTTTTGTAGATAAAAATTCTAGCATATTCTAAGGAGCTTTGGACCAAGAAATTTGTCATCTTTTTGCATTATGGATGAGCCTGTGTGGAGCTACTGCTTTGGCTACCCTGATAAACATAACTGTTCCGATGGCTCGACCTGAGAGTTTGGTTTGCACGTACAACAAGAATTTTTTCTGTTTATAGCCCCTGAGAATGCTTTATAATACATCATATCACAGCAGATTAAAAATATCCGATTCTCATCGACCTTAATTAAGAATGGATTGTAAAAAATACCTTTATTGAATTTTACTTTGATTTTTATCGATTTAAAGAATAAATTTGAATGAAATAAAGGTCATGAGATTTTGTTAAAAACCTTCCTTCCTACTATCCTACCTAAATATTGTATTCTAAAAGACTTTATTTCCTAGATTTTTAGATTCTATTTGGCTGATATCACCCCGAAAATGATCTGAAGTGATTGTATCGAATACTACGGTCGCTCGATGTATTTTATTTCCAGCTTCGACGTCTTTAGATTTCTATAAACCTTACTGTTTCCCAATTCTTATTTGATTTTGGACTCTACTGGGTAGACGATCCTTTACTATGAAAATGTTAAAAAATAAAGCTTCCGTTTGTGCTATATTTTTACTTGCTTTGTATTATGCCTAAGAACGTTCAATGAGCAAGAAAATGGGAGAAAGTGATTTTCTTGGTTTGAAAGAGTTTGAAACAAAGTCTTTGAGCTTGCGATAATGCGGAGGCTGTTTGGTATTTTTCCGAATATTCGACTCTAAAAGGGTTTAAATCGAGATATATTTTTAATTATTTCTTTTAATTATACTTTTTTAACTTAAAATATCTTATATATAGCTATTTGTTCCAACGACCGATTTGATTAATTTGCTTTTTATTGACTTTTATATTTATAACAATGTGTATTTTTGTTGTTCATAAACTGTTGAAAGTACCCACATGGAAATTGTAAATTATGAGCTTCAGGCAAAAGGATATAATGATGCTCCGATTGATCCTTCATTGGATTTAGTAGCTGAAATCCAACGATTAAAGAAAGAAAAGAATGCTGTAATTTTGGCACATTACTATCAGGAATCTGAAATTCAAGATATTGCAGATTATATTGGGGATAGTCTAGGTTTATCCCAGGAAGCTGCAAAAACGGATGCTGATTTAATAGTCTTTGCCGGAGTGCATTTTATGGCGGAGACGGCAAAGATACTATCTCCATCAAAGAAAGTAATCCTGCCAGACGCTAAAGCTGGCTGTTCGCTGTCAGATTCCTGTCCACCACACCTGTTTGCTAAGTTTAAGGAGCAATATCCAGATCACTTGGTAATTACTTATGTAAACTGTACGGCCGAATTAAAAGCCTTATCAGATATTGTATGCACATCAAGTAACGCTGTCCAGATTGTTGAGAGCCTCCCTATAGATCAGAAGATCATCTTTGGACCCGATCGTAACCTTGGTGCCTATGTAAAGAAAAAAACTGGACGTGATTTAGTGCTTTGGAATGGTGCTTGTATGGTTCATGAAATTTTTTCACAGGATAAGATCGATCGCTTAAAGAGTGAATATCCGGAAGCTAAATTTATTGCGCATCCTGAATGTGAGGATCATATTTTGGCTAAAGCAGATTATGTAGGCTCTACTGCAGGAATGCTTAAGTTTACGCAGACAGATAGCGCGCAAGCTTATATAGTTGCGACAGAATCTGGTATTCTATACCAGATGCAAAAAGCTAGTCCTGAAAAGACTTTTATTCCTGCACCACCAAATAATGCCTGCGCATGTAATGACTGTCCTCACATGAAGCTTAATACGCTTGAGAAGCTTTATAATTGTTTGAAATATGAATCACCTGAAATTCTGCTTCTTGAAGATGTTATACTTCGCGCACAACGCCCGATTGAGCGCATGTTAGAGATATCAGCAAGTTTAGGACTTTAGTAATTTGCATATTATTTGATAATAATCGATATGATAACAGATTGTTTTTCATATCGATATATTTTGTATTGCTGTTAGCTGTCCAATCCATCCGGGTTATGGCAATATTCGTAATGGCATTATGATATTTTGAAATTTAAAATTTTTTGACATGTTTGATTTTGATAATACTGAGCGTACCAATTTGGAAGAAATGGGTGAGTTTGGTTTAATTGATTATATAAGTAAGGCGGTAGAGCTGACTGAAAAATCTACCATTAAAGGAATTGGTGACGACGCGGCCGTATTGGATTTTCAGGGAAAGAAAACTTTGATCTCCACTGATTTGCTCCTGGAGGGTATTCATTTTGATCTGCGATATGTACCTCTAAAACATTTGGGATATAAGGCAGTACAGGTAAACTTGAGTGATATCTATGCGATGAACGGAATTGCTTCCCAAATTACTTTTTCTATTGGGTTATCTTCCAAATTTCCACTAGAGGCAGTAGAAGAGATCTATCAGGGTGCTTTGATAGCTTGCAAAAAGTATAATGTTGATTTGGTCGGCGGAGATACTTCGGCTTCGGCTCAGGGCCTCGTAATTTCTGTAACTAGCATAGGCTATGCCGAGGCAGACAAGATTGTTTATCGTAATGGAGCAAAGGAAGGTGACCTATTGTGTGTATCTGGGGATTTGGGAGCTGCCTACATGGGATTGCAGCTATTGGAAAGAGAAAAGAACATTTATCTGGAAAATCCAAATGTGCAACCAGATCTTGAAGGCAAAGACTATATTGTTGAACGTCAGCTAAAACCGGAAGCAAGAAAAGATATTGTTGAATTATTTGCAAAATTAGCGATTATACCCACTTCGATGATGGATATTTCGGATGGTTTGGCTTCTGAAATACTTCATATCTGCCGGCAATCGGACAAAGGATGTAGATTGTATGAGGAAAAAATTCCATTGGACCAGATGACCTACGATACGGGACGTGAGTTCGGTATCGACCCGACCGTAGCAGCACTTAATGGAGGTGAGGATTATGAGCTCCTATTTACAATTGCTCAATCGGATCATGATAAGATCAAGAATCTACCTGACATTAGTATTATAGGCTATATGACTGCGGCTTCAGAAGGCTGCGAAATGATTTCTAAATCCGGAAATCTCTATCCAATTACTGCACAGGGCTGGAATGCTTTCAAAAAAAAGGATTAAACTAAAATGCCTATAGGAAACAGCGGATTTTTCAATGAGTGGTATTGAAGTATTTTGATGTTGAAATGTTTACGCAATAATAAAAACGGTTGTCCAGCTTATTGGACAACCGTTTTTTATTGTTCTAATTCTTCTTCGAGTACTAAATCCTCTTGTTTGGGATCCCGTTCTTCGACATTGAAATTGTTATATCCCAATCCTACTTCAATCTGCAGAAGTCGTTGCTGCAGCATTTCTAAAATTGCTAGGAAGTTATAGACGAATTGAACCTTGTTTTCAGAGTTTTTCAGCAGTTCCTGAAAATCTAATTTTTTATTGATTTCAATAAGTTCGGCTATTGCCTTTTTCTGTTGTTCAATGGTATAGGGATACTTCACCACAGTGTGTGTTACCTCGGCCGGTCTATTGCGAAATTGATACATCATCTGCTCATAGATCATCATCAGACCATACAGATCAAAACTGTCCAGATTTTCACCTGTTGCATCCAATTGAAGGCGTTGACGTATGTCATACTGAATATTACCTCTACTATACAATTGAAGCCGGTTTTCCTCCATTTCTCTTAGGGACTCACATATGTCTTTAAATTGCTTATAGAGAATAAGTTTCTGAACAAGATCTTCTCTCAGATCTATTTCGTTCTCATTTTCGTCCAGCTCCGGTCTAGGAAGCAGCATTTTCGCTTTTATACGCATCAATGTAGAGGCTACAAAGATAAATTCGCTGGCCATCTCCATATTGAGTGCCTGCATTTGACTTACATAAGACAAAAAATCATCGGTAATTTTCGAAATGGGAATATCATGAATATTCAGTTCATCCCGCTCGATAAAAAATAGTAATAAATCAAAAGGTCCCTCAAATTGAGGAAGCCTGATTTCGTAACCTTCTTCTACTTGCATATCTTATACAAATTTACGTAATAAAATCTTTTGGAATCGTTCACATAGAAACTATTGCTGTTTTTATTTGTTGTAGTTCAATATACAAGTGCGATTTATTTTAAAGATTAAATAAAATTGTCGTTACTTTGTGTAAACATTTAATGTAAAATAGCGGTACTATGCAATTTGAGGCTGGAGAACTATTAAGTAAAATAAACGATCCATCTGATCTTAAAAAGCTAAAGGAGGACCAATTAGAACAACTAAGCCAGGAATTACGTCAATTTATTATTGATCAGGTTTCGGTGAACGGTGGTCACTTTGCAGCAAGTTTGGGAGTCGTTGAGTTAACGGTGGCATTACATTACGTAATGAATACTCCCTATGATCAATTGATATGGGATGTAGGACATCAGGCTTATGGTCATAAAATTCTGACCGGACGTCGTGAGATATTTCATACAAATCGTATTGAGAATGGTATTTCGGGTTTTCCGAACCGTTCTGAATCCCAGTATGACGCATTTGGTGTAGGACATTCTTCTACTTCAATTTCTGCTGCTTTGGGTATGGCTGTGGCCTCCCAAATTAAAGGAGAAAAAGACCGTCAGCATATTGCAGTTATTGGAGACGGCGCTCTGACCGGTGGAATGTCATTTGAGGCATTGAACCATGCAGGGATCGCTAAATCTAATTTATTGGTGATTCTAAACGATAATTGCATGTCTATAGATCCCAATGTTGGAGCCCTCAAAGAATATTTGACTAGTATTACAACATCAAAACGATACAATAGATTTCGGGATGATATCGCAGCTGTGCTGACCAAAATTTCTGAAGTAGGTCCAAATGCGCTCGGTATCGTTAAAAAATTAGAGAAAAGTATCAAAGGGACCTTATTAAAGAATGCTAACCTTTTTGAGTCATTAAACTTTAGATATTTTGGTCCCGTTGACGGACATGATGTAAAGAAATTGGCTAAGACTCTTGAAGATCTCAAACATATACCTGGTCCCAAACTATTGCACGTGGTCACAGTTAAGGGAAAAGGGTTTGCATTAGCTGAAAAAGATCAGACGAAGTGGCATGCACCGGGCTTATTTGATAAAATTACTGGAGAGATAAAAAAATCTTCGAGTGAAAAACCAGTGGCACCAAAATATCAGGACGTTTTTGGACATACTATGGTCGAACTTGCAGAGGCGAATGAAAAAATAGTTGGTATAACACCAGCGATGCCTTCAGGTTCTTCAATGAACATCATGATGAACGCAATGCCGGACCGGGCATTTGATGTTGGTATTGCCGAACAACATGCTGTCACTTTTAGTGCTGGCTTGGCGACACAGGGACTATTACCTTTCTGTAATATCTATTCATCGTTTATGCAACGTGCCTATGATCAGGTCATACATGACGTTGCTTTACAAAATTTAAATGTAGTATTTTGTTTGGATCGCGCAGGTGTAGTAGGTGCGGATGGAGCTACACATCATGGTGCTTACGATATCGCTTTTATGCGTTGTGTTCCGAATATGACTGTTTCTGCTCCGATGAATGAAGAAGAGCTCAGAAACTTAATGTATACGGCGCAATTGCCTAACAAGGGGCCTTTTGTCATTCGTTATCCAAGAGGAAATGGTGTAATGCCGGATTGGCGCCGTCCATTTGTAGAAATTGAAATTGGTAAAGGAAGGGTGATTACTGAAGGGGAAGAACTTGCTATTCTAAGTTTTGGAGCTATTGGAAATGAAGCTGTCAAGGCTGTACAACAATTGAACGAATTGGGAATACATCCTGCACATTATGATTTGCGATTTGTGAAACCTTTAGACGAATCTTTATTGCATCAGGTCTTTAAAAAGTTCAAAAAAATAATTACAGTTGAAGATGGCTGCCTTCAAGGCGGAATTGGTTCAGCTGTGTTGGAATTTATGGCTGACCACGGATACAATAGTCAGGTTGTACGATTGGGAATCCCTGATCGTATTGTTGAGCATGCTGAACAGAATGCACAGTGGAAAAGTTCTCATTATGACGCAGCTGCCATTGTGGAAGAGGGAAAGAAAATGTGCGATGGAAAATTTACCCATACGATGGTGGGCTAAATTCTGCTATATATTTTCAAAAAAAGGAAATCCTACTATGGATTTCCTTTTTTTTTGAATTAAATTGGATTCTATCTTGTTACAGAAATAACTGTTGTACAGCTTCGAATCGACCGTCTTTTTTGATTTGATAAAGCCTTAAGAGGCGATAAAGAGAAGCTCAGTAAGGTTGTTAAGCCTACTTTAAATTCTTATAAATTTAATATTAAAAATATATGAACTAAAGGTTGTATTTCGCTTTTATTTTGGTTAATTTAGGACTATACCTTTAAGACTGAACCGTAGTATGTTTACTACTTTTTTTGTTCTTTTTTTTGAAATAAATTTGGAATGTTAATAATTATTTTTAGAGATCAATTTTAGCTCGAGTTTTCCACAATTTTACAAGGTAACTGACTGATTTATAGAATTTTGATATTTTTTTTATATTTTAGTTTTTTAGCTGATTTTTTTTTGTCATCTTCGTTCTCAGAGAAAGTTATCAACATATTTTTTGTCGCGTATTGTAAATCAACTTATTAACAATTTTAGAATGGAAAAAACGTATTCAAGTGTCTGGAATAATTGTCTTTCGATTATCAAAGATAATATCCCAGCGCAAAGTTTCAAGACCTGGTTTGAACCTGTGAAAGCAGTCCGTTTGGAGGGTGACGTTTTAACTATTCAAGTACCTAGCTTATTTTTTTACGAGTGGTTGGAGGAGCACTATGTGGGTATCCTTCGCAAGACCGTAAAGAAGTTTCTAGGAGAGCAAGGTAGATTGGAATACAATATTGTAGTTGAGAAGTCATCGGCTTCTCATCCCTATACGACTAATCTTCCATCGAATGGCAATGGGGCAGAGGGTAAGAGACAATCTATTCCTGTACCGGTATCTTTGAACAGAGATATCAAAAATCCGTTTGTTATTCCTGGATTAAAGAAATTGCAGGTTGACCCGCAATTGAATCAAAACTACACATTTGAGAATTTTATTGAAGGTGAATGTAACCGTCTTGCTCGTTCTGCAGGCTATGCAGTAGCAAACAAACCGGGAGGTACATCATTCAACCCTTTAATGATTTATGGTGATGTAGGTTTGGGAAAGACACACCTTGCCCAAGCTATCGGTAATGAAATTAAAAGAAATCTTCCCGATAAGTTGGTCATTTATGTGTCCTGTGAGAAATTCTGTCAACAGTTCGTCGATTCATTGAAAAACAATACGATCAATGATTTCGTCAATTTTTATCAAGCAATGGATGTCATTATCATGGATGATGTGCACAACTTTGCTGGTAAAGAGAAAACACAGGATATCTTCTTCCATATATTCAATCATTTGCATCAATCTGGAAAGCAAATTATTTTGACTTCTGATAAAGCACCGAAGGATTTGGCTGGCTTAGAAGAACGTTTGCTTAGTCGTTTTAAATGGGGATTATCTGCAGATATTCAAATTCCAGATCTCGAAACAAGAATGGCGATTTTGAAGAAGAAGATGTACTCTGATGGCATTGAATTACCTGAAAATGTCGTGGAATATGTTGCAACACAGATCGATAACAGTGTTAGGGAGTTAGAGGGAGCAATGGTTTCTTTATTGGCTCAATCAACATTGAACAAAAAGGAAATTGATCTGGGATTGGCAAAATCGATGTTGAAGAATTTTGTGAAAAATACACATAAGGAAATTTCAATGGATTTTATTCAAAAATTAGTTTGCGAATACTTTGAGGTTCCTGTGGATATGGTAAAGTCAAAGGTCCGAAAGCGTGAAATCGTGCAGGCCAGGCAAATTTCGATGTATTTAGCGAAAAGCCACACAAAATCTTCACTTAAATCGATTGGTGCATTCTTTGGAGGAAGAGATCATTCAACTGTCATCTATGCATGTCAAACCGTTGAGGATTTAATTGAAACTGACAAGAAATTTAAAACTTATGTCAGTGACATTATGAAAAAGTTGAAATCGTAGTGTCGCCTGATATTGAGTTAAAGGAAAGGGGCTATCCAAAATGGGTAGCCCCTTTTTATGCTATTTTATACGTTCTTTTAAAGCATTATTTAAGCTATTAAATTATCAAGTGTTAACTTATTTTTTGGGATATCCGCTGTTATCGCATAAATAATGGTTTAAAAAAAACTCCGAATATGCCAAAGCATATCCGGAGTTTTAATAATTCCATCAAACGGAATTATTATTGTTGTTGTTGATTGCTGTTTTCGTTCGTATTTTCCTTTTGTTCCGTTGGTGTCGGTGTTGTAGGAATGCTTACTGGAGGCCGCTCTTCGATATATTTTTGAAAAGCTGCTTTCTGTTCATCTGTCAATAGCTGAGCAATCTTGTTATCTGATTCGCCTTGGAGTTTTGCAATACTCTCTTTTTTCACATCCGGAGTAGTTGTAGAATCCTGTATTAGAGCTGCTACTGCTTTTTCTTGGTCCAGTACAATTGTTGATACAGCAGTTTTCTGTTCGTCATTCAGCGTAAGCTTCGTGACCAATTCGGTTACAACTTTAGTGGCATTTTCCTCTGGAGTTGCTTGTTGAGCGAAGGTAAGGCTCATCGCTAGGAAGAAACCTATACCGGTTAAAAATAACTTTTTCATGATGTTTAATTTTAAATGAATTATTCAATGAATCTATAAATGTCTTTTATTGTTAAATACCAATATTTTGTTAGTTTGAACTGGATTCTGTTTTAGAAGGTTCGGTCGTTGTCGGAACAGCTTTTGCCGGACGTTCGGCAATTACCTTCTGATAAATAGTTTTTTGATCTTCTGTCAGTAATTGACTGACTTTTGTATCTACTTCTGTTTGAAGTTTATTCAGAGTTTCTCCTTTCGCAGCAGCCGTGGAAGTGCTGTCTTTTAGAATCGTTTCTTCTGCTTTTGCTTGATCCAATAGAATAGAGGATACAGCAGTTTTCTGTTCATCATTCAGATTCAGCTTTTGTACCAGTTCGGTAGTAGCTTTCGCAGCGGTTTCTTCAGGTGTAACCTGTTGGGCGAATGTCAGGCTAAGTGCCAGACACAATCCTATACTTGTTAAAATTAGCTTTTTCATATCTATTGTATTTAAAAAGTTACAACTATGATCTCTTGATATAAAAACTATTAATGTGGGGGTTATATTGTATCAAGTATGTTACTTTAACAAATTTTTAACGCTACATGTTTGTGTATCTTGTTTATTATCAATGGTATATGTGTTTTTTCTGCAAGATACAATAGATAACGATTGTTTTGTTTTAAATAAAGGGTGGGAATCGCTTTTGATATAAAAGAAAGGATAAGCTTACTTGGAAGGATAAATGGTCTTAAAAGACCTAATAATGGTATTACAAGGCTTTATAAGTCCTATTTTATAGAGAAGTATACTTCTATTATTTGGAGCTAACCATAGATTAAATCATAAAAAAGGTCGATAAATAATCGACCTTCTCCATTAAATTAGTTTTCAGAACGTTTTTTCATTCTCTCCTTCATTTTTTCTTGCTGTTCATCGAATAGCTTTACCTGATCCGGAGTGAGCCAGGATTTTATTTTAGTTGCCTGCGCTTCTTGAAGCTGTTTAAACTTGTCCATATTTGCTTTGCGGTCTCCACCATCACTTTTTATTGCCGCTCGCTGTTGGGCTTGGCTTAATGTAAGATTATAGATGGAATCTTTTTGCACTTGATTAAGTGTGAGTAGTTTGTCAAGATGTTCCACACGCATCTTTGCCTGCTCTTCGGGACTACGTTGTTGGCGCTGTTGCGCAAAAGAAACTGTTGTCGCCAGAAGTAGGCCGCTTATTACCATTAAAGTTTTCTTTTTCATCGCTTTATATTTTAAGTTTACTTTCTTTTTGAATATAAATTTGACTAAAAAGTTTACTAAAATGTTAGCCCTTAACAAAATTTAAGGTTGATTAACACTTAATGCGACTGTTTCACTTATAATATTACAAAAGTGATCTCTTTGCTCTGGATCATTAAATTTAAGTCCAATTGGTAAATAGATGAGTTCTATCGTATCGAAACGATCTTTATATGGCTTTAGCCGTTGATAGTCCTTTTCCGTGGTTAATACTATTTTATTGCTGCTATTTAGCGATTGGAAAGCTTTTATGATTTGGTCAATATCGGAGTCGTTAAATGTATGGTGATCTCCAAAAGAAATATGATTGACAGCGTTCGCTTTTTTCTTGACGTGATCTAGCAACGGCTGTGGCCTGGCAATACCAGTCACTAATATGATATCCTTATCTCGGATATCAATTGGTCTCCCATCAGCACTAACAGGCTCAAAATAGTCTATATGACTAAATGCGATCAAGGCCTCTCTATTATAACGACGGAGTTTTTCTTCTATGTGTATCTTTTCCTCACTAGAAATGTTAGGCGGACATTTTGTAACGACTATGATTTGCGCTCGTTTAGATTCAGTAAGTAAGTCTCTGAAATTTCCTGCAGGAAAAACAAACATCGGTTGAGAAAAAGATCTAAAATCGAATAAGAGGATATTAAATGATGCTGATAATTTTCGATGTTGAAAGGCATCATCCAATATAATAAGCTGATGATCCGACTGAAGTTTTTCTATTCCAGTACAACGATCTTCACATACCGCTACTGTGACATTTGGAAGCTTGTTTTTGAATTGCAATGGTTCATCGCCTACATCAGTTGCCAAAGAATCTATTTGTACTGTCCGGAATCCTTTGGTCTTCCGGCCATATCCTCTGCTGAGGATAGCTACCTTGTAGTTACTACTGAGATAGGAGACAACAAATTCGGTCATGGGGCTCTTACCGGTACCACCAACAGCTAAATTACCAATTACGATGGTAGGAATTTGAAAAGATTGGGCTGGTAGCAAATGGAAATCATATAGCCGATTTCTTAACCATACGACTAATCCAAAAATAATGGAAAAAGGAAGAAGCAGATATCGTAGGAAAGTCCACATTATTTAGGTATTACGGTTAATCCAATATCTGTAATTTCTTGCAAGGGGTTTTCCCGCATATTCTGTTCAATGGATATCGTATATAATCCGGTGTCCGGAAATATATAATCTTTATGCAGGATAGCCTGTTGATTGTAGAGGCTACCGGATGATTTTCCCGCCCATCTTCCATCTGATTTTGCCAATTTAATTTCCTTGCGGAAGGTATGTGTTTTTTTATCAGGATTTTGCTGATAAATCAAAACAAAAAGATTAGAGAAAGCATATTCTGGAGTATGGCGTACATCCATTAATACATCATATTTCTTCGTATTGTCGCTAATATGAAATTGAAAACGAGGATGTGAAGTATGTAACCAAGTCTTATTTTCGATAGGTTTATTTTCATTTAAAATGGCAGTTTGGTCACAAGATGTCCATACACCAATACATAAAATTCCAAAAAGAAAAGCCTTTAGTTTCATTTTAAATCTATATAAATAGAATATGCCTAATATTTTTAATTAGGCATATCCGTTTTATTCTGTTTTTGAGGCAGTGTTGTTATTGTTGCCTTTGTTTTTATTTCTATGACGATTAAAGCGTTTTTTTGGTCGATTATTTTGACCTTCTTTATTCTCTTTGCCCGTCGGTGCCGTGTTTGCATTATCCGTATTGCTCTGCTGTTTTGCTACCACCTGCTTTGGAGAGTTTTGTTCAGCTTTATCGTTTTTCTGGCTATTTTTATTTTCCGGTTTGGCATTATTGCTTTTCGTTTTCCGTTTTTTCTTCCTTTTATTGCGATCATCCAGACGTGTCAAACTATCTTGACCGACTACATTCTCGTAATCGTAATTGACAATCTTTTCCTCTCGGATTTCTTCGGTATCTATTACACTTGATATAGCCTCAGGTTTAATTCCCTGCTTGTTCATTTCAACAAGTTCTTTGACCTGTTGAACTGGCATAGCAATCCAGTTTTCTGCTCCTGGGAAAGAAAACCACATCATTTTTTTGAAGATATCAGTTTTCTGGAGATAAGCGACACCTTTTTGTGTCTCAATACGATCTATATTATTTGGAATGTCTTTCAATGCATCCATATAACTATCCAATTCATAATTGAGACAGCATTTCAATTTGCCACATTGCCCGGCCAGCTTTAACGTATTTAATGATAAGTTCTGATAACGGGCGGCTGAAGTCGATACCGTTTTAAAGTCTGTCAGCCAAGTAGAGCAGCATAGCTCGCGGCCACAGGATCCGATACCGCCAAGACGGCTTGCTTCCTGTCGCATACCGATCTGTCGCATTTCAATCCGTATACGGAATGCTTCGGCCATTTTCTTGATCAATTCACGAAAATCCACACGACCTTCTGCTGTATAATAAAACGTTGCTTTCGTTTTATCCCCCTGATAGTCTACGTCGGAAATCTTCATCGATAAGCCTAAGTCTAAAGCAAGTTTACGCGCTTTATGCATGGTTTCCCATTCAAGATCTTTTGCCGCATTATACTTTTCTACATCCACTTCATTCGGTTTCCGATAGATTTTTTTTGTTACCATCTCCGGGGTAACATTATTCTTTTTTAACTGTAATCTAACCAATTCACCAGTCAAAGAAATGTGGCCTACATCATATCCACCTGTTGAGGGCTCTACAATGACCATTTCGCCCATTTCAAGGTAAAGGTTGTCTACATTAATAAAGAAATCTTTTCGAGATCCTTTGAACCGTACTTCTACGATATTGAAGGGTTTATAGTTTGATGGCATATCCATATCGGAAAGCCAGTCATATACATCTAATTTATTACATCCGCTGGTCATGCAAGAGCCATTATTTTGGCATCCCGCCGGTGTACCATTTACTGTGGTAGTACCGCAACCTCCGCCGGATGAGCAACTGCCACATCCCATAGTTTTCTATTTATATATATTGAGTTCCTTTCGGAAACGTTTTGTATTTGTACATTAATGTTAATTGCAAAGATAAATCTAAAAATAATATTTTGGGATTCGCATTTCTTTCGACAAAATAGTGCGTTTCCTCAAATAGATTTATTGTTGCTTCAATTTGTTCTATATCATAATGAACTGCAAATTTTTGAACAAAGTCCAATTCTTTCGCAGGTAAAAATACCAAACTGGATAGCCCCTCTTTGATCAAAATAATCTGTCGCATTATATTGATCGCATAAAAAAGAAAGCTTTTTTGATTTTCACGCCCCATTTTAGACAATTCCTCTTCTACCAAAGAGATCATATTTGTACCAGCATCCGATACAATAAATCGTAACCAGTTGACCAGAATACCGAAATGATTATTGGTCTGTGTGTTGAGTTGATTCAATGCTTCCTGTATGTTTCCGTCCGCTATAAAAGCTATCTCGGATGCTTCTTGATCGGAAAGATGATGCATTGTTTTCAAGTAATCAACGACTTCGGTATGACCCAGTTTTTTTATTTTTACCAGCTGTGTCCGTGAAATAATGGTATTTAAAATTTTATCTTGATTTTCTGCAACAAGAATAAATAACGTTTTTTCGGGCGGCTCTTCAATCAATTTTAATAATGCGTTGCCTTGGGTATCCAAGTATTCGGGCAACCACATAATCAAAACTTTATATTCAGCTTCGAATGCTTTAAGACTTAATTTCTTGATGATACCATGTGCTTCGGCAATATTAATATTGACCTGTTTATTATCTGCATCCAACAGGTTTCGCCAGTATTCCAACCCCATGTAAGGATTGGTTAAAAAGGATTTTCGCCAGTTTTCAGCATAATCTGTCGCTGTATCTTCCTTGTGCTTGGCAATAAACGGATAAGACATGTGCAAATCTGGATGGATCAGTTTGCTGTATTTTCGGCAGGAAGGGCATTCGCCACAACTATCGGTCGTTTGTTTATTCTCACAGTTTAAAAACTGAGCATAAGCATAGGCTAGCGCAAGGCTTCCGGATCCCTCTGGGCCAAGAAATAATTGCGCATGACTCACACGGTTTTCATGAACCGTACGAACAAGATGTTCTTTGATGTCTCTATGCCCAATGATATCTTTAAACTGCATACACTATTGCTATTATACAAATGTAATAAATATTGTGATTTATAAGGGTGTATTTGCTTTCTATACTTTTGGAAGTGTGCTTATTAATTGAAATACAATCGCTTATTTACGTGTAATAAATCTTCGTATGTGGAAAGAAAGGCAGTTACAAAACCGAAAAATATTGATTAATTTGTGTATTATTGCACATAATAATTAGTAATTAGGAAATGAGATTCATTGTATCAACATCAATTTTATTAAAGCAGTTACAAGCTATCAATGGAGCATCTAGTACAAGTACTGTTTTACCAATATTGGAAAACTTTCTTTTTGAAATAAAAGACAATAACTTGACTATTTCTGCTACCGATCTGCAGACAAGTATGGTTACTTCTTTACAGATTGAAGCAAAAGAAGAAGGAAGGGTAGCAATGCCTTCAAAGATTTTGATAGAAACATTAAAAACTCTCCCTGATCAACCCGTTGCTTTTTCAGTAGACATGAATACATTGGCTATTGAAATTAGTGCTGGTGACGGTAAATATAAATTGAGCGGAGAAAATGCAGATGATTTTCCTAAAATTCCGTCTATTGATAACGGATCTATTATCCAAATGCCTGCTCCGGTTCTTTCAGAAGCTATCAGTAAAACCATCTTTGCGGTGAGCAATGACGAATTAAGACCGGCAATGTCTGGGGTTTTGGTACAATTGGCCGAGAAAAATGTAACTTTCGTTTCTACAGATGCACATAAATTGGTACGTTACACCAGATCGGATATCAGTGCTGAAAAACCTGCTTCACTTATTTTACCTAAGAAAGCACTTTCTCTGCTTAAGTCTTCACTACCTTCGGATGATACAACAGTATCTATCGAATATAATCAGACAAATGCATTTTTTAGCTTTGGCAATATCAATTTGATCTGTCGTTTGATTGATGAGCGCTATCCTGACTATGCTGCAGTGATTCCGCAGGTTAATCCAAATAAGCTAACTGTTGATAGACTACTTTTCTTAAATACATTAAGAAGGGTTGTAATTTTTGCGAATAAAACAACACACCAGGTACGTTTGAAGATCTCAGGTAGCGAATTGAATATCTCAGCTGAAGATCTGGATTTCTCTAATGAGGCACATGAACGTTTGTCATGTCAATTTGAAGGCGATGATATGGAAATAGGTTTTAATGCCAAGTTTTTGGTGGAGATGTTAAACAACCTTGAAAGCGAAGAAGTGGTTATCGAAATGAGCACACCAAATCGTGCCGGTTTGTTGATTCCTGCTACATCCGAAGATCATGAGGATATTTTAATGTTGGTTATGCCAGTAATGTTGAATAACGCTTAATCTCCTGATCGGTTTTGGAAATAATTACACATCTTATTGACTTTATTCTCCATATTGATAAGCATTTGGTTGAAATCGTCAACGACTATCAGCTATGGACATACCTTATTTTGTTTCTCATTATTTTTGTTGAAACAGGTGTTGTTGTCATGCCTTTCTTGCCCGGAGATTCCCTATTGTTTGCTGCCGGAATGCTTGCTGCACAACCAAATGACCTTAATGTGTGGTTAATGATCTTGATTTTGTTGATAGCAGCGGTAACTGGAGATTCGCTGAATTACTCCATAGGAAAGCACTTCGGGATGCGATTAACAAAAATCAAACTTTTTGGCAAACAGGTTGTCAAGGATGAGCAGATTGCCAAAACACATGCTTTCTATGACAAATATGGTAGTAAAACAATTGTAATTGCCCGTTTTGTCCCTATTGTACGTACGCTAGCACCATTTGTTGGCGGAATCGGAAAAATGAATTACGGCACTTTTATCACTTATAACGTTGTTGGGGCGGTATTGTGGGTCGGCGGTATAACGTTAGCTGGCTATTTTTTGGGTAATATTCCAATTATTCGAGATAACTTTTCGAAAGTGGTACTACTGATCATTTTTATTTCAGTACTGCCTATTATATTTGAGTTGGTCAAAGAAAAAATAAAAACTAAAAAGGGAGTTCAATAGGGCTCCCTTTTTTTATTTATCAAATATGGAGATTGTTTCTCAGCTGGTCGATTTTATCCTACATATTGATCAACACCTGTTGCAGATTGTCAATACCTATGCTGGATGGACTTATTTCATTCTATTCTTGATTATATTTGCTGAAACAGGATTTGTGGTTACACCATTCCTTCCGGGAGATTCAGTATTATTTGCATTGGGAACCATTATTGCCCGACCAGAAAGCAATCTTTCACTGTCACTTTTCCTATTTATTCTAATATGTGCGGCTATTTCTGGCGATTTTGTGAATTATGAGATAGGTAAATATTTTGGAATTCGAGTTTTTAAACCAGATTCAAAAATTTTTAAACCATCCTATCTTCAAAAAACACAAGATTTCTATGCAAAATATGGTACTAAAACCATTGTTTATGCTCGTTTTGTACCTATTGTCCGAACTTTTGCCCCTTTTGTAGCTGGTATTGGCAAAATGCCATACCGCATTTTTGGCAAATACAATATAGCAGGTGGTATATTATGGGTATCGTTATTTATTCTAGCGGGTTACTTTTTTGGGCAGATTCCTTTTTTCAAGCAGAATTTTTCCTTGGTTGTATTAGCTATCATATTTATTAGCCTAATACCCATGTTGATACAGTTTTTAGTGGTTAAAAGGTCAAAAAAAGATTAAACGTTAAATACTAAAGTCAGTCTTTTAAGGTTAAAGGATTGATATGAAATACTTCATTTTAGCATTTACCTTATTTGTCACACAGCTTGCTTTGGGGCAACGTGTCTCTGTCGATCGTCACCAAGCGAAAGAAGCCTACGATCTCTTGAATAAAATCCGAACAAATCCTGAGAGATATAAAAAGGAACTGAAGCTTTTTAATTTGCATAAGGTTACCCGAACAAAGCTTAATTGGAACAAACAACTTGCCGAAGTGGCAGAATATCGTGCTAAGGATATGGCCAAACGGTCTTATTTTGATCATGTCTCTCCTGAGGGTTATGGCCCCAATTATTTTATCGAAGAAGCCGGATACCCGCTCAATCAGGCTTGGTTAAAAAAAAGGAATGCCAATAATTTTGAATCCATTGCTGCTAATCGTGCCAGTGCGACCGATGCGATTAAAGCATTGATCATCGGTAGAGAGGCACCCGGTTATCATCACCGTACACATCTGTTAGGTATGGATCAGTGGAATGGCTCGCTATATGATATCGGAATCGGCTATGTAAAGTGTAAGGGGGCCAGACCTTACGAAAGCTATCTCGTTGTTATTATTGCTAAGCATGACTGGTAAATAAAATATCCTATTTGAAGGTAATTTGAGGAGTATCAGCAATTAATCTATGTTGCGTCTTCAACTTTTATTCGAAAAGTCATACCTTTGCATATGATAAAATCCATGACAGGATATGGCACGGCTTCCAAAGAAAACGGTAAAGTCAAGTATAGTGTCGAAATAAAGTCCTTAAATTCAAAATTCCTTGAATTAAATCTTCGTCTGCCCAAAGTAGTTTCGGACAAAGAATTGACCTTGCGCACAGAGTGCAGTAAACTTATTGAACGCGGAAAAGTTAATCTGAACGTGACCGTAGAATATACTGATCAAACAGCCAAGGCTTCATCCATCAACGCTGATTTACTGAAAAAATATTATGGTCAATTGCAGCAGATTGCAAATGAACTAAATGATAACCAAGTTAATCTATTTGAATTGGCGTTGAATATGCCGGAAGTTGTCACCAATAACGATGATACAGTTGATGATGAAGAATCCAGCGTATTGATGGATGCTTTTTACGATGCGGTCAGACATTTCAATACATTCCGTGAGGACGAGGGAAATGTACTGGCCCAAGATCTAAAAAAGAGAGCTGAACTTATCTTGACTTATCTGGGTGAGGTGGAAGGTTTGGAAGTTGAGCGTATCCCATTGATCAGACAACGTATAGAGCAATTTCTAAATGACAGCGTGGGCAAAGAGAACGTAGATCAAAATCGTTTTGAACAGGAACTTGTTTATTATATCGATAAATTGGATGTCACTGAAGAGAAAGTTAGATTGCGTTCCCATTGTAACTATTTTCTGAAAGCCTTTGATTCTGCTGACTCCAATGGTAAGAAACTAGGTTTTATCTCTCAAGAAATGGGTCGTGAAATCAATACCTTAGGGTCCAAAGCTAATCATGCCGGTATTCAGCAAATCGTGGTCAGAATGAAAGAAGAATTAGAAAAAATAAAGGAGCAATTGCTCAACGTATTATAAGGATGAGCGGTAAATTAATTATTTTCTCAGCACCGTCAGGGGCGGGAAAAACAACTATAGTAAGAGACCTATTAAGTAAACATGGTGATAAAATAGAATTTTCTATTTCTGCGAGTACCCGCGATCCCAGGGGACAGGAAGTCGATGGAAAAGACTACTACTTTATGTCCAAGGAAGAATTTTTGCATAAAGTGGCCAAACAAGAGTTTATCGAATTTGAAGAGGTATATTCGGGTACATTCTATGGCACTTTGCGTTCAGAAATCGAACGCATCTGGAAAGAGGGTAAAAATGTTATTTTCGATATCGATGTTGTTGGTGGGTTGCGCCTGAAATCTAAATTCCCAGAACAGGCTATCTCCATATTTGTACAGCCACCTTCCTTGGAAGTGCTTAAAGAACGTCTGACCGGACGCGGCACAGATTCGGAGGAAAAGCTGCAAGAGCGATTTGCTAAAGCTGAATTGGAACTTACCTATGCGAATAAGTTTGATGTGATCCTGAAGAATTATGATCTGGCGACGGCCTGTGCTGAAGCAGAAGAAATTGTCATGGGTTTTATCAATAAATAAAGCGCTAGATGAAAAAGATTGGTTTGTTTTTTGGTTCTTTTAATCCGGTGCATGTTGGGCATTTGATTATAGCAAATTACATGGCCAATTTTACCGGGCTGGATGAAGTTTGGTTTGTAGTATCGCCACAGAACCCCTTTAAGAAGAAATCAACCTTAGCAGATCCCTATGACCGTTTGGAAATGCTAAATCTTGCGGTTGAAGATTGTGAACATTTACGCGTAAGTGACATCGAATTCCATTTGCCGGTACCATCCTACACCATAGATACATTAACCTATCTAAAGGAAAAATATCCGACTAGAGAATTCGTGCTTTTAATGGGTGAGGATATCTTAGAATCATTGGAGAAATGGAAGAATGCTGAGATTATTTTGCGTGATTATCATATTTATGTGTATCCCCGGCCAGGCTATCATGGTGGGAAGCTAAAGGATCATCCTTCCATAACCATGACTGATACACCCTTAATGGAACTTTCCTCTACCTTTCTGCGAAAGGCAATTAAAGAGCATAAGAATATTCAGTTTTTCACGCCGCAAAAAGTGATTGATTTTATAGATAAAAAAGGGCTTTATTCATAAGGATTGCAAAATATACAAAGTGAATCCCCGGACTTGCTAAAAGGTCCGGGGATTTTTGTTTTCTATGTCCTTTGAAAACTAATGGAGCAGCGCATAGCTTTGGAAAATGTAGATATATCGAAAGTAATGCCATTAGGGATCAGAAGTAGATAAAGTTTATGATATTGGATTTGAGAAATGGAATTGTTTTTGGTAGGAATAATTTTATTACTTTTAAATAGCATTAATTATATTTTATGAGAGGTTTATTTTTAATACTTATTTGTCTAAGTAGCCTGACCCGTGTTTTTGCGCAGACAGAAAACGAAGCGGGAAGTGATTATATCATGGATCCCGCTGCTATTGAATTCAGAACGAAGATGACAATACCACCCTATGGATTGGCTAAAGTCAAAGCAATGATAGCAAAATTATCCCCAGTAGCGGATAAAGATGGTACAGATACTGGAGTATTGGCTCTCTCCGCAGTTGATTTTAAGAATCTTAGTTTACGTGAAAAATTTACGTATACGATGATCCACGCTGAAGTATATGCTCAAAATTGCGATATACCCGAAAACCAAAAGGCCATCGATAAGAAGATATTTGGCAAGTTGCTCGATGGTTTTAATGAAGCGTGGTGGTCGGAGAGGCAGACAGATTTTCTACAGGAAAATAGGGATTCAGTCATGAGGCTCATCCAGGAGTCTGTTACAAGAAGTAAACGGATGGGGGTGAATTATAAAGAAACTATTGAACAGATCAATGGCTGGCAAATGATTCCATTTATCATTGAATATGCAAAGAATACCCCTAAAGATAAGGATGCATTGACTTTATTGTTATTACTGATGAAACGTGGCGAGTATAGCGAATTCATGAAGTCAACTTCATTCAAAAAGCTATATGGCGATACGAGTAACTACTATTCCTATTTAGACTATAATAAGGAGAATGAAGCATTAATCTATCGTAGAGCAATGGGGTATTACAATGAAAAAAAAGGTAAATAAAATATGGGCTTGTTGGCTGATTTTGCTTGGCTTTATCAGCAGTCCGAGTTTTGGTCAAGAATATAAAGATGCCGCCTGGGATGAACCGCGATCAAAAGATTCACTTTATTATGCTATGCGGGAAAGGGCAAGCATACCCCCTTTTGGTCTCAAGAAGGTTCAGGACCTAGTTAAACAACGACTGAAGAGTCTGCCAGATGAGGCATTGGTAGACTATGATGCTGGAATTTCGCGCACCAACTTTGACAAGTTGAGCTTCGAAGAAAAGTTTACTTATACCATGATCTATCCGGAAATTTATAGTCAGGCTTGTGCCGAGCGAATGTTTGTATTCGAACCCCAGAAGAAGATATTTGGGCATTTACTTTTTGTTTATAATGGTGTCTTCTGGAGTGAACGGCAACTCCGGTTTATGAAAGATAATAAAAAAAGAATAATCGATTTGATTAGGAATCAAGCGAGCCGAAATCGTTCCCTTGGATTAAACTATAAAACTGCTTTGATAGAGATTGATGGATGGGAAAGTATTCCTTTTTTGATCAGTTTTTATAAAAAAAATCCGAAGGATAAGGATATATTGACCACTTTGCTCCAGTTATTAAAGAAATCAGATTTGGAAGGGTTTGAACAATCTAAAATATACAATACGTTATACGGAGCAGATACACATTATGATAGTTGCATAAATTTTTCGAGCGCCAACGAAGCGTATATTATTGAATCCGCTAAAACCCTCTACAACAAACGTCAAAACCAGTGAGATTAGCAATATTGATATGGGCCATATTTCTCCTAAACTGTCTATCATTAATGGGGCAGGAGAAGGGATATGTTTTAATTCCTGGGGGAGATTATCAATTGGGGGATACGATGAGTCTGGATAATCCGAAAAGAACAGTACACGTTGAACCTTTTTGGAT
The DNA here is from genome assembly GCF_047784615.1 of Sphingobacterium sp. NGMCC 1.201703. Lineage (NCBI taxonomy): Bacteria > Pseudomonadati > Bacteroidota > Sphingobacteriia > Sphingobacteriales > Sphingobacteriaceae > Sphingobacterium > Sphingobacterium sp. NGMCC 1.201703. The sequence goes on along the minus strand of NZ_JBLOHD010000006.1, from coordinate 305,351 downwards.
TGCCCAATACGAACTGACCAATGCCGAATTTGAAAAATTTATACAGGCGACGGGCTATCAGACTTTGGCAGAACGATATCATAATGCGATGGTATTTGAGCCTGGGCTTGCGGAATTCCGGTGGCTGCAGGATAGTACTGCTTATTGGCGTTTTCCAAATGGGATAAGCCGGGGTGGTATAATGGACAAAATGGATCATCCTGTTACTTGTATATCTTTTAAAGACGCATTGGCTTTTTGCGCTTGGGCTAATTGCCGCTTACCCACTTTTGAGGAGTGGGAGGTCGCTGCGCGAGCGGGAAATGATGGACGTTATTTTGATGGGGTGAATAAGGAAAATATAGGTCAATATGCCAATATATGGCATGGTAGGGATCACCTTAAAGCTGACTTATCCGACGGTTATATGTATACTTCTCCGGTAGGGGCATTCAGACCGAATCCATGGGGACTTTATGATGTATTTGGTAATGTATTTGAATTTTGTTGGGGCAAGCTAAATAGGGATGGGGAGCGTTATGTGGCTCATGCAAGAGGAGGGTCATGGTGGTGCAGTAGAAATAGCTGTTCGGCATTCAATACAGTCTATATTGGTTCTGTTAGCCCGAATGCCTCATTCAGTAATCTCGGATTTAGGATCGTAAAAAAAGTCTTTACCCCGAAGGACAAAGACTTTTAAAACGAAAAATCCTAAAAGGTTGATTTTTTATCTTCCCATCCAGCCACCATCGACAGTAAGGATGGTGCCATGTACGTAATTTGCTGCTTTTGAAGCAAGGAATACCGCTGGGCCTTTAAAGTCTTCCGGCGTACCCCAGCGTCCAGCAGGTATACGGTCCAGGATAGATTTAGAACGCTCTGGATCGTCTCTCAATGCTTCCGTATTATCCGTTGCAATATAACCTGGAGCAAAACCATTTACATTTACTCCCTTAGCGGCCCATTCATTTGCAAAAGCCTTTACCAATGACCCTATTGCACCTTTGGAGGCTGCATATCCAGGAACGTTGATGCCGCCTTGAAAAGTCAATAACGATGCCGTGAATACAATTTTTCCAGTTCCACGTGAAATCATATCTTTTCCAATTTCCCTTGTCAGGATGAATTGTGCATTTTGATTGATTTCAATGATTTCATCCCAGTACTCATCGGGATGTTCAGCTGCTGGTTTACGTAGGATATTTCCGGCGTTGTTGAAAAGGATGTCTATGGTTGGATGCTCCGATTTTACTTTTTCAATAAATTGATAGAGTTCGGTTCTTTTTGAAAAATCACATTGATAAGCATAAAAATTCCTTCCTAATGCTTGGATGGATCTTTCTACCGCCGACCCTGTTGTCTCCAGCGATGCTGAAACACCAATGATATCTGCCCCAGCTTCCGCTAATGCTTCGGCTATAGCTTTACCTATGCCTCTTTTACAGCCAGTTACCAAAGCGACCTTCCCGGTCAAATCAAAAGATTGCAGTATGGACATTATTTCGAGTATTTTATCGTTAATGGTTGATTTAAGTTATTTCTGAATTCTCTGATATAGGATTGCCATTGATCAAAACTGGTTATTTTTCCCGCTTTGTTGAATGCAGCTCCAGCAAAATAGGTCAAAGGGCTGTTGTTTGTGACCGTAGTTGCCAATAAAAACTGTTTTGGGCTATCCTTAAATATATATTTTACTTTGTTAGGCAAGATCACGGCGGTCCCAGTGATTTTATCCCCCTCTGCAGGCTCCCAATAAGCTAAAATACCATTTTTGGTGTCATTTAAGAGCTGAGGTTTATCCTCTTTTCGTTTGGCAAGACCAACGACTACAGGGGTGCTGCTTGAAGTCGTATTTTTGATTGCATAACGTATTTTGTTCAGTTGGCTTCCCGCGTCCAGCGAGACTGTTTTTTCAACTTGTATATTTTGACCCTTGACATTTTCTGGTTCATAGATAAGCTTAAACGTCGTGCGTAAGGGACCATTATCTAAGACTTCATATTGACGATAATGTTTGTGATAGACGACCTGCTGATCAATAAATGGAGTTGCGTCGCCTACTCCTAGAGTTTGACCCACAGAATAGTAATCTAAGCCTTTACCATGATCGGCATGATAATCCCCTGTTTTATACCATTCGTCAATAATAAGGTCATTTGTTCTCTTAGCCCAAAAATCAAATCCTTGGGCATCTTCAGAGCTACCCTCTAATGCTTTTCCATAGGCCCTGAATGCAGCAATGTCATTTTCCCAGGCAAAGTCATCCTTACGTTCGGGGACATAACGTGCAAATGTTTTGGTCGCAACGGTTTTTGGATTATTTCCAGTTACACCAAAAGTCAAAGCACTTCGAGGCGCAATAGATACTTGTATCAGTACATTTTGAGGGGTTGACTGTCCTAGCTTTTCCAATTGGTAAGCCAGTTCCGCTTTATCCTTGCTATCAACAATCGTAAAGACATTTTTCTTCAACTCGAAATGTTTTTCGAATGTTGCATAAGGAATACTGATCAGCTCTGTTCTAGATACTGCTGAAGGATTTTTAACCGTAATCGTCTTATTGTTTTGGGCAAAAGCGATACTCGAAAGCCCTAGCGTTAAACTTAATATGAATGTTCTCTTCATTTGATAAAGGATTAAAGAAAAAAGATTAAAGACAGTGTTTGTAAGCGGGATGCTTGACCAGCCAAGATCTCAAATCTATTATCTAAATACTACTTAAGTTCGGTAATAGCACATTTATCCATATCATCGTAGTCGAGGTTTTCGCCCGCCATACCCCAGATAAATGTATAGTTGGATGTTCCAGCTCCTGAGTGAATTGACCAAGGTGGAGAAATGACAGCCTGATCATTATGCATCCAGATATGACGTGTTTCGTCTATCGGTCCCATAAAATGAGATACAGCCTGACCTTCTGGCAATTCAAAGTAAAAATAAACCTCCATACGACGGTCATGCGTATGCGATGGCATCGTATTCCATACGGATCCTGGCTTTAGCTCTGTCATTCCCATTTGTAGCTGACAGGTCTGTACAACTTTATTCAGCAACATCTGATTGATGGTACGGTGGTTGGCTGTTTCCAGAGATCCTAATTCTATTTTATTGGCATCTTCCTTAGTGACCTTTTTGGTAGGATAACTCTGGTGCGCTGGAGTTGAGTTTAAATAAAACTTTGCCGGATTCGCACTGTCTTGGCTTGAAAAATAGATATCTTTTGCGCCTTGTCCGATATAGAGCGCTTCTTTGGTTTTAAGTTCATACAATGTTCCATCTACCTCTACCTGCCCATTACCGCCGACATTGATAATACCCAATTCTCTTCTAGAGAGAAAGTAAGGTTCTTTTAATAATTCAGGGATTGTTTCTAATTTAATTTTAGAATTTACAGGCATTGCCCCACCGGCCATGTAACGATCATAGTGTGTATACACAAAGTTAATTTTATCCGTTTCAAAAACTTTTTCAATGAGAAAATTATCTCTTAATCCTTGTGTATCTAACGTTTTGTATTCTTTAGGCCCGATTGCATAACGGGATTCAAAATTAATGCTCATAACTGAATGATTTTTCTTTATTTGAAAGCTAAATTTAGGGCTAATATTTTTCAAAAACGATACAATCTTACGCAATCGATGTCGTATTGATTTGCTATAAATTTTTTGTCCTTATTTTAACTACTTGAGCCGGGTTATTTTAGTAAATTTCTGGTTTTTTCCACGATAGCACCTGTACATTGTTTCGGATGATATCTTCATCAGCACCATAGATTAGATGAGGGTTCGCTGTTTGAGGGCTGACCAACTCAGCAAAGTATTTTAAATTTTATTGTCTTTAATTTTGAGATATCTTGAAACTAATTTTGAAATATCTGATGTTAAACTTTGAAATTTCATAAAGTAAACTTTGAAAAATCTGTCGTAAAACGATTAAATAATCTTATTGATTTCAAGATTCAGGATAGCAGTAATATTCGATCTGTTACAGCCCTGGGAGAAATTTCCGGTTTATAGGTCGTAACAAAATTATGGCCTGTTTTGTTGTTACACATAAAGTCATTAAATTTAATGTAAGACACCAATTATTTGCATGCTCAAGCAGAATTTTGTTCAATCACTATATACACGATCAAATACCAATAGAAAATACGATGGTTATTTGGCTTTTTTGCCAGAGTCTGAGGAGGGGCAACTACTGTTGCCAATAGCAATAGCAAACCAACGCATATTCCAGACCGCTGACTTCGCGTGGATTGAATGCAAGCAGGAAAGCATTGATAAGCCATTTTCTGTTCCTATAAAAACGGATGATTATTCCTTTTGGATCCATCTTCATTTCGTTGGCAATGGAAAACTTAAATTGACAGCGCCATTAGTGATTTCATCGGGACAGGCTCATTGCTATCAACTGAAAGAACAGTCGCCCGAATTAGTACTTCATGAAGGAAAGTCATGGTTTCTGACATTGGGGATCGCGGGAAAACATTTGGACGGTTTAATGATCGAGTATCCCAAACTGAAGACTTTAATAACCGGTAGTAATCAACAAACTGAATTTTATTTTGGCCATACCCCGATCCAGAGCAAGCTATATGCTATTTTAGCGTCGTTGCAACGTTTTGAATTTCGCTCTTTTGGTACAGGCTTTCAGCTAGCAAATTGGAACTTGCGGTTATTCCAGCAACTGTTTCAGGACTTAAAGCCAGCTCAACCTGCTGCTGATAACAGCGATGCAATGCTTTATCATAACGCTGTTCGTTATATCCGTCAACATTTTAGTGACGAGGATATCTCGGTCACCAAGATCGCCGATGCAATGAATGTAAGCGTGCGTAAACTCTCACGTAGCTTTGAAGGGAAATCCTTTACCGTCGTCGGTATGATCCTCGAATATCGATTGTTGGATGCAAAAGAATATCTGCTGCACACCGATGATACATTAGCTTCCATCGCATTCTCGCTTAATTTTGCTTGTGCAAAGAACTTTTCCCGACAATTTAAAAAGCGATTTGGAATAGGTCCCAATGAATTTAGAGCTCAAAGACGTAAAAAAGAGCCTTTTGTTAAGAAATCAATTCGTTCACTGGGATAAAATTATGCCTCATCCTATTCGAACAAGACCTGGTTTCTCTAATCCCATAGTCCATTTGTGTCAAAAGCAAGCAAGCTCGCTTCAAATGAGGATGCTGTTGTTGTAAACGAGATCAGTGATGACCGAGATGAGTTCATCTTTTGTTCAAATGAGTTTAACGTCAGCTCAACACTGCCTTCATTTGAGCAAACAGTAAGATCGTTTCTCTTATCCTTGATTACATTTCCTCTAAAACAGCTCTGCTTTGGTCCATTCGAGATCAGCGATCATCCAAATGGATTAACTTTTTGATCAAACGAGATCAAAATATTTTCAAGTCTGAACTCATTTGGTTCATCGCTGATATCATTTGGTTCATCACTGGTATCATTTGATGAAAAGCTGAATGCATTTAACCAAAAGCAGGATCCCAACAGTAAGTGTTTGCTTACCACTAAAATGTGACTTTAAGGGGGAGCTGGTTATGATTTTTAGTCTATTTTTCAATGGAGGGGGCAAAATCGGCAACAGAAAGTCCTGTTTCGCCGAAAAGTTGGCCGATTTTGCCCCCATTTTCGCCAGGAGGCTGTCGTAGATTTGAGCCATTAACAAATTTATTTACATTTTAAATTATTACAATTATGGCAAAGCCAACAGTATCAAATCAAACTAACACTGAAGCAAAACTGCTTAAGTATGCTGAAAATGTTTTCAAAAAATCTACTGAAAACGCAAGTCTTTTCCCCGAAGCCACGACACTTCTGGCGGATCTGGGTGTAGTTCTCGAGCTTTTCCGAGATGGTATTACCGAAGCGAATTATCGCGATAAGCGTCAAGTCGTTATCAAAAATCAGCACGGAGCTAGGCTGAAACAGGCTTTGTACCATCTTTCATTACATGTAGAGCTTGTCGCAAACGGAGATGCCAACCTAATTCTGGCAGCGGGATTTATTCCGTCAAAGGACAAAGCAAACGCAGGCTACGTCGGTATTTCTCCGAAGCCAACCGGATTGACCGTACAATTGGGGGCACAAGGCTTGCTGATGGCTGAGCTGGGAGTCAAATCATGGCAATCAGCGCGCTTCTACCAATTTGAGTACCGTGCGGTCGGTGCAAATGCCTGGACAACAGTCATTAGTCCAAAATCGAAGGTTTCAATCAGAGACCTCGAACATTTGCAGGAATACGAGTTTCGTGTAACTTATTTGGGACCCGATCCTACACCTGTTTACAGTGATTCCGTACGATGTTATATCGTGTAACGGTTAATAGTGGTAATTTCCCTTAGGCATAGCAGAGGGAAATTGCCACTTTTTTACCGAATATATTTTTTCTTTGTTAGCTTTAAATAAGCGATTGCCAATTTAGAATAAACAATAACCATGGATATGAGAAATATCACGATCAACCATCCGTTAAGAACGATAAATTACCTGACAGAGGATATTGGCTCCCCTAGCCAATTGGAAGAAGGAGCATTATTGGCGTATAGAAAATCACATGATCAAGCCTGGTTCATGAAAACTCGCTTCGTAGAGGAAAGAGGGAATACCCTATTGGAGTCCATCGCGCTGGCAGATCTTGATGCAGAAATTGCCGACTTGACAGATATGCTGGAATGGTACAAGGAGACAGGAGAGCTAAATCAGGAGCAGCCGCTGGCTGATGTGGATATCAAATTACAGATCGAACTGCGTGACTGTTACCTAAAAATTGAAGAAGCGCATCGGCGTACGGTGAGATTCTATGATCGTATTGCCCTGCGTGAGCAAGTATACAATGATATTGTAGATAAGTATTACAGATATGAAAAACCATTAGATCCTTTAAAATTCAAGGTACTGGATGAGGTATTTGAGTTTGCCAGCGATATGAATGTCGATGTTGAATCGTTGAGCACTGACCTAGAGGATTTCCTGTCCGTATTATTACAGGTATATGATCTGCTGGAAGATTATTTTGTAGCTTATCATGATCTTTACAAAGGCTATGGCGACACCGTACATAAAATGGCAGCGTTGACCAAATCGGCGCAGATCCTCCGCCCGTTTTGGCAAGCTCAAAGTTAATCCTTTTGGGTTCTAATTCCTAGAAAACGAGACCAATCCTGTACTCAATAGCCCCAATGAGCGTTTCTATGAATTAAAATTGTCCTTATTATTTACATCTCGGTTTCAGATTTGCTAACTTCGTATATGGTAAAGAAGAAACCGAATATTTTAGTTGTTAACGACGATGGTATCACAGCTCCGGGGATTAAGGTGTTGTTGGAAGAAATGCAAAAGATTGGCAATGTGGTTGTCGTCGCACCGGATTCAGCACAATCGGGGATGGGACATGCGATCACGCTCGGTCGGCCGCTGCGATTGGATAAAATCAATCTCTACGAAGGAGTGGAGATGTATCAATGTTCAGGAACACCCGTTGATTGTGTCAAGCTTGCGGTGAATAAAGTCTTCAAAGGGCAGAAGCCGGATATCTGCGTGTCCGGGATTAACCATGGACTCAACAATTCCATCAATGTGCTGTATTCAGGAACAATGTCCGCTGCGGTGGAGGGGGCGATCGAAGGAATACCGTCTGTCGGTTTTTCGTTGGATAATTTTTCTCATGATGCAGACTTTAGCTACTGTAGGCCATATGTAATTTCCATAACAGAACAGGTCTTGGCCAACGGCCTACCTAAAAACACCTTGCTGAATGTTAATTTTCCGCAAACGCAAGGGTTCAAGGGGATTAAAATCTGTAGACAGGCTGGAGGACATTGGGTGGAGGAATTTGATGAGCGTATAGACCCCCACAACCGTGATTATTATTGGACCACGGGAAAATTTGTTTTGCAGGATCGGGGGGAAGATACGGATAGCTATGCGCTGGCAAATGGCTATGTATCGGTTGTTCCTACGCAGTTTGATATGACTGCACATCATGCCATACCCGAACTGAATTCATGGAGTTTTGACCATTTGGAAGGTAAAACAAAACATAGCAAAGGTGAAAAATAATCTTTGGGTAGGCTCGGGCATAGGAATTGCTTTTCCCTTGCTGGCATTTTTGTTGGTGCGTTTCACCGATATCGAACTTCATTTTCTGCCCGAGAAGCCAATGGCAACCTATACCATTGCCGTATTGATCGATTTGATTTTCTTAAGGTTTGCATACCGTTCAGGTAATGATCAAATAGGAAAAGGAATTATTCTCATGACATTTTTGGCCATGATATTATATTTAATTACACATAAAGTGACGGTATAAACAACATGTAAATAAGTGGCGGCACAGTACTTGTTTACGAAATTTTTATCTGTCCATATTTTAAGAAGAATAAGATGAAATTAACATTGGGGTTTTCTCCCTGTCCAAACGATACATTTATATTTGACGCCTTGATCCATCATAAGATCGATACAAAAGGGCTGGAGTTTGAAGTAGCGTATCAAGACGTTGAGACATTAAATTTAAAGGCCTTCCAAGGAGATCTTGATATCACCAAACTGAGTTATCATGCATTTGCTTATGCCGTTGAAGACTATGAACTCTTGGATGCGGGTAGCGCTCTGGGCTTTGGTGTAGGGCCAATGCTTATTGCTAAGGATGCCGATTTGGCAAAAAAACTTCAGGATAAACTGCAGAATGGTGAAGGTTTAGGCGAATTTGATAAGTTGAAGGTCGGATATCCGGGTAAGTTTACGACGGCGAATTTCCTGTTAGGCCTGGCATTTCCGGAATTAACCAATAAAATAGAGCTGGTTTTTTCCGATATTGAGGGTGCATTATTGGATGGTTCAATTGATTTGGGACTTATTATTCATGAAAATCGGTTTACTTACGCAGAAAAAGGATTGTATAAGGTGGTTGATCTCGGCGAATATTGGGAAAGTACGACAAAATTTCCGATTCCCCTGGGAGGTATCGTCGTGAAGAGGTCGTTGCCAAAGGATGTGAAAGATACGCTTAACACAATTTTAAAAGAGAGCGTAGAGTTTGCTTTTTCAAATCCAAAGTCCGGCTTGGAGTTTATCCGTAGCCATGCGCAGGAAATGAGCGAGGAGGTGATGTATAAGCATATTGAGCTTTATGTCAATAAGTATTCGGTCGAACTGGGGGCTGAAGGGCGTAATGCCATTACTAAAATGTTTGAAAAAGCACAGGAAATGGGCTTTATCCCGCATTCGGATAAAAAACTTTTTCTTTCATAGTATTGCCCAACTTTATTTAGCCCTTGTCTACTTTAATCGTCTGTACGGGAAGGATCAGCCATGTTTTTAAGTATAGCTATTTTTGATCTGGATAGAAAACGATAGGGATAATTATAGCAAGAAAACATAGAGAGTGGGATAATTAGCGAAAAGGAGAATAGGCTGCATATCCGGCGGAAAAAAATAACGCAAAAAAAATAAGGGTAAGCTGTTAGATATCATATCTAATAACTAAATTTGCCCGATTAGTGTCAAATTGTCTGCAATTTTACTTTGGAGTCATTATTGTACAAAATCTTTAGTTGAGATAGAAAAAAAATTATGTTAAAGTTTTTAAGTAAATTATTTGGAAGTAAATCCGAAAGAGATATCAAGGGGATTCAGCCAGTTGTAGAGCAAATCAAAGCTGAATATGATAAACTTTCAAATCTAACCAATGACGAGTTACGTGCCAAGACCGCTGACTTCAAAGAAAGAATTAAGAATTACCTCGCAGATATTGACCAGGAGATAGATACGCTAAAAGCAGAGGCGGATCAAGACGAGGAAGATATGGCAAAGAAAACTTCGATTTACGAACAAGTGGACAAATTGTCCAAAGACCGTGATAAGAAGTTGGAAGAGGTATTGAAGGACATTTTACCAGAGGCCTTTGCCGTGGTGAAGGAAACCTCAAGACGTTTGACTGAAAATGAAGAACTGGAAGTTACTGCCAGCGATTTTGACAGAGAATTGGCTGTCTACAAGCCGAATGTTATCATCAATGGAGATAAAGCCATTTGGAAAAACAAATGGATGGCTGCAGGGACTGAGGTTACCTGGAACATGGTACATTATGATGTACAGTTGATCGGTGGTATCGTACTACATAGCGGGAAAATTGCCGAGATGGCTACGGGTGAGGGTAAGACATTAGTTGGAACCCTGCCAACTTACCTGAACGCGCTTTCTGGACAAGGGGTACATATCGTGACTGTGAATGACTATCTTGCACGCCGTGACTCTGAATGGAACGCTCCGCTATTTGAATTCCACGGTTTATCGGTAGATTGTATTGATAAACACCAACCAAACTCTCCTCAACGTCGTAAAGCTTACCAAGCTGATATCGTATATGGAACGAACAACGAATTTGGCTTCGACTATTTGCGTGATAACATGGTGCAGACGCCAGATGCATTGGTGCAGGGAAAATTGCATTTTGCGATGGTCGATGAGGTTGACTCGGTATTAATTGACGATGCCCGTACACCTTTGATTATTTCCGGACCGATCCCTCGTGGTGATCAGCATGAGTTCTATCAATTGAAACCACGTATCGAGCGTTTGGTACATGTTCAGAAAGCCTACATCAATACCGTATTAAATGATGCCAAAAAAGCTTTGGCTGCAGGTGATTCTGATGTAGAAGGTGGAGGTCTGGCTTTATTAAGAGCTTATAGAGGTTTACCTAAAAATAAAGCATTAATCAAATTCTTAAGTGAAGGTGCGAACCGTTCTATTTTGCAAAAAGTAGAGAACTACTATATGCAAGAGCAAAATAAAAATATGCCTAAAGTTGATGCAGAACTTTATTTTGTCATTGATGAGAAGAATAATCAGGTTGAACTGACAGAAAAAGGGATTGAATTGATCACAGCGACAGGCGAGGATCCTTCATTCTTTATTTTACCTGATGTGGGTACTGAGATTGCGGAAATTGAAAAGTCTTCGTTGACTTTGGAAGAAAAAGCAGCTCAGAAAGAGGACTTATTGCGCGATTATTCGATTAAGGCTGACCGTATTCACTCAATCAACCAGTTATTGAAAGCATATACTTTGTTTGAGAATGATGTGGAATATATCGTGGACGAGGGTAAAGTAAAAATTGTCGATGAGCAAACTGGCCGTATCATGGATGGGCGTCGTTACTCAGACGGTTTGCACCAGGCTATCGAAGCGAAAGAAAATGTAAAGGTCGAAGATGCGACACAAACGTACGCGACGATTACTTTACAGAATTACTTCCGTATGTACCACAAACTTTCGGGGATGACTGGTACTGCTTCAACAGAAGCTGGCGAGCTTTGGGAAATCTATAAATTGGATGTTGTTGAAATCCCTACAAATCGTGGTATCCAACGTGAGGACCGTCAAGATTTGATTTACCGTACTGCGCGCGAAAAATACAATGCGGTAGCAGAAGAAATTCAACGATTGACAGAACAAGGTCGCCCGGTGTTGGTTGGTACAACATCAGTTGAAATTTCCGAGTTGTTGAGTCGTATGCTTCAGTTACGTAAAATCAAACATAACGTATTGAATGCAAAATTGCACCAAAAAGAGGCTGATATTGTAGCCGAAGCAGGTCGCCCCGGACAAGTAACTATTGCCACAAATATGGCTGGTCGTGGTACGGATATTAAATTGGCCGAAGCTGTGAAAAACGCGGGAGGTCTTGCCATTATCGGTACTGAAAGACATGAATCCCGTCGTGTTGACCGTCAGTTACGTGGTCGTGCAGGTCGTCAGGGAGATCCGGGATCATCACAATTCTTCGTTTCGTTGGAAGATAACTTAATGCGCTTATTTGCTTCTGAAAGAATCTCCAATATCATGGTGAAAATGGGTGTTGAAGAAGGTGAAGTGATGCAACACAGTATGTTGACCAAATCTATCGAGCGTGCACAGCGTAAAGTCGAGGAGAACAACTTTGGAATTCGTAAACGTCTATTGGAATATGATGACGTCATGAACTCCCAACGTACAGTAATCTATTCTAAACGTAAAAATGCTTTGTTTGGCGAGCGTTTGGATGTGGATTTGAATAACATGATTTTTGATGTTGCTGAAGAGATCGTTGCCGAAGCAAAAGAGCAAGGTAACTACGAAGACTTCCAAATTGAGGTTATCCGTATCTTTGCTATTACACCAGAAATCACTGCTGAAGAATTTGCGCAAGGAAAGATCGAAGGGTTGACAGACCGTCTTTTTGACCAGGCAATTAGAGCATATCACCATAAAATAGATGCTATTGGTGCATTGACAGTTCCTGTATTAAACAATGTATACGCAGAACGCGGTCAAATTGTTGAGAATGTCGTTATTCCATTTACAGATGGTGTACGTGGTATCCAGGTTTCTGCTAATCTGAAAAAAGCGATCGACACCAATGGTAAAGAGGTTTTCAAATCTTTTGAAAAAGGTATCGTCCTAGCATTGATCGACGAAGCATGGAAAGAGCATTTACGTGAAATGGATGATCTAAAACAATCCGTTCAAAATGCTGTTTATGAACAAAAGGATCCAATCATTATCTATAAAATGGAAGCCTTTAACTTGTTCAAGTCTATGTTGGCTTCTATGAACAAGGATGTCGTGAGCTTTATTTTCAAAGGTGAGATCCCAGGACAGGAAACAACTTCATTACAGGCTAGACAAGTAACTCAAGCTCCTGTAAAGACGGTTGAAACAAAAGCAGAGCTGGTTTCCCCTACAGGCGTTAGTGAAGAGGATGTGAATGAAGGTCCGAAAGAGCCTATCCGTAATGAGAATACAGTAGGACGCAATGACGAATGTCCTTGTGGTTCTGGAAAAAAATATAAAAATTGCCACGGCGCAAATAACTAATCGATAAGAAAGGTTAAACTATGCTGAAGAGAGGATTGATTTTCATACATGCACTTGTGCTATTTACGATTGTTCATGTAAAAGCACAGGAAAAGGGCGGAGTTATTGTAACCAAAGATTCTTTGATTACACAACTTCAAAATTTTAGGGCAATAATGGGAATCAATCCTATCGAAAGCAAAACCACCACAGTCCCTTCTAAACCTGTTGTTCGTTCTGCTGCAACACGCGTCAAGGTACGGGGTTTTCGTGTGCAGATTTTCGCTGGATCCAGCCGAAATCAAGCTTTTTCAGAACAAACTCGTTTCCGGGGAATGTATAAAGATGTTGACACCTATATCACCTATGATGAACCTAATTACCGGGTGAAGGTGGGCGACTTTAGAAGTCGTTCCGAAGCAAATGCGTTTATGCGTGAGCTGCGTCAATATTTTAGTAACGTTTTCGTCTTTTCAGAAAGCGTTTTTGTCTATCAATAAATCAAACAACCTCATGGCAAGTACGAAAGAAAAAGTCCTGGCCTTAGCCCATCAATATTTTGAAGATACAGTCGCTAACCGTAGACATCTTCATCAAAACCCTGAACTTTCCTTTGAAGAATATAATACTTCGGCATTTGTAAAGACACAGTTGGATCAACTAGGCATTCCTTACGAGGCCAAAGCAGATACGGGTATTGTTGCACTAATTCGTGGTGAACTTCCTTCTGACGAAGTTATCGCTTTACGTGCGGATATGGATGCATTGCCCATTCAGGAAATGGAAGGAAGACCTTATGGCTCCAATAACCCAGGTGTCATGCATGCTTGCGGCCATGATGTTCATACATCCTCGCTTTTGGGGACCGCGAAGATATTACATCGTTTGAAAGCTGAATTTGGCGGTACAGTGAAATTAATCTTTCAGCCAGGCGAGGAACGTTTGCCCGGAGGAGCATCCATTATGATCAAGGAAGGCGCGTTACAAAATCCTGCACCTTCCGCTATAATAGGTCAACATGTAATGCCCTTTATCGAGGTAGGCAAAGTCGGATTTCGTGAAGGGAAGTATATGGCTTCCTGTGATGAGCTGTTTATGACCGTAAAAGGAAGGGGTGGACACGGTGCACATCCCCATCAGAATATCGATCCTATTGTTATCACAGCACATATAATTACCGCTTTACAACAGGTTGCGAGCCGCTTTGCGGACCCCCGCACTCCGACGGTGTTGTCTTTTGGTAAAATCATTGCGAATGGTGCGACAAATATTGTACCTGATCAAGTGTATCTCGAAGGTACATTCCGAACATTCGATGAGCGCTGGCGTGCTGAAGCACATGAAAAGATGGTGAAAATGGCTGTCGGAATCGCTGAAAGTATGGGTGCTACCTGTGATTTTGAAGTTCGAAAAGGCTATCCATTTTTGATCAATGAGCCTGAACTGACGAAGAGTGCGCGTACTTTTGCGGAGGAATATCTTGGAAAAGAGAATGTCGTGGATTTAGATCTTTGGCCAGCTGCGGAAGATTTTTCCTACTACTCACAAGAAATCAATGCTTGTTTCTACCGACTGGGTACAGGAAATAAATCGAAAGGAATAACTTCTGCGGTGCATACACCGACCTTCGATGTTGACGAGTCCTCGTTGGAGATCAGCACAGGGTTAATGGCGTATATCACCTTGCGCAGATTAGGTTATTAGATCTTTCGAAATGTCATCACATCATATTGTCCGAGAGAACCAGGAACCCGCTCTGCTGATTGAAGACCTTTTTCTGATCGAAGAAGAAGATTTGGGACAACTGTTGGAATGGAGCCCTACTATTGCTATCGAAAATAATCTTGTTGAGCCACTGGATGCCAGAGGATATAAGTTTGACATTGTTTTTGCCAAAAGGCTTGCGGATCCAATTCAGGAAAATTCAAAAGTCATCCCATATCGTGATAATTTCTTACAATCGGCCATTGAATATCTTATTAAACATCAATATAAGGCAGTTAATATTATTACAGATCAAATAGATCATACATCCTATCAGCCCTATTTGGACCAGATCAATATTGTATTATTAGCCCGGGGCACGCGTTATTATTTTGTCACAACCGGTTTTACAAAATGGAAAATGGGCGGTGAACAACTAAGAATAGACTCCCAGGGAGAAGAAATCACAACAGCAGGCCTTCGGAAGATAGGAGCTGACCTATATGAAACTGAAAGGGATGGTTTATTTAAGCTTGAGTTTTCGAAATCAAAATATATTTTAATAGGAGAGACAATCTCATGATAACAATAGAATTAGCAGAACAGACAGATATCCGTAGCATTTCCAATATGGCCCACATTATATGGCCTGACGCCTATGGAGAAATACTTTCGAAAGAGCAGATTGATTTCATGTTGGAGAAAAGTTATACCGTCGAGGGCTTAGCTGAGGGAATGGTAAATGGACAGTTTTTTTATATATTAAAGGAAGACGGTATCGGCCAGGGCTTTGTTGCACTAAAGACTTTTGAAGATAAACTCCGTATCGAAAAACTTTATTTGATGCCTCATGTGCAGGGAAAAGGTTTTGGGAAGGCATTAATTGATTTTGCTGTTGAAAAAGCAAAAACCAAAGGCAAAGATATATTGGAACTCAATGTCAATAGAAATAACCCTGCTTATCATTTCTATCTAAAGCAGGGTTTCCAGGTTGTCGAAACCGTCGATATTCCGTATTATGATTATGTATTAAATGATTATGTGATGCAGCGGACAATAGACCGCACCGCCTATTAATCCTTTAATTTTTCTACACGTGAAGGCGTTTGTTTGCCTTCTACAATGCCTGATGTACCGATCGCGATTGCTTCTATACTGGAAATAATATTTTGAACGTTTAAGGTGCTGACTTCGTCCTTTACCGTATGGTAATACTCATCTTTGTCCATTTGGGAGGTAGAAAACGAATGTGCGGGAACACCTTTTGCCGCTAACACGGCATTATCACTGCGATAGAATAAATTTTGTTTTGTATAAGGATCTGGATAAAATTTGAAAGCCGTGTTTTTTAGGTTTTCCTGCATCAATTTACCCAAGTCAGATTGATCATAGCCTGTTATATATACTGTATTAGGACCAAATTTTGAATCTTTTCCGATCATCTCCATATTGATCATAGCCACGACCTGATCGGCATTGATGTGGTTGGAAAAATATTTTGAGCCATACATTCCGAGTTCTTCGGCTGTAAAGGCCACAAAAATAAGCGTCCTTTCATTGTTATTTTTCTTCTTGTAGTAATCTGCAAGGGTGAGCATCGCTGTTACTCCCGAAGCATCGTCATCTGCTCCATTGGCTATCGAGTCCTGTCCAACAGCAGGTAATATACCAATATGATCATAATGGCCAGAGAAGATTACATATTCATTTGGCTTACTCTTTCCGGGAATAATTCCGGCAACATTAAAAAGTGGGAAGTGCTGAAGATCACGTTGGATATGAATATCAAATGTTTTCGGTTTTTCTGAGCTTAGCAGATAAACTATGGACGGTTTTTGTATGTTCGGATCCTCCACAAATTTGGGCTTGTTGAGCATCTGGCCAAAACGAACAAAAGAGGCTTCAAACGAAGGGTCTACCAGCACGATCGTATTTTCCTTGGATAAGGACTGTTCACGAAAGGCTTGGGAGAAATCAGCCCCAGAAGCGATATGGGTAATCCTTACAGGACTTTTTTCGTTCCATTTGAGGTCAACATGGCTGCCCAGTGATATGATATGCTCAGCAGGAATTGCCTTTTTATTGATCGCGGCCACATTGCTTTTGGGCGAGAGTTTGTCCAGTTGGAATGTCTGTCTGAAAGATTCTTCCGCATAAGGTTTGAGCCCTATTTTTTTCATTTCTCCGGCGATAAAATCTGCCGCCGGCTCAATGTCTTTTGTCAGGGCCGATCGTCCACGCATATCATCCGATGCCAAAGTATTTAAGATACGGCTCACGCCCTGACGTTGTTGTTCGGAAATCACTTGCTGCCCAAATGTCATGGAGCATAGGGCGATTAGCGAAAATACTAAAGATATTTTAGGTGCTGAATTCATAAAATTAGTTATGTTCGGATGAAGATAATGATTTCGGCTGTAATTTTTGTAGAAATTCGTGCTAGCAGGCCCATAATGGGTAAATACCGTTACCCTCAAAACGGTAAAGTTTAAATGAAGGATCTTGTTGGCCCTTCAGGAATGAAATGCATTCAATAAAATTTCGTCGTTCTGTTATTAGCGACAAGCATGAATGTTCTGATGGCTTTTGAAGAAAGACAATTCAGAAAAAAATGTAGTATATTTGATTATAAATTATTTGACAATGAAAGAAGTATCTGTACAAGAATTAAAGAATAAGATCGATAACAATGAAGATTTTCAATTGATTGATGTGCGTGAGTCATTTGAATATGAAGTTTCAAATCTGAACGGTTTGAATATCCCCCTATCAGGAATCCTGATTGAAGCAGATAAGATTGCGAAGGATAAACCCGTTATCGTTCAGTGTCGTTCCGGAAAACGTTCAGCACAGGCAATTATGTTGTTGGAGCAACAAGGATTTGATAATCTAGCAAATTTAAAAGGCGGTATCTTGGCCTGGAAAGAGGAAATCGATCCAGAGTTAGACGTTTATTAATATGAAAAACTTGGAGCATCAGACTAAACAAGCTTTCTTGTTTAGTCTTGCTTTTTATATCGTAGCCCTATTAACTCGGCTCTTAAACTTAGGGATCTTCCCTGTATTAGGTAGCCTCTCTATTTTATTGTCCCTCTTATGGGTGATATTGGCCTTGCGGGAAATTATGCTTTCCAGGACTATTTCCAATGCTGAGCGGATGTTGATGGCACTGGCTATCGTACTGCTTAATATTATCGGCGGAATTTTCTATTTCTTTGTGTGGCGACCACGTGTATTGGGATTAACAAAAAAGTAATATGACAAAATATTTTATACTGAATATTGTATTGAACTTGGCCATTGTATTTTTGGCTTATTGTGGATTTGAGGGGTATAAAGCCGGAAATATGTTGGTGACAGGATTGTCTATCGCATTTTTGGTCGTCCTGATTTACCTTAAGGTTGTTTTAAGCAAGCGGATAAAAGTTGTTATCCAAGAAAAGGATCGTGAAAAAAAACAGGCATATGCTGCTAAGCAAGCGAAAGGAAAAAATAAATAAGAGTGGAGTTTCTTACTTATAACATACAAAAAGAGCAGAAAACGATCGTCTTCTGCTCTTTTTGTATTGTCTACATTTGTTTTTATTTGACAAATGGAGGTTTCGTTACTTTAGCTTTAACTTTTTGATTACGGATATGGATAAAGATATCTGTACCGTCTTTTGCGAACGCAGTATCTACGTAACCCAAACCTACCGATTTTTTCAATGTCGGAGATTGCGTTCCCGAAGTAACCCGACCGATTACATTGCCATCAGCATCTACGATCTCATAATCGTGACGCGGGATACCTCTGTCGATCATTTCAAAACCAACCAGTTTCTTTTTAAGTCCAGCTTCTTTTTCAGCTTTAAGTGCGGCGGAGTTTACGAAGTCTTTTGTAAACTTAGTTACCCAACCTAAGCCAGCTTCTAAAGGAGAGGTATTGTCGTCGATATCATTTCCATAAAGGCAGAAACCCATTTCTAGACGTAGCGTATCACGAGCGCCCAATCCGATAGGTTTAATTCCGTAAGCTTTTCCGGCTTCAAAAATAGCATCCCAAACTTTTTGTGCATCTTCATTGGCAACATAAATTTCGAAACCACCTGCGCCAGTATAGCCGGTGGCTGATACCAATACGTTTTCTACACCAGCAAAAGTACCTTTGGCAAAAGTATAGTATTCCATTGGGGCAAGCTCGATATCTGTCAGCGATTGTAAAGCATCCGCTGCTTTAGGTCCTTGAACAGCAAATAAAGAAGTCTGGTCAGAAATGTTTTTCATTTCTACACCATCGGTATTGTATTTGGAAATCCAGTTCCAGTCTTTTTCGATATTGGAAGCATTGACAACCAGAAAATAGGTCTTATCGTCTATACGATATGTTAGAAAATCGTCTACAACACCACCTGTTTCGTTTGGAATATAAGCATATTGAACTTTACCGTCATATAATTTCGATACATCGTTGGAAGAGATTTTTTGAAGAAGATCCAGTGCTTTTTCACCTTTAAGGATGAATTCGCCCATGTGGCTTACATCAAAAACTCCTACACCTGTACGAACTGTTTCGTGCTCATCATTGATACCAGTATATTGCACTGGCATGTTGAAGCCTGCGAAGGGAACCATCTTTGCTCCTAAAGCAATGTGTGTCTCCGAAAGGGCAGTATTTTTTAACATAAAAATTAAGTTTTAATCAGTTGCAAATTTAATAAAATATACGTGATTCCTAGCTTTGAATCTATTTTAGAACAAACGATTTAATTCGTTACTTTCAACGAATAAACCGTCAGTTCAGCATCTTCTGTATCAGCATCTTCGCAGAGTAAGAAAATTAAACCGTTGTCGGTTTTCTCCTTGAGGGTGATTCCCTCAAACTTGTGATTTTCGGGTATTTGAAATACTTCCAGTTTGGAAGACAGATTTGCTGATATCTTACCAAGTAAAGATCCAGCGATCTCGCCATCGAGATAGGTCGATTTTGCATCTTCTGCAGTTGCGATAAAATAAATGTCTTCACCGACAAGTGTGGCATCCGAAAAACCGGTACTGATTCCATTTAACTTGGGTAACTCGATTGGAATACAGCGCGATTTCTCTTCAGCTTTACTGTTGTATTCTAAAATCGCATTGATGCCTTTTGGGCCATTTCCTCTGTTGAAAAACAAGATCCGGTCGTCAATATGCAGCACTCCCTCGATGTTGAAGTCCGATTTACTGATCTTAAATTTCCTCATTAAACGCGCATAGATTTCGCTATAGTCTTCCTTCACGACTTTGTTTCCGTCCCAAATAAACCGGTTGTTTCTCTTTTCAGTTGACCCTGAGCCATATAGGTAGTAGCGCTTGCCATCGAAAGTAATGGATTCAAGATCCATTTTGTTCGCTTTACTGATATTTTCCATGGGTTCAGCTTCCAATAGAGCCGTTTTGGATAGGCGTTGCTGAGCAAGGTTATAGCTATATAGATAATTGCTATTGTCCGAGACAATATGAAGTTCATCGTTATTATAGACGATCCCAGATGCCGCGGCGATGCCTGATATGCTGATAAATGCTTCGAGAATTAATTTTAACATCGTTCATTTATATTTAGGATTCCAAGTACTTTCTGGAATTCGGATTGGATTGCTGCTTTTATATGAATAGTTTCGCCTGACTGGGGATGTCTGAAGGTTAATTCAGAGGCATGCAGTAGCATCGTATCCATCTGATAGTTCTCTTTCCAGAATTTATTTTGCTTATTACAGCCATGCGGACGATCACCGATAATGGGATAAAAGATGTGCGCAAAGTGACGCCGCAGTTGATGCATACGGCCAGTAAGTGGGTTGGCTTCAACAAGACTGTAACGCGAGGTTGGGAATTTTCCGAAAGGAATATCCAATTCACTTTTGGCTAGTAACCTGAACGATGTCTGGGCTTCCTGTATGGTACCATTTTCTTTTTTCAATGGATAGTCAATTAGGCCTTCCTCAGGAGCAAAGCCTCTCAGTAGGGCAAGGTACTTTTTGTCTATCTGATGTTCCTGAAAACTTTTTTGGAGATATTGGTCCGTTTCTTTGTTCAGTGAGAACAAAAGCACCCCGCCGGTTTTACGGTCAAGGCGATGAGCAGGATATACCGTTTTCCCGAGCTGATCACGTAGTATTTGAAGGGCAAATTCGGAGGTGTCGCGCGCAATCGAAGAGCGATGCACCAAAAGGCCATGCGGTTTATTGATGGCTACGATGGACTCGTCTTCGTAAAGGATTTCTAAAGACATATTAGATTTTTTTCAATGCGGCAATGATTTCATCCGCTTTTTCATCAATCTTGGGACTCAACCAAACCTGTTTAAATGCGCCACCACCAATAATCTGTTCTGTGCCTTGCCATTTTATCTTGGTAAGAGAAAAGAGGTAATAATTGTCTACAACGATCGAATTCTGGACAAAATTGTCCACTAAATTATTTCCGAAAAGTTGCATCCCCAAGCCGAAAAAGGCTTGATCTTTTGCATGAAGCTGATTTTTTAATAATTGCTCAGCTTTTGCACGGACAATTTTTTCGTGCTCCTCCTTGCTCGGGTTTGTTAGAATGGCCGCAAGCATGATGGCAACCAGAAGCAGGGCAAATATTCTTTTTTTGCTCATTTTTTAATGCTAAAATTAGTGTTGGGAGATCGCCTCACTACGGGATCTACTGCTATCAAAATTATTAAATAGATATTAGATATGCACAATTGTTTTTATATCCAAGCTGTGCTGCAAGGGGAAGTGATATAAAAAGGTCTTGATCTTAGAAAGAAATCCCGTTTAGCAGCGAAAATGCCCAAGAAAAGAAAATCCAGATCAGGTAACAAGTAGCAGCGATTAAGATAAATAGGATCAATACGATCGTCAAGATAATACCGATGCCCGAACCTTTATGTCGGCCCTCATAATAGTGCTCACGTAGTAGTTTGATATTCTTCTCATTGGCCTTGCTGTAAAAATCGAAAATATTACCCAGAAAAGGGATGCTTCCCAAGATAGCGTCGAGGCTGATATTGAGCAGCATACGGATCACTAATTTTGGACTAGCTCCATTTCGCCACATGGCAATGACTAGGACTAATGACGTGCCAAATCCGGCAATAGCACCCCCTAAGGGAATCAGATTCAAGATCGGATCCAATCCGAACCGGAAATTGCCAATCTTGAACTGATTATCCATTAACCAGGATATTCGGTTGATCCAACCGAAATCATGGTCTAATCGTTTCTTTTTATCTTCTGGAGATAATTCTCTATGCATGATTACAATAATTCGAAAGAAGCGCTGATTTCGCTGGTCACTTTCATTGGCCTGATATTTAAGTCAAGGCCATTTTCACCAGCAGCGTCTGCCGCTTCAGCCATGGCGCCTTTATACATTGCATTACGCATCATTGGTTGAACACCAAAAATAATCTGTTGCGGTGTTTCTGAAAGCACGATCGCTTTACCGATTTTCTGCCCTGCTGCTTCGGCAAGAATCTGTGCATTCGCTTTCGCATCTAACACAGCTTTCGTTTTTAAGGTCTTTTCAAGCTCCTTTTTCTTTGAATAATCATATTCGCTGATGTAGGTGCTTTGAATGCCTGCTTTATCGACTCCATCCAACAACTGATCTAAGTTGTTTAAGTTCGTTACTTTAATTCGGTATTGTCTGGAAAGTAGTATATCCGTGTCCTTTTTCTTTTTTTCAGGGGTATTATAGCTCCAGATATTCTGGATCGTAAAATCTTCTTTTTTAACACCGGCTTTTGTTGCTGAGTCAAAAAGATCTTTTTCTAACTTGTCTATTGCAACTTTTTTCTTCGTGTTTCCATTATCATAAAACTCTTTTAGTGTAACATCTATATAGATGATGTCCGGAGTCACTTCTTCTTCTGCGCGACCCACTGTAGATACAAATTCTTTATTTACCATTTGTTGAGCGTTTAGTTTTGTCATCAAACCTAAAAAAGCCAGTCCTAATAATATTTTTTTCATGTTTTACGATCTTAAAGTTTTATAATAATACGATTGCTATTATCGCATTGCTACAAGATTGGAGCCAAAGTTGACAAAAAAGTTTAACGGATAAAAAAAATAAAAACGTTAAGATTTTTGATTTTATTTCTATACCTTTAGGGAAATTAATAAAATAGTGCCATGCAAGAAGGTAAAGTAAAATTCTTTAATGAGACCAAAGGTTTCGGTTTCATCATCCCTAATTCAGGCGAGAGCGAAATTTTTGTTCACGTTTCAGGATTAGTTGACAAAGTTCGTGAGAATGACAATGTTTCTTACGAAGTTGAACAAGGCCGTAAAGGTCTTAATGCGGTAAATGTAAGAGTTATCTAATTAGATTCAAGATATATTTATTGTGAAAAAGCCCATGCTACTGCTTGGGCTTTTTTTTTGAAAAAAATTGGACTGATAATTGTAATAACATGTTTAAATATATTCAATTTAACATGAAACGTTCGTTATTATTGATCTTTGCTGCTGTTATGGCCATTTCTATGTCGGCTTGTTACTCCACGTATCATGGACATGGACATAGACACAAGCATAAATCGAAAGGTATGCCTCCCGGTCAGGCAAAAAAATATTATGGAGAGCAATCTGCAAGAGATTTTGCTCCAGGGCAACAAAAGAAAAAGCATAGACATTGATCGCAGAGGTCTTTTGCTGAAAATTCAGCATTTACTAAAAAGAATACATAAAAAGAGCGTTCATTTATTAAATGAACGCTCTTTTTATGTATTCTGCTTGATTACTATGCGAATGGATCTCTATCAGCGGGCGGAGTTGAAGGTGAATCAGGTGCCTGTGAGCTACCAAACGGATCTCTTGGTTGTGAAGAACCAAATGGATCTTGTGCTTGATTGAAGGGGTGATTTGCTCCATTTTCCTCTGCCTTTGGATCTGGACCATACTGATTTGGACCTTTGTCGCCTTCAATAACCATCAGGTAAATCAAGTATAGGTTGACCAATGGGATAAGTGCCAATAGTAAAAACCAGCCCGATTTATTCGTATCATGTAATCGACGTACTGCAACAGCAATGCCTGGAATAAGTAGAGCTAAGCTTATTAGATAGGAAATGTAAGAAAATACACTTGCAATTTGCCCGAGTATTCCAAAGACTACTCCAATGAGAACATTTGCCAGAAAAAACATCCAGTACTCTTTACGACGAGCACGTCCATTAAAGTTTGCATAATTGTCCCTTACAACTTTTAAAAACCAATCTTTAATTTCCATATAATTTTGAGATTTTTAGGTGAAAAATATGTGTTAGTAAATCATTTGTTAATATGATTCTGTTACAATAAATGTACCAAGAATTTATCTGATTAAACAATTATTAGGGGGATGATGAAGGGGCAATTAATGATAATTTAAAATAGCACTCCTGTTGTGTATTTATACGCTATTGCGTGTATTTTTTGGGCCAGAAATATATTGCCGTTGGGAAGATCTATTTAAAAATAATTGCTGTTGCTTGCTATCGGAAGATTTCCTCTAGGATATACAATGATTTTATTTCTCTGAAATTTGTGCGGTGGATTCTATAAAAGTCCAGTAACTTTTCCAATAGAAATTGTCGATCTGTACTAGACATTTTAATATGGTCACTAGTCGAGTATTCGGATTCGATTAAGCTGCGGAAAATGGAAGTGTGTGGCTCCTGAAGTACCAGCGGGTGTTCTGGGAGACTATTTGAGAAAGTTGCCTCATGTAAGTTAAAATAAGGCAGCGATTGCTTGGTTGTGGTTGGATAAAAACCAAGAAAGCGTGTCAGTTTTATTAAAAATACCAAATGGAAATTGGCCAGATTTAAATGTGTTTCATCCAGCCAACGGATCGACTGATGGATAAATTCAAATAAATAAGGATCGCTTTCCTGTTCTTTCAATACTTTATATAAGATTTCATTTAAGAAAAGTGCGAGCGAGCTTTTTACAATATCATAAGGAATTTCCTGCAATACCGGCGTTTGCCGTGCTTCCGAAATACGTTGTAGCGAACCATTATCCTTATGTGTTGCGATGATTTCGAGAAGATGTAAAGGCTGTAAGATGTTGGCTTTGATTTTTGCTTTGGGCTTACGTGCGCCAGCAATGAGGTAAGATTGCATACCAAATGACTCGGTATATATTTGTGCGACAAGGCTGCTTTCCGAATAATTGGTTGTTTTTAGGACAATACCCCTAGTTTTGTTCAGCATCTCCTTCTTTATCTTTTTTATGAATATCTTCCTTATGGGCCTCTTCCCGCATCTCAATAATTGCATTGCGGTCTACTTTTCGAATCATTCTATAGATTAATGTCAGAAAGCCGATACTGAAGGTAATCACTCCGATGAGCATAGCTAGTTTATACCAATTGGACCGTTGTTCCATCAGGTAGTAACCAAGGATAACCAATAATACACCAATGATTATTTCTCTTAAGCCCTTGCGAAGATATTTGTTCATAAATGTGAATTGTTGAAAACTATTTTTCTTTACAGAGCAAATATAATACAATAAAATGCTTTATTTTTGCCCATACCATTCCTGTGTAGAACTATTTTTAAAAATAATTCCCATAATGTTGTTGCTTATCTAAAAAAAAATATAGATATTTGCAAACTCTTTGCAGAGAGTGCAAAGGATTAATATATTGTAATAAAGACAACAAAAAAAGATAATATCATGTCAAGAATTTGTGATTTAACAGGCAAAGCAGCGTTAACAGGAAATAACGTTTCTCACTCAAACGTTAAAACTAAACGTAAATTCTATCCAAATTTACAAACTAAACGTTTTTACATTCCAGAAGAAGATCGTTGGATTACGTTGAAAGTATCTACTTCTGCTATCAAAACTATCAACAAGAACGGTATTACAGCTGCGATCAATAAATTTATCGTTAAAGGATCAATTTAATATTGATTTATCGCCTGTTACATTAAGATTATTCATGAATTTCAATCCTAGCATTAGGATTCAAAATAAAGTAAAACAATGGCTAAAAAAGGAAATAGAGTACAAGTTATCTTAGAATGTACTGAACACAAAGAAAGTGGTCTTCCGGGAATGTCTCGTTACATCACTACTAAAAACAAAAAGAACACAACTGAGCGTTTAGAGTTGAAAAAATTCAACCCAGTATTGAGAAAAGTTACTGTTCATAAAGAAATTAAGTAATTCACCCATCTTAGCACTTGCAATAGAGGGCTGAGTAAAAATATTTAAAATACCATGGCAAAGAAAGCAGTTGCATCGTTACAAAAAGGTGGCGGTAAAGAATTTACAAAGGTTATTGTTACTACTAAATCTGCAAAAACTGGCGCGTATACTTTCAAAGAAGGTATGGTTCACAACGATAAAGTGAAAGACGTAGTTGCAGAAGCTCAAAAAAATAACTAGTAGCATTTTCCTTTTTTAAAGTTTTTCTTTAAAAAGAATTCGATAAAAATAGCCGTTTTGGTATCCTACCGAAAGGGCTTTTTTTGTTGAGGACATTTGTTTATATTTGGACATCAATTTTCACTAAACACTCCATGGGATTATTTGATTTTTTTAAGAAAAAGCCACAAACACAAGAAGAAGAACAAGCCTTAGACAAAGGCTTGGAAAAAACCAAAGAAGGATTTCTTTCCAAGATAACGAAAGCGGTAGTTGGTAAATCTACCGTGGATGATGATGTCCTTGATAATCTGGAAGAGGTTTTGGTTACTTCTGATGTCGGAGTTACAACGACTTTAAAAATCATCGACCGTATCCAGGCGCGTGTTGCTAGAGATAAATACGTTTCCACTTCAGAATTGAACAATTTATTGAAAGAGGAGATTCAGACCCTACTCGCTGAAAATAATAGCTCAGATTTTGAAAACTTTAATTATGGGGATCATAAGCCTTATGTTATTATGGTCGTCGGCGTCAATGGTGTGGGGAAGACAACCACAATTGGTAAGCTTGCCCATCAGCTTAAACAGGCAGGAAGTAAGGTGGTTTTAGGAGCTGCAGATACCTTTAGGGCTGCTGCAGTTGATCAGCTTAAACTGTGGGGCGAGCGTGTTGGTGTACGAGTTGTGGCACAAGCAATGGGTTCTGATCCCGCTTCAGTAGCTTATGATACGGTTAAATCTGCTGTAGCGAATGGAGAAGATGTTTGTATTATTGATACCGCTGGCCGCCTACACAATAAGGTTGGCTTAATGAATGAATTGACCAAAATTAAAAATGTCATGCAAAAAGTCGTTCCCGGCGCTCCGCATGAAATTTTATTGGTCTTAGATGCTTCTACAGGTCAGAATGCCATAGAGCAATGTACCCAATTTACACAGGCGACCGATGTAAATGCGCTGGCACTGACGAAATTGGACGGAACCGCAAAAGGAGGCGTTGTCATTGGGATATCCGATCAGTTCAAAATCCCAGTGAAATATATCGGCGTCGGTGAAAAAATAGGCGATCTCCAATTATTTAATAAAAAGGAATTTGTAGACTCCCTTTTCAAATAGAATACTAAAATAATTGTCAGAAATAAGGCTTTCATTCTTTACCGGGAATGGTTAATAATCAGATTAAGGATCTAGTGAACATGTTTAATCCCTTGTTTTCTTAGTTAAGAATTCCCTTTGTTTCTAGACAAACCCTTCTAATCATATGAAGACAAAATATACGAAACCTGCCCCATCGATCAATAAACCCCGTGTCAACGTGGTTACTTTGGGCTGTTCGAAAAATATTCACGATAGTGAAGTGCTGATGGGCCAGTTGAAAGGTAATCAGATGGAGGTGGTCCATGAAGCATCAAATATACAGGAGAATGATATTGTTGTCATCAATACTTGCGGTTTCATTGACAATGCCAAACAAGAATCTATTGATGCAATTTTGCAATATTCCGAATTAAAGGACCAGGGTAAGATTAACAAAGTGATTGTCACCGGATGTCTTTCCGAACGTTATAAGCCCGAATTGCAAGCAGAAATACCAAGTGTGGACGCTTATTTCGGGACAAATGATCTGCCTGATTTACTTTCTTCTATCGGAGCAGACTATCGCCATGAATTATTGGGCGAACGCTTATTGACCACTCCTTCCCACTTTTCTTATTTTAAGATCGCAGAAGGTTGTAACCGCCCATGTTCATTCTGTGCGATACCCTTGATGCGTGGTAAGCACGTTTCCAAATCAATTGACGATCTAGTTAAAGAAGCTAAATTCTTGGCGTCAAACGGAACCAAGGAATTGATTTTAATTGCACAGGATTTAACTTATTATGGATTGGATATCTATGGTAAACGTAATCTTTCCGATTTGATGCGTCATTTGTCTGATGTGGATGGTATTGAGTGGATCCGTTTACAGTATGCTTATCCTTCCGGGTTTCCCATGGATATTTTGGATGCAATGAATGAGCGTTCAAATATCTGCAATTACCTGGATATGCCATTACAGCATATCTCAGACCCCATGTTGAAATCCATGCGCAGAGGAACTACTAAACAAAAGCAGATTGATCTGGTTAATGCTATTCGCGATAAAGTACCCGATATCGCATTGCGTACGACATTGATCTGTGGATATCCGGGCGAGACTGAACAGGACTTTCAGGAAATGTTGGAATGGGTAGAGGAAACCCGTTTTGATCGTTTGGGCTGTTTTACCTATTCTCATGAAGAGAAGACGCATGCCCATACCCTGGAAGATAATGTCCCGCAAGAGGTAAAAGAGGAGCGCGTTGAGGCTATTATGGAAGTTCAACAGGGTATTTCTTATGAGATCAATCAATCGAAAGTGGGTAATACCTATAAGGTGCTGGTTGATCGTGTGGACGGCGATTATTTTATCGGACGCACAGAGTATGATTCGCCGGAAGTGGACAATGAGGTGTTGATTTCTGCAGCGGATTCTTATGCGCGTATTGGTGATTTTGTGCAGGTAAAAATCGACCGTGCGGAGGATTTCGATCTCTATGGTGGAATCGTCAAAAGATAATACCGGCCTGATCGATACAGATCATGAATAAAATATATGGAAGGAGCTGCCCAAAACGGGTGGCTCCTTCTGTCTTTTTTTATTTATGTACTACAGCGCGGTTCGAAAATGTCCAATTCTCAGACAACTGATCTACTTTTTTAAACGGCAATTTTTTTAGAAAGTGTCTGCTTTTGATTGAGTCGTTTTTTCTATTAAGGCATTAACAAAATCTACGCCTTGGTTTAATGACGAAAAGCTTCCCTGTCGATTTTCATAATGCGTACTGCTATGAAAGTCTCCGGATTTTATTTGGACATTTGTCAATAGAATGATATAATTTAAAAGTGCAACGGGCTTTTTATTAAAAATCAGTATTTTGTCTGCCTAAACTAAATACATTTGTATATCGTACAATAAGCATATATGAAAGCAACTTATATCGAATACAGTGAGACAAACAGTTTCTCCAAAACATTGTTGGCCTATTTGGCTCATGATGAGGCGCTGAAACCCTTTGTTGGACACTGGCCTACATTTGATGGATTTGAGAAACAGGTGCAAGAAAAGAAACCATTTGCTCACCGTGCTATTCTCGTAGAGCGCCTAAAAGAGCAATATGCGGCCTTGTTGCGGGATTCTCCTGTTGTGGCCAAAAATATAGATTTGTTGTTGCTGGATAATACCTACACCATTACTACTGGTCACCAATTGAATATCTTTACGGGTCCATTATACTTTATATTTAAGATCATGACAGCGATACGTCTGTCAGAAGACCTGCGGAGCAAACATCCGGACAAAAACTTTATACCCGTTTATTGGATGGCAACTGAGGATCATGATTTTGAAGAAATTAATCATACCAAAGTGTATGGGAAGAAAATTGTTTGGGATACTCCCACGGTGGCGGCCACGGGACGAATGGATACAGGATCGATTGCCGATGCGGTAAAACAATATACCAATATTCTTGGTCTCTCGGAGAATTCCGCTAAACTTACACATATTGTCGAACAGGCCTATCTGAAGCATAGTAAGCTGGCCGATGCGACCCGTTATATGGTGAATGAGCTTTTTAAATCTTACGGTCTCCTGGTTATTGATGCTGACGATAAAGAGCTGAAAGAATTATTTAAGCCGATTATTAAAACGGATATTTTATCCGAAAATAGCTTTAAAGCCATTACGGAGCGATCGAAAGAACTCGAGTCAAAAGGCTTTTCGACACAGGTGCATGCCCGTGAGATTAATTTCTTCTACCTTACAGATGAGTTTCGGGAACGCTTGGTGCTAAATGCTGATGGTCGATATGAGGTGCTGCATCAAAATATATATTTTACCAAGGAAGAGCTGGAAAGAGAAATAGATGCTCATCCCGAACGCTTTAGTCCAAATGTGGTAATGCGCCCCATGTATCAGGAAATTATCCTTCCTAATTTGGCTTATATTGGTGGTGGTGCTGAGATGGTCTATTGGATGCAGCTGAAATCTAATTTTGATCAGTACCAAATAGATTTCCCCATCTTGATCCCGCGAAATTCAGCCATGATTACTGAGGATAACGTTGCAGCAAAGCTTTTCCGTGTCGATCTAACTTTTAAAAGTATCTTCCGCCCTGCGGAGGTTTTGAAGAAAGAATATGTGCGTCGCCATACGAAGGAAAGATTGAATCTTAATGACGAGTGGATGGAACTGAATGCGATCTTTGGAAAGATAAGGTTACGTACACACAAAATTGATCCTAGTCTAGGACCCAGCACCGAGGCGATAAAAGCTCGTTTGAAAAAGGCGATGAACAATTTGGAGAAAAAGTTGATGAAAGCCGAAAAACGAAACCATCAGCATGCATTGGCGGATATCGACAATGTAAAAGAAAAACTCTTTCCCGGAGGAGGACTACAAGAGCGATCTGAAAATTTTGCCTTACTGTACGTAAAATATGGTGATAACCTTTTTAGAGATCTATATAAATACTTTAATCCCCTGGATTTCAAATTCACAATCTTATATTAAAAGCCGGTATTTTACTGGCTTTTTTTGTTTTAAAATAGTAGCCTATATCGTGCTACTAACATCGTAGTTGCTGTCATGCTCGTAGAATTCTCGAGTAATTGACAGACTATTTTTGGCCGCGTTGTACAATTCTGCATTTTTACAAAATATTTTAGAAAGTTTTGTTTATAATTTCATAATATTTCGTTTAGCTTCTGTTAATACGATGGAAGTAGTTTTGTTGCCGTATTACAACCAACAACTAAATGAAAGAAATATTACTTACGACTTGTGCCATTGCGATAGGAACAGGTTTGTATGCGCAAACAACCCAGGCAGGATTTTCCGGAAAGATTACGGACGAGAATAACAAAGGGGTTCATGGAGCTTCAGTGGAGGTTCGTAACGAATCTACGGGTTTTACCACCAAAACATCGACCAACGCTAATGGCGATTTCAATTTTAAGGAACTTCCACTCGGAGGGCCATACATTATTAAAGTTACCTTTATTGGTTATGGCGAACAGATTCGTTCGGGCTTTACACTAAACCAGGGCGATATGATTCGCTTGAATATTCCGATTCAAAATGCATCTAACATATTGGAAACGGTTGAGCTCACAGGAGTAAGTACATTGAAAAATAAAATTGAGAACCTTGGTGCTGCAACTGCGGTGACGGCCCGGGATATTGCGAAACTACCGGTAAATGGTCGTAATTTTACTTCTTTAATGGATCTATCTCCATTGAGCAAGGGTGATAATATCGGTGGTCAACTTGGGTCTTCTACTAATTTTACCATTGATGGGATGAACGCAAAAAACCCGACTTCTGCCGGCTCGACAACAAGTCGGAGTGGCGCTCCTTTCTCGATCTCTATTGAAGCGGTACGGGAGTTTAAAGTCGTGACTAACCAATATGATGTCACCTACGGAAGAGCTGGGGGCGGAACAGTCAGTGCGGTTACTAAACAGGGTACAAATAAAACGCAAGGTAGTGCCTGGTTATATTCCCGAGCAGACTGGTTGTCCAGCCCATACGATATTCGAGGAAACAAACGAAGCAATGATTTCTCCACTTATCAATATGGCTTTACTTTGGGTGGTCCCATTATAAAAGACAAACTTCATTACTTTGTTGCATGGGATCATCAACAAGACTCCCGCCCTTTGATTATCGCTGATATCAACTCTGAAGCCGATGAAAAAAGATTTAATGTTACAAACGCGACATTGGATGAATTTGTCAATATCGGGCGGAAAAAGTACGGATTGGGGAACGAACGCCAATATGGCGCTTTTGATAAAAAAAGAGGCTCTGACGCGATTTTTGGCCGTATTGACTGGCAGATTAATGATAAAAACTTATTGACAGTCCGTAACAACTTTACAAGTGATAACAATAAGCTGGGGTTGCAGGACAACAAGCCAATTACTTTATATGAATCTTACGGGAATGATAAAAATATTGACAATAGCCTATTGGCTACTTTGCGTACCACCGTTTCCCCTAAGGTAACCAATGAGCTAAAAGTACAACATCTCTATACCTATCAGAAAAGTAGTCCGGGAGACCTTTTGCCTGGTCAGAATATTCCACGTGCCATTGTTGAAGATGCGGTTTCCAAAATTGCTGGGGAAGATAAAAAGACCACATTACAATTGGGAGGGCATCGTTTTGCACAGGAATCTTTTAAAAATAACGTATTTCAGCTTGTTGATAATATCTATTACAGCACTGATAATATCAATTACACCTTTGGTGTAGACCTGATGTATACCCATGCAAATTCCATTTACGGAAGTGAGGTCAATGGCCGCTTCCACTTTCGACCAAGTGACGGAAAGACGGCTATGCAGAACTTTGAGGATATGAAACCATATGCTTACTATCGTGAAGTTCCTTTGATGAGTGATCCTGCAGTGGTCGGTAAGATATTCAATGCAGGTGTGTATGGACAATTGCAAACGAAGCTAGCGCAGGGACTGGACTTAGTCGCCGGCTTACGATTGGATTACGGCCATTATCCTACCTCTCCTCTGAATGAGGAATTGTTAAGAGAAGTCGGTGTCCGTACAGATCATAAACTCAAGTCTTTTGTCGTGCAACCGCGTTTCCAAATGACCTGGGATGTGAACGAAGAAAGAAAAGATTTCTTTCGAGTGGGAGGCGGGATATTTGCATCGGATATCAATAATTATATGACGATCAATAACCTTACTTTTGATGGGAAGCATTTTGCTACTGTTGATGTTCGCGGTGCGGATGTGCCCACACCAAATTTTGTCGACTATAGAAAAGACCCATCATCCACACCTACTTTGGCTCAGTTTCAGGTGCCCACCATCAATACTTATGGTCCAGATGCTAAAATCCCGGTTGTGTACAAGGCTAATTTATCTTATACGCACTTTTTCACAGAAAAGTTGAAGGCAAGCCTTTCGGGATATATGAATTTGGGACGCAATAATTATATGTATGTAGATCGTAATATGGTGAAAGACCCTTTCTTTAGACTTGCAAATGAGGATAATAGAGGTGTATTCGTTCCTGCAGCATCCATCGTCGATGGAGCTCCGGACTGGAAAAAAGGACGGATTTCAGATAAGTTCGGCCGAGTTCTAGAATTGAATTCTGAGGGTAAAGTCAACCAATTTGCTGTCGTATTTGATGCAAGTTATCAGTATTACAAAGATGGAACGATTTCGCTTAGCTATACTTGGAATGATGCGAAAGACAATACTTCATTCAATGGGAATGTGGCCAATACGGCGACCTTATCCTTAGCGGTAAAAGATGATCCTCGCGATTTGAGCAAGATGAGCTATTCGAACAACCAATTCCGTAATAAAATTGTTATTTACGGAACTTTGCCAACATTTTATGGTGTCAGTGTGGGCGTTCGCTACTCGGGTATCGGAGGTACACGATATAGTTTGCTCGCCGGCGGAAATATCAATGGAGACTTTGTCGCCGGAGACAATGATCTGGCCTATATTTTTGACCCGAATAATTCCAATACTTCAAAACAGTTGGTCACGGGGTTAAATAATCTGTTGAATAACCCGGAAGCGAGTCAGAGTCTTAAAGATTATATCAAGAAATATCAGGGTAAAATAGCGGAACGTAATGGTGGGGTGAATGGTTTTTATGGTGTGATTGACTTACGAATTGCTAAAAAATTCAATTTATATAAGAACCATGCGCTGGAAATATCAGGGGATCTTTTCAACGTTGCCAACTTGTTCAAGAAAACTTGGGGCATAAATGAGTCTCTAGGCAATCAAAATCTATATGCTTTAGGTGGGAAAAATGCTGCCGGGGAAAAGCTGATCCCTTTTGATCCTGCAAAGCAGCAGTTTAATTACAATGTAAACAATTCCGGTATCGTTACCCCTTCTGGTAACCCATACCAATTCCAACTGGGATTACGCTATTCTTTTTAATCTGTTTTAAAAAAGACAAAGAGCTGTATTAAAAATCGATTTTGGCAAATGGCTCTAAATAAAATTTTAAAACTTCATTAAATCAAAAGAGAAAGGACCAAAATTCATTAAGACTTTGGTCCTTTTTCTTTTGATTATCTATAGAAGTGATGAATCCTAGGCATTCATCATTTTTTCTTTTGGAAGGAATACTTCTGCCATCATATGGCGCACACTACCACCACCGCAGGTTTCAATAACGTGTAAATCTTGATGGATGATTTTACCATGTTTTTCCAATTGCGCTGTTTGGTACAGTGTTAATGAAGACAACGCTTTATCACTTAGGACAATAAAACGGTTCCCATATTTATTTCTCACCTGGAGACAATTTGCTGCAAAATTTTCCAGTTGGTTTTCGTTGATCTCGATGATTTCTTTTCCGGTCTCTTTTAGTTTTTTTATTAATGTATCGCGCTCCGATTGATGATCAATTGCGGTGGGGCATAAGATGGCAAAATCTTCTCCTACGGCTAATACCACATTGGTATGATAAATGGGTCTGCGTTCGCCATTGACTGTCTGAAATGCGTGGAAGACAATAGGAGTATAGTTTTCTGTTCTACAATATTCGTCTAACATTGCCCGGTCCGCCCGTTCAGATAGTGCACAATAAGCAATACGATGTGTGCGGTCGAGTACTAGAGCGCCTGTTCCTTCTAAATATTGTCTGTTATTTTCGGCCTCGCTGAGGTCTTTGATTAGCTTTACATAGTAACCATTTTGTTTCAATGGACCCTCAAAGTCCAATAAATGTTCTTTTCTGCGGTTGGGCGCAAACATCGGATAAAAGATAATCTTCCCGTCCTGATGGAAAGAGACAATATTGTTCGGAAAAATACTGTCTGGGCTTTCGGATTTTTCATCATCCTGGATGACCGTTACTAGGATACCGTGTGATTTTAATTCATTGACAAGGGCGTCAAATTCCCCCTGTGCTTCTCTATTTACTTCTTCGCCGCTTAGATTTTCAATGTCCTTTTGGAAAAAATTATTGACTGCGGTCTGTTCATTTTTGCGGAAGACAGAGGGTCTTACGAGGAGTACACTGTCTGTTACCTGTTTTCTCATGATTTATAATCGTTACTTCGCTGGTTTGTATTTGTTAAAAAAGAAATGATATTCTTACCGTTATGAGCCCTACTGTAGGAAAGAGAAAATACCTGTTTTTCGATATTTTAGAGTGAATCAGCGTATTTTGGAATATGCGTGACATTTGTTTTGAATAATTTCGTTCTGTCAGCAATCACTTTTACAATTGGTACTTATACTAATGTATTGAAAAATCAGCTCGATTGCAAAAAGAATATCTCTAAAAAGAAAAAAGGTGGGTGGAAAATTAATAGCATAATCTTTTGTTTTTTGTCATTGTGTCAATCTATCTTTGGATTGATTGGTATATTTTTAATGTGAGTTGCTGTTGGTTATCTTTATTTGAATTTTAATATGGAGAGGGCAATCGATTGCGCATTCGTTTGTACTTAAAACTGACTTTTTATCCACTTTTTTGCTTCGTTTTCAGTCATTTATTTTGCTATCTTTGCTCATCCAAAAAACGACTGTTTATAAGAGAGTTAATTACCTAATTGTTATGTCGCTAACTGTCTATAAGCGTTAACTTTTTGCACACATGAGCAATATACACTTCCAAGAAAAATTCGAAAATCGCCACAATGGCCCAAGTCCAGTTGAAGCGAATGAAATGTTGGCCAAATTGGGCGTAACGTCAATTGACCAGCTAATCGACCAAACGGTCCCTTCTCAAATCCGCGCTCCGAAACCTTTAAATCTTCCAAAAGCATTGTCTGAGGTTGCTTATTTAAAGCGAATAGCGGAAATCGCAGAGAAAAATAAAGTTTTTAAATCTTTTATTGGTCAAGGATATTATGACGTGATCCTTCCGGGTGTAATTCAACGTAATGTGTTTGAAAATCCGGGATGGTATACACAATATACGCCTTACCAAGCAGAAATTGCACAAGGTCGTTTACAGGCACTGTTAAACTTCCAGACTGTTATTTCTGATTTTACTGGATTGGAAATTGCAAACGCTTCATTATTGGATGAAGCTACAGCTGCTGCTGAAGCGATGTTTATGCTTTACTCAGCACGTAAAAACAAAGATGCGAATGTATTTTTGGTTTCTGAAAATGCCTATCCACAGACGATTGACGTATTAAAGACGCGCGCGCTTTCTTTCGGTATCGAACTTAAAATCACAGCTATTCAAGAGTCCGAATTGACAGATGATGTTTTTGCTGCATTTGTACAATACCCGGCAGCAGACGGATCGATCGTTGACTACAAATCATTTGCTGAGGCTGCACACGGTAAAAATATTACAGTATGTGCTGCTGCGGATCTAATGAGTTTAGCCTTGTTGACTCCTCCAGGAGAATGGGGTGCAGATGTTGTTGTCGGTAACTCCCAACGTTTTGGTGTCCCTATGGGATTCGGTGGCCCTCATGCGGCGTTCTTCGCTACACGTGATAGTTTCAAACGTAATATTCCAGGACGTATCATTGGTGTAACTTCTGATTCGAATGGAAAGTACGCTTTACGTATGGCTTTACAAACTCGTGAGCAACATATCCGTCGCGATAAAGCATCTTCGAATATCTGTACAGCACAGGCTTTATTGGCTATTATGGCTTCTTTCTACGCTGTTTACCATGGCCCGGAGGGAATCAAAAATATTGCATCCCGTATCAATGCATTAGCCAATTTATTGGATCAGGCTTTACAGTCTTTGGGTTATACTCAATTGAATAACGCTTATTTTGATACACTGCGTGTAGATTTAGGTGCGCATGCGGGGGCATTAAAATCTGAAGCGTTGAATAATGAATTGAACTTCTACTACAACGGTTCACAAGTTTCTATTGCGATAGATGAAACAACAACATACGAGGATATCAAAACGATCGTAAAAGTGTTTGCAAAAATTCAGGGCAAAACATTGAACGATGTAGATTTCGATACATTAGAAGAAAATGTTGGTTCCTCAATTCCAGCTGAACTGGTCCGTACCTCAGCTTACTTAACGCATCCAAACTTTAATAGCTACCACTCTGAACATGAGATGTTACGCTATATTAAATCGTTGGAAGCTAAAGATTTATCTTTATGTCATTCGATGATCCCCTTGGGTTCATGTACAATGAAATTGAATGCGACAGCTGAAATGACCCCTGTTACCTGGGCGAGATTTGGTGGATTACATCCATTTGCGCCAGCTGACCAAACTTCCGGTTATATGCAGATGATCGGTGAATTGAATGATTGGTTATCAGAGATCACAGGTTTTGCTAAAATGAGCTTCCAGCCTAATTCAGGAGCGCAAGGTGAATATGCAGGTCTAATGGTTATCCGTGCTTATCATGAGAGCCGTGGTGATCATGGTCGTAATATCTGTTTGATCCCAGCTTCTGCACATGGTACAAACCCTGCATCGGCTTCAATGGCTGGTCTGAAAGTGGTGGTCGTGAAATGTGACGAACTTGGAAACATTGATATCCCAGATTTGAGAGCTAAAGCGGAAGAGCATGCTGCTAATCTGAACTCATTAATGGTGACTTATCCATCTACACATGGTGTATTTGAAGAATCTATCATTGAAGTGTGTGAAATCATTCACGCCAATGGTGGTCAGGTATATATGGATGGTGCTAACATGAATGCTCAGGTAGGCTTGACTAGCCCAGGTCATATTGGTGCTGACGTTTGTCACTTAAACTTGCACAAAACGTTCTGTATTCCACATGGTGGTGGTGGTCCAGGTATGGGGCCGATCGGTGTTGCTAAACACTTGGTGCCTTTCTTGCCAAACCATCAAGTTGTTTCTACTTCAGGAGAAGAAGGAATTACAGCTGTTTCGGCGGCCCCATTTGGCTCAGCATCAATCTTGATTATCTCCCACGCTTATATTTCGATGATGGGTGGTGAAGGCTTGACTAATGCTACACGTACAGCAATATTGAATGCAAACTATATTAAAGCACGTTTGGAAAATGCTTACCCAGTACTTTATTCTGGTAGCAACGGACGTTGTGCGCATGAGATGATCTTAGATTGCCGCGGTTTCAAAAATGTAGGTATCGAAGTTGCTGATATCGCAAAACGTTTGATGGACTACGGTTTCCATGCACCGACAGTTTCTTTCCCTGTGGCTGGTACATTGATGGTTGAACCAACGGAGTCTGAATCGAAAGCTGAATTGGATCGTTTCTGTGATGCATTAGTTGCAATTCGTCAGGAAATTGCTGCGGTTGAATCGGGCGAAGCAGAACAAGCAAATAACGTATTGAAGCATGCTCCGCATACAGCAGCAGTAGTTACTGCAGATGAGTGGGATAGACCTTACAGTCGTCAGACTGCGGCTTATCCATTGGAGTACGTAAGAGAGCGTAAGTTCTGGCCTTCTGTAGGTCGCGTAAACGACTCACAGGGAGATCGTACATTGATCTGTTCATGTCCTTCGATCGAAGAATATGCTGAGGCGTAACAACCTTGGAAAATAATATTACAATAGAGCCTCCGTATTACGGGGGCTTTTTTTTTTACTTAGAATTTGGAAAAGGTAAACGAAAAGAATAGATGGCGAAAAAGGACGTAAGCATGATGGCCTCATAGCTTATTAGATCGGTTCTGGTAGGTTCGGGAAAAACAAGTGGGACTATTTTACGGCTATATTTTAAATAGTTGCGCCTGTAAAATCATTTTTTTATCTTTCTGACGTTTTATCTAAAAAACTGATAATCATGAAAAGACAATTGAGTTTAATGTCCCTCTTATTGAGCGCGGCTATTTTGATCGCAGGTTGCGGTAACCGTAACGAATCCCAGGATGGTGCGGCGGATGATAATGAAACGAGTGCGGGGATCTCCGATGTGGTTAAAGGAGTATCTAATCTGGATAACCTGACTGATGGAGCAAAGAAAATGGAAGAACTCCAAACTAAACTAAAAGCTGAAAAACCATTGAGTTCGGAGGAATTAAAAGCATTTCTTCCAGAAAGTTTAGACGGTTTGAAAAGAACATCTTATTCTGCGGGCTCTATGTACGGTGTCAGTGTCATTTCTGGCGAGGCAACGTATACCGTGGATGATCAAAAGGACATTAAAATAAACATTATTGACGGTGCAGGTGAGACCGCTTCGGCTATTGTAAGTCTCGCTCAGATGGGTTTTATGGTCGATTCTGAAAATATTACGGACACAGAAGTAGAGAAAACAGGTGATTTTGAAGGAAAGCGTGCAAAAACAATGGACAATAAAGGCGTGGAAGGTTCGACACCAAAGAGCTCCGAAATAAGCTATCTCGAAAAAGACCGTTATTTGATCACATTAAGAGGTAATGGCTATAGTTTGGATGAGCTGAAAGCATTCATGGGTAAATTGAACGTAAGCGCTTTAAAATAAAATATCAATACGTTACATCGTTCTCAAAAAGTCCAGATACTCCATCTGGACTTTTTTGATGATCAGCTACTCGTGTGCAGTAGACCAATCAGGAACATTTGGCATTTCCCTGTTTTGCTTTAGAAAAAGAAGATTATTGTATCATTTTAGCGTATAATCACATTCATATCCTATTTTGGAGGTATATTTGTACAGAAACATTTCGATATGAGGATAACATCACGATTCAATCTTTTTATTATTGCAGCATTGATTACATCTTGTGCAGGCAATAAATATGCTAAAACGGAGAAAGTATATAAGAAACAGGCAAAAGAGTTCGCTAATTTGTATCGGCAATCTCCGGTATCCGGACAGCTGGAAAAAGTAAATGTGAAAGATCAACAATGGATTGCCTCTATCAATTTCGGTATCCGGAAGCCTAATTTTGTGGTCATTCACCATACAGCGCAAGATTCTCTGGGACAGACAATCCGTACCTTTCACTCTGCGAAAGCCGGTGTAAGTTCACATTATGTTGTGGGACGGGATGGTAAGGTGGTGCAGATGGTAAATGATCTATACCGGGCTCATCATGCAGGTCTGGGTAAATGGGGGAATGATACTGATCTGAACTCCGCATCGATAGGTATTGAACTGGATAATAATGGGACGACCGACCCCTGGACGGATGCACAGATAAATGCGTTGATTCAGCTGCTGAACTATTTGAAAAATACCTATAAGATTCCACAGGCAAATTTCATCGGGCATATGGATCTGGCACCTTCACGTAAAAATGATCCCTCACGGTTCCCTTGGAAAAAGTTGGCCGATCAGGGATTTGGTTATTGGTATGAGGAATTTTCAGAAACACCGCCTGTTGACTTTAACCCCAAAATGGCATTGCGTATCATTGGATACGATGTCAGTAACCTCGATGCGGCAATAAAGGCGTTTAAGATCCACTATATTCAGCAGGATGTGAATACCGCATTTTTGAGTGAAAACGATCTAAAAATTATGTATTCCATCTATAAGAAATATCTATAGTTGGCTACTCGAGGGTATAAAAAGAGAGGAGCATTTGTGATAGAATTGCTCCTTTTTATTTGTAGGGCTAGCGGCCCCTAGAGCTTCTATTATGGTGCTATTCATGGAGTTTGGCCATTACAAGGAGGACGTCGCTGTGCTTTTATCGCTACATGGCTTTTGGGATACCTTACTTCTTGTATTTGTCCAAATAGGTCTCAAATACACGTTGATAGATCATTTTGAACCAAGGGGTAAATTTCTCTGGAAAGTGCGTGATCTCATCTTTAATCTGTTGTTGATCCAAATATTGTATAGCAGCTACTTCTGCAACATTAAAATCAGATTCACCGTTGAATTTGCCAATAAGTACATGATCAAACTCATGCTCTGTAAGGCCATTGTCAAACTCGGCTTTGTATACAAATGAAAATGAATCATATAGGTCTGATGCTTCTATACGAAGCTCCTCCATCAGGCGCCGTGTGGCAGCTTCCAAATTACTTTCGCCAAGCCGTTGATGGGAACAGCAGCTGTTGGTCCATAATCCACCACAGTGATATTTGTCTAAGGCCCTTTGCTGTAAGAGCAGCTGACCCATGTCATTGAATAAAAAGACACTGAACGCCCGATGCAGCAAGCCCTTTTCGTGAGCTTCGTATTTCTCCATACCCCCAATGACAGTGTCATTGGAATCGACTAGTATTACATGTTCTTGCTTCATAAGGCTCAGATATAAATATAGTCCAATTTAACGAAATTGGACTATAAATTATAGCAAAGATTTGCACTATACGGTTTTTACAAACTTCTCGTCGTAATTTTCAATATCAATGATATAACCGTTTTTAATTAAGAATTCAAATAGCGGTTTGGCTTCTTCGGAGACGGGCATATTTTGCGTCGTGATGATTTTATTTTCCTTTTTCAATAGATATGGATAAGCATAAAGCTTTACATTTTTATTGAACATACCGGATATGTAGGATAATAACTCGTTGGTATAAAGCTCTTTGTTATAGTTGTCCGAATTGAAGATGTTTTTTAAGTTATAAACGTTTGTTGCAATTCCGATATTTTTGGGTTTAAAGTTACTAATAAACTCAGCGAGATGGTTATTTCTACGGAAGTTGCTGACAATAATATTATTGCCTGTAGCGCATAATTCATCTGCTCTCGATGCAAATTCCTGTAGATCTTCATCTGTGATTTCATGTGTATCCTCCAGTACATTTCCCATTAATACCTCGATCAATACGATGGTATCCTTGTCTGTTGCTCCCGTATTTTTCTTGAACTGCTCTACAGCAAGATTAAATAGGTCAAAGTTAGGAAGTGATTTCTGACGGTATTTTGTACGTAGCAAGATGATATTCTTTTTGTACAAATAATCCTTGATCTGTACTGCTTTTCCATCTGGTTGGAAAATAGCGGCTTTCGCAAACCCTTTGGCAATTAGGTATAAGTTGATCAGCCGTTGATTGACATTTTCAAACAAAGGGCCATTTAACTTAACAAGATCAATTTCTACTGATCCGACAGATAGATTGTCGACCAGGGATTCAATCATGGTCTGTACATTTTCCGTATAGTAGTAAGCCGCAAATAACAAGTTTACGCCAATAATACCCAATACTTTTTGTTGCAGCTGATTGTCGCTGTCCAAAAGCCTGACATGGACGATGATATCATTGGTGGGGCCACCGACTTCGTGCTGAAAACGGAGACCAATCCAGCCATGAGGCTCATTGGTTTTGGTGAAGTTCAGCGTAGTAACAGTATCTGCAAAGGCAAAGAACTTTTTGTTGCAATACTTATCACCATGTAGTCGTTGCGTCAGCAAATCAAATTCATGAGAAAGCATTTTTTGTAAGCGGGTTCTGCTGACATATCTGCCATCCTCTTCCTCGCCGTAAATCGCATCACTGAATGCCATGTCATACGCTGACATTGTTTTTGCAATTGTGCCGGAAGCAGCCCCTGCATTGAAAAAATTACGTGCGACTTCCTGTCCAGCACCGATCTCAGCGAAGGTTCCGTAAATCTCAGGATTTAGATTTATTTTCAGGGCCTTTCGCTTGGTTTCAAAAATTTCTCTTGCCATAGCACAAAGGTACAAAAATCAAAAGTCTAGTGAAAATTAAAGTATGAAAGGAAAAAACAGAATAAAATTAGGCTTGTTTTATAACAAGCCTAATTTATTAAAAGCATAGAATAAAGCGCTACTATGTAGTGCTTGGCTAAATTTATTCTCCAGCAGCATTGTTTTTGCTTCTTCAAGTGGGATAAGGAATACTTCGATTTCCTCGTGTTCATCCAGTTCCTGTTCCTGCACTTTACGTCCACCTGTCATCAGATAGGTATATGTAACGTTGCCACTTGTTGCGGGGTTGGCATAAAGGCTCGCAATCTCTTCAATGTTATCGAACTGATATCCCGTTTCTTCGAGCATTT
This sequence comes from Sphingobacterium sp. NGMCC 1.201703, assembly GCF_047784615.1. Lineage (NCBI taxonomy): Bacteria > Pseudomonadati > Bacteroidota > Sphingobacteriia > Sphingobacteriales > Sphingobacteriaceae > Sphingobacterium > Sphingobacterium sp. NGMCC 1.201703. Next base: position 262,488 of record NZ_JBLOHD010000006.1, on the reverse strand, counting down.
CCCGGATTGCGGCATCTTTTGGATTTTCTCCCGGTTCCATTGTCCCGGCCGGAATTTCCAATGAAATCATACCGGCACCATGACGGTATTGTTGGATCACCAATAGCTCATTTTTCTCGGTAATGCCGACCATATTAACCCAATCCGGATATTCTAGTACATAATAATGGTCATTGATGCGTCCGTCGGGGAGCTCGCAGGTATCTCTGCGTAACGTTGCCCATGGCTCCTTACAGATATATTCAGATGATAATTGTTTCCACTTCTCCATTTAACCAACAATATCTTTCATCATACGGTCTACCTTTTCTTCCAATATTTTTTGAAGGCTTAGGTAATCACTTTTATCTTGAAGCGTTCCCTTAACCGAACAATAGAATTTGATCTTGGGCTCTGTACCCGAAGGTCTGGCTGAAATCACATCACCATCTACCGTGATAAACTGTAAGACATCCGATTTTGGAAGGGTAATTTCACTTTTACTGCCTGTTTTCATATCAGTCGTTTGTGAAAGCTCATAGTCCCGAATTTCTTTAACTTCGATTCCTCCGAGTTTGGCTGGTAGATTTTGGCGTAGACCGGCCATCATGGCCTGAATTTCTTCGGCTCCTGCTTTTCCTTTTTTTGTTAAGGAAATCAGTTTTTCCTGATAGCAGCCAAATTTCTGGTAGATATCTAATAAAACTTCGTAAACAGTCTTGCCTTTTGACTTAAAATATGCGGTCATTTCTGCTAGGAAGGCACAAGCATTCGGGGCGTCTTTATCGCGGACCAAATCACCGACTAAGTAGCCATAGCTTTCTTCCCCACCGGCAAGATATTGAGCTGAATCACCTAATTTTGTCATCAATTCACCGATGTATTTAAACCCGGTCAGTGTTTCATAATGCGTAACTTTGTAATGATCTGCAATATCAGACTGGAGGTTGCTGGTTACAATGGTTTTCACAATATAAGGATTGTTGCCCAATTGTTTTAAATCACTTTTTGCACTTAGTACATAATAGATTAACAAACTGCCGATCTGATTACCATTGAGTAATTGAAATTGGCCCTGACTATTTTTAATAGCAATACCTACACGGTCCGCATCAGGGTCGGTGGCCAAAACAAGGTCCGCATCAATCTCTTCACCTTTTTTCTTTGCTAAGGCCATAGCATCTTCTTCCTCAGGATTGGGGTAAACCACAGTGGGGAAGTTTCCGTCTGGAGTTGCCTGTTCTGTGACAATAGTAACGTTTTCAAAGCCCCAGGAAGCAAGCATTTTGGGAACGATTGTAATTCCGGTACCATGGATCGGAGAATAAACAATTTTTAGATCCTTCTGCGCATGTACAGCCTCTGGATGAATACGCAATGCTTTATTTGCCTCAATATAAATTGGATCGATTTCCTCGCCAACCGGAATAATATTTTGGGTATTCCCTTCAAATCGGATGTCGTTTACGCTGGCAATTGCATTGACTTCATCGATCACGTTTTTATCATGGGGAGCCGTCAATTGACACCCATCGTTCCAATAAGCTTTATAGCCGTTGTATTCTTTGGGATTATGTGAAGCTGTTAACATGACCCCGCTTTTGCAGCCAAAATGACGGATAGCAAAAGAGAGCATCGGAGTAGGGCGTAGTTCATTGAAAAGATAAACCTTTATACCATTTGCGGCAAATACTTGGGCAACAAGCTGACCAAAGGATTGTGAGTTATTGCGGCTATCGTAGGATACAGCTACTTTTATTTCCTCGTTGGGAAACTGTTTTTTTAGATAGTTTGATAATCCCTGGGTCGCTTTCCCAATCGTGTACTTATTCATACGGTTGGATCCTACACCCATAATCCCTCTTAAACCTCCTGTTCCAAATTCAAGATCCTTGTAGAATGAATCAATAAGTTCTGTCTCTGCCTGATCATCTATTAATTTCTGGACGGAGGTTCTTGTTTCCTCATCATAATTGGAGGTTAACCAATCGTCGATTTTCTTTTGTATGTCTTTATCTAAATTTCCCATGCTCTTAAAAATGGCTAAATGTAAAAAATCTTTTTATGCATCACAACCTGCATACGCGCGGTCTATAACTGTAATATACCATTTTTCTCCTTCTTTTGTTACATGAAAAACAAAAGGCTCTTCGCTTTCATTGGACGTCATGATCGCACGATAGCTTCTGGCTTCTATATTTCTCAGCCGCTGCAATTCGGTCCGATTAATTTTTGCATCTAAAATCTCGTTCATGAATTTAGCCGTTTGTGACAGTTCATTCGGACGGGACTTCTTATCATAAAAAAAGCCTAACTTATCCCATTTCATTGTTCCACAGTCAAAAGCAGGGAGTTTTCCTGCTTTTAACGGTCCTTTGTAACTCAGTTTTTCATACGAATGATATTCTGGGACCGGTTTGGAAAAATTAAAACTATTTTGATGCACATACGAATCCAATGCTCCCGGACGATATATGATATAGATCCCTAATTTTGGATGTATATAGTTATTGATCGTTTTACTGTCTTGTTCAGTATATGCTTTGGCAATTTTTTCCAGTACTTCTTCCAGCGTTTCTGTATCCTCTTTCTTTATTTCTTTTTCGACCGTGTCCGGTTTACTTATCGTATCCAATGGAATAGAATCCTGGGCAATTTTGACTGCCTTGTCTTCCTTTTTATTGTTTCTACAGGAGACCACACTGATGGAGAGACAGATAAGAACAAAGAAAAAGAGATTTCTCATGTTATTTTCGTTTATTAAATATTATTTTTTTGAAGTCAAATTTTCGATGATCGACTTTAATATAGACCGTGTTGACGGTAGCCACCATTGTTCGAGAATAGCCTGAATCGTCTCTTCTCTATTTTCACGCAATTTAAGAATTATTTCTTTTCGGAAGTTTAGTTTAGAGGTTTGCCAGGTTTTTTGATTAAACTGTGCGATCTGTTTTATTTTCTTCGATGCGGTATTAAAAAGTATATCTGCCGGTACGACTTCGTCCACCAAGCCCTGTGATTTTGCTTCAAGCGGCGAGAGCAGTTTTCCTTCGAGCAGATTCTGATAAGCATGTCTTTTCCCGATCCAGAAAGCATAAAGTTGGAAGATACTTTCAGGTACGATAAGCCCCACTGGTATTTCATTGAGTCCTATCACGAAATTCCCTTCAGCCATAATCCTATAATCGCAGCATAGGGCGAATACACAGCCTCCAGCCGGACTATGGCCCGATATGGCGGCGACTATCGGTTTCGGGAAAGATGCCAGTAGGGAAGTGGCCTCCAAAAAAAGATTCCAGAATTCCCGGATTTGATCCTCATCATAATCAAATAAGGTGATCAGGTCAAGACCTGCGCTAAAAAAGTTCTCCTTACCGATAAGAATCGCTCCGCGCACAGCATCGTTAGCCTGATTAGATTCGAGGGTCTCTATCAGCTCTTTTAATAACTGTGTATCGATGGCGTTGGACTTTCCCCGATCCAAAAAAATACTTAAAATATGGTCTTCTATTTTGGTTTTGATATGCTGCATAACGAATTTATTTAAATTTATAACGGTTTGTTCGGATTGCTATTGTGATTTTACTTCTATTAAATATTCAAGATGGGCAATTTTGCCTTCCATGTCAACGCCTTCGACTGTAATTTTATAGGTTCCGGGTTCATCGGAAGTAAAAAAATCAAATTTGGTTTTCCCATTTTTCTCGGTCACTAGATTAGGTTCCCAGGCGATGGTTGTTCTTAGGTCGCGTTTAAGTTCCTGTTTTTGTGTGGTGTTATATTGTGGTTTGAAAAAGATGCGGTTTACATGCAGTCCTTTAGGCACAATGGTGACGATTCCTGTAGGTGTATAGGAGGCTGACATTGCATCTCCGGATTTACTTGTAATGACCAATACACCGTTTCCGCCATACATACCATAGATGGCGGTGTTGCCGATGCTCCTCAACACCTCGATACTGGCAATGTCCTGAACATTGATCATGTCGAGCTGATCCGCCTCGATGTACATCCCATCTAAAACAACCTGCATGGGACTACCCCCGTTCATTCCCATCGAGCGGGTACTGTAAGGAACTCCATTTCGAAAAATAACGCCCACCAGTCTTCCTGCTAGACATTGCTCCAGGGTTGTGCAGGTCGATAGATCTTCGGCTGACAAGACCTGATCAGCATGGCCCGGACCATTGAGATTTCTTGAATTTTTGTCCGCTTTATTGGTCCGCATCCTGTTAACCTGGACTTCCTCCAGTTTAATACTTTTTTGAATGATGCCGGCAGCTTCCAGTTCCGTCAAAAATTGCTGGCTACCTTTGAGCTGATCAATCAGTCTGCTGTTGACATCATTCGCAATCAAGGGTTGGTCTTTGCTTTCAGTAACAGCAGGAGCTGCGATCTCGTCAATAAGTATGTCAACCCTGTTCTTTTCCTTTTGACCCTTCCCGGTTACGATAAATTTGATGCTATCGGCGAATAGTAAGTCATCAAAAATAAATCTACCATCATTATTTGTGGTTGTGTCTATACTCAGCATTATATCGCTGGTTGGTATTAAAGTCACTTTAGCATTGGGAACAACTGCTTTTCGTCCGGTTTTCTTGACCGTCCCAGAAATTGTGAGACCTTTTTCCGGTCGATACAGATTATTCGTTGTACTGAGATAATTCTTCCAGTCCAGTTTACGCCAGCCTTGGATCAACATGAGGTTGTCAAGCTCATTAAATCGGATGTTATCCAAATCATCAAAATAGTAATTGGGGCGCTCTACAAAACCACGGAGATCAGATTTTAGGAGGAGCTCGGAGACAATCGAAGAATAATATTGATCTGTGGTGGAATCAACTTTACTGAGGTTGACTACAGCGGCTGAGAGCGCCGCTATTTTTGAGGTATCGCTACTACCATCTTTAATGGAGAGGCTTGCGATGACCTGCTCTCTCGTAGCAAAGGAGGACTTGTTTAATTGGATGGCTATTGGGAACAGTGTTTTAGGTGCATTGTAATTAAAGACAAGTCTTTCTATGATGGGAGTCATCTCCTCATTCAGTACGGAAAGTTGAATCACTCCCGAAGGAAGATCCTTTTTGGGAATGTTGAACAGGAGCTCCGGTCCATTTAACTTTTGCTTTACAGCATGTAGTACGATTCCATTGTATTGGGCAATTAGATAAACATCTTTTCGGCTGACCAGATCGTTAGTGGCGGATAATTGGGCTGCGATCTTGTCTTTTAAACCGGCATTGACGGTGAGCACATAACCAGATACTGCTACTGGAGGTAGTGCTGTCCTCACAGAACTTCCGTCCGAAAAGACTGCAGTGACCATGTATTTTTTTTCGGAGCTTAGAATCAGTGGGATACTTCCCATGCCCAGCACATTGGTTTCAAATTCGATAAAGGGAGCTTGGTTTTCTTCTGCGATTTGGATTTTTGATTGAATACCCAAGCCCGAAGGGCTTAGTACTTTGACGCCGGTTTTGCTTAGGATATTATTTACAAATTCGCCGCTTTCAGGAAAAATCTGGATACTGTTTTGCTGATTTGGATTCGGGATAGTAAAGCTCTTTAGCACACGTCTTTTGTCTAAGGAGAGGAATTGCAATGTTAGCAGGCCTCCTTTAAAGTTATCTTTGAGTTCAAGTGCTATTGTTCCATTTTCATTGGATTTTAACCGGCCTGTTTTTTCCTTTTGGCCATTTTGTTGGAGCGTGTAGCTTATACTGCTGTTTATTAGAGGCGCTCCCTGAATTGTCTTTAGATCGATCTGGAAGAAATTTTCATTTCCATTTTTAAGCAATGTGCTTTGGGTTATGACATTATCTGCTCTCCCGTTGGTAATAGGGATAATACGCTCATAGAAATTGGATATGGAATCATTTTGCATCCAGCGGGTGTATGCTCTGATTCTATATGTGCCTTCTACTAGTGTGTCGGACAGGCTGAGATCGCCAATGCCGAGACCCAATGTGAGTGGGATCTTGATACTTTTAACGACGTCATTTGTTGGAGAGATCAATTCGATATTGGCGATTTTACTGATGTTGCTCAAGTAATTGAAGGGCGCCGTGGTACAATACATTTTGAACCAAATACTTTCACCAGCTGAATAGTCATTTTTGTCTAGATGTAGATAAATTTTTTCTGTGACATGATTTTCACGGTAGGTCTCCAGTTTCTGTAATGTTTGATCGATTTGAGAAAAGGCCCATAACGGAAGAAATAGGCAATTGACTAACAACAATATTCTAGCGTACATATGACCAATGTTTCTTGAAAATTAGAAAATATTTTTCCTTTAATCAACTTATAAATCAAAATATTATCTAGGTAGAGTTGCTAAACGATCTGTATGGATGCTTCGATCTTCATTTGTGCTGAAAAATAAATTTAAAATCTGTTTTTGAACCATCTTTTGCCTGAAAATTAGCATAAAAAAAATATCTTTGTGCTATGAATATCCTAATAATCGGTTCAGGAGGTCGGGAATCTGCCTTCGCCTATAAGTTGTCGAAAAGTCCACGTTTAGGTCAATTGTTTATAGCTCCAGGCAACGCTGGTACAGGAGCGTACGGCCAAAATGTCAATATTAAAGTTACTGATTTTGAAGCTATCGCTTCCTTTGTCTTGGAAAATGCCATACAAATGGTTGTCGTAGGTCCCGAAGAGCCTTTGGTAAAAGGTATTCATGATTATTTTTTAAACCGTACAGATTTAAAAGATATTCCGGTAATCGGCCCACAACAGGAAGGAGCTCAATTAGAAGGCTCAAAAGATTTTTCAAAACAGTTTATGGATAGACACGGTGTACCTACTGCTGCATCGCGTTCTTTTGATGTGGACTCTTTGGAGGAAGGACTGGTTTATCTAGAAAGTCAAAAGCTACCGATCGTGCTTAAAGCCGATGGTCTGGCTGCTGGAAAAGGTGTTTTGATCTGTGAAACGCTTGATGATGCTAAAGCCGAACTAAAAGCGATGATTGCGGATTCCAAATTTGGTGAGGCAAGCCGAGTTGTCGTCGTTGAGGAATTTTTAAAAGGAATTGAGCTATCGGTATTCGTATTGACTGATGGTAACTCGTATAAGGTATTGCCTTCTGCGAAGGATTATAAACGCATAGGAGAGGGAGATACGGGTTTAAATACAGGTGGAATGGGATCCATTTCTCCGGTACCTTTTGCTGATGAGACATTTTTGAATAAGGTAGAAGAACGTATCATCAAACCAACTGTTGAGGGATTGAAGAAAGATGGTATTCCATATAAAGGCTTTATTTTTATCGGTTTGATGAATGTCGATGGCGAGCCATATGTCATTGAATATAATGTTCGTATGGGCGATCCTGAAACAGAATCTGTATTACCGCGTATTGAGTCTGATCTCTTGGATCTGCTAGAAGGTGTTGCACAGGGAAATTTAGACCAACGTTCTTATACCGTCTCGCCAAAAACAGCAGTTACGGTGATGTTAGTGGCAGGAGGTTACCCTGGTACCTATGAATCCGGAAAGGAAATTGTGAATATGGAGAATGTCAAGGAATCTATTGTATTTCAGGCAGGCACCAAGGAGTTGGATGGTAAGGTTGTCACCGCTGGTGGTCGCGTGATTGCTGTTACCACGTTACAAGACTCTCTTTTTGAGGCTCTTCAACAGGCAACAGCAGATGCTGGAAGGATCTATTTTGAAGGAAAGTATTTCCGCCGCGATATCGGTTTTGATCTCATCTAAAAAATATTTAAAATTATTTTTGTAAAAATAATTTTAAGATCTATATTTGCAACTCCAAAAAACAAGAAAGCTTTTGGAGTTGCATTAAAAAATGGCCCGTTCGTCTAGGGGTTAGGACGCAAGATTTTCATTCTTGAAACAGGGGTTCGATTCCCCTACGGGCTACAAAAGAAAAACCTGCAAAATATCAAATTTGCAGGCTTTTTTGTTTTAGGAGGTAGATTGCCAAAATTTGAAGTATAAAGTGCTTCGTTGTACTTAAAGCTTCTTTTTCAATTTCTCCAAACTCAAACTTTGCATGGATAGAATGGAATGGTAATCATAAGCTCCATTGGGCTCAAGCAAAATATAGGAAGGAAAGCCTGTTTTGTCAAAAGTATTCATTACTTCAGTTATAACCTTAGAGTCGACAAAAACATGTGTTCCAGGCTGATCTAGTTCCAGGACTTTATTCCGCCATTTTTGTTCATCTGTTCCTGAGGAGCTACATAGGTATACAAATTCTATGGGAAGTCCTGCATCGTGAATCTCCAGCTGGAGTTTTTTCCCAAAAGGCATCGCTTGAATACAGGGCATACACCATGTAGCCCATATATCAATTACAACTAGCTTGTTTTTAAAAGTGGATTTTAAAGCTGTTAGGAGTTCTTTACCAGACTTATGTTCGTTTAAATATAACTTAGAATTGGACTTGGTTTTTAGTATTGATTTGCCAAGGGAAGAATTTTCTTTATCTATGGATGATTTTACGTTTATGGAGTCAATTGCTTTGATTTTTTTTGCTAAGTCCGTCATTTGCGAATTCAGGTAATCTTTCGACCAATTATAACGCATGGTGGGCTTTAAGAGCTCGTATAGCTGAAATTTCTCTTTTAAATCACTATCGTCAAATTGCAGCTTCCCAAGATCAGCGTAAGTAGGAGGAAGCGTCTCGTCGTAATATTTAGCCAAGTTTGTAACACTAAATTTTTCCTTAGTCCCTTTGAAACCAACTGAAGCCATATATCTGTTCAGAAATTGAAGATATTCATGAGAATTATTTGAGATAGCATAAACTGGAATGAGTAGTTCGTTTATTGAATGAACAGGTTTAGCATTTCGATATAAATAGTTTAATTTTTTTGCATAATATGCCATATTTGTCTCCCCGTCAATCAATGTCTGCTGCGTATGGTCATAGGCCATGTAAAAGTCTTGGTTAACTTTTTGTTGAAAAGCAAATAAGCTATCCAGTATAGTCATATAATTGGAGTCTTCGGTTGCTAATACATTGATTTTATTTGAGAAATTTGCGTTATATTTTTTATTAAATAATATGTAATCATTCATAATTCGATTTTTGTCTCCATCTTTTCCTGCGAAGGTTACTCCCTCGCCATTGAAGTAAACAGCGTTTTTCTTCAATTTATTGAGATCAAAGGTGAGTACAAGTTCGTCATCACTGTAGAGGCAGATATAGGCATAGCTCCCAAATGATAACCAAATCTGACGATTTGGAAGCTTTTCGGGTAGTATAATCAGGAATGATCCATCTTGTTCAAGAGCGATTTCGTAAGTAGATTGTATCGGATTTCCAATGTTGACAACAGCGTACTTTACAATGATATCTTTTAGATCTGTCGAATTTCCATTGATAACCCATCCCTTAATTTTTGAATGGTTTTTTTGGGGATATTGCTGTGCGTACTCGGCATGCGTGATAGGTTGTTCCGATTTATTTTGCCCTAAAACAATTAAAGGGAAGATGCTTGTGATAAAATAAAAGAGGTAGGCTTTCATGATTTATTGTGTTTGTTTAAAATCTGATATACATATTCTTTTTTTTGACGAGCAATAGGTATTCGTGTGCCATTGTTCATCATGAGATAGGCCCCTTGGCCTTTAGTTACCGATACAACATGTTCGGGGTTGACAAGATGACTTTGATGAGAGCGGATGAAACCATAAATAGCTAACATGTCGTCGTACTCTTTTAACGTTTTACCAATAACGATTGATTTGTTATCTGTAAAATATATTTTAGTGTAATTATTGTCCGCTTGGCAATGAACGATATTAATAATGGGTATATATTGGGTTTCCCTTCCGGTCGCAAGTGCGATTTTATGTGTACTGCGTTGTTCATTGTTTAGATTCTGTATTAGGTTTTCAAGATTAGCATTGTGTTTTTTACGCTTAATCTTTTCGGAGGCTTTATATAGTGCGGCTTCTAATTCGATAAGATTAATTGGTTTTAGTAAGTAATCCAGCGCTGAAAACTTGATCGCCTGAATACCAAACTTATCGTATGCTGTAACGAAGATGACTTCGAAGTTTCTTTTGCCAAGTTCTTGGAGCAGGTCGAAGCCGCTTTTATCGGGCATTTGAATATCCAAAAACACCAATTCGGGCTGTTGCTGCTTAATCAATAGAAGCGCTTCGTCCGCATTGCCGGCTGTGCCGACAGGTTTTAAGAGGTCAGTATAATTATCCAAATAACTCTTTAGGATTTCGATGTTATTAATTTCATCGTCTACAATTATATAATTTATCATAATATTAGGGTTTGGCTATCCAGTCGGATATAATAATGCAGATTTTAGTAATTCCTGAGTTTGATGTTCTATGGATCTGAAAAGTGTTTTCGGGATAAAGCTTGCCCAGCAAGATTAATCGTTCCTCAGTAAGCCTTAGTCCATATCCACTGGTGGGTTTTGTCATCTTCACATTAAATCCCTTCCCATTATCGGAAACGCAGAGAAATAAATCTTGCTCTACTTGCTGGGCGGATAAGGTTATCATTCCTTGGGAGCCTATTGCCGCAATGCCATGTTTTACTGCATTTTCTACTATTGGTTGAAGTAACAAGCTTGGGATTTCGATCAAATCACCATGTACTTCTAAGTTGTTTAGTATTTCATATTTGAATCCAAACCTTAATTGTTCCATTTGTAAGTAATCGTCCAATAATTGAAACTCGTGATTTAAGGTGTTCATCTCTCTTTCAGCATTTTCTAGAGTGGCCCTGGTCAATGAGGAGAATTTGCTCAGATAATAATTGGTTCTTTCCTGGTCAGTTTTTTGAATAAGGTTTTGTATAGAGTTGATTGCATTGAATATAAAGTGAGGATTTAATTGGGACTGGATATTCCGTATCTGAAGCATCAGCGCTTGTCTTTGTTGTTCAAGCTTTTTTAAGCGTTTGCGGCTTCTATATCGGACAAGAATAAATATAGTGATGATAATTACGATGCTGACACAGAGTATTGGAAATAAGGTCGACCAAAAAAATGTCGCTGAAAATTGCTTAGGAGCGGGTGTAACGCGATAAGGGATCCTCAGAACCTCATCCGGACCGTATTTGCCGATATTCCCTGTTTTATGGATCAATAACTCATATTCTCCAATTTCATTTAAATATTGGTTTGAAACTTCAAATTGTTTGGATTGAGTCCACCATTCTAGTAGGATCGTGTCAACTATATTTTTTGTTTTTTTGATCAAATTGATGGAATAGGGGATCGTTTCGTGATTTTGAAATTCAAGGTTCAGAGAAGAGATGCTGTCTTTATTAAAAGTCAAATCTAAGGGTACTCCGGTAAGCTTATCATATTGTTGGATGTAGGATTTATTCAAAGTACGGTCCAATAGATTAAAATAGCCGTATTGACCAGCTCCACGGGCGATAATTTGATCTAAAATGGGACGTACATTTTTCCGCCAATCTAAAATATAACCATCTCTTATATTGTATACTTTCCGATGTTTGACTTCCACTAAGATCAGTTTATTTGGAAAGTTAAAAGTTCCAATATCACCATAGGTTTCTTTGGCTCCATAACTCATTGATAAGGCCGGTATCGGTGACCAGGGAACAAGTTCAATGCTATCATTTTCGATAACGCGGTACATAAAATCCTGATGGTTATTTTTATTGATCCCCATAGCGATTATTGTTGCATCGGAACTATCCGGGATAAAATAACTATTATATTTTTTTGAAAAATTTTGAACTTCAGGCGAGATAAAATTCTTCAATTTTGGATTTAGTTTTATACCCAGGATTATTGGTGAGTTGGGAGTCGCAGATAAGCCTTTCCCAGGTAGCTTTTTTGTGTTATCGAAGCTGTCGAAAATATGCCAGATATATTTTGCAGAAGTAATGTACCCCACTTTAGTTCTCACCATTGTCTGGGCATCAGTAGAGTAACCGCTAAAATGGAAATTGTCTCCAAAATAATAGTCGTTCCCTTGGGAATCTTGTGCCGAAATTGCAAAAAATTGAAATAGTAGAAATAATAAAATTGCCGTTCTCATCCTTTAAAGTTTACAGATCGAAAATGCCTAAAATAAATTGAAACAACGAAAAGGAATGAGTAATCGGATCGATGTAATTAGTATTTGGAAATACGATTAACAGATTTAGCTATTTAATAGCACTGGTTTTCCTGTTTGATACAAACAAGCAGATTATTGAGATAATTCGATAGTCTCAAAAATTTTACGTTAGCTACTTTTGAGTAATCAATTATAGAATATAATACCCTAGGGAAGCACCTAGAAACACAGATTAGAGATATACCCATTAAATTTTTGCTGAAAGAACGAATGCTATTGTGCTAGTAATAGATATCGCTTACATGTAGCGACCATTTGAACGAATGAAGAGAGTTATACTAAGAATTGCGGGGAGTATAATGCTTGGAATTTAAAAACGGAAATAGAAAGTATTAGAAAAGTAATTTAAATAAATTAGGAAGACTTTGAAGCTATTGCACTAAAGTCTTTTTAGCTGTCAAAAGCTAATACCATTTAGCTTGTAATTTTAATTAATCAATTATGTGTAAACTTTTAAAAGGAGTTCGCCCTCCAAATGGGCGGGCGTCGATTCGTTCGTCCTAAAATTTCCGACGTAAGGAAAACCAGTTAAGTCCCTGACATGCTTTCAACGAGATAAGCCTAAAGAAAAAATATCCGGAAGCGATCCACTGGGATACTAAAAAAAGTATTTGAAATAAATTTTAACCAATTAATAACTTATGAGAACAAAACAAGTAGCGAATAGAGCCTTGTGCCGATTTGGTAGACTCTGGGTCTTTATGATTCTCACCTTTGGTCTTTGGGCCTGTAAGAACGATACAACAGCAATTATTGGAGAATCTAAGCCTTTTGATCCCACAAAACCCGTCACCGTGTCTGATTTCAGCCCAAAATCGGGTGGCATGGGGCAGCGTCTAATTATTTATGGGCAAAATTTCGGAAATGATCCGAAGAATGTTAGCGTGTTTATAGGTGGACAAAAAGCAGTCGTTATTAATGCTTTAGGCGAGTCATTGTATTGCCTTGTTCCCAAACAGGCGTTCGAGGGCGATATCGAAGTGCGTGTTGGCGGAACCGAGAAACCTGTCATCGGCCGAGCTGAAGCAAAGTTTGATTATAAGCGTAAGCTGGTGGTATCCACACTTGCCGGTTACAGGAATGCCCGCGGTGACGAACCTTGGAAAGACGGTAAGTTTAAAGATGCTGACCAAAACAAAATGGCCAGTGGCTTTTGGCTTTCCTCTTTTATGAAGTTTGATCCCATAAATCCCAAACATCTGTGGGTGACCTTTGATGACAATAATGGCCTCTATCTGATTAATTTTGAGGATAGCACAATTACCAAAAAACGTTCCGATTTTAGCCGCCCACGTAGTGTAGATTTTTCGATAGATGGGAAATATATGATCGTAGCACAAGACCGGGGCGGAGAGAATGATGAGTCAACGTTATTGTTTTCCCGAGCAAGGAGCTTTCTCGATAAAGAAGTGCTGACCAAAAGCAAACAGTGTAATGGGGCTTCCATTCATCCTGTGAACGGGGAAATGTATTTTAACAGTTATGCAAAAGGAGAGTTCTTCCGTTTTGATCTCAATCAGTATTTCACAGATAAAACAGTAAAAGCTGAGCAGTTATATGTGATTCAGGATCCGGAATGGGAATATCGGGCCTTGATCCATCCAACAGGAAACTACGCGTATATTTTGGTGATTAATCAAGGTTATATTATGCGTGCGGATTATAATTGGGATAAAAAGCGGTTTAACCAACCCTATTTAGTTTGCGGAAAAGTCCGTGAATCTGGTTATAAAGATGGGGTAGGATCCTCAGCTCGTGTCAATCAGCCTTACCAAGGGGTATTTGTCAAAAACCAGGCCTATGTGGAAGCCGGTAAACCCGATGTCTACGATTTTTATTTTACCGACCTTATGAATCATGCCATTCGTATGCTTACGCCTGAAGGTGCCGTAACAACTTTTGCTGGCAGGGGTAGTTCAAGCCTGAATACGAATCCTTACGGCTATGTTAATGGTGATCTGAGGGCTGATGCTCGTTTTGATCGACCATCAGGCATTGCCTATAACGAAAAAGAACAGGCTTTTTATATTGGAGACCGTGAAAATAGGCGGATTCGTAAGATCGCATTGGAGGAAATGGATGAAAATGACCAAGATTAACCTGTGATAAGATGATGAATAAAATAGTACTAACATGTATAGTGCTTCTCAGTTTCAGCTGGACTGTGTTTGCACAAGAAACTGTTGAGGTAAGGGGTGTCATTGTCGATACCCAAAGGTTGCCGCTTGTCGGTGTCAGCATCTCGGTGAAAGATGCTCCCGGCTTGGGGACGAGCTCGGATAGCAAGGGTAACTATAAGATAAAAGTAGAGCGTTACAAAACACTCGTATTCTCTTCTGTGGGATACCAAAAGAAAGAAGTACTTGTGAAAGATGCACAAATCATTGATGTGAGTTTAAAAGAATCGGAGACCAGTGTACTGGATGAAGTGGTAGTAACAGGTACTGGTACTCAAAAGAAGCTGACATTGACTGGGGCCGCAAGTGGAGTGGATGTGGAGACAATGAAAGCTAACCCAACTTCAAGTATAACGAATGCACTTGCCGGTAATGTGCCCGGTGTCATGGCGATGATGCAATCCGGTCAGCCCGGTAGAAATATCTCTGAGTTTTGGATACGTGGTATTTCTACCTTCGGTGGCGGTAGTGCCGCTTTAGTTTTGGTAGATAATGTCGAGCGCGATATTAATGATATAAATATCGAAGATATTGAAACGTTTACCGTGCTTAAAGATGCGGCCTTGACAGCAATTTATGGCTCTAGAGGAGCAAACGGCGTTATCCTGATCACAACAAAACGTGGTAAAGAGGGTAAAATCAACATCAATTTTAAAGACGAAACCATTTATAACACACGTACAATTACGCCTGAATTTGAGGATGGCGTAACCTATGCTAACCTACTAAATGAGGCCCGGATCACGCGAAATTTTGAACCGATTTATCGTACGGAAGAGTTGGAGATCTTGCGCTTGGGATTGGACCCAGATCTTTATCCTAATGTCAACTGGAAAGACCTGTTGTTGAAAGATGGTGCCATGACTTACCGGGCAAACCTTAACATGACCGGAGGTGGGGCTACAACGCGTTATTTCGTTTCGGGAAGCTATGTAGATGAAGGTGGTATGTATAAAACGGATGAAACACTGCGCAACGATTATAACACAAATGCGAACTATAAACGTTGGAATTACCGTTTGAATGCGGATATCAACGTGACCAAAAGCACCGTATTGAAAGTTGGCGTCGCGGGATCACTGGACAAACGGAATAGCCCAGGCCTGGGCGATCAGGATCTATGGGGTTCTTTTTTTGGATATTCTCCGATCAGTACACCAGTACTGTATTCCAACGGCCGTGTACCAACGATAGGAGATGGCAATAAGATCAATCCATGGGTCATGTCAACACAGTCGGGATTCAATGAAAATTGGCAAAACAAAGTACAGACCGACGTTACAATTGAACAGAACTTTGATTTTATTACCAAAGGTTTAAAACTCAGAGGGATTGTCGGCTTTGATACCTATAATAATAACAATATCACGCGTATTAAATTGCCTGAATTATGGCATGCCGAACGCGCACGTGATGAGAATGGGAATCTGATTTTTACGCATAAGGCTAATCCCAGGGAAATGGAACAGGGCGGGTATTCCGAAGGAAATAGACGGGAGTTTTATGATGTTATGATTAATTATGACCGTAAAATTGGAGATCATAATTTGGGTGCAGTAGCACGTTTTACCCGGGATGCTTTTACCAAAACAGTTGATTTGGGCAATGACATCAAAAATGGGGTATCCCGACGTAACCAGGCATTAGCGGGAAGATTGACCTATAATTGGAAGTCACGTTATGTTGCTGATTTCAATTTTGGTTATACGGGTTCGGAAAACTTTGCCATAGGGCAACAATATGGTTTTTTCCCCGCTGTAGCAGCAGCATGGAATATCTCCGAGGAGCCTTTTGTAAAGAATAATGTTCCTTGGCTGAATTTGCTTAAAGTACGTTACTCCTGGGGTAAGGTGGGAAATGACCAACTTAAAATAGGCGATAACAACGAACGTTTCCCGTACTTATATACGATTGAGGAAATCTGGCGTAGAGATGATAGGGGTAACCTGATTCTGGATAGTAATGGTCAGCGGATTCCCGTAGGGGGGTATCAATGGGCAGATTACGGCCTAGATCGTTCCTATGGCGGTATTCGGTATAGCCAGGTGGCTTCGCCCTATGTCACATGGGAAATGGCGACCAAAAATAACCTGGGTTTGGATATCGCTTTATTGCGGGATAAAATTGTCGCCAACTTCGATTTCTTTGATGAGAAACGTACCGGCATTTATATGGAACGAAGATTTTTGCCAAGCATGGTTGGCCTGGAAAGTATTCCAAGAGCGAATGTGGGTGGAGTAAAATCACGTGGTTTTGACGGGCGCCTCGAATATAAGCAGAAGATCGGCGAACTAAACCTTACGGCACGTAGCAATATCACCTATAGTAAGAACGAAATTACGGCAATCGATGAGGAAAATAACGTATACGGTTATCAAAATCAAAAAGGTTATCGTGTCGACCAGTCTATAGGATTAATCGCTTTAGGCCTGTTTAAAGATTACGATGATATTCGCAATAGCCCGAAACAACAGTTTGATAATAATCCGCCAAATTATCAGCCCGGAGATATAAAATATAAAGATGTCAATGGAGATGGGATAGTGGATGATGGTGACCGGGTGGCCATAGGCGCAACACGGCGGCCTAATTTGGTTTACGGTCTAGGTACTTCGCTGAGCTGGCGGGGATTTGACCTTAGTGTCCATTTCCAGGGATCGGGGAAGTCTACTTTTTCGATTTATGGAAAAACGGTACAGGCTTTTCGTGAGGGTGAATGGGGGCAGGTGATGAAAGGCGTCATGGGCGATAATCGTTGGATTTCAGCCGAGATATCGGGTGATCCGTCAACCGAAAATCCCAATGCATCTTATCCACGTTTAAGCTTTGGAGACAATATTAATAATTTCAGAGAGTCAACATTTTGGTTGAAAAACGGACAATATCTTCGTTTGAAAACCTTGGATATTGGTTATACATTGCCAAAACAGCTTACCAATCGGATTAAGGCCAATAGCATTCGCTTCTTCCTCGTTGGCTCAAATTTATTGACCTGGTCAAAATTCAAACTTTGGGATCCGGAGCTGGCCACCCCAAGGGGCGAAGATTATCCCCTGCCCAAGTCCTTTACATTTGGCATCAATATTAACCTGTAAAATTAGAAAAAGATGCAAAGAAAGACATTATATCTTGCACTTATGCTCGCTTTGGGCATGAATGTGATCTCATCCTGTAAAAAGGATTATTTAAAGTCCGACCAATATTTTAAAGATCGGATCACCTTGGAAAAAACATTTAAAAGCAAACTGTATTCGGAGAAATGGCTGGCTCATGTATTTGAAGAATTCAAAGGTGAAAATGCCGATGTCGCCAGTAAAGGCCTGACACCGCATTGTTTCGCGGATGATATGTATTATGGTGATCGGGACAAGGATTACGATCCATCAAAAAATGAGCTGTCCTATAATATGTTTAAAATGGGTTTGTATACCGAAACGGATAAACAGGGGACATGGACTCAATCGTATCGCGGGATTCGGAATGCTTCGACCTTTATCCATAATATCTACATGAATACGGAGATGTCCGAGGCCGAAATCGTAGATTATCGGGGGCAAGCGCGTTTTGCGCGGGCTTACCTCTACTGGTTATTGCTCCGTAAATATGGGCCTATTCCGATTCTGCCCGATGAAGGCCTGGATTATACAGATAGTTATGAAGAACTGGCTATTGCGCGAAATACTTATGATGAGTGTGCTGAATTCATCAGTAACGAACTATTAAAGGCTGCGAAAGAGATGGAAGCCCTTGGGATGAGGCGCGGACAGGATGGCTCTGCCCGCCCTTCTGTAGGTGCGGCATTGGCTGCGAGGGCTAAAGTGCTTCTGTATGCGGCAAGCCCCTTGGCCAATGGGAATAATTCCGCTTATGCTGCGCGTTTGGTAGACAAACAAATGAAACGCCTGTTGTCTGCCGATTATAAAGAAGAGAAATGGGCAAAGGCCGCGGCAGCGGCACGCGATGTTATCGAATTGGGGGTATATCGGCTTTACACGGCCCCTTTACAGGAAACAGGTGATGATGCAACAGTCAGACCGCCACAGGATCATAATTTTTCGGAAAAAAGCTGGCCAGCAGGTTGGGCCGACATCGATCCTGCCAAATCCTATGCAGAGGTCTTTAATGGGACATTGACTGCTTCGGGTAATCCGGAGTTAATATTTACCCGGGGTAATAACCAACCGAATGAGGGCATAGACCAAATGGTCATCCACCAACTGCCGCGTTCAGCAACAGGATGGAATACGCATGGGCTGACACAGAAACTGGTTGATGCTTATTATATGAATGATGGTACGGATGTGCCAGGTAAGGATAAGGAAATCGGCCGTGGTAATGGTTCAGATCGTGTCAGTGGATTTGTGACACAGGAGGATTATGACAATAAAAAATACAGACCATTGCGTCCCGGTGTGTCGTTGCAATATGCAAACCGCGAACCGCGATTCTACGCTTCGGTGGCTTATAGTGGAAGTTTTTGGACATTGCTTAATGAAACAAAAGAGGAAAACCGCAACAAACAAATCTTCTATTATAGCGCTGACCCGAAAGGAAACGGCTTTAATTCAGCGAATGGGTACTGGTTGCGGACGGGTTTCGGCGTTAAGAAGTTTGTTCATCCCAGTGATACTTACGAAGGTGGAGTTGGCTCCCGTATTATTCCCAAGGCCGAACCCGCCATCCGTTATGCAGATGTATTGCTGATGTATGCGGAGGCGCTGAATGAGCTGAGCGGTTCGTATACGATTCCGTCTTGGCGCGGAGCAAGTTATACCATTAGCCGTGACATTGCCGAAATGAAAAAGGGTATCCATCCCGTACGCATCCGCGCGGGTGTGCCGGATTACGCTGCCAGTGTATATGGCAATAAGAATGAGCTACGTAAAGCATTGAAACGGGAGCGTTTTATTGAGCTTATGGGCGAAGGTCAACGCTATTATGATCTACGCCGCTGGATGGATGCACCTGTTGAAGAAGCATTGCCTGTGTATGGCTGTAACGTATTGATGAATGTAGCGGAACGCGACCTTTTTTACCAGCCCGTCGCGATATGGACCTTGAAGACAACCTTTGCCGACAAAATGTGGTTTTGGCCGATTAGCCATACCGAACTTAAGCGCAATAAGAATCTGACTCAAAATCCCGGATGGACTTACAATGATTAACTAAATATGCATTTTATGAACAAGTCATATATACAATTGTTGTTCCTCACTTTACTTGCTGTCTGCGGCTCTTGTAATGATGAATGGAAAGAGGAACAATTCGAACATTACATTTCTTTTAAAGCTCCCCTGGAAAGTGAAGGGGTGACCAATATCTATGTTCGTTATAAGGATGGACAAAAGACCACCTTCATGCAACCCTTGGAAGTAAGCGGATCGACGAGCAATGACAATAATCTTTCAGTCAAAGTTGCGGTAGATGCCGATACATTAGGGATACTGAATTATGAGCGGTTCCAGACACGGACGGATTTTTATTACAAACAGCTCCGTACGGACTATTTTTCGATTCCATCAGCGGTGGATATCAAGTCTGGAGAAAATACCGGATTAATGGCTATAGATTTTACACTGAAAGGTATTGATATGACCGAAAAATGGGTCCTTCCCCTGACTATTTTGGATGACCCGGGAGCTCAATATAAAGTCAATCCCCGGAAGCATTATAAAAAGGCGCTATTACGCATCAACCCTTTTAACAATTACTCTGGGACCTATAGCGGGACGGCCCTAAAGGTCGTTATGGAAGGGCATGAAAATGAAACCCCGATCGTAAAAAGTCAGATCAAGAGCTATGTTGTCGATGAGAATACGATCTTCTTTTACGCGGGAAATATAGATGAAGAGCGAAAGGACCGGAAGAATTATCAAGTTTTTGCAACATTCAATGACAAGGGCGGTGTTACCTTTCGTGCAGCAAATCCAAATATGAAGTTCGTTGTGAAAAAAGATGCAAGTTATACCATTTCAGAACAGATGGACGCCGTCCGGCCCTATTTATTGCATCGTTATATCACGATCAATAACGTGGATTACGAGTTTACGGATTATACCCTTGTTGCTACGACGGCGATCAAATTCAAGGTCTCGGGCTCATTGATTTTGGAACGGCAGCTCAATACACAGATTCCAGATGAAGATCAGGCCATTGAATGGTAAACTTTATCAAACCATTCGGCGCGCTATTGGTTATATCATAAGGTATAAAAAATAGTAGTTATGATTGGTTTAGTAGGCGGCCTTGGCCCTTATGCAGGCTTGGATATAGCCAAGAAAATTATAGATGAGACAGTGGCAGGTTCCGATCAGGAACATTTGCCACTGTTATTGTTTTCCTGTCCCAATTTGATTCCGGATCGTTCCGCATATTTATTGGATAGATCAAAGGAGAATCCGGGAAAGGCAATCGCATTGATTTTAAAACAACTGGAACAGGCAGGGGCAACTATTGCGGCAATTCCGTCGAATACAGCGCATGCGGAGCCGATTTTTTCGGTTATTCAAGATGAGATGGCTCGCTTGGGGACAGAACTGAAGTTGCTCCATATTGTCCATGAGGCGGTGCGCTTCATCCAAGAAAATTATCCGGATAGTACGATAGGCGTGCTGTCGACGGCGGGAGAGCAGGCTTATAGTCAGTATCGGGAAGCTTTTATGAAAAAAGGGTTTCCTATTGTTGAGCCTGAAGGGACTCAGAAAGAGAAGGTAAACAATGCGATTTATGATAAAGATTACGGTATTAAGGCGCAACCAGCACCCATAGCCAATAAAGCAAGGGAAGACCTTTTATTGGCGATGGATGATTTGAAAAAACAAGGCGCTCAAGCGATTATTTTGGGGTGTGCCGAACTGCCATTGGCTATTCCTGAGAAAGATCACAATGGAATGGTCGTAATTGACCCCAATCGTATCCTTGCAAGGGCACTTATCCAAGCAGTTGCTTCTGATAAACTCAAAGCGCTCTAGCATTGTAGTTTTTGTCAAATTGGCAGGTTTTTTACCGAAAAGCTTGTTGGTATGAGTTTTGTCCTCTGATTATTAGTTATTTATACAACAGGGAGGAACAGATGCAAAAGATCATTCACCGGGAAAACGATCGTGGTCATGTGGACTTTGGTTGGCTTAAAAGCGCCCACTCATTTAGCTTTGGACAATATTTTGATCCTGAAAAAGTAAATTTTGGTGCCTTACGTGTTTTAAACGATGATCAGGTGGCTGGCGGTCAGGGTTTCGGTCGTCATGCACATGACAATATGGAAATCGTGAGCATACCTTTGGCGGGAATCCTTTCCCATCAAGATAGTATGGGCAATGTCCGTAATATTGAAACAGGAGAAGTGCAGATAATGTCTGCTGGTAAAGGCGTGAAGCATTCGGAGTTTAACGGAGACCAAAAAGATCCTGTTAAATTTTTGCAAGTTTGGGTATTACCCAATGAACAGAATATAACACCGACTTACGAACAGAAATCTTATCTTCATTTGGACCGTCATAATAAGTTTGTAACCATCGTGTCCCCCGACGTATCGAATCCGGATACTGTCCATATTCATCAGGATGCATACTTCAATATTGCGGACCTGGATGAAGGGAATACAATCTCGTATACTGTCCATTCGGAAAGAAACGGGATATACCTTTTTGTCCTCGAAGGAAAGGTATCCGTAGCCAATGAAACATTAGCACGGAGAGACGGCATTGGAATCTATGATTCTGCTAAAATTGATATCGAGGCGGCGTATAATGCTAAATTGCTGCTGATTGAAGTGCCCATGTTCTGATAGGGATAATATGTTCTTTTCACGATTTAGTATGACGAATATGTATCATAGCCTACATTGTTGCCTATCAATACTCGTACTGTACACAAGGATGATGCTATAGGCTTGTCAAGAGTATTTTCATTTCCTTATTCTTCATCTAAATCCTGAACCGGAGAGATCTTTTGCAACAACTGGTTGACCTCGTCTTCGGTTGCGGTCAATTTTGCCCGACAGACCTCAATAAGTTCGGATGCACGTTTGATTTTCTCCGCAAGTTCATCAATATTGGTTGTTCCATTTTCAATTTCTTTTACAATCGTTTGTAATTCATTGAAGGCATCGGTATACGTATATTTTTGTTCCATTGTCTTTTTATCGCTTTAAATTTTTTCAGTTTCAAATAATATTACTGTTAGCTGCCTTCTAATCTGTCGCTATGCGATTTCTTGTCAGTCACCGTACTGGTTATTTCACCGTCTTCCAGCATTGTCTGAATAAGGTCTCCGGAGGATATCTGATCTACAGATTGAAGTAATTTGCCATTGACTTTTGTGATGGAAAATCCTTGTTTGAGCAATCGCCGTGGGTCAGAAAGTTGGATAATCCGCTCGGTGTGTGCCAAAGCCGTTTTATGTTCATAAAAACGCAGTTTAACCAATGCATTCAGCTCGTGTTGCATGTGCTGAATGTTGCTGCGCGCAGTTTGAAGTTCTCTTTTCCCGATCCATTGAATATGTGTCGCCATTTGAGACAAAGTATTCCTTTCCTCCCTAAAACGAGTAATGATCAGATGTTGGATGCTCTCAGTAGCTTTGTCTATAGGAACCGAAAAATTATGAAATTTTTGGATGAGGAAATCAGCCAGCTCGCTGGGGGTGATCGCATTTTTGTAGGCCACCATCTCGCTCACAGTATAGTTGGTCGAATGACCTATTCCCGTCAATACAGGAATAGGGAAGATTGCTATGGCCCTTGCCAACAGATAATTATTGTAGCTCGATAGGCCAACCTCACCGCCACCGCCACGAATAATGGCAACCACATCAAATTCAGCTATTTTATCGGCGATGATCGCGAGTTGATTGATGATTGAAGGGATGGATTTATCTCCCTGTAAGAGCGCTGGAAATAAGGTGCATTCCAACCGGTAGCCCCAGGGGTTTTGATTGATAATCTTGTAGAAATCAGAAAGTCCCTTGCTTGTCTCTACAGAAATAATTGCCAGTCTTTTTGGAAGCATGGGGAAGGGTACCAATTTATTGGCCTCGTAAATGCCCTCTTCCTTGAGCTTTTTAATGCTATCCAGCTTTTCTTTCTCCAGTTCACCTAGGGTAAAAGTCGGATCAATATCAACAATCCTCAAGCTCAAACCATACATCGGATCATAGGAAATACTTGCCTGAAATAACATTGTGATGCCCTCCCGCAGCGGTTCCTGTGCAATTTTCAGAAAATTGTTGTTGATCCGGTTGAAGTCCGCCTTCCATAAAGTAGACCTGATCTCAGCGACGATTTTGCCATCCTGTTTTTCAACGAGCTCAGGGTAACAATGTCCGGAATGCGTATAATGGTTCAGTTTATTCATCTCCGCCTTGATCCAATATAAGCTCTTGTAACGCTCAGCAAGCGTTTTTTGGATACTTTTGCTCACCTCTAGGAGGGAAAATATTGTTTTATCTTGAATCAA
This sequence comes from Sphingobacterium sp. NGMCC 1.201703, assembly GCF_047784615.1. Taxonomy (NCBI): domain Bacteria; kingdom Pseudomonadati; phylum Bacteroidota; class Sphingobacteriia; order Sphingobacteriales; family Sphingobacteriaceae; genus Sphingobacterium; species Sphingobacterium sp. NGMCC 1.201703. The sequence goes on along the minus strand of NZ_JBLOHD010000006.1, from coordinate 238,775 downwards.
TTCCGGCATTAATCAAACTTACAGAAAAAAAAAGATTTCAGCTTGCTCATCTGAAAAATCCCTAACTAGAAGCCCATTCCCGTAACAAAATTGATTTTTTACTGATGCTGAGCTTTGTTTTTTTATTTTATTCGTATTTTTATTTGATAGAACCTAAAAAACGATAAAATCAGAATGAAAAAAGGATTTTTTGGGGTGTTATTTGCAGGTTTCTTCTGTATTCCCCCCCTGTTCGCTCAATATAAATCGACCATAAAGAACGAAACCATACTTTATAATAATATCGATCAGTTACTGCCACTTACTGGACTGGATCAGTTGCGCATCGCAGTTGTTGTGCCGCATGCGGACAAATATGCACCGTTTACAAACCAGCTGGCACGGTATACAAATATAACAGTATTGGATTTTAGTAAATTTGATGAAGATATCAAATATTACAATACGATTATTGTCGCAGGGAAGGAAGATGATTTGGATGCGGATTGTTTGGCGCAGCTCAAGCAGGCTGTACTGAACAATAAGAAGGTTGTGCTCTGCCACTTCTTTGAACATGAGCGTGGCAAAAAGGCTGTTTCTGAGCATCTGCAGTCTGATTTAATCGAACTTTTGGCTCCTTTTACTACCGCTGGCCAATACAATGCTGCGATGTCTATCTTTGGCGGTGCAGCCATTACCGAAGGAAATGTTACGACGGCTCAAACGCGTCTGCAATACAGTTCCGGGAAAAACTCAAACCTGAACTTGGGTAAACTGACCAAAAAGATTGATGCCATTGCACAGGAAGCGATCGATAAGCAGGCTACTCCCGGCGCAGTGGTGATGATTGTCAAAGATGGGCAGGTGCTATTGGAAAAATCGTATGGTTATCATACCTATACGAAAGCTATTCCAACAAAAGTAAGTGATATTTTTGATCTCGCCTCCGTCAGCAAAATTGCGGGTACTACACCCGTGATTATGCGCCTGACCGAGCGTAATGTCATTAATTTGGATAGCACAATGGGCCATTACCTATGGCAGGCAAAGTATACGAATAAAAAAGATATCAAATTGCGCGCTGTGATGCTTCATGAAGCAGGTTTTACGCCATTTATCCCATTTTATAAATATTTGAAAGCCGGAGATGTTGTTGGCAGCTCCGACCAGCAGCATCAGGTGAAGATGGCCGACAATAGTTATATTCTCAATCATTACTACCGGGATGTGATGTGGCCCGAAATGTTAAAGTCCCCGGTTAAGCCAACAGGAAACTATGTGTATAGCGACATAAGCATGTATGTGATGAAGGAAGTTGCGGAACATCAGACTGCAGTGCCCATGCAAGATTATGTTCAGGAAAATTTCTACCGACCGTTGGGGATGACCCATGCCGGCTATCTTCCAAGGGAACGGTTTGCGAAGGATCAGATTGTGCCTACGGAGCAGGATACTTCGTTCCGTAAAACATTGTTGGAAGGTTATGTGCATGATCAGGGTGCCGCGATGGCCGGTGGTATCGCTGGACATGCCGGTTTATTTGCTACAGCCAATGATCTGGCAATATATGGGCAGCTTTTGTTGAACCGCGGTGAATATGGGGGCGAGCGTTATTTTAAGACAGAAACAATAGATCAGTTTACCAGTAAACAGTCGGCAACAAGTCGAAGGGGACTCGGATTTGACCGCTGGGATCCTAACCCGAAAAACGAATATCCATCTAAATTGGCCAATAGTACTGTTTTTGGGCATACCGGATACACAGGCACATGTATCTGGGTAGACCCACAAAATCAGCTGGTTTATATCTTCCTGTCCAATCGCGTGCACCCGCAAGTCAGTACCAAATTGTTGGATCTCAATATCCGTAGCCGGATTCAGGATGCCATTTATGAGACAATTAATGAGGCGAAAAAATGATCAGGAATCTATTGTTTACGGGCTTGTGTCTTTTAACCCTGAATCGCATGATCTATAGCCAGGAGTATAAGCAAATTCATGCCGATATGATTGTTGTAGATGGGCATAATGATGTGATTTATGAATCAATTTTTGGAGGAAAGGATATTGGTCAGCGACTGAGTACGGGTGCTACGGATTTACCAAGGTTAAAAGAAGGCGGAGTGGATGTGCAAGTCTTCGCTGTTTGGTCCGATGATGCAAAATGGAAGACCGGAGCCTTTGAGCATGCCAACGCCCAAATAGATGCCCTGGAAAAAATGATTGCTACAAATGCGGAGGATATTGCCTTGGCAAAATCAACGGCAGATATCGATGGCATTCTAAAAACGGGTAAAATTGCTGCGATTATTGGTGTGGAGGGAGGTAATATGATCGAAGGTAGCATAGACAAGCTCATCAAACTTCATCAACGTGGTGCGAAATATTTAACCTTGACCTGGAACTATAATGTGCCATGGGCGAGTTGTGCTGCTATGGAGTCTGGTAAAATGGATTCGAAGGCAAAAGGACTAACTGACCATGGGAAAGCGATCATTCGGAAAATGAATGAGCTTGGCATGCTGGTGGATCTCTCCCACGGTGGTGAGCAGACCTTTTATGATGTCCTTGCGGTTTCCAGTAAACCGATATTGGTGTCACACAGCAATGCTTATCGTTTATGTCCACATTTCCGCAACCTGAAAGACGAACAATTGGAGGCTCTGAAGAAAAATGGCGGCGTGATCGGTGTCAACTTTTACTCTGGTTTTTTAGATCCGACCTATGAAACGCGGTTAAAGAAGATCTACAAAAAACAAGTTGGAAAGGATGCCGATATGACGAAAAGCACCTGGAGTATGTATGATCAGTTATCCAAGGAGGCGAAATACGAAGTTGATGCTCCTTTATCCAAACTATTGGATCATATCGATTACCTTGTCCGTAAAGTTGGGATTGATCATGTAGCGATTGGATCAGATTTTGATGGTATCGAATCTGCTCCTCAGGGCTTGGAAGATGTTTCCAAGTTCCCTTTATTGACAAAGGGCCTTTTGGAAAGAGGCTATAAGAAAGGAGATATCGCTAAAATCATGGGCCAGAATTTTTTGCGGATTTTAAAAGAAAATGAAAGGTAAGGTAACGGATAGAAATTTGTAATTTCGTAGATGGCAAAAACAAAATCGGCATATTTCTGTCAAAACTGCGGCTATGAATCTCCCAAATGGATGGGACAGTGTCCTTCGTGCAAACAATGGAATAGTTTCGTTGAGGAGGTGGTCGAAAAGTCAAGCTCAAAAGTTCCTGAATGGCGAAGCACGACAACAACAGGAAATGCAAAGCGGGCAAACAAAGCAGCCATTATTCACGAGATTGTATACCAGGACGAATCGCGTATCCTGACTCCGGATCAAGAGTTTAACCGGGTGTTGGGCGGCGGAATCGTTCCAGGTTCGCTGGTGCTGATCGGAGGTGAACCCGGCATTGGAAAGTCTACTTTGATGCTCCAGCTGGCTTTGTCCATTCCACAGGTCAAGACCCTCTATATTTCCGGAGAGGAGAGCGAGCAGCAGATCAAGATGCGGGCTGAGCGCTTATCGCAATCATCTAAAGCGAACTGCTATATTCTGACGGAAACATCCACACAAAATATTTTTAAGCAGATTGAAACTGTACAACCCAATGTCATAGTCATTGATTCGATCCAAACACTGCATTCATCACAGATTGAATCAGCACCGGGCTCTGTTTCTCAGGTACGGGAATGCACGGCCGAATTACTACGGTTTGCCAAAGAAACCAGTACACCCGTATTTATTGTAGGCCATATCACCAAAGATGGTTCCATCGCTGGACCAAAGGTATTGGAACATATGGTTGATACCGTACTCCAGTTTGAAGGTGACCGCCATCATGTCTACCGCATTTTGCGCGCTGTCAAAAATAGGTTTGGCTCTGCTTCTGAATTAGGTATATATGAAATGCAGGGTTCGGGTTTACGGGAAGTGTCAAATCCGTCCGAAATTATGATTTCACAACGCGATGAGCCCGTGAGTGGAGTTTCCATTGCAGCTATGCTCGAGGGCATGCGGCCCATGATGATTGAAGTTCAGGCCTTAGTAAGCAACTCCGCATTCGGTACGGCTCAGCGCTCATCCACAGGCTATGATACAAAAAGGTTGAATATGCTGTTAGCAGTTTTGGAAAAGCGATTTGGTTTTCGTTTAAGTGCGCAGGATGTATTTTTAAACATTGCCGGAGGATTGCGGGTCGAAGATCCGGCCATTGATCTGGCGGTTATCGTAGCGATTATCTCATCACAGCAGGATATTCCTATCCAAAGCAATCTGACTTTTGCCGGAGAGGTGGGATTGTCAGGGGAAATCAGAGCTGTAAACCGGATTGAACAACGCATTCAGGAAGCAGAGAAGTTGGGCTTTGATGGAATTTTTATTTCCAAGTTCAATACCAAAGGTTTAGATGCAAAGAAGTATAATATTGCCATTCGGCCTGTGGCTAAGCTGGAAGATATTTTTAGCGCTTTATTTGGCTAATGGATCATAAATTTATATAAAAAAATAGGTGCCCGATTTTCGGGCACCTATTTTTTTATACTATCGCTGCTTTTCCAAGGGGATTTTTACTGACCTTCGATTGAGGGCGATCACCTTCATACTTAGCGGCTTTTGCGCCATCAGAAATAAGTTTCTGAAGCGCATTTAGGAATTCACAGTTTTAAATTCCTACTTTAATACTTCCCTTAATTTTGCACGTAAAGCATCCCCATGCAAATTCTTTGCAATGATTTTTCCATTGGGGTCAATCAGTACATTTTGAGGGATAGATTTCACCGCATAAAGCGTACCTACGTCGTTTTGCCAGCGTTTTAAGTCAGAGACATGTCTCCAATGAAGTTTATCTGCATGGATAGCCTTGATCCAGGAGTTGCGGTCTTTGTCAAAAGATATACCGAGGATTTCAAACTTGTCTCCTTTAAACTGTTCGTAAGTTTTTACAAGATCCGGGCTTTCAACGCGGCAATCGGGACACCAGGAAGCCCAAAAATCAAGTAACACATATTTGCCTTTGAAATCGGACAGCTGTACAGGATTGCCTGTTGTATCATTTTGCGTAAAAGCGGGTGCAACTTTTCCGATCTGAACAGTCTCCAATGCGTTTAAATATTCCTGGAATTCTTTTCCTTCATTAGAATTTTTGACATTGTTGCTCAGTGTATTATAAAGCGCCTGCAGTTCTGTATAGACAGGGTCATAGCCACCTACACGACGCAAGTCAACTAAAGTTGAGATGGAATCCGGTGCCGCTTTCACACGGGCGATATATTCCTGTTTGGTCAATTCTTTCTTCTGTGCGAAGCCGAAAAATGGGAGAACCAAAAAAAGTACTGTGATGTATTTTATCATGTTGCTATTCTTGTATATATTTACAAATATAAGAAAATCCACTAATTTAGTAGATTAATAAAATGTCAAAAAATGAACTTCGACCTAATACCTAAACTTCCACATGTCGGAACATCGATCTTTACCAAGATGACCATGCTTGCCAATCAGGAGCAGGCACTGAATCTGTCCCAGGGTTTTCCGGACTTTGAGACAGATCCCAAGCTTATACAATTGGTATCAGCAGCAATGGAAAAAGGACATAACCAATATGCGCCGATGATCGGTGCGCAAAGCTTGCGTGAGGCCATCGTCGAAAAATACAAGAACGTATATACGGTGGACATCGATCCATTGGAAGAGCTTACTATTACAGCCGGAGGGACTCAGGCGCTCTTTACTGCGATTGCAACAGTTGTTGGCCACGGAGATGAAGTCATTATATTCGAACCTGCATACGATAGTTATGCACCAACGATTGAATTGTTTGGTGGTAAAGTTGTGCCCGTTCGCTTATTGGCACCTGATTTTCAGATTGACTGGGATTACGTGGCGACATTGATCAACGAGAAAACTCGTTTAGTGATAATCAACAATCCGAACAACCCCACCGGAAAAGTGCTTCAAAAAGAAGAATTAAATAAACTTAGTAAGCTTTTGGAAGGCACCAATAGCCTATTGCTCAGTGATGAAGTTTATGAGCATCTCGTGTTTGATGGAGTCGCTCCACAATCGGTGTTAAGTATACCCGGTCTGCGTGAACGGAGTTTTGTTGTTGCCTCTTTTGGAAAACTGCTGCATACCACCGGGTGGAAGATCGGTTACTGTGTGGCTCCGGCCCTCTTAATGCGTGAATTCCGAAAAATCCATCAGTTTAATGTATTCAGTGTGAATACCCCAATGCAGCTAGCGATAGCTGAATATTTAAAAGATATGGCTTATGTGGAGAGCCTGTCCGGTTTTTTTGAGAAAAAGAGAGACCTGCTCAAAAACGGATTAACGCAATCCCGCTTTAAGATTCTTCCTTGTCAAGGGACCTACTTTCTCAATCTTGATTATAGTGCCATTAGTCGGGAGAAGGAGTTTGATTTTGCCTGCCATCTGACCAAGCAGCACAAAATAGCGACAATTCCACTGTCAGCATTCTATAAACAAGCTACAGATCAGCAGGTTTTGCGCGTTTGTTTTGCTAAGCAAGATGTCACTTTGCTGAAAGCTGTGGCTATTTTGAATGAAATATAGCCGGTTTTCTGTGCTAAAATAAAGGCTAAAAGGATTTATTTAAAATATTGTTAAGAATAAGCCACTTTATTAAAATTTTACTTCAACTTAACTCACTAATTTCATAAATTTGTAATTCACGTTTATCAATATATCCATAAAATGGCTAGATTAAATTTATTGGAAGAAACACGCTTCGAAAAAGTCCCCGTAAGCGTCTATCCAGATCAAAATTCAGCTTCGAAAAACGTTGCAAATCGTATTGCTGAAATTATTCGTGCAAAGCAGGAGAAAGGTGAAAAAGCTGTTCTGGGTCTTGCTACTGGTGCTACGCCAGTGAAAGTCTATCAAGAACTGATTCGCTTGCACAAAGAAGAAGGTTTAAGCTTTAAGAACGTGATTACCTTCAATCTTGACGAATATTACCCTATGCAACCTGATGCCGATCAGAGCTATGTGACCTTTATGAACAAGAATTTGTTTGATCACGTAGATATTGACAAGGCGAACGTAAATATTCCTGATGGTACCCTGGCTCCAGATCAAGTCAATGCTTTTTGTGAGGCATACGAGCAAAAGATCACGGCCGCCGGTGGATTAGATATTCAATTATTAGGTATTGGCCGTACAGGCCATATCGGTTTTAATGAGCCGGGTTCTGCTCCAAACTCTGGTACCCGTATTGTCACCCTGGACGACTTGACTCGTCGGGATGCATCACGCGCCTTTGGTGGTAAAGAAAATGTGCCAAGAAAAGCGATTACTATGGGTGTCGGTACAATTTTCAAAGCTCGCGAGATCATCTTGATGGCCTGGACCGAAACCAAAGCGGAGATCATTAAGAAAGCTGTTGAGGGCGAGATCTCGTCAGAGATTCCTGCAACTTATCTTCAGCTATCGGATAATGTCGAATTCATCCTGGATGAAGCAGCGGCATCCCTGTTGACGCGTTTTGACCTCCCATGGTTGGCCGAAGATGTGACCTGGACACCAACTTTGATCAAAAAAGCTGTCGTTTGGTTAGCACTGGAAATCAATAAGCCGATTTTAAAACTTACAGATGAAGATTATAATGCGCATGGTATGGCCAAGCTGGTCACAGAAACTGGCCCTGCTTATAACATTAATATCCGCATCTTTAATGAGCTTCAACATACAATTACCGGATGGCCAGGAGGTAAGCCGAACGTAGACGATTCACAACGTCCTGAGCGTGCGAATCCGGCTAAGAAAAACGTGATCGTATTTTCTCCACACCCAGATGATGATGTAATCTCTATGGGTGGAACATTTATCCGTTTGGCAGATCAAGGACACAATGTACATGTTGCTTACCAGACTTGTGGTAATACTGCCGTATGGGATGATGATGTAGTCCGTTACTTGGAGTTTGCTGAGGACCTAGCAAACCAAATCGGTGCGAAGACAGAGGCCGCTCAGATCAGTCAGATTTATGATGAAGAAAGAGCAATCTTTGCGACTAAAAAACCAAATCAGATCGATACCGAACTCGTTCGAAAAATAAAGGCATTGATCCGTAAAGGAGAAGCTATTGCCGGTGCACGTTTGGTAGGTTTGCCGGATGAAAATATCCATTTCCAGGATTTACCATTCTACGATAGACAAAAATTTGCCAAGGATGTATCCTTTGAAGACGATATCCAACAAACGATGGAATTGTTGCGTCAGGTAAAACCGCACCAAGTATTTGCTGCAGGAGATTTTGCCGATCCACATGGTACGCATAAAGTATGTTTTGATATTTTGTTTGAAGCACTAAGAAGGTTGAGCAAAACGGATGAGTGGACAAAAGACTGTTGGTTGTGGCTGTACAGAGGTGCTTGGCATGAATACCCGATCCATGAGATCGAAATGGCGGTTCCATTATCTCCACAAGAGGTATATCGCAAACGTTTGGCGATCTTCAAACACCAGTCTCAAAAAGATTTACCGGTATTCCCGGGTGATGATCCACGTGAATTCTGGGTGCGTGCAGAAGACCGTACGAGCGATACCGCAGCATTGTACGATAGATTAGGCCTTGCCAACTATGAAGCGATAGAAGCTTTTGTACGCTGGAAGTTTGACTAAAACAGGCTGAGTTAATATAGGAAAGCTCTGAATCAGAAGTGGTTCAGAGCTTTTTTGTTTTTAATTGTTCTAACAAAGGAAATTTTTATACCTTTGTCGTGTTATTTAGATTAATTAAAAATAATTACCCAAGATTATTAACATGAACAAACACTTACTTGCACTTGCCTCTACATTTTTAATCGGAAGCGCTGTATATGGCCAAACTTCAGGAATCGTAAAAGGAAAGGTTGTTGATGCAAACAATAACCCATTAAGCTCAGTAACCGTTTCAATCGGTGATAAAACGGTCCGTACAGACCATAAAGGTCATTTTAGACTTCAGGGTGTCGCTCAGGATGCCGTCATTCGTTTTACTTATTTAGGTTATCAGACGACATCAATTGATTATGTGTTTAGTTCTACTAGCCCTGAGGTGGTACTAAAACCTGTGGTGCTGGTCGGCAATGAACAGGCCATCGATGAGGTGGAAGTATTTGGCGAGCGTAATAAGAAGCCGAAGGGACTTGAAATGATTACCCGTATGCCGCTAAAACCGTCCGATCAGATCCAGAGTATATCTGTTATATCCAACAAAGTGATCCAAGATCAAGGTATCCTGACGTTGACTGATGCGGTTAGAAATATTCCAGGGGTGACCTTATTCGGCTCATATGGTGGTGTCAAAGAATCACTATCGACTCGGGGATTCAGAGGTATACCGGTATTGAAAAATGGCGTACGTATGGATTCCCAGTTCCAGACCGCTTCGGGTGTCGTTGATATGCAAGGGGTGGAGTCTATCCAGATGATCAAAGGTTCTGCTGCGGTGACGCAAGGTGTGATTACCGACCTTGGCAATGCCGGTGGGGTAATTAACGTCGTGACGAAAACCCCTAATTTTACCAATTCAGGCGAGGTTGGGGTACGTGTGGGAAGCTGGGGACAGTTTCGGCCAACATTCGATTTCCAGACCGTATTAGATAAAAAGGAGACTGTTGCTTTTCGTATGGACGGTGCTTATGAAAGGAATGATAGTTTCAGAAAAGGACTTTCTGCTAATCGTGTTTATCTGAACCCATCTTTGGCCTGGAAGCCTACAGAGAAGACAACGATCACATTAGAAGGAGATTATTTCAACGATAACCGTACACCTGTCAATTCGGCCGTTAACCTAAATCCCTCACAGAGTATTAATGCTTTGTATGTGATACCCAACAATAAATTCTTGGGTATGAATTCTGATAACGTCAATACCGAGATGAAGAGTTTTATGGGGCAGATCAATCATGAATTGACCGATCGTTGGAGTATTCGGGCTTCAATAGCGACTTCTTCCTATCAGGTCGATAACCTCACGACTTCGGCTTCGCTGGTTAACGATGCGGACAAAAAGTTCAATACCTTTTCACGGAAGATGAGCAAGAGTTTGCGTGACGATAAAAATAAGACCTTCCAATTTGATTTGATCGGAAAGGATTTGTATACAGGCAAAGTAAAGCATTTGGTCCAAGCTGGTGTAGATTATCGTATTGCGGATGCAACAACAACTTCGTTTGGTACCAAATTGAGTTTGTTGGACAGTAAAATTCCATTGTCAAAGCCTGATCAGGCAGCTTTAGCTGCCGGGGTAATTGATGTTATTGATATTCATGGCGACTGGGCTAATGATTTGGATCAAGTATCTTATGTGGATTCGTTGGGAAATAAACGGACAGGTAAGAAGGTGGCTTTTGAGGCCAAAACACCTGTTCGGAATTATTATTCCTCTATTGGCTTTATGGCACAGGATGTCATTGAATTTAATAAATATATTAAAGCTGTTTTAGGCTTGCGTTACTCTGAAATTACTACGAAGGACTTTACCTCAAACGGAAATAAAAGGGAATCAGCCTGGAATCCGATGGCAGGGATTATCGTTACGCCTTTCGAGAATTTTAATGTATTCGGATCTTATACGAACTCAACCAGTCTCAGAAGTGCAGCCAATCCAATGGTTGATGGGACCAAGGCCGGTGCTTCAACTACGGAACAATTCGAAGGGGGGATTAAATCAGATTGGTTGGATAATAGACTGCGTTTCAATTTGACGTATTTCCATATTTATACATCTGACTTAACGAATGCGGAATATAATGATGCAAATCAGCCGACGGGTCTTTATTTTAAAGCGGGTGATTTAGTCCGGGATGGTATCGAAGCGGAATTAAACGGTCGTGTGTTGGAAAATCTAACGGTTATGTTGGGCTATGCATATTTAGATGCCCGATATAAAAACTCTCCATCCTATATGAATGGCTCAGCACCAATGAATGCGCCAAAACATACGGCCAATGCCTGGGTGCAATATGTGTTTAACCAAGGTGCCTTAAGAAATCTGAGTTTGAGTGCCGGAGTTTATTATGTAGGCGACCGTCCGGTGAATGAATATAGCCTAACGCCGCAGGGCCATGGCGAATATTATGGCGAAAAACCATTCAATATGCCTGCCTATACAACGTTAAATGCGCAGGTAGGCTATAAGTGGCGTAAGTTTGATGCCAAAGTCTTTGTGAACAATATTACCAATGAGATTGGCTTGAACTCGTATTTCCGTGGTGGTTTTATTAATCAGATCGACCCGCGAAATGCGGCTGTCTCATTGAGCTATAAGTTCTAAGCGGCTCGTATTTCATACTAAAGACAAGCAAAAAGGGATGATTTTCGAATAGAAATCATCCCTTTTTCGGTTTTAGAACTGCAATCAGCCTATGCTATTTCGTTGGCGAGCTTGAACAGCTTGGATGACGTTATTTTATTGTCATAATCCAGTTTAGTTTTTAATATGCAATAACCTCTCCGGATCTACCTTTGGCATCAAAGACTTTGAATAGATATTTCTTACCCATTTGATAAGGAATTGCACCACTTGCTTCTTTTGATTTCAACGTCGGTGTGCTTCCATTGTCCGTATAATATATTTTGAATCCGGGATAATCGGTGTTGATAAGGAGTTGGTTGCCCTCTTTTTTAATTCCAAGCTTTGGAAGGCGATAGGTATAACCACCGTCAATAATATCGAGTTTCTTCAATTCATCTTCGCCTAATTTTTTAATAAAGGCTGTGTACGATTTACGATAGCTTGCTTCATCATACGAGTTCCCTTTTTCCCAGTCTTGTTCTTGCGCCCAGGCACGATCGGCAATGGCGATTAAGCGCGGGAATATCATCTCTTCAAGACGTTGATCGGTGGATACTTTTTCAGCCCATAGCGCACCCTTGATGCCGAGTAGATTTTTCTTTCCTTCAGCAGTGAGCTGCTCTTTGTTGGTATAAGCTTCTTTTACGAGATCTTTTCCCGTGTCATCCTTACGAAGATTGATAAAGAAGTTTTCCGGAGAGAAAGAGTAAGTCCTGTTCAGGTTTACAGTACCCACCCAGCTATGGCCCGGATCTGCAAAGTCGCGGTCCCATGACATATCCAGGTAGTTGTTTGCTGCGCTGGTATAGACAACTTTATAGCCAACATTTGCTAAGCGGTAAGCGAGATCTTCCTGTCCTTGTCCAGGAAGGTTATTCCATACATTGAGATGGATGCCAGATTTGCCCAATTCAGCATTAACTTCCATTCCTTTCCCTTTATTACGCATGCCCATCTCTTCCCATCCAGACATCGTCAACCCCTTATCCTGAACAAGTTTGTTGATTTTGGCGATATATATCGGCCATACATCAAGTACATTACTGATATTATTTTCCTTCATGAAAGCAATGATCTTTGGCGATTTTTCCCAAACACCATTCGGCGTTTCATCGCCACCCAAATCGATAATTTTCAACGGCACTCCAGCTTTATCGTGGATCGCTTTAATTTCATCGACCACCTTGCTCAGGAAATGGTAGGTCGAAGGGAGGGCAGGGTTCATTACATTGTCGTTCCAGTTCTGTGCAGAGTTATAGACCGATTTATCATCCGCATCATCCAACAAGAATTCCTCCGCTTTTTGCTTGTCGCCAGCCTTCGTAAAATGTGCAAAGCGTGCACGCATCGCTTTGATCGCTGCACGGGCATGCCCTGGGGTTTCTACCTCTGGTATTACATCAATATGCCTTGCTTTTGCATATTGTAAGATTTCGATATAATCGGCTACGGTGTAGAATTGATTTGTTTTTGCAGTTGCACCAGATCCATAAGCTGGTTGAATTCCTTTGCCGTCTTCAAAACTCGCTGTGCGGTTAGCACCCACAGCAGTAAGTTCTGGTAAGGATGGGATCTCTAATCGCCAACCTTCATCGTCAATAAAGTGGAAATGGAACTTATTTAATTTGTAGGCAGCCATCAGATCCAATATCCGTAACACTTCTGCTTTGCTGTGGAAATTGCGGGCAGCATCCAACATAAATCCACGGTAGCCATAACGCGGACTATCTGCTACTTTCGCGTAAGGTAGGCCTATTGATTTTGCGGTTTTATTCCATTGTCGATGATTGATCAAGGATTTCAAAGACTGTATGGCATAAAATGCGCCTGCCTTATCTGCAGCTTCGATTCGGATACCTTTTGCATCGATGTTTAGGCGATAAGATTCAGGTTTCAGATCGTTTGCTTTGATAATCACAACACCATCCTGTTTTTCTGAGCTAGTTGACAGCTTAATCCCTGTGTATTGGTTTAGAAAGTCTGTCAGGAAGCCTCCTTCGGAGGCAAATTCGTCAGTAATGTATACTTTTGTACCTGTTGTTATATTGAATTTTGCAGTATTGTTGATACTGATGCTGGCAGGTAGGGGGATAATGGCCTGAGCGTCTATACCTTCAGTAAGTTTATTTTGGTCATATTTATAAGACCAAAAATCTGCTTTGTCAGTATCGGATTGAGGAGCTGTTTTTACAGCGGTATAGTTGCGAACATCTGTTGAAAGCCCGGTTTTGCTATTTTTTATGTACAAACCGATTGGTCCATCGGTATAATTGACGAGTCCTGTTGTGATAAAATCAATATGGATTGTATCCTGTGCTTTTAGCAAAAAATTGTTTTTCTTAAAGCTTACCTGAAATAGGTCACCATTTCTGTGGTCAATGGCAAATCTTTTATCTACTTTATTGGGATCGATAGACCGGATAAAGTTAAACCACAGACTCCAATCATTAAGTTGTACGGCATTTTTGCCTTTGTTTTTCAGAATGATTGTTGAGATAGGGTTTTTACGGATGTTCTGACCTTCCTTGACCTGCCAGGTGACTTGCAGCTGATCTGCAATTGAGCTCGATTTTTGAGCGTATGCCGCCTGGCTAAAAAATGCCATGCCAAGGCTGGCATAGAGCAAATGGTTTTTGATTTTTTTAAAATTAGTCATGTTGGTTACTTTTTCAATGAGTCTAAATATAGCTATTTTAGAGGGTTTTGCGATCTACTTTGAAAAAAATGAATAAAAATTTCATAAAAATTTGGTGAAGTTTAGAAAGCTTTCTATATTTGCACACCGAAACAGAAAACGGCCCGTTCGTCTAGGGGTTAGGACGCAAGATTTTCATTCTTGAAACAGGGGTTCGATTCCCCTACGGGCTACAGGGTAGGCAAATCAAGTTTTTACTTGATTTGCCTTTTTTTATCCTCTTTCGCTACTTTGTCCGCATATCCAGATCAAGCTCTCCTCCGCCCTTATTCCCTACATTTTTCAAAAATGAATTAAAATATTGGAAATCGATTTCAAAAAATTATTTTTGCTCTGAATAACTGAATATTAAGGGCAAACGAATCTTACTCCAGTAGCAGTGTGTGCAAAATTTGGGATAGCAGCTTCGAGAATAAGTAGTATTGCTTTAAGCGCGAGTTCGCTCGAGCATATTGAATAGAATATTGGTTTGACACATACCCACATACCTAAAAGTTTTTGGCATCATCTATAGCAGGGAAATTTGATTAGCGAGGAAGGTTTAAATAGGACATTTGGCTTTTAGTATATGATTAAGTGTCAATAAGACGGTAAATTATGAAAACTCTAATCTGTACAGGACCACAAAAACTAGAATACAAAGACGGCACCATGCCAAAAGCTAAGGCTGATTTTGCAATTATAAAAATACATCGCATCGGGGTTTGCGGTACCGATTTACACGCATTTGAAGGTACGCAACCCTTTTTTACTTATCCCCGCATTTTGGGGCACGAGATCTCTGGTGAACTGATCGATACTGGCGGTAATCAAAACTTTGAAGTGGGGGAGTCTGTGACATTTATCCCTTACATCAATTGCGAAAACTGCATTGCCTGCTTAAGTAAAAAGCCTAATTGTTGCGTAAATATAAAAGTCTGCGGAGTGCATACAGATGGAGGCATGGCGGAGTTTATACAGATTCCTGCACGTTTGTTGGTAAAGGGATGTGGCTTGAGCTTTGATGAACTGGCTTTGATAGAACCTTTGGCTATAGGTGCCCATAGCCTGCGTAGAGCCCAGATACAACCCGGTGAGTTCGTCCTTGTGGTCGGAGCGGGTCCAATAGGACTAGGTATTATAGAACTCGCCAGAATTGCTGGCGCTCAAGTAATTGCCTTGGACATCAACAGCAACCGTTTAAACTTCTGTAGTGAAAAATTAAATCTAAGACACATCATAAATGCAGGCAATGAAAATGTAGCCGATAGATTAGCTGAAATTACAGGTGGTGATATGCCTACACTGGTGATAGATGCTACCGGTAATCAAAAAGCGATTAACAATTCTTTTTATTACATGGCACACGGCGGCAGATATGTATTGGTTGGCTTACAAAAAGGTGAATTGATTGTGAGTCATCCGGAATTCCATAAACGCGAAGGCACGCTCATGAGCAGTCGGAATGCAACTATCGAAGATTTTGATCACGTAATAAACTGTATGAAAAAGCGATTGATCAACCCCGAATATTATATTACGCACCGGGTATTTTTTGATGAAGTAAAAACTGAGTTTAAAAGTTGGCTTGATCCATCATCATCGGTAATAAAAGCGATGATATCCATCCCTTGATATACGTTAATCACAATTTAGGCACCATAAAATACCTCATAGTATACATTAAAGCTCTTTATCTCAATTAATATGCTAATGAAAACATTGAATAACCCAAAGAGATAATCAGCACGATCAAAGTAAAGAGTTTTGATGAAAACAAAGGGATAACTGTATGCAATCATGACATTCAAAATAGCGTGTACAATTTGAATAATAACCATTTCGGTGAGGACCAAGTATCAGGTAAAAAGAAAACAAAAGCTTTTGGTATTAAAGAAATAGCATGATGAATTTAGATAAACAACATTTGGCGGGTATTAATCATCAGGAAATTGAAGTTCCCATGGAGTCAATATTTAATATGCCGGAACGGGTCATCCAATTTGGAACAGGAGCACTCCTACGTGGCCTGCCTGATGATTATATCCATCAGGCCAATCAAAAAGGAATATTTAATGGCCGTATAGTTGTTGTCAAATCAACACGCACTGGAAATACAAGTGCATTTGACAATCAAAATGGGCTCTATACTTTAATTACGAGGGGGATGGAGAAAGGAAAGATTAAAGATCAGAAATGTATTAATGCTTCCATCTCCAGGGTGTTGTCTGCCCATGATTCGTGGGAGGAAATACTAACGACAGCGACTTCTCCTTTGATCAGCATTCTGATTTCAAATACAACTGAAGCTGGACTGTTGGAATTGGGAGGAACTATTGATGACAGTCCCCCGACAAGCTTTGCGGCAAAGGTAACAGCTTATTTATATCATCGATTTTCCCATTTTAATGGCGATAACGCTAAAGGTCTTGTCATCATTCCTACGGAGTTAGTTTCAGATAATGCGAAGGTACTTAAGCATAACATCGTCTGGATTGCTGAACAGCAAAAATTAAGCAAGGATTTTATTGATTGGATTGACAAGGCCAATTACTTTTGCAACTCACTGGTAGATCGTATTGTTCCCGGTAAGGTATCCGAAGAGGTCCTTTCCTATACAGATCAACTTGCAATTATGGCCGAACCGTATAAGTTATGGGCTATTGAGTCGGATAATCAGGATGTTAGGGATATTTTGAGTTTTGCATTGGTTGACAGCACCGTGAAGATAGTTCCCAGTATAGCCCAATATAGCGAATTGAAACTGCGTCTGCTTAATGCTCCGCATATTTTATGTTGTGGTATTGCGCTCTTGTCCAATACAGAATTTGTTAAGGACTTCTTTAATAATGAGATCTTAGACCGTTATATTCAATATTTACTTTTTAAAGAGATAAGTCCAATAGTTGAGCAATCAGGTATCAGTCATGAACTTATTCAACCATTTGGTGAGGCAGTTATTGATCGTTTTAAGAACCCATTTTTATTACACAAATGGCAGTCCATCGCATTTCAGTATACAGCCAAACTTAACATGCGCGTATGTCCTTTAATTGAACAATGGTATAGCAAACAATCTGAACCACCGATTGGTATTGCTATTGGCCTAGCTGCATACATACTTGTCATACGCAATCAAACCACAACAGAACCTTCATTTCAGGATGACGCTAGCTTAATAATATCAAGACATCAGGAGTACCCCAATTTTACAACAAGGATATTATCCGATCCTAAGATATGGGTTAAACCACTGCATAATTATCCAGGTCTCATTTCTTTAGTTCATACAATAGTTAATCATATAGAGCGACAAGGAATATTGGCAACCATAAATCATTTTTTATAGACTAACCAACAGTGTTTTTTATTTGAGGATAGGGTACAGATTATTTGATCAATTTTTTCATGGATATTTCGGATGGTCATTTAATTGACAAATAAACAAGACTCCCGAATTTAGGCGTTTCCCATATTCGAGAGTCTTGCAATGTTATTGTCTATTATAATTTAAAGCAGGACACATTTCCAGCGAAATCAGCGGTGTAAATAAAGTCACCATCTACGGTGATTTCCGAGAAAATCGGAGCGCCCAGATTAAATTTGGAAAGTAGCTTTCCTTGTTTATTAAGCACATAGATGTAACCGTCTGAGGCGCCGAAAAACAGCTTCCCTTTTACTTCAGTTACAGAGGATTCTACGGTTCCGACCGGTTTATGTTGATCGGGGCTGCTGTAAGGGGAGGTATAGACAAGAGCCTCACCGGTGGCGAAATGCCATTTTTCCGTTAAGGTCTGAAGATCGTATGCCTTGATGCCATTTGTGGATGTTGGCATGACCAACAGGTCCTCGACAATATCCGGAGAAGCCATGACTTTAAAGTCATCGGTTTTGATGCTCTTTTGTGCGACTTCACCGGTCTTTAAATTTAGCTTGAATAGTCCATTGAGGCCTGTTGTATAGAGGTAGCCGTCTTTTGCCGTGACACCCCCGCTTCGAAAACGGAGACCATCCTCTTGGCGTTTCCAGAGAAGCTTTCCTGTCTGGGTATCGTACGCACAGAGGGCATTCCAGTTGTATCCCGCTAATAAGGTTTGATCCACTACGGATAGCTCTGCAGGGGTTGCTTCGCCGCCCGAGGGATCTACACCTTCCCAAAGTACTTTTCCTGTTTTGATATCAATCGCCGACATGCGCTTGCCAAGTCCGGCATAATAAACCCCTTGCTCAAGAGCTGGACCTGACACAAATGTCGGAAGGCCCGGGTTGGATGGCTTTTTAGTCCAGCGTACTTTGCCTGTATTCGCATCGATGGCATATACATTGGTTTCGACATCGGTTGCAAGTAATATTCCGTCGCTGTAGCGCAGTTTATGTTTGATCGAATTGATCGTAGGCAATGACCATAGCGTTTTACCCGTGCGTTTGTCCAGTGCCATAATAGCATGGTTGGTTCCGGTACCATCGTCCATAGTCGCAACAAAAAGTTTATCCCCAACGATTAATGGACTGGTTTTCCAGATATTGCCTTTTACAGCAGTAGACCACTGTAGTTTCATGTCGCTTTCTGCGCGGTCCACTAAATTAAAAGACTGTTTTTTTAATGCTTGTTCACCATTTTCATACTGGATGGTAATAAGGGCATCGTATTGTCCTTTTTGTTTTCCGAATGGTATGTGTGCTTGCCACAACCAATCGCCGGACGGAGACAGTTGAACACTGCTCAGACGTTTGCCATTTTCATGGGCATAGACTTCCATGGTCACCTTTTGTATTTTTCGCTCACTGTCGTAAGCACTGACTACGACAGGCAAGGCTTCTTTTGCTGTCACTTGTTGATCAGCGCTTGGCTGTACCAGTTGGACCTGATCGCGTCGGTTGGTATAAATGGGCTGAATACCTTTGATGCCTTGTTTGTCGATATCGACGACGACAAACTGTGCGGCCGAATTGTCAATACCCCCTTTATTTGGCGCGTTTGAACAGACAACATAGACTCCCTTTTGTTTAAAGACAAAATTGTTGTGCCAGTGCCCATAAAACCAGGCTTTGAGGTTATATTGCGTCAGGTCGATCTGTTCTTTTTCCCCTTTTAAGATAAAGTCAGGCCCGGCAAAAAAATCGTGATTGATAAAGATCAAAGGTTTTGACTTGTCCATCGCAGCAAGGTCTTTCTTGAGCCAGGAGATGATCTGATCGGCGGTGTAACTAGGTTTATAGTCTCCATTAGGCATGGGGGTTACGACAAAATGGGCCGGGCCGGCATCAAAAGAGTAATACGTCGGACCAAAGAGGTCTTCAAATAGTTTCTCCCCATATTCCCCTTTTACAAGATCATGGTTGCCGACGGTATAATAGGTAGGTCTGCCCATGAGATCGGAGTTCACCTGCTTGGCATGAAAAAGCATACCCGGTTCATAACAGATATCGCCGGTATGCATGATCAGGCACGCCTTTTGATTTTGGGCATAATTTCGCACGTTATCTATCCATGGGCCATAAAGTGGCGTTTCGGTGTCCGTAATTTGGATAAAACGTAAAAAATCGTTTTGCTGTACCGTGTCTTTGGTTAAGGCGAAATCTAAATTTTTAACCTCACCGCGCAGTGGGATATAGTGCGTTTTTGTCGCCTTATATCCGCTCGGAATGGTAACTGACAAAAAGCGGGCGTTTGGGTTGTGCGGTAAGCTGTATGTCCCGGTCTTGTCCGTTTTTACAACATCATAACCATCGGAGACAACAATGTCGGCAAGTTGTTTTTCGTTCTGTTCGAACTGATTATTCGCATTTTGATCTTCAAAAACCCGTCCCGTCCGCTGTTGTGCCAATAAGGGCGAGATCGGGAGTAAAAGACATGTGATTAGTTTCGTTAATTTCATCATAGTTTTATAAAGTGGAGCCAGCTGCTCCCTGCGGAGAACTGGCTCGTTTTACTGGTTTCACTGCTTATTAAGCATATTCATGATCTGGGCTTATCTACCGAGGTTATGAATGTTGCTTTTTTACAGGTCAAATTCTTCCCAACCTTTCGGCTGTTTCAGCTTATTGTTGAGAACAGTTTGCTCGATCGGTATAGGGAAGTAATAATATCTTTGCTCATTAAAACTCCTTGGACGGGTTGTTTTGTCGTCGATGAACATGATTCTTCCTGAATTGTCGTTTTCCAGATAAAATATGCCATCATTGACATAGAATTTAGGGATCTTTTTAAGATCGTCTTCAGGAATACCGGCTATCGGACTGTTATCTCCTTTTTTTAGGATGATAATATCCCCAACACCATCACCGCTCACATCAATAAGTCCCAGCTTAGGGATGTACATGCCACTTGGAGCCTTTGCGAGTATGTTGCCCGATTTCCAGCGGTAAAGATCATCAAAACGGAATCCTTCACAAGCGAGTTCTACACGGCGTTCGCGACGGATTTCTAACAACACGCCTTTATTGGCACCTGTTACTAAAGCGTATTGATTTGCAAGATAAGCATCTGGCGTTGCGTTGGCGGCTGCAAGATTTAATGCAGGCATTCCTACACGTGCGCGAATCTTGTTCACAGTAGCATCAATATCAGTTTGCGTCAATTTTCCCAATTCCGCCTTTGCTTCTGCATTAATTAATAGTACCTCCGCATAGCGCATGATAGGCAAATCGGTATAATTCAGTTCCCAGCCACCCCGTAGAGCGGGGTCACGCGGATAGAATTTGATCTGAAGCAATCCCCCAAAATCCGGACGTGTTATATACGGCGTCCCAGCAGCATTATTGCTGAATCCTGGAGGCATAATTGTCTCGGCAAGACGCGGATCACGGTCTTTAAATAGATCCACAAAGGCTTTCTTTTTGTAATCAGCTTTGGATGTAAATGTTGTTCCGTCTTTCATCAGGAATTCATCGGCCAGTTCAGCACTCAATGCCCATTGCCAGTCCAATACCGTGTGTGTATTGTTGGCAACCCCTAGATCGCGGCCGTTTTTCTGTACGAAAATTACCTCTTTGTTTCCTGCGAGTGTATTGCTCGAAAAGAGCGCACGATAGTCCGTAGCAGAGCTGCCTGATATGGAGAACCCACCGTTATTGATGATTTCCTGCGAGGCCGATGCAGCTCTTTCCAAAAATGTTGCGGCCGTGTTCTGTAGATTTAATTCAGTGTGGTATTTACGGAAGGTCCCTTCATGAAGGGCTACACGGGACAATAACGTCAAAGCACTCCATTTGGTAAAATAACTATTATCTCCACCCGGACGGACATTGGCTGCCGCAAATTCAAGATCCTTCATGAGGGAGTCGACAACTGCAGTACGGGGATCTTTTGCCTTGTAAAGATCTTCGGATGATGTACCCATTACATGGGAGTACCAAGGGACATCACCATATTTCTTCACCATTTTAAAGTAGAAGTTTGCGCGAAGCAAACGGGCAACTCCGATATAATGATTAATAACAGCAGGGTCACCAGCAACTTTACCCACATTGTCCAGCATATAATTTACATCACGTAGGGGAGCCCAAGTATCTTTATCCCATCCGGAGACGGTAGAGGGGGTCAGCGTGCCGGCCAATAATGTTCTGACTTCCGCGTTTTGATCGTTGTTGCTCAAGGCAATGTTGTCCGAATAAAGATCTGTATATTGGGCCCGCATTTGCTTGTATAAGCCATTTGTATAGATTGCCAGATCTTCGGTTGTATTAAAAAAGACCTCTTTGGTTATCGCCGATCCCGAGGTGCGATCCAGAAAATCTTTTTTACAGGATGTCCCCAGTGCGATAAGGGAGGCCAGTGCGATATAATTGATGCGTTTCATTTTTTTAGATTTAGAGATTAAAGATTTACATTCAGACCAAATGTATACGTCCGCTGGAATGGATATGCAGCTTGCGCCCTGTTACCTGATCCTATCGATTCCGGATCCAATTTCACCTTAATATGAGAGATCTCAAAAACGTTTTCTGCACTGAAGAAGAAACGTACTTTTCGCAATTTGATACGTTGTAATACAGATTCTGGTAGCGTATAGCCAAGAGTAAGATTTTTTACCCGCATATAAGCACCATTCTGCATATAACGTTTGTTTGGAATACCGAGCTGTTGATAATTATCTTCGGCAGAGTAAGCACGCACAGCAGGGAAGTAGCCAATTTCGTCTTTAGATTTCCAATGATCGCCATTTTGTACCGTTGGATTTGTCCAAGGTTGAGCATAGACACCCCAGAAGTAGATGTTGGAAGCTCCTGGATACCAGTCACGCTTACCTATACCCTGTAAGAATACGCGTAAATCAAAGCCTTTCCATCCTGTGGAGAGATCCAAACTATAAGGTAGTCTTGCACTGTTATTGCCAACAATATGCATATCGCCGGCGTCATCCACCGTCTTTTTGCCCATATCCACTTTGCCATCCCCATTTAGGTCAGCAAAGATAGGATCACCGGCATAGAACTTATAAGATTGATCATCCGTTCCCATGGCAGACTGTTTGGAGGCAGCAGCGGCAGCATCATCTTCAAAAAAACCAACGATGTCCGCACCCCAGATTTCACCAATTTCCTTCCCTACATAATGTCTGTCCCATTGATCGCCCAGGGATTTTGTCGGATTATCAAAACGCGTGATCCATGAACGGCTATCCGCCAGTGTAAAGGCGACATTATACCAGAATGGAGAACCGCTTAGTTCCTTGCTGTCACGCCAGCTCAAACGCAACTCCCAGCCTTTTGTTTTTAGGTCACCGGCATTTTGTACGGGAATCTTTGCACCAAAAGGCCCAGGCAATTCTTTGCCCGGTACCAACATATCCTTGGTATAACGGGTATATTTATCAAAGTTAACGCCGAGCTTGTTATTGAAAAATCCCATATCAATACCCGCATTGACCGTTTGGATTGTCTCCCAAGTGAAATTATCCGAAACAGCCCGCGGAGCATAGACAGCCGGTGGTTTACCATTCCCCAGAATGTAGTCGGCTAGTTTATTGTCCATAATTGGCATATACGGATAGGCATCGTAATAAGGGAAATCAGAATCATATCTGAACAATTGGTTGCCCAAAGATCCATAAGAACCCCTGATTTTTAGGAAATCCATTGCCAGCGTATTTTTCACCGGTTCGAAAAAATTCTCCTTGGAGATTACCCATCCAGCAGAGGCCGAAGGAAAGAATCCCCATCTGTTATTCTTCGGAAAACGGGACGAACCATCAAATCGACCATTGAATTCCGCCAGATATTTATCTTTATAACTATAGCTGACGCGGGCAAATATACCCTGTACTGCCCAGTCTTTAATACGTTCATCTTTTGAGATATTTCCCGTCGCACTCCCGATAGAAGGCACTGTTGTGGAAATTAGATTTAATGCCTGTATGTAATTGTAGTTATTGTAGTTGTACTCCTGGTTATAACCTGCAAGTGCCTGTAAATAATGATCCCCAAAATTTTTATGAAAATCAGTGTAGATATTATAGACATTATATCGGGTGAGATCATTCTCATTTCTTGCATAGGTATTCGAAAATGTTGGCGTTAGAATAGCCTCTGGTCCCGTTTTGTACTTCGAAGGAACATCATATGATCTTTTTAATCCTGAACTACGTCTGAAAGTTGCATCGGCATTTAAGTCCCAGATCCCTTTGATCAACGCAGCCTTTGCGGAGAATGTGGTTACAAATTCGTTGATACGATTATCATTACGCCCACCTTCTTGTAATGAACCTAATACCTGCGCACCGGCTCTTGTCCAGCTACCATCTGGATTTCGGGGTACATCGAGCGAGTTGGTCCGGTTGACCCTCCAAAAAAAGCTGTCGCCGGCATCCAGAACAACAGGGGTATCATAATTCATACTGGTGAGCAATGTATTATTAGATACCTGTAGCCAGTCAGTGACATCAAAATCTACCTTTCCTCTGACATTGTAACGTTTGTAAACATCGTTTCCATATTTTAAAAGCCCATCTTGTCTATAGTAATCACTGGAGAGGTAATAGCCGATTTTATCCGACTTTTTGGCAATACTTAAGTTGGCATTATAGGTTGGGGCAGTTTTATTGTAGGCCTCTTTCAGCCAATCCGTGCTACCTGTATACACCCAGTCCTGGCCATTATCAGATAGTGTTACCGCAGGTAATGAAGGGTCCAACGAACGTTTTTTTGCATATTCACGTGCAGATTCCGGATACGAGTTGTATAAAGGTTTTCCTGCTTCGTGTTTAATGGCCATTACTTCGTAAGGGTCAGTAATGAATTCGGGTAGCTTACCTAGAGTTCTATAGCCGACATTGCTGCTGAAATTCACATCGAGCTGACCGCTCTTGGCTTTTTTTGTGGTGATTAATACCACCCCAAAACCACCACGGGCTCCATAAATAGCAGCTGAAGCAGCATCTTTCAGTACGGACACGGACTCGACATCATTCGGGTTGATACGTGCAACTTCATCCGGAGAGTAGGGGATATTATCGACCAAAATTAACGGTGCACCACCATTTAGACTGGTAAATCCGCGTACGTTAAATTCGGGATTTGTAGATGCACGGCCATTGGAAGTCGTGATATTCAAGTTGGGGATTAACCCTTGCAGTCCAGCGCCGAGATTTGCTATCGGACGGCTTTCCAGTTGTTTTGAAGAGATCATATCAACAGCCCCCGTTAGGTTCACTTTTCGCTGCGTACCGTAGCCGACAACAACAACCTCATCCAACTGTGAGTTGCTCGCCTGTAGGGTCACGTTGACTGTACGTTGACTTCCTATCTGCACACGCGCTGTGGTATATCCCATATATTGAAATACCAATACAGCGTTTTCCGGTACACGGAGTTTAAACTGACCATTGGCATCGGTTTTCGTCGAAAGTGTAGTATGCCCCTCAACAGATACGGTAACACCGGCCAGGGCAGATTCTGTACTACGTACAGTACCTGTTATTTCGATATCTGTGCGTTGTTTTTCTGAAATGACGATCGTGTTGTTAAGAATCTGATACGTCAGGTTCTGACCTTTAAGAACCTTGGATAGGGCCTGTTGTATAGGGCCGTGATCCATTTGGATACTTACAGGCTGCAAACTGTTCAATAGTTTTTCGTCATAGAAAAAGCGGAGGTCAGTTTGTTTTGAAATTTCTTGCAAAACTTTCTCTATCCGTACTTTTTTCAAAGAAAGATTGACAGTCTGTGCTGTTCCCGAAGCATGGGCTCCAAGTGCGAGGGAAAGCAAGGAAAGGGTGCTTAACTTTATCATACATAAAGTTTTAAAGGCTGGAGGGATACGGAATCCCCGATCTTTCTCCTGCCTTTTTAATGGAGAAAAAAAATTCATAAATTAGAATGATTTTTAAGGTTTTAAAATTTCTGTTGGTAATCAGTAAAATAAGCCTTGAATTTAACCGGGGATGCGTCAACATCCCCTTTTTTGTTAACCGCAAGGAGCTAAAGTTGATGTCTATACCATAGGCCGTTTAATATTTGGGTAATTAATCTCATTGTATTATAACCTTTCGTCCGATAATGTCAAATTTTCGCCCCGTGGCCAGAGCCAGGATCTGCAATACTTCTGAAAGTCTACTATTTCTACTGATGGAGCCTTTGTAAGTCGAATTTGTGCCAATTGTTTCTATATTTTCAAACTCAACATTATACCATCGGGCGATCTGAAGCGAAATATCACTAAAATTGCTGCCATCGAAATAAAATTCATCCCGTTGCCAAGCGGTATTTTTAGTCAGGTCCGTTGTGGTGACTTTGATATCGTTTGTCAGTGATGTGGTTGCCTGTTGACCGGGCTTAATAATAATTTGCTTACCCTCCTTGCGGACTTTCACGCTACCTTCCACTAAAGATGTGGCGACCTCCTCGTGATAGGCATTGACATTAAAAGTTGTCCCGAGGACTTCAATTGTGGTACCGTTGGCATTGATCCGGAAAGGTCTGTTTGCATCTTTTGCTACCTCAAAATACGCTTCTCCCGTTAAAGCAACTTGACGTTGATCGGACTCGAAATGTGTGGGATACGACAATTTTGTGGAAGCATTCAACCATACTTTTGTGCCATCTTCAAGAATAACCATATAAGAACCAGCTTTAGGAACATCAACAAGAAAATTCTTACCCTGTTGATCGGATGATTGTTCAAGCCGCTGAACGAACGGGTCGGCTAGGGTATGTTCTTCCCCTTTTGCTGTTATGATTTTGGCATAATGCCCTCCGGGCAGGATATCGTTGTGAAAGGTCTTGTCATGTGAAGGCACCTCCGCGGCTAGTTCCTGCAGCTTTTGATCGGACGGTGAAAATCTGTTATACATCCATAGACTAAAGCCCGAAATAGCAATCAGCATTGCTGCCACCATCCATTTGGAACGAAACCAGAGGGGACGGCTGACGGTAGGGGTAGATTCACCAAATAGTTGCTCCTCCAGTTTGGTATTGAGACGTGGTGCTAACCCCGCGCGGTATTCCTTCGTTAACGGCTCCTCCTCGGGATGATCCTGCGTATAAAACCAGTGAAGAACCTGTTGTTCTTCCTTTGGCGTACACTGACCTTCCAGATATTTTTTGAGCAAAGCTTTAGCTTGATCTGACGATTCTTGTTCCTTCATACAGACCTATAATCTGCATAGGGGAATAATAGTACCGAAGAAAATTATAGAAATAATTTAAGTTACTGTAAATTAGGTAGATATTTTTTTTATTCGTTATTTGAAGCGAAGTCTAAGCCACCCGAGGGCTAATGAAATATTGTTTTTGACGGTTTGCTCGGATAGGGCTAATTCCGACGCAATATCTTTGATGGACATCGCCTCCTTTCGGCTGAGTGAAAATGCCGATTTCATTGTGCTTGGCATTTTTTCTATTTCTGTGTCGATCAATTGGGCTAATTCTTTTGCCAGGAGCTCCTCTTCGGATGTTGGCGATGTCGATTCACCTTGGAAATTTGCCAATAGTTTTTCGGCACGGACAATTTTCTTTTGTTCATTTATTGTCCAGTCGATAATCTTATACTTAGCGGTTTGAAATAGGTACGGATATAGCGAGTAGGCTATGGTAATATGAAGACGCTGATTCCACAGTGAAACAAATACTTCCTGCAAAATATCTTCGCTGTCTTCAATACAGGAAACACGGCGCTGAATGAAACGGAAAAGAATGTCTGAATAGCGATTGACTAATTCAGAAAAAGCATAACGGTCATCCGCTTGAATTCTAGTGAATAGCTCGGTGTCGTCTAACTGTTCCATAGGTACCGCAATTTGTGCTAAATATCTCTTAGTTTAATGAGGTCAAATTTATAATTGTGGTGTTAAGTTAATATTAAAAACAAAAGATTTGATGCTATTTTTTAAAACAAACGATTGCATAACCTGTATTTATAACAAAAACAGTCAGTTTTCTCGTTAATTAAAGAGAAAACTGACTGTTTAGAAGAATGTTGTCAGAAAATATGCTAAAAATATACGGTGCTACAAGCGAGCGTCTACCAATTTTCGATCCAGTATTCCTTTGATATCGAATACTACGGATGGATTCTTTTTTAAATTTTTGAGGTCAAGCTGTAAAAACTCCCGATGTCCAACAGCAAGGATGATACTATCATAATCGCCTGTCTGGGGGAGAGTTTTTAGTAAATCCAGACCAAAATGTTTTTTTAATTCATCAGGGTTTACCCACGGATCATAAATATCAACCTCCAGACCAAATTCTTTCAAATCCTGAATCATGTCAACCACCTTACTATTGCGGATATCAGGACAGTTTTCTTTAAAAGTAACGCCCAATACCAAAGCTTTGGCGCCATCAAATTTGATGTTTTTCTGAATCATCAATTTGACGACCTTCGAGGCAATAAAAGAAGCAACTTGGTCATTGACTTCCCGACCGGAAAGGATGACATGGGGATGATAGCCTAATTGTGTTGCCTTTTGAGCCAGATAATAGGGATCTACCGAAATACAATGTCCACCAACCAAACCGGGTTTGAAACGGAGAAAATTATACTTTGTCCCAGCAGCATCGAGAACATCCTGTGTATCTATGCCCACGCGGTCAAAGATTAGGGCCAGTTCATTCATAAAAGAGATATTGACATCGCGTTGTGCATTCTCAATCACTTTTGCTGCTTCGGCGACTTTGATTGATGGTGCCAGGTGCGTGCCCGCATGAATAATTTTTTTATAAAGACCATCCACCACAAGTCCCGCGGCAGCAGTACTACCTGAAGTTACTTTCATCACTTTTTGCAACGAATTCACCTTATCGCCAGGATTTATACGCTCAGGGGAATATCCAACAAAGAAGTCCTGATTAAATTTCAATCCTGAGTTCTTTTCTAAAACCGGAATACACTCTTCTTCCGTACAACCCGGGTATACGGTGGATTCATAAATAACCAGATCACCCGGTTTTAGGAGTTCTCCGATCATTTTGGAAGCCGCCAACAGTGGCGACAAGTCCGGTGAGTTATAACGATCTATCGGTGTCGGTACAGTGACAATATATACATTGGCATCGGCGATATCTTGAACGTCTGCACTTGCGTCGTACCCTTTGCGCTGTTCCGATGCTGTAAATAAATTCCGCGCACGTATGAGCTCATCTTCAGGAGTCTCCAATGTACGGTCTACGCCGGCCTTAAGTTCGTTAATACGTGTTTTGTTGATATCGAAGCCGATCACTGGAAAGAATTCAGAGAAAGCTATTGCTAAAGGCAATCCCACATAACCCTGACCAATGATGGCAATTTTTTTTATCTGAAAGTCTGTCATATTTATATTTAAAGTAAAGATACATTCTTTACATCGAAATTACCCCCTCGTCAACCAACCTCTACGCCCAGCAGTAGCGATGGCGTACGGCGTGATCCAAAATAAACTAAACGCGTAGAATATACTGTAGCTATATGCCCAGAAGGCCTCTTTTGCATTGGAGTTTTTAGATGCAAAGAAATAAGCCTGAATACTTGAAAAAATAAGGATCCCTACCAAAGTCGAACTTAAGAACATCAACGGATAGTGAAATACCGTCCAAAGCATCAGCAACATCATGGGGTAGGAAAGTAGCACTTTTTGCCATTGCATGATCAATAGGATACGTGCGCCCCATTTTGGTCCTTGACGGAAATTCTTAAAGGCAAACTGGCTCATCATAATGTTTTCACGCACATTGCTTCGTTCCCAACGGATAAACATTTTATATAAGTTCCTATAGCGTACAGGTGTATCAGTATACACTAAAGCGTTGGACTGAAACAATACATGATATCCCTGTTTCAAGATCATATTGGTCATGGCACGGTCTTCACCAATATCTGACGGTTGTCCCATAAACGTTTGGTTGACCCAGTCTTCAAGACAGTTCTGCACAGCTTCCCTGCGGTATCCGGATAATGCGCCTGGGGTACACATAACGGTGCCCAACATGCTCTGAGCCGAACGTACAAATTCAAAACTGAACACGAAGCTCACATTCAGCATACGTGGTATAATAGCCTTTTTATTGTTCAGTACCCGCACGTTACCCGCTACAGCTCCACATTCCTCATTGGTTACAAATGGGCTGGCCATGTTACGAATAGTATCTTTATTGACCACAGAGTCACTATCCACTGTGATAAATACCTCACCTGTACCTAATTTAAAACCACGGTATAGTGCATGGCGTTTACCCATATTTTTGGGTTGTTGGTAGATCTCTATACGATCGCCTAACTCCATTTTAGCACGTTGGATCCACGCGAAGGTGTTATCCTTACTTCCGTCATCAATGGCGATAATCTGCAGTTTCTTTTCCGGATAATCGCTACTTGCCAAACTATGCAAGGTATCGTAAACCAATTGTCCTTCATTATAAGCCGGCACGATTATCGTACAGGTCGGCAGTTCCTCATCTGAGACCGAGGCAATCGGCTTATATTTGCGATGGAGTACAACTAAAAATAGTAAAAAGCTAATTGCGACAACCGCCAAAAATATACCCAAGCCAATTAAAAATGTTCCCCAAATACTGTCTAAACGTTGAAAACGTAAGGCGTCAAAATCTGGCTGGAGCATATATACACCAAAGACTGATGCAAATAGCGTAAAAAATGTCGCTCCAAAAATCAAGTATTCTTTTGTTCCAAAATTGCTTTCTTCGACTTTATCTACTGCCGTCTCAGATTGCTGCTGTTCTTCATTTACGTCGTACATGGCAGGTTTCCATTGTTTAGTCATCTGCGCCGATACGATTGAGTTTTCTTTCATGTAATTCATAGCCGTTCTATTTTTAGATATGCATTCTTCTTTTTTATTTTTTAGCGGACTCAAACAAGGAGCCTTTTGTAATGAAAATATTACGAATCCATAAACGCAAAATACATGCCTTTATTTTGTGCCAAAAATTGAGACAATTAGCTATTTGTAACGTTCTTGATACATTATGTTTCTTTGTAATGTACTGATATTCAATTTGTTTTATATGTGATAGTTTTCGATTAACCCAAAAAATAGTAGGCTATGCCACAGGTGGACATTTAAGATTTTTTAACGTTTTCAGGGATTTTGTTAAGAGAACTTGACAGTGTAGTGCTGAGAATGTATCCGAAAAAAGGCAGTGGTTTGCATGAAAAAAGGGGGATCAGACCTGACTGATACCCCCTTTAACTTGATGGATTTTTCGCGATAGGTTAACCGCCAAATTCCATTAAATAATTTTTTAAGAAATCATTGAGGTCCCCATCCAATACGGCTTGGGTATTTGATGTTTCATAATTTGTGCGTAAATCCTTGATCAATTTGTAAGGGTGTAAGACATAGTTACGAATTTGCGATCCCCATTCTATTTTCTTCTTATTTCCTTCAATTGCTGCAGTGGCTTCTTGCCTTTTGCGCATTTCGATCTCGTATAATTGCGATTTCAATAGGCGTAAGGCATTTTCCTTATTTTGCAATTGCGACCTTGTTTCCTGATTTTTTATAATAATTCCCGTGGGTTTATGATGCAGTCGGACCGCCGTTTCTACTTTGTTTACATTTTGGCCGCCCGCACCGCCCGAACGGAAAGTATCCCATTCAATCTCTGAGTCTTTGACGTCTATTTCGATATTGTCGTCAATCAGCGGATAAACATAAACTGAGGCAAAAGAGGTATGTCGTTTTGCATTGGAGTCAAAAGGCGAAATGCGAACCAGTCGATGTACACCGTTTTCACCTTTCAGGTAGCCGTAGGCAAAATCTCCGGAAAGCTGCAGCGTTACACTTTTGATTCCCGCAACATCTCCCTCCTGAGAATCCTGCTCGGTGACTTTATACCCATTTTTTTCGCCCCACATGATATACATGCGCATCAACATGGCAGCCCAGTCACAGCTTTCTGTACCTCCCGCTCCCGCGGTGATCTGTAAGATCGCATCCAGCTGATCCTCCTCTGCACTGAGCATATTTTTGAATTCCAGTTCTTCGACCTCTGCCAATGCAAGCTTATACTGATCGTCCAGTTCCTTTTCGCTTGCATCTCCGGACTGAAAAAACTCGTACATCACATAGGTATCTTCAACCGCAGCGGCTACCGCGTCAAAATGATCTGTCCATACTTTCTGGTTTTTGATGGCCTGCAGTATTTTTTCTGCAGCTTTGGAGTCATCCCAGAAGGTCGCCTCTAAGGTAAGCGCTTGATCTCTTTCTATTTCTTCTTTGCGGACATCGATGTCAAAGATGCCTCCTCAGGGAAGTAACACGATCCCTCAAGTCTTGAATTTGTTCTTTTGTCATATCTGCTAATGTATAAATTTTTCGGTAATAAATTCGTCGCCAACACCAAATTTAGCTGTGGCATTTAACGGGCTTATTGATCGCTGTATCGGGAATAGCGAAGACATACAAATATTTGACCTTTTTTTTTTAGTTTTGGTATCATCAATTGCATCAACCTTCACTGAACGATCTGTGCCGGGGGGAATGAAAAAATACCGAAGGTTTTTATTCGCATTTTAAAACAAATAATTTCAACAAAAACAGTATGTTTCCAAAAATTAATTTTACGACAACCAAAGCCTACCAATATCTGGTAGATCATTATATTGATATCAATCAGCAGGACCTACGTGAGCTTTTTGCAGCAGATCCACAGCGATTTGAGAAATTTTCAATTCTTTTTGAGGATATTCTCTTAGACTATTCTAAAAATCGTGTAAACGAGGAGACAATGGCACTGCTGATCCAGTTGGCCAAGGAATGTCAGCTAACTGAAGCGATAGCAGCCATGTTTGCCGGCGAAAGGATTAATGTGACCGAAAACAGGCCCGTTCTGCATACGGCATTGAGAAATCAATCCGACCAACCAGTCTTCGTTGACGGAAAAGATGTGATGCCCGCTGTTAGAAACGTGCTGGCTCAAGTGAAAGCTTTCACAGAAAAGGTTCTCTCTGGCGAATGGAAAGGTTATTCAGGCAAGGAGATCACAGATGTGGTCAATATCGGTATTGGGGGGTCCGATCTGGGACCTGTAATGGTTACCGAAGCTTTAAAAGCTTACAAGACCAGACTGAATGTGCACTTTGTCTCCAATGTAGACGGAACACATATTGCCGAAACCCTAAAAGCAGTTGATCCAGAGACAACCTTGTTTCTGATTGCATCCAAAACATTTACCACGCAAGAGACCATGGCCAATGCACACACAGCCAAGGATTGGTTTTTGAAGGGCGGGGCTGGTCAGGATGATGTTGCTAAACACTTTGCCGCATTGAGCACCAATACGGAGGCTGTGAAGGCTTTTGGAATAGACCCGCAAAATATGTTCGAATTTTGGGATTGGGTTGGTGGACGTTATTCCCTATGGTCTGCAATTGGACTTTCCATTAGCCTAGCGATCGGCTTTGATAATTTTGAAGAGCTTCTCAAGGGGGCATATGATGCCGATGAGCATTTCAGGACCAGCGCCTTTGAGGAAAATATTCCAGTGATATTGGCCTTATTAGGTATATGGTATAATAATTTCTTTGAAGCCGAGAGCCATGCAATCCTTCCTTACGATCAGTACCTGCATCGTTTTGCGGCTTATTTCCAACAAGGAGATATGGAGAGCAACGGAAAATATATAGACCGGAATGGAGAGCGTGTAGATTATCAGACTGGACCGATCATTTGGGGTGAGCCCGGGACAAACGGTCAACATGCTTTTTACCAATTGATCCACCAAGGCACAAAATTGATCCCATGTGATTTTATTGCACCAGCGAATAGCCTGAATCCGATCGGTAATCATCATCAGCTTTTATTATCTAATTTCTTTGCACAGACTGAGGCGCTGATGAATGGTAAAACCGAGGAAGAGGTTGTTGCGGAACTGCAAAAAGCAGGTAAGTCGAAAGAAGAGGTGGAAGAATTGAAAGCCTATAAGGTATTTGAAGGCAATCGGCCGACAAATTCTATTTTATTGAAAAAAATGACACCACGTACATTAGGCCGACTTATTGCATTGTACGAACACAAAATTTTTGTGCAGGGAGTCATCTGGAATATCTACAGTTTTGACCAATGGGGTGTTGAACTTGGTAAACAGCTTGCCAACAAGATTTTGCCTGAATTGGGTGACAATAATCCCATCAGTAGCCATGATTCTTCTACCAATGGCCTGATCAATACCTATAAATCTTGGCGCGATTAGGACGAACGAAGCATACCTGACATTTAACAATAGGGATATCCTTACATAAACAACAAGCGGCTGAATTTTTCAATGTCAGCCGCTTGTTGTTTATCCAGCTCTCTTGTAGAACAATTTCTTTACACCGTTTTATTTTGGATACGGATTGCATTTAGGATCGCCAGGAGTGCTACCCCAACATCGGCGATAACAGCCTCCCAGAGTGTTGCAACCCCTCCGGCGCCCAAGATCAAAACAATTATTTTTATACCCATCGCCAGGATCACGTTTTGCCAGACAATATTGCGGGTAATTTTGCCGATTTTGATCGCAGATAAAATTTTATGGGGTTCATCATTCTGTATCACGACATCCGCCGTTTCAATGGTTGCATCTGCTCCTAAACCTCCCATTGCTATACCTACCTGCGCTAGCGCGACGACAGGAGCATCATTGACGCCATCCCCGGCGAAAGCAACATTTCGCCCTTCGTTGATCAGTCCCTGCACATGCTTCACTTTGTCTTCTGGTAAAAGGTCACCATAAGCTTGGTCAACCCCCAGCTCCTTTGCAATCTCGTTTACTACAGCCTGCTTATCGCCGGACAACATGACTGTGTATAGGCCCTGTGTCCGCATAGCGGAAATAACCTCTTTTGCCCCTGGCTTATTTCGATCAGCAACAGTAATGTAGCCCACATATTGATTCTCTATTGCTATGACTACAATGGAATAAACAATTTGCTTTATTTCTTCCGGATACGGAATGCCAAACTTGTCCATCAGCTTCGTATTGCCCGCTAGGACAAGCTTATTGTTGACCTTGGCTTTGAGGCCATGTCCCGCGATTTCTTCTATCTCTTCCGTTGTAAAGGAAGCATTTCCGGGATGGTAGTTGGCAATTGCCTTGGCAATAGGATGGGTAGAATTTGACTCAATGGCTGTGGCGTAATCCAGCAATGTTGCCGTTTGCCCATTGACGGCTTTGACCTCTTTTACTTCAAAGACTCCTTCGGTGAGGGTACCCGTTTTGTCCATAACGATGGTGTCAACAGCAGTGATGGCATCGAGAAAATTGCCCCCCTTGAATAATATGCCATTTCTGGAGGCCAATCCTATTCCGCCGAAGTAACCTAAGGGGATCGAAACGACTAATGCACAAGGGCAACTGATGACCAAAAAGACCAAGCTGCGGTAAAACCAGTCTCGAAAGCTATAGTCATTAACAACAAATAGGGGGATGATAAGTACCAGAAGCGCCAGCGCGAAGATAATCGGAACATAGATTTTTGCAAACTTTGAGATAAATAGCTGTGTTTTGGATTTTCGCGCAGTAGCATCCTGCACCATCTCCAATATTTTGCTCAATTTGCTGTCCTGAAACGAGCTACTTACAGTGATTTGGGAAACGGTCTCCAGATTTATCATGCCGGCAAAAACAGCCTCGCCCTTATATTTGGTGTCTGGTTTGCTTTCCCCTGTAAGCGCTGCGGTATTGAATGCTGCCCTTTCATTGACCAGTTTGCCATCCAAAGCCACTTTTTCACCGGCTTTGACGAGAATGACTTCACCAATTCCGACCGTCTTCGGATTGACGTCTATTTGTTCCCTATCACGTAGGACGGTGACTTTATCCGGGCGGATATCCAGCAGTGATTTGATGGATTTTTTTGCATTGTCTACCGCCGTGTCCTGAAACCATTCACCGATCTGATAGAATACCATTACTGCGACGCCTTCTTCAAATTCGCCTATGGCAAAAGCGCCTAGCGTCGCGACACTCATCAGAAAGAACTCGTTAAAAAAATCGCCACGTTTGGCCTTTCGAAAAGCCATTTGGAGAACTGGAATGCCGGCTAATAAGTAAGCAATCCCGTTTAGAAGGAGCGAAGCATAAAATGGAGGGCTGATCTTAAATGCGTATTTGAGTATCAGCAGGCTGATCAATAGGAGAAGTGCAATAAGGAGTTTGCGTTGCGAAATCCACCAGGGGGTCTCTTTTTCTGTATGGCTATGCTCGTGATTGTGTTCGCACATATATTGAGGGATCTATTTAAATACTATAAATTTAGCGATTTTAAGCTTAAAAAGCGAGGCGGACTTTAATAAAAAGCACTCTCCGTGGATTCCCCGAACGCTCAAACAAAAACGGCTGTTTTTCAAATCGAAAAACAGCCGTTTCTATATGCGGTAAATCTAATTTTAGTCTTTTGAAGTGCTGCCGATGATCATTTCCAATATAGCAACAACGATGGCAAATAAGGCCGCAGTCCAGAATCCATCCACATTAAACTTGTCTCCAAGCAGTGAATCTGAAAGTAAGACCATAAGGACAGTGATAATAAAAGAAACCAGACCCAGTGTTAGCCAGTTCAGAGGAAAGGTGAACAGCCTCAAGATGGAACCTACAGTAGCGTTGACAAATCCAATGACCAATCCTGTGACGATAGCCCAGCCAAAACCGGCAACTTGGGCTCCCGGTATGAGCCAGCAAGCGACTGCGACGACAACTCCGGTGAGTAAAAGACTAATAATAAATTTCATAATATGCGCTAATTTATAAACTGTGAATAAAGTAATAATATAAAAACTATCGTGCAAACGCGATGCCAAAATTTAATAGATGCTTGTTGATAAATAGGTCTTCGTGTACTCGCTGTTCAGATTTTTGTTAGATCTAGTTCATTAAACCAACAATGAATCTAAGCGTCTATTTAAATAAATCGAAAACACGACAAATAAATATATGCAAGCATAGTAAATATTTTGTATATTTATTCATGTTAATAAATGAGATAGCAGCGATCATTTTTAGTTATCACTTATAATTAGTTATCACTTATAAATAGTAAACCAATGAAGAAAATTATGATGTCATTCATCATGTTACTAGCTACAGTAACATTGTTTGCACAAACAGATCCGATTATCGGAAAATGGGAAAACCCAAGTGGCGAGGGGCGTGTGGAAATTTATAAAAAAGGGGATAAATTTTTCGGTAAACTCTATTGGCTTAAATTTCCGAACAATGAATCGGGCCAGCCCAAGAAAGACGTAAAAAATCCGGATAAAGCACTTCAGGCTAGAGCTGTCCAGGGCTTGGAGATCCTGACCAATTTTGCAAAAGATGGAAATACCTATGAAGATGGAAAAATCTATGATCCAAAAACAGGAAAGACCTACAGCTGTAAAATGACGTTAAAAGGCGATAAACTTGATATACGCGGTTACGTTGGCGTCAGCTTATTGGGCCGGACTGAAACCTGGAAAAGGATCAAATGACAGACAAATGGATAGCGAAAGCGATTCATATCAAAAGCTATAGCAGATCAATACAAACCTTCTTGATGGCAATGATCTGTTATAAAAAGGCAATTTATTCCATTAGGATAAATTGCCTTTTGGTTTTGTGCAGGAATAACAGTATTTTCATCTGCAAATTATAAAAATCGCCGTATGTCCGTAAAAATGTCTTATGTTGAAAATGTCAAACTTGCGCTGCAATCTATCGTAGGCAATAAGTTGCGGACATTTTTAACGGCATTGATCATTGCGATAGGGATGATGGCTTTGATTGGTGTATTGACATCTATTGATGCCATGAAAAATTCGCTGACGGATTCCTTTTCTTCGATGGGCTCCAATTCATTCAATATCCGCAACCGGGGACTGAATGTACAGATCGGTACCGGCGGCACCCGGTCGAAAGTATTTGCCAATATTACCTATGCGCAGGCGGCAAGGTTCAAGCAGAACTTTCATTTTAACGCAACGACCTCCATCAGTGCCAATGTAACCTGGAATTCAACGGTAAAATTTCAATCCAAAAAGACCAATCCCAATATTGGCCTCATCGGGACCGACGAAAATTATCTTCAGACATCAGGTTATGTGGTCAGCGAAGGACGCAACTTTTCTGCTCGAGATGTAGCGACGGGTGGCGCAGTGATTATTATTGGTAGCGAGGTCAGTAAAACACTTTTTG
Source organism: Sphingobacterium sp. NGMCC 1.201703 (assembly GCF_047784615.1). Classification (NCBI taxonomy): domain Bacteria; kingdom Pseudomonadati; phylum Bacteroidota; class Sphingobacteriia; order Sphingobacteriales; family Sphingobacteriaceae; genus Sphingobacterium; species Sphingobacterium sp. NGMCC 1.201703. The sequence continues at coordinate 201,217 of NZ_JBLOHD010000006.1, read as the reverse complement.
GAGAAATCATAGATCCGGTCGGGCAGTTTATTACGGTCAATAATATCCGATACCAAGTAATCGGAGTGCTAAAAAGCAAGGGTTCTTCTGCAGGGATGGGTGGGGATAGAGCTTGCTTTATACCCTTGGTGAAAGCCCGGTCGGTGATGCAAGTGGTGGAGCCATCCTATGTGATCACCGTCTCTTCTAATGATCCAATGCGCTTGGAAGCAGCAATTGGAGAGGCCTCCATTGTTTTTCGAAATATTCGTGGTCTATCCGCCAGACAGACCAACGATTTTGAGATTACCAAATCCGATGCTGTCGCACAGATGCTGATGCAGAATATGGCCATGGTAACCCTGGGAGCTGTCGTGATTGCTTTTATTACCCTTGTTGGCGCATCCATCGGGTTGATGAATATCATGTTGGTATCGGTTACCGAGCGGACGCGAGAAATTGGTATCCGCAAGGCGATCGGGGCGACACCAAGTGTGATCCGCAAGCAATTTCTGATGGAGGCCATCGTCATCTGTATGATGGGCGGTGTTGCAGGAATATTTATCGGAATCCTGATCGGTAATTTATTGGCCCTGCAACTGGGGACATCTTTTATTATCCCCTGGGCAGCCATTATTCTCGGATTTGCAGTTTGTGGTCTCGTGGGGATGCTATCCGGTTATTATCCGGCTTCCAAAGCGTCGAAATTGGATCCTGTCGACGCACTTCGTTACGAATAGACAAAACCGGCATTATCCACCATATAATTCACACAAGCAGAAAACAAAAGTCCAAACCTAACAGGTCAGGGGCAGGGCTTTCCTCGGCTGCGCATAATTCCGGGCTAGGCCCATACTTTTAAGTTGTCGCGTTGCAAACAGGTTGTTTTTATGCTGCCAATGATCCAATGCAGTTTGCTCGTTATCCCCGCATAATAGTTCCATTTTTCGTTGCGAAAGGAAAGAAATCAATGCAGAATGTAATTTGTGCAAACGGTTTAATGTTATCAAAACATTGATTTGAGGTGAATTCTCAATAAACAGGCTGTTTCCACCAAAGAAAAACTGTAATATTGTATAAAAAAATAAAATCAAATTATGTACAATACATTACAACCAGTTTTAGAAAAAGAATTGGAAGCAATCAAAGAAGCGGGATTGTATAAACAAGAACGGGTGATCGTTACTCCACAAGGAGCAGACATCAAAGTAAGCACAGGACAGGAAGTTGTCAATTTTTGTGCGAACAATTATTTGGGCCTGTCCTCACACCCCAAAGTAATCGAAGCTGCAAAGAAAGCGATTGATACACACGGATATGGCATGTCATCTGTACGTTTTATCTGTGGTACCCAAGATGTGCATAAAGAATTAGAAGCAAAAATTTCCCAGTTCTTAGGAACAGAAGATACAATTTTATATGCAGCGGCATTCGATGCCAATGGTGGAGTTTTCGAACCTTTGTTTGGTGCTGAGGATGCAATTATTTCCGATGAATTGAACCACGCTTCGATCATTGATGGGGTACGTTTATGTAAAGCACAACGTTTCCGTTATAAAAATGCGGATATGGCAGACCTGGAAGCACAGCTGCAGGCAGCATCGGGAGCAAGACACAAAATCATCGTGACCGATGGAGCTTTCTCCATGGACGGATCAGTAGCGCCATTGGACAAGATCTGTGACCTGGCCGACAAATACCAAGCTTTGGTGATGATCGACGAATCACATTGTACGGGCTTCATTGGAGCTACCGGTCGCGGGACACATGAACTTTTCAACGTGATCGATCGTGTAGATATTATTACAGGAACTTTAGGTAAAGCCCTCGGCGGAGCCTCCGGTGGTTTTACTTCCGGTAAAAAAGAGATCATTGATTTGTTACGTCAGCGTTCACGCCCGTATTTATTCTCAAATACATTAGCTCCGGCAATCGCAGGTGCTTCTGTTGCGGTATTGGATATGTTGAGCGAGACAACAGCGTTGCGTGATAAACTAGAATCCAACACAAAATATTTCCGTGAAAAAATGACGGCGGCAGGATTTGATATCAAGCCAGGTTTCCACCCGATCGTCCCTGTGATGCTTTATGATGCGAAACTTGCACAAGAGTTTGCTGCCAAGATGCTGGAAGAAGGTATTTATGTGATCGGCTTCTACTATCCTGTTGTACCTCAGGGAAAAGCCCGTATCCGTGTTCAGATTTCTGCAGGACATGAGCTCGCACACCTGGATAAAGCGATCGCCGCCTTCACCAAAGTAGGTAAGGAATTAGGTGTAATTAAATAAAATACACATAGTTATAAATTTTATGGTGCAAAATGATTATCTTTGCACCCTAAAATTTTATAAAAATATTCTTGCTCAATGCAAAACATTAGAAACATTGCGATCATCGCTCACGTCGACCACGGTAAAACTACGCTTGTAGACAAAATTTTATATTTTACCAATCAATTCAGAGAAAATGAAAATGCTGGTGAATTAATCCTAGACAATAATGATTTAGAGCGTGAGCGCGGAATCACTATTGTATCTAAGAACGTATCAGTAACATATAAAGGTGTTAAAATCAATATCATTGATACTCCTGGTCACGCCGACTTTGGTGGTGAAGTGGAGCGTGTATTGAAGATGGCCGATGGTGTTGTATTACTTGTAGATGCTTTTGAAGGTCCAATGCCTCAAACGCGTTTCGTTACAGGTAAGGCACTTGGATTAGGTATCAAACCTATCGTTGTTGTCAATAAAGTCGATAAAGAAAACTGTCGTCCAGAAGAAGTATACGAAAATGTTTTCGATTTATTCTTCAACTTGGGTGCTACCGAAGAACAATTGGATTTCCCAGTATTGTACGGTTCTTCAAAACAAGGATGGATGTCTACAGATTGGAAAAACCGTACCGAAGACTTCACGGATCTGTTAGAAGCAATCATCAAATATATCCCTGCTCCAGTGGTTACTGAAGGTACTTTGCAGATGCAGGTAACATCTTTGGATTACTCTACATTCGTAGGACGTATCGCTATCGGTCGTATCGCTCGGGGTACAATCAAAGAAAACCAGCCCGTATCATTGGTAAAACGTGACGGAAAAGTGGTTAAATCACGCGTGAAAGAACTTCAGGTTTTTGAAGGTTTAGGCCGTATCAAAGTGCCAGAAGTACATGCAGGTGATATCTGTGCCGTCGTTGGTATCGAAGGTTTCGATATCGGTGATACCATCGCAGATTTTGAAAATCCAGAGCAATTGGAAGTTATCAGCATTGATGAGCCAACAATGAACATGTTGTTTACGATCAACAACTCTCCGTTCTTTGGTAAAGAAGGTAAATTGGTAACATCGCGTAATATCTATGATCGTTTACAAAAAGAATTAGAGAAAAACTTGGCATTGCGTGTCGTTCCTACCGAATCTCCTGATGCTTGGTTGGTATATGGACGTGGTATCCTTCACTTATCTGTATTGATCGAAACAATGCGTCGTGAAGGTTATGAATTACAGGTAGGACAACCTCAGGTTATCGTGAAAGAAATCGACGGTCAAAAATGCGAGCCTATCGAAGAGCTAGTTGTTGATGTTCCTTCTGATGTTTCCGGGAAAGTAATTGAACTGGTCACACAACGTAAAGGTGAATTGTTGATCATGGAAGCTAGAGGCGATATGCAACATCTTGAATTCTCTATTCCTTCTCGTGGTATCATTGGTCTACGTAACAACGTATTGACTGCAACCGCTGGTGAAGCTGTAATGGCGCACCGTCTGAAAGGTTACGAGCCTTGGAAAGGTACAATCCCTGGTCGTTTGGCGGGTGTATTGATCTCTTTGGATACAGGTTCAACTACAGCATACTCGATTGATAAATTGCAAGACCGTGGTCGTTTCTTCGTAGATCCAGGAGTGGAAGTATATGAGGGTCAAATCTTGGGTGAGCACATCCGTGATAACGATTTAACAATCAACGTGACCAAAGGAAAGCAATTGACAAATATGCGTGCTTCCGGTTCTGATGATAATACACGTATTGCTCCGGCAATCAAATTCTCTTTAGAGGAATGTATGGAGTACATCCAGGCAGATGAGTATATTGAGGTAACACCGCAATCGATGCGTCTACGTAAGATCTATTTGACGGAAAATGAGCGTAAACAAAATGCGAAAAAATTCCAATAATCATTAGATAAGGATAATAAGATAAAAGCCATCGAAATATTATTTCGATGGCTTTTTTATTAGTTTTTGGTTTTGCGTCGAAAGCAGATCTATGCCGCCAATTTTCGATGGCATACTACTTCCAAAGCAAAATGTGTGGAATTAATACCTGTCCTTTTTAATTTTTTCTTCTTTGCATGCTTCAATCAAGCAGAGCAAGTAATCCTATCTATTATTTAATAGACCATATCACATCATTTTGCGTATCCGATCCGTTAAACTGACGTTGCAAAGCCTCCTTTAAATGACTTTCGTTTGTGCTATATTCGTTTTTCGGATAGGCCCAACGTTTAGGAATCTGGTTGTTGTTGGCGTTTGCCGGACCTACATTGAACTCCGGGATACCGGTACGTCGTTGCTCAAAAAAGGCCTGTTTGCCCGAATTCTCAAAAAAAGCGACATATTTCTGGATAAGGATCTGTTTCAAACCTTCCGGATTATTCCCTTTGTAAGGATAAGCCCTTAAAAAGGCTTCAATCTTCTCTGGGGAAATACCATAGGACTGCATGGACTGTGTTATACCCGATTCAAATCTGGATTTTGCATCCGCATTGCTCCAGCCGCGGTTGATCCCTTCGGCAAGCGCAAACTGTACTTCAGCCGCTCCAAGTTGAATGGAGGGTAAACCCGAAGGCGAGGCGAGCCAATAATCAAAATTGATCATGGATAGCAGACCTTCAGTAGCCTGTTTCAAAAGTGTACTTTGTAAATCACCTGTTTTACCGCCTTGATAAGCTTCGAAAGGTTTGGCGGGATCAAATGGCAAAGCAGTCGCGGGTAATGCCTGAACGAGCAATCGTGGATCTCGGGTTGCCTTTAGAATGTCCAGATAAGTTGCCCCCAGGGTGTTCCGCACATCTTTTTTGATAATCACTCCGTCAGTAGGCCAGAGCGGATAGGTATTGATCGAATTGTATTGCAGTTGAAAATTGTCCCGATTGTCAAGAATCAGCGGGAATTTTGACGGATTGGCCAACATCTCCGCAAATCGCTCTTTAATACGTAGTGCTGGACTGTCATCGGCGCGTTTACTAAGGCTTAACAGGATACGCAACTTCAGGGAGTTGACCAATTTCTGCCATTGTTCCGTTTTTCCGTTGTAAAAGAAATCACCCTCCAGTAGGGTGCCTTTCGCTTTGAAATCAGCCAGTTCGCTATTGGCCTCTTCCAGCCAGGAGAGCACCTGTAGATAGACTTCCTGCTGCGTATTGTACCGCGGGGCAAAGTTGTTGTTGGTCTCCCCCTGGAGGGCATCTGCCATTGGGATATCACCGAACATTTCGGTTGTCCGCGTAAAAAAATAGGCTTTGAAGAACTTGGCCAGCGTGAGGTAAACAGCTCCTAATTCGGGTGTTTTCGCCGCTTCGATTTCCATCCGATAGACATCCCGCAGCACGCCATAAGGTGTATCAAAGGAGCCTGTAGTCCAGCTGTAGGGTTGTCCGGTATAATAGGCCTCATTTTGGGTCATGAACTGATTGTACCGATGGTCTTCGCTCCAGGGAGCGTCATGAGCACGCATCAATATTCCGGTAAATAGCAGCTTCGGAGCTGGATCATACACGGCAGCGGGATCCTTTTGCAAGTCCTCGATTTTTTTACAGGAGCTCAGTGTACCCCCCAAGACAAATAAAAGTAAGATTGATTTAAAGCATTTCATAGTGGAAAATATCTTGATGTGTTAAAGCCTTTAAAAAGTTGCATTAATATTCAGACCAAAGCTTTTTACCGATGGCGTTTGGTAATCCGAACTGGCTGCGGTAAATTGATCCAGATCCATGTTTTGCGTCCCTTTACCGGTAAAGTATAGCAGATTCCGGCCAACGATAGAGACGCTTGCGCTGCGTAAAAAACCAGTGTTTTTCAGTAAACTGACCGGAAGGTTGTAGCTGAGGACAATTTCCCGCAATTTGACAAATGTCCTGTCTTTTGCACTGATCGGTCCGGATTGGTAGTAATTGGTGGCCCAGTTTTGCCATAAAACGGGGATGTCATTGCTTGCAAACTCCCGTGTGTCGGAGATTATTTTACCATCTTGATCAGTGCTCAATTGGCCTTTGACAATCTTTAATCCCTCGGTCATTATCGAGCCCTTGTAATCTTTGCTGTCTCTGTTTTGCCAGTCTTTTAGGCGATAGACGCTGGCCGATTCAGGGTGCGTGCCAGATCCCCATTGTTTGGCATCCTGTACGTTTTTGATCAACCCGCCAAAGCGGCCGTCGACAAGAAAACTCAGGTTGAAATCACGGTAGCGGAAGCTGTTGCTGATGCTGGCCGTGAACTTATTGTCACTGTATCCGATCTTGCTGACATAGGGATTGTAGGCCGGCAGACCGTTGGTCCCCACGATTAAATTTCCTTTTTCATCACGTTGAAAATCATTTACATAGAAGCCGTCCCAGCGTTCTCCGATGCGAACATTGCCGGAGCGGGTCTGCTGGCCATCTATAGCATGCAGCCAAGCATGGTTGGTCGATGCATTGACTACTACATTCCAGCTGAACTGCTCACGTTGGATTGCCGTGGCGTCTATACTCAATTCAATTCCTTTTCGCAGCAGAGTCAACCCGTTGGTTTGTCTTGCCTTGACGCCCGAAGTGACAGAAGTAGCCAGTTCGATAATTCGGGGACCTTCCAGGTTTCGGAATACGGCGACATCCAGGCCGAGACGGTTATTAAAAAGACGGGTTTCTAAGCCGATCTCCGCTGTCTTTACACGTTCTGCTACGAGATCCGGATTGGGTAATACATCTGTATAGGTAACGCCAGTCATGGAGTTTGCCCAGCGACCGTAATTGGTATAGGCTGGCAGCAGCTTGTAAATATCGTATTGTGCTGTTTCATTAACGAAATCACTGGCAACATTGGCATAGGCACCACGTACTTTAAGCGAAGAGATCACTTGTGGTAGAGCAACAATCTGTGATATGACCGCACTTAAGGATGCAGATGGATAAAAATAGGTGTTATTTTTTACTGGCATGGTCGACGATTTATCAAATCGGCCGGTTAGGTTTAAGAACAGCATATTTTTGTAGTCAAGATCCACAAAGCCATACGCGCTACCGACCTGACGGAGCGCACGGTCGTTGGTCGATACAGTTGGCATGACCGAATTGCTCAGATCATAAACACCAGGGACAGTCAACCCTCGATCCGTACGGGCAAACAAGGATTTTGCGCTAACAGTTCGTAAGTTTCCAAATAGGGAACCGCTGAAGCCTAGGTCTTCTGAAATACGATTTTGATATTTTAAAGAGATCTCGGTGTTATTTTCCCAGAAAGTATCGTAAGTTTCCTGATAACCGCCGACACGGCTCCCGCCAATATTGTAGTTGTATAAATTGGCAGATATTGGAATTTTGATGGTTCGGTTCCTGTTCCAGGTGCTCGCGCTGCTGCGCGCATTTAAAGAAAGATGGCTGTTCCATTTGTAATTTGCCGAAACATAACCGTAAATATCATCTTTATCATAGGTACGCAGGTTTTCATAAGCTGTCATCCATGGGTTGTCATATATCGTGTATTCGCGATTATACTGTTGTACATTTTCTTTCCCCGGTTGCCAATAGTTTCTCAGATCATTGATGTTATAATCTGCACCGCCCCATAAGGTTAGGATATAAATGGGACTGTTTGGTCCATAAGCGATATTGGGATAGTTTGGCGAATACTGCTTATTGTAATTGATGCTTGCGTCTATCCTCAATTTGCTTCCGGCATTAATACCACCTGTTAAATTGATATTTGTGCCCCCTAGTTTTGTATTGGGTGTTGTGCCGCGTTGAAATAGCTGCGAAGCCGAAAGGCGAATATCCCCACGCTCCGTTTTACTTGAGATAGCGATATTGTTGGTGCTTAACAATCCATTTTGAAGAAATTCCTTTAAATTATCTTTCCCACGGGCTTCCCAGGGAAGCGGTACCAAAGATCCGGTTTTGGGGTCTATAGGACTATTATACTGAGGGATAAGCTGGCCTTCGAATCGGGGTCCCCAGATATTATAGTCGTTATCGTTTATTCCGCCACCGCGTCCATCTTTGAATGCATATTGAAAATTTGAACCGGGACCATACTCCGTCTGAATCTTAGGGATCGCATTGTAGCCGGTTTGGAGTTGGGTGCTCGAGTTAAACTCTACTTGGAAACCCTTATCCTCAGTCTTGGCTCGCTTGGTTGTAATGACAATAGCACCATTTTGTCCACGATTTCCGTATAGTGCTGCAGCATTTGCTCCTTTCAATACAGAATAAGATTCAATATCATCGGGACTCAGGTTCCAGGAATCTGTATTGATCGGCATACCGTCTACGACAATAAGAATATTGCTTCTCCCACGCAAAGTGATACCGGGATCTCCGAATAGATTTGTGCTCGGGGTAATTGTCAGGCCCGATACACGGCCCGCAAGACTGGATATTGCATTTGGTTCGCGGGCCTTGACCAGATCTTTGCCTTTAATCTCCTGTACGGAATAACCGATGGACTGTTTTTCTTTCTTTATACCCAGGGCAGTGACCACTACTTCATTGAGTGATTGTTGATTAGGCGATAAGGAAATCAATAGCGGGCCCTGATTGGAGATAATAAAATTTTTAGGAAGGTAACCCATAAAGCCTATGCGCAGGGTATCTCCGATCTGCGCCTGGATGGAGAATTTTCCTGTTGGGTCTGATGAAACTAATTTACCCCAATGGGAATTTCGAATGGTTGCTCCGTGAATAGCTTCCTGGCTCAGGGAATCAATCAGCTTTCCCTCAAATATGGGGGATTGGGCAACAACCTTAGCAGATAACGTCGTTAAGATGCACGTGAGTACTGCAATTTTTGATAGATGTAATGAAGGTCGATTAAACATGATCATTTTTATACTTATGTCTGAAAACGTAAGCAATATTAAACTTTGTATATTAATACTAAACCAATGAAATGTTAAGTTTTTGGTATTAAGATTTTTTTTATTGCTGCAATACTTTGTTAATCATGTTATTGTGGGTGGGGTGGCTGTTTTTTGGGAGGCTTTTTGAAGAAATCAGCGGGTTTTCATTTTGATGGTCCACAAAAAAGGAAAAGCCTCCAATTTTTATTGAAGGCTTTTCATTATCAGCTTTGTTTGTTGTTTTTGGGCCAACTAAACAGAATGTAGTGGCTATTATTTTTTCTTTTCCCTGACTTCAGCAGCCCGATAGGTATCTCCATCTGTCGAATAGATTTTGAATTGCGCTTCATAACCTTCAGGAATATAAATAACAATAGGCATTCGACCATTGTAACGTACCGTTTCAGGTTGGGCACTTACAAAAAGATTTCTCTTGGCTTTATCCGGGCAGGCCATCATGGTACTTGCTACATTCCCGTTGGTTTTGAATACATAGTAATCATAACCCCAGCCCTGAAGATCTATCTTCTCAAGGGAACCGGCTAAGTTAAAATTGTTGCAACCGTCCACTTCCATCCATTTACCTACAGCGAATTCGATTTTTTTATTCTTATCGTTGTCCGAATGTGGAACTTCGATCACCATTTTTTTGTATCCCTTTTCTGCCGCTGGAAAAATACTTAAGTCTATTTTATCAATTACCATTTGTGCTTTACTTACTGTTGTGGATGCTGCGAAGACGAACAGCATCATGACCATTACTTTAAATAGATTTTTTCTCATAACCATTTTTTATTTTATTATTAAAACGCAATTTCTATTGGTATTGCTACATTGTTATCAAAACTATATTTTTAAGACTAGCAAAAATTAAGAAGGATTAATTGTTAATTGATATATATTCAAAATAATTGTTTGAAACATCAGGTGGCAATGTGAAAAAGTGTCATTAGACAAGACCTGCTCAATGTCGGATATACAGTGGTTATTTTGTAACAAAATTATGGGATTTTCCTAGAGTATTTGTTGCAATGCTGTTATTTACAGTATATTACCTTTTCAAATATGACCTAAATATACGCATGAGCAAGGAAAATCATTTTGATGCCATAGTGATCGGTTCGGGCATCTCCGGTGGATGGGCCGCCAAAGAATTTTGCGAGAAAGGATTAAAAACCCTTGTTTTGGAACGGGGTAAAGATGCCAAACATATTCAGGATTACCCGACAGCATATACGGACCCTTGGGAGTTTAAGTATGGGGGGCAGGTGGATCTGCAGACCAGAAATGAGAATCCCATTGCTTCAAAATGTTATGTCTACCGCGAAGATGCCAAACACTTTTTTTTGCCCGATGCTGTACAGCCATATATCCAGGAAAAGCCATTTGACTGGATTCGGGCCGATCAGGTTGGGGGCAAATCGCTTCTTTGGGCCCGTCAGACCCAGCGATGGTCGCAGTACGATTTCGAAGGCCCGGCAAGGGATGGTTTTGCCGTGGATTGGCCTATTCGTTATGACGATATTGCGCCATGGTATTCCTACGTTGAGCACTTTGCTGGCATTTCGGGTAATAAGGATGGAATTGAGGCCATGCCAGATGGAGATTTTCTTCCGGCATGGGAGATGAATGTTGTCGAAAAAACGATACAACAACGTATTCAGTCGCAGTACAAAGATCGCCCGGTGATCCAGGGGCGCTGTGCTCACTTGACCCAGCCCCGGCAGATCCATATTGATCAGGGGCGTAGCCAGTGTCAGGCACGTAGCTTGTGTCATCGTGGATGTCCTTTTGGTGGATATTTCAGCTCCAATGCATCCACTTTACCCTGGGCGGCGAAAACAGGAAAGCTGACCGTTCGTCCGCAGGCAATTGTCGAATCTATACTTTATGACGATCGTTTACAAAAAGCAGTCGGTGTCCGGATTGTGGATACCCTGACTAAGACAAGTCAGGAATTTTTTGCGAAAGTCATCTTTCTGAATGCCTCAGCACTGGCAACAAATTTGATTCTGTTGAATTCCACTTCCGCCCGCTTTCCAAATGGCCTTGGGAATGATAGTGGGCTATTGGGAAAATACGTGGCCTTTCATAATTATTTGGGGACAATAAGCGGTACAATGGAGGGCTACGAAGATAAATATTACTATGGGCGTAGGCCCACCCAACCGATTATTCCCAATTTTAGAAATGTACATCGACAGGAAACCGATTTTTTACGGGGCTATGCATCATTCTTTGGAGCTTACCGTTCAAGAGGCGGGAGTTTTGATGGCCAGTCTGTTGGCGGAGCATACAAAGATAGTTTATCTGAGCTGGGAGGCTGGGGAGTCACCATGATGATGCAGGGGGAGACGATTCCACAGGAAAGCAATCATGTGCGTTTGAGTCCTGATAAGAAAGATCCTTATGGCATCCCACAATTGATTACTGCCGTTGGTTACGGGGAGAATGATTACAAATCCCGCGACGACTTCTTTCAGCAGGGGCAGGAGATGCTCGAGGTAGCAGGGGTCAAGAATCTCAACGTCAGTGACAGCGGGCAAAATCCGGGGCTGGATATCCACGAAATGGGCGGGGTGCGCATGGGATTGGATCCAAAAACGTCCTTATTGAATAGGTGGAACCAGCTACACTTGGTAAAAAATGTATTTGTTACCGATGGCGCCTGTATGACCTCAACCGGAACACAAAATCCATCGCTGACCTATATGGCATTAACGGCGAGAGCCGTCGATTATGCCGTTGGTGAAATGAAAAAAGGTAACCTTTAACGCACAGTACGATACGATGATCACTACGATGTTTTTTCGCGCGAGCTTTTAATTCATTGGGACTATAATCAGCTAAGATTGCGTAACTTTGTGGGAGATAAGGATTATTATGAGTCAAAAAGTGGAGCATACTCCAAAAGAATATATTCAGATAAAAGGGGCCAGGGTCAATAATCTAAAGAATATTGATGTTGATATCCCCAAAAATAAATTAGTTGTCATTACCGGAATGTCGGGCTCGGGAAAATCCTCCCTCGCTTTCGACACCCTCTATGCTGAGGGGCAGCGGCGCTATGTGGAGAGTCTTTCTTCCTATGCACGGCAGTTTATGGGCCGGATGAACAAACCCGAGGTGGATTACATCAAAGGTATTGCCCCAGCAATTGCCATTGAGCAGCGTGTTATTACCAGTAATCCCCGGTCTACAGTAGGGACTTCTACCGAAATATATGACTACCTGAAATTACTCTATGCAAGGATCGGTAAAACGATTTCTCCTGTCTCGGGCAGGGAGGTGACCAAAGACAGTGTGAGTTCGGTGGTAGATTTTGCCCTGAAATTGGACGCGGGCGAATCCGTGACACTGTTGGCTCCCTTGGTACCTTCCCATGGACGAAAACTCAAGGAAGAGTTGTCCCTTTTGCTGCAAAAGGGATTTGTCCGTGTCGTCTATCAGGATAAAATGCAAAAAATCGAAAGCATTATTGACGATAAGGGCATGGCCAACGAAACCATTCAGGATGGCGAGGTATTGATCGTCGTGGACCGGATACGTATTGAACAGGATGATGATACCATGAATCGATTATCCGATTCCATTCAAACGGGATTTTTTGAGGGTAAAGGGGAGCTATATATCGAAGAAAACGGTAAAAGACACCATTTCTCACATAAGTTTGAACTCGATGGAATTACCTTCGAAGAACCCAGTCCCAACTTCTTCAGTTTCAATAATCCCTATGGTGCCTGTCGTCGATGCGAAGGCTACGGCAAGATCATTGGTATAGATCCGGATCTTGTTATTCCGGACAAAAGCCGCTCTGTCTATGATGGTGCTATTGCACCTTGGCGCGGGGAGAAAATGGGCGAATGGTTACAAGTGTTGGTAAAAAACTCTCTAAAGTTTGATTTTCCGATACACCGTGCTTATTCCGATCTGACAGCAGCGCAAAAGGAACTTCTGTGGACAGGAAATAGCTATTTTACTGGACTTAACAAGTTCTTTGAAGAACTCGAAGAGCAGACCTATAAAATTCAATATCGGGTGATGTTATCCCGTTACCGTGGCAAGACGGACTGTCCGGATTGTCGAGGAACGAGGTTGCGCAAAGATGCGACTTATGTCAAAGTAGGGGGTAAATCCATCACCGATATCGTATTGATGCCGCTTGAAGAGGCCCTGTCATTTTTCACGGATTTATCGTTGACAGGAAATGAAAAGGTGATCGCCAAACGTTTATTGGCCGAAATTAATAACCGCCTACAATTTTTATGTGATGTTGGTTTAAGTTATCTTACCCTAAACCGCCTGTCGAATACACTATCCGGCGGAGAATCGCAACGGATCAATTTGGCAACTTCACTTGGAAGTTCCCTGGTCGGCTCTATTTACGTGTTGGATGAACCCAGTATTGGATTGCATCCGCGTGATACACAGCGCCTGATTTCAGTACTGAAATCCCTGCGTGATGTAGGCAATACGGTTGTGGTGGTGGAGCATGAGCAGGAAATGATGGAAGCCGCAGATTACCTGATTGATATCGGCCCCGAAGCCGGGATCAATGGCGGGGAAATGGTATTTGCAGGAACATATGGCGAGATCTTAAAGGACAGCAAGAGTTTGACCGGGCAATACCTGAGTGGCAAAAGCCAGATTGAAGTGCCCAAGAAAAGACGTAAGTGGTCCCATAGCATTACCGTGAAGGGCGCGCATGAGAATAACCTTCAAGGGATCGATGTACAGTTCCCTTTAAATACATTTACCGTTGTATCTGGGGTATCGGGCTCTGGAAAGACCTCCCTGGTAAAACGGATTCTTTATCCGGCATTGCAGAAGTCAATTGGTAATTATTCCGGTGAACAAACGGGCGTATATGATTCCATCGAAGGTGATATAGCACAGGTGGAGCAGATCGAAATGGTGGACCAGAATCCAATCGGTCGTTCTTCGCGGTCCAATCCCGTGACCTATGTGAAAGCCTGGGACGAAATCCGGGCCTTGTATGCCAATCAGGCTGCTTCCAAAGCTGCTGGATTGAAACCTGCAGCATTTTCTTTTAATGTAGAGGGTGGCCGTTGTGATGTCTGTCAGGGTGAAGGAGAAGTGAAAATCGAAATGCAATTTATGGCCGATATTGTACTGCCCTGTGAGGCCTGTGGCGGAAAACGTTTCAAACAGTTTGTCCTTGATGTGCAGTATAAAGGTAAATCCGTAGCGGATATACTTGAGCTGAGCGTGGATGAAGCCATTGTATTCTTTGGCGATCAGCCTAAAATATTGGCTAAGTTACAGCCCCTACAGGACGTAGGTCTGGGCTATGTGAAGCTCGGGCAGTCTTCCAGTACACTTTCTGGCGGAGAGGCACAGCGGATTAAACTTGCTTCTTTCCTGATCAAAGGCAATAACAGCAAGAAAACCTTATTTATTTTTGACGAACCGACTACAGGTTTACATTTTCAGGATATCAAAAAGCTCTTAAAATCATTTGATGCGCTGATCGCCCTTGGGAATAGTATTTTGGTCATCGAACATAATATGGACATGATCAAGTCGGCCGATTGGGTGATTGATATTGGGCCTGAAGGAGGTAATAAAGGCGGTAAGTTGGTCTTTGCAGGACTTCCAGAAGATCTGGTACATTGTAAAGATTCTTATACAGGACAATTTTTAAAGGCACATTTAAAAGATTAAGTCCTACATTAGCATGCGTTATTAATGCGATATGCCCGTACTTTGGATAGCAACTAAAATTAAAGAGCAAGGAATGAAAGATCATGTTAGTAAACCAAAGGTTTGCCAAAACTAAAATCTAAATACTCAATACTAAATACTCAATACTATTATGATTAAAAGATTTTTTTTAAGTGTCGTATTTGGAATAGCCGCACTTTCCGCCATGGCACAACAACCGGAAAGACCTAAATTGGTCGTCGGGTTGATGGTGGATCAGATGCGTTGGGATTATCTATACCGTTTTGCGGATCGATATGGAAATGATGGTTTCAAGCGACTTTTGAAAGAAGGCTTCTCCTGTGAGAATACCCTGATCAATTATATTCCGACCTATACAGCTATCGGGCACAGTTCGGTATATACCGGTTCTGTCCCGTCGATTCACGGTATTGCAGGGAATGATTGGATCGAAGAACTTACCGGCAAGAATATGTATTGTACCCAGGATGATAATGTTGTCGGCGTGGGTACAACAGAAAAGGAAGGACAACAATCCCCTCGGAATTTGCTGGCTTCTACCGTAACAGACCAATTGAAACTTGCTTCTAATTTCAAATCTAAAGTCATTGGTATCGCTATTAAGGACAGAGGCGGTATATTACCTGCCGGTCATTTTGCGGATGCTGCTTATTGGTTTGAAGCGAAGTCCGGAAATTGGATTACCTCAAATTTCTATATGGATCAATTGCCAAAATGGGTAGTTGACTTCAATAAGAAAAAATTAGCTGAAAAGTACCTTAAGGCAGACTGGAAGCCGATGTACGATGTAAGCACCTATGCGGCTAACAGTATTGCGGATGATAATAGCTATGAAGGGAAGTATCCCGGTGAAGATAAACCGACCTTGCCGCGTGCGACATCTAAGCTGATGAAAGATGAAGGACTTGAATTGATCAAGACAACCCCTATGGGCAACCAGTTTACCCTGGATCTGGCAATGGAAGCCATCAAAAATGAGCAGATGGGAAACAATCCGACTAAAAATACCGATTTCCTTTGTGTTAGTCTTTCCGCCACTGATTATGTGGGACACCGCTACTCATTGACCGCAGTTGAAATTGAAGATATTTATCTGCAATTGGATAAACAGCTGGCAAATTTCTTTACCTATCTGGATAACGCAGTTGGTAAAGGCAACTATACTTTCTTCCTGACAGCTGACCATGGTGCTTCTTACAATTCCCGATTCTTTATGGACATGAAAGGAAATGGGGGCTATTTTTATTCCCGTCAGATTATTTCTGAGCTTAATAAAAAGTTGAAGGAGAAATTTGGACAGGAAAAAATTGTCAAGAGCATGATGAATTACCAGGTACATTTGAATAATCAACTAATTGATTCCCTTCAATTGGATCGCGATAAAATCAAAGAGACAATTATCCGCGAATTGCGCCACACCGAAGGTGTTGCCTATGTTGCAGATATGGAAAAGAGCGAAGGTCTGATGATTCCACAGCCTGTCCGTGAAAAAATGATCAATGGTTACAATTACAAACGAAGCGGTGCAATTCAGATCGTTTGTGAACCGCAGTGGTATGATGGTACCCCACGTTCTACAGGTACGACCCACGGTACCTGGTCGGGTTATGACTCCCATATTCCATTGGTATTTATGGGCTGGGGTATTAAACCCGGCGTATCCAATACCGAGGTACACATTGTTGATATCGCACCTACAATTTCATCGCTATTGCATATTACCGAGCCAAATGGCAGTATCGGTAAACCCATTACCGCAGTACTGGGCCAATAGCAATTAGGTTTTAAATCATATTCGCCCTTAGCACAAGGATATCCCGGCGATAAATTGTGCTAAGGGCTCTTCTTTTACAGGGCAGGTTTATGTGTTTTATTCTATTGAATAAAAAACGTAAATTTGCAATTCAACAGGGGGTTAACAAATTATGCTTTCCAAAAAGACAAAATATGCAATAAAGGCACTTATGGTGCTCGGTCGTAATTACGGAAATGAACCTATGCAGATCGTTAAGATCGCACAGGAAGAAAATATTCCAAAAAAATTCTTGGAACAGATTCTCCTTGAAATGCGCAACGCAGGGATTCTCTATAGTAAAAAAGGTGCCGGTGGTGGCTATAGTCTAAATAAAGCGCCCGAAGATGTATTTTTATCGCAGGTAATGCGCCTGATAGACGGACCGATTGCCTTATTGCCTTGCGTTAGTTTAAATTTCTACCGTTCCTGTGAAGAGTGTACCGAAGAACATGCCTGTGGCATCCGTGATACATTTGTGGAAGTGCGGAATGCGATGCTGCAAATTTTGAATGACACCAGCATTGCACATTTAATTAATAAGGAAAAAGAGTTGAATCTAAATGTAGACGACACCAAATAATAGACTCGATTAAGAATTAGGAGCGGGGCTGTCCATTTTTTGGATAGCCCCGTTTTTTGTGCAATGTTACATGTTATGCAATTTTATAGTTCATTCCCGTAGCCCTATTTTAGATACTCAATACTCAAAAGGATTTGATTTGACTTTTTGGCGGCCTTCTTTCTGCTTTATCCAAAAGAAAAATATAATGAAACTATATTTCTTTTTATGTTAACAAAGCTGTTTTGTCGGGAAATGAAAGCCCCGCTAAGTCATGTTTTACTTCGTTATATTTTTCAATCAATTTTAATTATCTGTTTTTTAAGTGTTTATCGTGTATTTTTTAATTTACCAATTATTTAACATTATTTTACGAATTTTCCGTAGCAACATTAATATCTTTATTGCGACAATATATAAACGGAAATTTTATGAAATTAGCCTATTCCTTAGTTCTGTTGCTTGTGCTTTCGGCCCTAAGTTCTATTTCCTATGCCCAGCATAGGCTTATAGGTACTGTCGTGGACGCCAAAGACCAAGCCAAGCTCCATCAAGCGTCTGTTGCTTTACTTAACCCAAAAGATTCTATTTTAATTAAGTTTGATCGAACAAAAGAAAATGGAACTTTCCAAATTGCCAATCTGGATACAGGCAGGTATAAAATGGTCGTGTCCTATCCGCAATATGCCGACCTGGTGAAGGATATACATATGACGTCGCAGGGGCTTGATCTTGGACCAATAGCGCTGTCAAAGGCGGCATTGCTCTTGGAAGAGGTACAGGTGAACGGAAGAATTCCGGTTGTTATCAAAGGGGATACCATAGAATACGATGCCGGGAGTTTTAAGGTCGAGAAAGATGCCAAAGTTGAAGATTTGCTCAAAGTGCTTCCGGGTATAACCATCGACGGGACGGGAAAGATCACAGCGCAGGGCAAAGAAGTGAAAAAGGTACTGCTTGATGGCGAGGAGTTTTTTGGGGACGATCCAACCCTGATCACCAAGAATATCCGGTCGGATATGGTGAGCAAGGTACAGGTCTACG
Source organism: Sphingobacterium sp. NGMCC 1.201703 (assembly GCF_047784615.1). Classification (NCBI taxonomy): domain Bacteria; kingdom Pseudomonadati; phylum Bacteroidota; class Sphingobacteriia; order Sphingobacteriales; family Sphingobacteriaceae; genus Sphingobacterium; species Sphingobacterium sp. NGMCC 1.201703. Next base: position 183,044 of record NZ_JBLOHD010000006.1, on the reverse strand, counting down.
AGAAGAAGTCAGATCTGGCCGTACGGACGGGCGTGGACGATGGTGAGCGCACACAGACCATTGATATCAAGCTGAAAGAAGATAAAAAGAAAGGAATGTTTGGTCAGGCCATTGCTGGGGCCGGGACGGATAGCTACTACGGCGGAAAAGCCATGCTCAATAAATTTAAAGGTTCCCAAAAAATTGCCGCCTACGGTATTCTGGCCAATGATGGCATGGTGGGATTGGGTTTTGAAGATAGCCAAAAATATGGTGTGGGTGGAAGCAGCAATATCCAGGTGATGGATGGTGGCGGTATTATGATCTCTTCCAGTGGTGACGACACTGATGGCGGATGGGATGGACAATACAGGGGCGGAGGTATACCTAAAGCGCTCAATATGGGGGTGAGTTATTCCGATAAGTCCAAAAATGACAAGCATAAAATGAATGTCAATTACAAACGGAGCCAGATCAATGTGGATAATACCAGTACCTATAATGCACAGAACAACTTGCCTGACCGGGCACAAATAGACAATAATATAACCCGGACGGAAAATGAAAATAAGACGAACGCGGCCAATTTGAGGTACGATTATAAATTGGATTCATTGGCAGATTTGACCGTTAATATGGGCTTTAATAAATCCAGCAGGGATAATAGCTCCGAAGCGGAAGCTTATCAGAAAACCCTGGGTGGGGATCCGATTACAAGCACCAATTCACGGACTGATCGGGAGAGCGATCAGGATAAATTCAATGTGAATGCTATCCTGACACGACGGTTTAAAAAAGAACGTCGCTCCATCACATTCAATGTCAACGCCAATACGGACCGGAACCTTTCGAATACACGATATTTTTCGGAAAACTATTTTGAAAATAGCCAACGTACCGACACCATCGACCAATTTAAAAAAGATGAATTCAGAAATAATACGTATGGCGCTTCGGTAACCTTTACAGAACCTCTTTCCAAAAAAATTACAGGATCAGTCGGTTACGCCTTTTCCAGCAATAAATCAGAGACGCTCAATCAATCCTTCAATAGAGATTCAATTACAGGCGAATACACAGTATTGGATCAGCGTATATTAAATGATTTTAACTTTTCCAGCTTAAAAAATAATATCAACACCTCACTGAATTATAAGACCAATGCCTTGACAATCAATTTAAGCAATCAAACTGAGTTTGAGGCGGTAAAGAGAACTTATAATAATTTAAATACCATATTGAAACGCGATCAGATCTCTTTAAGACCATCACTTTCGGTCAATTACAAGATTTCTAAAAGTAAAAACATCGGCTTCCGTTATAATGGACAGACGGCCCAGCCTGCATTGACACAGATCGAACCGCTCAAACAAAATGCCCAGCCGCTCGTAGAATATTTGGACAATCCGGATCTGAAAGCTGGATTCAATAACACCTATTCTGTCAATTATAACTCTTATAAGCAGATAAAAGATCAAAATATGTATTTCTATGTTGGTGCTTATCAGGGAAAACGCAGTATTAATAGTAATGTGCGCTATAACTTAGAAGAGGGTACCCGACAAATCTCCTACGTCAATATTGATAAGGATAATTGGTCTTTGTATGGAGGTGGAAGCTATAGTTTTCCGATACAAAAGAAATGGGGATTAAAGATGAACCTTGGTATGGACCTTAATTATAATAGTCAGTATAGTTATCTTTCTTTATTGAATCAAGAGCCACAGTTAAATCGTAACAAAACTTTGAACGTAGGTCCAAATATAGGTTTTAACCGTTATAAAGCAAATAAAATGGACTTTTATGTTAACTTGAGTCCGGGTGTAGAAAAAATGGATTCCTATTTACAGCCCGAACTGAATCAAACCACCTTCAAATTTGGATCCTATTCACAAGTTACTTATTACTTGCCCAAAGACTTTAAAATTTCATTATCCATGCAACAGAATTATCAGGCTGCAACAAAGACATTGCAATCCATTAACATGATGAATATGAATGGTTATATCTCTAAAAAGTTCTTAAAAGATAAATCCTTGGAAGCACAACTATTTGTCAACGATATATTAAATAAAAATATTGGAGTGCGTCGCTATCAGGATGGTACTGCATTTATCCAGACAAGCAACGATGTATTACGTCGTTACGGGATGTTAAAAGTGATCTATAATTTTACAACAATGAACCGCCCATGATAAATTTATCAATTTTACTGCCCGAGATTAAGATGAATTTTAATCATGGGAAGCGCCATCTGGCTGATGGAAGAAAAAATTATTTAAAGATGAAAGGAGATGCCAAATGAATAAGCAAATACTACTGATGATCGTATTTTTATGTTTGTCCATCACTGCAATACAGGCACAGCACGCATACTTTCCGAGCAGTGGTACGGTGACTTTTGAACGAAAATTCCATGTGCAGAACTACTTGAAACGAAATTTTCTGAACAAGCCCGATCTGGATACCTGGGATAAATTGAGTGTGGAAAATGCGGTCAAAAATGGACCTGTTGAGGTGATCACACATCATACGTTGAAGTTTTATGATACCGAGACCTTATTTGAAACCGTGCAGGAAGAGTATCCCGCTAATTATCGCAATGTTTCCTGGTATAATCCAGCAGTGACCGATTCAAAAACATATACGGATTTCAAGAAACAAGAGTTCATCAAATTATTGCCTTTTGGCGACGAACAACTGCTGATGAAGGATTCTCTGCCAACAGTTAAATGGAAGTACACTGATGAATATCGCAATATCGCCGGCTATGATTGCCGGCGCGCAAATGGCATTATACAAGATTCAATCTATATTGTCGCATTTTTTGCGGGACAGATCCCGATATCAGGTGGCCCCGAATTAATCCATGGCCTGCCAGGGCTGATCCTTGGCATTTCTGTTCCCGTTTTGAATATCAATATGTTTGCGACGAAGGTCGAGCTCACGAATACGCCTGTGTCCAATGTGCTTACTAAAAAGAAAAAAGTTGTCGCCGAATCTAAGGCGGAGATTATCAAAAAGCTAAAAGATAACGTCTATGATTGGATGGATGAGAAAGATTTTAAAAAGCGGCTGCAAAGCGTCTTATTCTAACGCTTTCCCCGCGTATATGTCGCTAAAATTATCCCATAAGGAAATATCGCTACAGCAAATCCATCGAAACAAAAATGCCTGTCCAAAGACAGGCATTTTTTATGATCGTTTTTGTGTTATTAACGTACTGTACTGCCCACTTTGATCGCAGTATCGGGTTTGACAAAATCCAGTCGGCCATCTGCGTCTTCAGCCATCAGGATCATACCCTGTGAAGTAATGCCTTTGATTTCACGCGGCTCCAGATTGACTAAAATGGAGACCTGGCGCCCAACGATTTCTTCGGGACTGAAGAATTCGGCAATACCAGATACGACGGTACGTTTGTCTATACCTGTATCTATGGTTAATTTCAGCAATTTCTTTGTTTTCGCTACTTTCTCAGCTTCTAAAATTGTTCCTACGCGGATATCCATTTTGACAAAATCGTCAAAACTGATGTTTTCTTTTGCGGGAGCAACTTGTGCATTGTCGGCGCGGTTTTTTAGTTTCGCTTCGGCAAGTTTGTTCAATTGGAATTCCACTTGCTCGTCGGTTATTTTGTCAAATAACAATTGGACTTCACCCAGTTGATGACCATCTTCAATTAAGCTTTCGTTACCTGCATCATTCCAGTTCCCTTGTGGGAAGTTGAGCATTTCAAATAATTTGATCGCTGTTTTTGGTAAAAATGGTTGCGCCAGTACAGCAAGGTTGGCAACAATCTGAGCTGCTACATTTAGGATCGTTTTGACGCGTTCCTCGTCTGTTTTGATTACTTTCCAAGGCTCCTCATCTGCGAGGTACTTGTTTCCGAGACGGGCCACATTCATAAACTCGGACAGCGCTTCACGGAAACGGAATTGTTCCAGCGATGATTTGATAGATGCCGGATAGGATTTTAACTCATCCAATACCGATTGATCCACTGCTGTCAATGGAGATCCGCTCAATACTTTGCCGCCAAAATATTTATGGGATAGTACCATCACGCGATTGACAAAGTTGCCAAAGATGGCTACCAGCTCGTTGTTGATCCTTGCCTGGAAATCCTTCCAGGTAAATTCAGCGTCTGAGGTCTCCGGTAAAATCGAAGTCAGCACATAGCGTAGTTCATCCTGTTTATTTGGAAATTCCTGTAAATATTCATGCAACCAAACTGCATGATTTCTGGATGTTGAAAGCTTATCGCCTTCCAGGTTAAGGAATTCATTTGCAGGGATGTTTTCCGGTAGGATATAGTCTCCATGTGCATGAAGAATCGCTGGGAATATTATGCAATGAAATACAATATTGTCTTTTCCGATAAAATGGATCAATGTGGCATCATCGGCTGGGTTTTCATGGGTTTTCCAATAGTCTTCCCAATTTTTCCCCTGATCGATTGCCCACTGTTTTGTGGCGGAGATATAACCTATCGGTGCATCCAGCCATACATACAGTTTCTTTCCTTGTGCTTCTTCCAAAGGTACGTCCACTCCCCAATCCAGATCCCGCGTCATAGAACGCGGCTGCAGGCCTGATTTGAGCCAGGATTGACATTGGCCAAAAACGTTGGATTTAAGAATATTTTTCTTGCCCTCGATCAACCATTTTTCCAACCAGGGCTGGTATTTATCCAAAGGCAGGTACCAATGTTTTGTTTCTTTTAATACCGGAGTTTTTCCGCTTAATGTGGAAATGGGATTGATCAAGTCTGTTGGACTGAGCGAAGTACCACATTTTTCACATTGATCGCCATAGGCGCCTTCGGATTTACAGTTTGGACAGGTACCCGTAATATAGCGGTCCGCTAAAAACTGATGGTATTCTTCATCATAATACTGCTCCGAAAATTTCTCGACAAATTCACCTTTATTGTAGAGGTTCAGGAAAAAATCCTGCGAAAGTTGATGGTGGATTGGTTCGGAGGTACGGTGGTAGATATCGAAAGAAATACCAAACTCCTCAAAGCTCTCCTTGATTTGTTTGTTGTACTTATCAATGATCTGTTGTGGTGTAATCCCCTCTTTTTTGGCGCGGATAGTAATGGCTGCACCATGTTCATCCGAACCACAGACATAGACGACATCTTTTTGGTTCAAACGCAAATAGCGAACAAAAATATCACCAGGAATATAAGCTCCGGCAAGGTGTCCAATATGTAAAGGACCATTGGCATAAGGTAATGCCGAAGTGATTGTATAACGTTTTTTATCTAGAATACTCAATGCTTGAAAGTATATTAAAGTTTTTACTTGTTTCTTTCACAAAGATAATTCAATTTGCGGTATAATACTAAGATAAATTTGTTCTCTCCGTATCCATTGAAAATTTTTATGGACGGAAGCCATGAGGAGCCGAGACAAAATACTTTTGGTAAAAATAAAGTAGATTGGCTGTTGCTCGCGGCATAGCCATATAGCATCAAATTATTTATAGAAACAAAACAATATGTCTAAAATACCTGATTTTCTTAGAGAAGGCGACAAAGTCGCTATCGTTTGTCCGGCCAGTTTTATCCGGGGCAATATTGATATGGGGATCGAAACATTGAAGAACTGGGGCCTTGAAGTTGTGGTGGGGCAGACAGTAGGCACATCTTATCATCAATTTGCCGGAGATGACCAATTGCGTGCGGCGGATCTCCAATGGGCCTTGGATGATCCATCCATTAAAGCTGTATTTGCAGCCCGTGGCGGCTATGGCTGCGTTCGGATTGTTGATGAAATCGATTTTTCCAGATTCGAGCAGCATCCGAAGTGGTTGGTCGGCTTTAGCGATATTACGGTATTACATAGCCATATCCAACGTAACTATAAGATCGCAACAATACATGGGCAGATGCCCAAATCTTTTGAATCAGGAACGAAAGCTTCCTTGGAGACCTTAAGAAATGCACTGTTTGGTGAATCTACGGACTTTACCTATGAACAATCTGTATTCCCCAATCGTCCCGGTGAGGCTGAGGGCAAACTGATCGGCGGAAATTTAGCGATTTTATTATCCGTCTTGGCTTCGGATTCAGATGTTAAGTATGCAAATAAAATCCTTTTTATCGAAGATGTGGGTGAAGCTTATTACTCGGTAGACCGGATGCTTTGGGCATTAAAACGTGCTGGTAAATTTAAAAAACTGAAAGGCCTTATTGTGGGCGGCTTTTCATCCATGAAAGACAACGATCCGGCCTTTGGGCAGACCGTAGAGGAGATCATCTGGGATAAAGTCAAAGAATATGACTTTCCTGTTGCTTTTGGTTATCCGGCGGGACACATCGATGATAACCATGCGTTGGTATTGGGCCGAAAAGTGAAATTGGTGACGAGCGCCAATAAAACGGGACTTACCTACCTATAGCGATATCGACAATCAAATCGTCTCATCCCGGACAAAACTATTTGATTGTCGATATGTTTAGCTTATCCCGAATGTACAGGAATAACCATCATGGCAGCCTGGCTTTTCCAGGCCATTTTCTGTGCGATACTGGTATTGAAAATCCGGCTGAGTAATCCTTTGTCACGGTGAAATGTTACCATCATATCAATGTGGTTTTCATTGATATATTGATTAATGCCGATGGCAATATCCGAATGTAGGATATAGCTGTATATCGGATGGTAAGGCGCCAACAGTTCATTCATCAGGTTAATCTCCGTGCGGACGGCTTTGCTTGCGGGATCTTCCTTGGTAACGTGAACGACATAGACCTCACTTTTTCGCAGTACTTCCGCGGCATTGATCAGAAGACGGTCCAACTTGAGTTTGACTTCTTTGAGGTTGGTTGCGATCAGCATTTTCTTGGGGATCCTGAATTCGGCCTTGGCTGGCACGACCAACAAAGGCGTATGACAATTTTCAATTAATTTTAGCGTGTTGCTCCCCAGGAGAAGCTTCTTAAATCCGCTTTTTCCTGCGGTTCCCACCACAACAATATCAATATCTTCTTCCGCACAGGTACGGTTGACGCCATAGCTCAGTTCATATTCTTCCAGCACCACTTTCCATGCTATTCCCTGGGGAAAGAGCTGCATGAGGTCTTCCTGCCATACGTTGAGGTCTTTTTGTTTGTCTTCTAATATATCCGAATTACTGATAACAACCGGCTCCGTCCCGACAGTGGGTATGACCTCATAAGTATGGTACAATACAACCCTTTCTATGCCCCAAAGTGGCGCTAATTTGGCAGCATATTGCGCGGCAGCATATGCATTGTCGGAGAAATCTGTTAACAAGAGAAGATTCTTCATAATATTTTTATAATCGGGTCTATGAGATTTAAATTACGTATTTAGTAGCATAAATGCAATATTTTTATCGCCTGCCTCGATTTTACTGAGAATTCTTTTCTTAATTTTTCTTTCTTTCCAATGCCCAGATTAAGTTCTGCGTTGAAATTTCTTAATCTATATCAAGGAAAGGTCAGGCATTTTGGGCTATTTTGAGTATTTTAGAAACAGCTATCAGCAAGTAATATTTTAATACATTATAATTTTCTATTTATGGCAATTTGGAATTCATTGGGAAAATATAGGGATACGGGTTTATTGATCCTTCGTATCGGCTTGGGTGTTATGATGATTATGCATGGTTTGCCCAAGTTACAGGGCGGTCCTGAGCTATGGGCTGGGGTCGGAAAGGCCATGGGGAATATAGGCATTCACTTTATTCCGACATTTTGGGGCTTTATGGCTGCGGCTACGGAGACGATAGGCGGTCTTTTCCTCCTATTGGGCCTTTTCTTTAGGCCTTCGGCTTTATTGCTCGCTTTTACGATGGTCGTTGCCGGTTTGATGCACCTTTCCAAGGGTGATGGCGTCAGCGGTGCGTCGCACGCCATTGAATTGTTCTTCGTTTTTCTGGGGCTCGTCTTTATCGGCCCGGGCAAACATTCTGTAGACAAGAAGTAGGTGCCGGCACATCGAAATTTATAAAACAGAGAAACTTATAAAACAGAGCGGCCTCCGAGATATGAAATTTTATATCGGAGACCGCTCTGCGCTGTTTATGATTTATCCATTGGAATTACCAATAGGTTTGCAGCACCATTCCAGGCGATTTTTTTGGATATACTTGTTTTGAACAAACTCGCCAATAAACCTTGTTTTTTGTGAAAGGACAGGATCAGGTCGATCTGTTTCTCCTTGGCATAGGCCGCTATCCCTGTTGTAATATCGTCGTGACTGATGTAATCATAGATTGGTTTGTACTTGTCCAGCCGTTCATGTAAATGTTTTAATTCCTGTGCCAGATCTGCTGCAGAGCCTTCCTTCTTGGCAACATTCAAAACGTATAATTGTGCTGAAAATGTGTCGAGCACCTGATCTAGATTAAACAAAGCCAATTTTCTGTCTACCTCTTTAAGGTCAGTAGTGGCCAGCACATGCTTGGGGACCGCTGGATTCACCTTATGGGAAACAATCAGCATCGGTTTATTGCAGATATCCATTAAGGTGATGGCATTGCTTCCCACCAGAATCTTCGCAAAACCAGTCTGCCCTGTGATACCTAGCGCCACAAGATCGATATCCTCGGATTCACACAGCTCATTTACACCTATCGGAAGATCCACATCCTCCATTTTGTGCGATAGTGTTACCTGTGGCGGAAAGTGCGGAGCAATCTGTTCCAGCCAGGCATTTAATTCTTTCTCTTTGGCCTCTTTTACTTCATCATTAACCACCACGATGGGCTCATTGTTTACAATTGTTACACTGTTATACGTATGGTAAACAATAACTTGTTCAGTTTTCCAGGCCTCTGCACATAGCGCAACTTGCTTAGCTGCTAAAAGTGCATTTTCTGAAAAGTCGGTTAGGAGCAGGATACGTTTCATTTTGCTATTGTTTTAAAGGTACAATCCATCATTATCCGGGCATTCAATTTACTTTTATTGACAGCACAATGCAATGCGCTTCCTAATTTTAATGCCTTTACATATAGAACAATTAATATGACGATAAGTTACGAAGAAAAGGCGAAATTGATCATAAAGCTTTGCTATTGTGATGAGTATCATAAAAAAAGGCAACCGTTGTTACGATTGCCTTTCTTAACCGGTTGTTAGCCCTTATTATTTTTTGTTTGCAAAATTGATAATGTAATCGGTCATTACTTTTGCACTTTCGTCTTTTACAAAGTCAAGGTCCATTTTTGGCTGTGGTTTTCCATCCTCCCATGCAGGTTTACCTTGTAATTTCAATAAAGCATTGATACGCTCTTTATTTTTCTTGAGGTTGTCGTCTTTTTCTTTTTTGAATTTGTTTAATTCCAGTGAAATTTTGACATCCTCATCTTTTTGAGCTTCTTCAATATCTTCTTTTAGATATTTGTACTCCAGGGAGTTTTTAATACGGCTCTCATGTAGTGTCTCTAGCTTTTTATCCACGCCACTCATATCCGCAACCTTTTTGAAGTTGCTGGATTGGATCTGATCCCATGGAAGGGCAGATTTTTCTGAGCTTTCACCAAATTTCTCTGCAGAGAATTGGGAAGGGAATGTAATGTCAGGAGTCACACCTTTGTGCTGTGTACTGCTGCCATTGACCCGGTAAAATTTACCCAGTGTGATGTTGATCTGTCCATATTGTGGTGCGCCTTCTGGGGTATCAGGATCCTTCTCACCCGAAGCTTTCAGCAACAGACGGCTTGTTGGGCTAATCACGCGAGACATGTCGATGGCCGATTGAACAGTTCCCTTACCATAACTCTGTGAGCCCAGGATCACGCCTCTACCATAGTCCTGAATTGCTCCGGCAAAAATTTCAGAAGCTGAGGCCGAGAAACGGTTGATCATGACGCCTAAAGGTCCGTCCCATGCTACACCAGCAGTTTTGTCTTCTTCGACATCAATATTGTTTTTGGTATCCCTTACTTGTACAACAGGCCCCTTGTCAATAAATAGCCCGGTAAGATCAATCGCTTCGGGAAGTGAACCACCACCGTTGAAACGTAGGTCGATCAGTACTGCATCCACTTTCGCTTGTTTAAGGGTGTCTAAGATCAATCTTACATCCCGTGTTGTACTTTTATAGTTCGGATCACGTCTTCTGTAAGCCTCAAAATCCATGTAAAACTTAGGAATATTGATTACCCCGACTTTATACATTTTTCCGTCAGCTCCTTTGATATTCAGGATCTCTTTCTTTGCAGATTCTTCCTCGACAACGATTTTTTCACGCACCAAGGAAACAATGCGTGGATGTGAGTTCATCGGTTGTCCGGCCGGAATAATTTTAAGTCGGACAATTGTTCCCTTAGGACCTTTTATTTTGGCTACGGCAGCGTCTAATCTCCAGCCGATGATATCTTCAAATTCTCCGTCTTTACCTTGTGCCACAGCAATGATCTTGTCGTTCACCTGAATGGTCTTATCTTTAAAGATAGGTCCTCCCGGAATAATCTCATTGATACTTACAGCCTCGTTGTCAATGGTCAGTCTGGCACCGATACCTTCAAAAGTATTGGCCATACCCTCATTGAAAGCTTGGGCATAAGATGGATTAAAATAAGATGTATGTGGATCTACAGCATCTGTTAGCGCCTGCATTATAATCTGAAAGGCATCATTTGCGTTGTATTTTTTGGTCTGTGAAATTAGATTCACATAACGTTTCTTCAGTGTCTCCACCTGTTTGGTTTTGGCACTGTCCGTCGATTTTCCACTGGCAGTTTCCAGGTTCAACAGATCATATTTCACCCGTTTACGCCATTGATCGTTTGCCTCGGCGTCTGTTTTGAACCATCCTAATTTTTCACGGTTAGGCTGATAAACCTCGTCTTTGGTAAAATCGTGCTTTTTGTCGATTTCGGAAAGGGCATATTGCATTCTTTCCAAATACCTCTTTTTATAGACATTAAAGATTTGGAAGGCGGATGAAAGATCTCCTCCTTTGATATCCTGGGCGAGGTTATTCTTGTAAGCCTGAAATGCATCAATATCCGATTGTAATAGATAATTCTTGCTCTGGTCCAATCCTTTGATTAGATTATCATAGATAATTCCAGATATCGAATCATTCATTTTGACCTTTTTGTAGCTGGCATTTTCTAATAATCCGATCACTTCTTTCGCGATGATCTGATGCTGGGTGCTCGGTTTGAGCCCGCCATCATCTGGAAGTGCTACCCGCGGTTTTGAGCCACAGGACACAATAGATACCACAAAAAGTGCAAATATGAGTTTCCTAAACATATTTTCGACAGTTTTAATAATCATTTTATAAACTAAGATAAATTCGCTACTATATACAATTTTAAATTAAGCTGAATATAGAACAGATTTATCGTTCTCTTTTTTGCCACCAATAAACTTTTATTAAAGGAAATAAAAATATTCAGCTCTTATTGATAAGCGTGCTAAATTTAGTGAAATTCATAGCACATTAGCATAGATTCTAAAAATTTATTTGATTTATCCTCTAATATTTACAAAAAGCTTAAAGTACGATTTGTTTTTTACTTTCGATTTTTCAGTTGAAATGATCTGATGAAAGTCGATTAATTGTATAATTCATTTTTCAGTTGCGTATAAGCCTTGTAGGTCTGGTCAGCCGAAGGATAGTCCTTTAGGGTAAGGTATACTTCCCCCAATTTGTCCAATATGGCCAGTGACAACTGTTTATTATTCTCATTGGAGGCCAGTTCGGCTGCCTGAATAAATTCCTTGACCGCCACTTTGTAATTGCCATCCTTCTGTTTGGAAGCGGCGAGCAGATATTCGATTTCTGCCAGTTCTCCACTCAGATTTTTGGCATTTGCCAGATCCCGGGCCTGGAGCAGAAACCATTGTGCTTCGGTAAATTTGTTTTGCTTAAAATAAATCTCTGCGAGCATCTCCCAGGCGAATATTTTGCCCTCATAGGCCTTCGCTTTATTAAATAAGGGGATGGCGCTTCGGATGATGTTGTTTTCAGCCGCCTTAAAGTTTCCCTGTCCCGCGCGCGCCATGGCAAGCAACAACCAGGCATTGGCCTGCTCCACATAGCTTTTGCTTACCGTGGCATAGGTATGGTACTTTTGGGCATTTTCTTCGGCCTTATCAAAATCCCCATGATACAGCTGAAAGTTGCTTAGGTTCAGGTTGATCGTTGCAATATCATCTTTATTGTCCGTCCGATTCGCCAATGACAGGGCCTCATATAAAAATTTGGAAGCGCTGCTACTATCGTTATTCTTGATTGAAAATAGCCCCGCTTCGTTGGCCAGGGCATAGCCTGCAATCCAGTTCTCGGCTTTTCTTTGATTGTCAATGACCGTATTCCATGCACTGGTATTGGAGGGAACAGGGCTCATCAAATATTGAAAATGGCCCATGTTATTGGTACTTTTCAATTGTAGCAGTAAGCGTTGGAATAGCAATTGTCTCGCGATTTCCTTACTAAATCCTTTTTTATCGGTATAATTATCTTCGATAATTTCGTTTTCAGTCTTTGGAGGAGGTAGGAAATACACCTCCGGTCCTATACCTTTAAATGTGGTATCGTATTTTTTTATCGCCCCAGTATAATCCTTTGGACTTTGCTGTGCTGCTACCTTCCCGCTTATTCCTACGGTTAAGATTAGGGTAGTCAGAAGTAAGGCCCGGTATTTCGTTCTCCTCATAAATGATTACGTGTCAATTAACGTCTCATACAAACTTAACTAAATTGCCTGCCAAAAGCAATTTGTCGATAGCTGCTCTGTCACAAGCATTTTTAACATATCAGAACAAATATGAAGAAAATTTATGTGAAAAAATGTTAAAGTCCCACTCATATCTCATATCTCATATCTCAATACTCAAATCTAAATACTAAATACTAATTTTGTGTATGGCAACACGTATTCCACTTGCAGAACGACTACGTCCACATCAATTGAGTGATTATGTGGGGCAGCAGCATATCGTCGGTCCTGATGCAGTCCTTTATCATGCAATCCAGCAAAAGAATATTCCTTCGATGATCCTATGGGGGCCTCCGGGGGTTGGGAAAACAAGCCTGGCGCTGTTGATTGCGAAAGAGCTCGATAGGCCTTTCTTTTCCCTGAGTGCCATTCAGGCCGGAGTAAAAGATATCCGTGAAGTCATTGATAAAGCTGAGCGCTTGATGAATTTCAATCAGGATCAGCCCATTCTATTTATCGATGAGATCCATCGTTTTTCCAAGTCCCAACAGGATTCGCTGCTGGGAGCGGTCGAGCGCGGTTTGGTTACCCTGATCGGTGCGACAACCGAAAACCCTTCTTTTGAGGTAATATCGGCTTTGCTATCCCGCTGTCAGGTCTATGTGCTGGAGCATCTGTCCGAAGCTGACCTAATCGGACTGGTTCAAAAGGCGCTGCATGAGGATGAATACCTCCAAAAGCATGACATTGCCGTTGAAGAATATGAGGCCCTGTTGCGCTTGTCTGGCGGTGATGCGCGTAAACTATTGAATGTACTTGAACTTGTTGTCAATGCGGCACTTCTTCACAAGGAGCCGATTACCAATGCCTTTGTCCTGCGCCAGGTACAACAGAATATGGCGATCTATGACAAAGCTGGAGAACAGCACTATGATATTATTTCGGCTTTTATTAAATCGATCCGGGGATCGGATCCAAATGCAGCGGTATACTGGCTCGCCCGGATGATTGAAGGAGGAGAAGATCCCTCATTTATCGCCCGTAGATTATTGATTTTAGCCTCAGAGGATATCGGTAATGCCAACCCCAATGCACTCCTGTTGGCCAATAACTGTTTCCAGGCCGTGAATGTCATCGGCTGGCCCGAATCGCGTATTATTCTTTCACAGACCGTCATTTATCTGGCAACTTCGGTCAAGAGCAATGCATCCTATGAAGCCATCAATAAGGCTCAGGCGCTGGTGAAACAGACAGGCGATCTATCCGTTCCTCTGCACATCCGTAATGCCCCCACCAAACTGATGAAAGAGCTCAATTATGGGGCTGAATATAAATATGCACATGCCTATCCCGGCAATTTTGTGTTGCAGGAATTTCTGCCCAAAGAGGTTAGTGGCGTAAAGCTATACGAGCCGGGACAAAATCCACAGGAGGAAAAGATCCGACAGAGCCTGCGGGACAAGTGGAAAGAGAAATACAGATATTAGTATTTAGACATTGGTAGTTAGATTGTAGTAGCCGCCGAAAAACTACAATTCTTTGATATCAAGCGTAATTATATTGCATATAAAAAGCAATTTATCTATGTTTGTTTTACAAATTGCTTCAACATATGAATATAGTGCCTCTAAAGCAAGTAGGGCGTTGGGCAGCGATAGCGCTAATCGGACTTACGGTTCTTTCCTGTAAAAAGGATCACCCCAAGCCCGAACCACCGGAGCCAAAACCAACTGACCGAACCGAAGGTCAGCTTATCAAAGACGATATTTATAAATACTATAAATTGTATTCCTTGTGGGCAGACGGTTCAGTTCCCGATTATCTGAATAATCCGGCGCAATTTACAGATCAATATAACTCTGCCACAGCTGTACTCGAGGCATTAAAAAAAATGAGTCCGGCACATGCCGCATATGCGAAATGGGGCGGGGTATTGGATCGCTTTTCTTATGTGGAGGGCATTAATGGCTATGATGTTTCGGGACAGGCAAGCACCAAGATGGATAATAGCGACGGTTATGGGATTTCTGTCCAATGGTTTTCGATCGACGGTAAGGTTGCCAAACCTTATATTTCCTTTGTTGAAGGCGGCTCCCCGGCTCAAATAGCGGGATTTAAACGGGCCGACATTATTACTTCGGTCAATAATGATAAGGAGAATTATTCGGTCGAAGTCAACTGTCCCACTAGCACCTGCGAGGTGAAGGATGCAGCTGCCTATAGTCGCCTAAGAAACAATATCAATACAGCTTTAGATGCCGCGAACCTGACACTCCAGGTACAACGTGCCAATAACCAGGTTTTCAAAAAAGAAAACTTGGCCTATACATCTTATCCGATCAATCCAATTTATAAGGATACTGTCTATACCTACAGTAGTAATAATGTAGGCTACCTAGCACTTTCCTCCTTTGAAGAAATTGATAATGTCTCGAGTGGGGGGAAGACCAATAAAACAACTACTGACGCCGCATTTAACAAATTTCAGAATATGCAAATCAAAAGCCTGATTGTTGACTTGCGTTATAATGGTGGTGGCTATGTGGATGCCGCGGTATATATTGCCGATAAGATCGGGGGGGCAAAGACCAAAGGTAAACTGATGCTGACCTATGAGATGAATAAATATATGCAGTCGGATGCCGCAAAAGGATTACGGGAGCAGTTAAATATGAACGATACCTATTTCGAGGGACTGAGCACACTCAATCTCAATAAAGTCTATTTCCTGGTGAGTGAAGAGACAGCTTCTGCGGCAGAGATGCTGATCAACGTGCTTACACCGCATCTAAGCGTAGAAATTATTGCGACCGGGACAAAAACCTATGGTAAACCGGTTGGATTTTTCGAGCAAAAAATACAGAATAAAGCCTCCTATTGGCCAGCTTCATTTATCTTAAAAAATTCACGCGGAAATTTAGGTGAGAAATATAACAATAGAACCGAGGCCAATTTACGTGATTACTGGGATGGTTTGGTTCCTGACGAGGTCAATATAGGTGATGATGTATCGTTCGATGTGGGTAATCCCCAGGAGAAAATGTTGGCGACGGCTTTAGCTGATGCGGCACCGACTAGTAAAGCACGGGCGACATTGCGCAGCCTTTCTACACGAAGTATCCGCACCGTCGAACAGGGTAAAATCCATACACGGCCAGAACGTGGCATGATTAAAAGAATAAACAGATAATCTAAGGGCTCGCTATCTGATTGTAGCACTAGCGCGGAGAGAAGTGAAAACGGGAATGTCCAGTCTTTTTTTGGATATTCCCGTTTTTATTTAGTTCTGCTCAGTTCCCTATAACCTGATTTCAACTATTCAGTTCAAGGCTCGCTTTCTTTATGAAGTTTATCCCCATCAGCAGCCTCATACAGCTTAGTATGCTAGCTTTCCGTATTATCAAATATAAAATCATAACAAAGCTGCGCCGCCGCCGCATCAGGTAAACACTGCAAATAACCCACAGCGACTTCGCCAATTATTTTTTCCAGGATTGTATTCATTTCCGTAAATAGATCTTTATTCCATCGGATTGCTGTGCAGCTGGGTAGTACAGCAATAAAGCCCTTGAGTCCTGGCTGCCAGGTAAAGGTATTGGCTGGAGCCTGTTGTAAGCGTACGAAGGCTTTTAGCGGCAATCGTTCATTTTTATAGCAAGCTGTCTTGCCGCTCCAAGGTGTGCCATAGATAAAAATGCCCTCAGCAGTTATCCGGACGGCAGGATTATCATCATTGAGCAATACCGTGTTAGGAATATTTGCGAGCCACAGCCTACTATGGGTACTTTTTCCGGTTCCGCTTTTCCCTAAGAAGGCAATCCCGTTACCCTGGTGATTGACCACGGAAGCATGGATCATAATGGTATCATGCAAGAGACTGGCCTGGCCAAATATCATCATCGACATCCAGGTTATGACTGCGCTCTGTTCATCGGCTGAACTTTCCGGGACATAAATCGTAGAAAGTTCAAAGTTACGGTTACTATATTGGTACCATGTCCCATTTCCGCGCTCATTTACGATGGTGGTAATAAACGTATCCTCCTTCTCATAAAAACGGAAGCGATCGCCCCAAGCGATAGACTCATCTGTCCGTAGCAGTCCCAAATCCGCTGTTACGGGGGCCTTTTCGAGACTAATATTGATCGTAATATCCGCTTTTTCATCCACAAGATCGATCTGAAAATCCCGAAACGAGCTGAGGATGTGATTCAATGCAATAGCTGTTGGGTGATTAAACTCCAAAATTAAGTCTGCGATGCGGTAACGGGTTTGAGACTCAGATAAATTCGTTATATTCATAATTCGGGTCCTATGTGAATAATTCCTTCAAGAGCACAGCGGCTCGTTTCTTCTTTTAATATGTTATAATGCCTATCCAGCTTGTTTTCATAGCCATTTGCGTTTAATGATTATTGGTATTCCTTTAATCCAGATAAATGCGATGCTGGCATTTATCTGCCAAATGTAAGTCGTGCGTTACAAACAGGCATATTTTATGTTTTCCATAGTCGAGCAAGCGTTGTGTCAGTGTATCCGAAGTGGTTCGGTCTAGGGCCGAGGTCACCTCATCAAAGAGCCAGATATCGCCATCGTGCATCAGTGCACGGGCAATAGCGATACGTTGGGCCTGCCCCTCCGATAGCCCCATGCCGGATTCTCCCACTAAAGTATCCACGCCATCTGGAAAGTCAAATACAAATTCTGCACAGGCCAGCCAAAGCGCTTTATGGATATCGAGCGGGCCATCTTCTTTGACATGGAGCATAAGATTCTCCCGGATGGTGCCGCTAAACAACGAATTGCCCTGCGGGATATAGGCAAAATTGATGCGGTGTTTTGCCTCCAAAAATCTTTCGCCGGTCGAATCTACCAATGTGATCGTACCTTTTTCAGCTTTAAGCAGCGATAATAACAGCCGGATCAAGGTGGTCTTTCCTTTACCGCTGGGTCCGATAATTGCGGTTGGTTCACCTGCTTTCAGCGAAAGATTTAACTGCTGCAGCACCCATTTATCTTCATAGCGAAAGGAGAGGTCCGTGATCCGCAGTTCTTTTGTGCTGTTCAGGCGTTCCTGCTTTACCTGAGGCTCAATCTCACCTTCCTGCAGTTCCAATAGTCGGTCTGCAGATACCCGAAAGCGGACGAAACCTGGGATATAGGCAATCAGCGCAAGAATGGGCGTCTGGATCCGGGCGACCAATTGCAAAAAGGCCGTCATCGTTCCAAAAGTAATCTGTCCCGATTGTAGGCGATAGACCCCCCAAATGAACGCAACCAGATAACCGGCATTCATGGCCACTTTCATGGCCCCCTGTGTATAGGTTGAAAAATTGATCTGGCGCATTTTCAGCAGGAAAAGCTGTTGTTGGCTTTCCGTTAATTTGGTCCGTCTTTTTGGGAAAATGCCCATTGCCCGGATAAGCAGGCGGAAACGCAGATTTTCCTGGAGCACTTTTGAAAAATTGCTTTCCTCCTCTTTGACTTCTTTGCTGAGTTTGCGCATCCGGCGGAAGTACAACTTTGAAAAGACAAACAAAGGGGAGATGGCGAGGATCATCAGGGCGAGCATTGGATCCATATACCACAGAAACCCAACGGAGGCCAGTAACTGGATAATCGTCAATACAAAGGAAATCACGGTGCTGGCAATGGTGTTGGCCACCTCCTCGCAGTCCGTCTGAATCCGTATCTGTATATCACCGGTATGCCAGTTTTTGATCAGCTTCCATACCGACAGCATCTGTGCATCCAGCATGCTCCGTTGCAACTGGAGCGTAAGCATCAATTTGATGCGCTCCAGCAGCCGGCCCGAGTAGCCTTTGATCGCCACATTTAAGCTGATACTCCCAATAATGCCGATCAACAGCCATTTGAGTGGCAGCTCGCCTGGGGAAGTCGCTACATCAACTGCTTTTTTGGATAGGTATACAAAAATCAGCGAAAGACCGATACAGATCAGTTCCAATACAAAGTAGAGTAGTAATCTGCCGCGGTAGCCATCGCTGATGGACCAGGCCCAGCACGCATGTTGTTTCAGGCTGTTATTGTTCATTCAGATGATCAGTGGAAGCGTTATTTTTCCAATAGTCCTTGTTTCTCAAAATCCGCAAGTAAAACTTTTGCATCGGATTGCGCCTGTTGCTCGTCTACATCATAGTTGTCACAGAGTAGCCCAACGATTGTTGTCATGTCAAACTCCTTGCCTTTCAATTGTTCCCATAACCATGCTGCTGAGCTATTTAATGTGTATACAGTTGATAAATCAACCATATCTTGACTAGGGTCAACAATTAAATGATCTGAACCAATTGTTCTCAATACTAAATCCGATCTTAATTTCATATGTGAATTATTTGTTTTTTTTAATGACCATATGCGATATCCTTATGTTTTCATACCAGTTTGGTTTTTTCCGCACATGGATATTTCATATGTTAATTAGCTGTTTTTAATAGTCCTAATTGAATAGCCAAATGATCGCTATGCATTTGGGTACTTTATTGAATAGAACTAAATAGAATAAATAAAATCAAAATTAATAATTATTTTCTCATACTTTCTATCTCCTGTTGTGACGCGCAATTTCAGCTGCTTAATCTGCTCTAGCCCGTTATTAGACGTTTTAGTTTGGCCTTAATCCGGCGCAAAAGACGGATATGGTACCATCCCAAGCCGCGTAATCTTGCCCAGCTATGATTTAAATTAATTTCCAGCGCTGAGTTTTTGGGAAAATGGATCGAAGCAACCGCAATAATGTCGCTGCTATTGATATACTCCCGTAGGACAAGATTGCCATCTCCGGCCAGCACGATCTGTGCATTCTTTCTCCCCACATAACGATGAAAAACATATTTTCCTTCATGCCGGGCTAATATATTACTGCCCAATTGCAACGGTTCACCGCGATAAGCCTGTAATAAAACGCTGTCACCGTCTTCAATAAATGGGCGCATGCTTCCCCCTTTGATGCGGATACGAACTTCTTTACCCTCGTCCAGCATTCGTTGTACTTCGGCAAAATAAAGCTCATTGGAGATAATACGTGTTTTATTGTCTTCCGAATGTCCGGCCATAGTGTATTAATTGGGTTGCACGAAGAATTGAATGACCTGTTGTAAATACGTATCTTTCAATAGTACGTTTTTGTTTTCATCCAAGAGGTATATCGTTGGTGATGCCTTGAGGTCATACAAGTTGAAAGATAGGATCTTGCTGTCGCTATCAAAACCATTAATCCATTTTTCGGACATTTCGGACATATAATTTTTCCATTTGCTGCGGTCTCCCCAAGGGTCGATGGCTACGATCTGCAGTTGTAATTCCGAAAATGCCTGTACCAATTGCGGGGTATCACGGAGCTGATGGATGGTCTCTTTGCAATGCGAGCAGTCCGGATCGTAAAAAATCAATAAGGTAAACTTGGCTTTGACTTCTGATAGCTTTTGTTTGCTCCCATTGGCAAGTTCATAGCTAAAATCCTCCGCGGGTTGACCTACTTTATTGCGCAAGACCAATTTGTAGACCGGCCGATAAGCCTCTTTCTCCAGATCCGATAGTAGATCCGTTTTGATCATATAGCGAAGCACAGACTCGTAGAGGATATCATTTCGCATCGGCGAATTGCCATCATAAAGATAACGTTCGTATAATTTAACAAAGTGGTCGAAACTGGTCCTATTGGATTTGGCTTTATCCAACATCAGGTCTACAGCCTTGTCCCTTGTGGCAGAATCCGGAGTTTTTGATAATAGTCCGAGAAAGTCAGCGAGTTGCTGCTCACCTTTGTCGGGATTCTTCACCTGGGTGCTGTCGTTCATATCGAATTTATCCCAGAAATGTAACAAACTGCTATCTGCAGCGCTTATTGAGCTCGCCTTTTGCGGGATTGTTTCGTTACTTTCTTTTTTTGATTTATTATTTCCATCGCAGGCCCACAGTAGACCTACAATTATGCCTATCGACAACCAAAAACCAAGAGTTGAACTTTTCATTCTAATTTATGCTTAATGTCGCTAAGTTAATAAAACTTTCAGGATTCCCTTGATACAATCCCGGCATTATTGTGCCAAGGAGGTTTACTTAACTTATCGACCCTTTGAATTGATGTGACTGATTTCCTGGGGAACAGGTCGTAGCAGATGGGATCCTTTTTACGTTAGAAAGCTGAATAGCGCAGCATTAAACGAGAATAAAAATGGACTTTCTGTCGTCATGTAGCTTTCTGCGTAAATTTTTTAAACGGTTTAATTAAATAGTTTTACTAATTTTGCGGCAAATGCCAATATATCGAATGAAAAAAATAGTTTTATGGTTTTGTATGATCGGATTTGTGGGCACCGTATGCGCACAGACCAATCCCGCCAATATCAAGGTAGATAATCTGACAGATGCGCAAATCGAGCAATATGTAAAACAGGCTGCCCTAATGGGTTATGACGAAAGCCAGTTGGATGGCTTTGCCCGTGCGCAGGGGGTATCTGCTGTTGAAGTCCAAAAACTAAAAGAGCGTTTGGCAAGGATTAAACGTAAAAAGCAACAACCCGATCAGTCTCAAGACAATCCGAATACCACGAGCAACGGCCGTCGGACAACTGGCCGTCAGGTAGGAGGAGCAAACAATACAGACTCTTTAAGTAATAAACGTAACACTAATCCTGATTCTCTTCAGCAAGATGACGGGAAGTTAAAAATATTTGGTTCGGACCTCTTTAAAAATAATAGCATCACGTTTGAACCCAACCTTCGGATGGCGACGCCAAGCTCCTATATCATTGGGCCGGATGATGAGATCTTGTTGGATATCACCGGTGACAATGAAGCTTCTTATCAATTACCTGTCAGCCCGGATGGAATGATCAAGGTGGAATATGTGGGGCAGATTAATGTGGCGGGCTTATCCATTGCTGCTGCAAAAAGCAAGATCGAACAACGCTTGAGCGGCACTTATCCGGCAATCCGATCGGGAAGGACCAATGTCAGTCTTACCATCGGTAATATCCGGACCATCCGCGTTACTTTGACTGGTGCTGTGACAAAACCAGGGACCTATAGCCTGCCGTCTTTAGCCACGGTGTTTAATGCTCTTTACGCTGCGGGCGGTCCCAATAAAAATGGTACCTACCGTCAGATCCAGGTGATCCGTGCCAACCGCGTCGTTAGTACGATTGATGTCTATGATTTTTTGGCGAATGGGATACAACAGGGCAATATTCGTTTACAGGATCAAGATATTATCCATATCCCTGTCTATGGTGCGCGGGTGCAGTTTGAAGGTGAAGTAAAACGACCTGCTATTTTTGAGACGGTCGCGGGGGAGTCGCTATCCGATATCTTGCGGTATGCCGGCGATTTCACGGAGAATGCCTATACTGCGAAGATTAAAGTATTGCAAACAACAGGGCGTGAGCGCAGTGTGCAGGATGTATATTCCGATCAATTTGCAAATTATACGCCAAAGGGCGGTGATCAATATATAGTCGAGCCGATATTAGAACGCTATGCCAATCGGGTTTCTGTCCTGGGGGCAGTATTCCGCCCGGGTATTTTTGGACTTGAACCCGGATTGACATTGAAACAAGTTCTTGAAATGGCAGATGGTGTACGTGAGGATGCCTTTTTAGAACGTGGTATCATCAACCGCCTACAGAGCGATAATACTGCCGAGCTGATTAATTTTAATGTGCGTGAAGTATTGGCCGGAACAGCTGCTGATATTCCGTTAAAACGTGAGGATAAAATTGAGATCGCCTCTATTTTTGATCTGCGCGATGAATATAAATTTACTGTTCAGGGTGAAGTGCGTTTTCCGGGTGATCTGCCTTTTGCCAGCAATGCCACGCTGGGGGATGTGATTCAAAAAGCTGGCGGGCTGACCGAAGCAGCAAAAAATGCACGTGTGGAGATTGCCCGAAGACTTAAACAGCGCAATGCGGATGATCACAGTTCTTCGCAGACCATTTTAGTGGATATCAAAGATGGTATCCTGACAGATCCAAGCATCGCTTTACAACCCTATGATGTGATTTCTGTATTAGGCGATGCCGGTTTCCGTACGCAACGCCAGGTGACCATAGAAGGGGAAGTTTTATATCCGGGTGTTTACACCATTTCACGCGAGGACGAACGTATTTCGGATATCATCAAGCGTGCAGGCGGATTGACCAATTATGCTTATACCGAAGGTGCATCACTAAGACGCACGGGGATGTCAAAACTGAAAGCGGCGGAGAAAAAGGAGAAAGAGCGTCTAAAAAAAGAAATGGAACAAGATAGCTTGGACGAAGAGGGTAATAACAAAAAGAAAAATACAGATAAGGATTCCGATGAGGAAAACGCTGACAACTCCAAAGCTAAAAATACTGCTTTGGCTAAGGTGTCACAGCAAGGGATGTCAGCCGAGGAGGTTGAACCCAGCGACCTGGTTGGTATCGAATTGAATAAAATTTTAGCGAAACCTTACGAAAAAGGTGATTTATTGGTTTTGGACGGTGATATTATCACCGTACCAAAAGAACTGGAAACCGTGAAAGTCGTAGGTGAGGTTTTGAATCCGAATAATGTTGTTTATGTGAAGGGTAAAAATCTGAAATACTATATCAACCAAGCCGGTGGTTTTACGGATAATGCATTGAGAAAACGCGTTTTTGTTCAATATGCCAATGGTGCAGTAAAGGGTAAATCCGGAGGATATCCTGATGTGAAACCAGGGGCGGAGATTGTTGTACCTAAAAGAGCGCCAAGGGAGAAATTGAGTTCGCAAGCGTGGATCGGTATAGGAACTGGTATCGCTTCAACATTGGCCATTATCATTAGTTTATTTAAATAATCAATCTTGGAAAATAAAAATAGCCAAATGGTTTCTGCTGAATTATCTTTGGGCGAAGTGACAACTAAAATAAAAAAATGGCTTAGCTATCTATTGTCAAAATGGTATGCTATCTTGGCTTTTGGGCTGGCAGGTGCTGTGTTAGGAATGTTCTATGCAAAGCAAAATAAGCCTATTTATACTGCAACAACGACATTTGTTTTAGAGTCTGGTGAAAGTAATACCGGGGGTCTAGGACAAGTGGCAGGATTGGCAGCATTGGCAGGAATAGACTTTGGATCTTCCACAGGTGGAATTTTTCAAGGTGATAATTTGTTAGAATTGTATAGATCGCGAAAAATGTTAGAGGCGACATTATATAGCCGGACAGCTGCCGACTCCTCGGTTTCTATGATTGAAAAATATTTAGATGTTGCTGAGGTGAAAGAGAAGTGGAAGAAAAAGAAACCCGAGCTATTAGAGATCTCTTTTAAAAATATAAAACAAAAATCCTCGTCTTTGCAGCGGGCGAAGGATAGCGTGATGGAATCTGTCGTAGCAAATATTAGAGATAAATGTCTTGTTGTAGAAAAGTTGGATAAGAAGCTGTCTATAATTAGGGTAGAGGTAAAATCAAATAATGAATCGTTTTCAAAAGATTTTAATGATGCCTTAGTAAAAAATGTGAATGATTTCTATGTAGCGACAAAGACAAAGAAATCGCAGGATAACATAAAAATTCTGCAGCATAAAACAGATTCGGTTAGAGGAGTTATGACCGGAGCAATATCCTCGGCAGCAATTGTTATAGATAATACACCGAATCTTAATCCGACAAAACAAGCCCAGCGAATTATTCCAACGCAACGATCGCAGTTCTCTGCGGAGACGAATAAAGCTATTTTAAGCCAATTGATTCAACATTTAGAAATGGCAAAGATGGCTCTGTTGCGTGAAACGCCTTTAATACAGGTTATTGATGAACCTATTTTGCCGTTGAAGAAGCAATTTATAAGTATTTATAAGGGGCTTATTTTTGGAGTCATAATAGGGGTAATGTTATCCTTGTTCTTCATGTCGATTGCATTTGTAATAAAGAGAACGGTCAGATGAGCAATCGCACAAGGAGACTGAAAAGCAATATTTCATATTCATTATTGTTTAAAGGCATAAGTGTTGCGTCTACACTCGCGCTGGTGTCCATTACATTGAATTTTGTAAATAAGGATCAATATGGATTATGGCTAGTCCTGAGCAGTATAATAGGCTGGGTAAATTTCTTTGATATCGGATTGGGCAATGGCTTAAAAACAAAGTTAACAGAATCGATTACTGACGGTGATTTATTAAAGGCAAAAAAATATGTAAGTACAACATATCTTTTGCTGTTTTTTATATCCCTTCTCTTATTGCTTGTATTTTTGCTGCTGCAATTTTTTATAAAATGGCAAAATTTACTCAATGCCCATTTTATGAGCGAGGGAGATCTACGGAAAGTGGCGTTTATCGTTTTTTTCTCTTTCACGTTCCAGTTTGTATTAAACACAATTGTGACGGTAGCAGCCTCGAATCAAAATACTATAATCGGTGCTGTTGTAAATTGCCTGATCAATGTGATATCGCTGTTCTTTATTTTTCTACTAACTATCTTTGTCAAAGACGGCAGCCTAGAAATGTTGGCAATACCCATGGCTTTAAGCCCTGTTCTTGTTCTTCTTGCGGCAAATTTTCTTCTGTTTAATGGTCGATTTAAAACCATTAGGCCCAGTATCAAATTTTTTGACTCTTCTTTGCTAAGGGATATTTTCCAGCTAGGCTGGAAATTCTTTATCATCCAAATGGGACTAATTTTGGTCTATAATATTGATAATTTAATTATCACCCAGGTTTTTGGTCCAACAGCTGTAACCACCTATAACATAGCTTATAGATACTTCAGTGTTGTGACGATGTTGTCAGGTATAGTAATGACTCCACTATGGACTGCTTTTGGCGAAGCGCATAGAACAAAAGATTATGGCTGGATAAAACAAACAATCAAAAGAATGAACTTAATTGTCTGCGGTCTGGGAGTACTTGCCTGTCTAATGGCTTCTTTTTCCAATATAGCGTATAGACTGTGGCTGGGATCTGAAGTTAATCCACCGATATTGCTTTCGTGGGTTTTGGCGATATATACTGTTTTGAATGCATTCAGAACGATCTATCATTTTTATTTAAATGGTGTTGGAGTGATTGGTCTCCAAGTTTTGCTGGTGGTCGGAGTTGGTATTCTAAATGTGCCATTAGGAATATTTATGGGACGTCTTATCGGTCTCCATGGTGTTGTGCTGGCGACCTTGATTTTGAGTTCGATATCCTTTATTATTGAATATACCCAGTATAGAAAGCTTATGTCCGGTACAGCAGTTGGGATTTGGAAGAGCTGATAACTCCCGTTAATTTAATTAAATTTAAAAAAATGACAAATTTTCCTAAGATATCTATTGTTACTATAGTTTTTAATGACAAAAAAAACATCGAAGCTACAATAAAGAATGTATTATTCGAACAGAATTATGCCAATAAAGAATATATTGTTGTCGATGGGGGATCAACAGACGGAACGCTTGACATTATAAATAAATATAAGGATAAAATTGACATCGTTATAAGCGAGAAAGATAAGGGTATTAGTGATGCATTTAACAAAGGGATAAATGCGGCGTCAGGTGATTTGGTGGGTCTAATTAATTCTGGCGACTATTATGAACCAAATATTTTGAGCGATGTTGCAGCTTCTTATAAAAACAATAGTGGTGCCCCTTTCACTGTTATACATGGGAAGCTGTCTCTTTTCAATAAGCAATCGAGCAAAATTTATTTACCGAAAGCTTTGGATACATTCGCTTTTCAGATGGCGGTATGGCATCCGACCTGTTTTGTTTCCAGAGAGGTTTATCTGCAGTTCCAGTACGATCTAAGTTATAAAATAGCTATGGATTATGAGTTATTCTCGAGAATCTACGCTGCAAATGGGGCTTTTTATTTCTTGGATAAAACAGTGGCACATATGAATACAGAAGGCGTGAGCAATGTAAATGCAACAAGGGGATTTGATGAAGTCCGTAAGGCCTCTATCGAAAATTTAAAAATTCCATCTTGGAAAGCGTACCTTTATAGCGGATACAGAAAGGTTTTGTTTCATCTTGTAAACCTCAAAAAAAGGATATGCTAAGTGTACTCTTTTATTTGTTATATTTTTTACTTATACTGTCTACGGTCTATTTTTTTTTAAAGAAATCAATAGGGATTCTATATCCATTAATAATAACTGCGCAGTTTAATGTAACGTCTCTCCTAAAGGTTGGGATAACGGTATCGTTTTTTGAGCTTAATCTCTTTCTTTTACTGTTTATTATTCTATTATTCCAGCGGCAATTTTCAATAGCTTGGCTATTGAAAATTAGGCTGTTTTTGCCAGACTTTATTTGGATATTCTTCCTTATTTTTTCCTTGATCTCTATCATTGTAGGTCTAGTGCGTGTAGCTTTTGGAGATCTTATTCCAGATCCCTTTATGAGCCCTTCTCCATTTATTAGGGGATTGATGTCATTAAACAAGTTTTTTGTGTTTCTGCCTATTTTCTTTGTTATCAGACAATACCTGTTAGACAATTTTAATGTAGAGAAAATAAATAGACATTTTTTACTGGCCATGATTGTCGGGGGGATTTTACCTTCACTAGCTGTTATTATTCAGTTTGTGGGAGTAGGTTTTACCCTTATTCATAATAATCCTTCTTTCGCCGAGACATTCCGAATTGAGACATATCAAGGAGCAAGGCCTGCCGGTCTGACGAATGAAGCCTCATTTTTTGCCTTTCAATTGTTTTTTTCCAACCTCGCGCTTTTTTATGCCTTTCGTAAAAGGATTATTAACTTCAAAATATTTATCACAACAGCATTGCTTTTTTTAATTGGAATTATACTATCCATATCGCGGTTGGGACAATTGTTTTTTGTCATGTTTTATATAGTGGAATCTGGACGATATATCAATGTCTTTAGTTCGAGAGGGATCTTGAAATTGCTCTTTATCATGCCAATATTGTTAGTCATTGTTTATTTTTTAAGTACTATTTCCGTCGGAGGATTCAACATTGGTGAGCGTTTTTTGAGTACATTTGAGGTTGAGGCAGATTTATCAACAATAGAGCGATATGGGACTACCCAGGCACTTTTTAATCTATTGGTGAAAAAGTCTTTGTTAATTGGAATAGGTATGTACAACTTTCAGTACTATATTAAAGATTATCTACCAGATTATATGGACGTAATGTATTACCCTAAGGGAGTTAGTCCTGCTTCTTTCAATTTTGTACTACAAATAATCGCCGAACAGGGTTTATTCTTGTTTTTAGCTTTTATGGTATTAAACGTTATGATTTTAAAAAAGACGAAAAATTCATTTATTAGAAATTGGTATATCTATCTGCTTCTATTTTCAATGTCTTTTCAGACGTTGAATTTTTCTATTCCCTTTTTAATTATGTTTTTTGTGTTTAAGAATGAAGAGAATAGCCTTTTTAATCGATAAGCCAAATTTATACGGAAGTGAACTTCACGTATTAAAATTAATCGAAATGTTAAAGGGAGAATATGAAATTCACCTGATAGCTTTTGATGAAGGGCCTTTGTTGGAAAGGATTCCGAAAGACATCGCTGTACGCGTTATAAAGATAGGCTGGTTTCCAACTGTAGGTGTAAATCAGCTCTTTAGCTATATTAACGAGAGAAACTTTGATTTTATTCATGGTCATCAACCCAAAGCTATCCTATGGGCAGCAATTTTAGGAAGGCTTCTCGGATTGAAGTCCATTATTACCATTCATTCACTGCCAGAGAATAATAGAGATTCATATACAAATCTGTTTAAAAGGCAATTGGTATGTATGTTCCATAAAATGGTACTTTTTCTCGCTGAGTTCTTGTCTCATAAAATTATATATCTTACTTCTTTTACCTTAAAAAGGTCATTTTTTAAAAAGAAAGCATTTTGTATTCCGAACTGGGTAGAAGTGGATAGAAAACAAGCAAAAGGGAATATAGATAAGCCGCCGAAATTTATTTGCGTTGGTAGCATAAGTTTTCAAAAGGGAACAGATAGAATGCTTGAGGCCTTCGGTTTGATTAAGGAGCATCCATGGTCGTTGGAAATTGTGGGGGACGGAGAGGAAAAATATATAACTTTGTTAAAGCAAAGAGCTTTTGCTTTAGGTATTTCTGATAAAGTCACATTTATGGGGTATCGTTCGGATATCGACCAGTTAATGGCAAGGTCTGACTATTTTGTTTTATTGTCTCGAGGTGAGACTTTTGGGATGGTATATTTGGAAGCCATGAATGCTGGATTACCAATCATAGCATGGGATATTCCTGCAGTAAGAGAAATTGTTCCAAAAGAAAATTTGATAATGAGTAATTTAAATGATCTTAAAAAGATATTTGAAGATGACTCCTTTGCTTTATATCGAGAAAGACAGGAGCTTAATAAGCAATTTATCAAGAATCATTTTTCAAAAGAGCTGGTGAGAAAGCAGTATATAAAAATTTATGATTAGATTCTATTTATTTGTTGTCCTTGAGTATGTTCTAAATATCTTGCATTTGAATAAAAAAATGCAGGTACAAGTTATGAAAAAGCAGCGCAGCCCTATTTTAAATAATGAAGTCATTGTGCATACACATGAGTGGTCTGGGTATGCGTCTGAACGTCACAAGGTGATTAAGTATACCGCGAATAAGTTTTTGTGCGGATTGCGATTTCATTTTGAGCGGCTCCAGCAGTATAGAGGAATTCGTCCTATAAGAAACATATTGACGGTGTCGGATTTGAATGATAATTATAGTGAAAAATTAAAAAGTGAAAAGTTCTTCGATAAAAGTGTTGAAATATATGGGGTACCTAATCGGGGAATGGATTTTGGGGGATATGGTTTCGTTGTTAAGAACTTAATAGCTGGCGATAATAGGTATATTTTTCTGACCAATACTTCTATCAACGCTGATTCTGCTATTTTTATTGATGAGTATACTGATCTATTTAGTAAACATAGCAATTTGGGATTGTTGGGAATTTCTTATAGTTCAAAGGTATACCAGTCGTTGATCAGGGACAATTACACACCACATGTGCAAAGCTTTTTTTTATTAACTACCACCGATATTTTGCGTGAAATAACTGCCGCTAATGGAGGAGTATTTCCTGGTGAAAATGAAGATTATAAACTTTCAATTATTCGTTTCGGTGAGGCCAGGTTGTCACAGATTACTTTATCATTAGGATATGATATTGGGATAGTTAATGAAGAAGGCAGGTTGCAGCTTTTACCTGTTCAAAAAGATTCATCCTTAGTGGAAGGCGATTACCGACTTTTTATTAAAAAGCCGAATTTTATTAATAAAATTATCAATGAATAAAATAATCACAATCGTATTGTTCCTATTTTTGGTGCTCAATATTTCTTGCCATGGAACGGCAAAACAGACATCTACGGAGCAGGTGGATGCTAATTTTGCATTGAATGTTCGCGATTTTGGAGCAAAAGGAGATGGGGCTTCAGATGATACGAAATCTATACAGCAGGCGCTGAATCAAGGGATCGGAAAAACTATTTTCTTTCCAATGGGAAATTATCGTATCACCAAGCCTTTAATTTTACCCAATTCGATCAAGCTTCTTGGTGAGGGAGATGTTGGCGGAACAGGAGGTATGGTCATCAGCTCGGGCGTGGGTAAAGATCTATCGTCGATTTTTACGGCAAAGGGAAACCGTTTAGAAGATGTTATATTCGAAAATATCAGAACCCTAGGAAGCAAATCTGGGATTTACCTGAATGTGGCAAACGGTGGAGCTTTTACTAAGGTGAAGATCTATAATTGTGTTTTTCAGGAGCATGATATCTGTATTGATGTTGGAGGGGGAATTGTGGAAGGTATGTATGCAAATATAATTCGCGACAGCTACTTTAAGGCTTCGCGGATAGGTATCTTTTGTGAGGGCACATATAATATTAATACAATCGAGTCAACAGGGTTCGAAAATATGAAAGAAGGCTATCTAAGCTTGGGTAAACGGGGAAAAGCGGCTTTAGCTAACTCATTTCTTCGAAACAGGTGCGAGGCTGTCGTAGATATAGAAAAGGGGATTGGTTTATCATTGAATCCGGCAACTTATGGCTTTGTGATTGATGGGAACTATTTTGAAAATAGTTTTCAGCATCTCATACAATTGAACGGGGCAAAAAATGTGCAGATTCATAGCAATATTGCGACCTCGGATTCCAGTTCAGCGTATTATTTGATTGAGGTCGGCGACGGACAAGCGGGCATCATAAATAATGCGGGGCTAACAGGTTTAATCCTTGATATAGGGGCGAATGGTTTTGTATGGGAAATTGAGGGCAATAATTTTTTAAATTATACAAATCGCATTCAAAGATCCAATCTAGGACGGGTCTTAAATATATATAATCGAAAGTTTGATAAAGAAAAATAAGAAAGGGAAATGAAAATAGCATTAATTACCGGCATTACAGGACAGGATGGGTCATATTTAGCAGAGTTTTTATTGGAGAAGGGATATATGGTTCATGGAATAAAAAGAAGAGCTTCATCTTTTAATACCCAGCGGATCGACCATCTTTATGTTGATCAACATGAACAGCATGTACGATTTAAATTGCATTATGGAGATCTTACAGATTCTACCAACCTGATTCGTATTATACAGGAAGTGCAACCAGATGAGATTTACAATTTAGGTGCGATGTCACATGTCAAAGTTTCATTTGATTCTCCTGAATATGTAGCGAATGTTGACGGTATAGGCACATTGCGTATTCTTGAAGCAGTTCGTATTCTGGGATTGGAGAAGAAGACGCGTATTTATCAGGCTTCCACTTCTGAATTATATGGAGGCTTGGCCGAAAATAAAAATGAACGTGGATTTTATGATGAAAGTTCACCTTTTTATCCTCGTTCACCCTATGGTGTAGCCAAAATTTATGGCTTTTGGATCACAAAAAATTACCGTGAAGCCTACAATCTTTTTGCATGTAATGGAATTCTGTTTAATCACGAATCTCCCCGTCGCGGCGAAACATTCGTCACCCGAAAAATTACAATGGCAACGGCAGCGATTGCACTGGGCAAACAAGATTGTCTGTATTTAGGCAATTTGGATGCGAAAAGGGATTGGGGGCATGCCAAAGATTATGTGGAAGCGATGTGGTTGATATTGCAGCAGGATCAACCAGAGGATTATGTGATTGCTACCGGCGTTACGACTACAGTTCGTGATTTTATCAGCATGTCTTTTGCACAGATAGGCATAGAACTCGATTTTCGTGGAGAGGGTATTGAAGAGAAAGCATTTATCAAAACATGCAGTAATCCCGATTTTACTCTCGAAATTGGTAAACAAGTCGTTGCGATTGATCCGGCTTACTTTAGACCAACCGAGGTGGATCTTTTGATCGGTGATCCTACAAAATCAAAGACAAAACTCGGTTGGAAACCAAAATATGATCTAGCGGATTTAGTAAAAGAGATGGTAGAAGCTGATTTGGATAGGTTGACAAGTTAGCATACTTTTTATTTTGGGCATTACGAATTGAAGCAAGTTGCTGCGACAATCTGTATTGTTAAAGATTTATTGTGGAATAAGAGAGGTAAATTTATGAATAAGAGTGATAAGATATACATAGCAGGGCATCGAGGTATGGTGGGCTCTGCAATATTGCGGGAACTTCAGATTCAAGGTTATGAAAATTTAGTGTTGAAGACCTCTTCAGAGCTGGATTTACGCAATTCGAATGCCGTAGCCCATTTTTTTGAGCAAGAAAAGCCAGATTACGTTTTTCTTGCTGCGGCAAAAGTAGGTGGGATCATCGCCAATAATACCTATCGAGCAGATTTTATTTATGAAAATTTGATGATTCAGAGTAATGTCATTCATCAATCTTATTTGAACGGTGTAAATAAGCTCATGTTTTTGGGATCTTCATGTATTTATCCGAAACTGGCTCCTCAACCGTTAAAAGAAGAATATCTATTAACTGGGGAATTGGAACCTACCAATGAGCCGTATGCAATTGCAAAGATTGCTGGAATTAAAATGTGCGATGCCTATCGTTGTCAATATGGATGCAATTTTATTTCTGTTATGCCTACAAATTTATATGGTTCTAATGACAATTATGACCTAAATAATTCACATGTACTTCCCGCGCTTTTGAGAAAATTTATAATTGCTAAAAATGAAGGGCACACCCAAGTTGTAATATGGGGATCGGGTACACCTCGTCGAGAATTTCTTCACGCTGATGACTTAGCGTCTGCAAGTGTATTTCTAATGAATCATTATGATCAAGAAGGACTCGTCAACATTGGCGTTGGTGAGGACATTTCTATTTATAGTCTAGCTCAAATGATAAAAGAGATTGTCGGATTTGAGGGTGAAATAATTCTTGATAACTCAAAGCCAGATGGAACGCCACGTAAATTGATGGATGTTTCAAAACTCAATAATCTGGGATGGAAAGCAAAAATCTCACTTAAAGAGGGTATTAGAAGTGTCTATAATGAGGTGAAGCTACTGTTTTGAAGTAGCTTCGTTATTAGATGAAGCTTTTTTTAATTTGTTAAATTGAGTATAATAGAAATTAATAGGGGAGGTGGATTTTTTTAAAATTATATAGAAAATAAATTTGTATAATTTTAAAATATAGCCAAAAAAATATTTTCTTAATGTAGCGAAAATGTTGGGTGAAACGTTTGTTAAATAAAACTTAATATTATTATATTTGCATAGCTTTATTTTACTGACTAAATACATTTTATGATCTATATTTTTACCCTAATATTTCTTTTTGCATTAGCGTTTATTTATTTAAACATTGCGGATCGATTTAATATAATTGATAAACCCAATGAACGTTCTTCACATACTAAAGTGACGATTCGTGGCGCAGGGATCATCTTTTATGTCGCTGCGATGATATATTTTGTAAAAAACGATTTTGAATACCCCTGGTTTTTTCTTGGTCTTACGCTTTTGACCTATATTTCATTCTTGGATGATATTCGGGGAGTACATCCTACAGCAAGATTAACTGTCCATTTCACCTCGGTTTTATTGATGGTTTATGAATTTGGGGTGTTCGATTATCCTTGGTATTACCTTGTTCTGGCTTTTGTATTCAGCATTGGTGTCATCAACGCCTATAATTTTATGGATGGTATTAATGGAATGACGGCTTTTTGTACAATGGTGATGGGCGGCCTTTTACTTTACGTTAACACCAAAATAAATTATATAGAACAAGATTTTCTCATCTATACTTTACTCGGGGTTGTAGTTTTTGGATTCTTCAATTTCCGTAAAAAGGCGGCTTGTTTTGCAGGGGATGTTGGGCCTGCAGTACTCTCCTTTATGCTATTGTTTGCCTTGGGCAAGCTGATCTTAAAAACGGGAGATTTTACCTACCTTCTTTTCCTAGGCGTATATGGAATTGAAATCGGCTGGTCAGTGGCGCGTCGTGTCTATCAGGGATATCATATTTTTGAACCGCACCGTACATTTTTACTACACATGTTAAGCAATGAAGTTGGCCATAGCAGCTTGTTAGTATCCACTGCATACGGCCTTGTTCAATTGTTGCTTGGGATGTCAGTAATTTATATTGTCCAATTTGATGCTTCAGTACAATGGTCATTTGCGGTTGCTGTATTATCTGTGCTGAGTGCATTTTATCTTATTCTAAAACAGTATATCTTTCATAATTATCATATCAAAGGTGAAGTGGAACATGCGATCCGTCGTCAACGGATCCGTATGGTCAAAGCGTGGAAAAACAAACGAGTACAGTTGGCCCCAGAGGTGAGATTAGCTGAGGAAGTAAAAATTATTGAAATGCCCCGAAAAGATAAACGGGAAGAATTATTGCACACGGGAGTTTGATAGCGTCTCCTTGCAGCTTTGGGTAAAATAAAAATTTAGTAATTTTACCTGGATTTTCAGAAGGAGCAAATATGCAATCAGGATTAAGTTTTACCGCAATAGATTTCGAGACAGCTACGGCTAACCAAAATTCCGCCTGTGCCATTGGCCTTGTGGTGGTTGATCAGGGCGTTATCGTCGAAGAATTTTATTCGCTTATTCAGCCTCCTCATAACCAATATATGTGGCAGACAACACGTGTTCATGGCATTAAGCCAAGGGATACAGCAGAAGCTCCAACCTTTAAAGAATTATTCCCGCGTATTTTTCCACTGATCAATAACCGGATTATGGTTGCTCATAATGAATTATTTGACCGCGGTGTTTTGCGTAAGACCATGAATTATTATAATCTACCTTATGATAGTTTGGGGTTAATGGATAAATGGGAATGTACCTTCAAAATTTATCAAGAAAAAGGTTTCAAACCTGCTCGATTGAATGCCTGTTGTGAAGTATTGGGAATTGAATTGAATCACCATGAGGCACTTTCCGATGCGCGGGCTTGTGCTAATTTGTATCTGATGCATGCTGATGTCCCTTCTTTGGCATGATATTTACGTAAAATTATAAAAGAACAAAAGATGGTTTTCTATTGTTCTTATTATAAATTTTATCTTTGATTGATAAAATAGGTGTTTCTTATTGTTACTTTAAATTTATTGCAATTATGATAACTATTCCAGCCAAGAATATGCGTATTGGTATTACCTTTAGTGCATTTGATTTGCTGCACGCCGGACATATCAAAATGCTTGAAGATGCTAAGCGTCAGTGCGATTTTCTGATCTGTGGTTTGCAGACCGATCCGACCTTAGACCGACCGGAGAAAAATAAGCCAGCACAGACAGTAGTAGAACGTTATATTCAGCTGAAAGGATGCAAATATGTAGACCAAATTGTACCTTACGCAACAGAACAGGACCTCGAAGATATCCTCCGGTCTTTTAAAGTCGATGTGCGTATTGTTGGTGACGAATATCGGGAGAAGAATTTTACTGGTCGATCTTATTGTGAGGAGAAGGGCATCGAATTATATTTCAATAGTAGAGACCATCGTTTTTCAAGTTCTGGCTTACGAAAGATTGTAGCGGATGCCAATTCAAGTGAAGAAACAGTTTTAAAATCTTTTTAGTCAAAACGAAACCGAGCTTGCGAGCTCTCATCAGCCATTAAAAAAATAATTAGATGAAAATAGGAATTACCTTCGGTGTGTTCGATCTTTTACACGCTGGTCATATTATGATGCTGGAAGAGGCCAAAAGACATTGTGATTACCTGATTGTTGGGCTTAATACGGATCCCTCGGAGGTCTTTCCGGAGAAAGCTAAACCTACACAGACTATTGTTGAGCGTTATATCCAATTGGAAGGCTGCCGCTATGTGGATGAGATTATCCCTTATGAGACCGAGCAAGATCTGATTGATATGATCAAAGCACTACCTATCCAGATGCGTATTATTGGTGAGGAATATCGGGATACAGATTTTACGGGAAGATCCTATTGTGTAGAGGAAAATATAGAAATCTATTATAACAAACGTACACATCGTTTTTCAAGTGAGGGCTTACGTAAGGTTGTTGCTGATAAAGAAGCGAGGAAAAAATAATAAGTAATGAGTAATATTATCCATGTTGTATTGACTGGTGGGGTAGGCAGTCGCCTTTGGCCCTTATCACGTAAAAGCTATCCCAAACAATACCTTTCTTTGTTTAAAGACGGTTCATTATTCGAGATGACCATAAAGCGCAACCAGTCGCTCTGCGGTCAGGTTATTGTCGTTGGCAATTGCGACAATCATGCGCTGAGCCGGGAAGTAATGGAAAACAACAAAGTAGACTATATCGATATCGTGGAAGCCACACCACGCAATACTGCAGCGGCCATTGCCTTTGCAGCCTTTGCGGCGCAACCGGATGATATTCTTATTGTCACGCCATCGGACCATGTTATTGTGGGTGACGAGGCCTATGCAAAGGCGATTAAATCCGGCATCGAAAAAGCAAACAAGGGCTATATCGTTACGTTTGGGATACAGCCTACAAGACCCGAGACCGGTTACGGATATATCGAATACAAAGATGACAAGGTTTTATCATTTCGGGAGAAACCGAATCAGGATACTGCCGAGGATTTTATTGAGCGCGGTAATTTTCTTTGGAATTCAGGCATGTTTTGCTTTCGGGCAGATACCTTCCTAAGCGAATTGCAGAATTTTGAGCCCAAAGTATATGCGACAGCCTTTAATGCCTGGCAGCATCGCCAGGATGGGGAGCTTGACTTGGCATTGTCCAAGGAGATTCCATCGATTTCAATTGACTATGCTGTTATGGAGCGATCGAAGAAAATTCGCGTCGTTGCAACGAGTTTTCAATGGTCCGATCTGGGCTCTTTTGAATCCATGTACGACTATCTCAAACAAACGGGGCACCCTGTCGATGAAAATGGAAATATGGTCATCGGTACAGATGTCTATACGGCTTTTGTAGGTTTAAAAGATAGTATTTTAGTACATACTAAAGACGCTATTCTTGTTCTGCAAAAGGAAAAATCGCAGGATGTCAAAAAAATATACAACACCTTAGAACGCCATCAGTCCAAACTGATTGATTAATTAATAAAGAAATTATGGAGCCTGATTATTAATCAGGCTCTTTTGTTTGGAGATTATCGGCACTATTCAATATTGTCTCCTTCCAGCGGGTTGTTAACAGAAAAATAATGTGCATATGCTGCTGTTTGTTAGCTCATTTGCAATTGTCCCTGATTTGTCCCTATTTATTTAATGTTGAATTAATAACAATATAAGATATTTGGTTAGTATTTGATCGCGCCTTTGTGTGTGCAACATTTTAGTCATTTAATTTTAACCAACATTTTGATATGATAACCATAGTTTTACCTGTTTTTTTATTTTTAGTCGGATATTATTTTTGGCGGAGCAAGCAACAGAAACAACGGTTCAATAGAAGCGTTGGCATAACCGTTTGCTATATGTTTCAGGAGCGCCCGGGACAATACAGCGGTGATAGAAACATCAGGAGTGGGGTGTTTGTCTTTCAGGCGGAAAGGAGTAACGATCGGCTAAAAAATATTGTTATTCGAAAAGTAAAACCTTTACATGCTGGTCTGGATGTTAATCTTGAGCAAATTTTGGTTATTCCTTTTGAAAGGAAAGGCAATTCCAAATCGGATGTTTCTGTTCGTTTTAAGGTAAATAGGCGGAATGCAAAGATCGGTGATTTAACAGGTGGGCGGGTGTATATTTCCGGAGTGCTGAATTTTGAAGAAAGTAGATCTGAGCCATTCACGGCAACTTTAACCATATCGGATCTTTATCAAAAAGCGGAGGCTTAGATCAGTTCATAACTCTTGTTACATTTTTTGGAACTCCTTGTTACGGGGAGCCTAAATTTTATATTTATTTCTGATTGATGTTCCACGTGAATTCTTCTGTTTTAAAGGTTATTAACCAGCATTCAAAAGGAGGTTTGGATAATTTTTGTATTATTTAACAATTTATTCATTTGCATAGCTGATCTGTGTTGAGTACTTTTGTTACTCATTAATGCTAAACCGATGTTGGATTCATTGATCACTTCCAAAACCCGGCTCAAACTGTTGATTAAGTTTTTTGTCTCTGCAAGTAGTCAGGGACATTTACGTGGCCTTGCGGACGAGTTTCAGGAGTCGACAAATGCCATTCGTAAAGAACTTAACCAGCTTTCGGAAGCAGGATATTTGGAAAAGAATACATCCAAAAACAAAATTCTGTACCGAGCGAATACTTCCCACTCTTTATTTAAGCCGCTTCAAAAATTAATTCATGCCTATTTGGGTATTGATGAAATTGTGGAATATATTTTACAAAAATCCGGAGATATTCAGGAAGTTGGCATTCTAGGCGATTATGCTGCGGGTATAGACTCTGGAAAAATAGATGTGTTAATTTTAGGCGAAAATATAAATCAGGCATATTTATTGCAGTTAGCGGAAAAGGTTGGGAAAAAATTGACTAAGAAAGTAAATCTTTCTTTTGAAGAACCTACAGGAGAACAACGTTATATCAATTTGTATAAAAATAATTCCATTATATAATTACTTTCAATAAAATGAGTAAAATATTAATTACTGGTGGGGCCGGATTTATAGGGTCCAATCTCGTAGAGCATTTTTTAGGTAAAGGG
The DNA here is from genome assembly GCF_047784615.1 of Sphingobacterium sp. NGMCC 1.201703. NCBI lineage: Bacteria > Pseudomonadati > Bacteroidota > Sphingobacteriia > Sphingobacteriales > Sphingobacteriaceae > Sphingobacterium > Sphingobacterium sp. NGMCC 1.201703. The sequence continues at coordinate 144,366 of NZ_JBLOHD010000006.1, read as the reverse complement.
CATCAAGTTGTTGTCTTGGATAATTTTGCGACAGGGCATCGCCATAATTTGGTGCAGCATAGCGATAATCCGGACTTTACTTTAATTGAAGGTGATATTCGTAATAATGCGGATTGCCAAAAAGCAGTACAAGGAGCTGACTTTGTTTTACACCAGGCAGCCCTGGGCTCGGTGCCACGTTCGATCAAGGATCCACAGACCTCAAATGAAGTAAACGTAACCGGTTTTTTAAATATGTTAGTCGCAGCGCGCGATGCTGGTGTGAAACGTTTTATTTATGCAGCATCGTCTTCTACCTATGGAGATTCTGAGAGTCTTCCAAAAGTTGAGGATGTAATTGGAAAGCCTTTATCCCCTTATGCGATTACCAAATATGTTAATGAGCTATATGCAGATATCTTCTCTAAAACATATGGATTAGAAACAATCGGTCTTCGCTATTTTAACGTTTTTGGTCGTCGCCAAGATCCTAATGGAGCTTATGCAGCCGTTATCCCATTATTTGTGAAGAAGTTTATGAATCATGAAAGTCCAGTAATCAATGGTACAGGAGATTACTCGCGCGACTTTACCTATATTGACAATGTAATTCAGATGAATGAGCTTGCAATGACAACAGATAACGCGGCTGCTGTGAATACTGTTTATAATACAGCTGTTGGTGATCGCACCACCCTGAATCAATTGGTTGGTTATCTGAAAGAGTTTTTGACGGAGTATGATTCCGAGATTAGACAGGTAGAAATTATTCACGGTCCGAATAGACAAGGTGATATTCCGCATTCATTAGCTTCAATTGAGAAAGCGCGCCAGTTATTAGGCTATGAACCTACACACGTTATACGTGAAGGGTTGAAAGAGGCTGTAAAATGGTACTGGGATAATTTAAAATAACAATTTAATTATTATAAACTCGTATATAAATGAAAAAAATAGCTGTAATTGGGTTGGGATATGTAGGCCTGCCGCTAGCGAGATTATTTGCAACGAAATTTCCAGTTGTTGGTTTTGACATTAATCAAAAACGCATTGATCAATTGCGTTCGGGTAAAGATTTAACCTTAGAAGTTGAGGATGATATCCTTCAAGAAGCATTGGTTAATGAGAATCCATTTGCAACAAATAAGAATGGTTTGTACTGTTCAAATCAGTTGGTGGATATTGAAAATGCTAACTTTTATGTAGTTACGGTGCCGACTCCGGTCGATAAAAATAACCGCCCAGATTTGACTCCTTTATATAAAGCATCGGAAACAGTAGGTAAGGTGTTAAAGAAAGGTGATATTGTTGTTTACGAATCAACAGTATATCCCGGCGTAACAGAAGAAGAGTGTATCCCGGTTTTGGAAAAAATATCTGGATTGAAATTCAACGAAGATTTCTTCGCAGGTTATTCTCCAGAGCGCATTAATCCGGGGGACAAACAACATACAGTTGAGAAGATTTTAAAAGTAACATCGGGTTCCACTCCGGAGATTGGTGCAGAAGTGGATGCCGTTTACAAAGAAGTAATTACTGCAGGGACACATTTAGCGCCATGTATCAAAGTTGCTGAAGCTGCTAAAGTAATAGAAAACTCGCAACGTGATATTAATATCGCTTTTGTCAATGAGTTGGCGAAGATTTTTAATATTTTAAATATTGATACACATGCAGTATTGGAAGCTGCTGGTACCAAATGGAACTTTTTGCCGTTTAAACCTGGCTTAGTAGGAGGGCATTGTATCGGTGTAGATCCTTATTATTTGGCACAAAAAGCGCAAGAACACGGCTATCATCCAGAGATTATCTTAGCTGGACGTCGGCTAAATGACTCTATGGGTGAGTATGTTGCTTCTCAAGTGGTTAAAACCATGATCAAGAAGGGTATCAACGTAAATGGCGCTGAAGTTTTGATGCTTGGAGTAACGTTTAAGGAAAACTGTCCGGATGTTCGTAATACAAAGATTGTTGATGTGATTGCCGCATTGGAAGACTATGGTATTAAGGTGACTACTTATGACCCATGGGCTAATCCTGCTGAGGTAGCGCATGAGTATAGGATCGAGAGCCTAACAGAGTTACCAGATAATATTTTTGACGGTATTATCTTTGGAGTAGCACACAAAGAGTTTTTGAATATGGATCTTAATGCTTTGAAGAAAGAGAAATCCATAGTTTATGATGTAAAAGGGGTGGCTCACGCACAAGCAGACTCAAGACTTTAGAATATGAATGTACTAAATTTAATCGGACGGACAAAGGAGCTATTTTTAGAAGACATTGAGAAACACGAAACAGAGCTTTCTCGCGTAGTGTCTTCCTCTCGTTTCTTGGTTATTGGTGGAGCAGGGTCAATTGGACAGGCTACTACAAAAGAAATTTTTAAAAGAAATCCTCAGAAACTACATGTTGTTGATATAAGCGAAAATAATATGGTGGAGCTTGTTCGCGATATACGTAGTTCTTTTGGATATATAGATGGTGATTTTCAAACATTCGCATTAGATATTGGATCTATCGAATATGATGCTTTTTGGGAGGCAGACGGACAATATGACTATGTTTTAAATCTTTCGGCATTAAAGCATGTTAGAAGCGAGAAGGACCCCTATACATTAATGCGTATGATTGACGTTAATGTATTTAATACCGATAAGACTTTACTTCAGGCTATCAACAAAGGTGTGAAAAAATATTTCTGTGTTTCAACTGATAAAGCCGCTAATCCCGTTAATATGATGGGCGCCTCCAAGCGCATAATGGAGATGTTCTTAATGAGAAGAAGCGAGGAAATAGTAATTTCAACTGCTCGTTTTGCAAACGTAGCTTTTTCTGATGGTTCACTTTTGCATGGCTTTAACAAACGAATTGAAAAAAGACAACCTATTGTTGCTCCAAATGATATAAAGCGTTATTTTGTAATACCAAAGGAATCTGGAGAACTTTGCCTAATGTCATGTATTTTTGGAGAGAATAGGGATATTTTTTTTCCAAAATTAAGTGAGCAACTACATTTGATTACTTTTGCGGAAATCGCAGAAAAATATTTGGAAGAGATTGGCTATGAGCCTTTTCTTTGTAATACTGAGGATGAAGCAAGAGAGTTGATGAAAACTCTACCTGCAGAAGGGAAATGGCCTTGTCTGTTTACTTCAAGTGATACTACCGGAGAGAAGGATTTTGAAGAGTTTTTCACAGATAAAGAGGTGTTGGATATGGAGCGATTTAAAAATTTGGGTGTAATTAAGAACGAATTGTATATAGAGGAAGAAAAACTGAAGTTATTTGAAGAAACAATAACTGAGTTTAAAGTGAACCGTGCTTGGAAAAAAGAAGAAGTTGTGGATCTGTTTTTTAAAATGATACCAGACTTTGGGCATAAGGAAACAGGTAAATATCTTGACGCTAAAATGTAATGATGAATAAATTACAACAGGTGGTTTCATTCGTTCGAGACCAATATAAAACAGATAAATTTATACCCCTTCATGAACCTCGGTTTAGAGGAAATGAGAAAGCTTATTTGTTGGATACTATTGATTCAACATTTGTGTCGTCTGTGGGAGCTTACGTAGATAAGTTTGAATTAATGATGCAAGAGCTCACAGGAACAACAAAAGCTATTGCTGTAGTAAATGGGACTGCCTCTTTACAAGTTGCATTACGACTTGCTGGCGTGAGGCCAGGGGACGAAGTTATTACACAGGCTTTGACATTTATTGCTACAGCTAATGCAATTGCTTACAATGGAGCTGTTCCGATATTCTTAGATGTTGACTTGGATACAATGGGATTGTCACCCTACGCAGTGAACTTATTTTTGGAGGAATTTGGGGAATTGCGTGAAGATGGCTGTTATAACAAAGCTACGGGTAAGAAGATTTCTGCATGCATGCCAATGCATACATTCGGTTTTCCTGTTCATATGGATGAATTACTGCAGGCGTGTGCTAAATGGAATATTCCAGTAGTTGAAGACGCGGCAGAATCCTTAGGCAGTTATTACAAAGGTAAGCATACAGGATCAATGGGTCTTATAGGAGGCTTTTCATTCAATGGAAATAAAACAATTACATCAGGTGGTGGTGGCGCTATTGTTACAAATAATTTGGATATGGGAATACATGCAAAATATTTGACAACCACGGCGAAGAAACCCCATCCATATGAATTTTTTCACGATGAAATGGGCTATAACTTTCGTATGCCAAACTTAAATGCCGCGTTGGCCTGTGCTCAAATGGAAGAGCTGGAAGGGTTTTTAGCAGATAAAAGAAAACTTGCCAGCGAATATGAAGTTTTTTTCCAACACGAAGGAATCAAGTTCCGTACTGAAACTCAAGATACTAAAGCAAATTACTGGTTGATGTGTGTTGAATTGGCTGACAGAACTGAACGGGATAATTTCTTAAAATTTACTAATGACAATGGGGTTATGACGCGTCCTATTTGGACGTTAATGTATCGTTTGCCAATGTATGCCTCTAGCCAAAGAGATACACAGCGTAATGCTGAATTCTTAGAGGAAAGAATTGTTAATATACCGAGTAGTGTAAGATAAGAAGGAAAAATGAAAAAAGTAACTATAATCGCTGAAGCGGGAGTGAATCACAATGGGAGCATTGAAAACGCGTTTAAGTTGATAGACGCGGCGGTAGATGCCGGTGTGGACTATGTCAAGTTCCAGACTTTTAAAGCGGATAAACTTGTATCGAAATCTGCAAAAAAAGCGGAGTATCAAATTCAGAATACGGGGAATGCGGTAGATTCTCAACTCGATATGTTAAAGAAACTCGAACTTTCGCATGAGGATCATAGCCAATTGATTAATTATTGTAAGAAATTTGGGATACAGTTTTTTTCGACAGCCTTTGACTTGGATTCTTTACAGTATTTAAAGGATATTGGATTAGATTTAGTTAAAATTCCTTCCGGCGAAATTACAAATTTGCCTTACCTCAGAAAAGCGGCACAGTTGTTTAATAAGATTATTCTATCAACTGGAATGTGTACTTTAGAGGATATTCGTCTTGCTGTGGCTGTTTTTGAAAAAGAAGGCATAAAAAAAGAAGACATAACCATACTTCATTGCAACACAGAGTATCCGACACCTATGTCAGATGTTAATATGAAAGCAATGTTGCTTATTGGTGAGACTTTTGGTACTGACATCGGTTATTCAGATCATACATTAGGTATAGAAGTTCCAATTGCTGCAGTTTCACTAGGAGCGAAGGTTATTGAAAAGCACTTTACATTAGATAATACGATGGAAGGTCCTGATCATGCGGCATCGTTGGAGCCTGCGGAACTAAAAGCGATGGTTTCAGCAATTCGCAATGTAGAACTTGCCATTTCTGGCTCAGGCTTGAAAGAGCCAAGCGCATCTGAACAAAAGAATATAGCAATCGCTCGAAAGAGTATTGTTGCTAAGACTTATATAAAAAAGGGAAGTTATTTTTCTGAGGAGAATCTTACAGTAAAACGCCCCGGTTCTGGTATTTCTCCCATGAAGTGGGATGAAGTGATTGGAACTATTGCGAATAAAGATTTTGAAGAAGACGAATTAATAAGCATCTAATGAAAAAAATTTGCATCGTAACCGCAACAAGAGCGGAGTATGGTTTGTTGAAGCCATTAATGCTTGAGTTACGTAACTATTCGGAATTCAAATTACAGGTTTTGGTTACCGGAGCACATCTGTCCCCTGAATTTGGTCTAACCTATCGTTTTCTTGAACAGGACGGTTTCTCAATAGATGAAAAGGTTGAAATGTTGTTATCTTCTGACTCAGCCAATGGGATTGTCAAATCTATGGGAGTAGGTATGATCGGTTATGCAGACGCATTTGCTAGATTATCTCCTGATGCTATTGTTATTTTAGGGGATCGATACGAAATGCTTTCCGTTGCTTCATCGGCGGCTATATTTAATATTCCTATTATACATTTGCACGGCGGTGAGATTACGGAAGGAGCCTATGATGATGCTATCAGACATGCAATTAGTAAATTAAGCGCTTTACATTTTACATCCACTGAAGAATATCGACAGCGTGTTATTCAAATGGGGGAGCACCCTGATAAAGTTTATAATGTTGGTGCTATTGGTCTAGATAATATTAGTTCTTTACCGTTAATGGAAAAAGAACAGATAGAAGAAAGTCTTGGGATAAAATTTAAAAAGTATAATTATCAGGTTACTTTTCACCCCGAAACTTTATCAAATATTTCCTCGCAACATCAATTTAATGAATTGCTTAGTGCTATCGAAGAACAAAAAGATAGTTACTTCATTTTTACAAAGGCCAATGCCGATACAGATGGACGTATTATTAATCAAATGATTGATGAATATGTCTCCAAAAATCCAAATAAAGCTTCTGCATATAATTCACTTGGGAGTCTACGTTTTTTATCTGTTGTAAAAATGTGCGATGCTATTATTGGAAATAGTTCTAGTGGGATAATAGAAGCACCTTCTTTGCATACTCCGACGATTAATATCGGTGATCGTCAACGGGGGAGAACACAGGCTGGCAGCATTTTGAATTGTGACGTAGATAAGGCTGAAATTTTAAGATGTTTTGAAAAAGTCAACGAACCTGAATTTAAAGCCGTTGTATCTCGCATTTTGAATCCATATGGAAATGGAGGGACAGCCCAGAAGATAATTGAAGTTATTTCGAAAGTCAACTTTAAAGAATTACATACTAAAGCATTTTACAATATAAAACAGATATAAATGAATATTGTTGAAAACCATAAAATCCTCCAATCTGCTTCTATTCGAGAGGCATTAATCAAATTGGATAGGCTAGCTTCGGATGCTATTCTATTTGTAATAGACGAAGAGGGTAAGTTGCTTGGATCTCTCACTGATGGAGACTTAAGAAGAGGCTTTATAAAAGGATTAGGATTTGATGATAATATAACTGATTTTATTCAGCCCTCACCAAAATACATTCTTGAGAAGGAGTATAGCTTGGATAAATTGGCGACATTTCGCGCTAATCATTTTAAGATTGTTCCTATTTTGAACGAGCAACACAAAATAATTGATATTCTCAATTTCCGAACACGTACGACACTTATTCCAGCGGACGCGGTTCTAATGGCTGGAGGGGAAGGTAAGAGGCTGCGTCCACTTACGGAAACTACTCCAAAACCACTTCTAAAAGTTGGAGAAAAACCGATAATTGAATATAATATTGACCGTTTGCAAAATGTAGGTATTAAAAATATTAATTTAAGTATCAATTACCTGGGGGATCAACTTGTTGATTACTTTGGGGATGGTCAAGAGAGGAATTTGAATATTAAATATGTTCGCGAAGATAAACCATTAGGTACGATCGGCTCAATTCTTTTGATAGATAACTTTGATCATGAAGATATTATCGTTATGAATAGTGATCTTTTAACGAATATCGACTATGCTGATTTCTTCAAAACATATAAGGATTCAAATGCGGATATGGCAGTTGCAGCTACATCTTATCATGTAGATGTACCATATGCCGTTTTGGAAGTCAATGAAACAAACAGAGTCAAATCGCTAAAAGAAAAGCCTCGATATACCTACTATTCAAATGCAGGTATATATATATTAAAGAAAGATATTTTGAAGATGATACCGAGAGATCAGTTTTTTGATATTACAGATCTTATGGACCGTGTTATTGAGATGAATCTGAACCTTATTACCTACCCTATTAACGGCTATTGGTTAGATATTGGCAAACACGAGGATTTTAAGAAAGCGCAAGAAGATATTAAACATATAAAATTGTAAAAATATAATGAAGACCGCACTTTATTTGTTCCTTACTTTCAATATGCTTCTGTTATTTGGAGGTTGTAAAAAGAAGGAGAATTTTGCGATTGATCTTGAGGTTGAGACTCCAACTTTTTCTGATAAAACTATTAGATTAGAAGGGCAGAGTTCTATTTCTCTCATTTTTAGTAGTAAGTTTTATCTTTATAACTCTGAGAAGCCAAACGAAAATTTCGCTTATGCGGATATAATTGATGTAAATAATAAGCTATTTATAATATCTCAACATAGTGAAAACAATATTCAAGACCATCATAAAGGCTATTTGACAATTGCAGAAAGTATGGATGATGGAGAGACTTGGAGTAATTTTAGACCATTGGTTACAGGTTTTGAGGATGCAATAAATGTTAGCGCTCCTTCATTTGTCAAAATTTCAGACAAACATATATTTATCTTTTATCTGGTAAAATACAGTACAAGCCGAATTGATATATACTCACAGGAGTCATTTGACGGTTGTACAACATGGACGAATCCACAAGTAGTGTCAAGAACCAATGTCGGATATCAAATTCTAAATAATGCAAGAGTCCAATATATAAATAATAGAATTATTATTCCTCTTTCGTATCCACAGTCAGGTGATATTTCCAATTATAGTTTATCGAACAACGAACTAAAATTATTTTATTATTATTCAGAAGATCTTGGGAAGACTTGGAATAAATCAAAGGCTCTTTCTGCAAATTTAAGTTTATTAGAGCCAGGGTTAATTTCGCTTTCAAATCCAGCGGAGTGGTTAATGAATATTAGAACTGACAACGGGAAAATTCTTTTTGCTCGGACAAAAGACAACGGAGTAACGTGGAAATATGAAAATAGTGATATTATTTCTCCTTCTTCTCCACAGACCCTTTTATATGATAAGGAAAGAAAAGCGGTTTTTATGGTATGGAATAATACAAATGTTAATGCTCCCAGTCATGGAGCAAATCGGAGCCCTTTAACGATGGGAATAAGTTATGATAATGGTTATACTTGGCAAAAGATTAGAGATATCGAATCCAAAACTAGTTTATATGACTATGCATATGTTGCCCTTAAAAAATTGGATAACCGAATTTATTTGGTATATAACGAACGAAATAATAAGACAGGAAAATTCAAAGTAAAAATCTGTTCGTTTAAATAGGCTAGGGTGTTAGGTAATTACATCATTATTAGGTGTATTTGTATTTTTGTTTTAAATTAATGATAATGTTTAAACTAGAAAAAAATTATTATATAGCTGAGACTGCTTTTCATCATGAAGGCGATGTCACTTTTTTAAAAGAGTTGGTTGGTCACCTACTAAAACTCGATATACAAGCAATTAAATTCCACTTGCTATTCGATGTTGACGATTACATGGTGAAAGGGCATTCTGCAATCGATGTAATTAGACGAATTAGTATTAGTGAAAAAAACTGGGAAGATATTTTTGAACAGGTCTTAGAAGGAGGGAAGGATATTGTCGCATTAACTAATGATGTTAGTTCTTTGAAATATATTAACAGTATACAGAACGAAAGGAATATTGCAGCAATAGAGTTACATTCTACAGGATTGAATGATTTATTCTTATTACAAGAAGCTTGTAATTTTAAGAAGACAGTAATTTTAGGTATTGGGGGCTCTACTTTTGATGAGATTCAATTTGCTGTAGATTATCTAAAAAACAACGGCAAGTCAGATATTTTATTGATGCATGGTTTTCAAAACTACCCAACTAGTTATGAAGATATTAATTTTAGTAGAATTAACTTGATGCGGGAAGCCTTCAATTTACCTATTGGATATGCTGACCATACTGATCCTTTAGATGATCTTAATGCGATTGTTAGTACCTTCCCTCTTTCATATGGAGTACGCGTTTTTGAAAAACATGTAACCCATGTTTATGGTGAAAAACGGATAGATGCCCAAGCTGCAGTTTCCATAAAAAAAATGGAAGAAATTATTGCTTTAGGTAACTCTTTGCTAAAAACAATAGGAGAAAGCACATTGCAATTTTCTATAGCGGAATTGAATTATGGCAATACAGGGCCTATGAAAAAAGCACTTGTTGCTCGACATAAAATTAACAAAGGAAAGCATATTCGATTAGAGGATTTAGCTTATAAAAGAACCGAGATTTCTTCAATGATTCGCCAAAATGATATTTTTAAAATAATTGATGGTGTTGCCAAAAGAGATATAGAGGTAGATGAACTTATTACTTATGATAATGTAGAGTACCAATTTAAAAGTGCCAATTTTGATCAATTTTTTATAAATAAAGACTAATATGAAAGTAGGATTGCTTATTACAGCGAGGCTTAAGTCAACAAGGTTACCTTTTAAGTTGTTAAAAGACCTAAACGGATATTCGATAATTGAGCATGTAATTAATAGAGCTAAAAAAGTCCCTAATGTTGATAATATAGTACTTTGTACTTCTGTTAATTCGCAAGACCGTCCGCTTGTTGAAGTGGCAAAAAGTAATGATATTTATTATTATTTGGGATCAGAAGAGGATGTGTTAGAAAGGCTGAAAGAATGTGCTGATTTTTTTAGCCTTGATTATATAGTAAGTATAACAGGCGAAAATCCAATTTTTTCGATAGATTTTGCTAGTAGAGTAATAGACTCAATGTTAAATAATCATGCTGATTTTGTGAATATTGAGGGATTACCTGTTGGATGTGCGGTGTATGGGCTAAGCACAAAAGCACTAAAACTTGTATGTAAAATAAAGCAAGAGATTGACACTGAGATTTGGGGGCCGTTAATTAATAGACCAGATATATTTAATGTTGTTAAATTACAAGCAAGTAATGATTTGAACATTCAAAATCTTCGACTTACAAACGATTACCCTGAAGATTTCCAATTAATGACGAAGATATTTTCAAATTTTCCATATCGCTCCCTCCCAAGTTTAGAGAGTGTAATCCAACTTTTGAAGGAAAATCCGTCATTTTTGAAAATTAACGCTCATTGCGTACAAAAAGGGGTTGATCCACAAATATTGGAGAGGATCGATACGTTTTATAAGAAAAATGAAGAAGCAATTTTAAAATTAAAAGGAGAAATATATAAATCATGATTTTTGATAAATTAGATAATATTCAACGTTATGGATTTGATTTTCAATTTATATTGGATGATTTAAATAATAACGAATTTCAAAAAGGAAGATTTGAAATTGAGGAGGACAATAAGTTTGGAATAGGACTTTCCTACTCAACGGTAGATGAAAATGCTGGTCTTTGGGAGGCGCATCGAAAATATCTTGACATACATGTAATTCTCCAAGGAGAAGAGATTATTCACCTGAATGATATCAGTGAAATGGAGTCTACTCAAGATTACGAGGAAGATTATGAGTTGTTTAAAGGAAAAGGAAAACATAGTATACATTTGAAGGAGGGGTATTTTTTGCTGCTTTTTCCAAATGAAGTGCATAAAACTTCTATACAAGTCGGCTCTTCGAACGAAGTAAAAAAGAAAGTCTATAAACTACGATTTTAGTTTAAATAGAAATGAGTAAGCGAATATTAATTCTGTCAGATTCACTAGCTTTGCCGAGATCACAGCCGGAGGTGTGTTCTTATGAGAATACATGGCCAGAATTATTGAAAGGAAAAGGGTTCACAATACACCAAGTTTCATTCGGCGGAGGTACTAGTGTTGATCTGCTGTCTCAAGTTTTATATCATAAAAGTTTTAACCCGGATATAGTCATCTTACAAGTTGGGATAGTTGATTGTGCTCCAAGGTTTATGACCAAATTGGAGTTGTCGATTGCAAGAAAAATGGGAATCCTTGGACGTATTTTAATTAAAGCGTTAAACAGAAAAAGTATTAAGCGTTTGCGTAAAATTAACTATGTAGGCCCTATCGAATTTTCTAACAATATTCGGAAAATATGTGAAAGTTTTGACCGAACGCCAGTATTTGTATTAGGGATATTAGATGCCGGGGAGAAATATGAGAAAATTCTTCCAGGCGTTTCCAAAAGGATAAGTCAGTATAATAAAATATTAAGTACATATGGTTTATTTATCAGCGTTGAGGATTTTGATAGAAGAGGAATAATGACAGATCATCACCATTTAAATGAGTTTGGGCATAGACAAATTGAGAAAAAAATTTTAAATAACATAAATGCTTAAAAAACTATTTTCTCATACCTTGATATATGGTTTGGCTCCGCAGATGGTTAAAGTTGCTCAATTGTTAGCTTTACCTATTATTACACCTTTTCTCTCTCCACAGGATTATGGGGTGTTTGGTTTAATAACAGCGGTAGTTGGTGCTATTTCAGTTTTATCTACACTTGGACTGAATATCGTTTTAGCGAATAGTTTTACGCGGTCGCCACAACAATATAAATGGCTTTGGAGGCAAGTATATGGTTTTCTAAATATTTGGAATTATATTTATGCGGTATTATTGGCAATCATTGTATTCTTCTTTATTCCTGTAGAAGCGAAAGACAATACTATTGCTATTCTTTTGTTAAATGTTATTCCAGTCATATTATTTGCTCCTTCTACAGCTATTGGTAATCTATATTATCAGTTAAAGCAGAAGCCATTTCAGATAGCTTTTCGAAGTGTTCTGATAGGAATACTGACAGTTATTTTAAATGTTTACTTTATTAAATATTTAAAAATGGGGTATATGGGTTGGTTTTGGGCTAATGCTATTGCTCAATTATTTTACCAATTTAGTTATTTTATCCCCTTGAATTACCAGATCGGAATTAAACCCATTTATAATTTTAAGCGTAAGACGCTGATAAAGCAATTAAAAATTTGTTTACCGACAATTCCACATTATTATAGTAATTATCTTTTAACAAGTTTTGATAAGGTAATTATGAAATTTTTAGGCGTACCAGTGACGGCTATCGGAAAGTATAATGCAGCTCAAGTTCCTGGTAATCTATTAGCTTCAGCAACTTATGCGGCTAATCAAGCGCTGAGCCCCTTATTGCTACATGCTTACAAGACAAATGATAAAGTAACAGAAAAGAAGTTGAATTTTATCGTTACGATAACATTTTTGGCACTTACATCAGTACTTTGCCTTTTTTTGAAAGAGCTACTACCTTTAATTATTAAAAGTAAAGGCTTAGAGGATATATATCCAATTGCGCTTGTTATTATTATGGCATATAATTATAGACCAATGTATGTGGCTGCCAATAATAGACTTTTTTATGTGGAAAAAACCAAGGCACTTCTAAAAGTTACAACTACAGCAGCAGCTATTAGTATTCTAATGAATCTTATATTTATTTATTTATTTGGCAGTATGGCAGCTGCGGTAACACTTTATATATCGTTTATGTATATGGGATATTCCGGCTTTTTTATAAAGGAGTTTAAGGAGAGCGGGGGCACAAACCACCACCCTCTCTATTGGCTAGGAATAACAGTCTTACTCACTCTCTTTGTATATTATGCGGTGGAATTTGATTTAATCTTTAAGGTGGGGATCGCCGCCATGCTTTTGCTTGCAGGGCTGGTAGGAATATATTTATGTTACAAAAAGTATGAAAATAGTAATAATTGATCACGAACCTTTTTCTCAGAGAAAAATTTCTCATTACTATATTGATGAATTTCTACAAGATAAGGTGGAAGTTGAATATTGGGATGTGAGTGGGACTCTATTCTATACTAAGCATGTTGTATATGCTTTCAAAGAAGAAAAAGAATATGTAAGGGTATTTGAAGACTATAGGACCCTGTTAGAGGAAGTTGAAAAGCTTGATCATAAAAATACAATGATCATTCTAGAAGTTTTTTTTAGAAGTGGAACAGATAAACTATTCAAAAAAATACGAGAAAAGGGGATAAAATGGGCCCGCTTAAATTATTACCATAACCCAACGGCCATTTTAGGAGATCGAATTACGCTGAGAAAGAAGCTATTGAAAATTTTGAATCCTAAGATAATTTGGGATAAATTTCAATTGTTATTCTTAAATCAGGCGAAATATGCGCAACCAGATTTGCTTTTTGTTACAGGGCGTTTGGGCAGTGAGAACAATACGAATACAGTATCGTTAGACTTTTTTGATGTAGAAGAATATAGAAAACAAAAGGGGAAAAATAACCTACCCCCATTTCATGGCTCATATATGGTATTCTTGGATATTATGTTTTCAAGCCACCCAGATTTCAAACGGTTACGAATAGATACAATTGATGAAAATGTCTATTTTAAAAAACTGTGTTCTTTTTTTGATCAATTAGAACGACGCTTTAAAATGCCTATTGTTATCGCAAGTCATCCTAAGGCTAATTATAGTAAAGAGTTTGGAGATAGAGTCGTTATAAAGAACCTCACGGCTGAATTAGTGAAAGATGCTGATTTAGTAATAACACATGGAAGTTTATCTATTTGTTATGCCCTTTTAGAATTAAAACCTCTACTATATGTATATTTTGAAGAGATGCGTTTAACAAAAAAGCTTGCAGTTTACTATCGACGAATGGTTCGAGCGTGTGAAAGCCTTGGTTCAAGTTTGGTTAGTGTTGAAGACAATCTGGATAGTTTAGAGTTGCGAAATGTAGATAAAAAGAAGTATGAATCTTTTTTAAACGAAGTATATTTAAAGGGCTCGGATGATACAAGATCTAATTATGAAATAATCAAAGATAGTTTTATAGAACTGATTAAATGAATATAGACAAATGGAAAATAAGAATATAGCATTTTATTTAGGTGATTTTAAAAGATCTGGGGGGACGGAGCGATCTTGCATCGCTGTCGCTAACGAATTAGCGATGTCTTCAAAACATAACGTCTTTGTGATTGTGACAAACAAAGAGTCTGAGAATCCTTTTTTCGAAATTAATCAAAATGTTTCTATCATTTATCTGGAGATTGAAAATTGTAAAAGGGAATATTTTAGCTTAAGTAAGAGGTTAAAGACTGCTTTGAAGAAATATCAGATAGATATTTTAGTTGCAGTGGAAATAATGTCAATTCTTTTTTTGATGCCTATTTTCTTAGCTAAAAAAATGGGTTTGTCGAAAATAAAACTTTTTGTTTGGGAGCATTTCAATTTTACTGTTAGCCTTAATAGGAAGTTAAGAACATACTTGAGAAAATTTGCTGCAAATTTTGCAGATGTAATTATTGTACTAACACAGAAAGATATCCAATTATGGAAGGATAAATTGAATGTAAAGGCCAAAATGATTAGCATTAGTAATCCCTCTCCATTCTCCGTTTCGAATCAGAAATATAATGAATTATCCCGAAATGTTATTGCTGTGGGAAGGCTGACCTATCAAAAGGGTTTTGATAGATTGTTAGATATTTGGAGCGAATTTATACAGCGTAGCCCCGCTTCAGATTGGAAATTACAAATTATAGGGAGTGGTTCCGATGAATCTAAGCTTAAAGAACAAGCTGAGAAGTTAAAGATAAGTCAATCGGTTGAGTGGATCTCAAATACACCCAATGTAAAGGCATTTTATGAAAACGCCAGTTTTTTGGCTATGACCTCACGTTTTGAAGGACTACCAATGACATTAATAGAAGCACAGTCCTTTGGTCTGCCAATAATTGCTTATAATTGTTTAACTGGACCAGCCGAGGTTATCACTGAAGAGTCTGGTATCTTAATTGATGATGGTAGACAGTCCGAATTTGTGAATGGACTTCTTATGATGTCAACAGATACTTCAAAACGTATAACCATGAGTCAGTTTGCAAAGACAGAGCTAGAGCGATTCACTCCTTCAGCAGTAAATAAGAAATGGAATGATCTAATATCAGGAATATAAATGAAGGTATTACAGATAATTACCTCGTTGGAAACGGGAGGAGCTGAAAAATTGATTTTGGAGAGTGTACCTATATATGAAAATATGGGGTTGGATGTAGATGTACTTGTTTTGAAGGACTCAAAAACTGCTTTTCGGGACCAATTAAGTCAGAAAATATCCGGTAATGTGATTGCCTTGACGAAAAAATCTGTATACAATCCTCTTTTGATTCTCAAACTTGCAAAATATCTAAAAAAATATAATGTTATTCATGCCCATTTATTTCCAGTATTATATTGGGTCGTTTTTGCCAAAATAATTAGTTTTTCTTCGCGGCCTATTGTGTTTACAGAACATAGCACAAACAATAGAAGAAGGAACTATGGAATATTAAAAAATATTGAGAAATTTGTATATTCAAAGTTAGCCTTTATAGGCTGTATTTCTACAGGTACTTTTGATAGCTTAACTTCTTTTGTAGATGTAAAACACAAGACAGAAATTATTAATAATGGCATAGATGTTGAGAAGTTTAAAAATCGAGGAATTTTAGCGAAATCTGATTTTTTTCAACAAGACGATTTTATCTTGATACAGGTGTCAAGCTTTCGTCCACAAAAAGATCAAGAAACGCTAATTAATGCTTTGTTAAAATTGCCTCCGCATGTTAAACTTCTGTTAGTAGGGGATGGACCGTTAAAAAAAAGTCGGGAAGAACAGGTATTGAAACTTAATTTAACTTCGAGAGTAAAATTCCTGGGAAACAGATTTGATATACCTGACCTTTTGAACATTTCTGATGTTGTTATCCTTTCATCAATATACGAGGGATTCGGACTCGCTATCGTAGAGGGAATGGCGGCAGGAAAACCTGTAATAGCTTCAGATGTTGATGGACTTCGAGAAATTGTGCAGAACTATGGATTATTGTTTGAAAAAGGAAATTCGAATCAGCTTTGTGAACAAATAAGCCGTTTATTGGGAAATAGTGAATATTATCTGGAGATAGCTTTTCGATGTAGTAGAAGAGCAGAAGATTTTTCAATTCAAAACATGGTAGATAAATATTTGAAAATATATAAAAAATTAAGTGATGAGGATTAAGTTTTTAATAACCCGTTTTTTTGCATTAATTTGCCTTAGTTTAACGGTCTCTTTAGCTTGCTGTCAGAGCTTTACATATAGACAGATTGGAAATAAACCGGATTTTGTGAATAATTTCAACAAAAGTTCTGAGAAAAATAGACTTTTAAGATCGGGAAAGTTCGTTGACATTACAAAATATCTTCCAAAAGGCTATGTGAAAAACGGTACAGTGGATTACACGAATTATTTGCAGAAAGCTTTGAATGAAAATAGAAAGGTTATAATGCCGAATTTTCCTATTCTAATTAATGACATCGGCTTAGATATTCCCTCGCAAACTACCGTCATCTTTGAGAATAGCTCAAAACTTTTGTTGTCACCTTCTGCTAAAGCAAATTATGAATTAATTAGGATACATAGGAAGAGTGATATTGTAATTTTTTCTCCGACGATTATTGGTGACAGGAAGAATCACAGAGGTAACTTAGGAGAATGGGGAATGGGTATCTCTATTAAGTCGTCAAGAAATATAGTAATAACTAATGCCAACATCTCAGATTGTTGGGGAGATGGTGTTTATATAGGGCAATCTCTTGGAATTACTAATAGTAACATTTCATTAAAGTATGGTCTGATAGACAATAATAGAAGGAATGGGATATCTGTGATTAGTGCGAATGGTCTAACAATCCAAAATATGGTTGTCTCCAATACCAATGGAACTGCGCCTCAAGCAGGCATCGACTTCGAACCTAATGCTAATAATGAAGTTTTAAAGAATATTACTATTAAAAACGTCTACACCTTTAATAATAATAGTCAGGGGATCTTTTATTGTCTAAACAAGTTAAATGGAGGAAGCGATTCTGTGGGGATTGTTGTCGATACTCATCTTGACAATTATTCTAAAGGAGCAATTGGTATTATGAATATGGCACCAGGAAGGCTTTCAAAAGAAAGTCTAAAAGGGAGACTTGTCTTTAGGAATATTGAAGGTCGAAACAATAGGGTTCATTTTCGGATTTTTGACAAATCTGATCTAGATAATATGAATATAGAAGTGTCTCCCAAGGTAAAAACGGGTTTTAAAATGCAAGGAACTTCCAAAAATTTAATTCTGAGCAAGTAAGATGACTGATAAATTCTACAGCAAAAGAAGATTTTTGTTTTGGATTAAATTGTTTGGCATCTTAATGCTATCAGCAATGTATGCAAATTGGCTATGGGATTTGCCGCACTCTATTTTTAGAGATAGGGATAATTATTTAATTTATGCCTCTACTCCTTCTCTCCTGATTGCACAGGTGTTTTCGTCGAAATCATTTTTGTTTAAGGAACCTTTGTTTCTTTTATTAAATCAAGGATTTTTGCTGCTTTTTGGTGATCCGGTAAGAACAATTAATACCTTTGTCTTTTTTATAACTTTTGCTACTGCTTTTTTTTCATTTTTTAGGACTAGGAGCTTTCTCTTGGGAGTTGTTGTGTTGTTTTTCCTGTTCATTCAAACTCAGTATCTAGGGATGCAATTAGTGACTATAAGACAAGGAATAGGAACAGCATTGCTTTTATTTTTATTTCCTGTTATTCAAAAAAAATATTTAATTTTTCTCCTTTTCTTTATTTGTAGTCTTATTCATAATTCTTTTTATATTATTACACTTTTCTATATTGTTTATTGGATATTGAATGAAAAACTAAAAATCAAATCATTCGCAAAAAAAATTTCAATATTCACTGGTTTTGGATTTCTTTTTTTCTCTGTTTTTTTCACTATTTCAAAATCTATCGAAACGAAGCAAAATCTACAAAGTTTAGAGGAAAGCGGTGCCAGTGGTAGTGGTGGGGCATTCTTAATGTGGGCAATTATTTTAGGATATTTATTAATTTTTAAAAGAAGCACAAATAAAACGGATACCAGCCAGCGTATTTTTGATCTCGCAATAATTGGATTAGTTATATACTTAACCGGTTATTTTTTAACTCCTATTGTTGGTAGAATGATTGGGATAGTGATTCCCTTTATTGCGATATCTCTTACCGAAAGATTTCGGGTTAGAGACTTATTCTTTTTTGGGTTTGTTCTCGCGATTAATTTTTACTTATATTTTAATGGTGCATTCGAGGGATTTCTAAATGTTTCTTTAGAAACATTCCACCACTATATTTTTTCAGACACTAAATTCTTTTAGGCAAATAATAACTATGGCGTCGCTTTTTCGTATAACTACGGTTCCCATTTCATTAAAAACACTACTTAAAGGGCAACATTCCTTCATGTCCAAAAATGGATTTGATGTATATGGAATATCTTCCAATGGTCCTGAATTATTAGATATTACGCATGATGAAGGAATAGTAACCATCGCATTAGACATGACTAGACAGATTTCTCCTATAAAGGATTTCATTTCACTTTGGAAATTTTATAAATTATGCAAAAAAGAGAGACCTATCATTGTGCATTCTCACACCCCAAAAGCAGGTATTGTCGGAATGTTAGGAGCCAAGTTAGCCGGCGTCCCAATTAGGTTACATACTGTTGCCGGTTTGCCATTAATGGAATCAAAAGGTATAAAACGTCGACTTTTGGATTTCGTTGAAAGGCTTACTTACGCGTCAGCCACTAAAGTATATCCCAATTCAAAAGGATTATTTGATTTTATCGTCTCCAATAAATATACGTCTTTGAATAAATTAAAATTAATTGCTAATGGTTCATCGAATGGTATTAATACATCTCTATTCTCAAAAGAAATTATATCTGAGGAACAACAGAGGTTATTAAAAAGCGAATTAGGTATTGGCCATAAAGATTTTGTGTTTGTATTCGTTGGGCGGCTTGTTGGTGACAAAGGAATCAACGAGCTTGTAAAGAGTTTTTGTCAATTAAATTATCCAGCGGTAAAACTATTATTAGTCGGGCCTTTGGAAAGTGATCTCGATCCTCTGGATAATGATACACTAAAACTGATCGATGAGAACAAGAATATTATCTCTGTGGGTTTTCAAAAAGACGTCCGCCCCTATTTTGCCCTTTCTCATGCATTGGTATTTCCAAGCTATCGAGAAGGCTTCCCAAATGTGGTTATGCAAGCTGGAGCAATGGAACTTCCGGCAATCGTGTCTGATATAAATGGCTGTAATGAAATCATCATTGAAGGAAAAAATGGAGCAATCATTCCTGTTAAGAATGTGGCTGCAATTAAGAATGCAATGGAAATGATGATAACGAATAAGGAGCTTTATACACAGATGAAAGCAAATGCTAGAAGAATGATAACCGAACGTTATGAACAACAGGTGGTTTGGGATGCCCTATTGGCTGAATATAAAACCTTATTAAAAGATAAAGGACTAGACAATGTATAGGCATTTTTTTAAAAGGCTCTTCGATTTTTTTATTGCACTTATAGGGTTGATTATCCTTAGTCCTATTTTTATTGTTGTGACCATAGGACTTTATTTTGCGAATGATGGCGAGCCATTTTTCTTTCAACCTCGTCCAGGCTTAAACGAGCACATCTTTAAAATCATCAAATTTAAGACAATGAATGATAAAAAAGATGCGAATGGTAATCTCCTTTCTGATGCCGAACGGTTAACACCTATCGGAGCTTTTGTGAGAAAGACATCGCTTGATGAGATCCCTCAGCTAATAAATGTACTAAAAGGCGATATGGCGATTATAGGACCTAGGCCACTTTTAATTCAATACCTACCTTTATACGATGATAAGCAGCGACGTCGCCATGAAGTAAGGCCTGGCATAACAGGATGGGCGCAGGTCAATGGGAGAAATGCGATCTCGTGGACCAAGAAATTTGAGCTTGATGTATGGTATGTCGACCATGTTTCCTTTCTTACTGATTTAAAGGTGTTTTTTACAACATTTAAAAAAGTATTTAAAAGAGAGGGAATTTCTGCCGACGGACATGTTACAATAGAACCGTTTAATGGAAACAACTAATTTTTAATGATGTATTTGTTTGGAGCAAGTGGCCATGGAAAAGTAATAGCAGAAATTGCTGAACGTAATAACCTAAAAATAGAAGGCTTTATCGATACCGATTTGAGTAAATCGTCATTATTGGGATATACCGTTTTTCATAGAAATCCGGAGGGACCGGTTGAAGCAATTATTGCTATTGGGAATAATGAAGTTAGGAAAAGAATAGTAAATGAGGCCCGTTCATTTACTTATCCAAGCTTAATACATCCAGGGGCTAATATTTCTAGCCGTTGTATTTTAGGAAATGGTACAGTAGTAATGGCTGGTGCAACGATTAATGTGGACGTGAATATTGGTCAACATTGTATTGTCAATACTAATGCCTCCATAGATCACGATTGTATTATCGAAAATTTTGTACATTTATCCCCAAACGTAGCACTGGCTGGAAATGTACGTGTGGGAGAAGGAACGCATGTTGGTATTGGAGCTTGTATAATCCAAGGGATAACGATTGGAAAATGGGTCAAGATAGGAGCTGGTGCTGTGATTATTAGAGATATACCAGATGGATGTACAGTAGTAGGTAATCCTGGAAGAATAATAAAGAAGTAACGTTAATTTTTAACACTATGTCAGATAAAATATGGCTATCTTCTCCTCACATGGGGGGAAACGAATTAAAATACATCCATGAAGCATTTGATCATAATTGGGTGGCACCTTTAGGACCCAATGTCAATGGCTTTGAAGAGGATTTGGAAAATTTTTTAAATTCGGATGTTCAGGTAGCGGCGCTTTCCGCTGGAACTGCTGCTTTGCACCTAGCCTTGATTGAATGTAACGTAAATTATGGTGATGAAGTGATCTGCCAGTCAATGACATTTTCCGCCTCGGCTAATCCGATTGCCTATCAGGGAGCGACACCAGTATTTGTAGACTCTGAAGCCGATACCTGGAATATGTGTCCGATTGCTTTGAAAGAAGCAATACGTGATCGTTTTGCCAATGGTAAGAAGCCAAAGGCAATTATTGTGGTCCATCTTTATGGTATGCCGGCAAAAATGGATGAAATATTGGCTGTGGCCAAGGAATTTGATATCCCAGTAATTGAGGATGCGGCTGAGGCATTAGGATCTTCTTACAAAGGAAAAGCATGTGGGACTTTTGGCCGTTTTGGTGTATTAAGCTTTAATGGTAATAAAATTATCACAACTTCAGGTGGCGGAGCTTTGGTATGCCACACAAAAGAAGATAAAGACAAAGCGGTATTCCTATCCACGCAAGCGCGTGACAATGCACCTCATTATCAGCATTCGCATATTGGTTATAACTATAGAATGTCTAATATTTGTGCCGGTATAGGAAGAGGCCAAATGGAAGTATTATCAAATCGTATTGAAGCTCGTCGTGATATGACAAAGTTCTACTCAGATTTATTTGCAAATATTGATGGCATCAAAGTTTTAACGGAACCTAGTGAAGATTTTTATTCTAATCATTGGTTAGCTGCGATAACAATGGATGAAACTATAACTGGGATTTCACGTGAAGATCTGCGTCTTGCTCTATTAGAAGATAATATTGAATCGCGTCCCCTGTGGAAACCGATGCATTTGCAACCTGTATTTGAGAATTCCCCATATTATGGAAGTAATGTAGCTGAAAAATTGTTTGATACAGGACTTTGTTTGCCTTCAGGCTCAAACTTGACGGACGCGGAGAAAGAACGAATTCGCACCAAGATTGAACAAGTTTTTGGTAAATAATTAAAAAAGAGCTTTTAATGAAAATTAAAAGCTCTTTTTTATTAATCTCTGTCTATTCCGAGAAATTTGGAATAGAAATGCATAATCGGGAAGAAGATCGTTTCTTGTGGGGCATAGGGCAGATAGCGCTTAAAATTTCGCCAAAGTCTTTTAGCACCATCAGGATGTACAGATACTGTACTGTTTATTTTCCCGTCTGCATAACGTTCATCATAGTAGCCAAAATTACCACCAAACCATATCTCCTCCAACATCCAAGATGAATCCGTCTGTTTAGGATATGCGAATGGGAGATATGATTTAGGCAGTCCAATAGTATCTACTAGAATCCGGTGGAGTAAATGGGACCATTTTAAGATTCCAGTTTTTTGATAAATCTTCTTTAATGCGTCCGAATCGATTTGATTATTGTAATGAGCATACAATCTTGCCGAATCGCAAAATTGCCTCAATCCCATCCCGAAGGTGATCAAGTGTTTTAGAATATGCGAATTGACTTGAAAAAGTTGTAATTCGGGAGCTAATATCCTTACTGATACATCTTCAATTTTCAAGATGCCCTGTTTTTCACGGTAGTGCTTAGCGATATTACGTAAGTAAGGTTGTATCAGAGGATTTCGCAGATCAAAGAGCTGCTTGTGATGCTCAATAAATTGATTATTGTAGTTATAATGTAGGCTAAAGCTTTTGGTATCTTCTACAGTGATACCTTTTTCTTTTATAAAATTACGTGCGGTAGCATATCCATTATCCTCGAAATGCCAATCAATGTCTCCACAAATTCGATGTAAGGGATTAAGATAGAATTGTGCAACACCCTGTCCTTTTTGTAATATTGGTTGTATACCAATCCTTGTAAAAGCGTTGTATTGCGAAGCAATTACTTGATTCATCTGAATATTATGACGTTCAATTTGATCTACTCGGACTGTCCATTTTAGCCTTAAAGATTGAGGAGGTAGTTGGTCTTCTTCTAATAAAGCAAAGCTATCGTAAATGATTCCTTCTACCGTATGCGGAATTGCCCACGCGAATATTTGGTTCCAATCGCTTTCCTTCAAAGGATTTGTTATAAGAAGTTTTCCTTTACCCCAAAGGCCGATACGCAAAAGTTGAAAAAAAATATTTCGGAGTTGATTGTCCATTAATAAATTGAAAAATTAACCCAAATATAGTAATTTATAAAAATAAAGCGATGGAAATTGACCTTTCTATTCGAAGTTAACTATAAATTTGGAGTGGGTTTTTCAAATAAAAATTATTTTTATTTAACTTTCCGTACATATCCATGCAGATTTTCCAAATCACTGCCAAAAGAAAGAGCCATAGATCTTGTCCAATCATTTGAAATAGCAGAATAATATATATAATATTTGCTTTTTACTTTTATAAAGGATGCTCTGTAAATTGATCTAGAATCAAATGCTTTTTCATTTGTATTTCTTTTAAGAATAGGAAAAGGATTTTTTGTGATCTCGTGACTTTCATTTGTTGCACAATAAAATAAATCAGCGGTATTATTGTTTGCCCCCTTAATTGATTTGTCCCAAGCACAAACAATCATCTCGTATCCTTGTTCTGTCTTAATTACATCCATATGCCAAGGATAAAACTTTGACCAGTCAAAATTCAATATTCGAAAATGTTTTGGCCATTTTTTACCAGAATCGTCTAACGATTCTATATATCGGATCTGACCATCATAACAATACCAAATTTTATATTTCCCATTCTCGAAATTAATCGCAGGACTGAGCATCTGCACTCCGTTAAAATCAAAAATAACTTCTTTGGCTTGCCAGTTTATTCCATCATTAGTAACTCTCTTATATATCGCATTTTTTGCTAATTTTGCATTATAGGGTCTATACCAGCACTCTAAAATATCAAGGTCTTTCCTGTAAACTAGGTGTGTATCACTGTTGTACCCGTTTTCAAAAGAGAGATCTAAAGGATTTGATTTAAAATTATTGGGCACCGTCCAGTTTATACCATCTTGGCTTACGGCAATACAGGGATTTTCGCTGTTAACCTCCCCTTTAGGATAAGGTGTGTATGCCATCCAAAATTTATACCCTTTCCAGCCTTTTTCAAAATAGAGAACTTTGGGATGAATATTCTCTGTATTATTCAAATAATTATTAAAATTTAATGGTTCATTTGCATTTGGAGAATTATTGATATAGGTGATTGTATCCGTAGTACTCCCTATAGTATCTTGCCTACTCACTTGTGGTAATGGAGGTTGCTCATTTTTTTTGTTTTCGTCCTTACTTTTCGTACATGAGCTAATTACTAGAATAAGCATGCAAAATACCAATAGGCAAAATTTACTTTTCATTTTTAATAGGGTAATACTTTTCAGGTATAAAATTATATAATCTGTTCCTATAATACAAAGGAATTTTAACTCTAAAAAAGCTATTTAATGTTTTTTTAAAAGTAGCTTGAAAATATAAGCTATTCTAAGTTAGTGGATAGGAAAAATAGAACTCTGATTTGAAGCACCTTCATGCATGATCTTTGATATATTTTATATCTTCATAAGATTTAGGCATAAATCTTGCTTGTGTGAGGCGGTTGCCATAAATCGTTTTTAAATAGAGCTTTTTAAAGTTAGGTTTGAAGAAAAAAAAACATATTTTTGTCAATTGAAATACTAAGTCAATTTATAATATTAAATAGCGCATGCGATTATTTTTAAAGTATAATATATCATTAGCTTTATTTGTTGTAATGTTAATGATGTTTAGCTCTTGTGGCTCACGCAAGAGCATGGTCTACCTTCAACAGGATTCTAGCCAGATTACAACGCTATATGAGCAGTATGTCCCAAAGATTCAAATTAATGATATCTTAACCATAGTTGTTACAGCTGCTGACCCAAAAGTTACTGCCCCATTTAATCCCGTAAGTTCGATGACAACAGGCAGTTTTACGCAGCAAACCGACATGGCTCTTCGTCCAACGTATACGGTTAATGACCAGGGTGATATTACCTTGCCCATGTTAGGTAAATTTCACGTTGCAGGCCTAACACGCACGCAGGCGATAGAAAAATTGAGAACAGAGCTTAGTAAATACATCAAAGACCCAGGAGTAAACATAAATTATAACAATTTTCGGATTTCAGTTTTGGGAGAGGTGTCTCGCCCTGGATCATTCATTTTGCCGAGCGAACGAGTAACAGTATTGGAAGCGTTAGGTATGGCTGGCGATATGACTTTAAGAGGTGTTCGTAAAAATGTAATGTTAATCCGTGAAGTAGAGGGGAAGAAAACAATACATTACTTGGATTTGACTGAACAAAGTACATTGAATTCTCCATATTATTATTTGGTTCAAAATGATGTCGTTTATGTTGAACCGAATAAGGCACAGATCAATAGTTCGAAGCTTGGTGCAAATACCAATATTATTGTATCGATAGCAAGCTTATTAATTACCGTAATTTCAGTGTTGACTCGATAATAAATTTCATGGAAAAACATCCTATAAAAATTAAAGAAAATCAAGAAGAAGAAGAAATTAACCTGAGACAAGCTTTTGAACAATATGCCTTTTATTGGAAATGGTTTGTGATATCAGTAATTTTATCAATAGGCATAGCAATTGTTTATCTAAGATATGCACAAAAAACATATAGCACTACTGCAAAAATCTTGCTTAAGGATGAACGTAGTGCTTCAGCTGGGGAGCTTGCCGGTATTACTGAATTAAGTAGTTCGATGGGGTTTGGTGGGAGCAGAGCTGCTTTCGTTACTGATCAAATAGAGGTTTTGTATTCACGTAGGCTGATGCGTAAGGTCGTAGATCTTAATCACTTGAATATTATCTATTCGACTAAAGGAAAAATTACTTCTTCTGAAGTAATGGAGAAAGATATGCCATTCATTATTGAGCCTCAAGGAAATCAAGACACTACGAAAATTAGTGTCCGAGTGAATTCTATTGATGGAAAGCAATTAAAGATTACGAACTCGTTTTCTGGCGAGCATATAATGGCCGGATTTGATACATTGGTAAAAATAGGACGTTATAGTGTAATATTTAGAAAAGGAAATAATAACAAGATTAAAATCGATCCAGATACAGAATACCTTATTAATGTAATACCGAAAGATTGGGCGGTTGACGGTAATCTAGCTGCTATTAATATTTCGCCGAGTAAGGAAATGCAATCATATGTTGTTAATTTCTCTATGTTATCTCCGCTTGGAAAAAAAGCTGAGCTGATTATAAATTCTTTGATCGAAACCTATAATAATGATTTGACAAATGATAAGCTGCGGATGACACGTGCAACCTCTGAGTTTATTAACAAACGTCTGATGTTGATATCCAAAGATTTATCTGGGGCTGATGAACAGGCCGCTGAGTTTAAATCCGCAAATGCTATGGTGGATATGGCAACCGAGGCAGGAGTCTTCTTAAATAATGCTTCAGATAATGATAAAAAAGTACTAGAGTATCGTACTCAATTACAGCTTGTAGATCATATGAATGATTATCTAAAGAAACAAGAGGTAGGAAAACTTTTACCATCTAATATTGGTTTGCAGGATGCGTCGATTACAAGCTCTATTGCAAAATATAATCAACTCGTATTGGAAAGAGATGACTTGTTGAAATCAGCCTCCGAACAAAACCCAGCGGTAATTGCACTAAATGAAAGTATTATTGAAAACGATAAAAATATTCGACAATCTCTTCAAAACTATAGAAAAGTTACGCAATTGGCGTTAAGCAGTATTCAGCAGAAATCCAACGAGATAAGGGGGCGCATTAGTTCTATACCAAATCAAGAACAAGGGTTTAAGAAAATCTCTCGCCAGCAACAGATTGTTGAATCACTATACCTATTGCTTTTGCAAAAGCGTGAAGAGAGTGAGGTCAAAGCTGCTGCAACCCCTGACAATTTGAAAATTATTGATGCTGCCTACGGTAATGGATTGCCTGTTTCTCCGCGTAAATCTATTGTACTTTTGGGAGCCTTAATATTAGGGTTTGCAATTCCATTTGGTATCTTATATTTGAAATTTTTATTGGATAATAAAATTCACTCGCGTAAAGACATTGAGGAAATTGTTAAAGTTCCTGTACTCGGCGAAATCCCTACGGCTGAGGATACAATTGTACATTTAAATGATCGCTCCTCTCTTGCTGAGGCCTTCCGTATTTTACGAACTAATATGAACTTCATGTTCGGTGCTGATCAGAAGGACACATCAAAAGTTGTTTTTGTTACTTCTACAATCTCGGGCGAAGGAAAATCTTTTGTAACAACGAACCTCGCTCAGATATTGTCAATGTCTGGAAAGAGGGTACTTCTCATTGGTGCAGATATTCGCAGTCCCAAAGTATTAGACTATTTGGGATTATCTCACCTTCAGCATACCAATGTTGGCATTACACAATTTTTGATTAACCCTGATATGGATGTTGATAATATTATTATCAAAAAACCAGGAAATTATGATTTCGATGTTGTCTATTCAGGGTATATCGCACCTAATCCAGCAGAATTATTAATGAATGGTCATTTTGATGATGTAATTAAGTACGCCCGTGACCACTATGATTATATTTTAGTAGATACTGCTCCAGTAAGTTTAGTAACAGATACCTTATTGATTGCGCATAATGCAGATTTGACGTTATATGTTTCCCGTGTCAATTATCTGGACAAACGCCTTCTACAAGTACCACGTGAACTTTATGTGGAAGGTAAATTGAAAAATGTCGCTGCTGTAGTAAATGACGTAGACTTTGCTCGTGGATATGGTTACGGTTATGGCTACGGTTATGGTTATGGAGATAAGGGGAATAAAAAGAAAACCGGTATTGCTAAGACTTGGCAGGATATCAAAGATCGTTTGAATATAAAATAATAAACTTTGCTGTTTATTGAGGCCCAGGTTGAATTTCAACTTGGGCTTTTTTATTTGGCAATAAAATTGGATACAATCCGTTATGATTGTAAAAATTTTAATACTATTCAACACAGGATGAGAAAAAAACTATTATGTACAACAATAGGGATGTTAAGCTTAATGATTGGATCCGTATCAGCGCAATTTTCACGGCCCCTTAGTGTGGGAGCAGGTGCGGGTGTTGCCTATAATTTAACAGATCTGGCGAATGTAGAGGCTAAATTTGCTTTTTATGGCGAAGCTGATTATTTAATTAATCCTTTTATATCAGTTGGCTTGCACGGAGAGAAAGGTACATTAAGTGGGAACGGCCATAATAGTGAGTTTGAAAATCGATATTTCGCAGGGAATATCAATGGGAAGGTTCGTTTGGGCCAATTTATGGGGCAGGCACGCAATTACAGCTATTATACCTTGCAGGCAAATACATTTGAGTGTATTCTTTCAAATGTTTACGTAGGCGCAGGTGCGGGACTGGTTAAAAATCGTATAAAGCGTCAGATTGACCCGTTCTATGTAGAAGCTATCGCTAATCAAGGTGGTGAACTAGCCGAGGATTTAGGGGAAATCCATTTTGTAGTACCGATCAATGTGGGCGTTGACATCCCATTCGGCCGTACTTTATATGGGCCACAATGGGCAATCAACGTCAACTATCAGCATACCTTAACAACCAATGATAACCTCGACGGCATAAAGAATAAAAACAACGATCAATATGGTTTCGTGTCCTTAGGCTTGAAATATGCTCTTTTCAACCGTAAATAAGCGAATCAAACAACCTAATTTAATAACTATATGATGATAACGATAATTAAACAGCTCTATAAAAATCGTCTGCTGGCTATTGGTGCTTTGGCACTTTTGATCGGTTTCGCTGCCTGTAAATCGAACTCAGCAATGTATAAAGCGCCCAAGGTGAATGCCTTCCGTGGCGGTAAGTTGCCCGCGCCTCCGGGAATGGTCTATATTCCCTCCGGAACAATCCTTTTTAAAGGCTCTCTGGATAGTGGGAACGTAGGAAAAAATGTGAGCGTAAGTGCTTTTTTTATTGACGAAGCTGAAGTGACCAATAAACAGTACCGCGAATTTGTCAATTGGGTTGCCGATTCGGTTGCCGTTACAGATTACTTGCAGGATGACCAGTACTTTTTAGAAATTGCGGGCGAACAAGTGGGACAACGCAGGATTAATTGGGCAAAAGTCAAGAAGGTATCGCCTTTATGGAAAAGCAATGATCCAAGTATTCAGGAACGTCTTGCACCTATGTTGGAAATGCGGGGAAATAGACGCGCACTCAACCCCGAGGTCATTAAATATCGCTTCTCCTATTTGCAATCCAAAGGTAATATGAAAAAAGCTTATGTAACGGACTCCGTTGCTGTCATGCCAGTGGAGGATATCTGGACAAAAGATTTTCCTAATGCACAATTAGCTTCTTTGGATGCGAATTATTTTACACATCCATCTTTTGATTACTATCCTGTTGTAGGCGTCACATGGCGGCAAGCGCGTGCATTTACCGACTGGCGCGCGAGCGAGATGGCGGCGACAGTATTGAAAAATTCTTACCTGAATGGTTATCAGCTAAGCCTGAGTTTGCCAACGGAAGCACAATGGCAATATGCCGCATCCGGTAAATTAGATCCACAGGATACGATCGCTGGAGCACGGTACACGATTGATGGAACAGAGGGCAAAAAGAAATTAGCGGTCAACTTTAAACAGGGCGAAGGTACTTACTCACGCGATGGGGCTACATTTACATTACCTGTCAAATCCTATATGCCTAACGCCTTTGGTGTCTATAATATGGCCGGTAATGTTTCAGAATGGACATTGGATGCCTATAGCCCATCAGCGGTCGTATTTGTCAATGACCTTAACCCGGCATTATTATACGATGCCGATGCAAAGGATGGCGATGCATTGAAAAGAAAAGTCGTACGTGGCGGTTCCTGGAAAGATAATGGTGAGCAACTCAATAGCGAAACCCGTAATTATTCCGTGGACTACGAACCGCATTCGTATATCGGATTCCGCTGTGTGATGTCTGCATTTGAAATGCCAACCGTGCAAAGTAAAACACGTAAGTATTAATTCAGGCTGTAAATTATAAAATCGATAATGATGAACATGAAAATAATAGCGACAGTTGCCATGATACTGGTCACTGGATCATTGTTCGCTCAGCAAGAGACAACAATAGATACGGTTCCTAGAACACAGGATACGTTAAATAATGTAATTTCAGCTATCCCAGTTGCCTCAGGCGAGGTTAATCCGGATACGATCCCGACAACCGATGGATTTTATCAGGCAAACAGTATGGAAGATGCGGTCCCATTTGCTTATCCTGAGGTGAACAAGAAGAATATTCGTTTCTACAAACGGGTATGGCGCGATATCGATCTAAAAGATGAAAAGAATTATATCTTGGCTATCCCGGGAAACTCCTTGATCGAAGTGGTGATGAA
Source organism: Sphingobacterium sp. NGMCC 1.201703 (assembly GCF_047784615.1). Lineage (NCBI taxonomy): Bacteria > Pseudomonadati > Bacteroidota > Sphingobacteriia > Sphingobacteriales > Sphingobacteriaceae > Sphingobacterium > Sphingobacterium sp. NGMCC 1.201703. The sequence continues at coordinate 113,577 of NZ_JBLOHD010000006.1, read as the reverse complement.
AGCGATTGAAAAAGGAAAGCTATCCTTGTACAGCCCTGATGATGATTCATTCAAAGGCCGTTTAAGCGCCCAGGAAGGGATGGCTCGTTTTGCGGATAGCGTATTGGTTCCCATCTTTGACGGTGAAGGAAATCAAATCGACTCAAAAATGGCGCTTAACGAGTTTGACCCGAGCCGGGTAACGAAATTTCGGGTGAAAGAAGATATCTTTTTCGATAAGCAACGCAGCAGGTTGGAAACTCGTATTATTGGTGTAGCCCCCTTAATGAATATTACGACTTCTGCTGAATTGGCGGAATCTGTCGGGGCAACACCTGCTTTTTGGCTTTATTTTCCACAATTGCGTTATAGTTTGGTGCAGGTAGATATCTCGGATCCGGATAAGGGTCTCTATGATATGACGATGGACGACTTCTTTGTACAGAACAAATTTGCAAGTACGATTGTACGCGAATCTTCACCTGGGATGTTACAAAACGTAAAAGAGTCTGAAAATGGTGCACAATTGTTGGATAGTCGAAAAGTTGAAGAAAAATTGGATGCCTATAAAAAGAAACTGTGGAGTAATCCAAAAGGGGTGAAAGCGGAGGAGCTAGAAGGGAACCAGTCTCATCAAACTGAACCTGAAAATAATCAATCTCAAAAGCAACAACAGCAAGAAGAAGGTAAAGTTGAGGGAAATAAACAAGAGATTGAGGAAAAGTTATAAATTCATCTCAATTCATATGCAAGTGGGTCAGTTTATAATAATCTGACCCCACTTTCCTTTGAGAAACTCTATCATTTATTCACGCAATCTTCTTGGCATAAAATGAAAAATTAATTAATCGGCAGATTGCTAATCACTATCCTTCCCCAGGAATTTAGAATAGGTATGTATGAGCGGAAAGGCGATGGCTTCCTGTGGAGCATACTTCACATAACGTTTGAAGTTCTGCCACAGACGTTTGGGGGAATCTGGCCGGGCAAAAATTGTCGGGGTTTTACCCTTTTCAAATCGTTCATCATTAAATCCGAAATTCCCGGAATACCATACTTCATCAAGCATCCAGTCGGCTTCAAGATGTTCGGGATAAGGAAAGGGAAGATTAATTTTAGGAAGACCTAGGTTTTCGACCAGGATCTTATGCAAAAGATGGATCCATTTCAGAATGCCGGTTTTTGCATAGATCTGTTGCAATGCTTCATGATCGGTCTGGGAAGAGGTCGCATAATAAAGTCTTGCGGAGTCACACAGTTGGCGTAGTCCTATACCATAAGTGATCAGATGTTTTAAAATATGAACATTGACTTGAAGCAGCTGCAGCTCTGCTGCTAGTAATCGAATAGGAACGCCATTGAGCGTAATATGCTGTTTCGCATGCTCGTATTTTTTTAAAAGCTGTTTGAGATAACTTCTTTTTAATGGGCTACGAAAGTCAAATGTCTTTTTATGATGTTCGATATGAATACCCCTCCAGTCATAATCTAAGCTAAAGCCCGCAGTATCCTGAAATTTTATCCGCTTCTCTTTTAGAAAATTCCGCGCTTTTGCATAGCCGTCTTCCTCAAAACAGAAATCAATATCCCCACTGATACGATGATTGGGCACGCGATAATAGGCGGCTACACCTTGACCTTTCTGCAAGATGGGGTGGATACCATGGGCACTGAAGGCAGTAAATTGTTCTGCGATGACGCTATTCATTTTTGTATTGTGCCGCTCAATCTGATCTACCCGTACCGCCCATTTTAAGCGTAGCGATGGCGGAGGGAGCTGACTTTCTTCTAAAAAAGAAAAGCTGTCATAAATTAAACCTTCTATGGTGTGATTGATCGCGTATCGGTATACTTTATTCCAGTCGTCAACAGTCAGTGGCTGATCTAAAGATAAGTTTCCCTCCCCCCATAACCCGATCCGTAGCAATTGAAAAAAGATGCTCTTTAGTTGGTTGTCCATTTGGATATGCTGCAAAAACAATTTATCCAAAGATAATGATTTTCAAGCGTACTCCTAGGATGTTGATGCATCGTAATCATCGCGATCGGCAAAAAAATCGATATAAAAATATAGCGCGGAAATCCTCTGCTGTATGTTTTAATCATTTATTTACCTCCTAATTCAGTAATTTCGCAAATGATTAATTGTTTCAAAAATATTTAATTACGGTAAGGGATACTTTTTAATCAGATTTTGCGATTAAAGTATATTATATCTTATAGAATTTTTAGATGAGTAATTTATGGAAAGAGGGCTTGTCCATCAACAAGCCGCGGTGGATCATATTGCTGTTGGACATGATGATTGTTGCAATAGCTTTTTTTACCAGTTATGTGCTTATTTTCAAGCATAGAGGTGAAGTAGAGATTGACGAGATGGTCAGACAGGCATTACTTGTTTCGGGAGTCTATCTAATATGGTTCTTTATTTTCGGCACATTTAAAAGTGTTGTCCATAAGACGGGTATCCGCGAATTGCAACGCATCGTCCTGGCGATCGGATTGGCTTATTTTTCCACGGTGCTGATCGCTAAAGTAATTGAATGGCTGTATCCATCCTATGAGGATATGCTTCCTTTTTCGGATACCCAGCTGCTTTTTCATGCATTAATTGCTGGTTTTGGTATGACCTTCAGCAGGGTGCTGTATCGCGCTTTGTACCATGAGCTGATGTGGGGTAAAGATAACCGTATTCCTGTGATTCTTTTTGGTGCCGGTAATATGGGTAATACCACCTTTCACTTTATCCATACCACTTCCCGCAACAAATATAGGATTGTCGCCATTATGGATGACAACCCGCATCGCATCGGTAATCGTATCCAGGGATTTAAAATCCATGACATTAATACACTGAACAAAGAATTTGTGCAACGCCATGGAAATGCATCCGAAATTATTATTGCCGTGGATGACCGTAGACCGGAGCGATTGAACTCGGTGTTTAAGCTTGCTGAACCCATTCCATTGATTGTTAAAATTATTCCGGATACGGCCCGTCTATTGGCGGGTGAAGTGGCGACAAGGCAGATCCGAAGTTTACGTATCGAAGATCTATTGGGACGTAAAGCCATTGATCTGGATAATCCTACGATTGCCTCCGAGATGAAGGGGCAGATTGTACTGGTCACAGGTGGAGCGGGTTCTATCGGCGGCGAACTGGTGCGGCAGCTTGCGCACACCGATTTAAAACAGCTTATCGTGCTCGATCAGGCTGAATCTGCGCTATATGATATTCAGCAGGAGCTAAGTGGTTATGCTCATTTTTCGCGTTGTACCTTTATAGTAGGAAATGTTCGGGATGCGTCTTTTATGGACACTTTGTTCCAATTTTATAGACCGACCTATGTTTTCCATGCGGCAGCTTATAAGCATGTGCCACTTATGGAAGCCAACCCCTACGAGTCTATCCTTACAAATGTATGGGGCTCTTATAACGTCGCTTTGTTGGCAGATAAATACAATGTTTCCAAATTCGTGATGGTGTCCACAGATAAAGCGGTCAACCCGACAAATGTCATGGGAGCGACCAAGCGCGTGGCCGAAATTGCGGTTTCAACGGTCAATATAAGCTCCAAGACGAATTTTATTGTGACCCGATTTGGCAATGTATTGGGCTCCAACGGGTCGGTGATCCCCTTATTTGAAAAGCAGATGCTCAAGGGCGGACCATTAACCATTACAGATCCAAATATAACCCGATATTTTATGACGATACCCGAGGCCTGCCAACTGGTGCAGGAGGCGGCCGTCATGGGAAAAGGCGGGGAGATCTTTGTCTTTGATATGGGCGAGCCTGTTAAGATTATGGACTTGGCCAAGCAAATGATCCGGCTCAAAGGCTATAATTATCCGGAAGATATTGATGTCAAGATCGTTGGCCTCCGTCCCGGTGAAAAAATCTATGAAGAGCTGTTGGCCAACGGGGAGAACACAGAGAAAACTTATCATGAAAAGATTATGATTGCGAAGGTAAATACACCAGATTTGGAATCCCAAAAAACGCGTGTGGAGCAATTATGTGCTTTTGCGAAAGCTGCGGATCCTAATGATGATAAAATGAATTTGGTACAGCTGATTAAGGATATCGTGCCCGAATATCGCTCCCAGAATTCAGATTTTTCGGTTTTGGACAAGTAGTGATTAGCAAAATGGCGAATCATGATTTATCGTGACAATTTGTAGAAAAAGTGTTTGTGATAAGGAAAAACGGGTAGCAGTAATGTTATCCGTTTTTTTGATTCATGGGATAGTATGACGGTCAAATAACGAGAAATATCACTACTATTTAGTAAGAAATCAATAACTTTAATAAAAAAACCATAGGCATGAACCACGATAATTTTATGAAAGCTGTTGATCAGAGTATTTCTGAGGGGGTCAAGAGAGGTATACTCCATTTAACGCAACAGGGCCAGCTAACAACCGACAATCTCATCCGTATTAACGACTCAGAGTTAGTTAATTTTACCTCTTGTAGCTATCTTGGGCTGGAACATGACGCCCGTTTAAAACATGCTGCAATAGCTGCCGTGGAAAAATATGGTGTGCAATTTTCCGAATCGCGGGCATATGTTTCCATCGATTTATACCGCGAACTGGAAGAGTTGATGAGCGAAATTTTTGAAGCCCCTACGATTGTAGCCCCTACCACCACACTCGCACATTTGTCCGCCATACCCGTGATTTTGGATTCGGGAGACGCAGTTATCGCCGATCAGCAGCTCCACAATTCGGTTCTGAGCGGCATCAATGTATTCCGGGCAAATTGGCCAGTTCACTTCGAAGTCCTGCGCCATAATCGTTTGGATTTGCTGAGGGAACGCATCGAGATGCTTCAAAAAAGCCATAACCGGGTTTGGTATTTTGCTGACGGTATTTATTCCATGTTTGGGGATCGCTGTCCCGCCGATGAGATCTTTGATCTCTTGGCAGCCTATCCTTCCTTCCATACCTACATCGACGATGCACATAGTATGAGTATATTGGGGAAAAATGGAAGGGGGCACATCCTCAGCAACCATACGATACACGAAAGGATGATTATCGCCTCATCGATGGCCAAAGCTTTTGCGACAGGTGGAGGTATGTTGGTTTTTCCAAATAAGGAATTAGCGCGGCGGGTGCGTGCCTGTGGTGCACCATTCAACTCCTCCGGACCGCTCCAACCGGCTACTCTGGGTGCCGCAGTAGCTTCTGCAAAGATTCATTTAACAGACGAAATCGCTGTGCTTCAAACCGAATTAGCGAATAGAATAAAATATGCAAATTCCTTATTTAAAGAAACTTCATTGCCATTAATATCGAATTTTGATTCGGGAATATTCTTCGTCGGTACATCAAGAGCCGAACTGGCCTATATTATTATGGAAAAAATGATCAAGCGTGGATTTTTGCTCAACATCGGGGTATTTCCCGCTGTGTCCCAAAATCATTCCGGGATAAGATTTACAATCACTGTACTTCAGTCATACGATCAGATTGAGCAGATGGTAAAGACACTCAACGATGTATTTTTTGAAACGTTGGAGGAGCACAACTATTCCGTCGATCAGATCTATCGGGCCTTTAAGGTCGTTGCCCGTCTGGATGATCGTCCCGCAGGTGAGTTCCTTAGCGAGCATACCGCTGAAAATGAGTAGAGAATCAACAGATTTTCGGGAAACCTTGAATTATTCGGGCATAGATACCATACATTTATGCCCATTTTTATTAACTGCTGAAACTAAAAATTGCTTAGCTGGTAGGTTCTTCGACGGAGTTATAAGCCCAGCCCAAAATATTCTTGATTGAAGCTTTTATCCTGTTTAATCCCTCTGGAGTTGAAATGTCAATCTCACAGACCGTACTTTTTGTATGTGCTGAGTGAAGAACAATATAGTAAATACCGGCAACTAGAATTGTGACGACTGCCCGCAGGTCAAGATCCTTGCCCTGAAGTTCCTTGTCTGCAAAAGCGAAAAAAAGCGCGCTCATCTTTTCCCGTTCCTGAGAAATCTCAGACATAAGGACCGACTCTTCGCAGATCTGCCAGGCTAATATCTTTTGCATTTCGATATTGGTCAGAAAATCTTCAAGTTGATTTAATAATAAGGACTCCAAAAAACCTCTCGACCCCACCTCGGGCGCATTTCCAAAAAATTCTACGGCGTTCACGGTTGCCGAGAGCCAATAGTCTTTGCCCCTGATGTATGTTTCTACCAGGTTGTCCAATGTGCCAAAGTATAAACCAATAAGCTTACGGTCGACACCTGCCTTTTTTGAAATATTAGCTATGGTGAGTCCAGGGTAGCCTTTTTCTTTGAGAACTTCGCCAACGGCAGCAACTAATTTGCCCATGGTCCGCTCTTTATTATTTTTTTCGCCCTGATATTGCTTTCTAGACTGTTGTTTATTGGTCATAATACTGTTTGAAACAGAAAGATTTGCGTATTAATATCAAATATATAAAAAATCAACTTAGCTTACATTGAATTAGCTAAAGTTTATAAATTATTTAAATTTTTGGTTATAAAAAGCCTTGGGCACAAAAAACTTTAATTGCATCGATCTTCCTTTTGAATAAACACAATAAACCTACTTATCGAAATTATAATGGACTCAGATACATTTGGAATCGACGGGCGAATCCTAACGCTTCTTTGCATATGTTGGTTTTTTCAGAATATTTTGAAGTTCACCTGCTGTATAGGGCTTACACGCTGCTGGAATGATTTTAAATCCACAAGCCACACGTAGCCCATTGATATTGTGAAAACGATTGTCGTAAATATCTCTGGTATATCCCGTCAATTCAAACAGTTTTGATCGGGGCATGCCGTTCTCAAAACCGTGTTCAATACTTTTGCGCTTATAGAGATCGGCGAGTTGCTTTTTGCTCAATTTGCATCGTTCAGGTGTGCTATGGGCGGGCTTGTGACCAAAAGACTGGATAAAATGGTTCAAGCGTTGACCGGTCTTCCATGTCATTGCTCCGCTAGTAACCCCCATTTTGGCTTCCAGTTCTTTTGTCGTAGGTGTTCGTCCCAATTCTTTAGCCAGACTGAGGTAATAATCCTTGATACTAAACTTGGTTACTGGAATTTTGGTCCCAGCGAGATAACATAGGTTGTTCCAGCCAAATTTATCCACCAGATACCAGACCGAAGGATAATTTTCGGGTTTAAGCCGTTTGTAATCTTTATAGTGTTTAATATGGTGCTTTTTGATCAGCTGGATTACCTTGGTTTTGGCTTCGGATTCCGTCATAGTGGTTATTCGGAAATAAGAGTCTAAACCTACATATTCAAGGACATCTGCCCATGTGCTGACCTTGAAATGGGTAAAGTAAGACCTATAATTATAGAGGCCTTTTTCATGTGTACAGTCCGTGATAGTTGGAGAACGGTGGTGTTTGATATAAAATTTAACCAATGAATTCTTTAACTTTCCAATGGAAGGGATTCTGCGGTCATTGGGGGTAAAACCAGCTGCAGCTATAAACTTGTTCCATGTGCCAAAATATTTACGGACATTTGTTGATTTTGCCGAAAATTCCCTACGCATGGGAATGCGGTCATTTTTTTTATAAAAGTCAATTAGCAAGACGAGTAGCTCAGCTTTGATTTCTTCCGCTGTTTTATTGATACGGGGCTTAAGTCCTGCCGCCAGAATAAAATTGTTCCATGACCCAAAGTAGCGTCGTCCAATGGTGTTGATGTTTTCCATTTCACGACGAATAGGTGTTCTGCCGTGCTGCTTATAAAATTCTTGAACTTTCGAAAAAGCTTCTTGTATTGTCTTTTCCTCAGTAGGTCTCAAATCGTATACTCTTTATTGGTTATTTACTATAATTATTTACAATAAATATATACATTTATTTTTGAAGTTAAATGTGGGTGTTTAAAAGGCTGTATGCAATCAGCGTGCAATCACTACTTTCATGGGACATCTACAAGTACCTATCTAGGTATAAATTTTTCCAACTGTGTTTATAGTATAGCAATTCTGGTAAGAAATTTACCAGTCTGAATGTGCCTTGGTATAAGTTTTACCAAGCATGTTCATAATAGGCAATTCTCGGTAAAAAAATTACCATCCGGCAAACAATAAAAGACAGGAATGAGAAAGCTCTTAGGACAGGCATAGAAAAATGCAAAAGAGTGAAGTAGCAATTGCTATTCGTTAGTAGTGGTCGGTTAAATGCTGAAACTATATCATATGTCTAAATTTTCTGATGTATCAATTTATTGGTATAGCTTCAACTCATAAAATTTTCTATATTTAATAGATTAATAACCAGTGTTTAACAGCGTCCATCTGTTGGCGCACATCGTTGAATATATTGTAGTTTTAAATTTTTATTAAATAGAAAATAAAAACAATATGAGTCTAAAAACATCTATTACAAACAGTGTTGATTATAACATTTGGGTCACCGAACAGTTAGTTGCTTGGCTGAGGGGCTACCCTGAGGAATTGTTACAAACAGAATGTCCGTCGAGTTTCAGTAGTATTGCAAAAACGCTCAAGCACATTAGCGATACACAATTGTATTGGTCATCGATGATTCGTGGGACGCCGACACCAAGCTTTGACTATATCGCTACATCGGTGGACATTGAAACTGAAATGAACAACATCGTTAACGAAGCCCAACTTTTAGCTGCCTATGTAAAGGAAAATACTGAGGCGATGAATGAGCCCCATCTCATCGAATCACAATGGTTCTCTTCTAATTTTCCCAAGTATGAATACCTCCAGCATTTGATTATCCATACGACCTATCACCGCGGTCAGATAGTCACGATCGGGCATAATGTTGGTGTTTTAAAGGCACCCATGCTGGACTATAATTTTTGGAATGTGATGCGGCTGAAGGAATAATGCGGATCTCATCTTTAAATCAATTTTGGATCTTTAACACTTGTCATGAAACTAATAGATATAAATAACAGATACATTGGTGATTGGAGAGGTAATCATCGGTTGATTCTAAGCTGGCTGCCCGATCCTGATTTTAATTCGGATTCAAATTTAGTTATCAAAGCTGTCGCTAATAATAAATTTCTGATGTTGACTTATAATTGGCATCATGAGGGCAGGCCTCAGGAGGGAATGCTGTTGATAGGCAACAATAACAAGGCAGCGGAAGTTACAGCTTCTTGGGTTGATTCTTGGGGCACTGGCGGAAAGATAATGAATTAAGTTAAGTCAGCCTTAATTGTTCATTACTGAAAAGATTGGGGTGATTATAATTTTAACTCTAAAGATGTTTCAACTTTTTTGTGTATCAACTAACTTATCAAAGACGTCATTAACATTTGGATGGGTATATTTTCTTTTCCTATATTTGCGCAACTTATTAATTATGAAATGAAAAGAATTATTTTAATTATTAGCCTATTGACATTCGCCCTGCAAGGCTTCAGCCAGCAAAATTTTGACCATATTGACGAACCTGAATATATAGGGGAGGCGGTATATGTAAAAAACGATGGAATATCTCTTCCGCTTGAAAAGCAAAGTGTGCAAATCAAAAGTAAAGCGAATGCTTCCATGTACATTATTGGTATAGGTAAAGTCAAATCTAAAATGGTCATCAAAGGTGCAACTTCTCCGGTAGTAATTCCATCGAATGAACCTGTGACTTTTATCGTTAAGAGTTTTGATAATAAGTCTGATCCACTTTCGATTGTGAGCGTTGTTAAGTTTGAGACCACTAAAAAAGAACGTAAATTTCAAATTGCTGAAGTCGGGACATTTTCAGGGGGATCAACCGGTAACGAAGATTTCGTCGCTTATCAAGCAAAAAAATTTAAAGAAAGCTCCTATAAATTGATCATAAACAATATGGCGCAAGGTGAATATGGAATTCTTGTGTCTAACCCCAATGCATTAAACAATAGCAACACTATAATTGCTTGTTTTTCTGTTCAATAAATAATGAATTTCTCGGGAATAAAAAAGGGATGCAGTTTGTTTCCCTTTTTTTATGCATAGATTTTGTTCTGAACTGGAGGTGCAGATTCGATAGGTGCGGAATTGGTGCGGTAACTTTTCCATACCGATTTGAAGCAGCTTATTCAGGTGGCTTAGCTAAAAGTTGGTTTTCCTTTAGCCGGAATAACTAAGCTTTGCAGTAAATACTTTAGTATCAAAAAGGTTGTAACTGTTTTTCTGCTTGATGTTCAATATCAGGGACTAACTTTACTTGGGAGGTGTAATCCCAATCATTGGACGTTCGCCATCGCCGTAAAAGTAGTCAAAAAGTTGCTGAGGTTTCCATGAAAATGCTTTTGAAAGCCCATAAATTTCATCTGCATATAGTTCTTTTAGTTCTCCTGAGAATAATCGATTGAATCTTTTTGCTATAATTTTAGAACTGTCACTTATTTGATTTTGGCTATTTGTAAATGGATAAATTAAGTCGTGAAATAGGTTTCCATTCTTTTTTAGACTTTCTAATATATATCCTTCATGTTTACTAAAGTAATTATCACAAAATTCATCGATATCCTCTCCCAGAATAATTAAGACACTATAGAAGATTCTACCATCCAATTTGGGTGAGCTTCCGTTAAGGATATCTAATATCTGCTGAGATTTATTTTTATGTTCTAATTTATTCTTAAACTTTTTATCAATTATCGACAAGATATGTTTAGTGAAAGATTCAAGTTTATTTAATTGATTTTCAGTCATTTTAATTTTATTTGTAAAATAAAATGTCTCAAATGAGACTTATTTTGTTTTTTATTTTTATATTTGTCTTATAATCAGTTCGCTGGTTATAGTCTCGACAGAAAAAACTAGCAATTTTACAGACGCGAGACCACTGGGAGTTTTATCCTTACTTTTGCCTATATTTGCAATTGTGGGATAGGCTCCTGCTGGATGCTGCGTCGTGGTCTTTGCTAGTACCCTTCTGTTGGCTGAAAGCAGGAGCCTATCTTATATAGAGGCTTCCTCTTTCTTCCTCTCGAGACTCTTGTTAATAACCCAATTCATAGATTATGATAAAAGAGTCGAAAATATTCACCGTGCGGCAGCAGATCAAGGATCAGCTTCGTCAACACGCAGTAATTCTGCTCACCAAGAACAAATACTGTCCACCTGAATAGTATTAAAAAAAAGCTTAAAATCAACATGGCCGATACTTTACGGTAGCGGAATGTGCATAAAAATGCCCAAATGACATATTTAAAGCATATCAATTGTTGATTTTGCCGACCTGATTTGTTTACAGTCTTATGCCGACAAGTATAATTCCTACTCTTTTGTTTAGCACCTTAAAAGTAAGGAATTTATTATTGAGAAACAAAGATTGGAAACAAATTGATATAGATTTTCTATTAGAAAGGTCGGTTTTTCATTTTCATACGGGTACGGTATCGCCTATATTTAATCCCGTGTAATTGTTTTTACACCGTATCCGAGAACCTATTAATCGTTCTATTTATTATCGGAGTAGCCTATGTTAGCTCCTGAGATATAGTTGTTGATTCCGATCGGACAGGTATATCTCAACATTAAGCCACTCCATTAAAACTTAAAAAATGAGACATTTTTTTAGGGCAGGAGAGGTCTTGCCCAATCTAAAGACAATGAAAATGTATAGTGCCCTACTATCTATCCTATGCTTAGTTTCTATGTTTAGTTTATCAGCTCAGACGCCCCGCAGGGACAGCGGGGCTGATGGGCTAGCTCCCGCCGTGGAAATACTGGCCGGAGAAACATTACCTGAGCATTTCTGGCTGGATAGTGTTACTATTTATAATCATGGAGTTACTGAGCGGATTGTATTGCAGCAGTTTCGGGGAAAGCCTTTATTATTGGACTTTTGGAATACCACCTGTAGTACATGTATCGTCAATATGCCTAAAATGTATGAAACCGAACCTGTGCGTTCGAAAAAACTGAATTTTTTGGCCGTGACCTATGAAGATGGTATTAAAGTTTCGAAAATTGCCAGAAACAACAAGTATCTCAACTCAATCCCCTTTCAGTCTATTGTAAACAGCAAAAGCTTTCATGTATATTTTCCACATGCATCGGTGCCCTATTATGTATTGATCAATGCAAAAGGGAAAGTGCAGACCATATTTGGTGGACTGGAGTGGGATGTCGACAAACTGAATGAACTGCTATCCAATCCCGATAAAATCGTCGTGAGCGAACTGACAAATAATACCGCTAAATATCCAATGCTGCTAGCCTCCCGTTATTCCAAACAGCCCGGATATTCCTATTCATTCTTCGCAAATGGTAGAAATGATGAATTGGGGCGATGTAATATTGTAAGAAAAGAGAATGACCATGTTTATTCATTGAGTATGATCAATATACCGTTAATGGCAATAGCAAGTAAACTGGCAAGGATATACTTTGCCGAGCAAAAATTGCCTTTCTATCATAAGTTTGTCGAATTCCAAAAGAATGAAAAGAAAAAAGGCCTGGATTCTTTGGATGTGTATACCCTGGAATATGTGCAACCAAAAGGAAAAAAACAAAGTATCGTTTCGGACTGTCTCAGCATATTAAATACAGAATTGAAAAGTAATATTCACTTCGAGTCAAAACAGGTGGAGTTTTGGGAAATTTATGATATCCCAAAATCAAAACAGGAAATTCAATGGCAAAACGAACGACAGTTCTCTATACTGGCGACCAGTTTAATAAAGGGGTTACCAGATGAGCCTTTGTTTTTGGATGCTACTGCTGGTGAGGATCTTTCAATACCTTTTCCAGATAAACTGTCTATTCAGATAGTAAAACAGATACTGGCAACCCATTCATTGGGGATACGTAAAATAAAAATTAGTATTCCAATTTTAATCGTGAGCTAATATGGAAGGAAATAAATTTAAGCATATTGTGCTCTGTATCGTAGGCGCCCTGATCGGAGGAAATACAGTGGCGCAGCAGATACATATTGTGGATTCTTCTAACGGTCTACCCATAGCCGAAGTAAATGTCAGTGTAGGAACAAAAGGGATAAAATTTAAATCGGACGCCTATGGGAAATTGATTATTCCCGAATCGTATAAACAACAGCAATTATTCGTGAGCCATGTGGGGTATTTACCTCTTGATACTGTAATCATGGATATAACACAGTCCTATCACACCTTTAGGTTAACCCCTAAAGGGTATATGATCGAAGAAGTGCCTGTGTATACGGGTTATCAGAAATTGAGTGTCCGCGAAAAAATTGGATCTGTGGATGTAATGAACGAAAAAAAATTAGCGATGCGTACCGCTGCTAACGTAATGGATCGTCTGGATGGTATGCTCAGCGGGGTTACTTTCGATCACGGAACACTGTCCAACAACGATAATACGAACTTAAGGATCCGTGGTTTAAGTAGTATAAATGGAAATAAGTCTCCACTGATTATCTTGGATGATTTCCCCTATGAAGGTGATATGGCGAATATTTCGCCCGATAATATTGCAAATATTACAGTCCTTAAGGATGCCGCAGCAGCTTCCATCTGGGGAGCCCGAGCAGGAAATGGAGTTATTGTAATTACCAGCAAAAAGGCTTCACTTGACAAAAAAATAAAAGTGAACTTTCAATCCAATGCATCTGTATTCGCAAAGCCCGATCTTCGATATGCAAATACGATGACGCCTACCGATTTTATTGAGGTCGAAAAAGCTCTCTTCGAAAAAGGTTATTATCAGAATGCTTTTTCATCCAGCAGCAAACCTGCTGTAACACCAGTAGTTGCATTGTTGGAGAAGCACCGATTGGGACTGATCGATGACGCTACACTCCAACAGAGACTGAATAAATTGAAAGCAGATGACTTATATGACGATCTTGATAAATACGTCTATAGTCGCCAGGCTGTTTTTCAGGAACGATTGGCAATTGAGGGTGGTTCGGCTCGTCATGGCTATAATCTAGCATTAGCACACAGTAATGAAAACAATGAGCTTTCAGCAAAGGCAGAACGCCTGTCATTGCAATTTGACCAGGTGCTTAAAGCAAATAACTGGCTGACTTTTCAGCTTAATGCAAGTATCACGGATCGAAAGAGTAAATCTGGAAAGCAAACTATTTCGTCTTTTGGAAATAGCGCTGGACAGGTCGTTCCTTATGCTAGTCTGGCTGATGAAAATGGTCTGGCTGTTCCTTTAGTCAGGTTTCTAAATCAAGATTATCTCCTTGGCCTGCAAGGCCTTCCTTTACTGGATTGGAATTATTATCCAAAAGAAGATTATAAATACACAAAAGTCCAAAATCATGTGCGTGAATTGCTTATTAGTCCTACTGTCATTATTAAGTTGCCTATGGGATTGGAATTTCAATCGAAATATAATTATCAATATCAAGTCTCGGAGAATGTCACACTCAATGATCAAGAAAGTTTCTATACGCGTGATCTCATTAATAAATTTACACAAATAGCCAAGGACGGGAAGGTAACTTACCTTGTCCCCATGGGAGCGATTAGACGGAGCAACATAGCGGGCTTACATGTCCATAATGTTCGTAATATGTTACTGCTGAATAGAAGGCTGGGAATTTTTGAGCTCAACGGTCTTGCTGGTATGGAAATTCGAAATGCAGTGTCCGAAAGCGAAGGAACTATACGGTATGGTTTTAATGAGAATAGGTATAGCAACACGCCTATTGATCCAACAACAACTTATCCCAATTTTGTGACGGGGGCCGGAGAATATATTCCTTTCTCCGACGGAATGACTAAAAAGACGAATCGCTTTGTATCCTACTATAGTAACTTAACGGCCGGATTCAAAAACAGGTATGCAATCCTGGGGAGTTTCAGGAAGGATGCTTCCAACTTTTTTGGCGTCAATACCAATAATAAGTGGAACCCTTTGTGGTCTTTGGGAGCTTCTTGGGATATTTCAAAAGAACCATTCTACAACTTGGGGTTTATGCCATACCTCAAATTGAGAGGGAGCTATGGTGTCAGTGGAAATATGGCGTACAATATGGTTGCCGTGACCACAGTGCGCAACCGTGCAAACTCATCATTTAATGGCAAGCCTGTCGTTAATATTGCCAATTTTGAAAACCCTGACCTGAAATGGGAGTCGGTAAGGACCTTAAATTTAGGTCTTGATTTTGCTTCGAAATCCAATCGATTGAGTGGTAGTCTTGAATGGTATAGAAAAATTGGTGATGATTTATTTGGTAATACGCCAGTGGATTACACCACCGGAATTGGCACTTCAGTACTAAAAAATGTGGCTTCAATGCAAGGTGAGGGTTTAGATATCTCTCTGAAATCTAAAAATATAATTGGAAAATTTTCGTGGAATACAAGCCTGAACTTAAGTTTCAATAAGGATAAAATCACTAAATATTATCTACCCAACACATACGGATATGCTTTTGTTGGAAATATCAACACCGTATCTGGAATAGAGGGTAAACCTGTATACAGTCTGCTCAGTTATAAATGGGCAGGACTGGATCCACAAGATGGAAGCCCGCGCGGATATTTGAAGGATGAGCTTAGCAAAAACTATGCAATGATCATGGGGACGGGGACGGATGTCAATGACCTGCATTACCATGGCTCCATGATGCCGAGATGGTTCGGTGCACTGCAAAATGAGTTGAACTATGGCGCATTTTCTTTGGCCTTTTCCTTCACATTCAAATTCGATTATTTTTTGCGGCGTAATACCTTAAACTATAGTAATCTCATCTCAAGAAATGAGACACATGGCGATTATACGCTGCGCTGGGAAAAAACTGGCGATGAAAAGCGGACTGATATCCCAGCAATGCAATATCAGGTGAATTATGCAAGAGACAATTTTTATACAAATGCACAGCCTTTTGTCTATAACGCGAGCTGGTTGAGGCTACAGTATATTAATCTTACCTATGATCTAACGCCGATATTGTTGAATAATAAGGGGCTTCGCATGCAAACCAGTCTCAATATTGAAAATCCTGGACTGTTGTGGACAAAAAATAAATTAGGACTTGACCCTGATATGGGCAGACCATCGTTGGGAGATTTTACAGCTCGACGTGTAATAAGCCTTGGGGTAAAAATAAATTATTGATCATGAATAAATACCTAAAACTTATAATAGGATGTATCTTAACGATATGTTGTACAGCATGTGAGAAATTCTTGGAAGAAAAATCGGACGTGGCTTTGTCCGTGCCCGATAATTTGGACGATCTTGATGCGCTGATGAATTTCTATACACAGTTTGTCGATGACCCTCAGACTGGCGAAATTTCGTCAGCGGATTTTTATCTTTCTGATGTGAATTTGGCAAGCTTACTCAGTAGTGACGCACGTAATGCTTATTTATGGACAGATGATGTTTTTTTGGAAGATAATGCAAACGATTGGAATACGATCTATAGCTCGATATACTATAGCAACCTTGTGCTGGAGAAATTAGCAAAATTGGAAAAAGAGGGTACTGTAACTGATCGGAGTAGGTTTAACCGAATTAAAGGCGAAGCCCTTTTCAACCGTGGACGTAAATATCTTGGCGGGGTGTGGATCTGGGGAAAGGTCTACAACGAATCCTCCGCAGCGATAGATTTTGGAATGCCACTAAGACTAACAAGCAATTTTAATGAAAAGATTGAAAGAGCAAATATTAGGGATACCTATCAGCAGATTATTCATGATCTTAAAACAAGTACTTTATTATTGCCTGATGTTGCTGACCATTTAGTAAAACCGTCTAGAGCAGCCGCCCTCGCAATGCTTTCACGAACATATCTGTCGATGGGAAAATATCAGGAAGCTGTTATCTATGCGGATTCTGCATTGCAATTGAAACATGACCTGTTGGATTTTAATACCTTAGATAGATCTAAAAAACTTCCTATAGATCCTTATAATGCCGAAGTGTTGTTATCTGCAGCTTTACGGTCTAGCCAAATATTAGGTCAGAGCAGATTGAGAGTAACAGAAGAACTTGTCAACTTATTCGCAGATAATGATTTGAGAAAACCAATGTTTTTTACCTTGAATGCGGATCAGAGCTATTCATTTCGGGCATATTTTGGGAATACAGGTGGAACTTCACCCTTTAGTGGACCCGCGGTAAATGAAATGTACCTCAATAGGGCTGAAGGAAATTGCAGAATAGGGAACCTTGACTTGGCCATCGCGGATATGAATAGATTACTGGCGGCACGCTTTAAACCTGCTGATTTTACACCATGGCCAGCAACTTTGTCGAAAGAGGAACTATTGCAAAAGATATTGCTCGAGCGAAGGAAAGAGCTGCTCTATCGTGGAATCCGATGGATAGATATCAAACGATTGAATAGTACCGGTGCGGATATTGACCTCGTGAGAAATGTCAATGGGAAAAAATATGAGCTAAAAGCCAATGAACTTAGATGGATATTGCAACTGCCCCGGACAGTAATCGAATTGGGTGGATATACGCCAAACCCAAGATAATATAAAGACAATAAGCAGCTGTTTTCGCTGCTTATTGTTCATTGCCTCCCCAAGATTAAGGCGCTACGCGTTGTTGTGGCGAATCCGCTTTAATTAACGACGCATTGTTACTGTAATGACTACTAAAGTAACTCTGTAAGGCCGAAACCGTATTCACAGTTGCTGGAGTAGGCAATGCGCAGGGAAGGTCTGCCGTTTGTTCCTGACAGCCTTCACGATCTGGATCAACCATAGTCCATTTGCTGGCATCGGTAATCTCACTTGGATTGTCGCTGTCAAAATACCAGATCTGATCTGCGAACTTTTCGGCAAAAGCAGAAGTTCCAGCTGCGGTGCCCAACAGTGCCAATCCCATTAGCACTGTGCTCATGATGTTTTTTGTTCTCATGATAATTTAGTTTTATGTATTAATTTGTGATTATATCGAATGGCATAGACTCCTAATGCCAGCCATATCAGATTAAATACAAGGTGGGCGTCCCAGCCCATTTTTTCGATCGCTTTGCCACAGTGGCACATTTGGTTGGGATGATACTTCATCATCCAGGAAATAAAGATTGTGAAAACTAACATTAACATTGTTGAACACCATAGCGAGATCTGTTGAATCCGTCCAGGAATAATTAGCATAAGAGCAAGAAGAATTTCCAGGACAGGAATACCTAGGCCAATGGTTAACGCATAGCGCTGTAGATAAGGGACTTTATTGAGTCCCTTTGTAAAACGTTCAATGTTAATGAATTTATCTACCCCAGTGAACATGTAGAGGCAAGCGTAGCCGTAAACGTTAATTCGCAAAAGCACTTTTGAAGCTTTCACACCGTTTCGTTTGATTTTGTCATTCATCGAACGTTTATTGTGCTCTAGTTGCTGTTTGCCTGTGATCATGTTCATAATTTGTTGTTGTATCTTATACCAAAGTTAGTGCAGTAATCTCCCATATATGTTTGACTTTTAGGTAGGTCGTTGTATGATTTTTAGATTTTACGGTTTACTGCGAGGGGTGAATGACCAATACGGAGGGTGAATAACCAATATGAGGGTGAAATGCAATAAATAAATAGTGTTGAAGCCATTTCTGATTAGGAATGGCTTTTCATTTATATTGGCTCGGGCAGATGCCCGTATGCTTTTTGAAAAAAGTCGAAAAATTTTGTTGCTGTCCATAGCCGCAGTAATTGGATACTTCCTTGACAGCATATCCCGCAAGGAGTAAATCTTTTGCTTTTTGGACGATCAGCTTGTTCCAGGTCTGCCTCGGAGTTTCGCCATAGACTGCTTTGTACAACTTGTCCAATGTACTGATGTCGACTTGCATCTGATCCGCAATCGTCTGTATCGAGCAGCTGCTAAAAGTCTGCATCACCTGATCCCTGATCATTCGTTCGGCTCTTTCGGCCAGCAACTGATTCGGGTTGATCTTTTCATGAAACTGAAAATTCTTATAGATGGCAATATCAAATAGGTCATAGAGCATTTTTACAGCCATCGCTTCATTGTCTTTATGATATTTGAAAAAGCGCTCTTCAATATGGGAAATTTGGTAACGTGTTTTTTCTTTGATCGGCCAGATCGCACTTTGATAAAGACAGTTTTTATCACGTAGATGTGCTTTCCTGAATTCGGATAAAAAGTGGTTCGCTTGGTAGATTTCTGGCCGGATGTAACCGATGTCTACCAGAACACCATAGACCAGATAATCTCCCGGAAACAGGTCGGTTCGGATTTTGCCTTTTGGAATATAGATATAGCTGTCATGCTCTGAAGGCAACAGGGCTTGACTTTGACTTGATCGATGTTCCAGGACAATAGTCTCGGGGGAGTGCAGATTGTACAGCAGATGATAATCACATGTATGCGTGCGCACGGTCAGCTGAGTAGGCTGTTGCACATGCACCTGGATGCGGTAGAAGATCACACTGTGATAATCCATGTATTCTTCGACAAGTTGTATACCCTCACCCTCATACCGCTGCAATTGTGAGTCGGGTAGTTTGGGTAAAAAGGCTTTTGTCTGGGTGGTAAAGATCTCTACCTCAGGTAATATAAATTGGAATGTTTTTTTCATAAATTTGGCTGATTTAGGGTCGTGGCTTTGCTTAATGGTATTGCTGTTCGTCACCTCCTTTCCTTGTATCAAGCAGATTTGTCGTCCGCCACACCTGTAGTAGGGACTTAAAAGGCTCAAGGGGTTTTATAATTGGCTTGGCTATATATTGTAGGAGTGGACCACTCCAGGCACAGAGGTTGTACCAGATCATTAGGCAGGAAAAATGAGTCAGGCCCATACAGAGGCCTATGCCGACGTGCATCAGTACGATACCGGTAATTATGGTGGGGCGAACTACCCCTCTGATCCATACCAACGGATAGCTTATTTCAAATATTACGGTGAGTATCCCCAACAGCATCCAAAGTGGAGCAAGGTGCTGGACAGCTATGGGGATAGCAATGAGTGGTGGAGCAAACGGCTGCTGGACCGCTTTCCAGATGGCTTCTCCATTCCACCAGGCAGTCCCCATCGCTTTTCCTAATCCGGCAAAAAAATAAACGAAGCTAAGCTGTAGGCGGAAAAGGTGATGCCCTATAAGCATCCATGTTTTCCTGTTGATATCCTTGGGTGTACCCAGGCCAAACAATAGGCTGAAGAAGAGTCCTGTCTGTGCGAGATAATCCGCACCATAACTCCAGGTGTAATTGGAAATAAAGAAAACATAATGGAGAAAAAACAGGGTCAGGGTAATAGCTAAAGTAGTTCTGCCAAGGAATAAAAGCAGTCCACAGCTGATGTATAGCAAGGCTAGTATATAGACAACGATCTCGGTGATCGATAGTGAAATAGACCAGCCCAAGCTGTGGATGGAGAAAAAATAGGGTCGCTGCTGTATCATCAATAGCTCGGAGCTCAGCAATTGCCGACTCCCATAGAGCGGGGATAGGTCAGGCCAAAGCCTGCACATCTCTATCGTCAATAATAGGCCCAGTCCGCCAGGGAGAACGGTTAATGGATTATAATAGGGTGATTGGTCGCTACTTATCATTGCTGTTTATTTCAAGATGATCTAGGAGGATAATATAGGTTGTCTTAGCCGAAATACTCTTCTTAGCTGCTACAAGTGGCGGTATCATCCGGCTGAGGAGCTGACAGCGGATACTGTCTACCGATTTATCCGCCATGAGCCCCCGGGTCAATACCTGCGCGGTCTTTTTCGCCTGTTTATGCAGATCCCGCTTTTGTGGATCGAAAAAGGAGGTCCCCAATTCCAGATAACTCTGAAACCGAAGTATACCCATGCTAGACTGTAGCCTTGGTTCGCTGGTTATACTGACCTCCCTACCCCGATAAATACTGTAACGGATTTCAACCTGGTTATTGACATTGGGGCCGTAAAAACTATAGCCGCCATTGATCCCCGCAAGATCTTGATACAGGGGAAGCAGTCTACTGAGCGGGGCAGTCCCTATCTTATTGCAGAAAATGGCAGCTAGGTTATTGGCTGTGATCAAGCTAAAATGCAGAACACAGCCAATCGCTACTAAGATGTACATAATTGATTTCAATAGCTAAAAATCTAATGGATAGGGGCGACGATTATTTATTCGGAGGCGATGGAAAGAACAATCGGGTAGTCAGGCCAGGATCGGTCGTGGTATCAAGGTCATCAAGATGAATATAATGAATCTCATTGCCCTCCAAAGATCTGGGATCGGAAGTACTCCGCTGTGCGAGCAGGAAATAGATGGCAGCCATCACTGCAGTACATAGAAATAAATTTAATCTCTTCATAATAAAACGGTTGTGATATAATTAAAGCCTTAAAAATGGAGCATGGAAGCGATAAGTACCAGCTAATTATTTGTTTATGTCGCTTGTAATTATTTACTTTATCGCTATAATTATTTAGTTGTCCTTTCTCGATATGAAAAAAAATTCTGTTATAATTATTGATGATCTACATGGTGCCCGGGAAGATGCGCGTGCTGTATTAGAAGAAACCAGCGTATTTGATGTATGTGAAGTATTTGCATCTGTATGGGACGCCGAGGCTTTTTTTCTCAAAGGTGGAAAAAATGTCACACTCATACTTTGTGATATTGAAATGCCTGAGCTGTCGGGATTGGAGGCTGTACAAATGCTCAAGAACTATTGTACATATTTTGTGTTAATCACAGGATTTGCACAAAAATATGCTTTAGCAGGGCACGACTCCTATGTGGATGGTTATCTCACCAAACCTTTAGCTGAAGAAAAAGTTCTTCAGCTTTTTAGGAATCTACGAGAAAAGGAACGAAAACGCAGATTGAATGACCTGAAAGCGCAGAAAATTTTGCTGGATTTTGTGCCTTCGGATAGCCCATTGCAGCATGCGAAAAAAGGAATGGGGAGGGTCAAGAAGAGTAAGAATAATACAAGGGAATATCAAAAAGTCCCAGTTGATATCGATGCAATTGTTTACATGGAGACAATGTATAATTACCTCCATTTTTATGGATTAAAGAATGGTGAGATATATCTTTTGGGGGTATTGAATTGGACCTTGAAAGATTTTGAGCATGTCTACGCCACATGGCCTAATTTTGTGCGCGCAGATGCTTCCCGCATTGTCAATATACATTTTATCACCAAGGTGTCTTTAGACCGGATGACAATCGGTGATGCCAAAAGCATTTCTTTTGTGAAAACGAGGGAGCAGCCGTTAAAAAATTACCTGAATAGCATCGACCCGAAACGTAGCTGAAACGATGAAGGAGAATGGTATTCTTAACGTTACAGGCCTGCGGAATATTCTTTTGGTCTGTGGCTTGGTTGTTTTCTTGGGTTACATGTTTTTGGTCGTACCCAGTGCTTTCAAAGATTGGTCGGAGCGGGGAGCGGCCACCTTTTTATTGATACTTGTGTACACGGTGGCAAGATATGCCTTTTTGCCTTGGGCCTTGCAATGGTCTGGATATCGGGCCTGGTTATTCGGGTTGCTGCTGATCCTGTTTATAGTGCTCTTTGTCCTCCTGATTATCCTATTCAGTATCTGTACGGGAGCATTGGAATGGAAGCCCCATGAATGGAATATTGAAAATTTTTGGCAGGTCACATTGCTGCTGCTCCCGGGCCTGATGATTGCATGTTTTATGTATGGCTGGCATGCCGGTGTCGCCCATTGGCACAGCTATCAATCGATGAAAAAAATAGCGCAGGATTTTGAAATGACAACAATAATGAAAGAGCTCAATCCTCATTTTGTGGCCAATAGCATGGCTACGATCAGAGCGCTGGTCAGAAGGTCGCCAAAGGAAGCGCTAGGCGCAATAACCGTGTTTGGTGAGATTTCAACAGCTTATTTGCATACTGGTGAGCATCATTGGATCACATTGCGCATGGAGATTGAGCTTGCCAAGAATCTGATCAAGATGTACGAATGGATGAAAAATGACCCCGTTCATTTTGTGTTTACGCATGATCTTGATACGGAAAACTCTTGGGTGCCCAAAATGCTGATTTTTAATTTGATCGAAAACGCGCTGCAGTACGGTCTGACAGATGATGCAACACGTCCTATTGTTTTAAGAGTAGCGGGTACTGACGGTAATCGCATCAGTATCGATGTCAGCAATAGCATTGCCTCGGTTCCTATGACAGATCAGGTCAGTCATGGAACAGGTCTCGAACGCTTGGAACGGCAACTTTTGTTATTGGATCCGTCGGCAAAGTTTAACGTTGTCAATGACGGGACTTCTTTTCAAGTGGATGCTGTATTTTTGAGATATGAGGAAAAATTATTATCTTAAAATTTAGTATTAACCCTCACCATCCCGTTGGGGAATTTCCTGTATTTCATAGGGCTTGGCGGACCTAGAAGTCATTTTACTTTCTTTGTCGGAGGAAATACCTCTACCTGTACGCTGATGGTCTTAACCCAATAGACCATGAATTTAAATTTTTTCCTAAATACTGTAATCAATCGAATAGAAAAGCTCACTGAAACCTTGACACTGCTTTGTCGGCTGCTCACGATTTTAATCCGCGCGGTCAGAACAAAGCGAAGAAGGAATCCAACCCTACGCGAGCGTAAACTCTGGACACATATGGAAGTTATCGCGTACCTGGGCATCAGCCTGTCAACGTATAAGCGCCGGGTAAAAGAGGGCGTGCTCAAACCGATGACCCTGACCGGAGACGACCGTTACTTTGAAGAGGATCTGCTCGAAGCCATGGAGGAAAGCAGGTTGAAAGGCAAGGTCTAGCTAGCGTAGGGGGCTAGTTGATTTCCTGCTCAGGTGCTCGCGATCTCCTGCGATCACAGCGACTTTGCGCAGTGGGGTGCTGTTCTGCGCTATGGGAGATTGATTTTGACCAGTGTCCAACTCATTCCGACACTCATCAATTTGATTTTACCACAGGCGAGCTGATCCAGTCCAATGCCAGGATCGGTCCGCCACTGTTTGGAATAGCGTCGACCTTGGTCGACGTAAAAATTCCACCGGTCGGAATGGAACAAACCAGGGACAAAACAATACCGACCTTGGTCGAAATGAAAATTCCATTGGTCGAAACTGAACAGGCCTGGGACAGTAGCTTTTCGACACGGATCGGAATAGACATTTTACCCCGCAAAATCGTACAGATGGAGCGCAAAATCCATCATTTTCTTCTTGTTGCCGATCAGCTTGGCTCAAATCAGTTCAATCTCGTTCAATCTGGTTCAAAATTTCATGTAGACCCCGGTGCCGAGCTATGTTTGTCGTATTAAATAATCTCGCGAGGAATATTTAAGCGTTAACAAACAGATTTTTAAACTGATACTGTCAATGTCAAAAGATAACATTGCAGGTCAATAAAATAGAAAGAAAATGGCTACAAAAATGAAAGCCCTGATCGGATTTGGGAAAATGAAAGATGATGAATTGGTCATTGTCTGTAATACAATTATCGGCGCAATGACAGGAAATGCCAAGTACCCGACACCAAGCCCCGCGCTGGCGGATATTCAGGCGCTATTGGATGATTTTACGGCCCGGCTGGCTGTGGCGCGCAAAAGGGGATCGCCCGAAGATACAGCGATCAAGGATGAAAGCCGCGAACCGCTGATGGTGGCGATGCAGCAGCTGAGCTACTACGTCAATTCGGTGGCGCAGGGACATCTCTCCACCTTGTTGAGCTCGGGCTTCCCAACGAATAGCACTACCGTTACGAAACAGGTACCGCTCAAAGTGGAAAATATACGCTTGTCGGATGGAAGACAGTCGGGCCAGGTGAAGCTGGATTTTGCAAGCCAGAAGATTGCCACCATCTATGAATACCGCTACCGGATCAAAACGGATATTCCTACGGAATGGGGTGACCGGTTTACGACAACCTCTTCGCGGGGCAATATTATAGCACCATTGGAGGTGGGCAGGTTTTATGAAGTGCAGGTAAGGGCCATCAATACCCACGGGGTAGGTGACTGGAGTGACCCCGCCAATATCTTGGTACGCTAATGAATATGCTGCTCAGACGTGTTCGACAGGGGAAAAATAGTACCCTGTCCGAACTTTATTGCAACGGTATTTTTCAGTGCTATGTACTCGAAGATCGTATCCGTGATGTAAAGGTCAAAGGACGGACCTGTATTCCGATAGGTAAATATAAGCTGGGGATCAACTATTGGGGCGACATGAACACGCGTTATAAGAGGGATTTTCCGGAGCTGCACCAAGGCATGGTCGAAATTAAAAATGTGCCCGATTTCAGTATGGTCTATATCCATATCGGCAATACACATGCAGATACATCAGGCTGTCTGTTGGTGGGTAGATATTTTCATAAAAATAGGGAAAGTGGTGATTATGAAGTCTATCAATCCGCTCAGGCATATAAGGAGTTGTATCGCGCGATTATAGGGAATGTAAAAAAGGGCATGGTGACTTTACATATCGAACAGGCTTTTGTGAGCAAATCTTAAGCTTACAAGAATAAATACTAGATCTCAAAAGCACTTAAATGCCCTAGGCTTACCTAAATAGAGTCTCAATACTAAATAAAAAAATGAAGCAAGTAATCAATAAAATAGGAATGGTGCTACAGTTGGTCTTGACAGCACCCATAAAATTGCCAGGAAAGGCACGTAATATAGTTCAGTACCTCGCGCTAGGGTTGGGGATTATTGAATCGGTCATCGATACGGATGATCAGAAGACAGAGACCAAGGATAGTACCCAAAAGATAGACCCCGGTCAATCAAAGGAATCTGAGGAGACAGCCATTGCTTTAATGCGCAATGATCAAGTTGCTGAAAAGCTTACTGGGCAGAAAGGAGCGGAGCATGAAAATCAGTGATATACGGTTCTCAGCCGTCGGCGGTACACTCTGTGGTATCTGGGCATCTTTTTCAGTAGGCGACTTGCTCAATGGAGCGTTAACAGCATTGATTGGCACACTCGTTAGCTTCCTGTTGAGTAAAGTCCTGAACAGGATATTCAAGCGAAAGTGAAGGTCGGTCATCTACTTTAGGTGCCCGTTTTGAAGCATAATTGGTATTTATACGTTGGATATGTATTTATACTTTTTTATAGCTTGGTGGATACGGGTCTTATTTGCGCTATGTTGGAATGGCATAAAGTTTGGATTTAGACTCTTGGTTTTAGTAAAATTTAGATGAACATATACACACGAACTATGAGAAAATTTATTCAAACATGGGGTTTAGGTATGCTTATTTTGGCAACCGTAATTGGTTTTATTTCATGTAGCAAAGATGATGATCCTGCAGACAACAATCTTTTTATCGGTAAATACGAAGGGAAAATCGCATTTAACGACCTAAAAGATGACAGTAAGGATGTAGCTTCTGCTGACGGTACGGTTACCGTAACGAAAACAGGCAATACCTATAACTTTGCTTTTGGCAATAGTATTCCCAATCTCAATGGCGTTGACTTTGAAGAGAAAGACAATGTCTTGATTAATATTGGCTCGGCTGGTACAGGCGTGATCCGCATTGATGCGGGTAAATTAACCATTGGTTATACCAAAGATGACCAGGTCTGGACGGCTGATTGTCAACGTAAATAACAGTAACATTTAGTATATTTTTTATGAGCCATTTCTATCAAGGAATGGCTTTTTGGTAAAAAAAAACGGCCTGCGCTAGTCAAAGTGCAGGCCGAATGTATATATAGTAGGGGTGATTTTTCTAATTTGCTGTTAACGCGACAGCATTCAGCTGTCTTGGTGTTCCATCCGGCCCTACGGCAACGATATTGTCGAAAATAACCCGGGTGCCCGGAACGATGCCATTTAAGGCCGATGACATGCTGGAGCTCAGCTGTCCGCCCGAGGTGGAGAGCACGATGGCATCGGCACGTGGCTTGGCCAAGATCATGGTAAACTTGGTCACCTTGAAAGAAGCATCAAAGTCAAAATTGTCCAGTTTGGCAAATAATGCATTTTGTGCCTTGAGTGCCACAGTGGCCATGGATCCGCCGGTTTTGCCGGCAAATTTGGCAATCGGATCAGGGATTCTTTTGACACGGAATTCGGTCGAACTCAAGGTCTGTGTTTTGCCCGGTGCGACTTCGGCCGAAACGGAAATTCGGGCTGTACCCGGTGAACTGACACGCACATTATATTTTCCGCCACCCGCACTGGATATGCTTCCACCGCTCATGCTCACCCGGATTTTATCCGTAGGTGTTCCCGGAGCAGAAACGGAGATGGGATTGTTTACCCCGATATACAGTACATTCATCTTATCGGGAGATACCACCGCCGAAGGCCGCGCGACCTGGTAGGTCTGCTGTGGCGTCCGGTATTCCTTAAAGGTGCCGTCTGTCTGTTTGACCCGGATCACGCCGGTCCAGCTAAAAATGCCCTCCCGGCTGGTCGGTACGCTGTATACCCCTTTGCCATCTACGATTTGTAGCGCGGAACCGTTGACCGAAATGGCTGGCTGGGATTTTGAATCGGATGCCGTCAAAAAGACTTCAGCTTTGTAGGGTTGCCCCTGTACCAGGTAGGAGGTAGGTGCAACAGCTACCGCCGCAAATTTGTCCAGATTGACGACCGCCTGATCCATTTTGCCCAGGATAATCTTGACGACATCAGATTCGGCATTCTGGGCATCGGTCTGGATCTTCGTCAGAATGGTCATCGCTGCGGTCAATGGTGTGCCACTCCCAAAATTGATTTCTTCCCATGATTTTTTGCCATTGACAGACTTCTCCGGATTCTTGGCTTCCAAGGAAAAAGACACCAGCTTCTGCTCTTCGGGAGTCAGTAACGCCAATAATTTGCTACGGGTGGCATTGATTTTGTCTTTCAGGACTGTTCCTTTTTTTGCATTGATCATCAAATTGGGAGAGATGTCCTCATTTTCCCGTTTAACAAGATCACCCTTTTCCTCATCATAGCCGCCGCCCTGTTTGACGAATTCTTCTTTCAGGGATACAATATATTTATCCAGTTCGCCAATAATGGCCTGTGCCTTTTTCGCTTTATCGTAGATCGGCTTGGCACGTGCCGGCTCTTCTTTTAATTTGGTGTTTTCAAATGCTGCGAACAGCTGTTGTACAGCCGTGTTGACATTTGATTTGGATGTCTCGAGACTGTTGTTGATATTTTTGAATGCGTCCAGGATGGAATCCGGTACATTGAGTGCCAGTAAAGCCAGCAGTACCAGATAGAGGATGCCGATCATCCGCTGTCTTGGCGTTTCTCTTCCTAATGCCATTTTCTCTGTTTTAAGTAATACAAGGGTAAATTATACACGTGGCTGATTCATGGCAGTGAGCATATTGCCATAGATGGCATTTAATGCGTTCAGATTTTTGGCCAGTTTGCCCACTTCTTCTTTAAACGCTTTGGAGTCATCCAGGGATTCGTTAAAGTTCTGCATGGTATAGCTGAGGTTCTCGTAAAACTTATTCATGGATTGCAGGTGCGATGCCGAGTCGCGCAGTTCACGTTCGTACATGGCATTCAGCTGACTGAGGTTGCTTGTCAGATGTTTGACCTGGTCGTGGTAGCTTGCCGTATCACCGGAGGTATTGGACATGGCCACGAGATTTTCCGATGCTTTTTCAAAAGCAAGGCTTAAGTGATCAAATTTTGAGGTCGCTGTCCGGAGTTTCTGCGTGAATTCCTCTGTTGCCAGCGACACATCGGAGAGTTTATTGATAGCAGATACTTTTTCGCTGAAATCGCGTAGCCCACGGCCCAGGCTTTCGATACTTGCCGGTTCGATATGGGCGTCGGCAAACATTTTGTCGAGTGCGGCTGTGGCAGACGGGCCTGCAGGCTGTGTCACGACTGCTTTGCCACGAACAGGCAATTCGCCATTAAAATGATCATCCAGTTCAGGATATACGCGTGTCCAGTCGGGTTCAGGTGCCGGGGGATTAAAACCCATCAGAAAGAAAAGCAGCGCCTCTACACCTAGCCCTATCCCGATCATATAATTGGCTGTGCTGCCGCCGATATGGAGGATCTTGAACAGCACCCCGATGATGACGATACTTGCTCCCCAGGATATGGCCACATTCAGCCATCTTGAATTGTCTTTTTTCTTGCTCATAGTTTTTATATATGTTTTTGGTTTAATTTTTCTTGGATAGTATTATTTTTTTGGTTGATTTCATGTGTATAAAACGAATTTGTCTGTTTAATAGTATATCATAGCAATGATTATAGAGCGATTTAGCGCTGATGCTGCAATAGTCCACCCTTTTTCAAAAAATATACTAAAGGTTCCTGTTCATTTAAGTTTTCCTTCCTTCATATGGCACTTATTTAAGTTGAAAAAGCTTTTTTCAAAATAACGCAAACGTTCTTCCGGCTTTTTGGTTATAGCTTATAATTTTTGCTTTAGAACCTCGGAAAGAATGCAATATCTTTGGGGTAATTTTGGAATGAATATGCAGACCTTTTTTCTTGTTTTCTCGGGCTTATTGATCATCATAGGCGTATTGCCCTTTTTCAGGAGTCAATACTGGATTTTTCGTGTGGCCGAATTTATAAAATTGCAGCTGCTGGTTTTTCAGGTACCTGCTTTGGCCTGGGGATTTTATCTGCTTGATGGATCGCCCTGGATCTGGGCTATACAGATTGTTCAGGTGCTCCTAATGGGCTATCATGTATTTCTCCTCGTGCGTTACACCAAATTCTGGCGTAAGGAGAAATACAAAAAGGGAAAAGATGCATCGGAAAGCATTAAAATTATCTCCTGCAATGTACTGCAGTTTAATGAGGAACATCAGCGTTTCATCGAGCTGATCCAAAAAGAAAAGCCGCAGATCTTTCTGACCATGGAGAGTGATGCCCTATGGGAAAAAGCCTTGCGGGTATTGGAACCGGACTATCCGAATGTGGTAAAGGTTACGCTGGATAATACCTATGGTATGCATTTCTATACCAGCCTCAAAGTCAATCGAAGTCAGGTCCACTATTTTGTGGCGGATGATATTCCAAGTATCGAAGCCGAATTGGAAACGGTAGATGGCCACCGTTTTGTTTTTTTTGCCGTACACCCACCACCACCGAGTCCTACGGAGGAGGAAAACTCCAAAGAACGGGATGGTGACCTGCTCAGCGTGGCAAAACGGGTGCGTGATTATAAGATGCCGGTCGTGGTCACAGGGGACTTTAATAATGTGGCCTGGGCCAGGTCTTCCATACTGTTCAAGAAAACCAGCAAGCTGATCGATGCCCGTATAGGGCGTGGGATTTTATCTACCTTCCACGCAAATTATTGGTTTTTCCGGGTCCCTTTGGATTTGTTGTTCCATAGTCCCAATGTGTTTATCGACAAACTGTTTATCTATCCTTCGGTAGGATCGGACCATTTCCCAATGGGCTGTACGTTTTTTATTGACCGTTATTCAGAAGAGCAGGCCGAAGATATCGAACATCTTGACCCGGGTGAACTAGCTGAAGTGGACGAACTCATCAGCGAGGGCCGACAGGAGGAAAGTGATAATCGTAGCTAGCGATTATTTTCCGATCTGTAATTTATATTCTTTTGATGGGGCAACCGAGAAATAACCCAGCGCATTGTTGGAGATATTGGATCTGGGATTACCGGGAGCATTACTCATAGTATTGCTTTGATATTCGTTCCAGTATTGATAGGTTTTCTGATCCACACAATAGCGGCGAACGCTGACATGGTCTCCTGGAGAAAGATCGGTTTCGAGATCAGCGATATAATGTGTCACGTTCAGCCCATCGTTGAATTGGTCAGACTGTGCACTGGCAAAACGAAAGGGGCCGCCGTTGACTGATAGCATGTAGATATAATAGTTGGAAACGCGGGCAGGATCTTTAAAGGTCAGCGTTGCAAAAAAGTAGGTTTTCCCAGCAATACTTTTTTCGGAAATAGCTGTGCTGTCTACTTCAACATAAGGGGGCATCTGACAGCTTGCTGTGTATTGCGCCTTATTTACATTGGCCAATAAGGTATACACCCGGCCTGCGGTAGGCATGAAATTACGATGGATATAGTAACCATCTTTTTCATATTGAAAGCTGTAACTGCGATTTTGGTCGTCTCTGACTGTTATTGTTGCGCCTTTGATGCCCGAAGTATTGACGGCGTCGTCAAATCCCACGGAATGTGAAATACGTATGCGCTGAACGGGACTGGCATCCGTTAGCTGGGCGTCGATGACTACGCGGGCTGCAGCTTGATGGAGATCAAGATCTATTTTTTCCTCACAGGATGAAATCAGCAGCAATAGACTGGATAAGACAAAAGGTAGTCTGGCATTCATAAGGTTTAAAATTTAAAGTTCCAGGTGACTGATGGAATAATTCCGAAGAGCACAATCTTATAGGCTTCTGTCTGGTTTGGATTGGCCTTGTTTTCGCGGAAGTCAATGCTATAGGCATTTTTACGGTTATAGACATTATATATTCCGATTGTCCAGCTGGAATGAAAGCGTTTATTCTGCTTTGGGTCATAGTTAGCGGATAAATCCAAACGATGATAGTCGGGCATTCTATAGCCGTTTCGTTCGGTATAGTAAAACATGGATTTACCATTGATGAGATATTTTCCGCTCGGGAAGGTAACGGCATTTCCGGTATGGAAGACAAATGTTCCGCTGACTGTCCAGCTGTTTGATAGGGAATAATTCGCTGCGATGGCGAGATCATGTGTACGGTCCTGGCGTGCATTGAACCAGTTGCCGTTATTGATTCCGTTAAACTTACGCCGGCTTTTGGATAGGGTATAGCTAATCCAGCCTTTAAGACGCCCACTGTTTTTGCGCAGGTAGGCTTCCAGGCCATAGGCCCTGCCTATACCAAAGAGCAGCTCGCCCTCGAAGTAAGCGTTTGCCTGTAAACTGGCGCCATTGCGTACATCAATCTGATTGCCCAGGCGTTTATAATAGGCCTCTATCGACAAGTCATATTGCTTGGCTGAAAAGCTGCGAAAGTAACCTACAACAGCCTGGTCCACAAGTTGTGGTTTGATATGGAGGCTACTGAGTACATACTGGTCCGTGGGCAGGCTGGCACTGCTATTGGTCAATTGATGCAGGTTTTGGCCGATGCGGTTGTACGAAACCTTTAGGCTGCTGTGTTCATCCAGTAGCATACTGGCAGACAGGCGGGGCTCTAGATTGATATAATGCTTGGCAATCCGGCTGTTATCACGTTTTTCGGAAATGGGCACCCCATTTTTATCAAATTGATAAAAGCTGCGCTTGCCCAGCACCATAAAATCATGGACATGGATGCCATATTGTACCGACAGGGCTGAAGTAGGTTTCCATTCATGGGAAATATAGCCGCCCAGATCAACGCCACGTTGGCTTTCAACGGCTGTCGGGTTGACCGACTGATTTTTGCCGGCGGAAAGATTGGCCGGCCGGATGGACTGGGCCAAAGCGCCTACACCGAGCCGAAAGGTATGATTGGCATTCGCATGGTAGGAAAAATCCTGTTTGGCTTGGATGTTCCGGATATTGGAGGCGACCTGAAAATCGATCTGTTCGCTGGAAACACCGGCCTCATAATTGAACCCGCTGTAAACAAGGGAACTACTGCTGGATAGTTTATCATTAAACTGCTGGCTCAGTCGTGCCGTTGCCGTGGTATTGCCCCAGGCAATGTTAAATAGGTCACTGTACTTTAATTTGTCCTTGCCCCGATAGCCCGATAGGTATAAGGTGCTTTTCTTGCCCAGGTTAAAACTGAGTTTGGCATTCAGATCATAAAAATACAGCCTATTTTGATCCATATCTTTACTTTTCACCAGTTTTAAAAAGGAATCCGCATAGGAACGCCGGGCGCTGAACAGAAAAGAGCTTTTATCTTGTTCAATCGGTCCCTCCAATTTTAACCGTGAAGCAATGATCCCCAGCCCACCTTCGCCGGAAAATCGTTGTTTGTTGCCATCCAATAGGGCAATGTCCAATACAGAGGAGATCCGTCCGGCAAATTGTGCTGGTATTCCGCCCTTGTAGAGCTGCACGTCCTTGATGGCATCTGAATTAAAGGTCGAAAAAAATCCCAGCAGATGCGAGGGGTTATAGACCGTAGCCTGGTCGAGTAAAACTAAGTTTTGTCCGCCATCCCCGCCACGCACATGAAAGGTGCTTGAACCTTCTCCGCCGCCTTGTACACCCGGTAAGAGCTGTATGGTCTTGAGTATATCCTTTTCGCCAAATAATACGGGCAGATGCTGAATGTCCTTCATGTTGAGCTGTGTGCTGCTCATCTGCGGGGCTTCGATGCTTTCACCTGGCTCTTTGGCCGAGACCGTCACTTCGGCGATGCGATTGGGTATGAGCTTTAGTTCAAAATTCCGTTCAAGAGATTCGCGCAGTGCAATGGGCAAAGTTTGCTGCTGATAACCGAGGTAACTGACGCTAAGGTCATGTCTCCCCCTGGGCAGAGCTATACGGTAATGCCCATAGACGTCTGAACTGGTCGCAATGCTGTCTTTGACTGTACGGATAACTGCTCCGTGAAGCGGTTTTCCCGTAATGGCGTCTTGAACAGTACCGCTTAGTACAGTTGCCTGTGCGGAGACAATAAGAGGGGATAAGGCCAGGGGAATGGAAAGAAAATAAGAGATGATCGGTTGCATTTGAAGCTTCTAGCGGATTGATTTTGTTGACAATAAAAATGAAATGACGTATTAACCCTTTATTAATATTTGTTTTGATAGTTTAGATGAAGATGACTGCATAATGTCTCATTCTTTTTGCTCGGTTTAGTTTATGTATGTAACGCTTTTGGTACATTGAATATTGTTCGAAACTGCTTACTTAAGCAATGGATTTACCGATCATCGGCATATTGGTTTAGGGAAAAGCAAAACAGCGGGATGGATATTTAGGTAGAAATGTGTAATTTAACAGCAGCTAAACAATGTAGTAAATCTAACTAATGGGTAAAGATTATCTTTTTAAAACGGCTGCGGAAGATCTCCAGTCAAAGACCATTGATTTTTTGCGCTTCCCCTTGATCGTAGGCGTGGTATTTATCCATACAGATTTTTCAGATATTGTTATGGGCGGTGTAAAGCAGATCAGTTTTGTGAATTATCCCATTTTCACCTACATCTTTTCTTTGTTTTCCAAAGTGATCTTTGAGGTTTGTGTACCACTTTTCTTTTTTATTTCTGGTTTTTTATTTTTCTATAAAACAGCTGGCTTCTCTTGGGGAGTTTACCTGCAGAAGCTGAAAAAACGTGTACGATCGCTTTTGGTCCCTTATATTTTCTGGAACCTAGCCGTCATTGTATTTCTTTTGCTTGCACAGACCCTTTTGTCGGGAACTTTAGTTTCCGGAAGAAACAAACTGATAACGGAGTATAGCCTAACGGATTGGCTCTGGTCTTTATGGGATACTTCGCATGTGAATCCACATCTGAGGAAAACCTTACCGATCAACTCGCCATTTTGGTTTATTCGGGACCTGATGGTGCTGGTGTTGCTGTCGCCACTGGTTTATTTTGTGATTAAAAAATTGAAGGCATATGCAGTGGTCATATTGGGTTTGATATGGTTTTTCAATCCCTATTTTTATTGGCCGGGACTAAGCACTGTTTCTTTCTTTTTCTTTACAGCAGGCGCTTATTTTAGCATCAACAACAAAAACTTCGTCGTTGGTATGCGGCCCATGTTATCGATTGCTGCGATATTATATGTCCTCCTGATGTTGGTACAAATTCTTTTTCGTGGTTCAGCCTGGTGGACCACCTTATATTGTGCCGGAATTATCATTGGACTGATTACTGTAGTGACGGTAGCTGCGCATTTCATTGAAAAGGGAAGCTGGCGCACGAATGCATTTTTGGCCGATAGCAGCTTTTTTATTTATGCCTACCATCGCTTGCCTTTGGTCTTTGTGATCAAATTTTTATTTAAGCTGCTTCAACCTCAGACGGAGGGATTATTATTGTTTCTCTACCTGGCTTGCCCTACGATAATCATTGTATTGGGTTTGGTTATATACAGTTTATTAAGGCAGTTTTGGCCTAGGTTTACAGCCATTATCAGTGGTGGACGTTAATAAAAAACGATGAAAAAAAAGTATAAAAAGCTTATTATTATTCTCCTTGTGCTGCTTGTCGGGGCAATACTGGCCACCTTTGGGCGGAAGATATACAATAAAAATAAATACAAAAGAATCAAAACCGAGTATGTATTTACCGATGTCATCAACCTGGGCTGCACTTCGGTCAAACAACAGGGCGCATCGAATACCTGCTGGTCCTACACGGGCAATTCATTTCTGGAGTCGGAAATGATCCGGATGGGGAAAGCGCCTGTTGAGATTTCCCAGGTCTTCACGGCACGACAGGCTTACCTGGATAAGGCGCATAATTTTGTGCGGCTCCATGGTGGGCTGACCATGGGTGAAGGTGGGCAATTGCATGATGTATTGAATGTATTCCGCAAATATGGTGCGATGCCCAGATCAGCTTATGCGGGCCTACGGGGCAACCGCACCTATAACGATTTCAGGGAGATGACGCCCATGTTAAATGCCATGCTTAAGGTATTGGTCAAGAATAGGCCACTGGTACCTAATTGGGAGCGTGCCTATACCGCTATACTGGATACGCATCTTGGAGAGCTGCCCGAAAAATTCGACTATAAGGGAAAGACTTATACCGCGCGTACCTTTGCGGATCAGATGATCGGGATTGATCCGGACGATTACATTGGCTTTGCGTCAGTAACGGATCAGCCTTATTATAAGCCTTTTGTGCTGTTGGTGCCGGATAACTGGTCCTTTGACCGCTTTTATAATGTACCTATGCAAGAACTCACCGATATCATTGACCATGCATTGCAGCAGGGTTATACGCTTGCCTGGACGACGGATGTGTCCGAAAAAAGTTTCTCCTGGCAGTATGGGATTGCTTATGTGCCTGAAAAATCAGTTGACAGGATGACGAAGGACGAAAAAAAGAAAATGTTCGTAAAACCAATGCCGGAGAAAAAGATCACAGCCGAAGAAAGGCAGGCGGCTTTTGACAATTATACAACCACGGACGATCATGCGATGCATATTGTTGGACTGGCCAAGGATCAAACGGGCAAGGAATACTATCTTGTTAAAAATTCCTGGGGTAAGGCCAATGATTTTAAAGGATATATGTATATCAGCAAAGCCTATGTGAAATATAAAACGATTACGCTGATGTTAAATAAAAATGGGCTCAGTCCTACGCTGTTAGCTAAAATGAAGTTGAACGACCGCTAATTCCCAATTGTTTCCATAATTGGGTCGGAGCTTTGTTGTATGAAAAACAACAACATCCTTATACAATGCTCTGTAGTCTTCCTGATGACCTGGATACGCTCATTTTCTACGATTGCTCAGGCGCAAGAAAGCCGAACGATACCCGATAAGGTGCACCATGCCGAACCCCTGTACAATGATCTTGTGCGCGACCTGGGAGCAAGAAAAGGGGAGAAGGAATTCAATATCGGTACAGATATTACCAGGATGCGAAAGATGGATGAATACGGTTATTTAATGGAATACGAGTTTGCGCCTATGGATCGCCTGGGCTTGGAAGTGGAAACCGATTTTGTCTATTCGAAGAGCAAAGTGAATGGCATCGCCTCCAGCAATGCGCTCGAAAGGCTACGCTTGTCATCACAGTATTCGTTCTATGTTTCCAAGAAGCATGCAACAACATTAGCGATGGGCTACACCCAGATTTTTAATTTTGTCGAGGGCGGAACTGCTTTTAATCCCTTTTTTGTGGCTGCGAAGAGTTGGTACAGCAACTGGCATACCTTGGTCTATACAGGACCGGAAATAGCCTATCATTATAAATCTGGAAAGACGCAGATGAACTGGCAGATCAATACTTCCTTCCATTATACATTGCCGCAGACCGATCATTTTATTGGACTTGAAGTTAATCAGCAGGTCGAGTCTGGTAGTCTGGAGACAACGCTTCGGCCTCAGGTAAAACTGGGAATTAACGATAAATTGGCAATCGGTATGGCGGTAGGCTTTCCAGTGGGCAGCAGGGAAGAGACGATCAGTTCATTTTTCCGTCTGATTTATCAACTTTAAATGGATCACTTTTAGGATGATTGCTGATCGCCCAATTCGTATAAAAATAGGAAACGTCGTTGGGACGAAAAATACTGTTTTTCGATGTAATGTGTTGGTTGATAGGGTGAAATAAAATAGTGGAACGGACGCCTCCGTTCCACATTATCCAAATAGTTTTATCAAGTCGAACGCAAAAAAAATGACTTGACGCGCCAAATGTAAAAAATATTGTTGGAAATTTTTGTGTAAAAAAAGATTCAAGTTGTGTTAAAAAGTGTGAAAATAATATTTTGTAGGCAGTAGGCTACAATAGAAAAGCGGCTAGATCAAATCTAGCCGCTTTTCTATCAATATGATTGTATGATTGTTTTTAATGCATGACAGACCTGTAAAAATTGGAATTGATGGATCAACTAATTTCGTTGATTAGGTAAAGATGATTTTGTTGAAATCGAAATGGGACCGTAGTGATGTAACAAACAGGAGCCACTCGTAAGAGCGGCTCCTGTTTACTGTTATTGAATTAACTGATTTAATTCAATGAATATGATTAGCCTTTAAGCTTAGTTAGGATAAACTGGCATTGGTTCATAATTCGCTGCTGCACTTTTCGCTGCCCATGTTGCATCACGTACACAACGGATATTCATTAATGGTGAGTTGATGACACTTACTGCTCCAAGAAGACCCGCGCTTAAAAGGCTTGTTGTTCTATAAGCTTTGTAGTTACCTACTGTCGTATGTCCTAGATGATATTTTACCCCAAGATTGATGACAGGCGATCCGATTAAGTTTTCACTTGTCCAGAATGCGTTATAGCTACCATAAGTATTTCCCAAATCAAGAGTAATCAAATTATTTATTGCCCCCAATGTGTTCATATAGCCATTGTAGTTGAAACGCAATCTGTTTACTGATGAATTAGCAGCCCCATATGCAGCGTTGTTTCCTGCAGTAGGTGTAAATTCTGAATAGGTCGCAGTAGCTGTTGAGTTTGCCACGGGAGCGGCTAATGCATCCTGAACAAGAACTAAGGCATCGATTCCGGCAACATTTGTTAGTCCAAGATCACCCAATAAACCACCAAGAAGACCACGAGAAGTTACATTTTCTAATTGTGCTGCCGTAGGTGTTTTCCAAAGACCTGCTGGATAAACGAGTGCACAAGCGTCTACTGCAGCATTTGCACTTGCCAATACGCGTGGAAGATGTGCTCCGAATGAGAAATAGCTGTTAGGATCGTTTGTCTGCGGGTTGGTGTGGTAAAAACGGTACGGTGTGGCATCGCCTGGTTTATAGTATAAATTTGATCTAGACCATTGGGCTAAACCAGCACCAGTGCCATAGGTTAATGCGGATTCAGTAATACCCACTAAGAAACGGTGGTTTTTGCCACGTACAGGAGTAATCGCTTTATTTTGTGTAAGCGTTGTCGCGCCAAAGCTCCGCTCGGTGTTGTTATCAAGCTGAATTTTCAGATTTGTTACAGAAACGGTTAAGTTTTGGGCGGTTTCATCTGCTGTATAATAGTAGGCAATCTTTCTTGCTGCATTACCATCAAGATTGGTGAAATTCACCTCTGTCAATGCCGGTGTTCCACCGGATGCCGCTACTGTCAGTGCACCAGTCTCCAGATTAAGAGTTGCTGCTTTTGCGCTTTGTCCGGTAACTGCTATAGTAGCCGAGTTTATCGGTGCAAACATACCTAACGTGTTGACTTCAATAGCAATACGTGCATACAGGCGGTTGAAAGTAATGTTTAAAGGAGCTGTATTGCTATTAATGATGATATCTGTTGCGCCTGATGTTGCATAAAGCACATCTTTGTTTTGTGGCAATACAAGATTATTCGATGCATCTCCATCTGGTATTGCATCCGTGTTGTTGTAAGATAAAGCTACCCATTTGTAAGATCCGTTAGGTATCTGAATTGGTGTCTCTGAGCCAGGAGTAAATTGCACAGATTTGGTGAAAGTATAAGTTCCGCCATTGTTTTTGTATAAATATAAGCGATATGTGGTCGTAGACCCTATTGGTGTAGCAGCCTTTAACCCATTGGAAGCTCTTGATGCAACTGAAGAGAATGCGGAAGCATCATTGGAAGGTACCTTGTTGTCTACTGCTACGATTGCATCAAATCCATTGGATTGTACCAGCTCGATTGAATGATTGCCAGATTTGCCTTTAGATGTACTTCCTTTTTTGACCGTGCTTTCGCCGTCGTTGATGCCGGCGATACGAACCACTAGTTGACTTTGATCAGATGGGACTTCCTGGCCGTTCTGATTTTTATCTTTGTTACAACTTGTTACCGCCAGGGTGCCAAGTGCTAAAAATGCCGCAAGAGCAAACTTGCTTGCTAAATTGTTATTGGTTGTTTTCATAATTGAATTGTTTGATTAAGGTAATTGATTAAAAACCGTCAGTGTTCCAGCCAGAACCACCAGCACCTTCTTCTTCATTAAGAGTTGGTGAATTTCCGGGTGCGGCATTTCCTGATCCAGCAGCAATTCCTTGCTCCAATTCAACTACGTTCTCCACAATGGACGGAGCAACGTACATTTTTTTTGCGTTCTTATTCATGATAATATTATTTGGATAATTTCATGCTATTGCTAGCATGGGTTTTAAAATTTAATGGACAATTTAATTTTTCATTGTTAGAAATTTAAAAAATTAACGTTTTGATAAGCTGCTTGTCTCTGCGTACAGACAAGGATTGTCGTTATCGCTGCGCCAATTCTGTTATAATAATCCTATTTATGCTGTTATAAATTTATATATGTCTACTACTTTTTCCTAATTTGGCTAAAACATTGCATGTTTTCGAATTGTAATATTACGACTAAATATCAACTTGTGCAAAAAAAAATTGTAAATTATTTTCCAATATAAAATTCAGTTGATATTTGAAGATGTTTCCTTTTCATCGTTTATGGTTTACCTGTTTT
Organism: Sphingobacterium sp. NGMCC 1.201703; assembly: GCF_047784615.1. Classification (NCBI taxonomy): domain Bacteria; kingdom Pseudomonadati; phylum Bacteroidota; class Sphingobacteriia; order Sphingobacteriales; family Sphingobacteriaceae; genus Sphingobacterium; species Sphingobacterium sp. NGMCC 1.201703. Next base: position 73,726 of record NZ_JBLOHD010000006.1, on the reverse strand, counting down.
TTCGTATAACTGTCATTTAATGTAAAATAGACCTGTCTTTTAATACTTTTTTGTTGTATCATTTGATTACAATACTCTGCTTGAACAAAGTTGTTTACCTTTTGTTTTAAAGTTGAGTGATTTTTTTTCGGTAAATTTTTGTTTTATAATTAATGTGTTTGAACAGTCACTTTCTTTATTGTCAGTAGTTATACGTATACGCTTATGTTGCTTTATTTTTGAATTATAGTGTGTGTGTTTAATATCGATAATCAATTTCCTAATATAGTCGCTTTTTTCTAAATTAAGATATTTGTTACTACTGTCTTTTTTAAATTTTATTGAAAAACAGTAATAGGCATTTATAGTTATTGTTTTAGAAAAATATATATCTATTTGTTTTTTTGACTTTTCAATGCTGTTTTCAGTTTTAGTTTTCATAATAACTAAAGTGTTTAAGCAACCAACTTTTTAAAAGCTTATTTTCGATTCCCGATTAAATCTCATTCTTTTAGGCATTTTTAAAAAATCACGTCAGACTCTTTTTTTTGGCAGGTTTGTTCCAAATCTTGCCTTAAATCTCATCCAAATGTCATGTAAAATGCTTGTTCTGAGATGGATTGTAGTGGCTTAGCTACAGAAAAAGAAACATGGCGCGAAATCCTGCGCTCAATCCCAAAGAATAGCTACTTTTGCCCAACTTCTGAACTAAAGAAGTGTCATATTATTCGGTTTTAAAAGTCTTTGTATGAATTATATACAGTCTTTTTAATGTAGTGTATTATTTACACTAACAGGGAATCGCTTTAGAACATTTTTAAAAATATAGGAAATGAAAACGAACAAAGAAAACTTGGCTAATCTAAACGGCCGCTTACCTTATGAAGCTCCTCGTATGCATGCTCAAAACGTAGAATTGGAATATAGTGTTGCAGCTGGTTCTGTAAACAGTTCAGTAACCGAATCTTGGCAGACTGAAACACAGACGCAAGAGATCGATTGGTAGTAGATAAGGCGAGTTAATTAATTAGTGATATAAACAATCATTTTTCATGAATAAGTTTACAATAAAATTTGGTTTCGCTTCTATCTTGGCCTGTGCCTTATTAATCTCTTCGTGTAGTAAAGATAATAACAGTGCCATAGTACCTGAAGGGACAACTGTACGTTTAAATATCGGTCAGGCCTATGCGAAGACAAGTCCGGTTAAAGCTGCTTCGGCGGGCCGTTCTTTTGCTTCGGCAACACAGACCGTAGAAATACCTTTTGATAACCAATATACACTGGTGGCGAGCTTAACTGCTCAGGAAGCCGCTGCTCCTGCTCTAAAAGCTTCAAGCCGTGCGGCAACTGCGTCTACGGGCAGTGAACAACAGGCCTTGAAACCGGGAACTGTATATTATGTGGCGATTTTTGATGCAGCAGGTGATTATAAAGAGACGAAATCTTTCACACAGGGAAACGCTGCACAGGATTTTGCGATCGAAAAGGGGAATTACACATTTGTCATTTATGCTTCGGGTTCAAATAAGACTTTACCCTCAATTTCACCCGGTACAAAATTAAGTGCGGTAAATTTTGAAGGTCTTACAGCTGATCAGGATTTTATGTTGGATCAGGTGCCTTTTGAGGTAAAAGAAGGTCAAAACGTATTGAATGCGGATCTTGAGCACTTATTTACTCAGGTGACCTTAAAATTCGATGCTTCGGCTGTGGGCTCGGTAAGCAGTATTGCTGGAGCGACAATCGAACCTTCTAATGCAGCTGTTGATGTGAACCTGAATACAAGCGCCCTTACCTTCAAAGGTACGGTAAGCCCGGTGGCTTTTAAATTGAAAAATACAACGGGTGGAGTGATCAATTCTGACTCTACTTTTATAGCGACAGCAGCGACAGCAAATGGACTGATAGGATTAAAAGGTTTGTCGATCGGCGGAAGCGCAGCGAAGGATATCAGCAAAGGTGGCTGGAACCTGAAACCGGGTGTAAAGTATGTACTGGAATTTAAATTAAAGGCTCCGGTTTCAGTGAATGTTGGTGATGAAGATTGGGCCTTGAACAATCTGGTCTATGATCCAGCTACTGGCGTGTATTCTTTTGGAAAGGGTGACTATTGGTTCCCAGGCCGTCTACTGCCTAAGCAGATCAATGGCACCAACTCTTCTGCCAATGCATCGAATGGTGGAACAGGAGACCCTTGTCAATTGGTGGCTCCTGCCGGTGCCTGGAGATTGCCTATGGAATCGGAAATCCAAAAACTTTGGGATCGTACCAATTCAGGTGGTGCTGATAACCCTGGTCCAAATCCTTGGAGCCCACCGGCACGTTATGTGGATTATTTTGATGGTACTTCAAATAGTGCTTTGGGAATGTTCTTTGGTGTATTGACAGATCCGGTTACTCTTTCGGTTGATCAGCGTAGTAAATATTTGTTCTTTTCGTATGGCGGTTACTACCCGAATGACGATATTGGCTCTACAAGAGGAAGAGAAGCTGCTTATCTAGTGTCGGCAACAGCAGGTGGTTACAGAACATTGCATTTAACCGGAAGTGCTGGAAATATTGGTTATGGTATTGGTTGGAGAACTGCAACAGATGCTGAAGCGGTTCAGATCCGTTGTGTGAAAAATTCACCGGCAGGTAAATAAGTGCTAACTTATTTGGATAATAAATTAATAGCGACGCATTCCCCAATTTGGGGAATGCGTTTTTTTATAGAATGCTTTCTTCGTTCGTATGTATTGTTGCTTGTCGGATCACTTGATCCCTTGCTGGACACAAAAAAGGACAGTTCGGTTTTTTAGCCTGCAATTCCTTGCGATTTACGACTGTCCAGATGATCTAATAGGGTCTGATTTAAAATGGGCGAGGTTTTTAGCATATCACGAACCGGATATTTCTCGGCTATATTTTTGAGCGCTTCTAGATGCCGTTCATGGTGCAGGTCTGTACCGACAAAATCATACATGCCCGATTTGAGCAAGGTCATGGCAATCGCCTTACTGTCTACACCGTAATAACGGCTGAGTGACAATAAGTTCAATTGCAATAGGCAGCCTGCATCCTTGATCTGTTTGTAAATATTAAAATTGCCGTGATAATAGTTATAGCGCTCGGGATGTGCCAGAATTGGTTTGTAACCAAGTTGCTGGATCGCCAAAATTGTGTGAAAAAGTGCTTTGGATTCAGACAGATAGGACATCTCGATCAGGACATAACCCCCAGGCATGACACAGAGCTCGTCCTGTTGAATAAGCGATGCGAGGCCATCATCGATCATATGCTCCGCCGCGGCAAAAATATCTGCTGCATTTCCATTGTCTTTCAATCCTTTGACAAGGGCAGCTTGTGCAGCCTCGATACTAGACTTGTTATTGGGGTGTACACCGGCCATAATATGCGGGGTACAGATAAATTTCTTTAAGCCCAAACGCTGTAATTCTTGAATATAAGCAATAGAATTTTTTACGGAAGTGCTGCCATCATCTATTCCGGGGAGCAGGTGGTTGTGCATATCCACTTCCAAAAATTCCAGCTGGGCCAAGGGTCTGATGGATGAAGACTTTTTATGTTTAAACAAATTGGTTAAAAAATTCATAATATACTTGTTCAGTTACATGGTTTTGTCTGTCTCACAGAATGTTTTACAAACAATATGCCAGTTTTAACGTTTATGAAGGAGAGCACGAATATAAAAGGAGTATTGTTTTGTTGAAATATAATAAATTTTAAAGCGGTTTTGTGAGCAAATTTTTAACTTTTATCGTTGTTTGTAATATTTTCGGTATAATAGTTGCTTAGTCCACGATGATACAAAAGCTAGCGCAGGATGGTGTTGTCGTTATTGATATTTGAATAATACGGCCAAAGGATTATTAAATTTTAAGTATCTTGGTCATTCTTTGCAAAATTGAAACAAGCCATATGCGTTGTGTTAGCTTCAATAGGAGCATACGACGGTAAAGAAAATAAACTAAACGGGAAGAAAGCTATGATGGGATCTCTATGGGATTTAAGAAAACGGTTGCGGAAAGATAATCCTCGATGGGTCATTTTGCTGATCGATATGTGGTTTGTATTCGCAAGCTATGTGTTTTCAAACTATGTGGTCAATAATTTTAAGGGTGTCTTTGATGTGGCGCTGATGTTGAAGAAACTGGTACTTGTTTTACCCATATACTTTATCATGTTTTTGTGTTATAATACCTACAGAGGTATTGTGCGTCAAACGGGTATCCGCGATACCATAAAAATATTTAAGACTGTTGCATCTGCCTATATGCTACTGATGCTGTTGACCTTGGTGGTGAAGGCTGTGGTGGGAAAGGGAACGATGGCAGGGGACTACCTTCGTCTTTCTTATGGTGTTTTAACGATGCAGGCCTGTATCTTGCTGGTGATTATGGTTGGCGCACGGGTGGTTTACCGAACAATTTTTGAGTATTTGTTCCTACCGGCACGAAAAGGTGAAAATGTGTTGATTTTCGGTGCTTCCCGTCCGGGACTGGTGTCGTTCTCTTTATTGAAAGAAGATCCACGGATCAAATATCAAGTTGTTGCCTTTGTGGAAGATAAAGTCTCCCGAATCGGAAAACGCCTTGCAGGATTGAAAATTAAAGACATCACCGAAATTACCAAGGAATATATTGACAAACATGAGATCACGCAGGTGATTATTGCCGTGGAGAATAATGATCCCGAACGCTTGGAATATGTGTCGGACTGGTTTCAAAATGTAGGCCTCGAACTTAAAATTATGCCACCGGCCCGTATCTTGCTCAATTCTGGCGCCAAACGGGAGATCCGTCCGTTAAAAATCGAAGATTTACTCGGCCGTAAGCCGATTAAGCTGGATCATCCGGAAATCGAAGGGGAGATGAAAGGTAAGGTGATTCTGGTTACGGGTGCCGCTGGTTCGATTGGTTCAGAGCTTGCCCGTCAGATTGCCAGGCGCTACTATAGTAAATTGATTTTACTGGATCAGGCAGAATCTGCTTTATATGATATCCAGCAATCAATTAAGGCAACGCAGCCCGAGCATTTACATTGCATTGTTGGCGATGTGCGCAACTACGCGTTTATGCAAAATATATTCGCGCAGTACAAACCTGATCTGGTCTTCCATGCTGCCGCCTATAAACATGTGCCATTGATGGAAGCAAATCCGTATGAATCCATTCAGACAAATGTACTCGGAAGTAAAAATGTCGCCGATCTATGCATGCAATATGGTACCAAGAAAATGGTGATGGTTTCTACGGATAAAGCCGTCAACCCGACAAATGTGATGGGGGCGACCAAACGCATGGCTGAAATTTATGTGAGCAGCTGTAGCGGTAGATCCGAAACCAGTTTTATCATCACTAGGTTTGGAAATGTGCTTGGTTCAAATGGATCGGTCATTCCGCTGTTTGAGAAACAGATGGCCAGTGGTGGGCCATTGACCCTGACGCATCCGGAGATCACGCGTTTCTTTATGACTATTCCGGAAGCCTGTCAGTTGGTACAGGAAGCTGGCGTAATGGGCAAGGGTGGCGAGATATTTGTCTTTGATATGGGGAAATCCGTTAAAATAATGGATTTGGCCAAACGCATGATCAAGTTAAAAGGTTACCGGTATCCGGAGGATATTGATATCAAAATCGTCGGCCTGCGCCCGGGAGAGAAGATCTACGAGGAACTTTTGGCCAATAATGAAAACACCGTCAAAACGCACCATCCGAAAATTATGATTGCAAAAGTAAACCACGATGAATTGCATTTAAAGGCGGAACGTATCAATGCAGTTTGCCAGCAGATCGTGGATGCGGATCAGCACCTGCCGGATTTTATGGACTTGGTTGCGGCTATGAAACGAATCGTCCCTGAATTTAAGTCTCAAAATTCCGAGTATGAGGCTTTGGATAATCGGATTGAACAGGAGCTTGTTGATGATGTCCCCGTTTATTCGCTGATAAAAAAAGTATAACAAAGAAACAGCCGTTGGATGCGCATTCCAATGGATTAAAATAAAATGCTTAGACAAATACAATAAAAATCCCTGCAAAGGGATTTTTTTATGGACTGTATTTTCTTCTCCAATAAAAACTTGTCAATTCGCAAAAATCAACCTAATTTTAGCGAACTATTTCATCGAGGTAATCATTTGAGCAGAATGGCGGGATTGGTATTTCGTCCATAACCAATATATATGAAGAAAAAAATTTTAATTACAGGAGGTGCCGGCTTTATTGGATCTCATGTTGTACGGGAGTTTGTGATAAAATATCCAGACTATCAGATTATTAATCTGGATGCGCTAACCTATGCAGGTAATCTGGAAAATCTGAAAGATATCGAGGATTGTCCAAATTATACGTTTGTGAAAGCCGATATTACAGATCAGGTGAAGATAACTTCCATCTTCGAACAATATCAGCCGGATGGGGTCATTCATCTGGCCGCGGAATCGCATGTCGACCGTTCAATTGCGGATCCTACGGCATTTGTGATGACCAACGTAATTGGAACAGTAAATTTGCTGAATGCCGCGCGTGCTATCTGGAAGGAAAATTTCGAAGGAAAACGCTTTCACCATGTTTCTACAGATGAGGTATTCGGTGCCTTGGGTGAAACTGGTTTTTTTACCGAAGAGACGAAGTATGATCCACATTCGCCATACTCTGCTTCCAAAGCGAGCTCAGACCATTTTGTACGTGCGTATCACGATACCTATGGACTACCAATTGTGTTGACGAATTGTTCCAATAACTATGGCCCGAACCATTTTCCTGAAAAGCTAATTCCGCTGTGTATTCATAATATCCTAAATAACAAGTCGCTACCGGTATATGGCGATGGTAAATATACCCGCGACTGGCTCTTTGTGATCGATCATGCGAAGGCGATCGATTTGGTTTTTCATGAGGGAAAGGACGGCGAGTCGTACAATGTGGGTGGATTTAATGAGTGGCAGAATATAGATCTCATCAGGGAACTATGTCGGCAAATGGATGCCAAGCTGGGGCGGGAAGAGGGGACTGCTGCTTCCCTGATCACTTTTGTGAAAGACCGACCCGGTCATGATCTGCGCTACGCCATTGATGCCAGCAAAATCAATTCGGAATTGGGATGGAGTCCTTCCGTGACTTTTGAACAGGGGCTCGCGCTGACGATAGATTGGTTTTTGTCCAATCAGGAATGGCTAGACCACGTGACTTCGGGGGACTATCAGAAGTATTATACCAAGCAATATCACGGCGCTTAAACATGAAACATATAGAAACGAAACTGTCCGGTTGTTTTATTTTAGAGCCCGCAGTATTTGAAGATGAAAGAGGGTATTTCTTTGAATCGTACAATGAAAATAAACTGGCAGCTATATTGGGCCATAACCCTCATTTTGTGCAGGATAATCAGTCACAATCCCAATATGGCGTGATCAGGGGGCTGCACATGCAGGCTGCGGAGCATGCGCAGGCAAAACTGGTTCGTGTACTGGAGGGTAAGGTATTGGATGTGGCGGTCGATGTCAGGCCCGATTCACCGACCTATGGACAGCATGTCGCCGTAGAGCTTTCGGCTGAGAATAAAAGGCAGTTATTTGTGCCGCGTGGGTTCTTACATGGCTTTTCTGTATTGTCTGAACATGCTGTGTTTTCCTATAAATGTGACAATAATTATAACAAGGAATCGGAAGATGGTATATATCCATTGGATCCGCAATTGGCGATTGATTGGCAAGTTCCAGTAGATCAGATGATATTGTCGCAAAAGGATAAGGAGGCACAAAGCTTTGTGGAATTCTCCAAGAAGAAGTTGAAATTGTAAGATAGCATGATTGATTCGTTTAAGAGTTCCCGTTAGGAACAGTTAAATGGATCAGGCTATTTGAACCATAAAAAAGAGTTTGATGAAAATCGTCATTACCGGTGCTACCGGACAGTTGGGGTCCGAATTGTATGAATTATTGATAAACGATACTGAAAAAGAATGCTATTTTTTGGATCGTAAGCAATTGCCCTTGGATCAGATACTGTTGATCCAGGATATTTTAGCGATGTATCAACCGGATTTAATTATTCATGCTGGCGCCTACACAGCAGTAGATAAAGCAGAAGAGGACTGCGAGACCGCCAATTTGGTCAACCATTTGGCCTGTGAGGAAATTGCGCAATACTGCCGTCTCCATGGCGCAAAGTTGATTGCCATTTCAACGGATTATGTATTTGATGGAAATGCTGCTATTCCGCTGCCGGAAGATGCGCCAACAGCACCGATCAATGTATATGGGCAGACCAAGCTTGCCGGTGAACAGGCTATCCAAAAGTGGTATCCTGAGGCCGTTATTATCCGGACATCCTGGGTATATTCTGCCTATGGCAAGAATTTTGTCAAGACCATGTGCCGTCTTATGGCCGAAAGGGAGGAAGTAAATGTGATCAACGATCAGATCGGTAGCCCAACCTACGCAAAAGATCTGGCAATCGCAATTCTGAAAATTGCTGATGCGACAGAATGGATTCCCGGAATCTATCACTACAGTAACGAGGGGGAAACATCCTGGTATGATTTTGCTGTAGCAATACGGGATTTCCGTTCGTTCGATTGTCAGGTAAAGCCAATCCCAACGATTGCTTACCCCACACCTGCGCAACGGCCAAAGTATTCACTACTCGATAAAGCAAAGATTAAAGCGGTCTATGATGTGGTCGTGCCGGAATGGAAGGAGAGCTTAGCGAAAATGTTAACCAAAGAAATAGAAAAATAATAAAGAGATTATTAGGCTGAAGGCTTATATAACCAGAGTCTAAATACTAAAGTCTCAATACTAATAGCTGAATAGAAATGAAAGGAATTATATTAGCCGGTGGATCGGGCACTCGCTTGCATCCGCTAACGCTCGCAGTAAGTAAGCAATTAATGCCCGTATATGACAAGCCAATGATATACTATCCCTTGTCTACGCTTATGCTTGCAGGCATTCGCGAGATATTGATTATCTCGACGCCACAGGATTTACCCAACTTTCAGAAGCTATTGGGCGATGGTTCTCAACTCGGCTGTCGATTTGAATATAAGGAGCAACCGAGTCCAGATGGTTTGGCACAGGCCTTCTTGTTGGGCGAAGAATTTATAGGGAAGGATAAAGTAGCGCTGATCCTAGGCGACAATATTTTCTATGGTTCGGGTCTGTCGAAACTGCTGCAGTCCTGTGCAGATCCGGATGGAGGTGTCGTATTTGCATATCCTGTACATGACCCCGAGCGTTATGGGGTGGTGGAATTTGATGCCGCCAAAAAGGTGATTTCTATTGAGGAAAAACCAAAACAGCCGAAATCAAATTATGCTGTCCCCGGAATTTATTTTTATGACAATGACGTCATTGCAATTGCAAAAAGTATCAAACCATCAGCGCGCGGAGAACTGGAGATTACAGATATCAACAAAGAATATTTAAAAAATGGAAAGCTAAAAGTAGGCATATTCGATCGGGGAACAGCCTGGTTGGATACGGGAACGATCCAATCACTAATGCAGGCTGCACAATTTGTGCAGGTCATTGAAGAACGTCAGGGAATGAAAATAGGAGCTATTGAAGAAGTTGCCTATCGTATGGGGTATATTGACAAGCAGCAATTATTAACCATCGCTACACCTTTGTGTAAATCGGGCTATGGTGAATATTTATGCCGTTTGGTTAAATAATTTTAATATTTTTGTAGTTGTTAAGCTGTTTTTTTTAACAGCTTAGCAGTACGGATATTAAATTATCCAAAACTCCCAATTAACGGTTTAGAGAGAGAAATAATTAGGAAAGATAAGGAGAGTCTCATACGGCCGGCTTTCTTAAAGGTGCAAATAAATAACAATGATTACAGCTTCTATAGTATTATATAAACAGACGTATTCCGAGATCAAGGAGTTATTAAAGAGAATGGATGGACCAGATATTGATGTCTTATTGATCATTGATAATTCTCCTTTAAATTCGATTGAGAAAGAAATCAGAGACTTTCACCCGCGTTTCGAATATATTCATCAACCAAGTAATCCCGGTTTTGGAGCTGCGCACAACATCGGAATAAAGAGGGCGATAATTATGGGGAGTAAATATCATTTTGTTGTTAATCCGGATGTTCTCTTATTGGATGATACTATTAATGCAATGGTAAATTTTATGGAAACCAATCCTGATGTGGGAATGGCTATGCCGCAAATTTTGAATCCTGATGGAACCATTCAGTTCTTACCCAAATTGTTGCCTGATCCATTAATATTTCTAAAACGGATATTGTATCGAAAGTTTAATATTTTTCTGTCTTCTATAGAAAAATACGAGCTCAGAAATGTATCACCTCATCTCATTTATGATACTCCTGTACTTTCAGGATGTTTTACGTTGTTACGAACGTCCACATTGGACGAAGTGGGATTATACGACGACCGCTTTTTTATGTATCTTGAGGATTGGGACTTATCGAGAAGAATGAATAGGAAATATAGAACTGTTTATTTTTCGAAGACATCTGTTATCCATGGATACGCTGCCGGATCAAGTAAAAATTTTAAGTTATTCAAAGTCCATATCCGGTCTATTTGTACATATTTTGGAAAATGGGGCTGGTTTTTCGATAAAGAGAGAGTTGCGGTCAATCGCAGAATAATAAATCAGTTTAAATTATTAATTTAATCTACGGATTACAGGATACTGATAAGAAATTCAGATAGCTATTGGAAATAAATTGAGCTCAAAATTATATTTATGAGCTCAATTTTTATAATCACTATTTTAATCTTAAATATCTTTTTTCACGGCTAGAGAGGTTCGACGCTTTTTTCTTGTTCATCTTATAATTTCGTACCATAATTGTAAATCCAGGGATAAAGAAATCTCTAAAAGAAGCTTCGGCATCGACATCAAAATAGAATCTATACTTGTTTGGTTCGTCTTCCACATTCTTTGTTCGAAAATTAACAGTTGCTGTTTCAATATAATAATCAAGACTGACTACAAGACAACAAAATGTGAACTGAAGAGGTAGTTTTTGCCAATTCCGTTCTGTAAATATTGGTAAAGTATTGTCAAATCTGCTGTCGGGTATCGTATAAGAAAATTCTAAATAATTTTCTCCCTTAACAAATGGTATTTCATATGTTTCAGATGAGCCTTTAAAATGATATAACCAACTATTTATAGGGGAGGCATTGCCAGAGAAATCGATTCGATCAATTAAATATACATCAATTCCTAGATCTTTATCTGGTTTCAAACTAACGGGATTTCCCCACCCATCGTTTGTTTTCGGTCCGAAGATGGTCATATCGTTCAAATTGATATAAAAATCTCCTTCCTTGCCGGTTGTTATGGAAGGGACTATTCTTCCCGAAAGGATGCTAGATCCGGGTGTTCCAGGACTTCCAGGGCTTCCAGGAGTTCCGGAAGGTCCTTTTAAATTAAATGGTGATCCCCATCCATTAATTGTTTTCGGGCCATATAGATTGCCTGTAGATAAGTCTAAATAGAAATCTCCATTTAATCCAATAGTCGTAGAGGGAGGTACCTTTCCACTAAGAATTGTACTTCCATTTGTTCCGTTAATTCCACCTTCTCCTCGTTCACCTGTTGGTCCAATCGGGCCGTCCTTTCCACATCCCAGTAGAAAGGTAAATATAATAAATAGATAAATGTAACGCATAATTTTTATTTTAGAATCTATTATCTAAGTCTTAAATATCGTTTTTCGGTTTCCGACAGGGAAGAAGCTTTTTTAGTTAGTTTATAACTTCTAACCATTACCCGAAAATTAGGTGTACTTAATACTGTTCCTGAAAAGTTTGTCACGCTACTTAAATAAAAATTAAACTTATATTTGGAATTAGTTGTACTAAGAGGTTGGAATTGAATGTATCCCGTTTCGATGGAAACGTCTGGATTTAAGCTTTTTCCTTTGAGATCGATGCTATTGTCTCTTGGAAATTCCTGCCAATCAAATTGAGTGAAATCTGGAGTAGGGCTATTATCTGCACTTATTGAATAAGAAAATTCTAAATAATTTTCTTTATTTATAAATGGAATCTCATAAGTTTTGGTAAGTCCACCAGTACGATATTTATCATTACTTCCTTCAATACTATTCGATTTAGTATTAAATTGGATGCTATCCAATAAATAAACATCAATTCCCAATTTTTGGTCAGGTTTAAGACTAACTGGGCTTCCCCATCCGGCATTTGTTTTAGGGCCGTAAATAGTCATATCTTTTAGATTGATATAAAAATCGCCGTTTTTTCCTATTGTTTGAGTGGGAATTGTTTGACCAGAAAGAATTGTTGCGCCGGGGGTTCCTGGAGATCCCGGAACTCCAGAAGATCCTTTTAAATTAAAAGGATTTCCCCATCCTTCTTTAGTTTTAGGACCATATAGATCTCCACTGGAAAGATTTAGATAAAAATCCCCAATTACGCCGATAGCACTTGTGGGTGCAGATTTTCCACTAAAGATGGTACTTCCATTAAGACCATCGATTCCCTTCTCTCCTTGCTCTCCTTTTTCGCCTTGAGGGCCTATTTTGCCATCCTTTCCGCATCCTAGTAGAAAAAAGGGCAACACAAATAAATAAAGGTATTTCATAATTTTTTTTTTAAAATTAATTAAAGGTACTTTGTTTTTATTTTTTTTTGAAATAATTTTTTTATTCTTTTTGAAACTATTAATTAGTTCAATGATATGGATACTGTTTATCCTGAATCTTCAGTTGTTTTTTTGTCGTAATTCAATTAAAATTAAAAAGAAGACTTTGTATTCTTCAAAAAATAGATATAATTGCGTATAATCCATTTTTTAAAAAGCAAAATCTATATTGAAAAGTCTCAATCCGCTTTCCTCTCGCTCATAAATATCTTATCGTAATTTTTAACCCTAAGACTGGCACCTAATGTCAAAAAAATTTCTAATATTTAATCGTTTTTTCTTTTGTAAAACAATTCTTTTCTAATAGTTGTTTTTAAGAGAGAGGTAATTGATGTATGAGCTATTCAGATTCCCTGTGGATCTGCGAATAAACGCCAAATATACCGAAAGCAATATAGCTGGGTATAAAAAACTGATTATAAGACGGAATAATAAACAAGCACATGATTACTGTAGGCATTATTGATAGAGACGAAAGCGCAAGGCAGGCAACCCAACGGATACTTGATAAAGAAAATGAAGTGGGTGAAAATAGGATCGAAGTGCTGTTTGATACAAGCAGCGGACCTGTGGATCGGGCGATGCTTGCGCCGGATGTATTGATTGTTGATATTGCAGATCAGGAACCTCTACTTGTTGAACATGCAAAAAATGCCTTTCCAAAAACTGAAATTATCGTATTAACCGGCGTGGCTGATGTAAGAGCGGTGCGTAGCTGCTTTCGATATGGCGCGGTCAGCTACCTATTGAAACAGACCTGCCTGCAATCCTTGGTATCCGCGATTTATATTACCCTAAATGAGGGATCATTTGTGAGCCCCAGTGTCAATAGAGCCCTGATAGAACAGAGTTTTAAATCAAAAAAAGTGGAAGATCTACTGACCGCCCGTGAATTGCAGATTGCCAAAGGAATTATCGAAGGGTTGAGTTACAAGATGATCGCCCAAAAGTATAACATTTCATTGGATACCGTGCGGATTTATATCAAGCGAATCTACAGAAAGCTACAGATCAACAGCAAAGGTGAACTGATCGCGCAGTTGACAGCTTAATATTTTGTTACATGAACATGTGACCGGCAATATTTCAATCTCTTCGAATTTAGCCTGAATTTTATGGATAGTTGAATCGTACGATATGCCAATAAGAAACCGTTGGATTTTCCTGTTTCTTTTTTATTTTGCTGTTTTGTTATCCATAGCGAAAAGTCAGCAACAGTACGATATTACGTATTATTTTGAACGTGATACAATACAAATTACATCCTCACAAACATTCTCCAACAAATTAAATATTAGTAATCGCACAGATAGACCAATTGAATTAAAGCCTACAGCAGCCAACACTGCGGCTCTTCGGGGCCTAATAAAATTGCCGCTGTCGATTACTTTAAAGCCCAAAGAAACGAAGTTGTTTCCGCTAAAATATATCGCCGATCGCCAGACCATTGCTGAGGGAACACAAACCTTTACAGTCGGATTTGAATCGAATGATCCCTCAATAAAAATACAGGAACATCAGTCTTTTTATACACAGTTGGCTATGGAACAGTCTTTCCTCATACAGACCGAACAAGCTGAATATTACCTGGACCAGGCCACGGGGCAGACACAATTTTTAGTGCGGGCGATCAATCGGGGGCTGGTACCGCTGACGGCTCAGTTGCGTTTTCCTAACCTTTCTCCTGATCTGGAGATCATTGGTGAGATCATGCCATTCACCATAGCCGCGGGAGGTCAGTCTTTGTTGACTTTTACGGCCCGGTTGCGGAAAAAAAATACAAATGTGGATTTTGATGTTGATATTCAGGCCATCGAGGGCGGTGGTAGCGTGTTGGCCACCGATCGTATCCGTGTAATGACCGTGGGAAGTGTAAAGCGTTTCTTTTCCAATATGAATTTGCAAAATCAACCTTTTGACAATCGTGCTGCTTTACGTTATATCAATCTGGGGAAGGACATTTCAGTTTACCAGTTGCAGGGGGATGGCAAAATTGAGCTGAACAATAAGGATAAATTGAGCTATCGAATGAATTTAGATTATTATCAAGATCAACGCACCTTTAATCTATACGATACGTATCTGGATTATGATACCGAAAAGTGGGGGGTAAAACTGGGTAATATTTATGAAAATCTTGATCAGTTTATCAATGGACGTGGTATAAAAGGGACCTACAAATTCGATCATCGGCGTTCCCTCAGTTTGTATGCAATCCAGAACAATTACATGTTGTTCACGGAGATGGATAATCCAATTTCTGGTGGGGACATTGTTGGCCTTAAATATGCTATTCAATCCGACAAAAATCAGGAGAACAGCATCGCTTACTTACATAGCAATAATGACTATCGTGGTGTGCGCAGCAGTCTGTTCAGTGGTAAAGGTGCTATTGATTTAGGCAATAATAATAGCCTTTTCTTGGAAGGAGGCACAAGCATCGAACAGGTTGAAAGCGGAAATAATAGGCTAGCCGTTGCTGGGGGAATAAATTACAATAACACCTTTCGTAACTATCAGATTACAAGTGTCAATTATTATAGCTCACCGTACTATGTGGGACTGCGTAGAGGTCTTACTCAAACAGATTCGCGTATAACGATATTGCTCGACAACGATCGAAACCTCTCTGCCCGGATCAGCTATATGGATAATAGACCAAAGTACCTTGCTGGGGACAGAAACTATTTTTTTAATAATGCTTCAAGGATACTGATTTATGAGTTGGGGTATCATACTGGCCTTGGAAAGTTGCAACTTGATCTTAGGCCCTATTTTATGGCACAACATGCTGCATACCAGAATTGGTGGGGAATGGCAACTAATCCGGTGAACTGGAAGTCGAATTCCCTTCGCACAGTAGCCGATCTTAATTTTTTTACCTCAGGACACCGGTTCTCGCTGCAGACAGATTATGGATATACCTACAGAAATACTTCCAATAGACCTATTGCGCCATTTCATTCGGTCCGCATCAATGGTAATTATACGAATACATTTTTTGGATTTAATACATTTATCCAGATTAATCCGTACTACTTGAGTGATCTTTTGGCGACCAGCGTAAATTCGAATTACAGCATTTATTCATTGGGGCCAAATACGCAATTTTACGCCTTTAATAATCAGCTGAATGTACAGCTTTCGACCATGTATAGCTATTATGGTTTCTCCCAAAGTAACAATCTGTCGGTAAATGGTCATGTCCGCTGGCAGATAAAAGATAATTGGAATCTGACAGCCGATATATTCTATACCGCAATAAGCGGAAAATCGTTGTTTCTTGTAGATCCGAATTTACCGCCTGATCCTAACCCACTGAATCGATATTCTTTTGATAACAGACAGATCCGACTGGGTATAGAAAAGAATTTTGGTCGACCTGCCGGCCAGAAAGGCCATAAGCTGGAACTTATTTTTTTTGAAGATGGTAATAATAATGGTATAAACGATGGTGGTGAAGCCAAAGCCCAGGCCGTTTTGGTGCGGATTGGGAAGGAAGTGGCATTAACAGACGAGAAAGGTCGTGTGAAATTTGTTGATATGGGGGCCGGCCCATATAGCGTACAGGTGGAGAATGGCAAAGGCTGGGTCTCGCAGGGGCCAATCAATGTATTGATGACTAAAAACCAACGGTTGGAAATTCCGCTGATAAAAACAAGGCCATTAAAAGGCCGTATTAAGATTGTTGAGAATAGGTATCTAAAATCAAGACCGCAGCTAGGGGGAATAAAAATAACCGCTGTAGATCGCCAAGGGAAAACCTACAGTACATTAAGTTCAGAAAGCGGTGAGTATGTGCTGTATCTTCCATTGGGTAACTACCGCATCGCTGTTGTTACCGAAGGGATGTCCTTCTCGATCGAAAATCAAAATTGTGAGATCGAAGTAAAAACGGATAAGGATGCTGTGATTCCCGATTTTAACTTTCGGGATGAGCGTAGAAAAGTTGGTGTTAAACGCTTTTAAGGAGCGACAAAGCTAAAAATAATATTGGCCGAATACGCACCGGCAGGCTTATTGAGAAGCATGCTTGTTGCGCTCGCAGGGATACTGTAAAGAATGTTGAGATTACGGTCTATCACAGGGTCGGCATTTTGGATAAGCTGCTGAGCTGTGGTGGATAGGGTAATGGTATTCATGCCGCTTTGACCAGCCATTGGACCAATGCGCAATACATTTAATGGAATGCTGTTGCCTCCTGAAGCAAAGTTTGTCGATGTCGCGCGCACGTAAAGGTTGTAGGGCGTAGTTTTACTCACCTTAAGATGGGCTGGCATATTTAAATTGACTCCATTCTTATAATCATTGGCTGTTGCAAAACCAAGATTGACGGTTTGTTGATTGGCAACGATTTCGCCTAGGTCGCTTACGACGACAGATAGGCTTCCATTTGCCTGTGCCTGTAGGCTGCCACTGGGATAGGCTGCCGATAGTTTGTTCCAGCTGTAGGTTAGCGGAACAGTATAGGTGCCTGCCTGTACAAAGTTTGTTTTCAGTTGACTTGCTCCAATACTATAAGAATAGGTCAAGGATTGATTGTTGTTGGTCGGAACAGCGATACCGCTGGTATTGGTCAAAGACTGATCCGTGGTGGATAGAGCCCCGGATGTCGCATTCGCAATACCCGTTAAGGTTGTATTCACGGTTGAGACAGGAGTAACCGGTAATGCATTATAGGCTGAGGTGCTGCTAAAGCTAAATTTTGTATTCCCAGTTTTAATACTTGGTATATAAGGGACGGTGGTCGATAGCGGAATAACGCTGTTACTACTGATGCCATTGGCAGCTCGATAATAGCTCAAATCATTGATTAAAATGCTGGTTGTACCGATACTCGCCGGGGGACTTATAAATCCAGGGACACTGATGGAGAAATCTTGGCTCGGGGGTGTAATGGAGCCGCCTAAAATGCCTGAGGCGGTAAGCGAGAGTGTAGTTTTATAAATGCCTGCAATCCATGTTTGATTTGCAGTAACAAAACGTGAGTTGAGAATAACCGGTCCTGCAGAAACACTTACTGTGGCCAGCGAACTGACTAAAACTTGATCGCTAGTTGATAAGGTGACATCATTACTTGATCCGAGAAGCGAAAGGTTGTTAATTTTTTCTAGTTTAAGGTGTGTTACATTTAAGGGGACTGTTCCCCCGCCTGTTGTACTGACAAAACTCGTGCTGTTAATTGCCCGGGTACTGATTGTTGGGAGCAGGGCAAGTAAAGTAAAAGAATATTGGCCACCGGTAAAACTTTCGATGTAGTCCGTACGCCCTTGGATATTTGCTTGCGGCAAATTAATCGTGACTTGTGCCATAGCATGAGATATACAGTGACTTATACTAATCAACCATATAGCAAAACTAATATGTAATTTCTTTCTCCGCAATTTTTAAATCATATTGGCTGCCTGCGTCAAGTATCGCAACCGCGAGATATCGACCGGAGGCAAGTTTACCAGGTAGGTCTACACGGACCCATTGTTCGGAATCGGGAAGCATTGCTATGGCCACAGCCTCCACAGGTGTCTCTTCTCCAGTTTCTATATTGGTCAGCTCAAACCGTACATATGCATCTTTATTGATCTGGCCTGTATTTCTAACTTTGGCTTCCATCCGGCGTACTGTTTTACTGTCCTGAACGGTAACAGCGCCTTTATCTTCAAAGGCAAGAAATTCCAGGTCACCAGCTTTTAAACCTGCCGGTGTATGGTATACTTGAATACCGACCTCAATCAGGACGTTCATCTGGAGTCCATTTGCCTGAGCAGCTTTTTGCTCTTTAACCTGCGTAAAGAATAGCATGCAATGGCGCTGCTGTTTTGTTGTCGGATGATCAGGGATTGTCATGGAAAGATTGACCACTTTTGTTTCCCCAGGAGCTAGCTGTACCGTATTTTCAGATAAGGTAAGCCACGAAGCATTTGACCCCGCATTATTCCCTGTGGTATAATACCGTTTGCTGCCCAAGGAGTCACGGTCCCAATCTTTCAGGTTTGCGACGAAGGAAAGTGTGCTCGCGGAGCTATTGTTAAACGTAATGGCCTGACTGACGGTCTGTCCGGCTTCACCGGTAAAAAATATCCGGGAGGGTGAAATGGAAATACCCTGTCCGTGGATCAGGGTATTACATATCAGGATAACAAATACTGCTAAATAATATCTCACGAATAAAATGTTTAGTCAGATTTTTATTGTTGTGTCGCTGTATAAGTTACTGTAGTGCTATAAGTCGATCCAGCAAGATTTAATAACGATGCGGGATTTGAGATCGTATAATCCACGGTATAGATTGCACCTGTGGATGCCGTCGAACCATTGACCAGAGCAGCAGCAGTAGTGCTAAGTGGTACATTGGCAACTGGAGTTCCACCATTGGCGGTTGCAGCCGGTACAGTAACTGTAACAATATTTAGTGCAGGTCCACCAGCTGGTGTAAATGTTCCTCCAGCGGTTACCGTAAGGTCATAGGGCTTATTGCTGACCACCGTAAAATGATTCGCTTTCGTGACCGTTTTTGACGCCGCATAATCGGCGGCTGTGGTATAATCGAAATTTACTGTTGGATCCGCGCCCAAAGTGATCGAAATGGCATCTGTCAGATTAATATTAACTGTGACGGGACCCGATGTGCCGGTTTGCGCTTTTGCTTGAAAACCGAAGCATATGGCGGCGACGGCAATAAAGACTATTAATAGGTTCTTTTTCATAATTTACTCATTTTACGGATATAATAGGAGTAAAGTTAATCAGGATACAAAGGAAATACAATGCACGATAGTCACATAATGATGTTATAAATTAGAGGAAGCCTGCGCTATTACATGTCTAGTTAGCACTTGTAGATAATGAAGTTCAGCGTACGTTTTTTTGAAACCCTTAACCGAAACTATAAATCAAACAGCCTATATTTGCGCTCAAATGGCTGAATCCAAAAGAATCTATCAAATTGATCTGTTTCGCTTTATCGCTGCATCCGCAGTGCTATTGTACCACTATTTATATCGGGGGTATAAAGGTGGAAATATGTCGTTGTTGCGGTTCGACGAGATTGGGGAATATTTTAAATATGGCTACCTCGGTGTAGACCTGTTTTTTATCATCAGCGGATTTGTGATCGCCTTTTCCATCAAACATCGTTCGCTGCCCAAATTTTGTTATTCACGTTTCAAGCGTTTGTATCCGATGTATTGGATCTGCTTGATCCTAACATTTGTGATCTCTTATTTCTTTGGCGCACCGCGCTATCTGGTTACATTCAGGCAGCTTCTAGCCAATTTCACGATGGTTCAGGAACTGCTCGGGCAGGGAAATATAGATGGCGCCTATTGGTCGCTGTATATTGAATTGAAATTTTATCTCATTATAGCGCTATTTCTTATCATAAACAGGTTTAAACAGATCAGTTTGGACTATCTGGTCTACTTTTGGTTGTTATTGTCAGGATTGCGCCTGTTTGTTGGCCCATTTGAAATTTACGATGCCATCCACCACTTTTTTATTTTGGATTGGAGTACTTATTTTATTGCGGGCATTGTCTTTTGTCAAATTTTCCTACAGGGGCCAGCACTGAAGCATTTTATCGTATTGCCCTGTTGCCTGTACTTGTCCATCGATGGAGCTATTGGTCGGATCCATTGGCTGGCAAGAACATTCCATAGTGATTTTTCTCCCTATATTATCGCTGCGACAATCGTTGTATTTTATATCCTGATGTTACTTGTTTCCTGTAAGAAGCTACAATACCTCAATTCGCCGAAATTAGTCAAAGTCGGGATGCTGACCTATCCTTTGTACCTCATTCATCAGCATATTGGTTTTATTATTTTCAATCGGCTTCATGAACATGTAAACAAATATGTACTTGTTTCTGTCGTGACGTTACTCATGCTGCTGCTTGCTTATATCCTGAGTGAGTGGATAGAGCCCCGTATCATGAGACTCTTTAAGCGATCGTAATAAACGGAGTTTGTGTTTCCGGTTTTAGATCAATCCAGCTGTACTTCTATACGGGTTATCTTCCCATTGGGAAAGCTAGAGAATTTCATTGCGATAAGAAGCAATGGTTGAAACAAAAAATTCCCAATGTTAGATAACACCAGGAATTTCTGTTTTTCAAGGTATCAGGTAGGGTTTATTTTTTCCAGTAGAATGTTCCTTCATGGGCCAGAGCCATGGTTGGGGAGATGCGCGAAACAGCCTCTGCAGAGCAGCTTGCATCGATCAGTACAAATTCGGCCCTGTCATCCACTTTCGGCCATTGCATATGGCCTTTGTCATCCAATGGCAATACATTGTTGGTGGCAAAACGAAGGGTTCTCGAAAGATTGAACTCAGATCCCCAACCATACATGCCAGCCATTAAATTGGCTTTCGCTAGCATATTTCCAGGGCCAAAAGTGCTCCAATAATCTTGCACATTATCATTACCGACTAACACGTCAACACCATGCTTCAATAATGTTGGAATAGGCATGACCAGGTCACCAAATGGGATAGACGAGACAATCCCTACTTTGGCTGCTGCTAATTTTTCGGCAATGCGCTCTACTTCGGCTACCGGTAACTGGGCCAGTACAAAGGCATGGCTTACAAAACTGCGCCCCTGTAGCTTTGGGTGCTGCAGCGCTTGTTCGGCAAGGTATTCAATCGTGTGTATACCTTCTTTGCCCCCATCATGCAAGTGGATGTCAATCCCTTTGTCATGGTCAAGGGCTAGTTTTACCGTATAATCGAGTACTTTTTCAATATTCTTATCGATTCCATAGGGATCTACTCCGCCAATAAAACCCACACTCGGCATCTGGGCTACATCCTTCATGAGTGGTGCAGAGTCGGTATAAAAAAATCCATGTTGCGGAAAAGCGACCAATTCTGCCTTGAAACTTTCTTTGCGGTTGTCCAGTGCTTTTTGGAGATTTTCCAGAGAACGGAGCCCAGAAGTGGTGTCGACATTAAAATGTGTCCGTGCGAAGGTGGTACCATAGCTTTGCAACAGGTCAATAAGTTGTTCTGCCCGTGCGGTCGATGTCTTGAGTAATTCAGGGATAATTTCCTGTTCATAAGCAATCATCTCCAGCACCGTTCTCTTTTTGGGAGATTGTGCTTGCCAGGGTAGTCCATACAGTGTTTTGTCCAGATGGACATGCATATCACTGAAAGCAGGCAGCATTAAATAGCCTTTAGCATCAACAGCTGTGGCATGTTGTGGATTATTTGGAAATATCCGGATAATTTTTCCGGCATTGACTTCTAGACAGAAGAGTTCAGTTTTAGTTGCTTTTATTCCGCTATCATCGGAAACATATCCAGTTTCCAAAAGCACGTTTTTAAGGGTATAGTTGCCCTTTAGCAGGGTTGTATAAGGGGTTGACATGATGTTTAATACTGTTTTAATAGCAATTATAGGTCACAATGGGGCAATCAAAAGCTTAGAGTAAGCAATTGACCGCCATTGTGTATAAAAAGATCTAGTTAGTGATAATATCGCTTGTCTGCAACCTAGTAGACGATATTGCCCTGATAGATAAGGGATCCTACGGGTGAAATCCGTGAAATAGCTTCGGCAGAACAGCTGGCATCGATAAGTACGATATTGGCATCATCACCGGGTTTCGGCCATTGCTGTTTTCCTTTGTCATCCAATGGAATCGGACCGGCTGTCGCCAGTTTCAGCATGCGTGATAAACCATACTCGGTGACCTGTCCATAGACTTGTGCCGCCATATTGGCTTTTTGTAGGACACTTCCTGTACCAAAAGTATTCCAATGATCGACAATGCTGTCATTTCCCGTCATGACGGTGACCTTATTTTCTAGCAGTGTAGGGATAGGCATAATGAGTCCTGCAAAAGGAATGGTAGAAACAATTCCGATTTGGGCCGCTCCCAGCTTTTCAGCTATTTCCTGTTGTTTGGCTTTTTCCAAACGCCCCAGTACAAAACAGTGGCTGAGGTAGGTTTTGCCTTTCAACGCCGGGTTTTCATTTACTTTTTTGATCAGATACTCCACTGTTTTTAGACCCGATTCTCCGGACTCATGCAAATGGATATCAATCCCTTTGTTGTGATCCAGTGCCAGCTGTACGGTAAAATCCATTGTTTTCTCAATGGCGCCATCGATGGTAAAAGGATCTACTCCGCCGATAAAATCAATATCGGTCTTGGCTGCTTCCTTCAGGTAGGGTACGGAATCGGTGTAATACACGCCATGTTGGGGAAAGGCAACGAGTTCGGCACCGAAACTATTTTTTTTGTTTTCCAATGCACGCTGTAGGTTATGTAAGGATTCCAATTTGGAGGTAGGTTCAATATTTACATGGCTCCTTGCGAAAGCTGTACCTTTGGATTGCAGTAGTTCAATTAGTTTTTCTGCTTTATAGGTTGAATTTTTAAGCAGTTCGGGAAGGAGCTGTTGTTCGAGTGCAATCATGCCTTTTACACCGCCTGCTCCACGTCTTACAGCTTGCCATTTATCACCGTAGAAGGTCTTGTCCAGATGAATGTGCATGTCTCTAAAAGATGGAAGCATCAATCTGCCCTTCGCGTCTATGGCATTAGGATCGGTACTGTTGGAACTTATTTTTTTGATTTTCCCGGCTTCGATCTGCACGGAGAAAAGACCGGTTTTGGTTGCGATCACTTGGCCATTGCCATCATACTCAAAACCTGTTTCCAGCAGCACATTTTTTAAGGTATAACTTTTTTTGCCTTGATGTGCGCCCAAGCTGGACGGATGGGCCAGTGGACTTCCATCTTCTGCGTATAGCATCCCGGGGATCAATGTTGCTCCAGCAAGCGCCAGGGCTGAGTTGCGGATAAATTCCTTGCGTGTAAGCGCTATTGGTTTCATTTTATTTCCTATTTACGTTACAATCTAAATGAACGATCCATAAATGGATCAATTTCTATAGACAAAGGTATATACTGTAAGCTTTCCTATTACTGGGCAATTTCTGCCATTTCTTGTGTGATTTATCTCTTTTCCCTAAATTCACTCGGACTTACACCGGTCTGTTGTTTAAAGAAATTGGAAAAATAGGCTTGGTCTGCAAAGCCCAGTTCAAATGTTATTTCCTTGATGGATGATTCTGTGCTTTGGAGCAGGCGCTTGGCTTCAACACAGATCCGTTGGTGGATAAGCTGGGTCGCAGATATTTTCAGGTGCTTTTTACATAGAATATTAAGATAGTTGGGGGAAATATGCAGCTTGTCCGCATAGAAAGCAACCAATTTTTGTTCCCTGAAAAACTCGTCTATAAGCAGGTTAAATTTGGCAAGCCGGGGCACAGATTGATAGACTTTGAATTCGGTGAATACATGCTCTGCTTCTCTGCTAACTATGGCTGCGATCACACCGGCACGGGCCGTAATCAAAGGTATCAGTGAATGCTCGCGTTCCAGTTCCTTTTTGACAGATTCAAATTCATAATGTAGCTGAATGAAGGCCTCCTTGGTCAGGTCAATGACCGGATGATTCTGATAATTGGTAAAGGAAAAGCGAAAGAAGGGCGCAAAATGCTCAAAAAACGACCGCTCGATCATCAATTGGTAACCAATAGTTCCTGCATAGATATGCCATTTGTGCATCTGACCGGGAAACAGCACATGTACCTGATGGTCTTTAATGGGATAATCTATGGAATCAATGGTATGGACACCGGAAGCTTTATCAAATAAATTGATAATAAAAAAGTCGTGCTTATGCGGTTTTTCGATTAGCCTCTCGCCATGTAATTCATTGAAAAGTAGCTCTTCACGACCTGCTGTCTGTGCTTTGCGAAAACCGTCCAGTCCGATGACAGGCGCCCAGATGTTAGCTTTACGTTTGTCCATAGTAGATCATCTAAAACCTAAAATACGAAAAGCGCTTTGTTTTTTTGCCAATATGTAAAAATAAACCAGCATACGCATAGCAATGGGCCTTTGTAATCAACTAACAATAGCCATTTTCCTAATTCTTTCCTAAATTCGGGATACATTTGTAGCGGTAAAATAATATCCGGGGGGAATAACGTTGAAATTCCGTAATAAAAAACAAAGTCCAATGAAAGTACTTGTAATTGAAGACGAAGCAGATTTGAGGGAAACCTTGAAAGATTCGCTGATTAAAGAAGGTTATATTGTAGAG
Source organism: Sphingobacterium sp. NGMCC 1.201703 (assembly GCF_047784615.1). Taxonomy (NCBI): domain Bacteria; kingdom Pseudomonadati; phylum Bacteroidota; class Sphingobacteriia; order Sphingobacteriales; family Sphingobacteriaceae; genus Sphingobacterium; species Sphingobacterium sp. NGMCC 1.201703. Next base: position 48,951 of record NZ_JBLOHD010000006.1, on the reverse strand, counting down.
GCCGCGAATGATTTTGGATCAGCACTGGATAAGGTTTTGGTCTATGATTATGACTGTATCTTATTGGACATTATGCTCCCAGGTGGAAGTGGGTTACAGGTGCTGGACCGGTTGAAAAAAGAGGGGAAGTCGGATAATGTTATTATTATCTCGGCCAAAGATTCGCTGGATGACAAGCTCCAGGGGCTCGAACTCGGCGCGGACGACTACCTGACCAAACCTTTTCATATTGCTGAATTAAATGCGCGGATTAAAGCTGTACTGCGCAGAAAACAACGGGATGGCAAGAATACATTGGAGATGGGTAATCTCGTACTGGATCTAAACGACCGTAGCCTGTCGATTGCAGGTGAGCCCGTACCGCTGAATAGAAAGGAATTTGATATCCTGAATTACTTTTTACTGAATAAAAACCGTCTTGTCAGCAAGAATGCGCTGGCAGAGCATGTGTGGGGAGATAACACGGATCAGGCAGATAACCTCGATTTTATCTATTCACAGATAAAGAACTTGCGGAAGAAATTTTTGACGAAAAAAGCGGAAGTGGATTTTGAAGCAGTCTACGGAATAGGTTATAAACTTGTTGAAAAATGAAATTAGCCAATCAAACGCTCAAATATCTCTCGATTTCGGTACTGATCGTCATTGCGGTATGGTCGACCATTTTTTATTTATTTATGCTGGAGGTGATTCATGATAATATAGATGAGGAATTGGAGAACCAAAAACGCTTAATTATTCAGGAACTGGCTTCTGAGGCCATTGTAGCTCCGGATCTGGAATTTGGAATTAACAATTATAGGGTACGTGAAATTTCGGAGCAACAGGCGGTCAAAATGCAGAATGTGTACAGAGATACTATGTTGTATATGCAAGATGATGATGATCCGGAGCCCGAATTGGAACCGGTACGTATGCTGACCACAGCGTTTGAACATAAGGGACACTATTATGAGCTATCGATTATCAACTCAATGATCGAGGAAAGTGATTTGATCAAAAACCTGTTTTATTCTGTCCTGATTTTATTTGTCCTCTTGGTCGTGAGTATCGTATCGATCAATAAAGTTGTAATACAACGGCTATGGAGCCCCTTATATCGATTTTTAGATCAGCTCACCAGATTCCGCTTGGGAAAATCTGACGATAAACCCGCTATGGAGACAAACATTCAGGAGTTTAAAGATCTACAGCTTGCGGTAACTACACTGATCCATCATAATGAGGAAACCTATGAGCAGCAAAAACAGTTTATTGGCAATGCCTCACATGAGCTGCAGACGCCCCTTGCAATTATGATCAATAAGCTGGAAATGATGGCCGAAACAGAAGGGCTGCAGCCTGAACAGTCGCATACGCTCGCCGAAGTACTGAACACCGCGGAAAGGCTGGTGCGACTGAATAAATCATTATTGCTGCTTAGTAAGATAGAGAATAAACAATTCCTGCACAATGAGGATCTCTCGATCAATCAGCTGGTATTACATATCACGGATGAATTGGAAGATATTGCCGCGTTTAAAAATATCAAGATCAATGTCAATCAACGAGATGAGCTTAATGTACGATTAGACAATTCCCTCGCCAATATCATGGTCTCCAATTTGATCCGTAACGCCTTGTTCCATAATCTGGATGGCGGGGATGTAAATATAACCATTACTGAAAATACACTTATAGTTGCCAATACAAGTGCGCAGGCAGCGCTGGATAAAGAGCAGCTGTTCTCACGGTTTTATAAATCGGACGCTGCATCCCAAGGTACGGGATTGGGGTTAGCAATCGTTCAGGCAATATGTCATGTATATGGCTTTTCTATTTCCTATCAATATGCGATTGGTCAGCACCTATTTAAATTAGATTTTCGCCCTGCATAAATTATATTCCCAAATCTTTACAGAATCGTGGTTTTACTTTGTAATACATTAAAATTAGTAACATCATGAATCGTAAAACAATATTAAGTGCATGTCTTCTCGCACTATCAACAATGGGAGCGTTTGCCCAGGATATTCCACAAAGTCAGGTGCCTGCGGTGGTCGTAAATAGTTTTCAACAAAAGTTTCCAAAAGCCAAAGGGGTAGACTGGGAACTGAAAGCGGGACTATATGAAGCTGAGTTTGAAACAGGTTTGTTTGGAGCAGATCATGAGGTATGGATTCAAAGCAATGGTAAGATTGTCCGTCACAAAGAGGCGCTTGCCAAAAATGATTTGCCAAAAGCTGTTATGGCAAAGGTGAAAAGGGATTTTCCGGGCTATCGCATCGAGGATGTAAACAGGATCAGTGAAGAGCAAAAGATTACGTATGCATTCGAAGTAAAAAGTCGGGCCGATGAATGGAAACTCGTGGTTGATCCGAATGGAAATGTGCTAGCAAAGCGAAGAGATTAGGCCATGGCAAACGTAAACAAAAACACCTTGTTAACATTGCTAACAAGGTGTTTTTTATTTGAATGCTTTTTCTTCCGAAATTAGTCTTCACCCTCTTCGGCATGCAATTCAAAAGATAGCCGGATAATGTCTTCCCCAGGATATTTGGCTGCATAATCTGTACGATTCCAGTCTGCACGGGTAATAGTAGCTTTGGTTGCAGGATCTTTAAATTTTCGTAGAACGAATACAAGCTCCTTTTCACCTTCATTGTCTTTTCCGGCAGTAAAATAAGACGTAATACCGGTGGTCTCAATAGCGCCTGTTACGGCCGAACCATCACCGTAAGTCGACTCTTTTGGTTGGAAAATGGCGCCTGTTACGTTATTTCCAGAATTTAGGATAAAAGCACCACCAGTTAAGAACGCTTTGTATAGCGTTGCTGTAGCTTTATCTTTAATATATTGACCCTGGATTTCCTGACCTGTGGCGTCAAACTGTTTGAAGTCAATTTTATAAATTCCGTCCGGTTTAAGATGCGCGTGTCCAGCTACTGCTTTGCCGCTATTGTCAAAGATGATAGATGAGGGTTCTACATTGTCTTTATCGGCAAGGTCATGAAAATGGTCGCCATGTACTGAACCATTAACTTCCGTAAAAATAAGCTTATAGCTTGCTTTCACATTCACATCGGATGCTTGAATGGTCAGCGGAGATTCTACGCTCGTCGTGTTGCCGGCCTTATCCGTTACGGTCAGGTGAAAATGATATTGACCGGCCGGAACTTCAGAGGGTATGTCGATGTGCTCATGGAAAATCACATTTTTTTTGCCAACATATTTTTCGTCGGTATAGACTTTGGCAAATTTGAAAGTGCCACCTTCCTGATGGATATCGATCTCAATCTTGTCGATAAGTGCTTCGGCCACAATATCACCTTCAAGATGGAGATCTTCGCCTGCTTTTACTGTTTTATTATTGCCAGATCCGATTTCTAGGGTGCCGATCTCAGGTTTTGTTGCAACCGGAACATCGGCATTGTCTTTCTTACAGGAAGACAGGAAGCCAAAGAAAATCGCGGTAAGCAGTAATACAAATTGAATGTTTCTGGTTTTCATGTTCATTGATTTAAATGTTATGATAGAAAATAATTGAATTGTTTTGCTGTGAGGACGTTCTTATTCAATAATACGCACGCTGATTCCACGTTGGCTGCTCCAGCCGGACTGATCCGTTACCCGGATCATAAAGTGATAGTTGCCGGGGTCAACATCTGCAGGGACATCAATCTGAAGCTGGGCATCATACTGTTGTACTTGTCCGGGTATATTGACAGATTTGACCAGAACAAAAGGTCTAACGGGTTTCTTGATCGGCTCTAATGTACATTCCTCCACCTCGGTGCTGTGTGAATGATGGTCAAAATTGTGATGAACGTCAATACTGTAGCTGCCCAGGGCGACATTGTCTGATAATTGTGTGCGGAATGTAACAGTTGATCCGCGTTTGATTTGACTGCATTGTTTTGGAAAAGCGCTCTCCGCTCGAATATCTATGGTTGGCTTTTCACTGTCAATGGGCTCCTTTTCTTTTTTACAGGCGATAGTGAATGCGGCCATGAGGGCCATTACTGCGTATTTCTTGCGTATTTGCATATGTATGTGTAGTTTGTTCATGATTAATTCGCGATGAATTTTTTCATCGATTAATTTGTTAGCTTCGGTTTTGCTCACCGAAGGGTATTCCGAGAGACAGGATGATATTTCGCCCTTGCTCAGGTAGCGAGATTAGCCGGTAGAAACTGGTGTGGTTCATATATTTTGTGTCAAAAATATTCTGGATCTGCAAACGCAATTGGAGCGCTGACCGGCCCAGGGGCAGCTGTGTCCCCGCGCGCAGATTGAGTACCTGATAGCCTTTTGTTTTTTCCTCTGGCGGCACAATATGCTGCTGGCTAGCGGTCCATTTGGAATCTAAAGAAAGGTAAGGCTCCTTAAAATAGCGGCTGCTTCTTGGAGACCAACTTACATCCAATACCAGTGAGGGCGCAGGAGAGAAGGGCAATGTATAGCCTTTTTTGCTCCCCGAAAGTTGTTTGGATCGAACATATTCGCCCAATAATTCTATTTTTAGATCCTTTAAGGGGCGATATTCTACTTGGATTTCGGCCCCATAACGCTGTACTTTACTTTGGGCATATTCAAATATTTGATTACCTGCCCCATAATACTGGTCATAACCCGATGTGGGATTGAGATAGATGTAATTGGAGAAATAATTGAAAAAAGGCGTAAAAGCGATATTGGCGCTTCCGATAGATCGGGCTACAGATAAGTCCATTTGGTAGGACTGCTCTGGAGAGAGGGAAGTATTTCCCTTTTCGTAACTGAAATAATGATAATTTACACCATTGGCCGCAAGCTCCTGCGCAAGGGGGGCGCGAAAACTTTTACCCACGTTCAGTTTCGTTTCCCATTGACCTATTTGTCGTGTCGCACCAAGGGACCAAACGAGGCTATGGAAACTCCGATGAAGTTCATCTGCCCGGACGACATGGACAGATTGATTGTTTTCCAGTCTCGACGCAAACCAGTCCTGATAAGGAAAGCTGTGCATAGTGCTATGGTCATAACGTAAGGCACCATAGAGTATGGTTTGCTCGTTGATCGTATAGCGGTCGTGAATAAATACGCCCATTGCCTTCTGTCTGTAGCCTGGGATAAGGAAACTCCAACCATCGATGTGATTAAGTTGTTGCTCAGCATTTCCACCTATAGTCAGTCGATGTGAAGCCAGGGTAAATTCATCTTTTAGTGTAATATGATAGATTTCTTTATCATACAGCCGTTCAAGGTTCATCGGAATGACCATGTCTTGCGGGTATACCGGGGGCATATATCCATGTGCCGTGTAGTTGTTGAATTCCTGGCGATAATTTCTTTGGTAGCCAAGATCCAGCCAGATCTTATGTACACCCTGTGTAATATTATTTCGGCTAATGAGTTTAAAATGATTAACCTGCTGACTTGGATAAAGAATATCCCGGTCCGAACGGTCGTATAGCGCTGTATCTACACCTCGCGGTTCAAGACCATGTGCATTGGCGAAAAAGCCGATTTTAGTACGGTAGTTACTTAGATAGAGTATAGAAGAAAATCGCTCGGAAACATAACCCGTCCGGAGTTGAAAACTTGTTTCCCTTCCCGCGGTATTACGCACCTGTCGATTTTTTAAACGGACGGCATAATTGTAAACATAGACCGTATCTGTAGGTACACGGTAGTCGGCATAATCGAGATGGGTCACTCCACCGCCGAAAACCCAGTTGTTCTTCCTGCCCTGCAGTTGTAACGCAGCGCCATAGCTGGCATTATTGGATCTTGTAAATAGGTTGGCATGACCTTGCAAGCCATTTTCTTGTGGCGCCGCTGGCGAGGACAGACGGATGACACCAGCAATGGCATCTGATCCGTACATAAATGAACTCGCACCTTTAATAATTTCGACTGCGCCTACGCCGAACTGATCAATTTCCAGCCCATGATCCAGTCCCCATTGTTGTCCTTCATGCTTGATTCCATTTTCGACGGTGGCCACCCGGTTAAAGCCGAGGCCCCGGATTTGCGGTTTGGATTGACTTGCGCCGATGCCGATGGCATTGACTCCGGGTACTCTATCTAAAGTCTGCATCAAACTGCCCGCCTGATATTTCTGTAATGAATCATTGGTCAGGATAGCTACAGACATTGCTCCTTCAGCTGGTTGTCCATAACGTTTTCCTTCAACCTGTACCTCCTTTAGTCCAACGGTTTTTGTCACTTTTTCCTGTGCATAAGTAGGGACTAACAGCATATACGTGAATAAGAGAGTGAAAATCCTGCATTTGTTCATCAACCGAGTTAAGCTTTTGTAAATTATGTATTGCAATTAAGTTGCAACAAATATAAGTAAAAAGATGTCAAAAGCAACCGTGTTGCATAATTGTGTTGAAAAAATAAATACCTGAATTCAGTGATAGAAAAAAGATTGAGCTTCAACTATCTTTGGATAAGTTAGTTAGGCGGCTGTGGAGGTATGGGTAGAAACTAGGGGCTGACTAACGAGCAAAGGACTTTTATTCTTATAGAGATTAGTAAACCCTAAAATATAACAACAATGATGAAACAATTCTTAACAGGTATCTTAACCGTAGCGGTGCTGACAATGTCAGGTTGTAATTCAGGAACAAAGGATCCTGCAGCCTACAACAATTCGATTATCACGGTCATCAATGGGAGTGAAAAGCATATTGAGTCGATGAATGCAGCAATGAATTCAGCCGACTATGCCAAGGCAGAACAAGTGCGCACAGATTGGGAAAAATCCCTGAACGCGGATATTAAGAAAGTAGAGGATCTGGGCGATTTTAAAGGCGATGCCAGCTTTCAAAAAGCGGTACTCGACGGCCTGAATGGTTACAAAAAAATCGTGACTGAGGATTATCCAAAGCTGATCGAATTGCGAAAAAGTAAAAATCCCGATGCGACTACAGAATCAGCACTACTGGATAATATTAATAAAGCCTTCGAAAGCATGAGTAATGGCGTAAATAAAGCATCGACCGAATTTGAAGGTAAATATAAAGGGTAGAAACCAGTCTTTCGCTGATTAAGATGTAAATTTAGGATGTCCACAGCGTACTGAATAAGAGAATCTCTTGGTAAAGGGACTGGTTAAAATTGGAAAACTGGGTTATCCAATGCTTGGATAGCCCAGTTTTTACTTATTTTAGCTCCATCTGCCCAAAGCGTCAATCAGATTTTCGAATATCAAAGGTTTCGACTTGACTTTTAGGGAAGTTTCTTTTTTTAGAAATCAATACTGTAATTGACTGTAAATGTACGTCCACGCCCCTGATAGTAAAACATTTCCGGGACTTTGTAGCCAGCATAAAGAAGTTGGGCCCGTTGACTCCAGATTGATTGATACTTGGTGTTTAGAACGTTTTGGACACCTGCATTGAAGCGGCCATATTTGGTCGTATAGGTCACAAACCAGTCAACAGCATTGTATCCCTTCAATTTTTTGTCATCTGCATCTTTGAGATCCAGTATCTGGAGCATCTGTAAACGGGTCGACCATTCTCCATAGGTATAACCCGCATATACATTGAATTTATTGGAACTGGCATAATTAATATCTTGTTTTCGCCATTCACCTTCAATTCTGTTTTTTGAATTAATAACCAAAGTATTGGCTCCGACCAGGATGTTTTTGATTCTGTAGTCAATCTGTGCCTCGATACCGATATTACGGATCGGATTATCTTTTACCAAAATCTGGTAGGTACTGCGGTCGCTCTCCACAGATTTGTTGGACTGACTTACAAATCCAGATAATTGGACTTTTAGGCCGTCCTGATTAAGTCGGTAGCCCAATTCAAACTGATTCGTTTTTACACCTTGCAGTTTAGCTTCAGCAATATTGATACTGGACTGTAATATATAATGTGCTGCATTAGCATCATATTTATAGGTACCATAACCGAAATACTTTGCGGGGTCGGCGAGTGCGACGCCTTCAGCATAACTTATCCAGGTCTGTTGTTGTGCATTGATTTTGTAAAGCGCACTGGCATTGATCGTGGTCATCCCATAATTACTTTTTCCACCGGGTATCTGATCGGCGGATTTGCCCATACCAAAAGCAAGTAAAGCCTGCTGTGTATTGCCTACAAAATCTGCTACATCAATGGCGGCGTTCTGATAACGTATGCCGGCCGATAATTTCAGGGGATCCGCGACCTGATACTCTGCTTGTACATATCCAGCCAATGATTTTGACTTGATGGTAGGATAACGACCGACAGCATAAATCTGTTCATTCACTAAACCGCCTGATGTCAAGGCCTTTGGAATATCGTAAATAGCTTGGGTTGCCTCAAATTTTTCGAAATCTAAATCGGCTCCATAAGATAAGTTTAGGCGGCCCAACTCTTTGCTCAGCAAAAGTTTCATACCTGTGTAATCGGTATTTTGACGAGAAGAAGAGGTATATATGGTTTTGCCTTGCTGGAGGCTGATATTATTTGGAAAGGGGTAGAAATCAATTTTTTCTGCTCTGCTCGCAATTTGTACATAAAGATCCTGCCCCCCGAGAATGTTATTGCCGGTATAGTTTAGCGTTCCCATCCATCGTTTGGTGCCTGGGTTAACGGAAGATTTAAATCCATCTCTCATTTCCAATAGATTTCCGTTACCAGGAGTGAATGCTTTGATACTGTCTCCAAGAAATAAACTACGGTCACCATTAAACTTTGAATTATAGTATTGGCCAAAAACAGCAATTTTATGCTGGGGATGAATACGATAATTGAATGTTCCCTGAAGGTCCATTGATCTATTGTATTGGAGGTCGGTTTGGGAGATATCGGTGAATATTTGCTTATTATCTGCGCCGTAGGTCGCTCCATTCTGCTGATATGCGAAAGCGAGCCTGCCATCGATTTTCTCCCCTTTTGCTTGGACGGATTGTGCAATACGCCAATCGGCATCGCCACCATGACGGAGGCCCGATCGTACACCAGCCTCTGTGGAAGCTCCCCAACCATCTTTTATAGCTTTTTTTGTAATGATGTTGATAATCCCTCCGGTTGCATTTCCGCCATAAATTGAGTTGGCTCCAGAAAGGACTTCTATCCGCTCAATATTGAAGGGGTCTATGGCATCGAGTTGACGGCTTATTCCACGTAGGCTATTTAGACTTACACCATCAATCATGACCAACATACTGCGGCCCCGCATATTCTGTCCATAGTTCGTCCGTCCTTGTGGGCCCACGTCCATCCCTGGAATCAGTAGCCCAAGCATTTCTTTAATTGGGACACCACTTTTGGCTTGCTGCTGTATCTGTTCGGTATTTACCAGCCAAACGGTACCGGCAACTTCAGAGATATTAGTCGGTTTGCGATTGGCAACAACAACGACTTCGTCCAAATGATGACCTTCATTGATCTGAAAATCCAATTGTTTTGAATCTTCGCTTTGTATCGAAAATACACTGAACTCGGACGATTTGCCAAGATAACTAGCTTGCCCTTGATAGGTCCCCGGTTTGACAAAAATAGTATAGAATCCGTTTTCATCACTCCGGGTCTTGCTTTCTTTGGCAAAAGTGATTGTCGCTCCTGGTATGGGCTTTCCTTCGCCATTTTTTACGTATCCCTGAATTTTCTGGGAATAACCCAAAGTTATAGTACCTAGTCCTAATATAGAGAGCAGAAATCTTTTTTTCATAAGTGCTGTAAAATCATTTTTGTTTGGGTGACAAAAGTAGTTTATATTAAATCTAAATAAAAGTGTTTTTTTAAAAATATGATTTTCGATAAGGAAGATTTTGATTAGTACCTGTTCAAATCTTTTCGGATTTGAATTTTTTATACGGTTTGAGAATGGCTTGTATATTCACTCGAAAAAGCCGATGCTAGCTGTGCGTATGTTTTCTGCCCACAGGTTGTACTTACCGAGAGTAAGAATAGAGAAGGATATATATTGTCAATGACGGGGATTTCCTTAAGAAAGGTTAAAGCCGGAAAAATTAGAGTCGAATCATGTATTTTTATGTAGCTTTACAGGTATAAATAGTGGTTTATGAGACTGATAGCATATTTTAAGACTGTTTGTTTTTCATTTTTTTTATTGAGCTCAACTGTAATTCATGCACAGGTGACTGAGACAAATGCAGATTATCTTGTATTGATGAATGCGGACACGCTGTACGGAAAGATTTCTTCGGTCAAGGATCGTAAACTAAAATTTGAGAGTCTGCAAAAAGAGAAGCTGACTTTTACGCCCGACCAGGTGTTCCGTGCCTATTGGAAATCCAAAAAGAAAGTATATGCACCGTCCTATGTAGAAAATGGGCTGGAACCTGTGCCGGGAACTTCTCCACAGACCTATCAGATCCGTAAGACGCCGGACCTGGAGCCGACTTTTGCTGAAGTGCTCGTTGATGGGGAGATTATGGCCTACTATGTATCTGAACTGCATTTTGGCGGCAGTGGTGGAATGATGATCGGGAGTGGCGGGGCTGCACCCATGATTGGAGTGGGATTTACCAAGTCAAAATATGCCTATGCGCTCAAGAAAGCAACAGGTGAGGTTATTGAAATAAACAGTAATTCGAGCGGCCTGTTTAGTGGTAGCAAGAAGAAACGAACACTGACATTGGGCCGTCTGATAAATGACGAACCTGAATTATTTGTCGAATTTGAAAAGGAACAGAAATATAATTATGATATATTTATTAAATATATCATGAGATACAATGAGTTACAACGGTCGAAAGAATCACCATTGGATTCATCCAGATTGTTTATCTATTAACATTTCGATAAAAAAAGAATATGACGCTTATTATTTTTAGTGTACTGACCATTATTGCCGCATATGGCTTTTGGCTTTTGTTCGAGAAAGCGGGACGTCGTGGCTGGGAGGGTATCGTTCCGGTGTATAGCCAATGGATCCAGGGACAGATCACCAATAGACCTACCTGGTATATTGCTTTGCTGATTGTCCCCATTGTAAATGTCTTTGTCTTTTATAACTTATACCTCGATTTTATCCATTGTTTTGGCAAAAGAAGATTTTGGGAAAACTGTGCTGCGGTATTGTTCCCATTTATTGTGTTGCCGCTATGGGGGCGGGATAAAAATGTTCAGTTTCTCAATGGAATTTATGCCAAAAAACTTAAAACGGCTGGCGGCGAAGGACAAGCAATGACCAAAGAGGAGCAGCTAGCCTTATTGCACGAATCCTATAACGAATTCAAAGTTAAGTATCCCTATAAGAAATCCATGGTCCGTGAATGGGCAGATGCAATCGTTTTTGCAACTGTTGCAGCAACATTGATCCGTGGTTTCCTGTTAGAAGCCTTTATGATTCCTTCGGGTTCCATGCAACAATCGCTTTTGATCGGGGACTATCTATTTGTGAGTAAATTGAATTATGGGCCCCGTATCCCCAATACACCCATCGCTTTTCCTTTCGCACATCATACGATGCCTGTTATTGGTGGAAATGCATTTTCGGAATTGATTGAGCTTCCATACAAACGGCTTCCGGGGTTTCAGCAGATCAAGCGGAATGATGTTATTGTATTTAATGCCCCAGCGGGGGATACCGTAGCGATCGAGAACCAGGATCAGCCCTATTATGACCTAGTGCGTTCGATGGGCTATAATGCCGTTCACCAGCAATTTACCATTAAGACACGTCCTGTAGATAAAAGGGAACATTTGATCAAACGCTGTGTTGGAATGCCTGGGGATAAGATTAGCATGCAGAATGCTGTATTGTATGTAAATGATCAACCTGGTTTTGTCGCACCGGAAAGTCAGATGGATTATATAGTGATGACGGATGAAACAGGTCTCGATGAACAGCGGTTGAAAGATATGGGAATCGAGGCAACGCTGGTTCAGCCCGGAGCCTATATTGTTTTCCTGACTCCGGAGCAGGCAAAAATGGTGAAGTCATGGTCTAATGTCAAATCCATGCAAATGAATGTAGGCAAACCGGGGGAAGCTCAAGCCAATACATTCCCAAATGATCCGCAGTACAAATGGAACTACGACAATTTCGGGCCTTTTGTGATTCCAAAGAAGGGGATGAAAGTTATTTTAAATGCGCAGACATTGCCGCTTTACGAACGCGCGATTCGGGTCTATGAACATAATAGTTTGGAAAAGAAGGCCGATGGACTATATATAAATGGGAGCAAGACGGACTCTTATACCTTTAAAATGGATTACTATTGGATGATGGGGGACAACAGGCATAATTCGTTGGATGCCAGAGACTGGGGTTTTGTTCCTGAGGATCATATTGTGGGTAAAGCCTTATTTACCTGGATGAGCTGGAATGCAGATGGAGCGGGGCTCTCTAAAATCCGTTGGAACCGGATTTTTAAGGGAATAAAATAAAACGAACTGGGAAGATGGCCAAAAGAGCCGCTCAATCCTTTGAGTATTGAACATCCGAAATGATATTTCGGGAAATTACAGGTAAAACCGCATAAAAACGGGGGCTATCCAACCTTTTTGGATAGCCCCCGTTTTAGCTAAGAATGACCACGCCATCCGCATTGTCATTTAAACCTAAGTCATAATGAACAGCAGGTTCGATCGCGATATGTTTGGGATTTACTCTGTATTCGCTCAGTTTCGATGCGCTGCGATATTTCCGTAATTGATTTATGTGAAATATGCTGTTTGCATAGCGGTGTTTTGTTTAATTATAACGTGATGGGTAAATTTTGAATAATTCAAATATCCTATTAATTAATTTTTGCAAAATATTTTTCATTGTTTTTTTCTCTTTTTATATTCACGCCTTCCATCTTAATTTTTTCTAATAAAATAAGCTATTCTTTATTTGTGTTTCAGTATGAGGCATTTTTAATTGAATTTTTTCTCAATCGATTGCGTGAATGTTGCGCAATCGATTGAGAAATGTTATTTGATAAAATATGTTGTAATAGTTATTTGTGTGTCGTGTAATTTTTGTGTGACCAGTTTTTTTGCTGTACCTTGACCAGCACTAACACTAAATTAATATGAAGAGAATTCTACCTACCATTATCCTCGTGGTACTCTCTTATTTTCAGGTTTTCGGACAGACTATTCCTGTTGAAGGAACTGTTCGGGATGGAAAAGGAGTTCCGCTGGCGGGCATGACCGTCACCGAGCGAGGTACAACAAATCAAGCGTCGACCGATCAGCAAGGTTCGTTCAGCTTGGCAGTAAAAAGTCTTCCAGCTACATTGGTTTTTTCTGGTGTGGGCTTTAAAAAACAGGAAGTCCGAGTGACGTCAAAGCAAATTCCACCTGTAGTTCTTTTGAATGATGATTCATCTTTGGGTGAGGTTGTTGTTGTCGGATACCAAAAGCAATCTGTTCGGAAGACGACAAGTGCGGTTCAAGTGATTTCAGGAAAGACTATCGAAGATCTGCCTGCACCAAGTTTCGAGAGTCTGTTACAAGGTCGTGTAGCAGGGGTCAATATTCAAAATTTTACAGGTGAACCCGGAGCAAGGAACACGTTTACCGTACGTGGAAATACGACGATATCACCAGATCTTAATGCTGAAGTAGATTTAGCAAATACCATGAGTTCACCATTGTACATCATTGATGGTATGCCACTTTCAGTCTCTGACTTGGGGGGCTCTTCTGCGACAGGAACAAACTATGTCGCTGGTATAAATATCAATGATATTGAAAGTATTGTTGTTCAGAAAGACGCAGCGGCAACAGCGGTATGGGGTTCTCGCGGAGCGAATGGCGTAATTGTAATTAAGACAAAACGGGGCCGTGCCGGCATTCCGTCTATTCGAGCATCTTATTACAGGGGGATTACAGAGCGGCCTCAACTGCAAAGAACATTAGGTGGCGCTACCGAGAGACGGACAAAGATGGATATTCTAAGCCAATATGCTTCTTGGGCTCAAATGGGCGGGTTTACACAGCCCTTGACCGATAGTTTAAACAATAGCTACAATAATGCTACGGATTGGCAGGATTTATTTTATACTACGGGTAATATAGATAATGCGGATGCAAGTATTTCTGGCGGTAGCGAAGCCGTGAACTACAGATTATCTGCCGGTTATTATAATGAGGATGGTGTGGTTCGTAACACAGGCTTTAAACGCTACTCAATTCGGGGCAATTTTGGATTTACCCTTTCACCAATTATCAAGTCCGATTTTATGGTTTCTGCCGCAAGGATTAATCGGAAACGCGGTTTGGGGAGAGGTATTGATCAGGTCGTTCCGGTCAACCAGGGCGAGATGCCTTCTTCCTTTGTTGGTCTTGGTCAAGCGGATTATGATTTTTACCTTGGTCAATATGATAAATTGAAAGATGATAACCAGACCGATAATATCAATATATTCTCAAAAACGTATGTGGACATTCTTGATGGTTTGCAATATTCATTAGAAGGATCATTACAAGCAAACCTCGATAGTAGAAACCAATTCCAGCCCAGGGAGCTAAATCAGGGAACCAACTATGCTGCATCAACGGGTCGAAATGCATATACCTATAATATCGCCAACGTTTTGAATTATATCAAGACATTCAACGATAAGCATACAATTAATTTGACGGCACTCCAGTCCTTTCAATATGATAAACAATTGTATCATAAAACGGAAGGATTTAACTTGCCGACGGACGATATTCATGTTATCAAAGGTGTAGCGACTAAAGATCTTATAGCGAGTACAGATAAGCTTGAATCTGGCTTGCTGTCTTATATGGGACAATTTTCTTACGATTATAAATCACGTTATATCTTCAACGCTTCATGGCGTGCAGACGCATCTTCAAGATTTGGTGTGAATACGAAATGGGGGTATTTTCCTGCATTATCAGGTGCTTGGGTAGTTTCTGATGAGGAATTTATGAAAAACGTGGACTGGGTTAACATGCTTAAGGTAAGAGGTAGCTGGGGTAAATCGGGCGTACTGCCAGAGGATTTTTATGCACCATATAATGTTTGGGCATTGTCATCGGATACTTATAATGGAACGACCTTCGCTGTACCATCATTCGCAAAACCATTGACGCTTAAAAATCTGACATGGAATAAATCAGAACAAACTAATATTGGATTCGATTTAGGACTTTTCAATGATCGTCTAAATGTGACGTTCGATGCTTATAGAAAGATTCTTAAGGATCCAATTATGGGATTCTCATTCCCGTACTACACAGGTTACACCAAGTTGTCCTTTAACGTTCCAATGACGGTTTATAATGAAGGTATTGACCTGACGATTATGACTAAAAATCTGTCTAAAACGAGCGCATTGCAATGGAATACTAACCTAAATATGACTTTTAACAAAAATAGAATCGGTGCATTGCCATTTGGAGATCGTAGTTTCTATGCCGATTCTAGAGGTTGGAATCAACAATTGTTGTATACAGTGGGAAGTCCTATTTATCGTTGGGCACAAATGATCTATCAGGGGGTCTATTCGCACCAAGATCAAATACCTGTCAATCCTGTGACTGGAAAGCCTATTACTGTTTTCAAAGGGAACTATCCTGTTAAACCGGGATATCCAAATTGGGCGGATGTGAATCAGGACTGGGATACATGGAGTGATGAAGATAAAGGAGCTGCTGATGGTGACTTGATGTTAACGGGTAATCCGAACCCTCGTATTACGGGAGGTTTGTATAATGAATTTATATACAAAGGTTTTTCAATCAGTATGTTAAATACCTTTACCATTGGACGTGACATTATTAATAATTTAAAGAGTAACCAATTTAATGCAATTGGAGGAAGCGTAAACAGGTTTACCAACAATAGACTGCCTGATCTAGAAGGTCTAGATTATTGGACACCTGAAAAGGCAAAGGATCCAAATTATCAAGCGAATTTTCCTTCGATATCTCCCTATGGAAGCTATTTCTATCAATACCTCCCATTTAGTACGATGTTTAATGAGAATGGAACCTATTTCAAAATCAAAACAATCTCCGTTGGATATCTTCTGCCGAAACATATCGTAGAAAGATTAAAGGTGGGGGCACGAACTGTAAGATTCTACGGTATGCTGGATAATCTTCATACGTTTCAGAAAGCTTCGGTGCCCGATGCTGAACTTGTAACACCTCAGGGAGAGTACAGCGGTGGAGCGTATCCTTTACCTAGAAAATATACAATTGGTTTAGAAGTTAACTTTTAAAAGCGATCGAAATGAAATTTAAATATATATTATCATTAATCGGGTTGTCGGGAATTATACTTTTTAATTCCTCATGTTCGAAATACCTTGACTTGAAACCGGAAAATAGCACGTATGACGAGGTTTTCTGGAAAGATGGAGAAAATGTGAATAGAGCAACGCTTGGTGCGTATGCACTATTACGTAATTCGCTTCGGGCAGATCGATCTTATTTTATTTTTGGCGATATCGCATCTGGAATAATACGTCAGGCAGACGAAGATTGGAATATGGATCAATTTGCTAGGTCAGGAGGTTATAGATTTAGCTATGCGCCCTACCTTGAAGGAAGTTTGTGGAACTGGACGCGTTTTTACGGTGTCATTAATCAGTGTAATTTAATTGTTGAACAAGCCGAAGCGATGGATGTCAAATTGTTTGAAGGCGGCGCAGAGGAAAAGAAGGGATATATTTCAAATGCGCGCTTCCTGCGGGCATACACTTATTTCTACATGCAGCGTGTTTGGGGCGATGTGCTTTTGGTTAAAGAGACGTTTAAAGATCCGCAAAATATTCCAGACATGGCGAGAACACCAGAAAAGGAGACCTTAGCTTTTTGTAAGGAGGATTTATTATATGTCATCACTAATCTTCAACAGGGCTCTACAAAGAGTTTTGCATCCAAGGGGGCTGCCAATGCCTTAATGGCCGAGATCTGTGCGTGGGAGCATGATTATGTAAATGCAGAAAAGTATGCAAATGAGACCTTGAAATTCGGCTATATTTTAGAGGATATTAAAGATTATCGGAATATATGGAAAGGGAATTCTAAAGAATCAATTTTTGAACTGAATATGCTATATAGTGAGAGTGGAAATGAATTCACAGAAGATTTCTTTAGTAGATTTTTGTCTGGAGCTACTATCCCAGGTAAAGGTAATGGTTCTGTCTGGGATATTGATCCCGAATTTCTTGAATCAGAGTTTGATGAGCCCGAAGCAAGATTAGATTCCATGTCGATGCCTTTTCCGGATAATGCGAGGTTAAAGACAATTCGTAAGTACGACAGAGCTGTCGAATATAGGGAGGGAAAATATGCAATAAGCAATAATTTGGTGCTGATCCGTCTTGCAGATATTATCTTGCTCCGCGCGGAAGCCTACTATAAGAATGGTAAGACAACACTTGCATTAAATGACTTAAATACGATTAGAAAGAGAGCGGGGCTTGAGGAGATTCAGGTTTCTGGTGAAGAGCTGTTTAAAGAAATATTCAGGGAACGGAGAAGAGAACTCATTGGAGAAGGCGTCATCCAATTTGATTTGATTCGGATGAAGATGTTTGAGCAATTTGATGAATATTCAGCATATTATTCGGCTGATAGAATCGCTAACCAAGGATACTATTGGCCACTGAATATGCGTAGTTTATTGCCACAAAATGAACTGTTAACCCAGAACCCTTGGTGGAAAAATCATTAATAAGAAAATCATGAAAAAGATTATTTTAAATATAGCTTGTTTACTTGCAATTATAGTAGCTATTAGCTCCTGTAAAAAGAACGACTATTTTGTGGGTGGAGAATTACATAATCCAAAGATTAATATGACTACCTACGACTGGATGAAAAGTAATAAATATGGTGTATTCGACACGGTTTTGATGCTGATCGACAAAGCTGGCGTGAAAGATAAGATCAATGCTCAGGGAGTGACCTTTTTTGCGCCGACAGATTACGATGTTTATAACTATGTGCAAGCTCGTACAAGACAAGTTCAAAAAGTCGATCCTAAAAAAATGTGGACTGTGGACTCCATTATGAAGTATGAATTAGGACGATTTGCTGACTCAATCGATATGTATATCACAAAAGAGCAATTGACGAACGACCGCTTAACAGCTTCAGGGAAAAAGTATAAAAATAACAAAGGGGGGAATTTTGTCATTTCGTATGAAGAAACGAGAGATCCTGCATTAGGATATAATGAAAATTCTACTGTTCTTCCGAGAGTAGTCATGTTCACTTATCTATATCAGGCTATTGGTGATGTTTTCGATGTGAAATCTATTGTTCCACCTGTCGGTAGTCGTACATTGGTGCAAACTTCTAATGCGCAGACAACGACAGGTGTGGTACATGTATTAAGTAATTCACATGTTTTATTCTATTATCGTTAATGACTATGAAAAGTAAATTATTATATAGTATTGGACTTGCAGCAATTTCGCTTGTGGGATGTAAAAAAATACCTGAAGGTAACTTGAGTGATATTATTCGTTATGAACAATTACCTGTCGAAATTAGTATGGGAAGATCAGCGGTTTCCACAGCAATAAATCCCGCTGGATCTAGTAAGCCTATTGAAATTAAGTTGTTGAAAGTGTACGAAAAGGAAACAGGAAAGGATGTAACAGATGTTTTCTTGCAAACTTTTCCTATCAAAATATGGAAAAAATTATATGATTCTAAGGTTGATACCACCTTGGCTTTAATTGCCGCAAAACAGAAAGATACGGTAATGACGGCGTTAAGTATCAATAAGTTTTCTGGAGCAATTGAGTCTACACCAAATACCTTGAAACTTCCTAAAGGTCATTATGTTTTTGACCTAGAAATAAAGAATGCCGTTGGTACGAGGGTTTACCCAGCTATTGGTGAGTTCAAATTGGTTGAAGCTCCATATTTTGATGTACCTGCAGTGAGATCAACAGTCGCGATGAAAGTTGGCGCCGAAACGACCACAAAATCTATCCCAAGTAATGCTAGTCATATTAAAGTGACCTATTTGGGCTCCGGAGAAAATAAAGTTGTCGTGAAAATAGTAGATAAAAATGGTGTTCCGTTCAATCCTAAAAAAGGTGAAATCGCAAGACGCCCTAATTCGGGGACGGCAGGAGGATATTTGCAAACGATGCAGGATTATTCTATTTCAACGACTTTATTTGACGATCGGATGGAATTTGTTTATGGTGTGCTGCCTTTCCCACTGGTGTCATTGGGCAACGGCTTTAATTATTACTACCGAATTCCGGCGCCATATGTCAAGTTTGATGATAGCTTGGAACTCCCTTACAACACATACTCTTGTAATGCGAGATTTTCTTTTCAGGCATTTGTGCCAGGTACATATCAAATAGAGGTTATCGTTCCTCAGGTAGTACGGGTAAACTAATTTTACGTATGCCATAATATTGGAAAGGAGGCATGCTTAAGCATGCCTCCTTTCCAATATTATGGCATAACCTTTTTACAAGCTTAAAAAGACATCACTATCCTAAATGGGGGGGGGCACCTAAGTGGATATGCGAATAAGTTGTAAATAATAAACTTTAATTACGTAACCAAATAATAGCAATCGATATGATAAATAAATTTATGGCTTTAGGGGTAGGCCTATTGATGAGTGCAAATCTAATGGCACAATCCGCCCAAGATGTTAAACAAACCTATGCAGACCTTTCCGTGTTCGAAGATGCGCTCGCGTTAAAATTAAAAAAAGGTATTAAGAAAAAACAGATCGATCAGATGGCTGATACGGCATTGCGCAGCGTAGCCTTATCTATATTTGCCGGCAAGTACAAAAAAGACTATAGATATGCGACTTATTCGGCCTTGCTAAATCCATCCACCTTGGGCCATCAATTAAGTATTGGAGACGGTTATAGTAAATATGAAAATATGACCGGTGTATACCTTCCCAAAGGAAAGCATATCGTTATCGTGGACGGCATTGAAACAGGTAAAGAAGTAAATCTTGTTGTACCCAACTGGTTGCGGAAAGCTCCTAACCCGCAGGAACCTACAAAAGACCCGAAAGGATGGGGTTTAGAGAAACAGGAGTTTAGATTGCACAACGGCGTAAATATTATCCAACTCAAAGATTATGGAAGTTTAGCTTATATTGATTATTTCTCAGACGAACCAGAAAAAGAAAAACCGATTACGGTTCACTTTCCGACAGGACAGGTAAACGGTTACTTTGATCTTAAAACACAGGGGAATAAAGAGTGGGATAGTTTGATTGATCATGCGGTATTTCCAATTATGGATGCCAAAGGCGAACATATACAAACTGCTTATCCCATCGAGGCAATGAAGAAATATGCTTATGGAAGAGGCGTTGAACTTATTCGCAATTATGATTCTCTGCTGTTCAGGCAGCATCGTTTGATGGGCTTGGAAAAATATAAGAAAGTTCCTAAGAATCGTATCCTTGCACGGGTCAACTATAATTATTATATGTTTCGTGATGGAGACGGTGTTGCCTACATGGGGGATAAAGTCGGTTATGCAATGCGTATGGTTGTTGATCCTGCGTCAGTAATCAAAGGAGATCCCTGCTGGGGCTTTAGTCATGAAGTCGGGCATGTGCATCAGACGCGACCAATGTTTAATTGGGGTGGCCTGGGCGAAGTGAGCAACAATCTATTTTCCCTATATGTAACACGATCATTTGGTAATAAAACAAGGGTTTCCGAACAGAATAACTTTGAAAAAGCCAAAGCCAGTATTATTGAGAAGAGAATTTCCTACTTATCCGATCCTGATGTATTTAACCGTTTGATCCCTTTCTGGCAATTACAGTTGTATTTTGAGGGAATTGGAAAGCATCCAGATTTTTATGCCGATCTGTTTGAAGCTTTTCGCCAGCAGAATAAGAGTAAACCGTCCCGAAGAGGACGCTCGGATTGGAGTTCCGATCGGATGATGGGCGAGCGGAATCCAGCTGTTCATCAATTAAACTTTGTCAAAACAGCGTGTGAGGTTGCCAAAATAGATCTGACAGATTTCTTTGATAAGTATGGCTTCTTTTATGTCGGTACATTGGAGTATGATGATTACGGAAAGTATACATATACGATGACGCAGGAAATGGTTGATGAATGTAAAAAGGCTATTAGGAATATGAACTTGCCTCAACCTAAAGCAGATCTTACTACGTTGAGGGACAATTAATATTGACGACGTATGGAACTTGAAACTCCGAATTGCGAAAAGTAATTTGGAGTTTCTTGTTTTAAGCCAATTCCTATGGTAATGAGCAGGAGACGCATGATCAGTTGCTCACATTTTTTGCGATACAAATTCGGATCATCATCGATTTAAATATTTTTGCCTTTATCGCTTGTATCGCTTGGACCAGCCCACTCATCATGTCGTAAAAAATAATTTATAAAAGTATTTACTGAAAACCTTCAGATTTTTAATTAAATAGAATGACGAGGAGAACTTTTTTTATAAAATTATAAAACTACTTTATTTATAGACAATGAGGGATAAATTGCGCAATCGTTTGCTTCAATTGCGCAATCGATTTCGTTATTGTTATTATGTATGACTTTAGAAATATTATTATATCATTGTCACGTACTATCAATTATTAATAAGACCTAAAAGTCTAACAATTATTCCGAGCCGTTATATAGTTTTTATAAGCTAAATAGTGCCAATTTTTTTTTAAGCCTAAGACATAAAATCGAATGAAAAGACTATTTTGTTTTTTATTTCTTGTCCCTATGTTACCAAATGTAAAGGCTAACCACCTTAATTTTTGGGTTTCAAAACAAGATACTTCTGAAATCAATGAGGTAGACAAGCGATTACTTAGAGGCCGACTGGCTACCTTATTGCAAAAACAAGGTGTTAGAGACAGTCTCAATTTAAGAAACGTTGAAACATTGCCTGTTGTCAGTATTCCAGAGGTTCTAAAAGGGCAAGTTGCCGGTCTCTACGTGCAAGAAGCGACGGGCGAACCAGGAGCGCCAAAGAATATGGTACTTCGGGGATTGGGATCGCCATTATTCGAAATCAAAGATGCGATTAATGTGCAACCAGCAGTATTTGTCAATGGAATACCCATCGCAAGAGACAACAACTTTGCCTATTCAATTCAGCAGTATCAGTTTAATCGTATTGGACCTGGAACCGACAACTTCGCAGGTATTGACCTAGCAACTGTAGAGTCTATCGAAGTGATAAAAGATCCAGTTAAATTAGCAAGGCTTGGGCCGCTAGCAGCTAATGGTGCAATCTGGATCCTGACAAAACCAGGTAGAGAGGGGGAGCGTCAAATTTTCATTAATACATATGTTGGGCTGGCAACAAAACCCGTAGTAACCCCCGTAAATGCGCAATATGAGAATATGTTCCGATCGATATTCTATAACAAATATGGATCAGCTACTGACCGTTTGAATTACCCAGGATATCTGAGCGACTCGACTAATGTAAATTATTACGGGCCAGCGAATTGGACTGAGGAATATTATAAAACTACACCGATCTATGGCGGAAGTTTAGGTATACGTGGTGGTAATGATCGTGCGAACTTTTCGTTCGTAGGTGGGTATACCAAGAATGCAAGTTCGGCTGACAAAACTAATATTGAGCGATACAATGCCTTATTTAACGTTAATATGGCTCCTTTTAAATGGTTGAATTTTGGTGCCACAATCAATGCAAGCCGTAGTTTGAGAGATCGTAATCGCAGTCTCAGAGATCGATTTGGCGAAGCTTCTTATGTACCTGATTTATCTGTACCAATTTCACCAGGTAAGGAGATGTATGCACAGTATCTAGATATCTATAAAGCGGCCTTGGATAAGAATACGGTTAATTTCTTAAATTCGCTGGTAACATTAGATCTTTATTTTCTCAAGAACCTAAAATTTAATACTTCCTTAGGAATTGATTATTCTGAGGGGGCAAGACAAGCTTTTTTCCCAGGTTCATTGATGGAAACCAATAACTATATGTCAAGTTATTTTGGTTTTAATCAACGTTTGGTGTACAATAACCGCTTGGAATACAATCTCGAATTTCAAGAACAGCATAAATTGGACTTGACTTTAGGATCTTCTTATACACAAGACCTGTACCGTTACAATTATGCACGTGCCTATGATGGTCCAAACGATTTTATCAAGGTTAACGTTGTTGATGGCGATCCTCAAAAAGGAAGTTATTTAGTGCCAATTGGGGGACTATATGTCAATAGGTACAGTAATCGCGAAGATTTTAGACTGCACTCCTTGTATTTGGCCGCGGCTTATAAATATAAAAATCTACTGGACTTAAATGCGGTTTTACGTTATGATGGATCTTCAACAATGCAACCTGATTCACGTTGGTTGATGACACCTTCTTTCGCTGCGAAATATCATTTGATTCCCGAAAATGAGGACAATTTATTTAACCATTTGGGGGTAAAGGCCTCTTGGGCGCGAATTGGGAAACCCGTGTTTACAAGTAAATTTGCCATTGGCCCAAATTATACCGCTGATCTAAATTGGGGATCTGAAAAATCGTTAGTATCCTATAACGGTTTTGCTGTCGCATCCAGACCTTATTCGGAAGGTTGGGTCGGTTATGATATCAAATGGCCTTATACAGATCATGCCGAATTGACCGTTGATGGAACACTATTGGATAAGAAAATTGATTTTGAAGTTTCCTTATACCAAAAGAAAGATGTAAATCAATTGATTAATTCACCTATCCCTGCTGAATATGGTTATTCTGGGCAGATTGTCAATGGATTAAGTGTAAAAAATACGGGCGTGGATCTCAATCTGTCTGCGAAAGTGCTGTCTAATCCTGAGACATTGCTATGGAATACATCCCTCAATCTAAATTACAATCAAAATAAATTGACAGCACTTCCAGGAGGACGCAAGCAACTGAAAGTGGGTAATCGCTTATTAAAAGTAGGCGAGGCCATTGATCAGTTTTGGTTGTACGAAAATCAAGGATCTTATGATACCGAGGCGAGTATCCCAGTTCAAAACGGTCAGAAAATACAGTTTGACGGTGTGGATTTTGCAGCAGGAGATCCCATCTGGAAAGATCAGAACGGAGATTTTAAAATCAATGACGAAGATCGTGTCCTGAAAGGAAATGCCATGCCTAAACTGACAGGCTCATTTCAAAACTATTTCAAATTCAAAGGCTTTGACCTGAATATGCAATGGTATTTTGCCCTTGGACATAAGGCCCTGAATCAACGTGCTTCCAATAAATATAATTTCATCAATACCGAAAATACCAATTCATTGGATGGGATTCGCGAAGTATTTCATTGGCAGCAAGATGTTGATTTGAATAAATACCCGATTTACAATCCTTGGAGCCCGATTGTTGCCTACCGTGTGGATCAAGATCTGTTTCTGGAAAATGCTTCTTTCTTGAAGTTGAGATCCTTGACTTTGGGCTACGATCTTGCTCAATTGAACAATGTAAAAGACAAGATGAAGACTATTCGTAGAGCTTATGTTTACGTTTCAGGTACCAATTTATTGACGGTCTCTAAGTTCTCAGGAGCGGATCCCGAACTGATAGATTTTAATGGATATTATACAGGTTATGGACTCCCATTGTCCCCAATGGTTTCCTTAGGCGTTAAGTTAGAGCTGTAATAATTTAATAGTAGAAAAGAGTATGAAAAGATATAATCGATGGGCGGTAATATTCCTGATGGCGCTGGGTATCACTGCTTTTACGAGCTCATGTAATAAAAAATTGGATATTGTCGCTTCCAATCTCGGATCCGAGAAACTGGAATGGCAATCCATATCTGATACGCGCGCGCACTTAATGGGCATTTATGGCCTGATGCGGGCCGCATTGGTTGATAACTATGGGCATTGGGTGTATGGAGAGATGCGCTACGGTGACTTTACACCTTATTCACGGGCCGATCTTCGTGTCGTCCAAGAAAATAAACTGAGATCAGCCTATCCTTTACTAAAGGATCTTACGGACTGGCGCAGATTTTATGCGGTCATCAATGCTGCGTCACTTTTTATCGAACGCGCACCCGAAGTGATGGCGAAAGATAAGCGATACACAGAACGGGATATGAAATACGATATTGCACAAGCACGTACTATCCGTGCCCTGATGTATTTCTATATGGTCCGCATCTGGGGCGATGTTCCGTTACTAAAAGATTCTTACGATAATGGTTCCTTTGTAGAACTTGCACGATCGACCGAAGCGACTGTTTTGGCTTTCGCGGAAACCGAACTATTAGCCGCTGCACAGGATTTACCTTACCGTTATGCTGTAGGGGCACAGAGCTATTATGGCGAGATTTATAGTACATGGGTTGGTGTTTTGGTCAACAAAATAACAGCCTATTCCCTATTGGCACACGTAGCAGCTTGGCAAGGAAAATATATCAATGCGGAGGTATACTCGCGATTTGTTATCGACAACTATTCACAAGCGAATCTTGAACTATTGACGACATCAGGAATAGTGAATCCGACAGATGGTCTATTTGGGCCAAGCACGCGCGCACAGATCTTAGCGATTCGCTCTTCCTACGAATTGGGCGAAGCGACAAATACAGGTCATATCGAATCATTGACTTTAGGTTATCCGATTGTCACCAAAGCTAAACCGGATATCTATGTGAGCCGAGACACGATCAATAAATTGTTTGATGACGTCAACGACACGCGATTTGGTATTGACTCCGTATCAGGATTAGTACGGACCAACTACTTTACCAACTACAACGGCGATATTCCGATTTTTAGTAAGATCAAGGTCATCCGTAATGGCAATGGCGATTCTGATTTTTCCATTTTTGGATCGAACTTGGTTTTTACCCGCCTTGAAGAGATCTACTTGCTGCAAGCAGAAGCAAAAGCGGTTCTCAATCAGCGTGATGATGCCATTAAGTACCTCAATGTGATTAAAGAGCGTCGCGGTCTAAAGCCCTATATCAGCAACTCGCCAAAAGATTTATTGGAAGAGATCTTTTTGGAGAGAAGACGCGAATTGATGGGAGAAGGTTGGAGATGGTACGATCAAATACGCCTGGCAAAGATTAAGAAAAATAATCCTGTCATGAACGATTTGATCCAGAAAGGTGGAATTTATTGGCCGATCTCCTCGGATGTACTGGAAAGAAACTCCAAACTGGTGCAAAACTCATATTGGAAATAATAGAATAGATAATCATGAAAAACAAACATATTTTTTTAGGCTTATCGCTAATCGTATTACTACTGAGCATTGCTAGTTGTAAAAAAGGGAATACCTATTACGAAGATTTTCAAGTCAAGTATACCGAATTTGACGGAACCTCATTGGAATTTTTGGAATCACAGGGTAATACCTATGACTCCTTGTTGTTAGTCTTGGATCGTGTTCCTTCGGTACGTGCTAAGTTGAAAGATGCTAATGCAACAACGACCTTTTTTGCAATGACGAACAGCAGTTTTACGAATGCTTTGGATGCCATGAACGGTGTGCGAAAAGCGGGAAATAGATCGCCGCTTTATCTCGAAGACATTCCACAATTGATCCTTGATTCCTTGACTTATCATTATGCCTTTGATGGTGAATACGATACGCCTTACCTGCGGGATTTTGTTGAAGGAAAAGTGATTAAAGCCATCGACGATTATAATATGACCTTAAAATATAAGGTGACATCAGCTTCGGGGATTATAGGTGGTGGTCAGCAACAGATCATATTGAGTGACATGAATAGATCTATTTTTCAACGCTACTGGCAGGAAAGCGCAACATCTGTGGTGAATATCCGTACCCAAAATGGGATGTTACATGTCCTGGCTCCAAGCCATAATTTCGGATTTAGTAAACTCGCTAAATTATTAAACAAATAGCATGGAAAAGAAAATATTTAAATCGGCAAAACAGTTATTAATGCTCGGGATGGGAATTTTCATGCTAGCCTCATGTAATAAGTACATTCCTGATGACCAAGATTCACTGGGTACTGATGTGGTGTATAGCACCAACGAATTTATGCCATTGTTAGGAAGAAATACCTTCTATAATAATATTGTCAATATAGGGCAGAATACCTCTCAACCGCTCAACTTTAAAATTGTGAATGTGCGTGATATTGATGGGCAGCTTTCAACACTTTTTGAAGATAAATTTCCGGTAAAAATCTGGACAAAATCATATAGTGGTGAAGAGAAATCCATCGCGGAAATTGAAAGTAAACGGAAAGTGGAATACCGTCCTATTCTCGAGATTCTTGAGAAATCAGGCAATATAAACTTTTGGGGACAGGCCGTAAATTCAAATTTCGTCAAAGCACAACCAGATTCAGGTTATGTGTTTGATATTGAAGTTAGCAACACAGGGGGACGCAGATATTTGCGGAATTTCAAATTAAAACCTTATCGTGAACGTGCATTTGAGCCGAGTATTATGGATCCGGTGACAGGCTTATCACCCCTGCCCTATACGCATCCCAGCAGGACAACCAATTTGTATGGTGAAAGAACAAATCAATTTGTTTATCCAGGTCTAATTAATGTGTATTTCAATAAGTTGGAAAGTAAGGGGACGGGAAGCAGAACCTTGACCATAAGTTTCTTGGATTCTTTAAACCGTCCAATTGATGTGAAGAAATTTGCAGCAACAGAATGGGGTAAATTAGTGCATGGTTTCAACCATAGATTTGAAAATGGTAAGGTGATTTATGACGTTGCTTATCCTATTCCATTGGCACCTATCAAAACCGACTATACTTCAAGCGATGGTACTTATGCCGTGATGAATTTCAAATTCCGCAGGAAAGGGCAATTTGGTTTTCTTGAAGATTGTGGGATCGAGATGCCATTTGCGATCTACGAAGAAGGAGATTGGGAGATACAGTTTCGCTTCACCAATGAAACGCCAAAATTTGACTGATGATGGACGGACTAATTAGCTTAAAGATTATGAAACAATTTAGCATAATATTAACTTTCATTTGCGCCTTTTTGGTGGGGGAGGCATGGGCCCAGACCATGGTCAAGGGGCTTGTGAAAGGAAATGATAATAGAGCGCTCGGTGGCGTTTCTATACGGTTGGAAAACCCTAGACGAGATCTGGGAAAAACTGGAGAAGATGGACGGTTTGTGATTTCGGTTCCGAACAGCGGGGTAATGGTATTTTCCTATCAGGGCTATCGTTCGGAAAAGTATACGATCGTTGCTGGTAAAAAGGAGTACAACGTGACCTTGGAAAGTACGGCTCAGGAACTGGAAGAGACTGTTGTCGTAGGATATCAACAACGTAAAAGAGAGACATTGACTGGTTCTGTAGTAACAATCTCCGGCAAAGAAATACAGGATATTCCTTCAGGTAACTTCGTTGACCTGTTGCAAGGTAAGGTTGCTGGTTTAAATATACAGAACAATACAGGTAGCCCGGGGATGCGCGGAACGATGGCGGTGCGTGGGATGTCTAGCTTTAATGTTTCAGGTAGTGGTGACAATACCTTTGTAACACCGACATCACCATTATTCGTTATTGATGGTGTCCCTATCGATGACAACTCGGGTTATGAATATGGATTTGAGACAGCCGGCCCCGGCGTGTCGCCAATTTCCATGATTCCGCCAGAAGATATCGAAGATATAACCGTTATGAAAGATGCGCAGGCAACAGCAATGTATGGATCGCGGGGTGCCTATGGCGTTATTCAGGTGCGTACCAAGCGAGGTAATTCAAAAGTGCCTATCGTAAATTATCAAGGTCAGTTTTTCTTGTCGGCAGTGCCGCAATTGCGTCGCGTGATTGGTGGTAAGGGCGAGCGTATGGTTCGTTTGGAGCAAATCCTGATGAATGATACGACATTGGCTGCAGCGCTGCGCCGTATCAACGATTCACCAATATTGGCCGATTCCCTGAATCCCTATTATAATAACTCAACGGACTGGCAATCTTACTTCTACCGCAATACCATGAATCAGACGCATAATATTGGTATCTCTGGTGGAGAGCGTACATTCAATTACAAAGCCAATATGAACTATTATGATGAAAATGGTATCATCGCCAATACGGGTTTTAAAAGATATACAATGACTTCCAATATGCAGTATGAGCCGAGCGATCGTTTCAGAATGATGACCAACATCAATGTCAATGTGGCGCAAAATAAGATGGGCTCAGGAAATGCATTGATGCAGACGGGGGTAGGTAAATCGGTTAATACAACCTCGCTGTATCCATCACCTTCCCTGTTTTCTGGAAGTATGGGGGCGTTATCGGCATTGGGCGTAGATGACCAGAATAAAACCGGGAATTATTTAGGACAATTGGAATTGCAGTATGTACCTATTAAAGATGTACGTGCTTCCGTTACCTTAAACTATAACTATACAACTTCGACAAAAGATCGTTATACACCAGAGATACTTTTAGGCAACTCTTCAGAGGTATACAGTTATTATAGCAACAAAAGTAAAGTCTATAACCGGAATCAACTGTCTTATGTGAAGGCAATTAAAGAGAAGCATCTTTTTAGTGTCTATGGATTCACGGAAATGGAAATATCTGCGTCGTCAGAAGACTTATCGAAAATTCGCGGAACGGCCAATGATCAATTTCAAACGGGAATTAGCTACAATACACGAAAAACGCTTGGCGGTTTGTTAAACTCATTGAATAATTTTAGATCAGTGGCATATGCAGGAAGTTTCTCGTATAACTACGATTCAAAGTATATTCTTGATTTGACTTACCGTGTCGATGGTAGTTCGTTGACCGGAGGTGCAACACCTTGGACCAAGAATCCTTCAGCGGGTTTACGTTGGAATTTCAAGAAAGAAAAATTTATGGAAAACGTGGATTGGTGGGATACAGGTTTCTTGAGAGGCTCGGTAGGTCGGACAATTTCTCCAGCAGGCACCTTGTCGGATATCTACGGTTGGTATAAGATTGACGACGGTCGTTACAACAATAGACCGACGACATCATTGGATCTAGAAATTGCCCCCAATACGGGATTAGTACCGCAATCGACAACACAATGGTCGGCCGCAGCTGAGCTTGGATTTTTCAATAGCTCCCTCTATATTACTTATGAAACTTATTACAAGCAATCGGATAAAATCTTAGATAAAAAACCAATTGCAAATCATAATGCGTTCAGAAATGTATTGACCAACGAGAAAGCAATGGTGAACAAAGGCCACGAGCTGAGTATTCAATATCGACCAAAATTAACGAACTCGGATTGGGAAATGAATGCAAATGCAACGTTTGCAATAAATAGGGATTATGTAACCTCATTGCCCGATGGTGCACGTCAGCTGGTAAAGGCAGATGGATCAGGATACGATCTTCCTCAATTCTTCCGTCTAGGGCGGAACGCATTTACTTTTGTCTTATATGATTATAAAGGTGTCTATAAATCGGACGACCAAGTACCGGTTAATCCGCTAACAGGACTGCGTTACCGGGCAGGAGGAGAAATGAACGAAGGTAAGTTCTTCCGTGCGGGGGACCCCATTTTTACAGATCTTAATGGTGACTATGTGCTAGACGAAAATGATTTAGTATATGTCGGTAATTCGCAGCCAGCAATTACAGGCGGTTTATACCTCTATACACGCTATAAAAATTGGTCTTTGCGTACGCAATTATCTTATACCATAGACCGTGATATCTTAAATACAGCCTTAACGGATCGTTTCCGGAACTATTCGGATCCAAGTGGCCAGAACTACGGTGATGGCGCCCCTGGAGCCTATGTTCCATTGGATGCTTATAATGTATGGCGCCAATTAGGTGACAACGCAGATTATCCCAATGTTTCGGATTTTACACGTTTGACATTATATAATCCTTATCGTTACAACTCAACCATGTTTATGGAGGACGGCTCTTATGTGAAAATTAACACAATCACAGTAGGCTACAATTTTGACAGACGATGGGCGCGTCGTTTTGGCGTATCGTCTGCACGCATCAATCTAACGGCAAACAATGTTTATACGTTTAGCAATTATTCCGGACCAGATCCAGAATTGGTAACAGGTGTTGGACGTGACGGCTCAAACGGTTATCCAAGTAGAAGAACCTATTCATTGGGAGTAAGTGTACAATTCTAAGTTCGAAGACAACATGAGAAAGAAATTTTTATATCTATTTATATTGGGAGCATCCCTGGGTTTGAGCTCCTGCGGAAAGGACTTCCTAAATATTACTCAGATTGACAAATTAACGGGAAATAATTACTGGACCAGACAAGCAGATGTCGATCAGTACATGGGGGGGATCTATTCTACTTTCAGAGAAGCAACCATGACGAATATCTTTTTTCCGGCATCAGGCGACTTGCGTTGTGCTCCTACAAATCGGACGAGTGCAACATCAGGGGCTGGAAGGGATTATATTTCATTGTTGAGGCAAAATGATTTGAATGCGATTATGTCTAGAACTAGTGAGGATGTGAGTAATAATTTTGCCTATTTCAGATTTCCTAGGATCACGCAATGGAATAACTTCTATAAGATGGTTCAAAATGCGAATATTGTCATCTACCAATTAGAAAATAAAGATATGCCATTCCTTAGTGAGGATATGAAAAAAACCTATAAGGCAGAGGCTGTTTTCCTACGTTCCTTAGCTTATTTTTTCATGGTGCGTTTGTATGGTGATGTCCCTTATTATACCGATGTAAATACGAACCCCTTACCGCGGACAAATATGTTCACGGTATTAAAGAACCTTTCGGCCGATTTGGATGCTACCTATAAAGATCTGCCCTGGACCTACGATGATCCTTCCGTTGTTGCTGTGAAAGCGATGCGTGGTGCTGCTATGACGCTTAATATGCATATCAATATGTGGATCGCAGGACTAGGAACGGATGATAAAACAGTGCTTTATCAGAAAGTCGCAGATCTCGGAAAAGAGTTGATGGAAGAAAATGGCGGAGCTTATGCTTTGTTGGACCTCAGCAGAACAAAAGAGATCTTTAAAGGCCGGACAAAAGAAGGCTTGTTTGAGATCGTACAAAACTTCAACTATGGCGAAAGTTTTCACTTATCGGCATCTTATTCGGATTATGTGCTCCATGCGCCAAATAAAGTGACAACCAAGTCCTATATCTATTACGATCCAAAATTTATGGAAAAGATGTATCCACCGACTGAGGACGATCAGCGTAAAGTGTATTGGTTTGATAAAGATATCTATTCGACAAATGGAGATTTTCAATGTCTAAAATTTTCGAACGTATTTATGGAAGAGGGAGAAGATAACAATCCAGATGATAACCAAATGGTATTCCGCTATCCTGACCCAATTTTACTACGAGCCGAAGCTTTGGCAGAATTAGGCAAAGATGAAGAGGCAAGAACTGTTGTCAATGTCATTCGTACACGTGCTAAGGCAGCACCCATTCGAGACAGTGGGGATGATTTGAAAGATGCTATCTGGTGGGAACGCGTCAGAGAGTTATTAGGAGAAGCAAACTTCTTTTATGACCTGGTGCGCACGAAAAAGGTAATCAATTCGGAATATACAAGTGCTCCGATGTCAGTTGCAGCCTTTAACTCGGGTGGGTGGACCTGGCCAATTGATAAGTCTGCCCGGACAAATAACCCTTATATGCAATTAAATAATTACTGGAATTAAAGGAATAGATCATGAAAAAGATTTGGAAATATACTTTTTTACTGTTGATGGTAGTTTCGCTGTTTTCGGCCTGTAAAAAAGAAGATTATATCGATACGGGTGTTCATGAAGCGAAGTTTAACGGTACGATCTGGAATTACCTGGAATCAAGACCCGATTTGTTTGATACCCTGATGGTTGCATTGAAAGTTGCTAAGTTAGATAATGTACTGAAAAATGATGAAGTAACATTCTTTGCTCCGCCTGATCCTTGCATTTTGAAGTCTGTGTGGTTGTTGAATCAAACATTATTCCGTTCAGGACAGGATTCTATCACCAAACTGGAGCAAATCAGACCGGAAGTTTGGAGAAAATACCTGTCCAGATATATTTTTAAAGGTAAGAATGTGGCCAAAGATTATCGTCAGATCGATACACTAAACTTGGCAGCATTTCCGGGTGGGGTGTATAAAAACCTGGATGGTGGCGATATGAATATAGGTGTGCTCTACAATGATGTCGTGAGTAAAAATGAAAGCTCTGGTGGTACACAGGTCATTAAATATGCAGGCTACCGTCAACTTTATTTGAACTTCCCATATTCCTTTAGTGTGCCCGATGAAATCAAGGATTATTTTGTCCCTTATATTACCGCGCCGGTAGCGACATCGGATATTCAACCGACCAATGGTGTATTACATGTACTGCAATTTTCGAAACATTCCTTTGGATTTCAGATTTATGAATTTGCAGATGAGGCTTACTTGTTGGGTGTTCTTCCAAAAAAATAACGATCTGATATTATTATGAAAAGAAATTTAATAACCAAAATAACTGTCCTGATTGTAGCATTAATCACATGTGCTGCCTGTAGCAAGGATATCGTAACCGGAACGGATCCGTACGCAGGAGGAAAGGATCCACTGGGAGTCGGATTTTATATTAATTATCCAGAACCAGGCACAGCCAAACCTGGTGAATTGGTGGATTTTTATGTGAAAGGACTAAAAGGAAAACTAGATCAGATTAACTTTTTTGTGAATAACACGGCGGTAGAAGTAGTCTCGGCGAAAGATTCGCTGGTCACGATTAAAGTCCCAACGCAGATTACCTCCGGAAATGCCAAAATAGTTGTGGGTGAAGAAATTTTTTATGGGCCACGCCTGGAGATTGAGGGAAATACGTCGGTGGACGAAAACTACGGTATGGTGAATGGATTTAGTGGGGGTGTATACGATATTTTACCGAATGCCGGTGGTTTTATTGTGGCAGGGTCTTTTTATAACTTCGAAAATGAAGCTATTACCTTAAATGTTCCAGAAAATCAAAAGGTTTATCGCAATGGGGTACATTTTATTGATGCCAATGGCAAAACCAGCGGTAATATGAAATTTGGTCAAGGCACATTCGGAGGCGGTTTTGTGCGTTCTATTGCCAAGACAAGTGATGGTAAATTTATCTTCGCCGGTGCTATGGGAACTTTTGCCAAACGAATGGTCAATAACATTGTTCGCGTCAACAATGATGGAGCGATCGATTCCATGGTTGTAGAGGTCATCAATCCTGGTAATGATCCAAAAAATTCATTGGATACGGTATCTGCCTTCAATGGTGGTGTAAACAATATGATTATCAGAGCTTTCACGACAGCTGACAATAAGGTGATCGCAATAGGTAACTTTACATCACATTTTAAGATTGATTACGATTATTCTTCCCGCGATTCCCGTAGGTATATTATTTCCTCTGCGAAGGGTGTCATTCGCATGAAGGAGGATGGTTCGTTAGATTCTACATTTGCGTTGAATAACGCCGGAGCAAATGGGCAAATTATGGATGCTGCAATGATCGACAATGATCGTATTGTCATCGTGGGTGCTTTTACTTCCTATAATGGTAAGGCAGCCAATGGAATTGCCTGTATCAAATCAGACGGCTCCTTAGATGAGACGTTTAAATTGAATGGAAATATTACCCGGTTATTAAAGGTAAGCTATAACAGTAGCTTAAAAAAATTAGCTGTTTCGGGCATTTTTACAGGAGCAGGGGCTTCAGGCAAAGTGAATAATGTTGCACTGATGAATACAGATGGTACCGTTGATGACTCCTTCATCTTGCGCGATATTGGTACTGGAATTATCAATTATGCTCAAATTCTAAACAATGGACAGCTCATTATTGATGGAACACAACAAAGCTATGCGGGTGTGCCAAGGGCAAATCTATTGATCTTGGAAAAAAATGGCGAATTACTGCAAAAATATAACTCATTGGGACCATTCACGGGCGCACTTTATAAAGTAACCGAGACGAAATCCTC
Source organism: Sphingobacterium sp. NGMCC 1.201703 (assembly GCF_047784615.1). Classification (NCBI taxonomy): domain Bacteria; kingdom Pseudomonadati; phylum Bacteroidota; class Sphingobacteriia; order Sphingobacteriales; family Sphingobacteriaceae; genus Sphingobacterium; species Sphingobacterium sp. NGMCC 1.201703. Next base: position 14,151 of record NZ_JBLOHD010000006.1, on the reverse strand, counting down.
TTTAGGTGAACCTGCATTGTTGCTTGGAGGCAGTATTCTCCAATTTGGGCAAAAAACAGTAGGAAACTTCCTGCGTTTGGAAATCAAGAATTAACCCAATAAATAAAACTGGTTATGATTAAGTATTTAAGAACTTTTAAACATATTTCGCTAGCCCTTACTGCCTTAATGGTATTAGGCGCTTGTAATAAAGATTTTCCGAACTTATTGCAGAATTTCAATGAAGCAAAGGATAGTCCGGAAAGTCGTGATAAGGTGTTGTTAGTTATCGTTGACGGGCTTTCGGGGCCAGCAATGCAGGACATTGCTCCAACGAATATCGATTTGATGGCCCGTAACGGTCTGGTGACTTATGGTAGTCTAGCTGATCCAACAACGGATTTTGAAGTGACCAATCAATCGGTTACAGCCGCGTTGCTGACCGGTGTTAATAGTGCTAAAAATAAAGTCGTCGGCTCAGATTTAAGCCCGATTGATTTGAATAAGTATCCAACGATTTTCACGAAGTTGAAGCAAAATGCAACAAGCCGTAAATCGAGCCTTTTTACTTCCGACGCAAAGTATGGTGCTACCCTGGGTAAAGATGCCGAAGTTAAGGTAGAAAGTAACGATGTGGCGGTGGTCACTGCGGCGAACACGTCGTTGTCAAATACCGAATCTGATCTAAATGTTATTCATTTGACTGAGGTTGATAAAGCAGGGAAATCCTCTGCTTATACTGCCGAGGATACAAAATATGTCGCTGCAGTCAATCTAATGGATAAGCAAGTTAAATCCTTATGGGAGACGATCAAGAAAAGAGCAAGTTTCAATACAGAAAACTGGATTGTGATCATTACTTCAGCTCAGGGTGGGGTATCTACAGATCCTGTAACCGATTTTACACCATATGGTGATAGTAAAAGAGACACTTACACCTTATTTTATTCACCAAAGTTTGCACGGAAAATTGTTCCAAGACCGAATTCTAAAGACATTCCTTTTGTGGCAAATGCGACGAGATATACCTATGCAAGCAACAATCAGGTCATTGGTAAACTAGCTGATGCAAGTAAATTCAATATGGGAACAGGTAGCGACTGGACGATGACGCTCTTTTTGAAATATAATGTTGCTAATTCTAATTATTGGTATCCGATATTTTTTGCAAAACGTGTTTCTGGTTTCTCAGGAGCAGGGTGGAATTTCTTCCTAGAAGGGGACTATTGGGGGTTTAATAGCTCAATCGCGGGGCAAGCATTTGGTCCTTCTATCAATGATGGTGAATGGCATGCCCTGACTACTGTTATTAAACGGAGCGGGACTCAGGATTCTGTCTATGTCTATACTGACGGAACAAATGCGACGGTGTCAGGGAAATCTTCTCAAGTAGGTGCCAATGGCAATAATCTTGATAATACAAGCCCGCTGACCTTGGGCTTCAATCCCGGTAATGGAAATACGGATTGTAATATTTCCATCTGTAATGTACAGGTTTATAATCGTGCTTTTTCGGCCGAAGAAGTAAAACGATACGGTGGGGTGACACATATTGATGAAACGTATCCGTTCTGGAATAATCTTCAGGGATATTGGCCTGGGTATGATGATGTCAATACAACTGTACTTACAGAAAAAACAGGGAAGGGAGCGGGTAACTTCAAATTGACAGGTCCTGTCGCGTGGACAAGTTTCAATGAATTGGTGCCATTTTTTCAACCACCAATTGAGGAATCCTTTTATCGTCTAGTGCCGAATGCCGTAGATATTCCCTTTATGATTTATCAATGGTTGGGGATATCGGTAGAATCATCCTGGAATTTGGACGGCAAAAGCTGGACGCCAAACTATACACAAATTAGAAAATAACCAAATTTTGACCTAATGAGAAAGAGATATTTAGTTTTTGGATTATTTGTTGGGTTGATGGCTTTTGCCTCCTCCTGCAGTAAATATGGTATTGAGTTTCCAGATGGTTATCAATCTGGAGATTCTACCGAAACCCCACTTAAATCGGATACGACCATGGGCAAAGCTGATAAAAGTTTGTACCATCGGGCTCGGATATACCCTGGTTTGGTAGGGGAAAATGTGACACGTGTTAAGGATACCACGATTTCTATGTTAATGAATAGAAAGTATGTGTCATCTTTTGATTATAAGGTCAGTGTAACGCCTGCGCCAATTTACACCACAGGATTGTATGCTCCGGCGGGAGAGGTAATTCAGATCACGATACCTGCTGGTGCCATTGGCATGACCGTGCAGGTAGGTGTACATACAGATAATATAACAGGTAAAGATGCGCCACGTAGGGATCCTATTCTATACACTAGAAAAGAATTATTCCCAGGAACAAACTACGTTAAAAATTTGTATGGTGGAACTATATGGATTATTAATCAGAAAGCCAGTACGACTCCTGTCAATATTAAGATAGCGGGTGCTGTTAAAACCACAGATTTTATTTTAGGAAAGTCCACTGTGGCCGATTGGAAAAAACAGGTTTTGTCACAAGATGTACCTTGGATGGATTTGATCGGTGAACGCGTTGCCTTTTCCGTTCCTCGTTCATTGGTTGTTAAATTCATCCAATCTGGGAAAATGGATCAGGTGGATGAGGCCTTGCGCTTGTGGGATGAATCATATGTCAAAGATTATTACCATTGGATGGGACTATCTGTAGATGCGGCCAATCCAATAAATCGCTATCCGGAATTTTGGGAGAGAGGCGTAATGGATATTCATCCTTCATTGGGATATGCACATAGCGGTAGCCCATGGGTGATGCAAGAAGATGAATATTGGCTGGATGAACTGACAAATCCGAATACAATCAAAAAAGGAACCTCATGGGGATCCTACCACGAAGTCGGGCACAATTATCAAGCTAGCTGGGCATGGAGCTGGTCTGATTTAGGGGAAACGACAAACAATCTGTTTATTTTTAATGCGGCGCGAAATCGTGGCGTTACTTCTCGTATAGATTTCCATCCAGCATTGAAGACATCGATTCCTGCGGCATTAAAATTTGCAGCGTTAACTTCGGCGAAGAATTTTTCTAATTTCCCTGAAGAATTGGGTATAGACGCTGATGATCCTTTTGCACGATTAACACCTTTCCTTCAGATTTTTGATAAGACAAAGGGAAAAAATGGTGAGTCAGGATGGGATTTCTTCCCTTATATCTATAGTAAGGCGAGGAATGAAAATTTTGCTAGTTCTTTAGACCAGGGAAAACGTGATTACTTCTATCGCCAGTTATGTAATTTTACAGGCAAGGATTTCAATCGCTTTTTTATTGCTTGGGGGATTCCGGTGAGTAGTTCGGCCAAACGTGAAATGCGTGAAAAATACCCACCGATGGACCGTGCAATTTGGGAGTATAATCCCTTGACATTTACAGGCGGAGATGGCGTATTGCAACCACGCTATTTCTTACCTAGTGGGCTGTTTGAATTTACGGCTAACGTCGCGACAGCAACAAACGAAAGTACTGGTAAATTCAGTGCAATGACCGATGGCGATCCAAATACCTATTGGCATACTTGCTGGTCTGGTTGTACAATCCCGACGACTTTACCTGTGGAATTGACCATGAATATGAAGGAAGTTAATGTATTTAAAGGTTTTTATTATAAAAATAGAGCAAATGCTACTTTCGCGACTAAGGTTAAGGTTTTTATTAGCAAGGATAACAAAAACTGGACCGATATGGGCCAATATGCGCTGGGTAGCTCTTCCCAAACAACGGCTCAAAATGCGGCGATGAAAGAGTTTACTTTTTCAAACCTCGTGGAGGCTCAGTACGTGAAATTTGTGTTCCCTGACCCAAATACTGGTGGAGCTGTACACGTTGCGATTGCTGAGTTAGGGGTGTTTTACGATATATAAACTTAAGTTATGAAAAGATTACTCAATATAAAGAAAACCTTAATTGTCGTGGTAAGTGCAGCGTTTTTGCTGGTTGGCTGTACAAAATATGCCAATCCGCCGGCCATATATGAAGACTATGAGCAGAATTTGCAACAACCGGTTAAACGGAAGGTGCTTTTTATCTCCATTGATGGGTTGGTAGGACAGGAATTAAAAAAGAGCGTGCCAAGTAATATTGCAGAATTACTCAAAACAAGTAAGTATACGTTTAATGCCCTTGCTGATGAGAATACCAGTAATCCATCGTCTTGGATGACCATGATGAGTGGAGTGACATACGCCAACCATCATATTATCGACGAGTCTTATATTCCAAGACCAAACGAAGATGATCCACATGAAAATGTCGCAGGTTATCCTTCTATGTTATATCGTATTGCAACAGTAGCCCCATCAATGAAGACAAGCGTCGTATCACGATCGGTTACCTTGAATGATAAGCTGCTTGTGAGTGCGAATGAAACATATAACGGCGCGACTGATGAAGACGTCAAGAAGAAGGTATTAGATTTGTTTAACACCAAGAATAGCGACTTTATGATTGTACAATTCACGTCCCTATTGGATGCAGGAGAAAAAGGTGGTTTTACAGTGAGCAATAACGATTATGCGAATGCCTTAAAGAAAGTCGATGGCTATATAGGCGAAATATCGAAAGCATTAGCTGCCCGCAAAAACTATGCAAATGAAGATTGGTTAGTGATCTTAACATCAAACCATGGCGGAATTGGAGATTCTTATGGAGGTGGAACTTTAGAGGAGCGGAATACCTTTGCCATTTTTCAGAATAAAAACTTTAAAGGTGCTGAATTGACAGGTAAAGCGATGAGCTATGTCCGAATGTGGGGGTACGACGGTACTGGAAATAAGCCGCTTGGTGTAAGAGCAGTAAGTGATAATTTGGGCAATTCAAGCGACTATGATTTGGCGACTACAAAAGAATTGACGATTTCTGCGCGGTTCAGGTTTAATTTAAACAATACCATTATTTCATCAACCTACCAACCAAATACGTATAACTATTGGTACTCCGGTATTTTCGGTAAAGATTCGAATACCTCACTAGGTACTCCTGGGTGGATGTACTTTACTTGGGGAAATGATTTGCAGGTCAAGATCAGTGATGGCGTCAAAGAGGCCACTTGTCAAACAGCAAAAGTCAATGGAGAGTGGTATACCATGACCACCGTCATCAAAGCGATCGGAAATGACCAAGTAAATATCAAGATTTATAACAATGGGACATTAGCCCAAGAAACGACTACCTCTGGAATGAATGTAGCCAATATCAAAACAAATGATCCCTTGATTTTTGGCTATAGACCAAATATATCCTATGATTTGGTCGATTTTGATGTGTCGAATGTATCGATTTTTAATAAGGCTTTTACACAAGACGAAATTCGTAACTCCTTATGTTCCGAGGACGAGTTGACGAAATCTCCTTTTGCTAATAACCTGAAAGGGTATTGGAAAATGTTACCTGCTGAAAATGGTTTGATTCAAAATGAGGTAGCAGGTAAAAGTGCAATGGGGCTTACGGGAGATTTCCAATCCAGAATGACCTCAGAAGTGGTGCCTTGTGAGTTGGGTGACAATGCAGTTTTTATTCAGGCAGCGGACTTTTTTCCACAGATATTTTATTGGTTGGAAGTGCGGACCTTAAAGGACTGGAAATTGGAAGGGCAGGTGTTTTTAAATAAATACGAGGTTGAATTTCTGCTGTCTGAGCAAAAATAAATAGATTATGAAACCATCCGTGATTAAGGTTTACTTTATAGACTATTCAGTAAGCCTTAATCACAACTAAGCTCCATCATATTGATGGAATAAACTTTATTTATAGATGAAAAGGAATTTTAAAATGAGCTGGGCATTTAATGCTATTTTAGGAGCTTTTTTGCTAAGTATAGGGAGTTGTAAAGAAGAGGAACTTGTGTTCCCGCCTCAAGTAGAACAGGGGATAGTCGAAACCAAAACGAGACCGACAGCACGACCGACAGATCTGACTTATCAAGCTCTCTTTAATCAGAAGTTAGAACTCTATTGGCCCGTTTTGTCTGATCGTGTGGCCAAAGCAGAGATTCGCTATACAGAAGGGGCTGAGGAGAAGATGATTACGGTGAGCAAATTTGATGAGCCGACAAAGATCAGTTTCAAAGAATATAAGGATTATACGGTTACAGTTCGATATTTCACTTCAGACGGAACACCGTCAAAATTGAGCACGGGTTCATTGAAACCCGGGCCTTATGAAGCGGCCTATAAGCTGACTGGGCTTACTTTAGAACCCGTCCCGGGAGGAATAAAATTTTCATTCCCAAAAACTTCCGATCGGGCCATTGCAACAAAAATTAGCTATGAACTTGAAGGGAAAGAGATCGTTCGAACGTTTGATTCAAATAAAGAGACTGAGATCATTATCTCGGATCTGACAGATGAAACCAAGGAAGTAACCTTCAAGATCTTATCTATGGATGAAGAATTGAAAGTAGCAGTTGTGGACGAGCGGAAACAAGCACCTGGGATATTGGCTTATAAAGGAATACTAAAAACAATGATTGCCTTTATGGACGGGAATAATGGAGGGCTGGAATGGACAAATACGGGTAAGGATCCAGCCACCATTATCGTGAATTACCAATTGAATGGCCTGGCGAAAACGGTACGGATAGAAAACAGCACAGATGTGGAAAAAAGATTATTATTCGACCTTGAGGGTAAGCCTACAGCTTTTACTTTTACAATAGAAACGGACGGCCTGACCTCGCCCGTGCAAAATGCTGAGGTAAAGGGACCCACATTGTTGAGTAGGGCGAACTGGTCTGCAGAGGTATCTTCGACCGAATCCAATGAAGGGGCCGCAAATGGAAAAGCGAGCTCGTTGATTGATGGTGATATCAACACATATTGGCATTCGACCTGGTCTTCGTCAAATAATCCGGTCTACCCGCATTGGTTTATAGTTGATTTAGGGAAAGTGGAAAATTTTGCGCAGTTTGGAATGATACGGCGACATAATAATAATACGGGCGGTTTTAAAACATTCAATATTGAAACATCATTGGACAAAACGAATTGGACTATGGTCGGTAAAAACCTATATTTTGATTCGGCTGGTCCTGCAATCTGGCATGATTATAATGTATCGATGGTCAAAGCCAGATATATCCGCATAACTATGACGGAGCCAATGCGCGCTGGTGCGACGTCAACGCATTTGGCGGAATTTAGAGCTGCGGGATATGCCCCGATAGTGCTTAAATAATCCGTTTTAAATTTAAAAAAGAAAAGGAAACCCAGCTTAATCCAGATATCTGGATAAGATGTCCGATGTTGAAATCCCCCAGCGAGCAAGCAGCTTTCTGGGGGGCTTTTTTTGTAGCCTTCCATTGCCTGACAAAAGAACCAACACTAATTTAGTAAGCATGTAGATGGAACTGCGGCACCCTAGACAATAACAATTATTTTTGCGATTTCTCCGGAAGTTCAGATGTTGGACTATTGAAGATACGCCGGTAGTAAATAAGCTCACCAGTATTGGTTACTCCTTGAATGGTAATACAGAAACCTTTGGCTTTACTGTTATTGAAAAATTTGATCTGCTTGGATGCTGCGGTACTATCTATTGAAACAAATGGATCCCAATAGAGTGTCATTCGATTGTCATCTGATGTTAGCTCCTTGTCTGCCTCACTGGAGTAGTCGCGTTGTGTGAACTGCTTGATAGGCATATAGCCCAATATGGTCTGTTCATCCACATATTTACCAAAATCTCGATCTTTTTCTGATGGTGCTAGTTCGAAAATTAACACTGCTGCGGCTCCATTTGCAGGTGGAAATGAGCGATAACATTTGATATAAGCATAGTTAGAAACGTCGGCCATTAAAAAATCTCGGTCTGGATCACGTTTTCTCTGCCCATTGAGATAAGCCACGTAATTATATCCATTCAAATGACGACGGAGATAATCGTATAAGGACATGGCTCTTTTTTGGACTTCTTCATCTAATAATGGAAGTAATATTTGATCTGGGTCGAGATTGGTTGGAATATCTTGTAGCTTGAATCGACGTTCTAAAAGTGAGATCTCACGTTGTCTCTTTGTCAGCCGCTTAACATTAGCAGTAGGGAGAATGCGATTTCCTTTAGCATCTGTATAGAAATAGCTCTTAAAATTTGTGCGCTCCTGCGGTTCAGAATACCCCGGTTTTTGCCCTGATTTAGAAATAGGGCTGTAAAAAGGAGTCCTATATTTGTTTGAATCTACAAAAGAGTAATTAACTTTGAAAGGATAGAATTTCAATGGAGAATGGATCTGGCTGACGCGCGTGTCCATGGAATCAAAGACAATTAAGTTGGGTACAGTAAATCGGCCGAGAGAATCCATTTCGGCTTCAGTGTATTTGAACCTAAGTTTTTGAAAATCTTTGTAACCAAAAGAGATCCCTCTTCTTTTGCCGCTTTCTTTGAATTTGCGCTGGTTGTATTTTAGATAGCGTTTGTAGAATTTTGGCCATGCACTCGCTTGCATGCTGATCTGCCCTCTTAATACAATCAAGGTATCGGGTTGTATTACTGAGTCTGTAGGACAAACCTCCGAAAGCCAGGATTGACTTTGAATAAAAAGATCTTTATGTTTGGTCGATTGCCAGATTTTTAATGTACTTGGAATTTCATATGCAGTTATGGGTTTGAAAATAAGATCGGTTATTATATTACTAGAACTGTCAATAGGTATGTCGATGTCGGTGATCGAAATTGACAAACTTGCTCGCTCAATTGTGTGAGGCAGTGTTAAAGACAGCGTATTTGCAGATTTGCTTCCTGTGCCCTGTTCAATTCTTACTTGGGGCGTAATTTCGATCGTATTTTGCCTAATAAGCTGACTTTGTTTCGAGAGCATATTTCCCTGACTATCGCTTATTTGTACTTGCATAATTCCATATTCCAAATCACTATTTTGAATTGGGATATTGATTTTTTTGGCGCTTGACACCTCAATGTTCTCCGAAAACAGGAGCCGTTGACCAATGCTCGCCTTTACATTGACCGTTTTTGGGGCTGTATTACTTTGTAATTGGATACTTGTTAAATTTGTATCGGCCATAATAAGGGGTTTAATGCCTAAGACGGCTTGTGGCATGCTATTTTTTCGAAGATCACCATTGAGATCTAACCATTCAACCCTATAGTGTGCCGACGTCGATGGGACGAAGCTTACTTCGGCAAGTCCAGCTGAATCGGTTTCAAATGTCGTAATCTGTTTGTTTCGGTCGTCCAGCAAGCTCCCTTTTGTTATAAAAGGTAAACCAGATTGGTCGAGCGCATGAAATACAACTTGGTTTTCAATTCCGCTTAATAATATTCCGCCGCTGGGGTTTATATGTAAGAATGTTTGTTTGGATTTAGGACTGAGAGAAACTGACTTTTGTTCTTCACCGAAATGCAATACGCCCAGTTTTTTAAAGTAGGGTTTCTGCGCAGAACATTGCTGATTTCGTGTGTAAGCATTGATGTAAATATTATTTCCTTTAAATTGAGGAGGAATAATAAAATAGCTTGCGCTTATACCCTCAGTGACCATCGCGACAGATTGCTGAAATTCTACCCCTTCTTCATTGGCCATGCGCATATAAAGGTTGAATACTGTATTGGCAGGCCTTCCATCCTCGAGTAGATAGGCTTTAAACCAGACCGTGTCGGCAGGAATATAATAATCCCTGTCGGTGTGAATATAAATGCTTCGGTTTTGCGCGCTTAAGTATAACGCTGCAAATAAAGCAATGATGGTGAGTAAAATAGGACGCATTGTGCTCAATAGATTACTAGTTTTTCTTTATAGCGCTTTTTATATGCTTATTGCATTTTATTTGAAGCCAAATTTTCGAGGGAAATACGTTAAAGATAACATAAAATATTGCGTTAAATTATTGCGATAGCCCTGTGTAAATTCGGTAAGTCCATTATTGATATACAATCCTTTATTCTCCTTGAGTAAATCATAGGCGGATAATTTTAGTTCTAGGTTATTTCCCGGGAGTAAACGATATGTTGTATTCATGTTCCAGATGAACGCATGATCGTTGTAATTGTTAGTGGAGGATAACCGACTTGTACCGTTACTATTTATCTGCCAGCGTTTCGACAATGAATAGCTCATACTTATTCCGGAAGTCCAATAATTGGATATATAGTCATTGTTTTTTTCAGATAGTTTATTGTGTCGCGCATAACGGTTCCAGCCGTTGATCCAGCCAATTTGATAACGATCCAGAATAGTGTAGTAGCTTTTTAAACTGATATTTTGGCTATTTGTACCCATTTCTTGTTTTATGGCATCGATAAATTGAATTTTATTTCCCCAGTTGAGGCCAAAATCGAATTGAAAATTCAGTGCTTGTGTTTTGCTGAGGGGGTAATTTTTATTTAAATAGCCATTAACAGTTAATAGGGGCATTGGAGTAGCAATCTGAACAAGATATCTTTGTTGCTGCCCTTCTTTAAATAAAATGCTGTCCGTTAATCCCTGTCTATATTGCGTATAACTCAGACTGATATTACCCGAATAGCCATTTTGACGTTGTTCGTTAAAGCTAGTCATAAAGGTTGCCTTAGCACGCTGTGTTTTTTTTAGCTGTGTTGCGCCAAAAAAGCGGTAAGCGACATTGCTATTATCATAAATGGGCCTAAGCTGGTCCAGGCTTGGATATTCTTCGTCATAACTTGCCGTTAGGGAGCTGTTTGTGTAGTATTGGCCACTTTTACTATAGTATCGACTTAGGCTAACCTGTGGCAAAAATGTCGTGAAAGTTTGTTCCAGGTTGCGATAATCCAGTGTCGAGCGATTTTCTGCTTTATATAGACGTAGCCCGGCTCCTAATGTCAGACTCATAAAGGAGCTACTTCTTCCTTGTAGATAGTGATTTTTTAGACGGAAGGATTTTTCAAGATTTGGCTCGTATTGAAGCCGATTAAATCTGCTTAAGTGGCTTAAATCCAGGTTGACCTGCGGTTGGTCTGATACTAAATTTACAACATAGTCATTGGTAGTAGTATGATAGAAACTGAGATTATTGGCAAAGGTCCAGTCAAGATATCGAACACTGAGGTTTATGTTTTGGCTAAATTCTTTGAATGATTTGTCGTAGGTCCGATGATCCTGCCTATTTAATTCCTGTTTATCAGCATTTGTATAGACGCTGCGCATTTCATTGAATTGTTGTGTTTCGGAGGCTGATCCGCTCCATTTCAACTTATAGGTCAGGAGCTCGCCAAATGAATTGCCGTTCTTGACACGCATACTCATCGTAGGACTTGAATTGACATCATATAGATCTATGTTGGTCGTATAGGATAATTTATTTTTGCGGTATTCACCATTATTTCGAACTGTATTTTGTGCATGTTCGTTGGTGTAATAGTATTCATTGCGGATGACCGAATTGTCTAAGTTGCTGCTGTGTTCAAAATCGGCATCTGCTGTTAGGTTCGTAAATCGATTGCCGAGTTTTCCGCCAGTATTGGTATAATTTAGGCCGGCTAAGAGGCTTCTCCTTTTGTTGTGGCTTTCGTTATCGTTCGTACGCTGATTATTAACAGCATTGTCATCGGAAAGAAAAGAGGTCGTTGAATGGTCTTTATTGACTGTATTGTCCCAGCGGCTCCACACATTGCTTGTCAATAGGTGTTTTCTATTGACTTGGTTGGTTCCTACAATATCATATTGATACCGGCCACTAAGTGCATGTTGATTGTTGATCCCTGTACTTAAAAAATCTGAATCAAAATCCGCGTTGATACCGACGCCTTTAAAGCTGGTATTTTTTAATAATTGATCTGTGCTTTGCAGGTGTTTATTGCTGTTATTCCCAGAATAGGCGAGTGTATATTGTGATTTACCGGTTGATAAGTTAAAGTTCGCATGTTGTTGGTAACGTTTACTTGCACCCCTACCGTAAGATAGACTTCCGAAGTACATTTTTTCCTTACCCTTTTTTAATGTCACATTCATTTCAAGTGCCACATTAAGTGGGTTGTCTTTCTTTTCCTTTTCATCACGCTTATCGTAGATCTGCAGCTTCTGGACGGCATCTTTGGCGAGATTCTGTAATACGATTGCTTTACTGGATCCAAAAAATTCCTTGCCATTGACCAGTATATTTGGAATCTCTTTTCCATTGTATGTCAAACTGCCATCACCCCATACCACAATGCCTGGAAGTTTACGTAGTAAATCTTCTACTACGGCATTACTATCTAGCTTAAAAGCATCGGCATTAAATTCCAGGGTATCTCCGTTCATTCGGACAGGAGGGAGTACTTCTACTTCCTCCAGTTCGTTCTCCACAAAATCCATGTGGATTTTTCCGAAATTTTTGGATTCATCTTTCTTTAGGATAAATTCCCGTAGAGCTTTCTTAAAACCCTGATAGCGTAATTCCAATAAGTAGGTTTTATTGATGCCTAGATCGTTAATTGTAAATTTCCCATAGGTATCGGTCAGTGTAACCTTGTCGACGGATTTATTACCTTTCTCATAAACGGATACAGTAGCGGACCGTAGGACATTGTTATGTGTTGTATCAATAGCAATACCTTCGATTTTGGTTTGAGCAAAACCGGATATGTTTAATACGATGAGAAAGGGTAGTAATAATAAGGTGTGAAAATACGCTTTGGTCATGGATCTTATTTAAGTTTGAATCGGACAAATACAGGGTTGTTGGATTTCTCCAATACTTTGAGCCGTTCGCTGATGGGATGGAATTCTTCTTTTGATTTAGTGATGGCAATACGGATGTCACTTGGTGAAAGGAATGAAAAGAGGTATTCGCTATTGCTATTTAAGAGATCTCCGCTCATAAATTTGAGGTAGTCGTTGCTTTTGTCAGGGAGAATATTTGTTAGTCCAATTATCTTTTTATTGGATAGATTTAGGGCTATCCAAAAACTATCTGATTTTTTGAGCTCCATGATGAGGTAGTTTTTATAATTGACGACTTTGTCCAATGTTCGAATTTCCTCCCGATGCGCATTGTAATAATGCATGTAATTTGTATAATCCTTTACCTTTCGGAGTTCATCTAGGTTGACTGTATTCTTTAGCGGGAAGACAAATTGGTAGATTTTCGAAACACCGTTGCTATCCAATTCGAATAACCTGGTATTGTACTCAAAGGTTGCATAGGCTTTATTGTTGATATTTGGACTTAAAGGCTGATGTATGCCATAAGAGATTAATACGGAGTCCAGTTTTTCATATTTTACGATGGTACTATCTCCGAGTTTTAGAGCGTCGGTTATTTTAATTTTGGGATCACGTAAGTCTGGGGAGTAATATGTCCACTTTTTAGCTGCGATTTGTGTGGCATAGTCCCACTTGTTGTTGCGGTTACTGATGGTATCAATAAAATTCCCATTGAGGTCATAACGAGCCTTGATGTACGCATGTGATAGCTCGAATCCGTGCTCACTAAATTGAATATTGTGGAAGAGCATAGCCCATTTCTCTTTTTCTTCTTTTTGACCGATTACACTATTTATAATTTTCAACAGATTGCCGCGGATATCATAGAGGTAAAATTCACCTTTTGAATTTAATATTCCTATGCGCTCTGCATTGCAGTTCATTTCAACGACCTCGCTTAGGAGCTGATTCTTGCTTCCTTTTAGCGGAATATATTCAAGGTCAGTTAACAACTCGGAAACTGTGCCCCCTTGCGTTGTTTCGGGGATTATCCTAAGCTTTTCAGTTGGAATATCTTTTGCATAAATTAGATTTTGGCCTTTAATGTCTATTTTGCTCAAAATCGACAACATGGCTAATAAGAGAATGATGGGCCTCATATTTCTTTAAGTTAATTGGTTAGGTTAAAATAAGTAATTAAATGATTATAAAAAATAGTATTGGGGAAATCAATCGATTGTGTAAAAATAAAAAGACATCATATTCTTCTTGAATGAAGAGAGTGTCGCTTTTCGGCTCATGTAAACTGCAGCCCGTATTGAAATCCCTCCGGTAAACCTTGGGGGAGCTCATTTCACCGAGACGCGGGCTTCCCTGTCTCCATTTCTGCGTCGCCGCAGCCCCGCCAGCCCCCTGCTGAGAAAAACAATCCCCCAAGGGTACAGCCAGTTAGCGGGAAAATGAAATAAATAAGAACAAAAAGCTTGGAAGTGATTATAAAAACTCCCTATCTTTGCACCACTCCGCAAGGGAGGGACGGTTGCCG
>NZ_JBLOHD010000005.1:0-638392 GCF_047784615.1 Sphingobacterium sp. NGMCC 1.201703 | reverse complement strand
TAGGTCGGTGCCTTTTTTTACACGGAAGCCCTTGCTGGAAACAGTCAAGGGCTTCTTTCGTTTACATACTTTTGCTGCTGCTTCTCTGCGGGCAGCCAACAGGGCTGGATGGGGCGTCCCCCACAGTCACATTATTCCTGCAACAGGATTATTAGACAATCGTTTAGGAGCAAGGGCAACAGGAGCCGTAAAACCAACAAAACCGTAGCGGCAATAACTGTAAAAGTAATAGTTATAGCAGCAAGGGTGATAGCAGTCGTAAAGCCAACAAAACGGTAGCGGCAATAGCTGTAGAAGCAATGGATGTAGCAGCAAGGGTAACAGCAAGGACACCAGCAGTCGCATCAGCAACAGCGGTCCCTCCGGAGTTTTGATGGTATAACAGGGTTTGACGATCTTTGCAGATGGCTATAGGATATTGCAGATGGTCTATCCCTTGCCAATACCTTGCTGTTGGGGATAGCGCGCTGCTCATGGCGGGTATTACTATTCCTAACTTTTTTATTCTGCTGTAATTACTGCCATCTTATCCGTGCTTACTAACCTAAGAATGTGACCTCGCTCAAATAAATTGTAGATAGGAATATATTAGAATACAATAAAATAGAATTGTTTTTTGAGCTTATGAGCCCTTTAGCGGATAGCTTATAAGGGATTAATAGTGAGGGGAAGAGTCTTATTGAAAGTAACATTTTTTGCGGGCGATCCGAATAAACCCTTCGGGCAAAGACGATAATTTCATTAATAGGCTAACGAAAAAGAGCCCGGCTTAAAAAACGGGCTCACTGCTGGTATCTAAAGATTAATCTTCATCTGTATAGAAATCAATTAAAGAAGAAATATAGGGATCTTCCCAGCCTTCGGCAATATTTTCGTAATCTTCATCCGGGATATTGGTTTGCCTAACCTCTAATGAAGTCCCTTTTTTATGCTCATGCAACTTTAGTGTAACAATTGAAGGCTTGTCAGTTTCACCGAAATACCACTCCTGTACAATTTTTGAAGAAGGCACTAGTTCCAAGAATCGACCTGTAATTGCTCCATCCCACAAGGAAAATTCACCGTTAACTGATGCATCTATCGATACAACATCGCCGGTCCACAGACGGGCCGTAATTTCGGTTGTTAGGGCGAGATAGAGTTGTTCCGGTGTCGCCGGGATAATAGCGTATTTCTTGAGATCTTTCATAATACAAATTTACTCTTTCCTGTAATTTACGACTTATTTTGACTTCATTTTTATTTGTATTAATTTTAGCACAAACTATAGGACACATGAGTAATTTTCTGCCAAATTCATTAGTGAAAAAACTGGGTGTAAACCCTCTATTCGATACCGCTGCATTTATAAGTGTACATGAAGAGGCTAAGCGGGCAACGGCTATACGGTTAAACCCGCGAAAATTAAAAGAATGTCCGTTTTCGGATAACAGATTGGTCCCCTGGTGTGAAGGTGCCTTTTATCTCAACGAACGTCCGATATTCACGCTCGATCCCCTATTTCACGGGGGGGGCTATTATTCGCAGGACGCGTCTTCGATGTTTATAGATCACATTATCCGTAAATTGGAATTAGACACTAAGCCAGTTTATGCTTTGGATCTGTGTGCAGCTCCTGGAGGCAAGTCTACTTTGTTAAATAGTAGCTTGCATCCCGAAAGTCTACTTGTCGCCAATGAGATCATCAAGACGCGTGTAAATATCCTACAGGATAATCTAACCAAATGGGGTAATGCAAATACAGTGGTCACAAATAACGATCCCTCAGCGTTTCACCGATTACCAGGGTATTTTGATGTTATGGTCGTGGACGCACCCTGCTCTGGATCAGGAATGTTTAGAAAGGATGCAGATGCAATAGATGAGTGGTCGGAAGCTAATGTTAAACTTTGTAGCGAAAGGCAACAACGAATATTGGCAGAAAGTATCGCTACATTGAAAAAAGGGGGATACCTTCTTTACTCAACCTGTTCCTATTCTGAAGAAGAAAATGAGGATATAGCAGATTGGTTGATAGGTACTGGAGATTTTGAATCTATAGAAATTGCCATTGATGATAGCTGGGGCATTGAGTATACAAAATCTGTGGAGCATGTTGCACATGGATACCGATTTTATCCGCATAAATTAAGTGGAGAAGGTTTTTTTATCACTGTTTTAAAAAAAATAACTGAACAATCCACATTTAATAGAAAGCGGATAAAGCCCGAGAAATCGGATGTGCCGAAGGGAATTCTGGATGCTTGGATAGTAAACCACGAGGGATTTTTCCCATTTATCCACCACGAAGATGTCTATATATTTCCAAATGTATATGAAAATGATTTGAAGTACCTGCAGAATGTACTCTATCTTAAGAATGCGGGAATCAATATAGGGAAACTTAATCGAAAAGAACTTATTCCAAGCCATGCTTTGGCTTTAAGTAATGTTCTGGATCCTGATTTTCAAAATGTGGAACTTTCCCTTGAGGAAGCTCAAAACTATCTTAGAAAAGAAAATGTAATACTAGAGAATATTCCTGTTGACATGAAAGGTTGGACACTGGCGAAATATAAAGGCTTGTCATTAGGCTGGATAAAGGTCTTACCCAATAGGATCAATAATTATTATCCTAAGGAGCTAAGAATCGTAAATCTCTAAGAGGTTGGAGACATGATATACTTCTTCGGATTCCCGGAGTACGTTATTTCTTCGAGGGGATATGTTGTAAAATGATCGAACAGATATCTTTTGCGACATCTTCCTTCGATTTCAAGGGGAACACCGTACTTTCGCCTGAACGATTGATAATTGTAACTTTATTGGTATCAGTAGCAAACCCGGCGCCTTGATCCTGCATGGAGTTCAGAACGATAAAATCGAGATTCTTTCGAACTAATTTGTCTTTTGCATTTTCGAGCTCGTTGTTGGTCTCTAAAGCAAATCCGATCAGTAATTGCTCGTTCTTCTTTTTTGCCCCCAAAGTGGCGAGAATATCCGTTGTTTTCTTTAAAGCAATCGAAAATTCATTCTCTTTCTTCTTGATCTTCTGAGCGGCAACTTCGATAGGCGTATAGTCCGCAACGGCAGCACTCATGACAATTATGGATGCATCAGCAAAATGTCTTTCGCAGGCTTGAAGCATCTCGGCAGCAGAGGTGACAGGAACAACAGCTATTTGCTCAGGTTTCGGTAATGCGGTAGGTCCCGAAATTAAAGTAACATCCGCACCGAGCTCTTTTAATTGTTGGGCAATAGCATAACCCATCTTTCCACTGGAATGATTTCCAATAAAGCGGACGGGATCTATAGCCTCATACGTAGGGCCAGCAGAAACGAGGGCCTTTTGCCCTGTTAAGGGAAGTTTCCGACTAGAAAAATCTGCTAGGAAGCGAAAAAGCTCTTCTGGCTCGGCCAACCGTCCTTCGCCGATCAGCCCACTGGCTAACTCTCCTTTTTCAGGTGGGATAATGATATTACCATAAGCAGCAAGCTTAGCAATATTTGATTGGGTGGATGGATGTTTCCACATATCTAAGTCCATTGCTGGAGCAAAGAAAACAGGACATTTTGCGGATAAATATACGGCCATCAGCAAATTATCACAATGCCCATTTGCCATTTTGGCAATGGTATTTGCTGTTGCCGGAGCTACGAGGATATAATCTGCATTTAAAGCAATTTCTACATGGTTATTCCATTCGCCTGTTCCTGGTTGATAATAATCAATCAAAACAGGATTTTTAGAAAGTGTAGAAAGCGTAAGTGGGGTAATGAACGCTGTGGCGTCCGCTGACATAATCACTTGAACATGGGCATCTGCTTTCACAAGCAGACGAATTAGACTTGCAATTTTGTATGCGGCGATACTACCGCATACAGCAATTACAATATTTTTCCCAGCTAAAGCCATCGTTAATCTTTGGAATTAGTCTTGCTCTTTCGAAGGATTTCTGTAGTACACTTTATCGTGTAAAAACTCGTCGATTGCTACCAAAGTAGGTTTTGGCATGCGTTCGTAGTGTTTAGAAATCTCTATCTGTTCGCGGTTTTCGAATACCTCTTCCAAGTTATCGTTATTGCTTGCGAATTCAGCAAGTTTTCCATTTAGTTCTTCTTTAATATCTACTGCAATTTGATTCGCGCGTTTAGAGATAACTACAATGGATTCATAGATATTGTCAGTTCCTTTGTCCAATTGTCTTAAGTCACGTGTAACTGTAGAATTTGGAATTGAATTGTTATTTTTTTGACTCATCTTTTTGGGTATTTTCTTTTTCTTTTTTCGCCTTTTGTTCTTTTATGTAAGCTTCTTGCTCAGCAAGTGCTTTGTTATATTCTTTCATGTGAGAAACGGCTGTCTTAATTCCTTTTTCGGAATCCCGACGGATAGATTCCGCCTCTTTTATATGTTTGCTATTGGGATAGTTGCTTGCAAAGCTACGATAATAGTCCAATGTCTCATCATATCTGCTTTCCTGTTTTTGCAGAATACTTTTCGAAGCAAATATGTATTGCGCCTTTAAGGTCAGGAATTCAATCTCCTCGGCATATTTTGTGTCAGGGTATTCTTTCAGTACATTTTGTAAAGCAATTACTGCAGCTCTATAATCATCATTCAGACCCATATCATAATAGAGCCTAGCATTGGCAAAAGCCTTGAGCTCTAGTTTGTCTCTTAACTTCTGAATGAGGTCTGCTGCTTCTTTGGAGCGTTCAGATTCTGGATAGAGATTGACAAAAAGCTGTAGGGCATCGATTGCCTTCTTGGTATTTGCCTGGTCCAAAGTGGAGCGGGGAGAATCCAAATAGTAACAGTAGGCATGCATAAAACGACATTCTTCCGCTCGCTGACTGTTCGGATAAACATCTGCAAAGTCCTTAAAGTGATATGCCGCTGAAGTGTAATCTTTCAGACGGTAATTGGCAAAAGCCAAATAGTAGTAGATATTTTCTGCTTCAGCCTGTCCGCGGAATTTTGTCCGCAAGTCATCAAACAAAACTAACGCCTTTGTATATTTCTTTTTCTCATACAGCTTTACGGCCTCTTCATACTTTTGAGCGATATTATTGCTTGCGCGCAATTTCTCAAATTTACTTTTGCAGCCAGTAAACACCAATAGAAACATCATGCCGGCACAGATAGCCGCTATACGCCTATTTAAAAACATTTTACAAAGATAAGTGAATTTGTTATACTAATCAATTAAATTTTACTGCGCAATATAGTTTAATAATTATTTGATCCCAAAAACAACATTTTTTATTAACATTCTTTAACTCGTTGGATATAATCTGGGGGCAGTATTGTCATGGACTTGTTGTTTTTCCCCGACGTAAGTAGTGGAAAAATATAGATTTTAAAATATTTGATTATCTTTACATATACAATCATTGAATTTAATAAAGAGTATGACTTTAAAAGAAAAAGTGGAGCAAGCATTGGATACCTTGAGACCTTATTTGGAGACTGATGGCGGAAATGTGAGTGTTGAAGAGATTACAGCAGATAATGTCGTGCGATTAAAACTATTGGGCGCATGCGCTTCCTGTTCAATGAGCATCATGACTTTTAAAGCGGGATTGGAACAGGCTATTAAAAAAGCGGTACCAGAGGTCACAGCGGTAGAAGCAATTAACCTTACTGATCCAGACTCTCCTGATGCCACCTTGCCGTCGGCAAATTAGTTTATCTATTAACACAATTTAACGGCCAACTCCTGCTGCTTTTGTGTAAATTTGTTCTATGAAGTTGCTGATTCCTATATTATTAGTTTTATCTGTATTTTTTGATCCTTCGGCTTTAAGGGCGCAAGAACGGAAGATCATTCAATATTCTGGTATTGTAACTACTGTGGGGTCGGGCCTTCCTGTTGGTTATGCTACAGTAACTAATTTATCTTTTCGTAACGAGTCCGTCGCGGCAAATAATGAAGGTTATTTTTCCTTCGTAGCCCATGTGGGTGACACACTCCGTTTTTCCTCAGTAGGATTCGATCCACTTATTGTAACTGTACCCGAAGTCGCAGGGGATAAATACACGGCGAGTATCGTCATGCAAAATTTGGTGACTGAGTTACCAATGGTGACACCATATCCTTGGGCAAGTATTGAGGAATTTAATATTGCATTTATGAATTTAGATGTATCTGATGATCATATCGTACGGGCAAGAAAAACATTATCCTATGAGTCTTTGTCTGCAATGGCTGCTGTAGTTCCTCGCGATGGCAACGAAATGCGTTCAATCAATAACGCCCAAAGCTTCAATACGATGAATAACAAAGTCATCAACCAAA
Source organism: Sphingobacterium sp. NGMCC 1.201703 (assembly GCF_047784615.1). Taxonomy (NCBI): domain Bacteria; kingdom Pseudomonadati; phylum Bacteroidota; class Sphingobacteriia; order Sphingobacteriales; family Sphingobacteriaceae; genus Sphingobacterium; species Sphingobacterium sp. NGMCC 1.201703. The sequence continues at coordinate 632,111 of NZ_JBLOHD010000005.1, read as the reverse complement.
GGTATGCCAACCCGCTATTAAATCCTTTTGCCTGGGGAAGTTTAATACAACAAATAACAAAGGGGAGTCAAAGCCGTTCCAAAAGTTCCCGCTATTAGTCTGTAGTTTTGAGCTTGTCAAGTTCTTTTACACTTAGTTTTGCTGAGAAATAAGAAACTAATCCCGAAATACCCGTGACAGTGATAAACACCAAGACATAGTCGCTCCATCGACTGAGCATAGGGTAACTATCCAAAATAGCATTTGCACCCTCTTCAACGCGTATGATGCCATAGGTGGACTGAATATAATTGAATATAGCGCCTATTAATAAGCCCAAAATACAACCAATAATTGCAATCATTAACCCTTCGTAAAAGAAAATACGCTGAATTAAACTATTGTTGCCGCCCAAGCTTTTTAGGACTGTCATATCTTTTTGTTTATCTAATACTAACATCGTTAATGAGCCCACAATGTTAAAAATGGCGATGACACTGATCAATGTTAAAATAAAAAATACAACCCACCTCTCTACACGTACGTTTCTATACAAGGTCGGATTTTGTTCTTCCCGATTTTTAACTAGATAATCTGCGCCTAATTTTTTTTGTAGGTCCTGTTCAAATAACTTGATGTCAGTGCCTGCTTTAAGATAGAATTCAATAGCAGACACCCGATCATATTCACCTAGAACTTCTTTGGCAAATGAAATTGGCGTAATAACTAAATTATCGAAATCCTGTTGGTATCTGAGCACCCCTCCCGGACTGATAGATCGAATATTAAATTCCTCAGCGGGATTTGAGGTATTTTTTACGCCTTTTCTTGGTGAATATACTTGAATAAGGTCGCGTGCGTTTTGCATCGAGATACCGAGATTAGCCTGAACACTTGCACCTAATATCGTTAGATTAGTTGAGTCACGTAAGAGTTGATATACCCCGTCTACGAGGATACTATCGCCCATACTCTTATTCAATGATCCTGGCTCGATTCCTTTGATGGTTGAAATATACTGTCGGTTCCCATATTGAAGCAATACCTTCTCTTCGAGTACTTCTGTATAATGGATAACATTTGGATTTCTTCTCAATTCATCAAAGACCGGCTTATTAGCGGCGAATAACTTCCCTTTTTGAGGCTCTATTTTAAGTTCTGGAGCGAATTTGCTGTACATGGATATAATAAGCTCCTCCATACCATTGAAGGAGGATAATAGTATGATTAATGCGGCACTGCTTACCATAACACCTATCACACTAATTGAGGAGATAATATTAATCGCGTTGACCGATTTTTTTGAAAATAGGTATCTTTTGGCAAATAGAAAAGGCAAGTTCATATTTATCCTTGTATAAATGGATTGGAATTCTTTTCAAAGCCTATTGTTGTTGACGGGCCGTGACCGGGGTAGACAAGTGTATCATCGGGTAGCGTATAAAGTCTTTTTTTAATATTATCTAAAAGCTGCTGATGATTTCCTCCTGGTAGGTCAGTACGGCCAATACTATTGCGAAAGAGAACATCGCCGCCAATTAGAAACTTTTGTGCGGTACTATAGAAACAGATGTGAGCGGGAGAATGGCCCGGTGCTAATATCACTTCCAGTTCATCATTGTCTATTTGTATTTTATCTCCATCTTTTAGAAATACTTCTCCAATAGGGGAGATATCATAACGAAACCCCATTTGTGGGGCATAATTCTGAACAGCAACCAATGTAGATAGTTCTCCTTCGTGAAATTGAGGAAGCAGACCAAACTTTTCATGAATAAAATAATTGCCCAAGACATGATCGATGTGGCAATGTGTATTCAATAGTAATTTTGGAGTAAGATTATGGAGATCGACAAAAGTTAAAAACTCTGTCTGCTCTTTTTCCCCATACATCCCCGGATCAATAATTAAGGCATTTCCCTGTTCGTTATACAACAGATAGGTGTTTTCTTGGTAGGGATTGAAAGTGAATGTTCTGATCGTTAACATAAGGTAAATTTACATTTTTAATTGCTCTCTAGCTAGAGAAAGACTAGCTATTCCAAATTTCCCAATTCTTCTCTGCCTGGAGTAGTAACATTTCGTACCCATTTTTAGTTCGTGCTCCTTTTTCTTTGCCTTTCTTTAAAAATGTGGTCTCTTCGGGATTATAGATAAGATCGTAGAATAAGTGCTTAGCGGTGATATGTTCGTAGGGAAGAGCTGGTGACTCTGGTATGTTGGGAAATGTTCCTACAGGTGAACAATTAATAATTACCGAGTATTCTGCCAAGATCGACGCATTTATTTCATCATAAGTGAAATTGTCGGTTTGCTTAGTTCGGCTGACGAGTGTGTGTTGGATACCTAATTTATCTAAAACATAAATGACGGCTTTTGCTGCACCTCCATTTCCAAGTACCAGCGCCTTTTTGTCATGTACTTCTAAAAGCGGTTTCAGTGATTCTTCAAATCCATATGCGTCAGTGTTGTAACCTTTAAGGTATGGCGTGCCTTCTGCTGAATGCATAATGCGGATACAGTTTACAGCCTGTATTGCTTTAGCCTCATCTGATAGTTCGTTCAAATAATCCATGACTTCTATTTTGTATGGAATGGTCACATTCACTCCATAAAAGTCTTTGTTCGTAAATATAGACGGAAAATCTGAGATACGTTCAATCGGATATAAATCATAATCTATGTGTTGAATATTTTCTTTTTGAAATTTCTCTAAATAATATTTCTTGGAAAAGGAATGTCCTAGCGGAAATCCTATAAGACCTAGTTTTTTCATTGAATGGTTTAATGCTTCTTTGGACGGTAAGGGATGCTTAATCTAATTGAATTGTATTTTATCCCCTCAGGCCGATCCCTAAGGAGATAAAATGCTTTTAACCTTAATTTTTGGGTTTTGTATATTTTTTGACAATTTCAGTGATAATCTGGTTTCCCTGCAATTGAGGGAGGTAATCAAAGAGAATGTAGTGTTTTTCAGGATTCGTCGCCAAGCCTAGTTCCAAAAAATTTAAAGCCTCATTGTATTGACCATTTGCAAAAAGATAGGCCACAACACGATAGTATAGCTCTGCGGCTTCAGGGTTCTGCGTAATCGCATCGGACATAACATCGATGGCTGCATCAATTTTACTTTGCTCAAATAAGATCGAAGAATAATCGAGCCAGGCATCGATATCGGATGGATTTAATGCAACTACTTTTTTATAAGCTTCTTCAGCTTGATCAATTTGCTGTAGCTTGTATCGGGCATCTGCGATGGCAAACCAATAATCAGGGTTTGTATCTTCTAGCTCCAATGCCTTTTTATAAAAATGAAGTGCCTCAAAATACCGTTCTTCAAAATCCAAGGTAACTCCGATTCCAAACCATGCATCTGCGAGTTCGGCGTCTAACTTGACGGCTTTTTTATAGTAGTTTCGAGCTTCTTCCATTTGCTCAAGCTTCTCGTAACACTCACCGATAGCACAATAGGTATCTGCACTGGGTTGTTCGTATTCGAAGGTTTGTTTGTATACATCCAACGCCTCCTGATAACGGTCTAAGTTAACCAAGGCGTTTCCTTTGTTAAAATAAGCAGAAGAGAAGTCCTCTTTAATTAATATGGCATAGTCATATGCATCCAAAGCCTCTTCGAATTTGCTGATTTTATGATAGGAGTTACCCAGATTATACCAAGCGTAATACGAATAGGGGTCTGAGTCAATATATTTTTTATAGAAGGATATACTTTCTTCCTGTCTATCAAGTACATCATAACAATAGGCTAGCTCATAGAGTGCTTCCTGATAGTCCATATTGAGCTCCAGTGCTTTTTTTAAATAGACAATGGCTTTGTCGTAGTTCATCTGCGCCTGAAAAATCATGGCAATATGAAAATAAACCTCATCTTTATTGTCTAATAAAGGTAATGCTTTGAATAATTGATCTAGGGCTTCATCAAATTGTCCGATGCTTCCTAAGATACCGCCTCTAATTAGAAATATATCACCTTCTGAAGCTTCCAGTAATTCAGCTTTGTCCAAGGCCGCCAATGCGTTCTGATACTGTTGAATTGTTGAAAACAACTGAGCTTGTTTCAGCAAAAAGGTAATATCAAAGGGATGTTGGCTTATCGCAAATTCAGTTACCTGTAAAGCTTTGACGGGATCATTTTTTTCAGCGTAGTAGTCTATTATTCCTTCGAAAGCTTTGGAATCAAAAAAATACTGATCCTCGTTTCGAAGCATTTCCTCATATCTGTCCACCGAGATTTTTCTTTCTTCGGGGTTTTCAAATTCAAAATCCTCTTCCATTCTCAAAAAATTAAAATCAGTATTCTTTCTTTAAATCAAAATACTAATTTCTTATCTAATTTGCTTGATTAAATTTTCCACAAATTGGATATCATCCACAAAGTTAAGGATAAATACCGTCAAAATAAAAAAGCCGGCTCTAGAGCCGGCTTTTAATATAATGGTATAAATTATATACGATTATTTTTTGATCTCAACACGACGGTTTTGAACACGACCTTCTTCAGTTGAGTTAGATGCAACTGGATTAGCCTCTCCGTAACCGTTAGCAGTGATGCTTGATGCAGAAACACCAGCATTTACCAAGTATTGTTTTACAGAGTTAGCACGGTCTTTAGACAAAGTCATGTTGTAAGCCTCTGTACCTTCTGCAGATGCATAACCATCTAAAGTAACAGTCGAGTTGTTGTCACGTACTTCTTTAGCCAATTTATCTAAAGTTGAGTAAGAAGAAGTTTTCAACACTGAGCTATCAAATTCAAATTGAATTGGAGCGTAGTAACCGTTAGAAGTAAGGTTCTCAGCAACTGGCTCTGGGAATTTGATAGGACATCCTGAACCATCTACTGGAGTACCAGCAGGAGTACCAGGGCATTTGTCAAATTTGTCAGATACACCGTCACCATCAGCATCAGCGCTTAATGTATTAACTGTACCTTCTAAAGTGCTTACACGTTGTTTTAATGCTTCAACTTCGTTTCTCAATGAAGGATCTTTCAATTCATCATACATTGTAGCAACTGGGTTAGCAAAAGTCAAGTTTTGTTTGTCTTTTGAACCTAAAGTGAACTCTAAACCACCGTATACATTAGCAAAACGTTGTTTAGTGCTTTTATTTCTACCTGGTCCGTACAACAATGCTTCATCAGTGAAGTTCATTGTGTAACCTAAGTTCAAGGCAACAACTTCAGATAATTTGAATTTAGCACCAACACCTACAGGAACGTACATACCTAAACGGTAATCTCTGTCTCCTTTGTATTCGCGGTCACCGAAGATATCTTCACCAACTTTACCTTTGTTGTTGTAAACTTCTTTACCAGTGAAATCGTTGTTCGCAAATTGAACTGGGTTGTAAGCCATTGTACCGATACCCACTTTTGCATAGAAGTTAACTGCGTTTTCTCTTCTTAAGAAGTCGATTGTACCCAATTGGAATACACCATTTAAGCTAGCAGCCCAGTTAACATCTGTTTGTGCAGATTTAGCACCACCAACATTTTCTGCGGCAGGACCTGAAACATCATGGTTGTAAGTTTTGATCTTACCACGGTTAGCTTCAACTTCTAAACCGAAAAGGTGAGAGAATTGTTTACGTACTGTTAAACCATAGTACTCACCAACTTTGTTTTGGAAGTAACCTACTTTTTGACCAAAGTTATTGTTACCACCAATTAAAGCATTAGGCGTAGTGATACCACCTTGAACACCGATAGACCAAGTTCTGTATTGTGATCTACCACCGAATACTTGTTGAGCTTGTGCTGTATCAGCGAAACCTAAAGCGGCAACTAATGTAGCAGCAACAGCTGTTTTTTTAATTGTAGAATAGTTCATACTCTTGTTTTTAAGGTTATTATTAATTTTAATTGTTTTCAAATGTTATTATCTATATTTAATATCTGGAACAGTACAATTGCCGTGCCAAAGTCTTAAAATTATGTTAAATTTTTAAATTTCTGATATTTCGTACTAAATTAAGTATTTAATGTGAAACAACAAAACAAAAATCCGCTACGAAAGTAGCAAATTTTTGTTTTGTTTCAATAGCTTTAAGAAAAAAATTAAGAAATTCTTTCTAAAGTAAATAATGTACGATAACTAATGATAGTCCTCCAAGAATGGCGGACACGGGTATAGTCAACACCCAAGCCCATAATAAACTGATAGTTACCCCCCAACGTACTGCTGAAACGCGTTTTACTACGCCGACACCTATAATGGATCCTGTAATGGTATGGGTTGTTGATGCAGGAATTCCGAAATGTTCTGTAATTCCTAAAGTTACAGCACCTGCGGATTCCGCACAGACACCTTCCAATGGGGTCACTTTGGTAATCTTAGTTCCCATTGTTTTAACAATTTTCCAGCCTCCACTCATTGTTCCTGCTGCAATAGCTGCATAACAAGTTAAGGGAATCCACTCTGGCATATGTTCCGTATTTTGCATATAACCGCCGGCAACCATTGCCACTAGGATAATACCCATTACCTTTTGTGCGTCATTACCACCGTGCGCAAAACTTAAGCCTGCAGATGAAACTAACTGTAATACTTTAAACCATTTCTCAGCTACACTGGGGCGAGAGTTTTTCGCCAGATTAATCACAATAAGTGTAATGATGATAGAAATAGTCATACCGATGATTGGCGCCAGAACGATAAAAGCAATAATTTTTAAAGTTGCATCTATATTGATGGCATGGATTGGATCCGCACCAAGAATAAACGCATAAGCCATTCCTGATCCCGCAAAACCACCGATTAAGGTATGTGATGAACTTGAGGGTACTCCATAGTACCAAGTGAACAAGTTCCAGCCGATGGCTGCGAGCAGTCCCGCAAAGATAACCTCGAGGGTAATATATTCTTCCAATACCGTTTTGGCAATGGTGTTGGCTACTTTGTGATCTGTAAAGTAGAAATAAGCAGCAAAGTTGAATATGGCAGCCCATAATACAGCCATTGCTGGTGTGAGAACTTTTGTTGATACAATTGTCGCAATAGAGTTGGCAGCATCATGGAATCCATTGATGTAGTCAAATGCAATTGCTAAGACAATCACAACAACGAGTAATGTTGACATCATAATCTCGTAGAATTTTTATGTACTTATGATCGAATGATTATGCGTTTTTAACTAGAATACTTTCTAATACATTGGCAACATCCTCGCATTTGTCTGTTGCATCTTCCATTGCAGATAATACTTCTTTATGTTTGATCAATGCAACAGCGTCTTTTTCAAACTCAAAAAGATCAGCTACTGCTTTGTCAAAAATATAGTCTGCTTTGTTTTCCACACTGTTAATACGTACACATGAATCCGTAATATTACGTATGTTCTTTAAGTCACGAAGTTCGTGGATTGCTTTGGAGACATGCTCTGTAGCTTCTACCAATAGATCTGCGATTTCTATCATTGGCTCTGTTGCTTTCTCCAATTTATATAGATCCATTCTGTTGGCAGCACCGTGAATAAAATCTGCTACATCGTCCAATGAACTTGCTAGAGAGTGTATATCTTCGCGGTCAAAAGGTGTAATGAAGTTTTTACCTAATTCCAGGTGAATCTGGTGTGTGATGTTGTCGCCTTTGTGCTCCAGGTCTTCCATCTTGCGTGTGAACTCTTTCTTCTTCTCTGGATTGTTTGAGTTTACAATATCTTTTAACAATTGAGACATTTCAATCAAATTGTTGCCTGCTTGTTCAAACAAAGGGAAGAATTTTTTGTCCTTTGGAACGAAGTACTGAAAAATGCTATTTAAAGACATATCTTAAATTTATTTTTGCAAAAATAATACCCTAATGTTAAGTTAATGTTAACATTGGTTTTGTTTAAACACAAAAATGTCATCAATTGTTTAGTCTCCGGTCTGAACTTTTTGCAAAGTAAAGCCAAAAGTAGTCCCAATGCCCTCTGTGCTGCGTACATTTACGTTTTGTTGATGGGCTTCAATAATATGTTTTACAATAGCGAGACCTAAACCAGATCCGCCAATATCCCTTGACCTACTTTTATCCGTTCGAAAGAATCGCTCAAATACACGACTGAGGTTTTTTTCTTCAATTCCGTAACCGTCGTCGGTGATCTCTATAAGCACCTGTTCAAAAAGTGGAAAAATTTTTATTTTCGTTGTTCCGCCGGTTTTGCCGTATTTGAGCGAATTGTCTATCAAATTATAGAGTACCTGATGTATTTTGTTACGATCTGCTTTAACCCAATGGGGCGTGCCCGTTTTGGGTTTGAACTCGATCTTAATATTGTGTTGTTTGGCTTTGTCCTCCAATGAGTATGCCGTATCTTTGATCAGATCTACAATGTCAAATTTTTCAATGTTCAATACCATTTTACCTGATTCCAGTTTGGATATTTCATCTAAATCTTGAATGAGGTAATTCAATCTATCAAGGTTTCGCGCAGCTTTGTCTAAGAAATTCTTTGCCATCTCCATGTCTTCTTCTATTAGCCCATCTTGTAATGTCTCGATGTAGCCCTGCGTGGCAAAGAGGGGGGTTTTGAATTCATGGGATATATTGGAAAGAAACTCCCGGCGGAACTTTTCCTGAGATTTTAATTGTTCAATTTCATTTTTTTTATCTTTTGCCCAAGCTTTTACGTCGTTTTCAGCGTCTGTAATAGGGTCTTCACTGACATGTTCGCCAATCGCATCCTTAAGATCTTTGCCAAGTTTCAGGTTATGAATCAATTTGTACATGGTATTGAGACGGCGATAGATGTATTTCTCGAACAGGTAATTGAATAGAAGAAAACAGATGACCAGCGCCACGAAAAAGATAATTAACGCGGTCTGTAAATCATGTTTATAATAATAGCTAATGGTGGATATTGCAATGCCAACACCAGCTGAGTTTGCCAATAATAATTGTCTAAAATTCATTTGCTGAATAAAAAAGGCCCCTAATTGGGGCCTAAGTTACTTATAATGATATTAATAAATTGTTAAAATTTTCCGATAATAGTCTTGGCTCCGGTCACCTTGTCGCCAATGTTCACGTTGATTTCTGTTCCTAAAGGTAAGAATAGATCCACACGCGAACCAAATTTGATAAACCCGAACTCGTCGCCTTGAGCCACCTGATCATTTTCTTTTACGTACCAAACGATGCGACGAGCCAATGCACCGGCTATCTGACGGAAAAGAACTTCTCTTCCTTCTTTGTCTTTCACAACTACTGTCGTTCTTTCGTTATCTGTAGAGGATTTCGGATGCCAGGCAACCAAGAATTTTCCGGGATGGTATTTGAAAAATGTGACCAAGCCACTGATGGGGTTTCGGTTCACATGCACATTGACAGGGGACATAAAAATCGAGACCTGTATCCTTCTGTCATGAAAATATTCGTTTTCTTCCGTTTCCTCGATCACAACAACTTTTCCGTCCGCGGGGCATAATATGGTGCCATCTTGTGGAATGACCACTTTCTTAGGGCTTCTAAAAAATTGGACAACGGTAATGAACAGGAATGCTGAAAGGGCATAAATAAACCATTTGACATACTGTGGCGCATCATAATAATCCGCGACGGCATTGATGATAAAAATAAAAAGTACAGCAATCGCTAATGTGGTATATCCTTCTTTATGGAATTTCATATCTATTTATTTCTGCAAAGATAATTATTTACTCGAATTGTCTATTTGTCTTTCGATTTTAATTGAATGCGTATAAACTTTTCCATCGCTTCCCGTGGCGATACTTCCGGAAACTCTAATCCTATCGTCCTGTGGTTGATCTTGTTTGTAGGTAGGAAAATAAAAATCTATACTTTTAGCAATGCGATTCAAAATCGCCTGATCATTCTCATTATCGGAGTTTACATTCAATTTAAGACTTCGCAAATTGGCCAAGCCTGTTTTTTTGACTTCAACTTCATAGGAGAAATTGAGTTGAGTTGCAACTTCGAACCCGCTTTTATTGATTCTATCGGTAAATCGTTTAGCAAGGAACGCATAGAAGTTTGAAAAGTCATCAAAGCTGCAGGATTTGCTGTTTAATAATTCGGCTCGGATAAAATAATCGTAGGGTAAGACACTTAATGTCTGAAAATCTTCGCTAGGAAGTTCCCCATCATCATCGTAAGTAGCAACGATTTTTCCATCAACAAAGCGTTGTGTCATCGCGTAAATTGGCTGCTGTCCAACGTTGTAAAAATAAGTGTTCCAATTTCCTTGTGGTCTACCGCCTTTTACTTTTCCTTTGCGCATGTAAAAATCATAGCCAAATTCGGTAAATCCTTCGAATGGAATAGCAAATTCATAGTTTCCCTCACCGTTGACAACCTCTTGTTTTCCCCGGTTATCCCAATAATCTTTAATGAAATAACCATAATCTCCATAGGTAACGGTTAATAGCGGTTTACCATCTGGGTAATAATATTTCCAATCGCCAATGGGATAATTATCTTTAAAATTGATCTCCCATTTCAAAACGCCATTCGGATGAAAAGCCTGAAAAAGGCCTTCTTTTTTTCCATCCTTATAATTGCCAACCAGCATACGGCCACCATTGGGCGCAAAGTCACGGAATTCCCCATCAAAAATCTGTTTTGTGAAATCAAATTTGCTAACACGTTCAATTGATTTGAATTCGCAGTCTTTTGCTGCCAGATAATAATATTTATCAAAATGGAAACGAATCAATCCCTGATCTAATTTTTCGTAAAATACAGGTTTACCTTCTTGTGCTTGACTAATCGTAAAGCAGTAGGAGGATAAGAACAATAATAGATAAATGATTTTTTTAGTCATAACAAAAATTAATGTGCCTCAAGCCAATTTTTACCTTCTCCGATTTCTACAACCAATGGGACTGTGGTTTTTATGGCATTTGTCATTTTGTCCAGAATAATAGCTTTGAATGCTTCGATTTCTTGTTTGGGAACATCGAATACGAGCTCATCGTGAACTTGCATAATCATCTTGCCTTGGAGTTTCTGTTGTTCGATCTCTTTTTGTATTGCAATCATGGCAATCTTAATCAGATCTGCTGCGGATCCTTGAATTGGTGCATTGATCGCATTTCGTTCAGCAAATCCACGAACGGTCATGTTCGCGGAATTTATATCTCTTAAATAACGTCTACGTTTTAGAATTGTTTCAACGTAGCCCTTCTCCTTCGCAGATTCAACTGCGTCGCTCATATACTTCTTTATACCGGTATACTGGTTGAAGTATTCATTGATGATGTCAGCAGCTTCTTTACGTGAGATACCTAAATTTTGAGATAATCCAAAGGCGGATTGACCATAAATAATACCAAAGTTTACTGCTTTTGCGTTGCGACGCTGTTCGGATGTCACCTCCTCAAAAGCTATATTATAAACTTTTGCAGCTGTGGCGCGATGAATATCATGCCCCTGATTAAAGGCTTCAAGCATATTTTGGTCTTTGCTCAACTCTGCGATCAAGCGTAATTCGATCTGTGAATAATCGGCGGATAAGATCACATGATCCTCCGAACGCGGTATAAACGCTTTCCGCACTTCCCGGCCCCTTTCCGTACGGATCGGGATGTTTTGTAGATTGGGATTTGTGGAGCTCAAACGTCCCGTTGCGGCGACAGCTTGATTGTAGGATGTATGGATCAGACCGGTTTCTGGATTAATCAATTCAGGCAATGAATCGACATAAGTAGATTTCAATTTCTGTAATTGCCTAAAATTTAAAATATCCTGAACAATATCTGATTTATGCGCCAGCGCCAATAAAACATCTTCACCGGTTTTATACTGTCCTGTTTTTGTTTTCTTTGCTTTCGGATCCAGTTGTAATTTGTCGAATAGGACTTCTCCTAACTGTTTTGGGGAGGCAATATTAAAGTTCACTCCGGCTTTTTCAAATATCGCATGCTCTAGATCCTTGATGTCCTGTTCCAAGGTTTTCGAAAATTCGGCAAGAGCAGTGACATCCACTTTTACGCCATTGCGTTCTATTTCCGCGAGCACGTATACAAGTGGGAATTCCACATCCTGAGCCAATTTTAAGGTGTCCGTTTCTACCAAAAGGGGATGAAAAATGTTTTTGAGCTGCAAAGTAATGTCCGCATCTTCCGCTGCATATTCTTTGATTTTTTCGAAATCAACATCCCGCATATTTCCTTGTTTTTTCCCTTTTTCTCCGATGAGTTCGGTAATGGAGACTGGCGTGTAATTCAGGTAATTCTCTGCAAGTACATCCATGCCATGACGTGTATCCGGGTCAATGAGGTAATGCGCTAGCATAGTATCGAATAAGGTTCCTTGTACCTTAACACCATATCGTGCTAAAAGAAGGATATCGTACTTGATATTTTGGCCTATCTTTTCAATTGTTGGATTTTCTAATACAGGTTTAAAGATATCGACGATGCGTTGTGCCTCTTCCCGATCTGCCGGTGTAGGAATGTAGTATGCTTTTCCTGTTTCAAACGAAAAAGAAAGTCCAACGATATCGGCAAGATTAGCATCTAATCCCGTTGTTTCAGTATCGAAGCAAAAGCTTTCTTTGGTGGCGAGCTCTTGCGCAAGCCTTTCCTGTTCGTCTGTTGTTTCTACTAGTTTGTAGTCGTGCGTTGTATTATGGATATTATTCACAGGGGTATTGTCGCTGGAAATTTCGATTGTAATATCCGTTGTTGTAATCGTGGTTTGTGCAGCAAATAAATCCATTTGTCCGCCTGCAGGTGCATTTTTTTCAAGAATGGAGAAATCCTCTCCAAAAACTCTTTTCCCTAATGTCCTAAATTCCAATTCTGCAAACAGCGGTTCGAGAATGTTTTTATTCGGCTCCTCGAGTTCAAGTGCTTTTTCATCTAGCTCAATCGGCACGTCCAATAGAATTGTTGCTAATTTTTTTGAGATCAGTCCCTGTTCGGCGAAATTTTCAACATTTTCACGCATTTTCCCTTTGAGCTGAGCTGCATTGGCGATAATTCCTTCGACTGATCCAAATTCCTGAACGAGTTTCTTTGCGGTCTTTTCTCCAATGCCAGGGATTCCCGGGATATTATCTACGGCATCACCCCATAATCCCAAAATGTCAATGACTTGGCACACATCTTTCACCTCCCATTTTTCGAGAATTTCTTGGACGCCCTGTACTTCTGCGCCATTGCCCATACGTGCGGGTTTGTAGATGAAAATATTTTCAGAGACAAGCTGCCCAAAATCTTTATCCGGTGTCATACAGTAGACCTGGAAGTTTTCCTGTTCTGCTTTTTTTGCCAACGTGCCAATGATATCATCCGCCTCATAGCCATCCATGGTGATAATCGGGATATTGAATCCTTCAATCAGGCGATAGATATAGGGAATGGAGGCCGAGAGATCTTCGGGCATTTTTTCACGATGGGCCTTATAGGCTTCAAATTCAATATGGCGTGCTGTGGGGGCCGCTGTGTCGAACACTACTGCTATATGAGAAGGTTGCTGATTTTTCAATACCTCTAATAGTGTATTGGTAAATCCCATGATTGCCCCGGTATTCAAGCCTGTAGAGGTGATTCGTGGGGTCTTGCTCAATGCAAAGTATGCTCTATATATCAGAGCCATTCCATCTAAAAGAAATAGTTTTTTCACAAAATTGAATTTTAGTCTTCTTACAAAGGTAAGAAATTCATCAAACGGTAAGTTTAATAAATTTTTCCGATTTTTGCGCTATGACACATTTAATGCAACAGATTCTATGAGAGGATTGGTAACAAAGTCCACAGGTAGTTGGTATCAGGTTTTGGGCGAAGATGGCGAAAGATATGATTGCCGGATTAAAGGAAAATTTCGCACCAAAGGAATTAAAACGACCAACCCGGTAGCTGTGGGCGATTGGGTGCATTTTGATCTGGAACCAGATCTCGAAAGTGCTGTCATTCGGGAGCTTGAGCCCCGCCGTAACTATATTATCCGAAAATCGGTGAACCTGTCCAAGCAAACGCAGATTATAGGAGCAAACTTAGATCAGGCTTTTTTGGTGGTTACTTTGGCTTCTCCGCCAACTTCTTTGGGCTTTATAGACCGCTTTTTGGTAACGACAGAAGCTTATGGAATACCAGCGGTACTTATTTTTAATAAACTCGATCTTTTCAGTGACGAAGGTTTGGAAATATTGGCGGACTATAAAACCATTTATGAGCGGATAGGCTATCCATGCTATGAAGTGTCAGCCTTGACAGGAAAGAATATTGATGTTGTGAAGGAGCTTCTTCAGGATAAAATTACATTAGTGTCAGGTCATTCGGGAGTCGGTAAATCCACTTTGATTAATGCTATTGTGCCTGAATATGGGTTGAAGACAGGGGAAATTTCGGATTGGTCAGATAAAGGTAAGCACACCACAACATTTGCGGAGATGTTTGATTTACCTTTCGGTGGTAAACTGATTGATACACCAGGTATTCGTGAGTTGGGGATTGTGGATATCGAAAAGCAAGAACTGTCCCATTTTTTTCCTGAGATGCGTGCGTTGATGAACCAATGCCGGTTTAATAACTGCCGGCATATCAATGAGCCTGGCTGCGTGATTATGGAAGCCGTTGAGGAGGGAGCGATTGAATCCTCCCGTTATGATAGTTATCTCAGTATGTATCATAATGAAGATAGCAGAGCTTAAATACAGGAAGGCTTCCACGAACGGAAGCCTTCCTGTATTTAAGCGCTAATAACGACTTTTATTTAATGGCTTGAGTTAGATTTATGTAGTCCTTTAAATAGGTGCATTCTTTTGAAGCTATATTGAAAAACGGTGTATCCTTATATTGAGTGTTTAGTTCCTTAAAGTACTTATTCTGTAATGAAAAACGGTAGAATGGATTTTTCAAAGGAGAATCATAATATTGCCAACGTGTTTCATCTGTATAAACAAAATCCTTCTGTTCACATTTTGCGAGCATGAATGTACATTTGGCTTTAAATTCTTTATCTGAGCTCAATGAACGGGCCTTGCTATACCATTCTTTTGCTGATTTTGTCTGCAAATAGTTCCGTTTCCAATGGACAGTTGTAGCTGCGTGACTGTCCGAAGAGGCCCAGTCGTAGGAAACCAATGACCATGCGTTCCCATAGGTACTGGTCTGATAAATTCCTGTAGCCATCTGAAAGTAATAATCCGCCTTTTTCTGATTATTTTTCTCGTTTTTTATGCCGTTTTCCAAACGGGCCATGCGTTCGGCATATTTTAGTTTGGTCGTATTCTCTTTTCCGTATTTTTTAGGATAGTCATTGACGGTAACGATGAATGGATTAGGGATAACATCATTTTCATCTTCACTGTACCAATTCTTTATTTCTTTTGTTTTATGGTTTTTAGGTAGTGCTTGCAGTGTTATCGCCGCTTTTTGGAAATCCAGCTCCCGCAAGTATGCAGTACCCAATAGCTCTGTCAGATAATCTCTGTTGAAATGCTTGATATCTTCCAGTAAAAAACGGGATAATGTGTTTTGCTGATTGTTGTCGGATAGTAAAGCTCTTATTTTTAACAATGTTTTAGGTGTGAGACTATTTTCCCAAAAATGCATGGTGGACCATTGCATATTGTCTTCAAGCGAATCTTTCGCGACACCATAATTATAGAAAATATCTGCTTTTACAGCGGCTAAACTTGCCATAGCTGTATCCTGGGTGTTGAGGTAGTGTTTGACGACAAGATTCTGGAGGATATTTCTAGCAATTAAACTGTAATTGCTGTACTCAAAAGCACTATAGCTCCATTCCCTTTTGTTGCTTGAGTTTTTACCGTCCTGTTGGGCCTTTTCCTCCAGCCACGCTAATGTCTTGACCAGTTTTGGTTGATCGATCTGTTTGCTGGTTTGCCAATCGGTTAACTGCGTAAGTAACACGGTAATCTGATATTGATCTGCCAGCTTAGGGTTCAGGTCACTTTCCTTGACCAGGGCAATGTATTTTTTTGCCAGATCATTTTCTTTATTCATCCAACTTAAATAGGCGGCGGTAATCAAGCCGAGCTGCGGTTGGACGTATTTTTTGTCCTGATAAAGGTTTAAAGCAAAATCGCGAAGGGAATCCAAATGTTGTTTAACTGTGTTTTTATCCTCGTTACGGGAATAATAATTATAATTTTCGCCGTAACCAATATAAAAAGACTCATTCATGTCGCCTTCTATTTTGTTCACTTCTCTTCCTAGCAAAACAGCATTAACAGTATTGGCTGGATCAAGCTTGTAACAGGCGTTTAGATATTTCATGGTGCGGTCTCCTGTGCCGAATCCAATGATGGCGTTAATGTTGAAATTGTCTGCAGCATTAGTTGCATATTGAAAAATTTCGGTATCAGAAGCCGTGATATAATGGAAATTTGAGTAGGCCAGAACACGTCTCTCGGGACTTGCGGTGAATAACTTGGAGAAAAGGTATGCTGCTTTGGGGCCATCGCCATTCTTACGGACGGCGCCAGCATAGTTGGAAAGTGCCCAATTTAGAATTGCATCACTCCCTTTAATGGGCTGTAAATATTTTTCGTAGACTGCGATACTTTTAGCATACTCCTGACCAAATAGATATAAGCGGGCGGCCTGATAAGCGTAACGCACAAAAAGGAAGCTGTTTTTTTTATGTTTGTTGATCTGCGTCTCGGCGAGTTCTGCAAAGTGCACAATCTCTTTAAAATTCCGCGTGTCCGGATCCCAGTAATTGTGCTGAACATTTGTAACGGGCTCTTGTTTTTTTGTGAAAACAAAGTACGCTCGCTCGGGTTCGTGTTTACCATCAATTAAGGTTTGTACAAATGTATTTCCTTTGACGGAGTCAGGAAGATTACTCCAAGCAGATTTTTTTTGATTACTAACCAACTCAGTAGTTGCTGAGTCGCTCCTGTACATGAATTGTTCGATATCTTCTGCATTTACTCCAGAACCTAAGTGTTTTGCCCATGCTTCGCTATTAACGAGACTTTCTTGGACTGGAGCTTCTTCCGTATAAAGAAACTGGTAGGGGATGTATTGAAATGCTGAAAACCCGTTATCTTCAAGATTTGGAAGATAATAGGTCGTTTGGTTGTCATAGGGATCCACTTCGGGACCACAAGCGATATTTGTCGCTATTTCTCCGAAGAAAAATGCAAGTGTGCTGCTAGAAAGCACTAATAATTTCCTGTAACTCGGCATTGCCATGATTTGCTAAAGTAGCTTGGTCTAAATGATAAAAAATAATCTGATGTTTTTTTCCTTTCAATTCCCCTCTCAAAAATTTTGCCGTTTGTAAGAGATCGTTTTTTGTTACCTTCTCAAACCGTACGATATCTCCTCTTTTGAGGTTTGCCTTAGGGAGGTCAACCTTTAAAATATATAAGCTACTGTTCGGATTAGGGGTAAATAAAGCCTTATTATTGATGTCCTGCTCGCTAATATATTTTGAAATGCCGATATAACTATTGTTTCTAAAAACCACAAACCATTGAAATAGGGGAAGTGCAATGTCCATTTCCATTGGATAATTACGTAGTGTCCCATTTAAATAAGTGTTTAGATCCTGTTGATTTAGAATTGAATTTTGGTTCCCAAACTGGCGTAGGTTGCCCATGTTGTAGCACATTAAGGTCACTTTCTTTACTGGAGGGATTCCACTTGTTAGGGTATTCTTCACTTGATGTAGCCTTAATGTTGAGCTGACAACAACATTCTTTAAATCTGGTAATTCCTGTATGTAATTGAGCAAATAAAAGAATTTGTCCCGTGAGCTCTGTGTCCAGTCACAATCCAGTTGTAACTCGTTGAATTTTTCTTTACCAGCCTGCTTCACTTTCGCGGTGACAAATGGAACAATCTTACTGGCTAAGGCTCTTATCTGTAGGCTGTCCATTTCCGCAAAAATGCGTTGATTGATAAATACAACCGGTATTATCGATTGTTCTTTAGGGACTTGCTGGGAAAAGGTGACTGGACTAATGGGAACAGCCTGAACACCCGAAGGGTCAAAATCTATATCCATAATCCGTATATAGATAGACTGTGCAGCGACTTCTTTTAGCGCCCGTTGTTCTATCGTGTCAAGTTGAAAAACCGTTTTCCAAAAATAGAAAGCTGTTTCGGGTTTTGAATTTGAACAAGAATTGAATATAAGTAGCCAAAACGGTACAAGAAATAAGAGAAGTCGAGTTCGGAGCTGCATATTTGCTTTATTTAATCGTATTTGAAAACAAAAGGGGAATTGATCTTGTTTGCTATTCAATAAATAAAGACTAAATTACAAAGAGATTGTGACTTTATGAAGCCTATTTTTAAGTGGATCATTGGAATCGTTGTGTTTATCCTTCTAGCCTTGACTGGGGGTATTATGTATTTTAGCAATAAATGGAAGCCGATGTTGGATGCTAAAATAAAACAATTGGTTTTGCAAGCTACGGACGGTCTTTACAAGGTCCACTATGACGATATACATGTTAATCTGGCGCTGGGCAATCTAACTATTGATAACCTTCATTTAATTCCAGATAGTACAGTGTATAAGAAATTGAAGCTTATGAAAAAAGCTCCGGACAACCGTTATGCTATCATCATCAACAAGCTTAAGATTAAAAGTTTTGGTATCCGTAAGGTACTGATGGATAAGGAGCTTTTCCTGCACGATGTTACTGTAGATACACCTACAATACATGTTATAAACGAGGTGCATAGTTATAACGATACGGTGAGCCAAGGCCCTAAAAAACCATTATACGAAAAGATAAAAGATAACTTAAAGAAGATTCATGTTGAAGCCATCAATCTGAATGATATTGATTTTAAATATACGCAGGTACAAAAGGGGGTACATCAGGATTTTGAAATAAAAAAAGTTAAAGTGCGGATTGATGATGTTCTTATTGATTCGACATCAGGACAGGATAAAGAGCGCTTTTATCATACCAAAATGATCGACATCGAAGTACCAGGCTTTACCTATAAAACTCCAGACGGATTTTATAAAATCAACTTTGATAAGCTCAAGATCAATAGCAAAGAAAGAAATGTCCTGTTGACTAAAGTAGCCTATCAGCCGACTTTGAACAAAGCCACCTATTATAAGAAGAAGGGAGAAGGCGGGAGTTATGTCGTTTTTAAAATGGACACATTGCAGTTGACGGAGTTTAATTTCGGACAGCTTTCTAGAGATAAAAAAGTTTATGCACAAAAAGCATTCTTAAAAAATGGGCATCTTTCTATTTATAGTGATAAGCATTATAAGAGTCCTGCTACCCGGCAGATTGGAAATGCACCACACATGAAATTGATGCAGATGTCGACCAGGTTGGGAATTGATTCACTTATTTTGGATAATGTCGGCATTTCTTATTCGGAGATGAGCGATAAATATAGCCAAATAGGAACGATTACTTTTGACCATACCTATGGTACGATATTAAATGTAACGAACGATTCGACAAAGTTGAGCAAACAAAAATTGATGCGTGCTAATCTAAGTACTAATTTTATGAATTCAGGAAAGCTGTTGGCAAATTTTGTTTTTGATATGACCTCCAAGGTTGGGGCTTATACCTACAAAGGGAGTCTAGGGCAGATGGATTTAACAGTGGTCAATAAAATGATCCGGCCTTTGCTGAATGTTGAGGTTAAATCTGGCAATTTGAGACAGATTGTATTTGATATTTGGGCTAATGATTACCGGAGTAAAGGAACCTTTAAGATGGATTATAACGACCTAAAAGTTAATATACTTTCTGAAACCGGTGACGATGGACGAAGAGAAAAGAAGGGCTTCCTTTCATTTATGGTCAATCAGGTTTTGTTCAATCCCGGCAACCCAGATCTGTATGGCAAATACACTGTCGGGCATATCAACAAACATCGGGATCCCTATCATCCATTTTTCAAGGCTATGTGGCAAAGTTTGCTGATGGGCATTAAACAATGTGTTGGTTTAGGGCCAGAGCGTGAAGCTAAATTGATGAATACCGCGGATCGCGTGGAGAAGGTTGTAAGTGGCGTGGAGAAAGCGAAGAAATTATTTTCCGGAATATTTAAAAAACATAAAACGGCTGAAGAGTTATTAAAAGAAGAGAAAGAAGAAGAGGCAAAAGCAGCTGCTAAAATAGAGGAAAAACGAAAAAGGGACCGGGAGAAAGCTGAAAAGGAATTGGAGAAAGAGCATCCTGGAGAGTAAGGAGGTGACGATATAAACCTGTAGAGTCCGTTTCACGTGAAAATAACCTGCCTATTGGGGAGAAGATGTAGATAGGTTTTGAATAAAGGCAAATTTATCTTAGTTTGCGGTTTATAATGATAGATTCTATATTAAGTTTTGTTCGATTTGTTTTCAAATATAAAAACGGTCTAGTAGATAAGATCATGTTTTACACCAGCATGGTTTGTGCTGCGATCGTCATATTTAATGTGGGTTATGTAACAGATCCGGACTTGGGTGTGCTACTTGGCAAGACAATCCATTACTTGTTTTTTACACTTTTTTTTATGATTGCATTACGGGAGTCGTCTTCCATCTATGCATTAAGAAAAATTGCCGTTGAGCATTATTCAGGTCTACTTATTCTCATTTATTTTATTTTTATTTTGATAGCCCGTTTTGCGGGAATTGAATCGCTTTCTGTTTTTTCCCGCGAACAATGGATTTACTTGGGTATCTATATTATTTTTATTGCTGAGCTATCCAAAAGTACCCTCTTTTTCGATAATTTTTATTTTAATCCAACTATACTTTTCGTCATTAGTTTTCTGGTCCTTATTCTGATAGGAACAGTCCTGTTGATGTTGCCACGGACAACAACGGAAGCCCCGCTCAGTTTTGTTGATGCCTTGTTTATGTCGACTAGTGCAGTCTGTATAACGGGCTTGTCTGTGGCCGATATTTCGACCAACTTTAGTATGTTTGGCCAGACGGTTATTATTGTATTGATACAGGTTGGGGGATTGGGAATTATGACCTTTACCGGATTCTTTGGCTATTTTTTCTCTGGTGGATTTTCATTTAAAAACCAGTTGATGTTTGGTGAAATATTGGGCGAGAATAAGGTGGCCTCAGTGATCAAAACCTTGCTGACCATGATATTCATTACGTTATTGTTTGAGTTTCTTGGCGCCGTATTGATTTTTAGCACGTTGGAGAGAGGTAATTTCCCTAATATGGGGAGTATGGTTTTCTTTTCAATCTTTCACTCTATTTCTTCATTTTGTAATGCCGGATTCTCCATTTTATCAGGAGGAATTACAAACGAAGCCTATAAATTCAACTATTCCTTTCAGCTTGCGCTGTCTTCATTATTCATTCTTGGTGGGCTCGGTTTCGGTATTGTGCTGAACTTCTATACTTATATAAAAGAGTTTATACTGCTTTGGTATCATCGCTTGATTACGAAGAAAAGCTACAAGCATAAAGCGTGGAGCTTTAGTTTTAATTCCAAATTGGTGTTGCTCTGTAATGCGATTATAATTGTTGCAGCAACGCTGTTTTTTTATTTTTTGGAACGGAAGAATACACTTTCTTTGGAAAGAGTTATTGACGGTGAATGGGCTACATCTTTTTTTATGGCCAATGCCGCACGCTCAGCGGGTTATAATAGCATTGACCTGAGTTTTGTTGGCGCTCCGACTATTTTCCTGATTATGGTATTGATGTGGGTGGGGGCATCTCCGGGATCTACTGGAGGCGGTGTAAAAGTAACAACGGTGGCGCTTACTTTTATGAATATCATATCCTTGGCAAAGGGAAAGGAATACATTGAAATTTTTAAGCGGAGAATTGCGAGTGAATCCGTTAATAAAGCTTTTGCGATAATCCTATTGTCATTCTTTGTGGTTGGGCTAAGTTTTTTCCTCCTTATTTTTACTGACCCAGACAAAAGTATGAAGGATTTACTTTTTGAATCCTTATCTGCATATACAACCTGTGGGTTGAGTTTAGGTGTAACTCCTTCCTTAAGTATGGGTGGAAAATTGATCATTGTAGTAACCATGCTGGTCGGCCGTGTAGGCATGTTAACTTTGTTGGTTGCATTTATTAAAAATACAACCCGAAAGAATATTATATTCCCGGAGGAAAAGATCCTGTTTTAATTGTATTCTTTATTCATACATAAATAGGGGAATGAAGAGAAAGAGGTTGATTTAATAGTATACGCTGTGATTATACTTGTAAATACAATAAATTTATCTTAGTTTGAGTTATGAAGTATATTGTTTTGGGATTAGGACATTTTGGGCGTTCATTGGGTGTTCATCTTACTGAACTCGGCCATGAAGTGATTGGAGCAGATAAAAGTTTAAATATAGTGGAACAGCTCAAAGATAAAATCACGCATACCGTATGTTTGGATACAACTGATCGGGAGGCTGTATCTTCACTGCCCTTGAAAGATGCGCATGCTGTCATTGTTGCTATTGGGGAAGATGAGGGGGCTTCTCTTATGACTGTTGCACTTTTAAAGCAATTAAAAGTAAAGCGTATAATTGGTCGTATTGTCTCCGATTTGCAGAAAACGGTTCTGGAAGCCATGGAGATCAATGAGTATATTATGCCGGAAGAAGAGGCGGCTGAGCGCTTGGCGATGCGATTGGACAATATTGATATCGTTGACTCCTTTAAGGTTTCAGATCGATATTCAATTGTCGAAACAAAGGTTCCACAGCGTTATATTGGTATGACGCTGCGTGAGGCTAATCTGACGAATCTTTATAAAATTATTGTACTGACGACAGTAAAAATTACAGAAACGAAAAAAGACGGAATCACCAAGGAACAAAAAGAAGCATCTGGTATTGCCACATCTGAAACAGTAATGGCGGAAGGGGATATTTTAGTTGTTTTTGGCGAATTATCCGATATCAATAAGTTAATTCAAAAAGGAGAATAAAATTATGTTATTAACAACAACAAGTGTTATCGAGGGACACCAGATCGATCGTTATCTAGGGATTGTTTCTTCAGAGGTCGTTTTGGGGGCGAATGCCATTAAAGATATGATGGCTGGCTTTAGAGATTTTTTTGGTGGTCGATCCAATTCCTATGAACGTGCCTTTCAGGAGACTCGTGAGGCAGCATTACGTGAGTTAGAAGATCGGGCGAAGGCTTTGGGAGCAGATGCGGTCGTTGGCGTGAGATTGGATTTCCAGACCGTTGGAACCGGGGGGATGATGATGGTAGGTGCAACAGGAACTGCCGTAAAAATGAAATAACGGAAAGTGAAAGCCCTAAATATTTAGGGCTTTTATTTTCGCTAAGAATGTATGGGACCTTGCCAAAGGTTATATTCGAGGTATTTGTGATTCGGAGCATATCCTAGATCTTGAAATTTCTATGATCGTTCCTCTCGTGATCCAGAAGTGGTACCTTGAAATAGATTGCGTATAATTATAATTGTATATAAAAACAAATTTATCTAAGTTTGGCTTTTAAGACTTTTAAACAACCTAAGAGGATAAATGAAAAATTGGTTTAAGGCGAATTCAGCACATTTGATCGTTATTGCGGTATTTATTGCGCTCGTATTTTTTTATTTCACACCTGTTTGGCAGGGAAAGACACTTGCCCAATCGGATGTAGTACAGGCGCAAGCTGGACAAAAGGAATTATTTGATTATAAAGCCAAAGATGGCAAGGCGCCTTTATGGACGAATTCCATGTTTGGAGGAATGCCGACCTATCAGATCTGGCAGGCGAACGAAAATAACATTGGTACCTATGTGCTAAAAGCTGTCAAATTTGTTTTTCCGAGCCCGATGGATACGGTATTGTTTTATCTTCTGGGCGCCTACTTTCTTTTTAGCGTATTACGCATCAAACCCTGGCTTGCAGCAGTGGGTGCGGTTGCGATCGCATTTACCTCATATAACTTTATTTATATAGAGGCAGGACATATCACGAGAGCAAATGCGATCGCCTTTATACCACCTGTTATTGCTGCGGTGGTCATGTGTTATCGGGGGAGCAGGTTGTGGGGGCCAGTGCTACTGGCGTTATTCCTTTCCCTGGAAATTCGTGTCAACCACTTACAAACGACCTATTACTTGTTAATGGCGTTGATGGTATACGTTATTTTTATCTTGGTTGATGCAGTCAAACAAAAACAATTAAAGGAGTTTTTTGTCGCGTCAGGCAGACAGGTGATTGCAGTTATCATTGCTTTGATGGTAAACGCCTCTATTTTATTACCTACCTGGGAGTACAGTAAGTTGAGTACCCGAGGGCATGCTAATATTACGAAAGTTGATAATAATAGTACAAAGGAAAAAGGGCTTGATAAGGAGTATGCCTATGAATGGAGCCAAGGTATTGGCGAGACCATGACCTTCATGATCCCTAATGCTTATGGCGGGGCCAGTGGCGGACAGTTGGGCGAAAAGTCTCATGTGGCGAAATTCTTTATGGAAAAAGGAGGGGCGTCTGAAATTCAGGCTGGACAGATGGCGCAAGGCATGCCAACCTATTGGGGAGACAAACGCTTTACATCGGGGCCATGGTATTTTGGGGCCGGTGTTTTTTTCTTGTTTATATTAGGACTTGTCATTGTTAAAAACCGTTTTAAATGGTGGATATTAACGACTACAATATTAGCATTGCTTTTGTCTTTTGGAAAGAATTTCACGTTGGTCTCTGATTTATTCTTTGATTATTTCCCAATGTACAATAAATTTAGGGCTGTTGAATCCATCCTGGTTCTTGTTTCAATCACGGTTCCAATGATGGCTATTCTGACGGTAAACGAATTGTTGACACGGGCTAAAGAAATTCCAAATCTAGAGAAGAAAGTGCTCTATACTTTTGCAGGTGTGGGCGGCGTCTGTCTATTAATCGGCGTAATGCCGGATCTGTTCTTAAACTTCAGAAATGCTGGTCATAATAATTTAATAGAGTCATTCACCCAACAGATTGGCGATAAGTCTTTTGCTACAGAGCTGGCCAACCAATTGGTTTTGGATCGTAAGGATATCGCAAGTAAAGATGCTTACCGCTCCTTTGTGATTATTTTGCTTACATTCGGACTTGTTTGGTTTTACCTTAAGAAAAAGCTTAATGAAGGTGTTTTATTGGGTACCCTGCTTATCTTGTTCTTATTCGATTTGTGGAGCGTAGATAAACGCTTTTTGAATGATAAATCCTTTATGGAGAAAGGCGCGACTGCACAGCAGGTGTTTCAGCAACGCGAAGTTGATCAATTGATCTTGATGGATAAGGATCTGAGTTATCGCGTCCTTGATTTGACGACTGATCCATTTTCTGATGCCCGCCCTTCGTATTTCCATAAATCGTTAGGAGGCTACCATGCGGCTAAATTAATGCGTTTTCAGGAAATCTTGGAGAACCAATTCAATGGAGCGCTCAATGAAGATGTGCTGGATATGTTCAATGTACGTTATTTGATCACAACAGATCCTCAGAATCAATCGCAACGTATTATGCGACGGAGCACTGCAGCTGGAAATGCTTGGTTTGTAGACAAGGTGACTTTTGTAAAAGGAAATGCGGAGGAAATGCAAGCGATCAGCTCTTTTGATCCACGTAAAGAAGCTTTTGTGAATCAACAATACCAGAATGAAATCAAAGCAAAAACTTCGAGCGCGGCTACAACAGGGGAAATTAAACTGACATCGTATCATCCTGATAAAATGCAGTATGAATATACAGCTACCAATGACGCATTTGCGGTATTCTCTGAAGTGTTTTATGATAAAGGATGGAAGGCTTATGTCGATGGAAAGGAAATTCCAATTATCCGGGCAGATTATTTGTTGAGAGCCTTACAGTTGCCATCAGGAACACATAAAGTCGAATTTATCTTTGATCCAGAATCACATAAAATGGGTAATCTTTTGACTCTAATATCGTCGATTATCCTTGGATTAGGAGTAGCAGCAGCAGCGTATTTCTCACTACGGGAGACAAAAAAATAAACAGCTGCATAGCAAGCTGTTTATTTTAAAGGTTGAAGCTTTAGAATAATTTGAGCTGTGGATCAGTTATTCTAAAGCTTTTTCTATGGTGCGGTGTTGAACCATACTCGAGGACTGCAGTCCGATGCTTTACAGTCGGATAACCTTTATTATTGAGCCAATCATAAGCCGGGTAATCCGAAGCAAGGTTGTCCATATATTCGTCACGGTAGGTTTTTGCCAGAATGGAAGCTGCTGCAATAGATAGATATTTTCCGTCCCCTTTGATAATGCAGGAATGCGGAATGGCCTGATAAGGAATAAATCTGTTCCCGTCCACAATGATATATTCCGCTTTTATTTGTAGCATATCCAGCGCTTTGTGCATGGCAAGATAACTGGCATTGTGAATGTTGATGCGGTCAATTTCTTCCGCTGAGACACTAGCTACCGCATAGGCAAGTGCTTCTCGTTCAATAATTGGGCGTAATGCCATCCGTTTTTTTTCGCTTAATTTTTTCGAATCGTTGAGCAGCTCATGATGGTAATCAGCAGGGAAAATTACCGCTGCGGCAAAGACTGGTCCTGCCAAACAACCTCTGCCTGCCTCGTCACATCCAGCTTCGACCTGTCGATTTTGATAATAGGATAGTAGCATCTTCTAGTTCTGTAAATGAACGAAAGTACAAATAAAATTAGAGTTATGCATTGTAACTTCTGTGTGAATAATGCCCTTTTACATTAATTAACACTAATAATATCTTCTTTTGTAAAGATTTAGGATGTGCTCGTGTGTACATGGTGAAAGCGTGGAATGGGTTAAACGAAAACGAGATCATTCGGTCAAATAATTTGTCAATTATAGAAATATAAAAATAGATGTTATGAGAGGCTATATGCTTTTTTTGTTGAGTATGTTAACTGGATGGACTGTATATGGCCAGACGAGAAGCGTACAAGGAATGTTAAAAGATGATAAAAACCGCGTTATTGCAGGAGCGACTGTTAAGTTGACTTCAAAACTGGATTCCATGGTTGCGGGTTCAAATATGGCTGGGGTTTTTATATTCGATAAGATCAAGGCGGATACGTTTAAGATTACTGTTTCTAATTTGGGATTTGAACGTTTTGAAAAGGAGTTTGGCTTTCCAAAGGGGGAGACAAAATACATTATTCCGAGCCTGACTTTACAGCAGAATTCTCAGATGCTTGAAGAGGTCGTTGTGGATGGCGTGCCGACAGTGGTCGTGAAAAGTGATACGCTGGAGTACACGATGAAGGATCTGAAGTTGCGCGAAGGATCCGTTGCGGAAGATGCATTAAAAAAATTGCAGGGCGTGGAAGTTGATAAAGATGGGAATGTTACCGCACAAGGGGAATCCGTAAAACGGGTACGTATCAATGGAAAAGATTTTTTTGGTGGCGATGTAAAAACAGCCACGCAAAATCTCCCGGCTAATATTATCCAAAAGATGCAAATCATTGACGATTATGGTGATATGGCTAATGTAACGGGGAATAAGAACGGAGATTCCGAAAAGGTTCTGAATATTCAGATTGACCCCAAATATAATCAGGGGCATATGACAACGCTTCGTGCCGGTTATGGTACTGAAGACCGTTATCAGGCAACAGGAATGTGGATGGGGATGCGTGAAGGGGAGCAGATTTCTGTGCTCGGAAATTTAAACAATACCAATGCACCCCTGTTTGATTTCAACACAACAGGCGGTGGAGCTCGTCGAGGTCAAGGCGGTGGAGGACGTCGTGGTGGTATGTTTGGTGGCTCTGATGGTCTTACAAAAATAGGCTCTATTGGACTGAATTTTCGTAAAGATTTTTCAGATAAGCTGACCGCGTACGGAAGTTATAGTTATAGCCATAGCAATAACACGACGCTTTCACAAAGATATATCGTGAATGCAACACCGGGCCGATCGCAAGCCGACAGCGCGGATGCAAATTCCAATACGATTGGGGGGAACCATCGTTTTGAGGCTAACGTGGAGTGGAAACCGACTGCGAAAGACTATATTAAGATTGTGCCGCAATTTGGTTATGATGAGGGAGATAATAATGCGATAACCAATTCCATTACTTATTTAAGTAATGTTTTGGATAATAAGCAAGAACTAACAACTGGAACAAACTCCACCGCGCCAAGGTTTGGGATCAGTGGTTTATATAACCGTAAATTGAACGATAATGGACGCAATTTATTTTTCAATTTCAATTACAATAATGCCAAAACAGATAAAGACGTAAATCAGATACTCGATAGGTACATTTCTGATCCGTCCAATATCAACCAACCCATGAGTAACATTTACCAACGTACGGTTCAGGATGCGAT
Source organism: Sphingobacterium sp. NGMCC 1.201703 (assembly GCF_047784615.1). NCBI lineage: Bacteria > Pseudomonadati > Bacteroidota > Sphingobacteriia > Sphingobacteriales > Sphingobacteriaceae > Sphingobacterium > Sphingobacterium sp. NGMCC 1.201703. The sequence goes on along the minus strand of NZ_JBLOHD010000005.1, from coordinate 603,936 downwards.
AAATAAGAGCTGGAATGCAGGAGCTTCGGTAAATTATACTGAACCGCTATCCAAAAATGGAAAACTAGAGGTAACTTATGATTTTAACAAAAATAAATACGATAACAATATTACTCAAAAGGGATATGATAGAGATAACAATATTATTGAAAATGCATTTGAAAACGCAAAGTTAAATCTGGACTACAGCTATGATTATGCTTTTGTAACCCATAAGATTGGAGCCAACTATTTATTTAGCAATGATAAGCTGACCTACTCAGTCGGTGTGGCTGGGCAGCCCTCTCATTTAAATGGATCAGCGATTAACTCGGGAGAGATTATTCCGATTTCCCGTAATAATATGAACTGGATGCCAATTGCGCGTTTTGAATATAAATTCTCTCGTCAATCGAATCTAACAGTGAACTATTCTGGATCACCTACAGAACCCAGTGTATCGCAAATATTGCCTTATAATCTGAGTACAAGTTCGACCAATATCGTTTATGGAAACGCGAATCTAAACCCAGAATTTAATCATCAATTGAATTTAAGATTCCGTAAAAACGATTTTCAAAAGGGGAATAATTTCTTTGTATTCCTCAATGGCTCAATGGCGGATAATAAAATTGTTAGTTTAAACAAATCATACTATGGTCCTATCCAGAAGGATCCAACCACTGGAAAAATTGACTCGGCATTAATCTCAGAGACACGTTATCTGAATGAGACCGAAGATCGTCCGTATGCGATCAACTCATTTTACCATTATGGTAAATCGTGGAAGGAAAAAACGTTTAATGTCATGTTGATGGGAGGAATTTCGGTGAATAAAACCATTGGCTATTCTTCTATCGATGAGAATGATAATATCGGACAGAAAAATGTTGCCCGTAATTTTGTCCTGACCCAAGGACTAATGTTTCGTTACAACCCATCCGAGAATTTGGAAATTAATCCGGGTGTTCGTTACCAATTTACGCACACGCAAAATAGTTTATTACAGCGGAATAGCGATATTCAGACATGGACACCAACGTTGATCGGTTCATACAATATTTTGAAGAATACGATTTTTGGGGCCGATCTTTCTAAATCTTTCAATCAAGGTTATGGTCAAGGATTGTCTTCCAACCCGTTCATTATCAATACCTATGTGGAACAAAGATTTTTAAAAGATCAGCGCGGTACATTGCGCTTGCAAGCATTTGATTTATTAAACCAACAAACGAATCTGTCTCGTACTGTAGATGGCTTCTTAACGACGGATAGCCGCACCAACCGTTTGGGACGTTATTTTATGGTCTTGTTTACCTATAAATTCCAAAAATTTGCGATGGGCAATCCGCAAGGAGGGGATGATTTTCATGGTGGGATGAGAAGACCCCGGATGTAAGTAGAATAAAAGCTAACTAAAAAACGGTTATAGTGATTTCGCTATGACCGTTTTGCGTTTAAAAATCCCTAGTTTTGCTGAAATTGTAACAAGGGGTCAGTTTGACCAATAGTATAACTATACTAGGAAACTATTGTGGCAATAATGCGCGAATTGTAGCCCATATAGGATCTTTTTGCTAATTAACATAAACAGGAAAAGATTGGTCGGTCTGGGGGGTGGGAAATAAATGAGGATGAGCGATCAATGAGAGAAATTTCAAAAACTGAATGGAGTACGAAATCATCAGACTTTCAAATGGAATCCGTGCGGTATTCCAATATCAAAATTTGCCAGTGACGCATGTGTGCATGGTAATCAATGCAGGCTCCCGCGACGAATCGGAGGGCAAGTTCGGCGTTGCTCATTTTATTGAACATCTTTTATTTAAACGAACTGAGACGCGTTCAACGAAACAGATTATCGATCATCTGGAGTCTGTTGGCGGAGACCTGAATGCTTATACAACAAAAGAATATACCTGTGTCCATGCGTCTGTACTGCGACCGTATCTCAATCGAGCGCTGGATCTATTTGAGGATATTTTCTTCCATTCTACTTTTCCTGAAGTGGAGATGGATAAGGAAAAATCGGTAATTGTTGATGAAATGGCCTCTTATCTTGATAGTCCGGAAGAATCGATTGTCGATGATTTCGAAGATCTTGTGTTTAAGGGGTCGGGTTTAGGACATAATATATTGGGGCTTGAAGATCAGCTCCTGGCGTTACAGAAAAACGATATTACGGATTTTATGCGGTCCAACTATGACACACACGAGATGGTCATAGGAATCACGGGCAACTACAGTCTAAAGGAGGTTGAAAAGTTGCTACAGAAGACATTTGGAGGAATCGTGCAACATACTGTTTCTCGTTTCAGAAATGATGTAAAACCCCTTGTCGCCGAAAATATTGAAATTCCCAAACCCATTAATCAGGTGCACTTTATGCTCGGATCATTGGCTTACGATTATCGTGATGAGCGTAAGACAGGGTTATTGCTCTTAAATAATATGCTAGGCGGTATGGGAATGGGGTCGGTCCTGAACCTCTCCATCCGAGAAAAATACGGAATTGCCTATACCATTGAATCCAATTACACAATCTTTTCGGATACTGGACTATTTAGCATCTATCTGGGGACCGATGAGGAAAAGGTTGAAAAGGCGAAAAAACTTGTTTTTAAAGAGCTTTACAAGATGTGTGAACAGCCACTTTCCGAAATCAAATTGAAGAAAGCTAAACAGAAATTTATTGGCCAAATTGCCCTGACAGAGGAAAATAGGATGAGTATGATTATTTCGGCGGCGAAGAATGTGATGGATTATGACCGCGTTATATTATTGGATGAGGTAATCGAGAAAATACAGCATTTAGATAACACTAGTCTTTTAGCCATTGCCCAGGATGTTTTTGACCCTCGGAAGATGCTGTCACTGAGTTTTGTCCCCGAAGATTAATATTTGATAGAATTCTATATATTTGCGGTTACGTAATTCTTAACTATGAAAACGGTCTTACGAGTTCTCATTCGCCATTAAAGAAAAAAATATAATAATGAAAACAGCATATGTATTTCCTGGTCAAGGAGCCCAATTTGTTGGGATGGGTCAAGACCTATATAATTTAAATGAAGAAACAAAAGCTTTGTTTGAGAAAGCCAACGATATTTTAGGTTTTCGTATCACGGATATTATGTTTTCCGGTACGGACGAAGAGTTGAAACAAACTAATGTAACGCAACCTGCAATTTTTCTGCATTCTGTTATTTTAGCCAAAGCTTTGGGAGACTCATTTCAGCCAGATATGGTGGCAGGACACTCCTTAGGTGAGTTTTCAGCATTGGTTGCAGCAGGAGCTTTGAGTTTCGAAGATGGATTGAAATTGGTATCCCAACGTGCGAATGCCATGCAAAAGGCCTGTGAACTGCAACCTTCAACAATGGCCGCAATTTTGGGCTTAGAAGATGCTGTTGTAGAAGAAATTTGCGCTAAAGTGGATGAAGTGGTTGTCGCGGCGAATTACAATTGTCCTGGACAATTGGTTATTTCGGGATCGATTGAAGGTGTAGATAAAGCCTGTGCCTTGTTGACCGAAGCTGGAGCGAAAAGAGCTTTAAAATTAAATGTTGGTGGTGCATTCCATTCGCCATTGATGGAATCAGCTAAAGTAGAGTTACAAGCTGCCATCGAAGCGACTGATATTTTATCTCCAAGATGTCCTATTTATCAAAATATTGATGCAAAGCCACAAACGGAACCTGCTATTATTAAACAAAATTTGATTGCGCAGTTGACAGGTGCTGTCCGTTGGACTCAAACGGTGCAGAATATGCTGGAGGATGGTGCTACTGCATTTGTGGAAGTTGGGCCGGGCAATGTTTTGCAAGGTTTGGTGAAGAAAGTCGATCGTCAGGTACAAACTTCGGCAGCTTCCGTAACAGCTTAAGAGTTATCCTAGCTAAAAAATATCAAGGGTCGATTATTCGGCCCTTTTTTATACTTAAAATTTTACCGTGTCTTCCTTACGAAATGCGAATTGAGGGCGGATAAATCTGGCCTTCTAACGGTGCTCGTTCGGTACTTCTTCGGTGATTGTACGGTGCTTGTTCGGTTGCTAGCGTGTAAAATCCGTTGTATTTCCGGCTAGTATCCATTGTTTACCCCAGTAAAGGCCAAACTTAATAATCTACTATACCGACTATTTATCCTTAAACATGCTGTAATGATCTTTCATGACCTGTAAAACGAAATCATTAGGTGTCATTTTTTCGGGATGTTTAACTTCCATAACCGCTTCGAGACGTTGTACCAAGGCTGTCAGTATTCCTACATCTCTCCTGTCAAAAGCCGTCTGATAGACCTCTTTGATGGTATTTGCATCTTTGTCGCTCAACTTAATTACCTGCGGGAATAAAATAGGATGATTTTCAAAGGTCTCTTCATAAATTGTATCACTGAGTTTCAAACTAGGTTTCAAACTGATGACGGATGTCTCTCCGGCAATGTCTCCAATCCGTTGACCATTTTTGGATAAGACAATAGCGGTAATTGCAACACCACCCATTGTCATCCATATATCTACTATTGATAATGTCCATCTTGATAGGTACTGATAAAAGTCAGCACGAGAACCATCGAGCTTCACCACTTTTATTTTCATGATCTTTTTACCGATGGTCTGTCCGCCGAAGGCTGTTTCGGCAATCAAGGTATAAAAAAATGCAGGTAACGTCATCCCCATAATAATACCGTAGAAAAGATAGGGATCCCTACTCGTGATATCTAAGGCATCCAACAGAAACATACAGAAGAAGAAGTAACACACGATAATAAAATAGTCTATTGCAAATGCGATCATCCGCGAACCTAGGCTAGCAAGATTATACTGGATTTTTACATTTTGTGCTGTGTTTATCTCAAGCTTATTCATATATTTGGTTTAGCCAGTTAAAAAAATTAATGAGAGAAGCATCATTTGTAGAACGAAATAAAGAAAAATGGACGTCAATTGAAAATAATTTGTCAACTAATATGCAGGTTGATCCAGATGAGCTGGCTTCAAATTATATTGAGTTGACAAATGATTTGGCTTACGCGCAGACATTTTATCCCGATAGTAAGGTTCGCAGTTACTTAAATGAACTAGCAGTAACAGCTCATCAGAAAATCTATAAAGACCGCAAGGCCTCTAACAATAGATTCAAATCTTTTATAAACGAAGAGATTCCGCAGGCAATTTGGTCAATCCGTCGGCCACTTCTTTATTCGCTTTTGATTTTTGTGTTCGCATCGGCGATAGGTTTTCTTTCAGCGGTGTATGATTTGGATTTCATTCGATTAATTTTAGGCGATTTTTATGTTGATTCGACGATAGAGAGCATTAAAGCTGGGGATCCTGCTGCGGTTTATGGAAAAGGAAGTAGTTTTGGCTCGGCGATCTGGATTACGATCAATAATGTTCGCGTGGCTTTTATGGCTTTTGCTTTTGGATTGTTTCTGAGTATTGGTACTGGCTATATATTGTTTAGCAATGGCATTATGTTGGGGGCGTTCCATCAAATGTTTTTCCAATATGGCGTGATGGGAAAGGCAATGTCGGCGATCTGGATCCATGGAACTATCGAGATCTCAGTGATCATTGTTGCAGGAGGTTGTGGACTGGCGATCGGAAATAGCATTTTGTTTCCCAAATCGTATACTCGGATGGCCTCTTTTGTTCAGACAGCAAAGATCGCCATGAAAGTACTGATTAGTACAATACCATTTTTTATTGTCGCGGGTACATTAGAGGGCTTTGTAACGAGATACTATGCTATTTCGATATGGCTCAGTTTATTCATCATACTTTTATCGTCGATCGCGATCTCATTCTTTTATGTTATTAACCCCTATCGATTAGCAAAACGGTTTCAATGGAAGTAGAATTTGAATTTCAGAAAGAACGAAAGATAGGCGATTTTGTCCAGAACTTTATAGACCTTTTTAAGTTGATCTATAAACATTTTGTGACAACAATATTTGGCCTGTCTGCATTACCGTTAGCTGGCATAGCATTAGTATATTATTTTCTCTCTACAAAAGTTACCTTTTCTGCAAACAGTAGCTCATTCGAAGATATTGATGGGTTTACTTGGGCCTCGTTACTGATTCTGGCATTAATCGGACTTGGCTTATATGTCTATGGAATTTCTATTGAATATTTTATTCTTCTGAAAGAACGTAAAAACACATTATTTACCGGCAAAGAGGTCTTGCAAAATTTTAGAGCAAATATAGGTCGGTATTTTATGTTCTTATTTGCGATGGTTTTGGCCTTGATCGTTGTTTCTATACCGCTCGCTATTGTTGCGGTCATCTCCGCTTTTATTCCTTTTATTGGGAGTTTTGCGATTGGTATATTGATGTCAATTGTGGGAATCTGGTTATTTAGCTCATTCTTATTTTATCGTGAGGGATATTCTGATCTGGGGGGCTGTTTCACTGATTCGTATGTTATGCTAAGTAAAAAGCTGATCCAATATGGCGTTGCAGCCTATATCGTCAATTTTATCTTCCAAATGGCCGTTATGATGATTTCTGTAATTCCCTTAATAATTATTTCCCTTATATCTTATAATTTTTTAGGATTGGATGCAGCTTTTTTTGATTCATCCTGGGGCAAATTGTTGATGACTTTGGGTGGGATGTTTATTACATTGTTTACTCTTTTCTTATATATGGCAGGTGTGTTGGCCAATGGTATAATTTATGAAACGGCAAAGGATCTTAAATTTGGTGAACGTATTTATGGTATGATTGATCGGATTGGAGGTAGTGATGAATAGAATAATAATTGTTGTTTCTTTTGTATTTATGCTATTGCTCGGTGCCTGCGATCCGAAACCAAAAACTGAGCGATCCGAAACTTATACTGTGGACTCGGTGGCTGTTGATTCTATTGCTCCCCTGTTGGATTCTGCGGGCATCGCCCTAGACTCCGCAGCGATGGATTCCGTAGCTGTGGCAAAAGCTGATAATAGTGACAGTACGCTTTGGGATCCTCAATTATTTGATTCTATTCCCAGATATAGTCATGAAAGAGCGTTTAAGATGGATCCCTATCCAGAAATTATCAAGCGCTATGAACAGGACGATTTTGTGTATTCCGAGAATATTAAAGATAAAATAAGCCTATTGCAACGTATTTTATCCCGTATTTCTGAATGGTTGGGCGATATAATGCCCGATAATCCGTATAAATTTAACAAAGAATTTGGTTATGTCTTTGCTTTTTTAGCGTTAATTGCACTGGCTTTTATTCTCTATAAAGTGCTGTATAATAAAAATCAATATTTCATTAAGCATGAAAGAGAAGAAGATGCCTTAGATACATTGGCTTATGTAGAGCGAAATTTGATGAACAGCGATCTCAGAAAATATATTAAGGATGCTATTGAACAAAAAAATTATGCTTTGGGTATTCGCTATCTGCAATTATTGAATATTCAAAAGCTGGCACAAGCGGGCCACATTCAGTGGAAGCATAGTAAAACAAATGCTGAATTTGCTAATGAGATCCAGAACAATGCGCTACGTGGGGGATTTGAGGAATGTACCCGGATATTTGATTATGTCTGGTTTGGGCAATTTGAATTAAATTCCTCAGATTTTAGTCAGTATGAACAACTGTTTAATCAATATCAAAATCAAATTAAATGAAGGGGTCAGTAAAATTTGGATTGATATTATTGGGAATCGTCCTGCTATTGATCGGTATCATCGACATGACGAGCAAGAAACCGATTATATGGGATCGGACTTTCGATGCGAAAGATAAAAACCCTTTTGGGGCTTATGTGGTCAGAAATGAATTAAAACATATTATTGATCAGCATAATGAGGATATTAAGCGTCCATTGTATCAATATCTTGATAGTATGAAAGGAAGGGATAAGAACCTTTTATTTTATACTTCCTATTTTTCCTTAGGCGAAGCCGCAGAAAATAAATTACTTGACTATGTGTCCCGAGGAGGAAAAGCAATGATTATCGCTGAGGCGATTGATCATTATCTTTTGGACTCCTTGGACATTAAGGTGTTTGATTTCTACGGATATAAAAAGGGCGTTGATATTAAAAACCATTTAAGAGTCAAGCTGACTAACGATAATAGTAAAATTCATTATGCAAAATCAGATTTAAGTACTGTTTTTATTAAGCTACCCAAAAATGTGACCATTTTGGGAGGGATCACTTATCAGGATTATTTGCTGCCTAATTTTGTTGAGGTGCAGATTGGCAAAGGCAAACTTTATTTGCACCTGACACCCGACTTGTTTGGAAATTATTATCTATTGAATTCAGCTTCTCAATATGCTTATGCCGCAAAATCATTATCTTATTTAAATGACAAACCGATTGCATGGTATGATTTTAAGGCGAATACGGCTCAGTACAGTACCCCATTACGGGTTTTGTTGACCAATGCAGGTTTAAGACAAGCGTGGTATGTACTTTTGGGGGGACTTGTTCTTTTGCTTGTGTTTAAAAGTAAAAGGGAGCAACGTGCAGTGGAAATTGCTAAACCGGAACCCAATCTTTCTAAAGAATTTTGTGAGACAATTGCAACATTATACTACGAAAATGGGACGCCAGGTAATATGGTTGATAAGAAAATAGACTATTTCTTACACGATATACGAAGCCGTTTTCATATGGACACCTTAGCGTTAAGAGAAGAAGGCTTTTCTGAAGAATTGGCAGAAAGATCGGGTGTCTCTTTGGCTGAAACACAGCAGCTGATCAGATTGATCATTCGAATGCAAGGGATACAGCAAAATAAAGTGGCCGGATTAAAACAGGTTAATGAAACAATAGAAGATTTTAAACATAAAGCAAAAATGATATGAGTGACTTCGATAAATATATATCTTTTGAAAACCGAATCGATATATCGGTTTTATATGATAAAATGGCTCAAGTAAAGTCGGAGGTAAAAAAGGTTATTGTTGGACAGGATCAATTAATTGATCTGTTACTGATTTCGATTTTAGCATCCGGACATTCGCTAATAGAAGGTTTACCTGGTGTTGCAAAGACTTTATCAGCAAAATTGATAGCCAAGACAATTAGCAGCGACTTTAAACGAATTCAGTTTACCCCAGATTTGATGCCTTCCGATGTGACGGGATCATCGATTTTGGATCTAAAAAGCAATGAATTTGAATTTCGAAAAGGGCCTATTTTTGCTAATATTGTTTTGATCGACGAGATTAATCGTGCTCCAGCAAAAACACAGGCTGCACTATTTGAAAGTATGGCTGAGCATCAAGTTTCTGTTGATGGAAATACCTATATTTTGCCAACGCCATTTATTGTATTTGCTACGCAGAACCCAATCGAACACGAAGGAACCTATCGATTGCCAGAAGCGCAGCTGGACCGTTTTCTTTTTAAGATCAATGTGAACTATCCGGAACTTGAGCAGGAGCTGGAGATCTTGAAAGAGCATCATGCGCAGAAAGCATCGAATAAAGAGGATCAAGTAAACAGTGTGGTTTCAGCGGAGGAAATTTTCTCATTTCAGCGGCTTATCAAATCAATTTTTGTACATGAAGAATTGTTAAGCTATATTGCTCAGGTGATTATAAAGACGCGTACTAACCCGAGTTTAACTTTAGGGGCGTCACCGCGGGCTTCTATTGCCTTATTGGAATCTGCCAAAGCTTCTGCAGCATTGAGTGGAAGAGATTTTGTAACGCCTGAAGATATTAGGAGGGTTGCATCCGCGGTCTTGGGGCATCGTGTGATGCTGACTCCTGAACGGGAAATGGAGGGTTTTACAACTTCTTATGTTATTGACCAAATCATTAATACCGTAGAAATTCCAAGATAATGAGGAAATTAAAGCAGCTTTTTCTAACCAATCAGTTTTTCTATTCTCTATTGGGGATAGCAACACTTTTTGCAGTTTCTTTTTTTATTAAGGGATTGTTTAGTGTTGCATGGATTGTATTTTGGTTGTGGTTGGCTGTGCTGATTTTTGATTTCGTTGTATTGTTTGCAGGTAAAGGGCGTATTGAAATCACTAGGATATATCCTGAGAAGTTATCCAATGGGGATGAAAATCCGATGAAGTTAATCGTCAATTCCTTCTATCCATTTCCTACTATTATTGAAATCTTAGAGGAATTTCCGATACAACTTCAAATTCGTAACAATGAATTTTCTACCCGTTTATCTGCACATCAAAGTTCTGAGATTTCTTATTTGATGCGGCCAACACAAAGGGGGGTATATCAGTTTGGACGATGTATGGCACTTGTGCAGCGTTTTGGATTTTTCAAACGGAGATTTGTGACCAATCAGGTTCAGGAAATTCCATGTTATCCTTCTTATATTCAATTAAGAAAGTATCAGCTCTTAGCAACAAGCAATAGGTTAAATGAATTGGGTATAAAACGGATCCGTCGTATTGGCTCTGCAATGGAGTTTGACCATGTTCGGGAATATGTCCAGGGCGATGATTATCGTCGTATGAATTGGAAGGCTACAGCAAAATCCAAAAAGCTAATGGTCAATCAGTATGAGGAGGAAAAGTCACAACCGGTCTATTCATTTATTGATTTGGGACGAGCAATGCGGATGCCTTTTGAAGGACTGACATTATTAGATTATGCAATCAATGCCTCCCTGGTTCTTTCAAACGCTACAATATTAAAGCAGGATCGTGCTGGATTATTGACCTTTTCGAAAGATGTGAATGTTTTTATTCCAGCTGAAAAAAGAAATAACCAGATGCTCAAAATATCGGAAGCCTTATACCAGGTGGCTACAAAATTTGACGAGCCTGAATATGGCAAACTTTATAGTTATGCGAACGCACATATCAATAAACGTTCGCTTATCTTTCTTTATACAAATTTTGAAACACTGGACTCCCTGAGAAGGCAGATGAGTTATCTGTCGATGTTAAACCGGAGTCATATCATCGTTGTTATTGTCTTCAAAAATGTTGAAGTTGAAGATTTGGCTAAAAGCTCGCCTAAAAAGACTATTGAGATCTATAATCAAATTATTGCGGAGAAATTTATCTACGAGAAGCAACTTATTGTGCAGGAGCTGATCCGTAACGGATTTCAGACCATCTACACTGCACCAGAAAATTTGACAATAAATTCAATCAATAAGTATCTAGAAATAAAGGCACGTGGACTTATTTAATAATGGTTGTGTCTTTAACCATTACTTTGGTCCAAAAGTGCTTGTATTTTTCAATAGCTTTTAGATGAATTGGATGTGTTTCATAAATGCCAATATCTTTAAGATCTTTGAATGTGACAATCAATGTATAGTCAAAACTATTATCGACGACTGCTCGCTTATTTGTCGGTGCAGGAACACCATAGTTAAGTGTTTTGATTGTTTCAATTTTTCTAAGTTCTTCGAAAAATCCGACAAAATCCTTTTTATCTTTTTCACTGATATCTTCTTTCAGCCAAAAATTCACAACATGTATAATTGTGTTGGGGTGCAAGTCATTATCTGACTGCTCCGGATTTGCCCATGCGGGCGCGGTGACGAGCACCATAGGTGCAAGTAAAAAATTGCGTCTTTTCATTTATGATACGGTTTAGAGATAGTAAGATACAAAAAAAGGGATACATTTGCTGTATCCCCATCATTATTTTGGTAGGTGAGTCCATTACAGACCAAATTCTTCTTTCACCTTCTCGATGTAATCTAACTTTTCCCAAGTGAATAACTCCACCTCGATTTGTTTCTTTTCTCCAGTAGAACTTTCGAATTCTTTAGTTACTTTTCTCGGTGTTCTTCCCATGTGACCATAAGCAGCGGTCTCAGAGTAGATAGGGTTTCTTAAACCAAGACGAGTTTCAATACCATAGGGGGTCATATCAAACAATTGCGCTATTTTATCAGCAATCTGGCCATCCGTCAGGTTGACCTTGCTTGTTCCATAGGTATTTACATAAATTCCCATAGGATCTTTGACACCAATTGCATAGGATATCTGAACGAGGATCTCGTCTGCCACCCCCGCAGCAACCAAGTTTTTGGCAATATGACGGGTGGCATAAGCAGCGGAACGATCCACTTTCGATGGATCTTTCCCAGAGAAAGCCCCTCCACCATGTGCGCCCTTACCTCCATAAGTATCTACGATGATCTTACGGCCGGTAAGCCCGGTATCTCCATGTGGACCACCAATAACAAATTTTCCGGTTGGATTAATATGGAATTTAATCTCATCATTAAATAACAATTGAAGTTCTGGTTTCAATTGTGCTTTAACACGTGGAATTAAAATTGTTTTTATATCCTGTGTGATTTTATCCAACATGACCGGCTCACTGTCGAAGTCATCATGCTGTGTCGAAATTACGATTGTATCAATTCTTTTTGGTTTATGATCATCACCATATTCCAATGTTACCTGTGATTTTGCATCCGGTCGTAGATACTTTATTTCGTTGTTTTCTCTACGCAACTCTGCCAGTTCATATAAAAGACGATGAGAAAGATCTAATGCCAGAGGCATGAAGTTTTCAGTTTCATTATTAGCATAGCCAAACATGATACCTTGGTCTCCAGCTCCTTGCTCTTGTCTTGTCTTGCGGTCTACACCTTGATTAATATCAGCAGATTGCTCATGGATTGCAGATAAAACACCACAGGAATTTGCTTCAAACATATATTCGGACTTGGTATAGCCAATTTTTTGGATAACAGAACGGGCTATTTTCTGGACATCTAAATATATGTTTGATTTAACCTCACCTGCGAGAACGACCTGACCAGTCGTTACTAAAGTCTCAATAGCAACACGAGAGTCTTCATCCCATGCTAAGAAATTGTCTATTAGTGCATCTGAAATTTGATCCGCAACTTTGTCTGGATGTCCTTCAGAAACAGATTCTGACGTAAATAAATAAGCCATGCTTTTACGTAATTTTAATATTGGATTTGCGCTTGAAATGAAATTACAGCAAAGTGATAAGAGCCGTGATAGCGAAGGGTTTTTAGCACTTTTTTACTGTGGTTGCAATCTCCTTGTCGTTGCTTTGTGTATGCAACAGCACGCAAATCAGTCCACATTCTATTTTTTGTTGCGACAAAGCTACGATACTTTGTGGGATATTTAAAATCAAATTTGTCTTTTAATTTTAAAAAGCGTAGAAAGCGAAGCTAAAACGGCATAAAGATTACATTATTTTAAGAAATTGGTAATTTCCGCTATCTTTGGATATGTCAGAACGTAAACAAATATTGTTTGTCATTAACCCTATTTCAGGAGGAAAACGCAAAACTTCCTTTAAAAAACAGGTATTGGATGTGCTGGATTTGCAGAAATTTGATCCTACTTTTCAGCAAACAGCGAGACCAAACCATGCCTATGAAATCGGATTGCAAGCTATTCAGGAGGGGTATGATGCGGTAATCGCCGTCGGGGGGGATGGGACGATCAATGAGTTGGGCTCTGCTTTGGTTGGTTCAGGGATACCATTGGGGATTATTCCGGAGGGCTCAGGTAATGGTCTGGCACTTTATTTAGGCATTCCAATGAATGAAGCTGCAGCTATTCGCCGTATCAATCGTTTTGAATCGATCGAAGTGGATTGTGGTGTCATTAACGACCGCCGTTTTTTTAATATCGCGGGACTGGGCTTCGATGCTTCTGTAAGTGAAAATTTTGCCAATGAAAACATCCGTGGACCGCTGGGTTATATGAAATCTGTTTTTAATGTACTCAGTAAATATCAGCCAGCACATTATAAATTAACGATAGATGGGCAGGTGTATGAAAGACAGGCCTTTATGATCAGCGTAGCCAATTCACCGCAATACGGAAATAATGCTTATATCGCGCCACAAGCTTCAGTCAATGACGGTATATTGGATGTCTGCATTGTACATAAGTTCCCCTTGTATATCTTGCCTAAAATGATTTTTCATTTGTTTAATAAATCTGCGGACCAATCAAGTTATGTAGAAATTATACCTGGAAAACATATCGAAATTGAGGTAGATTCAAGTTCACCGGTGCATGTAGACGGCGAACCTATTGAGCTAGGGGATAAGCTTAATATTTCCATCATGCCCAAAGCGATAAAAATTATTTGTTAAAATCATGAATAAAAATAAGAAACAGTCCTACGAAGGCGTTGTATATTCGACAGATGACAGTTATAACTATCAACTTGCGGATTCTTTGCAGGAAATGGAGACATTGCCCGTGAATCGGCAGAATCTTAAAGTACAACTCGACCGCAAAATGCGGAAAGGAAAGGTTGTTACTTTGGTAACTGGCTTTGTGGGACAAGCGGCAGATCTTGAAGTCTTGGGTAAATTATTAAAACAAAAGTGTGGTGTAGGGGGAACGGTTAAAGATGGAGAAATTGTGATCCAAGGTGAATTTAAGCAAAAGATCTATGAGTTGTTACTTAAAGAGGGGTATCGCGTGAAATTGGTTGGTGGTTAAACAACTATATCTATACGAATTGTATTAAATCTAATGAATTGTTTATTAGGTAAATATGATCCGTAATAGAGGCGGGGAGGCTGTAAAAAACATGAGTAATCACTTACTTTTTGTCGCTTAAATTCCTCGTTTTTCTTGCATATCAAAAAAAAAATGGTTTTCATTGTAAAATAATTATTGCTACTAAGCGATTTAGCTGATGGTAATAAGGATTATATAACGGGAACTGCTGAGAAAAATGACACTAGAATGGTGTATTCAGTTTGAAAAAACAAATTTGATTTTTTTTATATATTTGAGATGAATATTTTAAATTTGACATTAAATATTAAATTTGCTTTGCAAAATTGATTTCAAAAGCGAATAAGAGTGCATATAATTTAAACAACATTATATATTTAAACAACAGTAAAAAACTAAAAATTAGAAAAATGGCAAACGCACCTAAAACTGCTGCAAAACAAGAGAGCAACAACGGAGGATCTTTCTTTGCTCAAGCTGCAATCATCATCTGTTTCATCGTGGGTTTCTGTGTATGGAAATTTGTGATGGGTAATCCAACTAACTTCGTTGACAACAACCCTGAAAATGCTCCTAATCCAGGTAACTACTTAGGAATGGTTTACCATGCTGGGGCTATCGTACCTGTTTTGCTTGGTTTATTCTTAATGGTTTGGGTTTTCTCAGTAGAACGTTTAATCGTTATCAACAAAGCTTCTGGTACTGGAAATGTAGGAAACTTTGTTAGAAAAATTCAATCTTTGATTAATGGTGGAAACATCGATTCAGCTATCGCTGAGTGTGACAAACAAAAAGGTTCAGTTGCAAACGTAGTAAAAGCTGGTTTATTGAAATACAAAGCAGTATCAGCTGACACGAATGTTGACACTGAAAAAGCTACTATCGCAATTCAAAAAGAAATCGAAGAAACTACAGCATTAGAAATGCCAATGTTAGAGAAAAACTTGAACGTAATCGCAACATTAGTTTCTATCGGTACATTATGTGGTCTATTAGGTACAGTAACAGGTATGATCAAAGCTTTCTCGGCGTTGGCAACCGGTGGCGCTCCAGATTCAGCTAAATTGGCGAACGGTATCTCTGAGGCCTTGATCAATACAGCTACAGGTATCGCGACTTCAACATTCGCTATCGTATTGTATAACATCTTTACTGCAAAAATCGATAAATTAACTTACTCTATCGACGAAGCTGGTTTCTCAATCGTACAAACATACGCTGCAAACCACAAATAAGAACTGTGATGAAAATTTTTGATTTTATTTTATGGAAATCAAAAATGTAAAGCATCATAGGATAGAAGATTGAGTTTTTAATTTAAAAAGAAGAATTTAAAATGGGTAAAGCAAAAGTAAAAAGAGCCAGTACGTCAATCGACATGACAGCGATGTGTGACGTATCGTTCTTGCTGCTTACGTTCTTCGTATTAACGGCGACAGCGCGCCAACCGGAAGCATTGACGGTGGATACCCCAGCATCAACTACGAAAGATAAATTACCTGACTCTAATGTGGGTATGATTACGATCGGTGATGGTGGAAAAGTTTTCTTCGGAACGACAGATCAACAAGTTCGTGTAAAAGCTTTAGAAAGAATGTCTGCAAAATATGGCATCGGCTTTTCGCAAGAGGACTATGATCATTTCAAACTGATGGAAAATTTCGGTGTACCAATGTCTAAGTTGAAAGGGTTATTGGCTCTGGATGGCAGCAAGCGCACTGAAAAAGGTGTACAGACTGGTATTCCAATTGACAGTACAGAGAATACTTCTAACGAGTTGTATTACTGGGTACAAAACACACGTTTAGCTGCTGAAGAAGTAAATAAAGAAAAGGAGTCTGCGGATAAGAACTTTGTTCACCCAGGGCCTTTGAAAATTGCTATCAAAGCTGATGCGAATGAGAAATATCCTTCTGTAAACCAGGTGATTGAAACATTGCGTAATCAAAAGCAAAACAAATTTAGTTTCATCACTGGCATGCGTGCTGAGGAAAAATAATTGACGATTTAATAAGAACAAAAAATGGCAGAATTAAATCAGGATAGTGGTAAAAAGGGCAAAGGCGGGAAAGTTCGGTCCAAGAAAAATGGTGGTAAGGTCGACCTTACAGCCATGGTGGATTTGGCCTTCCTATTGATTACCTTTTTCATGTTGACCACATCTTTAAATAAACCACAAGCGATGGACGTGGCGATGCCAGATAAAAATAAAGTTAAGGATGAGCCTCAGCCCGATTTGTTGACAGCTGACAACCGTTCATTAACAGTTTTATTGGGATCTGATAACAAAGTCTCTGTGATTTACGGACAAGTAAAAAATCCTATCGAAGGACCAACAACTGTTGGTTACGGAGCTGATGGCATTCGCAAGGTATTGATGGAGAAAAAAGCCTATGTACCACGCGTTGCTGGCGGTAAAGACTTGATCGTTATCATTAGACCGAGTGATAAGAGCACGCAACGTAACTTAGTTGATATTCTTGACGAAATGAAAATCGTTGATATCAAGCGTTACATGATTGCTAAGATCAGTCCAGAAGAAGTGGAGGTTTTAAAACGTGACAATATCTACAATGATTAATCATTATTAGGTAGCACGATAAAGTATAAAAATATGATAGGGTCAAAATTAGATATTTTTAAGAAAGAATGGCTTGAGGTCGTTTTTCAGGGACGAAACAAGGAGTATGGAGCTTACGAGCTACGTAAACTTGCCCCTAAAGCGACTAATAGAGGATTGCTCGTCGTTATCGGCGTGGTAGTTCTTGCAAGTCTTCTTCGTCTTTTCGGAGATAAAATTTTTCCGAAGAAAGCTGTTGAAGCACCTCCAGCGGTAACTGAGGTTACTTTGGAAGACCTTGAAGAGATCAAGCCACCTGAGCCGCCAGAAGAGGAGCCACTTCCACAAGAACCGGAAGAAAAACCTCAGCAAGTGGCAATGGACGTGCCGAAAGAGGATTTGATTCGTTTTCCTGAGCCTAAAGTAGCTCCCGCGAATAAAGTTGTGGAGGAAGTTGCTTCTCAGGAGGAGTTGAAAGATCCAAATAAAACTCCAGCACGTATCACTTTGAAGGGTAGCCCAACAGGGACTTCAGTAGCACGTGGTGAGTTCGGTTCTAAGAAACAAGATGGTGGAATCACTGGTGTTTCAAAAGGTGATCCAAACGGTGATCCAAATGGAGATAAAATCTTTACAGCAGTAGAGGTTAATCCTGAGCCAATTGGCGGGATGCCAGCTTTTATGAAGTGGGTGTCTTCTAACTATGATTATCCGCAAGCGGCACAGGAAAGTGGTGTTAATGGTGTTGTGGAAGTTTCCTTCGTTGTGGAGAGAGACGGTAGTTTGACAGATATCAGTGTAAAACGTGATTTGAAATACGGTACAGGAGATGCAGCTGTTAAGTTGTTGAAGAAAGCGAAGAAATGGAAACCAGGTATTCAAAATGGTCGTCCAGTTCGTGTAGCTTACACCTTACCAATTCGTTTGAATCTTCAGACACAATAGAATGACAGATTTTAATTCGAATAATAATTCTAATTATAGACAGAAATCGCCTTTAAAGCGATTTCTGTCCATTTTAGGACTATTTATGTTTGGTTTTTATTTTGTTTTGGGCCTCCTAATTATTTTTTGGGATAATTTTCCTATAGAGATTAATCCAACTTACAAAACAGTTTTCGGCGTTGTGTTGATTCTTTATTCTTTTATGCGATTTGTTAGGCTTTGGCAAAACAATTTTAATTAACCGCCAGTAGCTTTTTAAATTTCAAACAACTCTCTTCAAAAATTAAACTATTCTTTTATTTTAGTTGTCTTATTATATGATGTATCGTATGAGAAAATATAGTGTAATTCTTGTGATGCTAGGTTTTTGTATCGGAGCATTGGTTTCCTGCAAAGATGGAGCAAAGAGCAATAAAGGGAGTGAAGATATTCTTACCGGCAAATTGCCGGTCTTGGTTGATCAGACGTTGCTGCCGATCATCAAAGAGTCTGCTGATGTTTTTGAAAGCTCATATCCGAACTCCAGTCTTGAAATCATGGCGAGACCGGAGATCAAAGCTGTTAATGCTTTATTGTCAGACTCAGCTTATGTGGTTGTCTTGACTAGAAAATTAAATAGCCAAGAGGATGAATATTTTAAGAAGCGCGGTATCCAACCTAAAATATTCCAAATGGCTTCTGACGCTGTGGTATTAATTAATAATCGTAACAGTGCCGATACTATAATGTCCCAAAAGAGCGTTAAGTCTTTGTTGGAAGGTAATTTAGCTGGCCAGCGTCTGATTTTTGACAATGCAAATTCAAGCACTTTACGTTTTTTAAAGGACTATTACAAATTGCAAAAAATTGATCCGAAGGCTATTTCAGCGATGAAAGATAACGAGGAAGTGATAAAGTACATCAGCGAAAATACTAATGTCGTGGGGGTTATCGGTTATAACTGGTACTTGAAGGCAGTTGAAAAAAATTCGCAATTATTGGATAAAATTCGTACATTGAGCATCGAAAATGTTAGTGAGGAGGCGGACAAGGCACATTTTTATAAGCCATCACAGTCAACTATAGCCGACGGATTGTATCCGTTCATAAGACCGGTTTACATCATGAATTACCAACCTAATATGGGATTGGGGCTAGGGTTTAGCGCATTTTTGACGGGAGATCGCGGACAGCGCATCGTGCTAAAAGCAGGTTTGGTGCCTGCAACCATGCCGGGACGGGAGATCATTATTAGAGATGAGAGTTATATTAAATAGATAATAAATAGTACAAAAATAGATTATGACAAACAGTAAATTATTATTTAGTCTTTTATTGGCTGGATCTGTGGGCACAGTAAGTGCGCAAAGTTTGAAAGATGCTAGAGCAGCCATCGAGGCTGAAAACTATGGTAAGGCGAAAACTATTCTTCAACAGTTAGTGACTAAGCAGCCTAAGAATGGAGATAATTATTTCTATTTGGGTCAAGTTTATTTGGTAAACGACAGAGCTGATTCTGCCGCTGCGATTTTTAACCAAGGTTTGACTAATGATCCAAAAGCGACAATTAACAATGTAGGTTTGGGTTATGTTGACTTATTGAAGAAGGATAAAGCTAGTGCTGAATCCAAGTTTGCTTTGGCGACTGCAAAATTAGGTAAAAAGGATTACGAGCCATTATTGGAAATCGGTCGTGCATATATTAACACACCGGAGCCAGATTACGCAAAAGCTCTAGAATATTTAACTCAAGCAAAAGCAAAAAATACCAAAGATATTGCTATTCCTTTGGCATTGGGCGATGCTTACCGTGGTTTGAGAGAAGGTTCATTGGCTTATACCAGCTATGGTGACGCGATGGATATTGATGCAAATTCCGTTAAGGCGAAAGTTGGCCAAGCTATTATCGTTCGTGGAGCACAAGCTTATGACGAAGCTGTAACCCAATTGGAGGCGATAGCAGCCGAGACTCCAGCATATGCACCTACTTATCGTGAGTTGGCGGAGACATACTACCAATGGTCAAGAATGCCTGGAACTAGTGACGAGAAATATGTAGAGTTGAATAAAAAAGGTGTTGCGCAATACAAGAAATACCTAGAAACAGCAGGAGATACTTCGTTGGAGGCAAAAATTCGCTATGCCGACTTCTTGGTTTATTCTCGTCAATATGATGAATTACAGACTGTTTCAGAAGAATTAGCTAAAAATCCTTCGGTAGATCCAAAAATCTATCGTTATTTAGGATATATTGCTTTCCAAAAAACAAAAGATTATCCGAAAGCATTGGAATATTTGAACCAAATGTTCAGCAAAATGGAAAAGGACCGTGTGATTCCTTTGGATTACATGTACTTGGGAATGGCACAAATTGCTGCTAATAGTCCGAAACCTGCTGCTCCAGCTGCAGGCGCGGATAGCACTGCCACTGTTGCTGCTCCTGTTTTGACTCCTGAAAATACAGCTAATATCCAAAAAGGAATTGCAGATATTAAAAAAGCAATTGATGGTGATAAGGAATTGTTAGGTGAGGTTGCTGAATTGGCATTTGCTAAATATCAAGAACAAGAATTGCAGACTGCAGCCTCTTTATTTGAGTTAGTTGGTCAATATAAGGACAATCCAACTTACTTATATGATGCAAACTATTATGCAGGTGAGGCTTATTTCCAAATCGGATCTAAAGAGGAAGCTGCTAGTAAAAATGCAGAAGGTGCTATCGTTAATCAAGCGCAAAAAGATAAAGCAATTGCAACGCTGAATAAGGCGATCGGTTTCTTGACTGTTATTGAAAACACAGATAATAAAGAGGCACAAGATAAGTATTTGGTCAATGCGCTTTATTATAAGGCTTTCTCTGCATTAACTGCGGATAATTTGGAAAATCCAAAAGGTGATTTTGTGCCAATGTTCCAAAAATTAATTGATACAATCAACCAGCGTGGTAGTCAAGAAAAGAATAAGACTTATTTAGTGGATGCTTATACTTATATTGGTCTTTTCCATTATATGAAACAAGATATGGTGAAAGCAAAGCAAAATTTACAAAAAGTGCTTGAGATAGATCCAGCAAACGAAGGCGCAAAAGCGTATTTGGACGCTATTAAGTAAGCTTAACTAAAATCATTCTAAATTAGGCGCAGATCGTATGATCTGCGCCTTTTTTGTTTTGAATTTAGTCTTGGAATTTCTATATTTAGAGACAGTTACCAATATAAATTCTGATTGAGATGGAGCACGCCAATAGTATGCCGATAGACTATTTACCTATATTCATACAGCTAATTGTAGCTGTAGGATTCGGAGTAGGTACCATAATTATTACCCACCTTATAGGTCCTAAAGTTAGGACAGAAAATAAACTTGGAGCATTTGAATCTGGAATAGAGGTGGTTGGAAATGCGCGGCAGCCTTTTTCGATTAAATATTTTCTGGTAGCGATCTTGTTTGTCATTTTTGATGTTGAGGTTATTTTTATGTATCCATGGGCTGTCAACTTCAGAGAAATGGGCTTTCAAGGCTTGATCGAGATGTTTATTTTCATGGGGATGCTCTTGTTGGGCTTTATCTATGTCATTAAGAAAAAAGCATTAAACTGGGACTAAGTAGTCCTTTAACATTGGCTGTAATGGCCAATTGTACTTAAACCTTATAAATCGTCTTTTCATCATGAGTGATATAAAATTGGCAGAAGCTCCTCCGGGAGTAGAAGGCGCAGGATTCTTTGCGACTAGCTTGGATAAAGCTATAGGGCTGGCGCGCGCAAATTCGTTGTGGCCCTTGCCTTTTGCGACATCCTGTTGTGGTATTGAATTTATGGCTACGATGGGTTCTACCTACGACCTGGCTAGATTCGGCGCCGAGCGACCAAGCTTTTCTCCGCGGCAGGCGGATATGTTGCTGGTCATGGGGACCATAGCAAAGAAGATGGCTCCTGTCCTGAGGCAGGTCTATGTGCAAATGGCAGAGCCGCGTTGGGTGATTGCGGTCGGTGCCTGTGCTTCTAGTGGGGGGATCTTCGATACCTATTCTGTTTTGCAGGGTATTGATGAAGTGATTCCGGTGGATGTGTATGTTCCGGGCTGCCCTCCGCGTCCCGAGGCGATTCTAGATGGTGTTTTGCGTTTGCAGGACATTGTCAAAAACGAGTCGTTAAATAGACGAAATACACCTGAATATAAAGCGCTTTTGGAGAAATACGGTATACATACTAATAAATAGGAGATGGAGAATAGTTTTTTATTGGAGAAACTCCAGGAAAATTTTCCTGATAAGATCGTAGAAATTCCCGATGCACATCATCTCTTGACGGTCCTTGTGGATGTAGAAGATGTCATCGATATATTACGCTTTCTGAAGGACAGTAATGAGTTACAGTTTATTCATTTAACGGATATTACTGCTGCGCATTATCCTCATCTTGAGAAAGAATTTGCTATTATATACCATATCCATAGTCTGGTCCACAATATCCGTATACGCGTAAAGGTGTTTTTGGATGGGCCAAACCCGGAAATACCAACGGCTACAGTTGTTTGGAAAGGGGCAAATTGGATGGAGCGTGAGACCTATGATTTTTTTGGGGTAAACTTTTTAGGACATCCGGATTTGAGAAGAATCCTGAATGTTGATGATATGGATGTGTTTCCGATGCGAAAGGAATATCCCTTGGAAGACCCAAACCGAGTAGATAAGAAAGATTTGTATTTCGGCCGTTAATTTTATATGATATGAGCGAGTTTATAAGCAAGATGACATCTAATCAACCTGTTTTCGATGATAATGACCCACAGGATGAGTTGATCACCCTGAATATTGGCCCCACACATCCCGCTACACATGGTGTATTCCAAAACGTTGTACAGATCGATGGGGAGCGTATCGTCAGCGGTGTTTCGACCATTGGCTATATCCATCGTGCTTTTGAGAAAATTGCTGAACACAGGCCTTTTTATCAGATCACTCCACTGACTGATCGTCTAAATTATTGTTCTGCGCCCATCAATAACATGGGCTGGCACATGACCGTGGAGAAATTATTAAAAATCGAAATTCCCAAGCGCGTACAATATATGCGGGTTATTGTGATGGAGCTTGCGCGTATAGCAGATCATATCATTTGTAATGGAATCCTAGGCGTTGATACAGGTGCATTTTCAGGGTTCTTGTACGTGATGCAGGAACGGGAGTTTATCTATGAGATTTTCGAAGAGATCTGCGGTGCGCGCCTGACAACAAATATTGGGCGTATCGGTGGATTTGAGCGAGACTTTAATGCTGTTGCTTTTGAGAAAATCCGTGAATTTTTGAAACGTTATCCGCCCGTATTGAAAGAGTTTGAAGAGATGTTTGTGCGTAACCGGATTTTTATAGAACGAACTTCGGGCGTTGCTGCCGTTACCCCGGAGGAGGCGTTGGATTATAGTTGGTCTGGCCCTATTTTAAGAGCTACTGGTGTAGATTATGACGTTCGGGTACAAAATCCATATTGCTCCTATGAGGAGTTTGACTTTGAAGTGCCTGTCGGTACAACAGGCGATGTATATGATCGGTTTATGGTCAGGAATGAGGAAATGTGGCAGTCCCTTCGCATTATTGAGCAGGCATTGGAAAAAATTGAGAAGGAACCTAAAGGGGTATTTCATGCCGAAGTCCCAGATTTCTATTTGCCACCAAAGGAGCAGGTCTATACTAATATGGAGGCGCTGATATATCACTTTAAAATCGTCATGGGTGAAGTGGATACGCCTAAAGCTGAAGTGTATCATGCCGTGGAAGGCGCAAATGGTGAGCTTGGTTTTTACTTAATCCATGATGGTGGTCGTTCGCCTTATCGTCTCCATTTTAGGCGTCCCTCGTTTGTCAATTATCAGATGTTTGCGCCAATGAGTGCTGGGATGTTGATTTCAGACGCAATTATTAACATGAGTAGTCTTAACGTTATAGCAGGAGAATTAGATGCTTAGTGTAAAACAACATAATGAAAATGTAACGTTTTCTCCCGAATTGCTGGCCAAGTTTGGGGAAGTAGTAAGCCGTTATCCCGAGGGGAAGCAGAAATCAGGGCTATTGCCCATTTTGCATTTGGTTCAGGCGGAGTTTGGCTGGGTCAGTGCGGATGCAATGGATCAGGTAGCTGTTTATCTCCATATTTTACCCATTGAAGTCTATGAGGTCGCAACCTTCTATACGATGTTTTTGCTGGAACCTAAAGGAAAATATGTCTTGGAAATTTGTCGCACCGGTCCTTGTTGTCTAGTTGGGGCCGAGCGAATCATGGGACATTTGGAACAGAAACTGGGTGTAAAGGAGGGGGAAATTACGCAAGATGGGCTCTTCTCCTGGCGAGGTGTTGAATGTCTGGCTGCCTGTGGATTTGGCCCGGTCCTTCAGATCGGACCTGAATACACCTTCTATGAGAACTTGAATGAAGCTAAGGTGGACGAATTGATTGATCATTTAAAAGCTAAAACAGAATAATATGGCACGTAAACTTTTGTTGACACATATCGATGTCCCAGGCATCAATACCTTTGAGGTTTATCGTCAAAAAGGAGGCTATGTAGCTGTTGAAAAAGTAATAAAAAACATGTCTCCAGAGGATGTGGTCGAGGAGGTGAAAAAATCCGGCTTACGTGGAAGAGGTGGCGCTGGCTTCCCTACAGGAATGAAATGGTCCTTTTTGGCCAAGCCGGAGGGAGTCCCACGTTATTTGGTCTGTAATGCGGATGAGTCTGAGCCCGGTACATTCAAGGACCGTTACTTGATGACTCATATTCCGCATGCATTGATCGAAGGTATGATTGTGTCCAGTTTTGCACTTGGCGCAAATACATCCTATATCTATGTGCGTGGTGAGATGATGCCACAGATCAGAATTCTGGAGCGTGCGATTGCTGAAGCAAAAGCGAAAGGATTTTTAGGTAAGAATATATTAGGGTCAGGTTATGATTTAGAAATCTATGTACAGCCAGGAGGCGGTGCCTATATCTGTGGCGAGGAGACCGCATTACTGGAATCTTTGGAAGGTAAGCGTGGCAATCCACGGATCAAGCCTCCTTTTCCTGCCATTGCGGGATTATATAACTGCCCTACAGTCGTAAATAATGTAGAGTCTATTGCTGCAACCGTTCCTATTATTAATCTGGGCGGGGAAGAGTATGCAAAAATCGGTGTCGAACGTAGTACGGGAACGAAATTGATTTCGGCCAGTGGTAATATCGTCAAACCTGGGGTGTATGAAATCGAACTGGGGCTACCAGTAGAGGAATTTATCTATTCGGATGAATACTGTGGTGGCATAGCTAATGGAAAACGGATGAAGGCTGTTGTGGCAGGAGGTTCGTCAGTGCCAATTTTGCCAGCAAACCTTATTCTGAAAACAGCTGCTGGAAATAGCCGTTTAATGACCTATGAGTCTTTATCGGATGGTGGTTTTCAAACAGGTACCATGCTTGGCTCGGGAGGCTTTATTGTATTTGATGAAGATCAATGTGTGGTTCGCAATACCTGGAATTTCGCCCGTTTCTATCATCATGAGAGCTGTGGACAATGTTCGCCTTGTCGTGAGGGAACTGGCTGGATGGAAAAAGTGTTACATAAGATTGAAAGTGGACATGGATCTATGTCCGATATTGACTTGCTTTGGGATGTACAACGCAAGATTGAGGGTAATACGATATGTCCATTGGGCGATGCGGCTGCTTGGCCTGTTGCTGCAGCAATCAGGCACTTTAGAGATGAGTTTGAATGGCATATACTACATCCAGAGGAGTCACAAACAAGAAATTATGGATTAGCGCATTATGCGGATCCTTTACAACCAATTGTATCATAATAAAAGCTGTAACGATAAATTATAAATATCATGGCAGAAGCGGAAGATGTAAAGTTTAAAGTCACAATCGACGGTATACCAGTGGAGGTATCACCGGGGACAACCATATTGAATGCAGCACGGCAAATTGGTGGCGACATCGTTCCGCCGGCAATGTGCTATTACTCAAAACTGGAAGGGAGTGGCGGAAAGTGTCGTACTTGTTTGGTGAAGGTCTCAAAGGGCTCTGAGAAAGATCCTCGACCAATGCCAAAATTAGTGGCATCCTGCCGGACTACTGTTATGGATGGCATGGAAGTACAAAATATCACTTCACCTGAAGTAGTAGAGGCTAGAAAGGGCGTCGTTGAGATTCTTTTGATCAATCATCCTTTGGATTGTCCGATATGCGACCAGGCTGGAGAATGTAAGCTACAGGATCTAGGATACGAACATGGGAGTGCCGATACACGTTATGAGTTTGACCGCCGTACCTTTGAACGAATCGATCTGGGGGACAAAATCCAATTGCATATGAACCGCTGTATCTTATGTTACCGTTGTGTTTATGTGGCGAATCAATTGACGGATCAACGCGTGCATGGTATTTTGGGGCGTGGGGATCATTCGGAAATATCTACTTATATCGAAAATGTAATCGACAATGATTTTTCGGGGAATGTGATTGATGTCTGTCCAGTAGGGGCTTTGACTGACAAAACTTTCCGTTTCAAAAACCGGGTCTGGTTTACAAAGCCGATAGATGCGCACCGTGATTGTCCGACATGTTCTGGCAAAGTGACTTTATGGTATAAAGGGGAAGAAGTTATCCGTGTGACTGCACGGAAAGATGAATTTGGTGAGGTAGAAGAATTTATCTGTAATACCTGTCGCTTTGATCAGAAAAAAACAAGTGATTGGATCCTGGATGAACCGACAGAAATTGATTCGCAATCTGTTATCTCGGCCAATCATTATGAACTATTTAATCCGCCAAAAGTCGTGAAGGAGAATCCGATACTTCAACAACAAAATCGCGAACAGTTGGCTAGAACAGAAAAATTGAAATAAGCACGCATCATGGAGTGGTCTTTTGTTATAGAAAAATTAATATTGGTGTCTGTGATCTTCGTGATTACCTTGGTGATAGCGATGTATTCGACACTTGCCGAGCGTAAAATAGCAGGTTTTATGCAAGATCGATACGGTCCGGATCGGGCTGGTATATTCGGGATTCTGCAGCCTTTATGTGATGGTGGAAAGTTCTTCTTTAAGGAGGAGATTATTCCGGCTGGCGCACATAAGGTACTCTTTATTGTTGGACCGACCATCGCGATCATTACCGCCTGTATCAGTTCGGCAGTTATCCCTTGGGGACAGGAATTGCAGATTGCAGATCGTGTGGTATCGCTACAGGTGGCAGATGTCAATGTCGGTATATTGTACATGTTTGGTGTGATCGCATTGGGAGTATATGGCATCATGTTGGGAGGATGGGCATCCAATAATAAATTTTCGCTGATGGGCGCAATTCGTGCAGCATCACAAAGTATCAGCTATGAAATAGCGATGGGCCTTTCCATTATCGCATTATTGATGGTGACACAAAGTCTCTCGCTTAAAGAAATTGTAGCGCAACAGTCTGGCTTCGTCAATTGGAACATCTGGGCACAGCCACTTGGATTTATTATTTTCATGGTCTGTGCCTTTGCGGAGTGTAACCGTGTTCCTTTTGATCTACCCGAATGTGAAACTGAATTGGTCGGCGGTTATCATACAGAGTACTCTTCCATGAAATTGGGGCTCTATATGTTCTCCGAATACATTAATATGTTTGTGTCTTCGGCATTGATGGCATCACTTTATTTTGGAGGGTATAATTTCCCTTTTATGAATGATCTAGGGCTGTCCGCAAACTGGATCACCATTATTGGTGTCGTCGTGTTTTTCCTTAAAATATTTGGATTTATCTTTTTCTTTATGTGGGTACGCTGGACTTTACCACGGTTCCGTTATGATCAATTGATGAATCTGGGCTGGAAGATGCTGATTCCATTGGCTATTGCCAATATTGTACTTACAGGCGTATTTACATTGATAAAAGATACTTATTTCTCATCATAAGAAAGGATTTTTATGCAACTAAGCAATCGTAAGAAAGTAATCGAACAAAAGCCAATGACCTTTTCGGAAAGAATCTATTTTCCAGCAATAGTCAGAGGGCTGCGGATTACATTGAGGCATTTTTTTAAGAAAATCCCCACTGTTAAATATCCCGAAGAAATAAGACCTTATTCCAAAAATTTTAGGGGCCAGCATTCGTTGAAGCGTGATGAGGAGGGGAGGGAGCGCTGTACCGCATGTGGATTATGTGCGTTGTCATGTCCTGCGGAGGCCATTACTATGACTGCTGCTGAGCGTAAAAAAGGTGAAGAACACCTTTATCGCGAAGAAAAGTACGCATCAGTTTATGAAATTAATATGTTGCGTTGTATTTTCTGCGGTCTTTGTGAAGAAGCTTGTCCAAAAGAAGCTATTTATTTGGATGGTCCACATGTGACGGCAGATTACCTACGTAAGGATTTTATATATGGGAAGGATAAGCTGGTCGAGCCAACCTTTGATATTACCAAATTAAAGAGCTAATTCAAGAAATTATGACAGTATTTTATTTTGTAGCCTTCTTGTCTATTTTCTTTGCGCTGATGACCATCTTTACAAAGAACCCTGTGCATAGTGTATTGTACTTGGTCATTACCTTTTTCACATTCACAGTGCATTACATTTTATTGAATGCCCAGTTTTTGGCTGTGGTCAATTTTATCGTCTATATGGGGGCGATCATGGTACTCTTTTTATTTGTACTCATGTTGCTCAATTTAAATAAGGATACCGAACCGATGAAATCCAATATGGTCAAATTTATGGGAGTAATTGCCGGTTGTTGCTTATTGGTAACCTTTTTTGGAGTTTATCGTGTGTTTGAGATCTCCAACCCCTTGACTGTCGTTAATCCTGAAATTGGATTGGTGAAAAACCTGGGCAAGGTATTGTTTAACGAATTTTTGCTTCCGTTTGAATTGTCTTCTTTATTGTTATTGACGGCCATGATAGGAGCAATTTTATTAGCTAAGAAAGAACCTAAACAAATCTAATGGAAACAGTTGTTCAACAGTTGCAGGGTGTACCGATAAATCATTATTTGATTTTTTGCACTATTATTTTTGCTATTGGTGTGATCGGTGTATTGATCCGTCGTAATGTAATTATTATTATGATGTCCATCGAATTGATGCTTAACGCTGTCAATCTGCTATTAGCGGCTTTTTCGGTGCAGCATGGCGATTCATCGGGGCAGGTGTTTGTCTTCTTTATTATGGCACTTGCAGCCGCGGAAGTAGCGGTCGGTCTGGCTATTATTATTATGGTATATCGGAATACGAAGTCTGTGGATATCGATTCCTTGAATAAACTTCGTTGGTAGAACTTAAGAAATAAATACGATGAGTGAATTAATTTGGTTGATTCCCCTTTTGCCCTTAATCGGGTTTATAGTGAATGGATTGGGCAGAAATGCATTTTCCAAAGGTATGATCGGTGCTTTGGGCAGTGCCGTGGTTCTTATTTCTTTTATCTGCAGCTGCATCCTTTTTTCTGAAGTATATCAATCAAGACAGGCAGGACAAGCAGGAATTATCGAACAACATCTATTTGACTGGATTTCAGTGGGGCATCTCAAAATAAGTCTGTCCTTTTTAGTGGACCCATTAAGTGCGATTATGTTATTAATAGTCACTGGTATCGGTTTCTTGATCCATATTTATTCTATTGGGTATATGCATCATGATAATGGATTCGGTAAGTTTTTCGCCTACTTGAATCTATTTATCTTTTTCATGTTGCTCTTGGTGTTGGGTTCTAATTACCTTGTCATGTTTATTGGTTGGGAAGGTGTAGGACTCTGTTCTTACCTACTCATTGGATTTTGGTATAAAAACACGTCTTATGCAAATGCTGCGAAAAAGGCATTTGTGATGAATAGAATAGGTGATTTAGGATTTTTGTTAGCCGTATTTTTGATACTGGGGACTTTCGGATCACTTGAATTTTCCACGGTATTTGCTGGGGCAAAGAATTTTGCTGTTGGTGACATCGCTGTGGTGAGTATCACTATATTGCTATTTATCGCCGCAACAGGTAAGTCCGCGCAAATCCCATTATTTACCTGGTTACCGGACGCTATGGCTGGTCCTACACCTGTTTCGGCCTTGATACATGCGGCGACTATGGTGACAGCGGGGATCTATATGATCGCGCGATCCAATGTATTGTTTGTGCTCTCTCCGATCACATTGCAGCTGATTTCCATTATAGCAATCTGTACTGCTTTGTTGGCCGCTGCAATCGCAATAACACAAAATGATATTAAGAAAGTACTGGCTTATTCTACAGTTTCTCAATTGGGTTATATGTTTCTTGGTCTAGGCGTGGGAGCATTTACGGGTGCATTTTTTCATGTATTGACTCATGCGTTCTTTAAAGCCTTATTATTTCTTGGTGCAGGATCAGTTATCCATGGTATGAGTGATGAGCAAGATATGCGAAAAATGGGTGGATTAAAGAAAGCAATGCCAATTACTTATATCACTATGCTAATTGGAACGATTGCAATTGCAGGTATCCCTCCATTTTCTGGATTTTTCTCTAAAGATGAAATATTGGCCAATGCATTTGCTGCCAACCCAATCTTATGGGGCCTCGGATTTTTGGGAGCGTTAATGACAGCTTTCTATATGTTCAGAATGTTATTCATGACATTTTCCGGCTCATTTAGAGGTACTGACGAGCAAAAATATCACCTGCATGAATCACCAAAAAGTATGACAATTCCTTTAATGGTATTAGCGGTGCTTTCTGTTGTTGGTGGAGCAATCAATTTGCCTACGGTGCTAGGTGGAAACCATTGGTTGGAGAATTTTCTTGCGCCGGTATTTGCTGAGGGGAAGGCATTGATTCCTGCTGCACATCATTTGGAGCATAGCACCGAATACATGTTAATGGCGGTTTCTGTAGTTGGTGTATTAATTATGGTTGGCCTTGCCTACAACGTTTATGTGAAGCGCCAACAGATGCCTGTTGAAGATGAAGCTCCACGGGGCTTTCTGGCAAATCTTTCCTACCATAAATTTTATGTGGATGAACTTTATGATGCGGTCGTTGTACGCCCGATCAACTGGTTGTCGACTTTCTTTGGTCAGGTCGTGGATCAACGCGGTATTGATGGTATTGTTAATGGGGCTGGTAAAGCAACATTCGATACCGGAAAAGTACTCCGCTTGCTTCAAAATGGAAATGTTGGGTTTTATTTATTGATGATGGTAATTGGAGTGATTGCTATTTTCGTTTATGGATTTTTGAGTCTTTAATATTTAGTATAATCGATGGATAACCTTTTCTTACTTATTTTATTGCCGTTAATCAGCGCATTGATTTTAGCTTTATTAAAGACCAATGCCGCCAAGTCAATAGCATTGATTTTATCAATCGTATCGCTCGCATTGACGATCCCATTCCTTTGTCAATTTGATCCAAATGGCGGGATGCAATTCGAAAAAAATTGGGAGTGGATTTCGGCCTTGCATATTCATTTTCATCTTGGCGTAGACGGGATTAGCTTACCGCTGATACTGTTGACTAATGGATTGATGCCTTTCATTATTGCGACAACTTTTTCTAAAGACTATAAGGGCAATTTTTATGCATTGATGGCTTTTATGCAAGCTGGATTGTTGCTTGTATTTATGGCATTGGATGCTTTTACATTCTATGTGGGTTGGGAAATCGCTTTGATCCCGATTTATTTTATCTGTGCACTCTGGGGCGAAGGTGACCGTATTCGGGTTAATCTAAAGTTCTTCATTTACACTTTTTTGGGAAGTCTTTTGATGTTGATCGGAATTCTTTATCTCTATCAACAGGTGCCAAATCACGATTTTGAATGGACTTCTTTTATCGCTTTGGAGCTGGGGGATGACACACAACGTTGGTTATTCTGGGCATTTTTTATCGCCTTTGCGATTAAGATTCCCATCTTTCCGTTTCACACTTGGCAGCCGAATACGTACACGAATGCTCCAGCTGCTGGCACGATGTTATTGGCGGGTATTATGTTGAAAATGGGGGTATATGGTTTAATGCGTTGGCTATTGCCTGTGGTTCCTACGGGAGTTGCTTTGTATGGGCAATTTGCCATGATCTTATGTGTCATTGGAATTGTTTATGCTTCTATCATTGCAATTAAGCAGGACGATGCCAAACGGTTGATCGCGTACTCTTCTATTGCGCACGTTGGATTAATCAGTGCAGGAGTCTTCTCTTGGAATACAAATGGTCTAAGTGGTGCAACAATACAAATGTTAAATCACGGTATTTCGGTCATTGGACTTTTTTATGTACTGGATATCGTGCAACAACGTACGCAAACACGTAGTCTTTCAGAACTTGGCGGAATTGCGAGCAAAGCTCCGAAATTAGCGATCTTTTTTATGATTATCTGTATGGGGGCAGTTGGACTGCCACTAACCAACGGTTTTATAGGTGAGTTTCTGTTATTGAAAGGTGTATTTCAATATGGATTCTGGTTTGCAGTTTTCGGCGGACTAACGTTAATATTAGGGGCTGTCTATACGCTTCGCCTTTATCAGCAGACGATGTTGGGGGAAACTACGGACAAAACCATGCAGTTTGAAGATGTAAAAGGGGGAGAACTCGTTGTATTGAGTCTGATTTCCTTCTTGATTCTTTATATCGGTATATTCCCGAATTTCTTATTGAATCTTTCTGCGGGTTCAGTGGAGGTTTTAAGCACATTTTTAGGCAGATAAATAGATATATCAATTTGTATGGGAGCTATAATTACACTTTCAATATTAGCATTAGTTGTTCTTTATCTCGGCTTGTTCAAAGCGAAAACCTTGCTTTTGCCGGTTTCCATCCTTGGATTCTTGGCAGCGATTGGTTTTCTACTGAACGATTGGACAGTTGACAAAGGGCCTCTTTTCAGCGGGATGGTTCATTTCGATCATTATGCGATTGCATTTTCAGTCTTATGCATCGTCGTTACTTTATGCATATTTATTATTTCAAAAGGGTATTTTGATGAGGGAGGACAGGTTGCAGAGTATTATTCATTGTTGATATTTTCACTGACTGGAGCTGTTTTGGTAAATAGTTATCACAATTTCTCCATGCTCTTTTTAGGGATAGAAATTATGTCCGTAGCGCTTTATATCCTGGTAGGTATCCGTAAGCGGGATAGGGCGTCAAATGAAGCGGCGCTGAAATATTTTTTGATGGGTGCATTTTCTACCGGATTTTTGTTATTTGGAATCGCATTATTATATGGAGCTACAGGTTCATTTGATCTGGATGAAGTAAAAGCCTATGTCGTAAATAATCCGCATGCAATTTCACCTTTATTCTATGGTGGTATCCTATTACTGATTGTTGGTCTGACCTTTAAAGTTGGTGCGGCTCCATTTCACTTTTGGACTCCGGATGTGTATGATGGAGCACCTATTCTGATTACAAGTTATATGAGTACTGTCGTTAAAGTAGCTTCCTTCGCGGGACTATTACGATTATTTAGCTACAGTCTGCTTCCTTTACAAGATTTTTGGGAACCGGTATTCCTGATCATCGCTATTATTACATTGTTTATCGGAAATATTTCCGCTGTCATGCAATCTTCTTTCAAACGCATGCTGGCTTACTCGAGTATTTCTCATGCAGGTTATATGCTGTTTGCCATCATAGCTGTTGGGGCAACTTCGGCAAATGGTATTTTTGCTTATGGGCTTGCCTATTCACTTGCAACTATTGTTGCATTTACAGGATTGATCCTCGTAAAGAAGACAACAGGATCGGAACATTTTGAAGCGTTTAATGGATTGGGAAAACGAAATCCCATGTTGGCATTCGCAATTACCGTAGCCATGCTTTCTCTGGCAGGTATCCCATTGACAGCTGGATTCATCGGTAAATTTATGATGTTCTCCTCGGTCATGGAGAGCTATCATATCGTATTATTGATTTTAGCAGTTATCAATGCCGCTATTGCAGTCTATTATTATTTAAAAGTGGTAGTTGCAATGTATTTTAGAGACAGCGATGAATCCTGTGTAAATGTGCAATGGAATTACTCATTCGTCCTTTTGCTTGCTGTTGGATTGACTATCCTTATTGGGGTGTATCCGGACTGTCTATTAAAGTTAATATAAAGTTTCTGTTAAAATACTTGTTGTTTACTAAAGCATAGCGATTTCGTTATGCTTTTTTTATATTTATTGACATAACTCTTGAATACAAATTGTATATTGTAAAAAAGAAATCCTATCAGTTTGAAGATGCTGTTTAAAGTGTGTGTTAAATCTTTTTCAATAAGCTTTTTTAGTGTGTTACTATTCCTTTTGTTCGGGGGGAAAGTGATTGCGCAGGAATTTATACGTGGAAAGGTTGTCGATGCACAGACAGGGAAAGGGATTGGTCGTGTTTCCATCAACTGGGTAGGGGAAGATAGTGGTGGCGTTAGTGATACGCTGGGTTACTTTAAAATTTTGGATAAGAAGCAATACAGGCAATTGGTATTTGGGTCTGTAGCTTATGAACGAAGAACAGTTGATGTTCGTCGTGAGCGCGATTCGTTGATGACCGTACGGTTGACCGCAAAAGATAATACCTTGGATATCGTCGTTATCAATCGAAAAAATAGGAAGCCCAAAGATCCTGCGATCGCGCTAATAGAACAAGTTATCGCCCATCGTCCGCAAAATCATTACAGCCGTATTCCAGAGATTCGTTTTGACGAATATGAGAAGACGCAGTTTGGGTTTGTGAATCCAGAGGATAAGGCCAAGAAATTTCCCAAGCCGTTTCGATTCCTTTTCGAAAATATAGATTCGACAGTATTTAGGGGACTTACGATTGCGCCATTCTATCTAGAGGAAAATTTTGCGAATGTTTATTCTTCATATGATCCTAATCGAAGCAAGAAGATTATTACCAGTCACAATCAAACCGAACTAAACCCACGTTTTTTCAATAATGATAATTGGCAGACCCGTTTTCAAACCATACTTCGTGATGTCGATCTTTATGAAAATACCATACAGGTTGCAAATAAGGGCATATTGAGTCCGATAGCGACAGGTGCAACAGCCTTTTACAGATATCGAATACAGGATACTGTTCAAATAGCGGGAAAAGATTATATCAAACTTCACTTTGAAGGCAAATCAAAGATCGATTTATTGTTCTACGGTGTACTTCTCATATCAGATGATACTCGCTATGCTGTTCATCAGGCAACCCTAAATATTGGAAAGGCTGCAAATATCAACTGGATCAACGATGTACAGATTGATCTGAGCTACAGCGAATTTAAAAATGGTAGTATGCTTCCGGTACTTACAGATTTGAAAATGTTGTTTGGAGGAAGTAAAACCGATGTTTTATATGGGCGGCGGGAAACGCGATATCTTGGGCATCGAACAGATTCAATCTCAAATGACAATTTTGTTGGCGTGCCGGTTGAAAAAAGATACTTGCTTCAATCCGGTGCAAAGGTTCCAATCGTTCAGGTCAGACCGACGCCATTAAGTAAAGCCGAAATGGGAGCCTATCAAAAAGTTGATTCTGTTCAGAAAATGCGGTCTTTCAACCAATTGGTTGCATTGGGCTATCTATTGGCTAAGGGGTATTATAATGCTGGGAAAGTGGAGTTTGGCCCATTAGAGTATCTCTATAGCCGGAATAATTATGAGGGCAACCGTATTCGGTTGAGTGGTCGGACAACGCGATTATTTTCTGAGAAGGTTTTTATGGAGGGATATACCGCCTATGGTGATAAGGATAAGGAAATAAAGTATTATCTGAGTACAGCATTTACATTAAATGGAGAGCGTATTGTGCAATTTCCCGCGAACTATCTCCGCTTTACAGTCCAGCATGACGTTATGGAACCCGGGCGCAATCTGGGCTTCTTAAAAGGTGACGGATTTTTCAGGTCTTTTGGAAAGAACAGACCAAATAAATGGCAATTCAACGATATATACCGCCTCGATCATTTGATTGAATTTGGTAATCACGTGAGTATTGGAACGGCATTGACACATACCCGTAGACAACCTAAGGGCGAGTTATTTTATGTTAATAGTTTACCTCATCCTGATACTATCCGTGCGGTCAATACCAATGATTTTCAGGTTCTTTTGCGCTGGGCTCCTAATGAAGATTTCACCTATCATAATCTCGATCGTGGAACAGTCGAAAATAAATATCCAATTTTTACACTTCAATATAACAAGGGTTTGAAAGGTTTTTGGGGAGCAGATTATAGTTATGATGCTTTGCGATTTAGTGTGTTCAAAAGACTGTTTTTATCTCCGGCTGGTCAGGCCGATCTTCAGTTTTCAGGTGGAAGAATCTGGGGAAAACATTTACCATATACTCTCTTGGAACTTCCTGAAGTTACGAGAGATAAATCGGGTCCTTTGGTAAATTTTGATTTGATGGCTGCTTCGGAATTTGCATCGGATCAGTTTTTAAAATTGACCTATTATCACAATTGGAACGGATTTTTCTTCAATAGAATCCCTTTATTTAGAAAACTGAAATGGCGTGAGGTGACAGGAATCAAAGCTTTCTATGGAAAATTAAGCGATGTGAATAATCCATTTGTTACCCCTGAGAATATACAATTTGAAGCAGATAAAAATGGTATCGTTCAAACAAAAGCAGTCCGAGATAGACCTTACGTTGAAGGTTTGGTGGGCGTGGATAATATTTTTAAATTGCTTAGATTAGAGTATAAAAAAAGACTAAGCTACAGAGGAGGGGAAGGGATTCCTTCGGATACCTTCACAGCATCCATACATTTTAATTTTTAGCTTTATGATCCAATATTCGAACTTAAAATATGAGGTTAAAGATAGCATAGGCTATATTATAATCGATCGCGAACCTCAATTGAATGCCCTGAATCAACAGACGCTCGACGAATTACAGGAAATTTTTAAGCAGTTTAATGCGGATAGTCATGTACGTGGTATTATTTTGACAGGAGCTGGACACAAGGCTTTTGTCGCCGGTGCAGATATCAAGGAGTTTACCGACCTGTCTGTCGTTCAGGCACGTTGGTTGAGCGAGCGCGGTCATATTATCTTTACAGATCTTATTGAGGGGGCTCCAAAGCCTGTTATTGCCGCTATCAATGGTTATGCTTTAGGAGGAGGGCTTGAAATGGCATTGGCTTGTCATATGCGTATCGCTTCTGAGAATGCAAAAATGGGACTCCCCGAAGTTTCATTGGGATTAATACCGGGTTACGGAGGTACGCAGCGTCTGCCAGCTTTGATAGGAAAGGGACCTGCAATGCAAATGATTTTGACAGGCGATATGATTGATGCGCAAAAGGCGTATGAAATCGGCCTGGTTAACGAAGTGGTCCCACAGGAAAAGCTAATCGGGAGGGCAGAAGAAATCCTCCAAAAGATATTTACACGTTCACGAGTTGCGGTAGCGAGTGCAATCGATGCGATTAATGCGGCCGGAGATAAAAAACGGGATGGTAGTAAGGTAGAGATGGATGCATTTGGTCATTTGTTCGGAACAGATGACTTCAAAGAAGGAGTTTCCGCTTTTCTAGAAAAAAGAACAGCCAAATTCCCCCTTTAAAAGCAGCTTAAACTGTGGATAAGGCGAGCTGTTCGCCCTAAGAATTATTAGTTGGTCTTCTTTCGCCGAAGCGTAAACTTTAGATAGGAACCTATCTGAAATGGGCCTCCTTTTAATGGAATGCTATCAGAAATTGTTATGCCTGTTGCGTATGAGATATGGTCTTTCAAAGAAAGTCGTTTTTTGTGAAGGGGTCAACCGCTAACAGGAAGACTTGTGAAATTTAATCAATCTATTTCTGATACTTTTTACGGTAATCTTGAGGAGACATTTTCATCTCTTTAGTAAAAGCTTTGGAAAAATGAAATGGATCATAAAAGTTCAATTTGAAAGCGATCTCTTTAATTTTCAGTAACGTAAATTGTAAATAGGAGCAGGCCCTTTGCATGCGTAACTGATTGTAGTATACCATGGGCGGATAGGATGTTTTCTGCTTGAAGAGGCTAATCATGTGTGATTTTGAATAATTAAAATGTGCTGAAATTTCATCTAAACTAATGTTGCTCTCCAGATTGTCCTTCATAAACATGATGATATCCTGAATGATATTATCATGTTTAATTCGATTGCTCTCCTCGTATTGAGCTGCATATTTGATAGATGCCAAAAAATATTGGAGACAGAAGCTTGTGTATTCTAAATTTTCTGGACTATAGCCCATTTCCAAATTTTTGTAGATACTTTCGAACAGCTGAAAACGATCAGTATGTTTATTTGAGTCCGTATCATTGATATGAATGATCTGTCCGATGATGTTTTCAAAAAGGGAAGCCTCGGTACCCTGAAAGTGGATCCAATAAATACTCCAGGGATCATTAGCCTTGGATCCATAGGAGTGTGTTGTATTTTTGGGAATGATATATAAGTCGTTTCTGGAGAGATTATATAGCATTTCATCCTGTTTGATCCAGCCACGCCCTTTCTCGCAATAGATCAAAATATATTCTGTACAACCTTCCTGTCGATCGCGGTAATGCTTTTTTGCTGTCGGATAGTAGCCTATATGTGTGATGTGCAATTTTGAAGTGATATTACTCTGTGCTTGATAGTTGCACACGGAATAAGGAAGTACAATAGCCTTCTCGCCTTTGAATCCTTCTGCAATTACATCCGTATTTGGAATCATAAGTTAGGAAATTTGGTTTATGCTGTAAAAATAATAATATTTTACATGTTTATCGTGCTCACTTACATGATTCTCATGCAGTATTCCTGTACTTTTACGTCAATAAATCTAAATATGTAAATTCTTATGCAAAAGACCGCGACGACGTATTTGCTGCTAATTACTTTTGTGGCCGCTATTGGGGGGTTTCTTTTTGGCTACGATTGGGTTGTCATTGGAGGGGCGAAACCTTTCTATGAGGCATATTTTCATTTGGAATCTGACCCAGCGCTTCAAGGCTGGGCGATGTCGTCGGCGATTGTAGGCAGTTTTATCGGCGTATTGCTTTCGGGAGGAATGGCAGATCGTTATGGACGGAAGCCGCTGATTTATACAGCCGCGATTCTATTTATTATATCCGCTGTGGGAACGGGCATGGCTGCTAACCTCAATGTTTTTATTATCTATCGAGTGCTCGGAGGAATAGGTATAGGTGTAGCTTCCAATTTGGCTCCAATGTATATTGCCGAGATAGCTCCTGCGGAAAGTCGTGGAAAATTTGTCTCGATCAACCAACTGACGATTGTATTAGGTATTCTCGCAGCACAAATTGTCAACTGGCTAATTGCAAAACCTGTATTACCTGACGAGATTATAGCTACAACATGGAATGGACAGCAAGGCTGGCGATGGATGTTTTGGGCAGGAGCAATTCCAGCAGTTATTTTTTTATTACTGCTTTTTCTGATCCCAGAAAGCCCCAGATGGTTATACAACAAAGGAAAACATGAAGCGGCCAGACGTATCTTTTCGCGGATGGGGGGTGATTATTATGCAGACGAAAGTATGGCCACTATCGATGCTACCAATAAAAATAGTGATAAACTAAAGAAAAGGAACCTATTTAAGGGAAAATTATTGCAGTTGTTGCTGCTCGGAAGCTTTATCGCCGTCTTTCAACAGTGGTGTGGCATCAATGTGATCTTTAACTACGCGCAAGAGATTTTTACAGCTGCAGGGTATACGGTTTCGGGGATGCTCTTCAATATTATTATAACAGGCGTTATCAATGTCATATTTACTTTCGTAGGGATGTATATGGTCGATAGGGTCGGACGTCGCGCATTAATGTTGTTTGGTGCAGCGGGACTTTTTGGTATTTATGCAGCTTTGGGCGCTTGCTACTATTTCAATTGCAGTGGAATCTTTGTACTTCTTCTGGTATTAGCCGGAATTGCGGTTTATGCAATGACATTAGCGCCGGTGACCTGGGTTATCATTGCAGAAATTTTTCCTACAGCGGTTAGGGCCCAAGCTATGGCTATAGCTACCTCGCTGTTATGGATAGCATGTTTCGTACTTACCTATACCTTTCCGATGTTAAATCAAAGCTTAGGCGCGGCAGGGACATTTTGGTTGTACGGAATAGTCTGCTTGATCGGCTATGTCTTTTTGTGGGGACAATTGAAAGAAACCAAAGGTAAAAGTCTTGAGGAAATTGAACAGGAGTTGTCTAACGAGGCACAGCATCCTCATGTTTTAAAATAGGACTCGCTTTTATTAAATGAATCAACTTACAGTATATAACCTAATAGCTATTTAAACATGACAGAATTGACACGTTACCTGATTAAATCTACAGTCGATCAGAGCGGCATCGTAAAAGTTTGGGAAGAACCTGTGGCGATACCGACCTATGGGGTTGGTACAATGGAAAAAAATCCGATTTTTGCTGAAAAACGTGTATATCAAGGTAGCTCCGGTGTGGTATATCCTTATCCCATTATTGAAAAAATTAGTGATGAGAAACAGGATAAGATCTATCAGGCACTATTTATTGAAAATGAATATATCAAAGTGATGATTCTGCCTGAACTCGGGGGAAGGATCCATATGGCCTATGATAAAGTCAGAGAACGGCATTTTGTTTATTATAATGAGGTGATAAAGCCAGCGCTGGTAGGACTTACCGGCCCCTGGATTTCTGGCGGGATCGAATTTAACTGGCCTCAGCATCACCGGCCGACGACCTTTATGCCGACAGAATATTTAATTGAGCATAATGCAGATGGCAGTGTGACCGTATGGTGCAATGAAATCGAACGGATGTTTCGGATGAAGGCGATGCAGGGATTTACACTTTATCCCGACAAAGCCTTTATTGAAATAAAAGTGCAGGTCTACAACCGCACAGCTTTACCACAGACCTTTCTTTGGTGGGCCAATCCAGCTGTTGTCGTCAATGATGACTATTATTCTGTTTTTCCACCCGATGTAAACGCCGTGTTTGATCATGGAAAAAGAGAAGTCTCAACATTCCCGATTGCGACAGGAACTTATTATAAATACGATTATTCCGCTGGAGTCGATATTGCACAATACAAGAATATTCCTGTTCCTACATCTTATATGGCCATTCAATCAAAATATAATTTTGTGGGCGGTTACGAAGCCGGAGATACCAATGCGGGAATGTTGCATGTTGCGGATCACCACATTTCTCCGGGAAAGAAACAATGGACATGGGGTAACGGTGATTTTGGTTTAGCCTGGGACCGGAATCTGACGGACGAAAATGGCCCATATATCGAATTAATGGCAGGAGTTTACACCGACAATCAACCCGATTTTGCCTGGTTACAACCCTATGAAGTGAAATCATGGTCGCAATATTTTATGCCCTACGCGGCTGTTGGTCATGTGAAGAATGCAACGAAAGATCTTGTCCTCAATATGGAGGTCCATCAGCAGCGAGCCGACATTATTCTATATGCAACAGCTGTATTTAATGGACTTAATATTGTTCTGAGAGATAAGCAAGGACGAATTTATCTGGAGGAAAAGATTGATTGTTCCCCCCGTGATATTTATAAACAAACTGTTTCCGATTTGCAGAGTGATCCATTGGAACTGATCCTTTCGGTTTATGATAATGATCAAAATGAAATGCTACATTATCAATTGGAGAAACAAAAAGATATCACAGATATTCCAGAACCGGCTCAAGCTGCGTCAATACCAGAGGACGTTCAGTCCATGGAGGAATTGTTCCTGACAGGGCAGCATCTTGAGCAATACCGGCATGCTACCTATAACCCAATGGATTACTATCTTGAGGCATTGCGACGGGATCCGAATGATGTACGATGTAATAATGCAATGGGTGCTCTTTTATTGCGGAATGGAAAGATAGCCGAATCCATCCCCTATTTCCGTACCGCTATTGTGCGACTTACCGAACGTAATCCAAATCCTTACGATGGCGAGGCCTATTATAATCTAGGCCTAGCTTTACAATTATCCGGTGAACTGGAAGTTGCCTATGCCACTTTTTACAAGGCAACCTGGAATGCTGCCTGGCAGGATGCCGGTTATTTTGGCCTCGCACAAATAGATGCAACACGTGGACAGTGGGATGTTGCTCTGGAAAAAATAGACCGTTCAATAAACCGAAACTGGAAGCATCATAAAGCCCGGCAATTAAAAGCTTCGATTTTAAGAAAATTGGGACGGGTAGATGAAGCGCTGGGTTACATTAAAGATTCGCTGGAAATAGATCCATTTAATATGGGGTGTCAATTTGAATGGTACCTTCAGACAAAGGACGAAGTTATATTATCGCCTATTCTCGATTTATGTCAAGTCAATGTGCAGAGTGTGGTGGAATATGCGTTGGATTTTGCTCAGGCAGGTCTGTATGAAGAAGCTATCCAGTTATTGGAAAAAACAATCGATGACCCGCAAACAGTATATCCAATGATCTATTATGCGCTGGGCTATTTTAACGCTTGCATCGGGCAAAATGATCAAGCAAAAGCCTATTATGACAAAGCTCGTATCATGGACCCGACTTATTGCTTTCCAAATCGCTTGGAAGAGATCGTTATACTTCAGGATGCAATCCTGCACAATAATGACGATGCAAAAGCATATTACTACCTGGGGAATCTATGGTACGGCAAGAGACAACATCAAGATGCGGTTGACTGCTGGGAACAGGCAATACGATTGGATCAACAATTCCCTACCGTTTTTCGGAATCTGGCTCTGGCCTATTATAATCGAATGAACCGAAAGGCGGAGGCTGTTGTTTTGCTTGAAAAAGCATTTGCATTGGATGAAACAGATGCACGGTTGTTGATGGAACTTCACCAGCTCTATAAGAAACAAGGATACAATTATACGGAAAGACTGACGCTATTGGATCGCTATGCAGATCTTGTTGTCAGCCGAGATGATCTTTTCTTGGAACGGATTACACTTTTCAATCTGTTGGGGCGATACGAAGAGGCTCGACAATTACTGGCTTCGCGACAGTTTAAACCGTGGGAAGGCGGAGAAGGGAAAGTGTCCCGTCAATATACAATCTGTCATCTGGAACTGGCAAAAGAAAGATTAAAAGCCAATGATCCAAAGGGTGCCTTGGCCCTGTTAACAGCCATTGATAGCTATCCGCATAATCTTGGTGAGGGTAAACTGATTACAATGGAAGAGAACGATATTTATTATTACAAAGGTCTTGCACACCGTTCGTTGGGAAATGAGGGGGAGGCAACCGCCTATCTCATCAAAGCTACGCAGGGAACTCAGGAACCCCAACAGGCTCTTTTTTATAATGATCCACAACCCGACAAGATCTTTTTTCAGGGACTGGCTTGGTTTGAACTTAAAGAGGAAGAGAGAGCTGAGCAATGTTTCCAAAGTCTAATTGATCATGGAAAAACCTTTCTGAACAAATCTTTTAAAATCGATTATTTCGCGGTTTCATTGCCGGATATGGATATTTGGGAGGATGATCTCGATTATAAAAACAAGATTCATTGCCTATATGTAATGGGCTTAGGTTATCTAGGCAAAGGGGACCTGGACCTCGCTAAGGGATACCTCATGCAGGTACGGGAGCTTGAACCAAACCATCAGGGCTGTTTATCCATACTGCGTTCATTTATAGCGGAAGTTACCCTAAATAATTAATTACAGTTATGCATCGTTATCTCATTTTATTACTTCTTCTCCTACAGAGCTACTATGTTTTGGCAACCGGAGAGAAAAATCAGCTTGATCTGGCTGGAGAATGGAGCGTACAGCTTGATCCAGAGGATACGGGCATGAAGAATGGATGGACTAACAGATCTTTCACAACAGCCATTAAATTACCGGGGACAACGGACGATGCTGGACTAGGCATAGCAAATAGCTTGACACCTGCGCTCACGAAGCCTCAACTTTCACATCTGACAAGGAAACATCGGTATGTGGGGGCAGCTTGGTATAGCAAGGATGTGTTTGTTCCGCAAGGCTGGGCGGGTAAAGAAATGATCCTGAAACTGGAGCGGATTATATGGGAGTCCAATGTCTGGGTTGACGGAATAGAAGTTCCGCAAAAACAGCACAGTCTTGTAGGTTCGCATGAATTTGATTTAAGCTCTTTTTTAAAGGCTGGAAAAAAACATCGTCTGACTATTCGCATTGATAATAGCAAGAAGTTGGCAATCAGCGTCGATAATATGGCACATGCTTACACCGACCATACCCAGATTATGTGGAACGGGATACTCGGTTCGATGTACATTGAAGCGATGGATCGAGTTCATATCAAACAAGTAAGTACTTTTCCGGTGTTGACAGCAAAACGTGTAGACCTGCAGGTAGTACTTTCGAATAGAACACAAAGAAATACCAATAGTACACTCCGGATAAGAGCCAAATTTAAGA
The DNA here is from genome assembly GCF_047784615.1 of Sphingobacterium sp. NGMCC 1.201703. Classification (NCBI taxonomy): domain Bacteria; kingdom Pseudomonadati; phylum Bacteroidota; class Sphingobacteriia; order Sphingobacteriales; family Sphingobacteriaceae; genus Sphingobacterium; species Sphingobacterium sp. NGMCC 1.201703. The sequence continues at coordinate 559,664 of NZ_JBLOHD010000005.1, read as the reverse complement.
GTGATAGCAAGTATCTTCCGACAATGGAAAAGGAGGTTTTATTAGCCCCAGGTGATTCCACCATACAATTAAGCTATGATCTGGGCGCAAATATCCGGTCATGGAGCGAATTTTCACCAAATCTCTATGATGCAGAAGTAGTGTGCCAATCGGGTGAGGGAGTCAATGTGATGAGTACATCATTTGGTATGCGTGAATTGTCAAGGGAGGGAACAGTGATGAAAATCAATGGGCAGCCTCTGTTTCTTCGGGGGACCTTGGAATGCAGCATTTTTCCATTGACAGGGCATCCCCCAATGGACAAACCTGGATGGAAGAAGGTATTTTTGACAGCAAAGCAATGGGGACTCAACCATTTGCGGTTCCACTCTTGGTGCCCTCCGGAAGCTGCTTTTGCTGTAGCTGACGAAATGGGGTTCTATCTTCAAGTCGAATTGCCTATCTGGGAAAATAATGCCGGTAAGGATGATGCGGTGCTGGGTTTTTTATATGAGGAAGCTGATAAGATGATCAGGCAATATGGCAATCATCCATCGTTTTGCTTTTGGAGTATGGGAAATGAGCTGAGTGGCGATTTCGATGCCCTTAACGCACTGGTAAAAAATCTAAAAGAGAAAGATAGGAGACATCTATATACGGCAACATCATTTACTTTTCAGCAAGGACATGGAATTGTCGGCGAACCCTTTGACGATTTTTTGATTACGCAGTGGACGGCAAAGGGATGGGTGAGAGGGCAGGGGGTCTTTAATAGTGAACCTCCTGTCTTTAATAAAAATTATAGCGCTTCCTTGGATGGCGTTTCGATTCCTGTGGTTACTCATGAGATCGGACAATATGCTGTTTATCCCAATTTAGAGGAGATCAAAAAGTATACAGGCGTTTTAAAGCCGTTAAACTTTATTGCTGTAGCCGAAGATCTGAAACGCAAGGGTTTATTGCATAAAGCGAAGGCATATACCATGTCGTCAGGCAAGTTGGCAGCAATTCTCTATAAAGAAGAGCTTGAACGGGCCTTAAAAACACCGGGCATCAGTGGTTATCAATTATTGGATCTCCATGATTTCCCAGGCCAAGGTACGGCTTTGGTGGGGCTATTGGATGCCTTTTGGGACAGTAAGAACATTCTTTCAGCAGCTGAATTTAGACAGTTTTGTGCACCGGTAGTTCCCCTGCTCCAGTTTTCCAAAGCCGTATATACCAATGATGAAGTATTTGACGGGATTTTAGACATCAGCAATTATGGAGCTGCAGCATTGAGCGATCAGTTGGTCGAGTGGTCTATGAAAGATGGTACGAAAACTGTTGCAAAAGGTCACTTTCAAACCGTCGTCGGCCAAGGATACAATGGGAATGTAGGTCGCTTTAAAGTGCCGTTGCAGTCGATACAACAAGCCAAAAAGTTGACAGTTCATATTAATCTCAAAGGCACAAGCTATGAAAATCATTGGAATATATGGGTGTATCCTAAAGAAAATCAAATTGATTTTGCTGATGTAAGTTATACAAGGGAGCTGGACGAAGCTTTACGGCTGTTGCAGGCAGGTAAAAAGGTCCTTTTAAATCCTGACTGGAAAAAAATTACAGGTATTGAAGGCAAGTTTGTTCCGGTATTTTGGAGCCCGGTACATTTTCCGAAGCAGGCTGGGACAATGGGATTGCTCTGTAATCCAAAACACCCTGTATTTGCTGATTTTCCGACAGCAGGACATACCGACTGGCAATGGTGGGACTTACAGATCAAATCGACAACAATGTTGATGGATCAGATCAAAGGCGGCGAAACCCTTGTCGAGATGATCGATAATTTTGCAAACAATAGAAAATTAGCTTCACTATTTGAGGGGGCAGTGGGGAATGGCAAACTGATGGTAGCCTCATTTGATCTCGCGACTGATTTGGACCAGCGACCTGTTGCAAATCAGATGTTGCAATCCATACTCGCTTACATGAAGAGCTCGAAATTTGCACCAAAAGTTATCGAAAATCCTGAGGTATTGCAGCAGATTTTACACTATAAAGAATTGCAAGAAAAAGCTGCTCCCAGTGCTATTTATTAGTTTGATTTATTTTGTTAAAATTTGTATATCAATAAGTTAAATTAAAAAAAGGCGTTGCAGGACTTAGGCGAAACCAAAAGTTTAATATACAAGCTGATGCGCATACAATTTATTTTTATGAGAATATGAAACTTTAAATGAAAAAAAGTGCTATTGAAATCATTGCTAGATTGTTTCAATAAACTGATTTTTTACCGGAAAAGAAAAACGACCAATAATACTGAAGAGCAGGGGGCTCGGGTTATGAAAAAAAAATTTAATGAAGCGAATTTGATTCAGGGTCTTGCTATGGGTAGTGAGGCCGCTTTGCTACAGTTTTACCAGCTGTATGCAGATCGAATCTTTGATGTTTCCTTTCATTTGTTGAAAGATACCGGTTGGAGCGAGGATATCGTGCAGGAAGTGTTTGTTAAGCTGTGGACCAATCGTATGAGCATAAGACAAGATGTTGATCTTTGGCCATTTCTATATGTTTTGACCAAAAGAGAGTGCTTTAACAAACTAAGGGGTATTAAGCGCTCGCGTGCTGCTTTTGAACTATTGGCATATCACATCGACAGTCAATCCGAAACCGCAGATCGGGTGGTCGAACGAAAAGAGCTGTCCGAGGAAATTGAGAGTTACCTTTCCCAATTACCGGCTCAACAAAAACTTATATTTACCTTGAGTAGGGTCGATGGAGTTCCCTGTCAACAAATAGCTGAGGAACTAAACCTTTCTAAAAACACGGTAAAAAATCATCTTGCCCGAGCGTTGAAATCCCTGAAACAGGCCCGATCTGGAAGAAACCTGTTATTATCCCTATTTTTTTATTTTTTTTAAAAAAAGAATATTTCATGTAGTCCTTTTTTGATTTTGTGGTGTACTGCCTAAAATAAACTTAGAAAGTACGAACCAATTTGACCATGCAAGAAGAAAGACTACGCTATTTGCTGACCAATTATTTCCGAAATACAATCTCTCGGACTGAGTTAAAAGAGATGTTAGATAGATTGGATGATCTGGATGAATCCCAGTTTTCATCTCTGTTTGAAAGCTTGGAAGAGAAGATCCCAGTTCGTTCAGAACTATTTGACAGAGATAGTGTGGCCAAGCAGCTTTCCCATCGTATTCACGAAGACAAAGAAGAATCAGCATACAGTGGAAGAGATAGAACAAACTATGTCAAGTGGGGTAGTTTAGCCGCTGCTGTTGTTCTTTTTTGTTTTTCAATTGTATACTTTATAAAGCGTGAATCGGCGCCGCTAACACATCCCAAAAAGGTTTTAACGAATGAGATCGCTCTTCCTGATGGGAGTGCACCCATAGTTACATTGTCTACAGGTGAACAATATTCGATTTCCGCCGATAATCCCGAATCATTGGAAAAAGGAAATCTGACTATTATCAAGGACAACGATGGAACGTTGTTATATCAGCTGAAACATAGTGGGCGTGGTTCTGAAAAACGGACATTTCATAGTCCCAAAGGAAATGCTTTGACCTTACAACTGATTGATGGAACAAAGGTACATTTGAATTCCGGATCCAGTCTTACTTACCCTTTACATTTTGAGACAGCCAATAGAATAGTTTTCCTAGATGGTGAGGCCTATTTTGATGTTGCGCATGACCCTGTTAAACCCTTTATTGTGGAAACAAAGCAAACACGGATTAAAGTTCTGGGAACACAGTTTAATGTGTCATCCGATTTAACCAAGACCAAGACCCTCACGACTTTGATTAAAGGTAAAGTAGAGGTGAGCTTGGGCAGCAACCATAAAATTCTAGCCCCAGGTATGCAAGCGGAATCAGATCCGCAACAGCAGCATATCGTGTTGAAGCAGGCTGATCTAAAAGAGATCTTGGCCTGGCGTGATGGTTTTTTCCGCTTTACAGAGGATGATATAGAAACGGTGCTTCAAAAAGTAAAGGAATGGTATGATATCAAGGAGATCAAAATACAATCTACTTCAACTGACACATTTACTGCTATGATGAAAAGAACCAAGAAGCTTTCAGATTTACTCAAGCAGCTCGAAAAGACATCCAATTATAAATTTAAAATTCAGGATGGGAGGGTCCTTGTTATGTGACAATGCGATATGAGAAGCTAAATGTAATCGGAAGTGCTCGCAACACTCCCGATCGATGCTTAGCAATTAAATAGACCTAATTGAATTATAAACCATTTAACACCAAACCTATACAAATGTATAAAAGGAATAGCAAAAGTTGCTTTTTTAAACAGAAATTCTTTGTAAAAGCATTTATCAGGATGAAAGTATGTATACTAATCCTCATCATCTCCATGGTGCATGTCCATGCGGCTAGTTTTGGTCAACAAGTAACCTTGGATATAAAAAACGGACATTTGGTGGATGTCCTGGATGAGATTCAAAAACAAACGGGGTACGAATTCTTGTACAATAATAAATTAGTCAATAAACAGAAGCGGGTGACCATTAAAGTAAAGAATAGAAACTTTAAGGAAGTCCTGCACGAGTTTTTGAAGGAAAGAAGCCTTACTTATGAGCTAAATCTGAATACGGTTTTGATCGTTGCAAAACCATCATCGTCTACCCTGCCATTAAATGTCGCTCGGTTACAGAAAAAAAAGATTACCGGGGTCGTTTCAGATGCAAAGGGAAATGCATTGGAGAGCGTCACCGTTGCGGTCAAGGGGACAAATGTAGCTACAAAAACCGATGCACAAGGGCGATATACCCTAGAGGTAGAAGATCAGCACAAAATACTTATATTTTCCTTGGTGGGCTACCAGTCAATTGAACATACAATAGGTAGTTCCAACCAAATCGACATGACCTTAGTGGCGGCGGTAAGTGATTTGGAGGAGGCGGTAGTTGTCGCTTATGGAAAACAACGAAAACTCAGTGTAATAGGCGCAATATCCTCGGTCTCGCCAAAGCAATTGAAGACCCCAGTCGCAAAAATCAGTAGTGCTTTAGCCGGACAGATGGCTGGGGTGGTCACTGTACAGGGTTCTGGAGAACCCGGATCAGGTACATCTTTCTGGATTCGGGGAGTAGCGAGCTTCGGCGAAAGCACTGGCCCATTGATCTTAGTAGATGGTATCGAACGGCCCATGGACCTTGTGGATCCCGAAGATGTGGAGTCCTTTTCCATTCTAAAAGATGCAACAGCAACGGCCGTTTATGGGGTGCGGGGGGCAAATGGAATCGTACTTATTACAACAAAGAGAGGTAAGAAGAGCGATAAACCACTTATCAATGCACGTATCGAACGAGGTATATTGCAGCCTGGAGTTTTACCTAAATTAGCCAATGCTGCACAGTGGCTGGATTATTATAATGATATCAACTACGAAGCTTCGGGCAAAATTCAACTTTCTCAGGAGGAAATTGACAAGTATGTGAACAAAGTGGATCCGGATGTCTATCCTAATGTGGATTGGATGCAAGAGATATTCAAGAAAAGGACTTCCAACGAACGATTGAATGTAAATGTTACTGGAGGTGGTGATTTCATTAAATATTATGTGTCGGGCTCTTATATGAAGGAAAATGGTATCTTTCAGCCTAGGAGGACATCAAACTATGATCCTTCGGTAAACTTTGATCGGATCAATTTTCGTTCAAATGTAGATATTAGACTTTCTCGTTCCACAGAGGTAAATTTAAATCTTTCAAACCAGTACGAAACAAAAAATAGACTGGGGGTAGACCTTTGGCGAATGTACGAGATGGTATTACACACAACGCCAGTAGCTACTCCAATCCAATTTTCTAATGGTGCTTATGCTCAGCCTCAAGGCGGGAATAATCCATATTATGCCCTTAATACAACGGGCTTTTCAAAAGACTTTTGGAATAACGCGCAATCCTTGATCGGGGTAACACAGGACTTTTCTGAATTGATAACACCTGGACTAAAAGCGAATGTTAAATTTTCATGGGACGCTAAAAATTCTTCTACATTGGATAAAAGGAAGAGCCCGACAACCTATTATGTTGATAAGGCCAATCCCAGAGACAGTGAGGGGAACCTGATTTTAAAGGATAATGGCAATGGCAGTGATTATTTAAGTTTGGCAGATTGGCATTCGGGTGAAAGAGCGACCAACTTCGAAAGTTCGCTAATGTATGATCAGTTATATGGTGGAAAGCATAGAGTAGGCGGACTATTTCTTTTTTCTATGCGCGAACGGACGAATAACTTTCCTAGTAATGATTACATCGCCGCTTTCCCTTATCGGAATACAGGTATTGCCTCTCGTCTGACCTATTCCTATCAGGATCTTTATTTTATTGAGGGCAACTTTGGTTATAATGGATCTGAAAATTTTGCTCCAAAGAAACGTTTTGGTTTTTTCCCTTCCTTGGCTTTAGGTTATATTCTGAGTAATGAAAACTTCTTTCAGCCCTTATTACCTGTTGTCAATTTTATGAAGTTACGGGGATCTATCGGTCGGATCGGTAGTGATAAGATTGGGGGAAGCCGTCGATTTGCTTACAATTCCGAGATGAAGTTGGAAGGAGCTTATTCTTTTGGTATTGGCGGGAAAAACTGGATTCAGGGGATCGCTACGGGTTATCCAGGGAATCCGCTTGTAGCTTGGGAAAGCGCTTTAAAACGAAATATTGGTCTGGAATTAGGACTATTCAACAAACTGACGATTCAGGCGGATTATTTTGCGGAGAAAAGAGACGGGATTTATATCGTTCAGGAAAGCGTCCCTTCGATTGTAGGTATTAATGTAAAACCTTATGTCAATATCGGTCAAATGGAAAATAAAGGTATTGAAGGCTCTTTTGAATTTAATCATCAACAAGGAGAACTGGGTATACAGGCTAGGGGTAATATTACGTATAACAGAAATAAAAAACTATTCGACGACAAACCTACTCCAAGATGGCCATATTTATCGGAGGTAGGGCAACGTTGGGGACAGCAGCGAGGCCTGATTGCTTTGGGGCTTTTTGAATCCGAAGAGGAAATTGCACATAGTCCAATTCAGCGGTATGGTGACGTTATACGCCCCGGTGATGTGAAATATAGAGATATCAATGGTGATGGAGAAATCACAGATGAAGATATGGTAGCAATCGGTGACACTGAAATGCCACAACTGAATTATGGGTTTGGGGCAAGTGTCTCCTGGAGAGGCTTTGACCTCGCTGCTTTCTTTCATGGTGTGGGTCAAATAACTCGAATTATAGCTGGAGGTCCTTTATACGGACAAACAGGAAATATTTGGGGATATGGACAAATTTATGCTGATGTCGCAGATAACCGCTGGAGTGCCGATAATCCAAATCCAAATGCAGCTTATCCGCGATTGTCATTTAATATTGCAAATAACTCAAGACCATCTACTTTATGGCAACGGAATATGAGCTTTATGCGCTTAAAGAATTTAGAATTTGGATATACTCTGCCTAGACAATGGACTCAAAAATGGAAAATGTCAGTTGTACGACTCTATGCGCAGGGAGTGAATGTGTTTACATTCAGTAAGTTCAAGATGTGGGATCCCGAACTGGAAACGGTTTCTGGAAGTAGTTACCCTCAAATGCGTGTATTTAATATTGGTTTAAGTGTAACACTTTAATAAAAGAAACGATGAAAAAATATTTATACTTCCTGTCTTGCCTTTTGCTATCAGTGTTTTTCAGTGCCTGCAGCAAATACCTTGATGTTGATTTGGAAAATCAAATGACACTCGACGAAGTCTTTAACAAACGTAAGACGACTGAACAGTACCTTGCTCAGGTATATGGCTATCTGCCCATAGAACATGATATGTTCTATAGTGAAGGTGGAAATGTTCCGCTTAGTGATGAAGCGCTATTCTCGTGGGTCTCATGGGTACCCTGGCTTAATTTTGCTAACGGCACTTGGGGTGTAACAACAACTGATTATGCAACCTGGGAACATAACTATAAAGGGATCAACCAGGCGACTGTTTTTATCAATAATGTTGATAAAAATGTAGAATTGAGCGAATCTGTAAAAAGCACAATGAAAGCTGAGGCTCGTTTTCTAAGAGCATACTTTTATTATTTATTGCTTAGACGATATGGTCCTGTATTTGTCTGGGGAGATCGCGCTGCAGATGATAAAATTGATCCAAAGACTGTAGATCGCATGCCGTTACAGGCCAATGTAGATTTTATTCTCTCCGAATTTGACAAGGCAACGGCTGTATTACCACTGGAAATTATAGATCAGGCATGGTATGGTCGTATAACCAAAGGCGCTGTAATGGCGGCGAAGGCAGAACTTTTATTGTACATGGCTCGACCTTTATTTAATGGCGCAAAGCTATATGTTGGCTTGAAAAATAAAGACAGCGAATTTCTTTTCCCCCAGATAGCGGACGCTAATAAATGGGAACTCGCGGCAAAAGCAGCTAAGGATGTCATTGATTTGAATCTTTATTCCTTATATGTGGATACCAAAGAAAAAGATCCATTTCGTCACGCAATAAAATCGTATATGGGGATTTATTTTGATAAATGGAACTCTGAAGTAATATGGGGACGTTGGTCAGATGATGGATTTAATTATAATGTACGCACGGCTCCTCCAAAAGTGGTGACTATAGGTTACGGAGGGTATGCTCCTTCACTTAAGCTGGTTGATGCATATCCAATGGCGAGTTCAGGACGTTATCCGGTTATCGGGTATGGAGCCAATGGACAACCGGTTATTGATGAAAAATCAGGGTACAAAGAGGCTGGCTTCACGGACAATTATGTTCATCCTTTGGATAATTTTGCTGCATTTAAAGCTCATAATAGCTGTGTTGGACGGGATGCAAGATTCTATGCATCCATTCTAGCCAGTGGTATGTATTGGACAAACCCGAAGCCTCAGCCTAGACAGGTAACATTTTTTGAAGGCGGTACTTCATCTTATACAAAAACAGGAGACTGCGTAAAGTCGGGCTACCTTTGGCGGAGAATGAGCGACCCGACCAATGACATTGAAGCTGGAAATTGGGGACAATTTGCTTGGCCTTATTATCGGCTTGCAGAGATATACCTCAACTATGCAGAGGCATGTAATGAAAAGCCAAATCGGAATGAAGCCGAGGCCTTAAAATATGTCAATCTCGTTCGTCAGCGTAGTGGCTTAAATAATTTAGAGGTTGCCTACCCTGAAGTAGTGGGCGATAAAGAAATGCTCAGAACTCTTCTTCGGAAAGAACGTATGGTGGAGCTCGCATTTGAGGGACATCGCTACTTAGACTTAAGGACTTGGATGACAGCGGAGCAGGAAATGAATGAACCTTACTATACACGTAATGTCGCTGCAACAAACTATGAATCTTCATGGGAAAGAACAAAGGATGTATTTCCTGGCAAACGGTCGTTCCAGCCTAAGCATTATTTCTTCCCGATACAACAAAAGCAGCTGAGTGAAATGATTCATATTACACAAAATTATGGATGGTAGTTATTTATTAAAACCGAAAATGATGAGAAATTATATATCCTATTGTGTTTTTCTATTTGCACTACTTCTAATGAATGGGTGTCAGAAGGATGACCGGATGAATAATATGGTAGACGATACCATATATATCCGCGACTATAAAGAGAATAAGATAACCGTATTTGATTGGGGGAAATTTGATTACAATGTGACAATAATTAAGGCGGGTATTGGACAGAAAGCTACAACAGTAAATTTTCAGATTGACGAAGCTTATCTAGCAGATTACAATGCAAAGGAGGGGACGAATTATAAGCTGCTTCCTATGGATTGTTATACAATAGGCAATTCTGCTTTGGAATTTGGAGAAAAAGATACACAACGAGATGTCCATTTTGTCTTCGACAGTGACAAGATAAAGGCCTTACAGGGAAAATATAAAGAGCAATATGCGCTTCCCTGCCGCATTGTGTCGGAGGGAAATTTGTTAAAACCACTTAAACCAGAGATGGGGGCAGTTTTGCTCATACCTAGTGTCAAGGATCCCTTTTTGGAGTTTATTTCGCCGGGGCTACAACTTGATCTGGTCAAATTGACACCGACAGGTGCCGAACAGGTAAAAGGGGAAGCGGTGGTTACTACAAATTATCCCAATCGATGGGATCTCGATTATGAAATCGAGGAATATCCAGCAGCTTTAGATGCTTATAATGCAGCGATAAAGGAGGAAGAAAAGGAAAAACGATTGAAATTGCTCCCAAAGGCAGCCTATCAGTTATCACAGATGCCCTATAAAATTGAAGCCAAGAAAAATAAGGGAAGCTTCGAATTTACGATTATCAGGAAGGGACTTGTTAGCGGAACCACAAACTTATTTGGCGAATATGCATTGCCTTTGCGGATCAAATCTGTTTCAAAAAATAGTATTAATCCAGAGGCATCGACGATACTGGTTCCTGTTTCATTTCAACCACCAGATATTGCCCGTACAGGGTGGAAGGTTATTCAGGCTTCTTCGGAATGGATCGGCGGGGGTGAAAAAGAAAATATTCTGGATGGCAACGTGGATACCTACTGGCATAACATTTGGATGGGGGGAGAACCGCCACTACCACATTTCTTAATCATCGACCTGGGTAAAGAACACGAAATGATGGCAATTGAGCTTATAAGAAGAGCAAACAACGATCTGAAAACGGTATTATTTGAGGTCAGCACCGATAATAAGACCTATATTCCAGTTGGTAAAGTTGACTTTGGTACAAATAATCCAAAACATACACTTATGACCAATATTCCGACGACGAAAGCTCGTTATTTGAAATGTATTGTTACCGAGAGTAACCGTCCACCTTCATCCGCTATTGCTGAAGTATATGTAAAAGGTTTGTAGCGATATCTGATATTTATCGTATTATCAATAGGTAGATTATTGTAGGGTTGTTCGATTTTTTTCGAACAGCCCTATTTCTTTTAGAAAGAATATGCTGAGCAATAACCTCTATTGGTTAATCAATATCGTATGGTTACATTGAATAAATGGTTCCTGAGTCCTTATTGATTTTTATGCGTCTTGTTTAAAAGTGGAGGCGAGGATAGAAGAATGAGACACTATGTAATTATTTTTTCAGCTACCCATCTTTGTAAGGCCTGTAGAAGTTAAAAACAAAAAATCCCGCAATTTTGATTTGCAGGATTTTTTGCTTTTTTTAAGTAGCCCGTAGGGGAATCGAACCCCTGTTTCAAGAATGAAAATCTTGCGTCCTAACCCCTAGACGAACGGGCCATTTCCTTTGTGATGCTGCAAATATAGAAGCTTTTTCAATAAGCACAAAAAAAAACTGCGCTTATGTCGCTAATTCGCTGAAATTGAGAAAAATTATTTTTTTAAGTGACCTTAGCCAACAGCATATGCAAGCATATATTCATTGAATTTCTCATAATGTACCTCAAAAGTATGCCGATCGAGATTGGTGTCGAGCTCAAGTTTTAAGACACCTTGTTTTTGGTATTCGAAAGGTTGTATGGTCATGTTGTTTAAGAAAGAAACCCCTGAATTTCCCTGAAGTTTATAGATTGCTTCTTTGGCGCACCAGCAGGCATATAACTGCTCATATCGCGTATCGCTCTGCGTAATAAAAGCAAGTTCAACGGGTTTGAGAAACTTATGTTGGATACGTTCAACTTTCGTCTTGATGATTTCCATATCTATACCTACTTCCCCTTCCGTACTTATCATTGCTGCGGCATAGTCAAAAGAGTGTGAAAGTGATATCTTCTGCGGGAAATTGGCAAGATAAGGCTTACCATTAGCATCGGAAGGACAGTCAATATAACGCGAAGTATTCAATAACGTCCGCAACAACACACGTGTAGCCAGCCAGTGCAAGCGTCGCTTACCCTTGTTAAATGAGCCTAATTTGGCCTTCTCACGCTCATCCAACTGAAGTTTGGACAATAAATCATCGTCCGATTCCTCAATCCGCCAAATGGCAAATTTGGTTTGGCTATCTATTTCACGTAAATACACTAGACTCATACCCAAATTTAAAAAACAAATCGCAAATTATTGTACACTCGATGTTGAGCAATCTGAAAAATTGATGGGTTTGTTTTTTTAATAAAAAAATAGCATAAAAATTTGTGTGAGAACCGTATTTTTGAATTTATATAGCATGGCCTGATGCTCTTGCTATCTTGATACACATGATTTTATCGGATAAAAGAATTCTTGAAGAGATTGAAAATGGTAGTATTGTCATTCAACCATTTGATCGTAAGTGCTTAGGAACAAATTCCTACGATGTGCATTTGGGTAAATATTTGGCGACTTATGCGGATCGCGTATTGGATGCCAAAAAGCATAATGAAATTAACCATTTTGAAATCCCAGAAGAAGGTTTTGTATTGGAACCTAATACCCTATATTTAGGCGTTACGCTGGAATATACAGAAACACACAAACATGTTCCTTTTTTGGAAGGAAAATCGAGTACTGGCCGTCTGGGAATTGATATCCATGCAACAGCAGGTAAAGGTGATGTGGGCTTTTGCAATACATGGACATTGGAGATATCTGTTGCACAACCCGTCAGAGTCTATGCAGGTATGCCAATCGGTCAATTAATTTATTTTGCTGTAGAAGGCGATATAGAGACGTTTTACAATACAAAGGGTAATGCAAAATATAATGGCAAGACTATCCGTCCTGTCGAATCCATGATGTGGAAGAATAGTTTCTAAAATGAAAAACGTTGGATGGATTATTTTGGGGATGCTACTGATCGTCTTGGTCAGTGGGTTGCTCTATTATTTTGTCCATCCGATGTTTGGCGGAAGCTTTAAAGGTGCGCGATTGGAGCGGATGAAACAATCGCCTAATTTCAGAAATGGTGTATTTCATAATCTTGAGGTAACTCCATCCCTAAAGAGTGATGTAAACATCGTGTCTTTAATGTGGGACTTTCTTTTTAATAAAAAACCGGGGCTGAAGCCATTGGGGGCATTACCAGCCATGAAATGCGATCTAAAAAACCTGCCGTTACAAGATATTCTGGTTTGGTTTGGCCATTCATCCTACCTGCTGAAGATTGATGGTAAATTATTGCTTGTAGACCCTGTATTCAGCGAAAACGCCTCGCCCGTTCCGGGGAGTAACAAAGCATTTAAAATCGCTGTGGATTACACTGCAGCAGACTTCCCCCCAATAGATTATCTATTTATTTCCCATGATCACTATGATCATCTTGATTATGAGACCATAACAAAATTGCGAGAGAAAGTCGGTCAGGTTATCTGCGGCTTAGGGGTAGGTGCGCATTTCGAATCCTGGGGTTATAAACCAGAGCAGATTATCGAAGGCGACTGGTATGATCAAATATACCTTGTGCCTGATTTTAAGGTAACTTTTACTCCTGCAAGGCATTTTTCCGGCCGTAGATTCACTCGAAACAATACCCTTTGGACATCCTTTGTACTGAAGACTGCGAACTATAATTTATTTTTAGGGGGCGATAGTGGTTATGGAAAACACTTTAAGACAATCGGTGAACGGTTTGGTCCATTTGATCTGGCTATTTTGGAGAACGGGCAGTATAATGATGCATGGCATTATATCCATTCGCTGCCCGAAGAATGGGGTCTTGAAACAAAAGACCTGCAAGCAAAAGCCACACTGCCCGTTCACTCTTCAAAATTCGCCCTGGCCATGCACGGATGGAAGGAACCGATGGAGAAGTTTTACGAAACGGCTCAAAGGGAACATAGTAAACTTATTACCCCAAAGATAGGAGAACTTGTTCATCTGAATAAACTGGATACTGTATATTCCCCTTGGTGGCGGGAGCTTGAATAAATTATTGCTTGTTTTTTTCAGCAATCCATAACGACATATATTTTGTGCTCTGTACAGTGTGATGCAGGAGGATCTGGCTAATAAAATTTTGCTGCCGATGTTTACCTAGCTGTACTTTAATTAAAGATAGATTAGTCATGAAATCCGCTTGGTATTTTCGTTTTTCATAACGCTCGTTAATGATACGAGTGCCCTGGATCTGGGCTGTTTTCCAGATGTCTTTATCGTTATACAGTTCCATTGATTTTATGCAGAATGTTTCAGGGTCATCTTCGATAAAGCCATTCCAGGGTAGATTGCCCTTCATAGCTTCGGCACCAATGGACGTTGTAACAGAGGGTGTACCACTATGCATGGCATCGATAAATTTGCCTTTCACCCCTGCTCCAAATTGGATCGGAGCAATCAATAGTCTGTAATTGGACATGGTGTCCTTGGCTGACTCCGCTCGCCCCTTAATATGAAAGTTCTCTTTGGGGTTATGCAGTTGAAGCACTTTTTGCGTAGGATACGCCCCATAAATATGTAATTCTACTTTCGGAAGCATTTTTCGGAGAACCGGCCAAATTGCAGTTTTTAGATATTGTACAGTATGCCAGTTAGGCTCATGGATGAAGTTGCCAATAAACAGCAGGTCTTTTCGCTCTTCGAACGGCTTCCATGCATTAATTTCCGCAGCCGTAATTTCATTTTCAAGAAAAGGTAGGTAATAGAGTATATCCGGTGAGATACGGAACACTTCAGTTAGAATTTTCATTTCAGACTCCGAGATGATTAAGGATAAATCGCATCGTAATATCGATGCAATTTCTCTTTTTGCGGTGTCGTTAAATAATTCCTCAAAGGAAAAATTGCCCTTGTTTTTGATACAGTTTTGACGTGCCTGCCTTAAGAAATGGAGATCTTCGGTATCAAGTATCCGAAGGGAATCAGGACATTGCTGAGCCACCCGCCAACCATATTGTTCCTCCACCATAAAACGGTCAAAGACTACTATGTCAGGTTTTAGTTCTGCGATAAATCCGTCAAAGCTGTCACTGTTTAATACAATGGGTTGTTCATCAACACCGAGAGGTTTCAATGCCGCACTGTAAGGAGACTTTGCTGCAGCGGAAGCAAATGTAATTTGATAAGAACGATCCAGGAATGTCTCGATCAGTTGCATCATTCGAAAACCAGCAGCTGATGATGTTGGCTCTGGCCATACCAGCCCGATAAACAAAACCCTTTTCTCTTTCATGGGCGAAAATTACAGATTAATGTCAAAAGAATTGATGAAAACTTAACAATTTATCATTTTCAAACGATTAGCTTTATTTCGTGTTTATAATACGGTTGGTTATTATACAATAAACGATAATATGGGCAAAACTATTGTTCAACGCATTCGACATTTTTCGCCAAAAACCTATTGGAAAGAGCTAATAGCTGTTTTAGTCATTTTGTTAGCCTTTGTTTTTTTTAGAAATGAAAGAAAAGAGCTGGCGTCTATTATTCCCCAGTTAAAGGCGGCAGATCTGACTTGGGTGTTGGTCGGCATTGGTATAACCCTGTTCTATGTCCTATTGCAGGGCCTGATGTATGTGCAGAGTTTCAAAGCTATTGGTCTTTCGATCAGTTTAAAAGTTGCCATAGATCTATTCTTAAAAAGAAACCTACTTAGTGTATTCCTCCCTGCGGGCGGTATTAGTTCACTCGCTTATACCACCACGGAGTTGCGAAAGAGGAATCTTAATACGACACAGATTCATCAGGCTGGTGCGCTCTATGGTTATGTGGGACTATTGACCGTCTTTCTGATCGGTGTACCCGTAATATTATACACCATTTGGGACAATAAAAATTTTGGGGATGCTTGGATTTCATTACTGATTTTGGGTGTGCTTTTGGCCGTTGTGTTTTGGTTGGTATGGTCTTTTCGTACGCATAAAGGAATCTATCGGTGGATGGAGTTAAAGTTTCCGGCTGTTGCCTCCAATATAGACGAGATATTCTCTGGAGAGGTGAAGATGAAATATCTCTTAGGGACGGTATTGGCTTCAATCGTTGTGGAGTGCTGTGGGATAGCACATGCTTTTGTCAGTATGTATGCTTTGGGCTTGGATCATTCCTTTGAAGCTGCAGCTATCGCCTATACGGTTTCGGTGGTTTTGATGATTGTATCGCCCTTTTTGCGGGGATTGGGGGCGGTGGAACTAACCATGTTATATATCTTCAAAGCATACGGTTACGGCCAGGCCGAAGGTTTGGGTATAACCATTCTTTATCGGGTATTCGAATTCTGGCTGCCCTTACTGTTAGGATTGATTGCTTTCTCTTGGCGCGGTAGGCAACTATTAGCACGTGTAGGACCAGCCTTGCTGATCTTCTTTTTGGGTATGGTCAACATTGTTTCGGTATTGACACCTCCATTGGCAGATCGCATGAAGCTAGACCGGTTTTATTTACCTCTCGAAGCTATCCATGCATCAAAGTTTATGGTATTTGTTCTGGGAGTAGGCTTGTTGGTTACCTCAGCATATTTGATCAAAGGTTTTCGCGTGGCATTTTGGATAGCTGTTGTGTTTAGTGCGCTTTCTTTATTTGGACATGTGTTTAAAGCATTGGACTATGAGGAAGCATCAGTAGCCCTGTTGACCCTTATCTTTTTGGGGATTAGTTATAAACAGTATCCGATTAAAAGTAATATTCGCTGGGTAAGAATCGGATTCGTAACCTTTGCTGTCGGATTGATCGGGGTCTGTTTGTTTGAAATATTGAGCTTTTACTTTATTGATAAACAACATTTTGGTGTTGAGTTTACTTGGCGCCAGTCTATTTATCATACCGTAAAAAGTTTCCTGTTATTCGCTGATGATGATCTGATGCCACATACCAATTTCGGACAGGAATTCCTGCGGATTACACAAGTTTTAGGGGTTTTCTGTTGGTTTCTGCTTATCTATGCGCTGGCGCGCCCGCGTTTGATTGCCGACGAGGATTCAAGTAAGTCTGAACTAGAACGGGCACAACAGCTGTTGGAGGAATTTGGGCAGTCACCGATGGATTTTTTCAAATTGGGGAAGGACAAAGTTCTTTTTTTCTCTGAGATTTCAGAGGGTTTTACAGCGTATCGACTAGCAAATGAATTTGCAATTGTATTGGATGAGCCAGTCTGTGAACAAGGCGATAAAGAAGAACTGGTTGAGGAGTTTGATCGGTATTGTTATGCAAATGGATTAAAAGCTATTTATTATCGGGTTGATGAAAATAGTCTGGTTCATTTCTCATCGCTTCGCAAACAGAAGATAACGATCGGCCAAGAGGCTGTTTTGGAATTAGAGAGATTTACACTGGAGGGGAAAGACCGTAAATCACTGCGTAATGGACTTAATGCAATTCAGAAAAAAGGGTTTACCACAGCAGTATTGAAAGCGCCGCAGCAACTAGAGACGTTGGATGAGCTTAAGGCCATTTCTGACGAATGGTTGAAGGAATTTGATAAAAAAGAAATGGTCTTTTCCCAAGGGATGTTCAATGCCGAAACGCTCGTCGAACAGGATATTATTGTCCTTAAAAATGATAGTGACAAAATCGTGGCCTTTCTGAATATTATTCCTGACTATGCCAAGGATGAATGTACTTATGATATGATCCGAAAGTCACTGGAAGCACCGGGCGGCAGTATGGATGCGTTAATAGTTGAGATGATCAGCTACGCAAAAGCCCAAAATTATAGCTATTTGAATATGGGAATGGTTCCCATGACGGGGTTGGAAACAACAGATAGTCCGGCAGAAAAGATTATGAAATTTGCTTCCACACGGTTGGGAAACTTCAAACATTATCATAGTTTGCGCGATTTTAAAGAGAAGTATGCGACCTTTTGGGAAAACAAATATCTTATCTTTGATAATGATTTTGATCTGATACAGCTCCCTGTTGCATTAGTTAAGGTGATGAAACCTAATGATTAATATACTTTGGAGCCTTATTCAGCAAGTATTACTGATCCTATGAAGAAGTTGACCGTTTTATTTATCATTGGTTGCATGGCATTTCATGTCCTCGCCCAACAACGTTTGATCGAAATGAAATATTGGAATAATAAAGCAGTATTACCTCTGGTGCTTTACTTGAGTGGAGATGGTGGATTCAATTCTTTTTCAAATAAGGTATGTCAGTTGATTGCTGATGCGGGGTACGCTGTGGCTGCTATTGACTCCAAGAACTATTTTTGGAAGAAAAAGACCGCCAAGGATATCGCCGCGGATATTTCGAATACACTCAAAAACCTTATTTTGGCAAGACAGAACCAGCAGCTTTTTATTGTGGGCTATTCTTTTGGAGCGGATGCAGTGCCTTTTATCATAAACCGTATCGATCCCTTAGTAAAGAAAAATGTACGAAGCATCGTACTGTTGGAACCCTCAGTGTCCACAGATTTGGAGATTCATATCGCCGATATCTTGGGGCGGAGTAGTACCAAACGTAGCCTTGACGTTGTTGCCGAGATTAATCGGATAGAAGGGATTAAAACGAGCATTGTTCTGGGAGATGATGAGGCCGAATTTCCGGTAGAGAAGATTCGCTTGAAAAACTTTAACAAGAAATATCTTTCAGGCGGACACCATTTTAGTGGTAATGCAGATAAAGTGGTTCAGACAACGCTGTCTCTTTTTTAGTATTTCTTATCCTAGATCAAATAAATTGATAAAAAGACCTACTATTTTTGAATTAGTTTTTAAATAGAGAAGACATATGGAATTAGGAATAGGAATGTTTGGTGACTCCAGGATAGATCCCGCTACAGGTCAGATCCAGGCTGCACAGGATAGAATGAAAGAAATTATTGAAGAAATCAAACTGATGGATCAGGTTGGGTTGGATTTCTTTGGTATCGGCGAGCACCATCGGGAAGATTATGCTGTTGCTGCTCCCGAAATTATACTGGCGGCGGCTTCTACAGTGACCCAAAACATCAAGTTGGGTAGTGCTGTTTCGGTATTGAGCTCGGCTGATCCGGTCAAATTGTTTCAAGATTTTGCAACAGTTGATTTGTTGTCCGACGGTCGGGCAGAGCTTATGGCAGGTAGGGGCTCGTTTATTGAGTCATTTCCGCTATTTGGATATGATTTGAAGGATTATGCGGATTTGTTTGAGGAGAAATTGGAACTACTACTTCGGTTGAATAAACAGAATCCAGTAACTTGGCGTGGAAATTTTAGAGCTCCTTTGATCAATCAGGAAATTTTTCCACGACCAAAGAATGGATCTTTGCCAATTTGGGTTGCAGTAGGGGGGACCACTTCATCTGTTATCCGTGCCGGAAAATTAGGTTTACCTGTCATGTTCGCAATTATTGGGGGAATGTATGAAAGTTTTGACCATCTATTTGAGATGTATCGCCAAGCTTATGAGGATAATGGACACGATATGTCAAAATTTCAAGTTGGTGTTCACATGCATGCCTTTTTTGGTGATAACAGTGCGCAGATCGCGGACTATTATTATCCGATCTACTCAGCACAGATGAATCGCATCGGAGCAAGTCGCGGATGGCCACCCTATCAAAAGACACAATATGACTTTGGCAGATCTTCGCGGGGGCACCTTATCGTTGGTGATGCAGAATATGCCGTTGATAAAATTTTGGAGATTCACGAGAAATTTGGACTGACCCGTTTTTCTGCACATATGGATGTTGGCGCACCCGGACATAAAGAAATGTTGCGGTCTATTGAGATCTATGGCGAAAAAATCGCGCCTAAAATTAGGGCGGTACTTAATAAAGATAGCTAAAAGAGCGCATTATCATTTTTTTTAAGCAGAGATATTACCTACCTTTGTCAGGTAATTATTTTTAGATAGTAAGATGCTTGGACTTAAGTTGTTGACAGATCCGCGATGGGCAAATATCGCAGAAGGAAATTTGGAGGAGATTTTGACAGATCATGCCTGGTGTGAGCAAAAGGCTGCTTCAAATGCAATATCCTTGATCACAAACAACTCTGAGCATGAGGATTTGGTACACGAATTGACTGCCATAGCCATCGAAGAAATGGAACATTTTAAGATGGTTATCGACATCATCAAAGAGCGGGGCTATACATTGGGACGTGAACGGAAAGATGACTATGTCGGTCAGCTGATGAAATTCTCCAAAAAAGATGGTAGCCGAAATATGGCTTTTATAGACAGACTATTATTTGCTGCAATGATCGAAGCACGTAGCTGTGAGCGATTTCGGGTTTTATCACAAAACATCAAGGACGAAGAACTAGCTAAGTTCTATTATGATCTGATGGTTTCCGAAGCAAATCATTATACGACATTTTTGAATTTTGCAAGGAAATATTCCGTAGATGTCGACGTAGAAAAACGTTGGAAAGAGTGGCTGGAATTTGAGGGCAAATTGATCCAGTCTTACGGAAATAAGGAAGCCATACATGGCTAAAGGATCGCGAATCTACCTATTTTAAAACACATACATAACAGTTGTCCCGTTCTATTTTCTTTAGAACGGGATTTTTTGTCACTTAATTATTCTTATCTTTGTACCGTGATTGAAAAAAGTAAAATAATAGATATCAGGAGTTTGTCTTTGAGTCAGATCAAGGATCAACTGACCGCGTTGGGTGAGCAAGGCTTTCGTGCAAAACAGATTTACGAGTGGCTATGGGAGAAATCCTGTGTTGATTTTGATCAAATGAGTAATTTGAGCAAGCCCCTACGGGAAAAGCTGAAGGAAAATTTTACAATTAATGCTGTCAAAGTTAAGGAGTCGCAAATCAGTTCAGATAAGACGATAAAAAGCAGCTTTAGGCTTTATGATGGCAATATCATAGAAGGTGTACTTATACCTGCACCTGAACGTATGACAGCCTGTGTTAGTTCACAGGTTGGCTGTAGTCTGACCTGTAAATTTTGTGCGACGGGCTATATGGATCGAAAACGTAATCTCAATGCAGATGAAATTTATGATCAAGTGGTGCTAATCAGTAAACAGGCAGAGGAAAATTACAATCAGCCGCTAACGAATATTGTCTACATGGGCATGGGTGAGCCATTGTTGAACTATGCCAATATGATGAAGTCGGTGGAACGTATTACAGCTCCAGATGGTCTTAATATGGCTGCCAAGCGAATTACCGTATCTACTGCTGGTATTGCGAAAATGATCAAAAAATTGGGAGATGATCAGGTGCGTTTTAACCTTGCTCTTTCGTTGCATGCAGCCAATGATAAAAAGCGGAATGAGATTATGCCGATCAATGAGCAGAATTCCTTAGCTGCATTGGCGGAAGCGCTGAAATACTTTTATGCAAAGACAAAGAGCCCAATAACATTTGAATATATTGTGTTCAATAATTTCAATGACGAATTGGAGGATGCAAAGGAGCTTGCTAAATTTTGTAAGCATGTGCCTTGTAAAGTAAATTTGATTGAGTACAACCCAATTGCTCTTGCTGATTTCCTGAATGCGGAAGCTGATAAGATCGATGTATTTGCCAACTACCTCAAAAGCCAAGGAATCATTACCAATGTACGAAGAAGCCGGGGCAAAGATATTGATGCCGCTTGTGGACAATTGGCAATAAAAGATAAAGACAAGGAAACTTCGGAGGCCTAGTTTACAAGATTGTTGGTATCTTTAACTGAGGGAGTTACCTGCATGCAATTTGATCTACGAAATATTCTGGCCGATTTTGTCGCCATATTCTTTCCCAAGGAATGTGCGTGCTGCGGTTGTGCGCTTAAATATCAGGAAAAATATATCTGTATTGCCTGTGATTTCCATTTGCCTTACACCAATTTTCATACCTATCCGGATAACGATACTGCCAGGCAGCTTTGGGGGAAGGCCCCAATCGAAGAGGCTTGCTCTTTTATGCTCTTACAAAAGGGAAGCCGTGTGGAGCATTTAATTTATCAGATTAAATACAATAATCAACCCTTTTTGGCCGAATATTTTGGTTACCAGTATGGACTCAAACTGCTTGAATCGGAGCTATATCGCGGTTTATCAGCGATTGTTCCAATTCCCTTACACAAGAGTAAACTCATGAAAAGAGGATATAACCAATCGGCATATTTTGGACGAGGTCTGTCTCGAGCAATGCATATTCCTTTGCGGGAAGATGTTCTGAAACGTGAACGGGCGACCATGACCCAAACAGGTAAAGATCGCCTAGCACGCTATGAAAATGTAGAAGATGTATTTGTCTGTACACAGCTCTCACAGCCGCTGGGGGAACATGTTTTACTTGTTGATGATGTGCTAACAACCGGTGCGACAATCGTTTCGGCTACACTTACGCTGCAGGAATCGTTAGGATGTAAGGTATCGGTGGCGACTTTGGCTCGTGCCCAATAATTTCCTTTGACAGCCCTTGATGAAGCGATGGTCGATTCTAGCGCTATAAAAAATTAACAAATGATTCTTGGTACATGAAGAAAATCTTCTAAACTCTTCTGTTTACGTAGTTCAATAGATAAGCAAATCCCGCCATACCGATGCCCACGGAATCAGCAAATAAATCCCACCAATCACCACTACGGTAAGTAAAAATATAAAGCTGAAGTAATTCCGTTAAACCAGCAAATGAAAAGCCTAGGAAAGATACAACGAAAATCGGGAGCCAACGTGTTGGTTTTCCTCTAAATTGTTGTATAACACCGTTATACAGGAGTGTACAGAAAACGAAAAACATACCTGCATGAACAAGTTTATCCATGCCGGGGTAGCTAGGCACTGTATCAAAATTATTTCCGGGGAGCGTACATAAAACAATAACTATGATGGCCCAAATAAAACACCATTTATAGTCCAGTAGGATTTTAATCATGAGGATAAATATCCAAAAATTTCCTGACAGAAATGAAATTTAAATAATTTTAAAAAATTATTATACTGATTATCAGTGTATTATTATATTTATTTTGTTTTATATGGTACTATGTATTGCATGGTACCATAAAATACATATATCTTTGTATTGTTATGATAGCTGAAAATACACAAATCCAAATGAGGAAGGGGATACTTGAATATTGTATCCTATCCATAATTTCTCGAGGAGAAATTTATGCCTCCGATATTATCAGCGAACTGAAGAAAGCTCAATTGTTGGTTGTGGAAGGAACCTTATATCCGCTTTTAACACGTCTGAAGAACAATGGCCTGTTAAGCTATATATGGAAGGAATCGACTTCAGGTCCGCCTAGAAAATATTATGAAATTACCCAAGAAGGGCTTGATGTCCTTTCCAGATTGGATGTTACCTGGAATGAATTGGTGTTTGCTGTAAACACATCATTGGTAGGTAGAAACGATGATTCAACTAAACCAGTTAAAGACAATAGCGATGAATAAGACAATAATTATCAATATAAATAGCATCGTCTTCCACATTGAGGAGGATGCCTATGAGGTACTGCGGTCGTACATGATTGATATACAGAAGCATTTCGGTCAGTCGGAAGATAGCCGTGAGATTTTAGAAGATATTGAGAACCGTATTTCTGAGATGTTTACAGAGAAGATCCAGGCAGGAAGTAAAGAGGTTCTCAATATGGAAGATGTCAATGCCGTTATTGATCAGATGGGCAGGGTGAGTGACTTCGAATCGGAGGATCAGGACGATTATGCTTCTTTCCGCCGTGAGAGGAATTCTGACGGTTTTAAGGTCGGTAAAAAACTAATGCGTGATCCTGATGACCGGGTTTTTAGTGGGGTATGTAGCGGTTTGGGACATTTTTTCGGTATTGAGGCCAAATGGGTTAGACTACTTTTTGCACTGTTTGTCATTATTGGTGGATCGGGCCTTTTGGTGTATGTAATCCTTTGGATTGTGATGCCGCCAGCGATTACTAGGGCAGATAAAATGGAAATGCGTGGTGAAGCACCCAATATTCAGAATTTTAAACGTTCTTTTGATGAGGAAATGAGCGGTGTGCGGGATACCTTTTCACGTGGACTGGATCGGACCGGAGACGGAGTGACCAAACTATTGCAAATCATAGTAAAAGCCATCGGCGTCTTTTTTGTTATCCTTGTCGGGGCAACGCTTATTGGATTGATTATCGGATTAATATTCTTTGCATTAGCCATCGTGAATGTGATTCCTGATGTAATGGATGACTCTGGTCCATTCTATTTAATGGAGCCCAGTGATGTGCCATTTGCTTTGATTGCAGGCTTTTTGTCGATATTTATTCCTCTTGCGGGCTTATTTTACTTGCTTTTACGTGTTCTTTTTGAAAAGAAGCCAATGAATAATTATCTGACAACAACGCTTTTCGTAGTGTGGTTGGCGTCTATAGGAGCGATTATCTATTATTCGACTTCAGTGGCAAAAGAATTTAGAGAGTCGAGTACCATTGTCGAAGAAAAGCCTTTGCAAAAACAGTCTGTATACTTTTTAAGTGAAAATGATATTCGGGTAATCCGTTTAAAAAATGGTGTTAAAAGTGGCCTAGGAATACAAAGTGATAACTTTTCGTCTTATCTGAAGCGTGATATTCGGATCCGTATCGAACGTATTGATTCTTTGCAGGCTCCCTATGTGCGCTATGAATATTCTGCCAAAGGAAATACGTATAAAGTGGCTACGGATAGGGCTGCCAAAATCAATTATACTCTTAAACAAGATTCAACTGCACTGATTTTTGATAATGCATTCCAGTTGAGTGAGGGTGAGCGTTATCGGGATCAAGAGGTAAATGTAACGTTGTTTTTGCCTGTAGGTACCAAACTGGTGATCAATGATAATCTGGAGGATAAGTTGCGTGACATCTCATTTTACGATTGCCGCGACCGATACAATAAAGATTTAAGGGATGTAAGAGATGTCGAATTTGTGGTGACTTCGCTCGGTTTGAAATGTGCCTTGCCAGAAAAGGAATCTGAGGAAGAAGAAACTGTTGATTCGGATAGCAATCATATTGTTATTGCTGATACATCCATTGTAATTCGTAGGGATACGATCATCAATGCGAAAAAAGACGGTGTGTCTGTTCAGATAAAAAAGAAATAAATCTTTAAAAGTCTTCCGCTCCAGTGGAGCGGAAGGCAAATTATACAAGCCAATACCATTATGAACCCTGCATGAGCTTATTTAATCTGCAAAGTCAGATGAAAATTTGCCTCATAGGAGCTTCATTGCCATAAAATTGATTATTCCAATGAAAAAGTGTTTTTACTTCTTACTGTTAAATTTGCTGTTTATTTCCTTTGTCCATGCACAGGTGAAGGTTACAGGGAAAGTGCAATCCGCGGATAATGTACCCTTACCCTTGGCAACAGCCTATCTGATGAAGGTTAATTCCGCTGTTGTCCTAAAAGCTGTCGTGACGAATGAATCTGGAGAATACCAGTTTACGGATGTGGGGCCGGGAAGTTATCTCGTTGAAGCGAAGATGGTAGGGTATACCTCAAATCGAAGCGGTTCATTTGCTATCGATAAGTCCGATCATTCACTTTCGGTGATTCAGCTGAATGCTGATAACCGAAAATTGCAGGAAGTTACTGTGGAAGGTAAACGTCCTATGGTGGAAAGTAAACCTGGAAAGCTGATCTTAAACGTGGAGAACTCCCCATTAGCGGCAGGTAACAACGCGTTGGATATTGTACAGCGGGCGCCAGGAGTTAGTCTTGACAACAATAATAATTTGCAACTGATGGGGCAATCGGGTGTAGCGGTCACTATTGATGGACGACAGACCTACATGTCTGGTGAGCAATTGCTTAATTTTCTGAAAAGTACAGATGGAAATCAAATTAAATCTGTCGAAGTCATTACAAGTAGATCAGCAAAAGACGATGCTGAAGGTGCTGTGGGAACGATCAATATTGTTCTCAAGAAGAACCGAATGGAGGGGTTTAATGGAACCTTTAACCTGACAGCTGGGCACGGTGAAAAATTCAGAGGAAACAGCTCCCTTTCGTTGAATTACAAAAAGAATAATACAACATTGTTTGGCTCGTATGCCTATTCTGATGAGAAAGCTTATCGAAAGCTTTTTATTGATCGCGTTATACAGAATGATGGCAAAAAGAAATATTTCGAGCAAAAGTCAACATTGAATGAAGACGAACGCAATCATTCTTACAGGTTTGGTGTTGAACAAAAAACATCTCCAAGAAACACTATGACGCTACAATTCAATGGGTCGAATAATACGGAATATAATGATAATGATAGTAGGACTAATATAGGAAATAGTATGTCGGTATATGACACGATATTGATGTCATCTTCCTCTTTCAAAGAACTGTTTGACCGGTATTCAGCGAATCTAAGCAATGAGTTTAAAATAGATTCCAATGGACGGAAACTGACTGTTGATCTGGACTGGAGCAAATTTAGGAGCAGTAAACGTGTTACTTATCGCAATCAATATTTTGATCCATCTATGAAGCCAATTGGTCCATTGGAGAATGAACGTAGCGGAATGCCCATCGGAATTGATATCTACGTGGCTAAATTGGATTATGAACATCCCTTATCCAAGAAGTCAAAGCTGGAGATGGGCGCTAAGTATTCGAATGTAAAGTCTGACAATGATCTGCTTTTCGAAAAACTACAAAAAGACTCTCAGCAGAAAGACGCCTGGATAAATGATACAACTCGCACAAATCATTTTATCTATAAAGAGCAAATCGTGGCGGGCTATCTGGATTATAATACCAGTATCGGTAAGTGGAGCCTGAAAGCTGGTTTACGTGGGGAGTATACCATGTCGGACGGAAACTCTTTAACGAAGGGCAAGCGCGTGAAACGTGATTATTTTCAATTTTTTCCCAACGCTAACCTGACCTATTCGCTCCACGAAAATCATATATTGTCATTAGGTTATACCCGAAAAGTGACACGTCCCAATTATCGACAGTTGAATCCATTTGATTATTATATTGACAAGTTGACTTTTGAACGTGGAAATCCATATTTAAATCCGCAATTTTCCAATGAGTTCACGTTGAACTACACCCTATTGCAGCGTTATAACATTACACTTGGTGTCAATGATGTGAAAGATGCAATTGTAGAAAGTATGGGGCAGGATTCGATCAAAGGTGAAACCTGGGTTATTCGGGAAAATTTAGGAAGGAATCTGACTTCCTATTTAAACCTTAATATTCCTGTGACGGTATCGAAAATCTGGAGCATGAATAATAACATCACTGGGATTTACTTTGATTTTGATGGTATGATTTCCGGTATTCCGGTAAAAAGAAAATCATTTCTTCTTCAGGCGAATTCTATGCATACGCTAAAATTAAATAAGAGCCTTACTGCCAATGTCAATTTACGCTATTTTTCACCTTTCAAATATAGTGTATACGATCTAGAAGGGCGATGGGATATGGAAGTCGGTGCGACCAAAACATTTAAGGACCAACGAAGTTCGTTGAAATTGGCTGTGAGCGACTTGTTCAATACTGGCAATCAAAACCTGATTACTACTTTTGGTTCATTTGATTCCAAGATCAGGCAATATCAAGATCGTAGGGTAGTACGATTGACCTACTCGTATAAATTTGGTAATCTTAAAAACAATTATCGTAAAAAAGACACGAGCAACGAAGAGAAAGATCGGGCTCAATAGAAAGCTTAATAAAATATATGGTAACAAAAAAGAGGGCAGTCCAATTAAATGGACGCCCTCTTTTGGTTTATACTAACTACTAAAAAATATACTTTGTACTCAGGAAGTTCGATTCATTTTCGCTGACAATCTCATTTAGGAGCTTTTTGTTTTCCTCGGTAAACTTGGCTGCCACCAAAGAGCGGATGGAGAAGGAGCGTAAAGCATCCACCACAGATAATGTTCCCTCGGCGCTATCTTTTCTTCCGGTAAATGGGAAGGTATCTGGACCGCGCTGACATTGGCAATTGATGTTGACACGGCTTACCTGATTGACCAATGGATCAATCAAGGAGGAGACTACAGCAGCATTATTGCTGAAAATACTTACCTGTTGTCCATGTGATGAACCGATAAGGTATTCAATAGGCTCCTCTAGGTCATCAAAGGGCACGACAGGGATAACAGGTCCAAATTGTTCTTCTCTATAAAGCTTCATCTGCGAATTCACGGGATAGACAATGGCCGGATAGAAAAATGATTCGGCAACCTGGCCGCCGTTCTCGTTCACTACTTTTGCACCATAGGCTTTCGCATCTTCGATACATTCCGTCAGATAAGCCGGCTTATTAACTTCTGGAAGCGGTGTTAAGGAAACTCCTTTTTCCCACGGCATCCCATATTTAAGTTTGCTCACTTCGGCAGAGAGGCGTTTTAAAAATTCCTGTGCTAAGCTCCGGTGTACATAGATTATCTTCAATGCTGTACAACGCTGTCCATTGAAAGATAGTGAACCCAATACGGTCTCCGAGACGGCTAAGTTTAAGTCCGCATCTTTTGTAATAATTGCTGCATTTTTGGCATCTAATCCTAATATTGCACGCAATCTATTCACCTTTGGATGTAACTTTTTAAGTTCGTCAGCTACACGGCTGGATCCTATCAAAGTCAGGACATTGATCTTGCCGGATTGCATCAAGCTGGGCACGATCTTGTTGCCGCGACCATAGATGGTATTAACTACACCTTTTGGAAAACTTGTTCTGAAGGCTTCTAATAGAGGGTAATGTAATAGCGTTCCGTGTTTAGGTGGTTTGAACAGCAGCGTATTCCCCATGATCAATGCGGGGATCAATGTCGTAAACGTTTCGTTTAACGGGTAGTTGAATGGCCCCATACATAAGACAACACCTAAAGGCGATCTTCTGATCTGTGCAATAATACCTTGTTCAATTTGAAAACGTGATGAATCACGGTCTATATCTTTTAGTGCATCGATTGTCGCATAGATATATTCTACTGTGCGGTCAAATTCCTTTACAGAGTCTGCATAAGACTTGCCGATTTCCCACATAATAAGCTTGACAACAATGTCCTTCTTGGCAATCATCTTTTGTGTGAAATTTTCAACACAGGTAATACGATCGGCAACACTCATTGTTGGCCACTCTCCACGTCCGTTGTCGTATGCTTGTACAGCAGCGTCAAGGGCTTCGATGGACTCTTTTTCTGTACAAACAGGAAAGCTGCCGATGCGCTTACGTTTCAAGCCATCCTTGGTCTTCACACAAATCGGTGAAAATACCTCGTTTACTTGACCCGTCCAAGAAATCATTTCTCCATTGGAAAGGAACTCTCTTTGATCGACCTGTTCGTCCAGTGTAAATTCTGCGGGAATGTTTTTCTCCTCATAGAAGATACCTTCTAAGTTTAAGCTCATTGTTTTTTAAAAAATGGTTTAGATTGATATTTGTAATGATATTGCTAATATACTATAAATTTTACAATATATGTTAATTTTTTATTAAAATAAGTTTAGGTACTAGTGTTTTCATTACGATCCATGCAATCAAGTAGGCAATCGCGCAAAAAGAGAAGATGATGAAATATCCCGCTTCTTCGCCTTTAAAACCCATAAAGGTCATTTGCGTTTCCTTCGCATAATCGAATAACCATCCCGATGTTTTGTTGATGATAAAAGCACCAACCCCACCTGCAAGCCCACCGATTCCGGTAACCGTTGCAATGGAACGTTTTGGGAAGGCATCTCCGATTGTCGAAAAAATATTAGCGGACCATGACTGGTGTGCCGCACCTGCAAATCCGATCAGGATCACAGGTATCCAATAGGATATATGTCCCAATGGTTGGGCAAAGAGAACCACTAATGGTACAAAAGCGAATAAAAGCATGGCTTTCATACGGCCTTCATAGGCATTCATCCCTTTTTTCTCAACGAAATAGGTCGGTAACCAGCCTCCATAAATGGAAAGCATTGTAATTGCATAGAGTACAAATATCGCCAACTGCCCTTCTGTATCGGACGATTTTATATCGTATACAGCGGAGAGATAGGCCGGCATCCAAAATAGGAAAAACCACCAAACTCCGTCTGTCATAAATTTTCCGAAGACAAAAGCCCATGTTTGCTTGTATTTCAAGCATTCGGAAATTGTGGTTCTTGGTTGTTTTACTGTTCCGGTTTGTTCTGTTTGATGTTCATGGTCATCTTGATGAATGTATGCCAATTCAGCTGCATTTACTTTCGGATTTTCGTGCGGCTTTTTATAGAGGAAGATCCAGAAACCCATCCAGACAAATCCTAGGGCCCCAATAATAATGAATGACATTTCCCAGCCCCAATGTGCAGCGATGACAGGAATGGTTAAAGGAGCTGCCAAGGCGCCTATTGTTGCACCAGAATTGAAGATACTTGTCGCTAGGGCGCGATCTTTCTTTGGGAAGTACTCGGCGGTAGCTTTGATTGCCGCGGGAAAGTTTCCTGCCTCTCCAACAGCGAGTATAAAACGGGCAAAGATAAATAAGTTGACACTGACGCTAATGACGAGACCAGCATTGTTAACATGAGAAATCGCTTCTTTTGCACCTTCAAAGCCTACAAACCATTCACCGGCGACAATGCCGGAGGTCGCGATGCCACAAAAAGCGTGCAATATGGCGCCGATAGACCAAACCCCAATAGCCCATAAAAATCCTTTTTTTGTATCCATCCAATCTACAAAGCGACCTGCAAAAAGCATACTGATGGCATAAAAAATAGAAAATAAGGCTGTAATATTGCCATAGTCTGTATTTGTCCAATGGAATTCGGGGCTAATAAAATCTTTCCAGGTCAAGGAAAGTACCTGACGGTCCAAATAATTGATCGTAGTAGCAAAAAATAGTAGGGAGCAGATTACCCAACGGTAATTTCCCTTTTTCTCCGTATTCATCATAATAGGTTTATAATTTTGTTTTTTTTAAGTTTATCGTGCTTTCGACACAAGCTCGAGCGCGAGTTTTGCGTTTTCAGCTAATTGATCCGTATTTTTTGGATCGATCAGTTTGCTGCCCATACCAACAGCACATACGCCGGATTTGAACCATGTTTTCAAATTTTCCATTTCGATTTCGACCCCACCTGTAGGCATAAACTTTTGGCCTTTAAAAAGATCACGTATAGCGGACATGAATGTTGGTCCCAAGATATTTGCCGGAAACAATTTGATGAGTGCGGCTTTTTGCTGTTGAGCAATATAAATCTCGGTCGGTGTCATACAACCCGGAATCCAAAGTTTATCTTGTTCATGTACCAGTGCTCCAACCGCAGGGTTGACCAAGGGGGCGACAATAAAATCTGCGCCGATTTGGAGAAATTGCGTTGCATCTTCGACGGATTTAATGGTGCCAATACCCAGATAAAGATCTGGCATCTCAAGATCCCTTACTGCGAGCAGGCTTTCGAAGACAGCCAGTGCTTCAGGCCCACGGTTAGTAAATTCAAAGACACGTATACCTGCCTGATATAACGTACGAAGAATATGAATGCTCTCTTCTTTATCATTATGGAAAAACAAAGGAAGCATCCCCTGTTCAATTATCTTTTCTAATACTTTCTCTTTCAAACTCATGCTATCATTCTATTTTTTATATCTTCAACAGTACTTGTTGTGGCATCGCTGGGAATAAAAAGTTTGTCAAATGCTGCGAGCGTTGCAAACTCCAGAGTCTCCTTTGGCGAAAGGTTGGAATATAAGCCATAGATCAGGCCGGCCATAAAACAGTCTCCACTGCCCACTTTGTCCAAAATCTCTACCGCATTGTACTCCGTTGATTTAAATAAATTATCCCTATCAAATAAGGTTGTATAATATTTTATTCCTTTGGATTCATAGTCAAATCGGAAGGTGTTGGCCACATACTGACACAGCGGATTGTTCGCTATAATCTCCTTGCTTGTTTGCTCTGCTTGCCGTAATAATTCCTTTTCTGCGTATCCCGCAGACTGTGTGATAAACTTGCTGTCGAGCTGTGTGCCAAGCATTTGGTGTGCAGCCCAGATGTTGCCCATAATTAGATTACAGTGTTTTGAGATCTCCGGCATAATATCTTTGGGATCCTTACCATATTTCCAGAGTTTTGAACGGTAATTAAGATCTAAAGACACAAAAATCCCTTTTTCTTGAGCCACTTTAACCGCTTGCAGGCAGAGGTCGGCAATGTCTGCACTGATTGCAGGACAGATTGCAGAGAAATGGAACCATTGAACATCCGAAAATGCCTTATCCCAGTCTATACTGTCTACTTTGAGGCTAGCAAAAGAGGAGTTGGCCCGGTCATAGATTACCCCTGCGTTTTTCAGATCTTTTCCTTTAGGTAGGTAATAAATCCCTAGCCTATCTCCTGTCCATTGCATGGGAGTGGTGTCTATATTTTTTCGTTTTAAATAGCGATCAATTGCTTCACAGATTGCATTTTGAGGAATTGCTGATAAATAAGATGATGGCACGCCCCAAAGGGCCAATGCAGTAGCCACATTTAATTCTGCGCCTCCAATATAAAAAGGGAGTTGGTGCTGTTCAATCCAATCCTGCTCGATGTCTGGACAGATCCGCAGCAACAATTCTCCAAAATTTAATACTTTACCTTGCATTTTCATTAAAATTCAAAATATTCTTTTGCGTTATTATAGCTGATATCCTGTACAATTTTTCCTACCCATTCAATATCATTCGGGATTTCGCCGTTTTCGATATCCTGTCCGAAGATACTGCAGAGTAGTCTTCTAAAATATTCGTGCCGTGGAAAGGAAAGGAAGCTTCTGGAATCAGTCAACATACCAACAAATCGACTTAACAAGCCCATATTTGATAGCGCATTGATCTGTTTTGTCATACCATCTTTTTGATCCAAAAACCACCAAGCCGAACCAAACTGCATTTTTCCTTTTATGGAACCATCATTGAAATTCCCTATCATCGTCGCAAAGAGCTCGTTGTCTGCTGGATTAAGATTATATAAGATTGTCTTGGTCAGTTTGTTCCCATTATCTAATTTATTCAAAAATTTTGACAAAGTCCGTCCTTGACTGAAATCCCCAATAGAGTCCCAACCTGTATCGGGGCCGATCAAACGGTGCATGCGGGCATTGTTGTTGCGCAATGGGCCAATATGATATTGCTGTACCCAACCCTTTTCATAATCCCATTCGGCAAAATAAATCAACATCGCTGACTTGAATTTGAGATTCTCGGTAGCACTGATTTCTTTTTTGCTTCTGATCTTATTGAATATACTTTTAATTTCCTGTTCCGTATATTCCTCCGCATAAATTTGCTCTAATCCATGATCGGAAACCTTACAACCATTGGCAGCGAAGAAATCATGCCTAGATTTCAATGCATCCAGGTATTCTTGCAAATCATTGATTTCCCGGTTGCTTATTTTTTCAAGTTTGTCTATATACTGATTAAGCGCAGTGATGTCGTCAGCGTTCATCGCCTTATCTGGGCGGAATGCCGGAAGCATTTTGAATGATTCCTTTTCTTGGGCAAACTGCTGGTGATATCGGAGGTTATCAATAGGGTCATCGGTTGTGCAGACGGCTTCTACATTCATCATTCGAAGCAGTCCCCGAACAGAATGGCTGTCCTGTTGCAGTTGCGCACTTGTGTCCGCATATATTTTGGCTGCGGTTTTTGGAGAAAGTACATCTGTTATGCCGAAATAGCGCTGTAGCTCAAGGTGTGTCCAATGATGAAGCGGATTCCGTAACGTATAGGGGACAGTCTCTGCCCATTTGATGAATTTTTCCTCATCAGATGCATCCCCGGTGATATAACGTTCGTTAACCCCATTTGCCCGCATGGCTCGCCATTTGTAATGATCTCCATGTAACCAGGCCTGACTGATGTTGTCAAACTTGATGTCATTGGCTATCTGCTCTGGAATCAGATGATTATGGTAATCAATGATGGGTAGGTTTTTTGAATAATAGTGGTACAGCTCTTCCGCTGTTTTGGTATTCAATAAAAAATTCTCGTCTAAAAAAGCTTTCATATTATATAATTTATAAGCTTGTCTCCATTTGCTACAATACCATTTTTACGATTACAAGAATTAAAACTTTCGCTGTTGAAGCGAAAGGAAAGAAAAATTGTAAAAGAGTTGAAAGTTTGGTCGTCCGCATTTCAAACTGTTTAATTGGTCAATGAAATTACCAATATTAAAGCCTTAGTTAAAGAAAATTGATTAAAATAAATGCGCAAACGTTATCGGGGATTGTATTTGGGATCCAATTATTTTAGATGTGCTTCTCCATTTATCTGAAATCAGGCAGAATGGTTATATTTGCTCATCAAATTTCTAAACATGGACATTCAATCGCTATATCAGATTTATAAACAGTATCCAAATATTACAACAGATACGCGTAAAATTGAGAAGGATAGTATATTCTTTGCACTGAAAGGCGCAAATTTCAATGGAAATACCTTTGCGGAGCAGGCTCTTGAAATCGGAGCGAAGTATGTTGTCATTGATGAGGAAATTTATAAAAAAGGGGAACAATATATCTTGGTAGAAGATGTGTTGACAGCACTACAGGGCTTGGCAAACCATCATCGGAAACAGCTAAATATTCCCGTTATCGGTGTAACAGGAACGAATGGAAAGACAACAACAAAGGAATTATTATATTCGGTTGTCTCTCAGAAATATAAGACTTATGCCACAAAAGGGAATCTAAATAATCATATTGGCGTTCCTTTGACCTTGTTGGCCATTGATGCAACTGTGGAAGTTGCCATTATAGAAATGGGGGCAAATCATCTCGGAGAAATAGCCTTTTTATGCGCCATCGCTGAACCAACACATGGACTGATCTCCAATGTGGGTAAGGCACATCTAGAGGGATTTGGTTCTTTTGAAGGTGTTAAGAAAACTAAAGGGGAACTATACGATTGGCTTCAGGATCACCAAGGAACACTTTTTTTGCAGGGGGATAACCCACATCTTGGCGAAATGGCTGCAGCCCGTCAAATTGCTGAAATTGTGACTTACGGATTTTCAGAGAGTAATGATGTCATCGGTAAATTGATGAAAGCAAATCCGTTGTTGCAGATTTCCTGGAAGACAAAAGTAGATCCACAGACCTATTTGATAGATACGCAACTTACAGGTTCATACAATACAGAGAACTTTTTAGCCGCTATTGCAGTAGGGCTACATTTCAGTATCTCTCCGCAGGAAATCAATTCAGGTATTGAAGGTTATACACCAACCAACAATCGTTCTCAGATCATGAAGACAGCTCAAAATACAGTGATCTGTGATTATTATAATGCCAATGCAACGAGTATGGCTGCTGCCTTGGATAATATTCGGATTATTGAGGCCGATAAGAAGGCGGTTATCCTGGGAGATATGTTTGAACTTGGAGCAGAATCTTTTGAAGAGCATCGGAAAATCGTAGATAATGTAAGGAGTATGTTCGCTGACCGCAAGATTTTTGTTGGAAAAGCATTTTTTGAGCATAGAAATGATGATGCCGAGTTTTATGAAACGACAGTAGAAGCGAAGACTGCATTGCAAGAAGAACCGATTATCGGAGCTACAGTATTATTAAAAGCTTCCCGTGGCATGGCCTTTGAAAATCTGATAGACATACTTTAGGTTCTTTTTATTTTTCCTAGGGTAAAACCAAGTCGGCAGACTATATCCGGGCTATAGCTTCAATGTTATCGTGCTAAATGGGCTTAAAAGGTTAGGCTTAATACAGACTTGGTGCGAACTCAAAGTGCTGTTAAATCCACACTTGTTTTAATTATACCTGAGTAATTTCCTTATTTCCCGGGAGATTAGAATTTAAAGCCGGCTCAAGTTTTGTCATGTGAGGATTAAATATTGACGAAAATGAGCAAAATAGTCTTTCGGGGAAATGTAGCTCATTTGGAAAAATGTACCTTTGTATTGCATAATGGATAAAAAACGTTTTTTTTTAGAAATAGCCTACTTTGGGCAAGCATATCATGGATGGCAGGTCCAAAACAATGCAATTTCGGTACAGGAGGTGCTGAATAAAGCTTTGGAGATATTGTTGCGTGAACCTATTGAGACTACCGGAGCAGGGAGAACGGATACCGGGGTACATGCGAAACAATTGTATGCTCATTTTGATGCAGTTCCTGTTGGGATATTAGCAAAACCGGAGCGTTTTATTCATTCACTTAATGCCCTATTGCCTTTTGATGTAGCGGTGAAAAGGTTGATTGAAGTTGCGGACGATGCGCATGCTCGATTCGATGCGACGCATAGATCTTATGAGTACCACCTTCATTTCCATAAAGATCCGTTTATTTATCCTTATTCCTGTTTCATGCGCGACCGTCCGGACGTCGATAAAATGAACGAAGCTGCCCGGTTTTTGTTGGGTAGGCAAGATTTTGAATGTTTTAGCAAGTCTCATACCCAAGTGTTTACAAATATTTGTGATATTCGTAGAGCAGAATGGTTATGGCATAACGAGCAGGATCTCGTTTTTCATATTACCGCAGATCGTTTTTTGCGCAATATGGTCCGTGCTATTGTAGGAACTTCGTTGGAGATTGGACTAAAGGGCAAACCGGCTTCCTTTATGAAAGAAGTGATTGAGAGTAAAAGTCGCGGCAAGGCGGGTGTATCTGTCCCTGCACATGGATTGTATTTAACAGAAGTAGCGTACCCTTATATAAAATTAACGTGAGTCAAGATAAAATAACAGGCAAAACATACGATGTCAATTTGTTGCGACGCATGAGTCGCTATATGCGGCCCTATCATGTTGCATTTTGGATATCGGTCGTTTTAACGATCCTATTGGCGGCGGTAGCTCCTGCACTGCCTATGCTTATCCAACATACATTAGACAATTATATCTTGAATTTTGACACTGGCGGATTGTCGTATATGCTGATTGCCATGCTGGCGCTGGTCATCGTGCAGACCTTAATCCGTTATTACCATACCTTGATGACAAATACCCTGGGGCAGTCTGTTATCAAGGATATTCGTATCCAGGTCTTTAATCATATCGTACAGTTGCGCCTTAAGTATTTTGATCGAACAGCCTTGGGAAAGCTGATTACACGGACGATATCTGATCTGGAAACACTTTCCAATATCTTCTCTGAGGGATTGATTCAGATTATTGGCGACCTATTGCAACTGGCCGTGATATTGGGGGTCATGTTCTATTCGGATTGGAAATTAACGCTGATCGTGCTTATTCCGATGCCTTTGATGATCGCCGCAACTTATGTATTTAAAGAGGCGATGAAAGCCGCTTTTATAGATGTCCGGAAATGGGTGTCTAATTTAAATACGTTTTTGCAGGAACATATCACTGGAGTTGGGATTATCCAATATTTTGCACGCGAAAAGCAGGAGATGGATAAATTTAAGGAGATCAATGCACAGCATAGGAATGCGCATATCCGTACGAACTGGTACTTCTCTATCTTTTTCCCTGTTCTTGAAATCATCATGGCCATTTCACTTGGCCTGTTGGTCTGGTTTGGAGCCAAACAGATTATGGGCGATGTGATTTCGCCGGGTGTGGTCGTCGCCTTTATCATGTATATCAACATGATTTTTCGGCCTATTCGTGAGCTTATCGATAAATTCAATACACTTCAAATGGGTATGGTGAGTGCTGAGCGTATATTTGAGGTTTTGGATACAGACGAGATGACGCCCAATTTGGGAACTCTGAAGCCTGAGTATATCAAAGGGGAAATTGCTTTTAAGCATGTTTGGTTTGCCTATAACGATGAGAATTGGGTGTTAAAGGATGTGAATTTCAATGTACAACCCGGTGAAACATTGGCTTTGGTTGGGGCTACGGGGGCCGGAAAATCATCAACTATTAACATCCTAAGCCGATTTTACGAAGTCAATAAGGGTCAAATCTTACTAGATGGTGTAAATATCCGCGATTATGATCTTGATTATCTAAGAAATACCATTGCAACGGTGTTACAAGATGTATTTCTTTTTTCAGATACTGTCATCAATAATATTACATTAGGGGACCCTTCAATTTCTAGGGAGCAGGTCATCGAGGCAGCGAAAGAAGTGGGCGCACATGATTTTATTATGCGGCTTCCGGGTGGATACGATTATGATGTCAGGGAAAGGGGAGCTACACTGTCAGCAGGACAGGCGCAATTAATTTCCTTCATTCGGGCATTGGTGCATGATCCGAGAATTCTGGTGTTAGACGAAGCGACCTCTTCTGTAGATACCGAAACAGAGGAAATGATCCAGAGTGCGATTGACAATTTAATGCGGGGACGGACATCCATTGTCATTGCCCACCGCTTGTCCACCATTCAGAAGGCAGACAAGATCATCGTATTGGATAAAGGTGAAATTAAGGAAATAGGAACACATCAAGAGCTTTTGTCTTTTGATGGTTACTATAAAAAGCTATACGATCTACAGTTCCATTCCGCAGGAATTTAGTCATTAAACGACACTCTCTTTGGGGATGGTTTCTTCGTCTTCGATATGCGTATTCGCTTTGATTTCTGATCCTCGGCCTACGAGTACATTGGCTCCAATGGAGACATTTGGTCCAACGTTCACAAAGTCCTCAATGATGGTGTTGCTTTCAATGACTGCCGAACCCGAAATGATACAATGATTGCCAATCTGTACATCCGGGGCTATCGTTGCTCCAGGAAGAATGATACAACCTTCGCCGATTTCAGCTCTTTTTGAAACATAGGCTTTAGGGTGGATTAAGGATTGAAAATTCCATTCTGGATTTTCAGAGACAATTCTTTCGCGGAGCCCAGGATTTTTAACAGCAACAAAGAAATTTTCTGCAGCATCTTTAACCTGATGATGGAGCTGGACCTCATAGTCAAATACATCCTCTATCAACAAAGATTTGTCAATAAGGCCACCGATTTCGATATCTAAATCCTCTGCAACATCTACCGCAGTTTTTGCATGTGCTGTTGCTCCATATATGTATAGCATGATCTTTTAAATTTGTGCAAAGATAGTGCTTTCAGAAAAGAACTCCATGAGGTAACTCGCATCAATATTGGAATAGTGAATCGGGACTGGTATTGGATTCGCACACAGTATAGTGAGTATTCCGCTGCGACAAAGAATGAGTTTGGAGTAAATTATAGGTGACTTAAAGATCAAAGGGCGTGTTTTATCTACCAAAAGTTGCAACAAAATAGCTCTTTCGATTGTTCTGATTTCTAAATAGAAAGAAAGCTTATTATATTTGTTGATATACAAAAATTAAAATATGATTCAACGTATCCAAACTGTTTATTTATTAGTGGCAGGATTAGTTATATTCGGCTTGTTCTTATTCCCTTATGTAAATTACAGTGATTTAGTCGGTTTGGGAAAGAATGTAAAGGTGACCGGTGTTTATGGTGTTGCCGCCGGACAGCCGGTGCATGAAGGTGGTTTTGGTTATATTCTGCAGACCATCGTGACAGCCCTATTGGGATTGCTCCCGATCTTCACGATCTTCAAATTTAAACAGCGTAAGGTACAGCTCCTGCTGATATGGGTAGAGATTGTTGCGATTATCTTTTTCGCGATTTGGCTTTATTCTTCGGCAAGTACACATCTCACAACTGTTAATCAATTTTTGGGGGCTGGTAATATTGGGGTAGGTTTCTTTTTATTGCCGATATCAATTATTTTCTGTGCGCTAGCATTAGGTGGAGTGCGACGGGATGAAAAATTGATTCGCTCAGCTGATCGTTTGCGCGCATAATTTTATTTAAATAGATTTTTAATATAGAAAGCCACGGTTAGCGTGGCTTTTTTAAATAGTATAATATATGAAAGTATTTTTTCGTTGCGTTGCCACCCTACTTTTTCTTTGCTTTGTAGGCGGTGCCATACGGGCCCAGTCGGCAGATTCATTACTGGTTGTCGATGATATTCAGTTTGATTTAAAAGAGTTTCATGTAGACAAGACAACAAATGAACTGGTTATTAATTTGTTCGCAATCTCTTATAGTAAAGATCCGCGCGAATTTAAAATGAATACGTTCTCCACACAGATCTTAGATCAAAAGAAGCAGCCTCACTTTTTCTCTTCGATTCAGATGGGCAATGTACAGATAAAGTTTGAGGACAAACAGAATTATTTGCATTATTTGCTCGAAGAGGATAAGCCGGTAGATATCCAGGTAATTGTGAAAGACTGGAAGAAGACGGATACACCCGTTAGCATTAAGCTTGTTTTTGAGAGTAGCGAGGAGGAAGGTAAATTTTTGGATGTCCCTATCTTGCTGAATAAATAGTTGATCGGAACAGGGTAAAATAAGAAAGCGTTGTAATCTTCATAGATCACAGCGCTTTTTTTAGTCTTTAGCAATTTGCCTCAACCTATCGGTTGTATCGGATTTGTTGTTTGTCCAGCATACCCATCTGATCTTTCATCATTTTGATCTGGTCAGCCAACAATTTATTCTTGTCAGCTTTTTTGGCTTCTTGAAGTAATTTTTCTGCTTCGCGCTTATTCCGTTTTGCCATGGCAACACCAGCTAAGCTTAATTTTGCCAATGCAATGTTGTGGTCCATGTGAAGCCCAAGTGCCAATGCTTTTTTGAAATATTTTTCCGATTGCATCGGAGCACGTTGAGATTCGATCAATCCAATCAACATGTTGTAATAACCGTGTTGTTGTGGGATCAATTGTTTTTCATAATTTGTGATTTTCCTCAGCCATTTTTCGGCGCTAGCCATATCTTGTTTGCGCATATACCATTGCGCGATGAGCATGTATTCATGGAAAAATACAGTGACAAAGCCTAGGATAGTGATCAAGATGCCTAGAATTCCCCATCCCCAATTTCCGGTCCAAAATAAAGCAACTGTTCCAATCAGCAATGCACTGCAAATGATGATTCTAACGAGATTTGACATAAATCTATGTTTAAAAAATATTTGTGTTCAATTTAATTCTGCAAATATCCGTTAATTTCGTCGTTTAAGCAACTTGTTCAAGTGGTTATTTTGTAAAATTATGTTTTCCGCGTATATGACGGTTGTCAGATATCGCTTTAGGACGAGAACCGACGTAGCCATTATAAGTACTTTATGAATGGACAGAATTGAATAAATTTGCCATTGCATATAACTTTATCTATGTTTGGTTTATGGAAAAACTATATGATGATTCTTGGGCTCCGATATTGAAACCTTTGTTCAGTCAGCCCTATATGAAACAATTGTCTGCCTTTGTGCAACAAGAGCGTCAGCAGGCAAAGGTATTTCCGCCTGCTGATCTGGTTATGAACGCTTTTAGACTTACCCCGCTCCAAAATGTTAAAGTTGTTATCCTGGGGCAGGATCCCTATCATAACGATGGCCAGGCACATGGACTATCTTTTTCTGTCCCAGAAGGAATCGTTCCGCCACCTTCCTTAAAAAATATATTTAAGGAGCTACAAGATGATATCGAAGGATTTGTGGAACCCCGATCCGGGGATCTGACAGCTTGGGCTAAACAAGGGGTTTTGTTGCTCAATGCGACATTAACTGTGCAGGCGCATTTGGCTGGTTCCCATCAAAAAAGAGGCTGGGAAGTTTTCACCGATAGTATTATACACGCTATTTCGCAACAGTGTGAACATGTGGTTTTTATGCTATGGGGGAGTTATGCGCAAAAGAAGAGTGTATTAATTGATGCACGAAAACATCTTATTTTGACATCGGTGCATCCATCACCGCTTTCTGTTTATAGGGGATTCTTTGGGAGCAAACATTTTTCAAAGGCAAATAAATATTTGGGGGAGCATGGTAAAACTCCTATAGATTGGCGTTTGTCCTAGGCATATCTATCATTCTTAGAAAAACCTTTTTCACCAATAGTCAGCACATAAATATGTTCAAATCTAACGGTATTATTAGCTTGTAGGATATGGCTGTATAGAAAGTGACTGTCATAAGTAATCTGATAAGGACTTTCAAAATCTATCGGTTGGCAGGCTTTTCCGAGTACTATGTATTCTAGTTTTCCTTTCGGAGTAAAGCGATGTATTATTGCCTGACTGGTGCCAATGGGTTCGATATGGAACCAGGCTCCTTCGCCAACACCGCCAAGATATTGCGCTTTGGTTGGGACGGAACCAGGTTTGTCCTTTAGTACCATTCCGCCGATTGTGATATCTTCGGGTAGGGACCCTGCGAGATCAGAACAGATATTTGTTCGTAGTTTTTTTAATAAAAATAGTAGCGATGCGTATCTGTTCATTTTTATTATTTCAAGGCCGCCTGATTCTGTATATTTATAGATCGATCTATTCGGAGAGGCATTTATCAGGTTGCTCATTGGGCTTGCTTTTATCGTTTCGGGGAAATTGATGGAATGCCAGAAATGAAACCTTCTTGAGGCGTGGAGGAGGAGTCTTGCAATAAATCGGGAGCAGTTATTGGCGTTGAGGGCTACTGCACCATAGGGGTATGAACCTCTATGGACCCATTGGTCTGCGAAAGCTTTTCCGCTATAAAAATCTATTCCCTGGACAATAGAAAAATAAAGATCACCCACACCTTGCATGGCATCTTTTATTTCTTCAAAAAACTGGACAATTTCGAGTAGGTTTACAATGTGGTCGTCGTCAATTTGTGCTTTAGTTTTAATGGTTAACTTGGGGTCGGAATCTTTTGAGCGAGCTCTTCCGTAACCCCTCGGAGCAATGTATCGGCCAAAATCGTAAAAATGAAGTTCACCTGTATCGCGCTCAATCAGAATAATACCAGTATGACCGACCTTAAAGTTCAGGTTTTTAACGAATCCTATTTTCTTGAAAAACATCATCCATGCCTCATCACCACGGATTGTAGCATCAGGCCAAGCAAGGATCATTGCTAGATCCTGATATTGGGATGATGTTTTCATAAATTCTTGGTTTAATATTCCAAAGGAATGATTGGTTCCTTTTTACTTGTAGACATGATCATCATGGTCTGGAATGTTTTCACAAAGGGGATTTTAGCAATTTTTTCCATAATTACACCTTCATACGCTTTTATGTCTTTCACATAGACCTTAAGAATAAAATCACAATTGCCGGTAACGTGATGGCATTCGGTTACTTCGGGAATCATCTTCACGGCAGCAACAAACTCGGGAATCGCATTGTGCGTATGGAAATCCAGTGAAATCTGTATAAAGGATTTGATCCCAAGACCTAATTTCTCCTCGTCCACAAAAGCATGGTAACTCTTGATGAAACCTGAATTTTCGAGTTTTCTTACACGTTCCAATGTTGGTGCTGGGGATAGCCCAATACTTGATGCTAATTGCAAATTGGTAATGCGGCCATTCTCTTGTAATAGCTTAAGAATTTTTAAATCTGTTTTGTCTGGTGCAAATGGCATATCTTAGAGTCTTAATAATCAATAGTATTTGTAAATATACAAAATTATATTTGGAAATTTAATAATATACAAAATTATTGACGATTAATAGATTTTGATTATATATCGTTTTGTGTGTTATAATTTTAATTGATTTAAAATCATTTGACTGTCATAATCGTTTGAAATGTGCTCATTTCGACGAAATGAAGTGATAAATGTCATTTTTTTATTAAAAATACCTGTTAGAGCGGATATAAAATGTATTTTATTGGCTTTGAAATTGTAACTTTGCAGTTCGATAGTTGCGGAGGCTAGACCCCTCCCGAATTAGTTAAACCGTGAGAGCGCAATATGAGTACTAAAGACGACGATTTATTAAAAGAGCTGGAGCTCGAAGAATATAAATACGGGTTCACGACAGATATCGAAATGGAAATCGCAGCCAAAGGCCTCACTGAGGAGACGGTTCGTTTTATTTCGGCAAAAAAGAATGAACCCGAATGGTTATTGGAGTGGAGATTGAAAGCTTTTCGTCATTTCTTGACGTTAAAGATGCCTACTTGGCAAAATTTCAGAGCTCCAGAGATTGATTTTCAAGATCTATCTTATTATGCTGCCCCAAAAGCAAAGCCACAGCTGAATTCCATGGATGAAGTTGATCCGGAGTTAATTGCCACTTTTGAAAAGTTAGGTATCCCTTTGGATGAACAAAAGATCTTGGCAGGTGTAGTAGCGGTGGACGCTGTTTTTGATTCCGTTTCGGTAAAAACAACATTTCGCGAGAAGCTGAAAGAACAGGGCGTAATTTTCTGTTCGTTTGGCGAGGCGGTTCAGGAACATCCCGATTTAGTAAAGAAATATTTGGGAACAGTAGTTCCCCAAACAGATAATATCTACGCAGCATTAAACTCCGCCGTTTTTTCGGATGGATCCTTTGTTTATGTTCCAAAAGGAGTAAAATGTCCAATGGAACTTTCTACATACTTCCGGATTAATGCACAGAATACAGGTCAGTTTGAGCGTACATTAATTGTTGCGGATGAAGGGGCTTATGTTTCCTATCTGGAAGGTTGTACTGCACCTATGCGTGACGAGAATCAACTGCACGCTGCAGTGGTGGAGTTGATCGCTGAACGCGATGCTGAGATTAAGTACTCTACCGTACAGAACTGGTATCCGGGTGATAAAGATGGCAAGGGGGGGATTTTTAACTTTGTAACAAAACGTGGAATCTGTAGAGGTGATAATAGTAAAATCTCCTGGACGCAGGTTGAAACCGGATCAGCAAT
This sequence comes from Sphingobacterium sp. NGMCC 1.201703, assembly GCF_047784615.1. Taxonomy (NCBI): domain Bacteria; kingdom Pseudomonadati; phylum Bacteroidota; class Sphingobacteriia; order Sphingobacteriales; family Sphingobacteriaceae; genus Sphingobacterium; species Sphingobacterium sp. NGMCC 1.201703. The sequence continues at coordinate 515,319 of NZ_JBLOHD010000005.1, read as the reverse complement.
TACCTGGAAGTATCCAGGGGTAATCCTAAAAGGCGATAATTCGATCGGTGAGTTTTATTCTGTAGCGATGACCCGTAATTTTCAGGTTGCGGATACAGGGACGAAAATGATCCACCTAGGCAAGAACACAAAATCTAAAATTGTTTCCAAAGGGATTTCTGCCGGAAAAAGCCATAATAGTTATAGAGGTTTGGTAAAAATCGGTCCGAATGCGGATAACTCCCGAAACTTTACACAATGTGATTCTTTGTTGATCGGTGATAAATGTGGGGCACATACATTTCCATATATCGAAAACCGCAATAAGACCGCAAAATTAGAGCACGAGGCAACTACGTCAAAAATTGGTGAAGATCAAGTCTTTTATTTGAACCAACGCGGTATAGATTCTGAAAAGGCAGTTGGATTAATTGTTAATGGTTATGCCAAAGAGGTGTTAAATCAGTTGCCAATGGAATTTGCTGTAGAAGCTCAGAAATTATTGGCGATTTCTTTAGAAGGTTCAGTAGGATAGATATAAAATAGTTGAGCAAGCCAGATAATACTAGCATCTCGCTCAATACTCAATACGAATAAAATGTTAAGCATTAAAAATTTACATGCGTCTGTAGAAGACAAACAAATATTAAAAGGATTAAACCTAGAAGTTAAAGCGGGAGAAGTTCACGCTATTATGGGGCCTAATGGAGCAGGGAAAAGTACCTTAGGCAATGTATTGGCTGGCCGTGAATCGTATGAAGTCAGTGAAGGTTCGGCTTTGTTGGATGGGGTTGATTTATTGGACCTTTCCCCGGAAGACCGTGCCCGTGAAGGCTTGTTCCTTGCCTTCCAATATCCTGTTGAAATTCCGGGAGTATCGAATATCAATTTCCTAAAAACAGCGGTAAATGATATTCGCGAATATAAAGGTTTGCCTCCAATGGAAGCAAAAGAATTCTTACAAATGGTAAAAGACAAGCAAAAGCTCGTAGAATTTTCAGCGAACTTAGCTAACCGTTCATTGAATGAAGGATTCTCTGGTGGAGAGAAAAAGCGTAACGAGATTTTTCAACTGGCGATGTTGAACCCGAAATTGTCCATTTTGGATGAAACAGATTCAGGTTTGGATATCGATGCACTTCGCATTGTTGCAAATGGTGTGAACCAGTTACGTTCTAAAGACAACGCTTTCGTTGTTATCACACACTACCAGCGTTTATTGGATTATATCGTTCCAGATTTTGTTCACGTATTGTACAATGGTCGTATCGTGAAATCAGGCCCTAAAGAATTGGCTTTGGAGCTAGAAGAAAAAGGATACGATTGGTTAAAAGAATATGATACACAAAACGCCTAATCTTTACACTGATAAAATAGGAGTGGAAGAGAATTTTGGCGATTTGATTAAAAAATAACATGAGTACATTAGTTTCAGAATCATTACTTCAACAAGTGTTGGGAGCTTTTAAAGAGCAAAGTGTTTCAGACGAACCTGCTTTCTTTACAGAGGCACGTCAACAAGCATTCGAACGTTTCGAAGCAGCAGGCTTTCCCACAGTTAAGAATGAAGAATGGAAATATACAAACATCCACAGTATTGTCAATAAGCCCTATGCGCTTGATGTAGATGTGGATATCGAGGGCTTAGATTTTAGTGCGGGAGAGATCCCAAATTTGGATGCGTACCGTATTATTCTGGTTAATGGTCAGTATGTATTAGCCGTAAGTGAGCTGGAAAAGGTAAAAGGACTTGAGGTTATTCCGATGGATGACGCTGTTACTGAGCCTGCCTTTCAAACACATTTTGCTAAATATGCTGATAAATCTGATAATATCATGGTAGCGCTTAATACAGCTGCTTTTACTAATGGTGTATTCATCCATTTGAAAAAAGGGGTTGTACTTGATAAGCCTATACAGATTATTCACGTAGCGACTGGAAAAGAAGATTTCTTTGCACAAACACGGAATTTGGTTGTTGTCGAGGCGAATGCTGAGCTTGAGTTGATCGAGAGCTTTATCACAGCTGAGGGTACTGCAAGCAATGTGCTTAACAAAGTTTCAGAAATCGTGGTAAAAGAGAATGCCAAAGTGCAACATTACTACCTTCAAGTAGCTGGGGCTGTAAGCCGCTATTTTAATCATACAGAAGTATACCAGGAGAAATATAGCCTTTATAACAACTACAACTGTAATTTCCCTGGGGCATCTTTTATCCGCAATAATATTAATGTGCGTTTGGATGCTGAGAATGTAGAAAGTCATTTGTACGGTATAAACCTGACTGCAGGAGAGCAGTTGGTTGATAACCATACTGTGGTGGATCACCTTAAACCACATTGTGAGTCTTATGAGTGGTATAAAAACATTACTCAGGATAAATCTACAGCAGTTTTCAATGGAAAGATCTTTGTTCGGGAGGATGCGCAAAAAACCAATGCTTTCCAACAGAACAATAATATGTTGATGTCAGATAATTCAGCTGTTTATACCAAGCCCCAGCTGGAGATTTTTGCGGATGATGTGAAATGCTCACACGGTTGTACGATTGGCCAGTTTGACAATGAGGCGTTGTTTTATTTGAGAGCACGTGGAATTGGCGAAGAATCAGCACGTATCCTGCTTGTACATGCCTTTGCTTTTGATGTGACGACCCGTTTTTCAAATGAGGTTGTTCGGAAATATGTAGAAGAATTGGTTGAAGAAAGCTTAAGAACGAACTAAACAAATCACACAAACTATAAACATATAAGGCGTTTACCAAGTCGGTAAACGCCTTTTTTTTATAAAGTATTTTTAAGGTCCTTTAACATGATTTTAACGGACTTATTTCGCTAATTTGTGTTTTTAGTGTTTTTCTTCTATTTTTGATTTGCTATGTACATGTCAATATATACAACTTACATTTATAAACCTTGGGTCTTATAGCTCAATAGGATTTAAAATCTGAATTGAACGGAATCTGTTCAAGAAATGAATAATTTATTTTTTCTGTGCTGTTCGCAAGTTTGCTTTGGTGAACCTTATATTCAGAAAGAAATCCCTTGTATTTTCATTTATTGGTCTAGGGTGCGTCATTAACCGTTTTATTTTAATGTGTTAGTCATAGTCACCCCGACGATACACCGATTGTATTTTTTATTTAAAATTTTATGGAAAAAAATAACTGGTTTCGTACCTATAGTTATATATGGATTGGACAATTTGTTTCTTTATTATCCAGTTCTGCAGTCAACTTTTCGATTATGATTTGGCTGAGCCTGACGCACAGGTCTGCTGAAGTGTTAGCTTTTGCTGCTATCGCAGGATTATTACCGCAAGCGATCATCGGGCCATTTGCTGGTGTCTATATTGATCGATGGGATCGAAAGAAAGTGATGATCATTGCAGATGGCTTTATCGCGCTCTGTACATTAGGAATGACCTTTGTACTCAAAAGTGATGGTACAAATATGTTTCTGATTTATCTGTTAATGGCCTGTCGTTCGATTGGTTCAGCATTTCACTCGCCAGCCATGCAGGCAATTGCGCCACTTCTCGTTCCGGAAGACAAATTATTACGTGTTTCAGGTATTAATCAAATGTTACAATCAGTAAGTAGCATTGCCGGTCCTGCATTGGGAACTTTGGCTATTAGCTATTTTCCTATTTCGACTGTCTTATATCTGGATGTTATTGGCGCTGTAGTCGCGATCACCTCACTACTCTTTGTGACTATACCCCACCTGTCCCGTTCTAATGTGAAGCCTTCTATTGCTGCTGTCTTGGATGATCTAAAACAGGGGATGAGTACTATTTATCATAATAGAGGACTAAGAATATTATTCCTATATGCCATGGTGGCGACTTTTTGTATTATGCCTGTTGCCATTATGTTCCCCTTGTTGACCATCGGTCATTATGGCGGCGGTAAGTGGGAGATGAGTATTATTGAGATTGTGTGGGGAGTAGGTATGCTTATTGGAGGCAGCTTTTTGGGACTTGCTAAAGTATCCCTAACAAAAGTGGTATTAGTGAACAGCATGCACATAATATTGGGGATAACTTTTGCACTATCGGGATGGTTTCCTTCCACCTGGTTTATTCCGTTTGTTATGATGACAAGTTTGGGCGGAGTCTCCATGTCTATTTTCTCGGCATCATTCATGACAATTATTCAAGAGCAGGTTCCAGTGGAAATGTTGGGGCGAGTTTTCTCGCTTTATTTTAGTATAGCCATTTTACCGAGTATGATAGGGCTTCTTTTTACAGGATTTATCGCTGATGCAATCGGCGTATCGACAGCTTTTATTATTGCAGGTCTTATTGTTGTGCTGGTTGGGCTATTGTCTTTTATTAATAAGTCAATTATGAGTTTAGGCCGCACGTAAAAGTAAGCAAAAACAAAAAACGCTTCCAAATTTTGGAAGCGTTTTTTGTTTGGAGCGAAAGACGAGATTCGAACTCGCGACCCCAACCTTGGCAAGGTTGTGCTCTACCAACTGAGCTACTTTCGCGTTGATGCTACAAAAGTAAGGCATTTCTTCTTATTCTGCAAGAGAAAAAACAAAAAATCTTAACTTAAATCAATTGCATCGACACAGTTAATTCCATCTATAGCGGCTGAAATAATACCGCCGGCATAACCGGCTCCCTCACCGCATGGGTAAAGTCCTTTTACCTGAGGGTGTTGCAGATTTTCTTTGTTCCGAGGTATACGCACAGGCGAAGATGTCCTTGATTCTACACCGACCAATATAGCTTCATTTGTATAATATCCTTTCATCTTTTTACCAAATATTGGAAGCGCACCACGTAACGCCTCGTGTACAAAAGCTGGTAAAACTTCCCTTAGGTCTGCCGAGGACGTCCCGGGTTTGTACGAATTGTCCGGTAAATCCATGGACACACGTCCCTCGACGAAGTCAACCATGCGCTGTGCGGGAGCAACAAGATTTCCACCGCCAACCTCGAAAGCCTTGCGTTCAATCTGCCTTTGAAAATTAAGTAGAGCGAAGGGGTCATTTAGGGAATTAGGTACGTCTTCGAGGTTGATTTGAATGACGGTGCCTGAATTGGCATGTGGATTATTACGTTTGGAAGGCGACCAACCATTGACAACAATTTCATCGAGGTCTGTTGCACAGGGAGCGATAACGCCTCCGGGACACATACAAAAAGAGAAAACACCACGATCATTCACCTGTTCAACGAGGCTATAATAGGCTGGTGGTAAATACTCACTTCTGACCTGACAATGGTATTGTGCCTGGTCAATAATAGCCTGCGGGTGTTCTATGCGGACACCCAGCGCAAAAGCCTTTGCTTCAATCAGCCAGTTGTTGCGATGAAATAATTCGAAAATATCCCGCGCAGAGTGCCCTGTCGCTACAATAACATGATCGGCCTTGATTTCCTCCCCACTGGCTAATTTTACACCGCGGACCTGACCAAAAGACTCAAGTATATCATCCACACGTTGGTCGAAAAGGAATTCGCCTCCAAATTCAATTACGCTTTCCCGCATTGCTTCAATAATATGTGGCAGCTTGTTCGTGCCGATGTGGGGGCGGGCATTCACTAAAATGTCGTTTGTTGCACCATGAGAAACAAACAGTTTGAGGACTTTATCTACGTCCCCCCTTTTATTAGAGCGGGTATAAAGTTTTCCGTCCGAATAAGTTCCGGCACCACCTTCTCCAAAACAGTAGTTGGATTCAGGGTTAACAATACCTTCGCGGTTCAGCTTCGCAAGGTCGCGTCTTCGGTCCTGTACTTGTTTCCCCCTTTCGATTACAATTGGTCTGAGCCCTCGTTCAATACAGCGAATTGCAGCAAATAAGCCTGCCGGACCAGCGCCGACAATGATGACTGGCTTTCCTGTATGAACGGATTTAAAATTGTTCTCATAAATCTCTGGTAACGGGAATTCGTCGATATAGTAAATGACCCGCGCTCTATAAACCACCTGTTTGCTCCGGGCATCGATAGAACGTTTACGGATTTTATAACCTTTGACCTGTTGGGGTTTCAGACGTAGCGCTTTTACACCTTGTTGTAAGATATATTGCTCGTCTTCGATTTTTTCAGGAAGGATAGCAATCTCAATTTCTTTCTGCATAAGATATGGGGCTGGGTTTTTATCCCAAAACCGTGACAAAGTTACAGAATATTGGCTATTTGCCGATTTGGAAATAAAAATATTCTTATCTTAGTAAGAGCTTGGTATATGCTTTGATAGTGTAACCGTAAAATTTGAATAGTATTTAATTCTTTGAACAATGAAAATGAAAAGATTTTTAGTAGCCCTATGCGGTTTGTTTGCATTAGTGTCCTTAAACTCATGTGGTTATAATACGATGGTTTCTCAAGATGAGAACGTCAAAGGGAAATGGGCACAGGTTGAAAATGCTTACCAACGTCGTGCGGATTTGGTGCCAAACTTGGTGAACACGGTGAAAGGTGCTGCAAAACATGAAGAAAGCACCTTGACTGCAGTAGTTGAAGCGAGAGCTAAGGCAACATCCGTTACCATTAATGCAGATGATTTGTCAGAAGAAAATATTGCGAAGTTCCAAAAAGTTCAAGATCAGTTCAGTGGTTCTTTAAGCCGTCTCTTAGCTTCAGTAGAGGCTTACCCAGACTTGAAGGCAAATCAAAACTTCCTGGAATTACAGGCACAATTGGAAGGTACAGAAAACCGTATCTCGACTGAACGCAGAGCATATAATGAGGCGGTACAACAATTTAATACGACGGTACGTAGCTTCCCAAATAATTTAATGGCCGGCATGTTCGGATTTAAAGCCAAGGGTACATTTACTGCCGCTCCCGGCTCAGACAAAGCGCCGACCGTATCATTCTAATAATACCTTTATTAGAAATACACGATATAATGGATGATGCGGCTTACGTATGGGCCCTTCATCCATTTTTTATACATCATTTTATAGGCAAATGTTCGCATGATGGAGTGGAGCTGATAAAGAGCTTTGCGGACTAATGAAGATATTATATTATGGCTTTAAATGCAGAAGAACAAGAAAGAGTCGTTCATGCCATCAATGTGGCAGAAAATGAGACCTCTGGAGAAATTCGGGTTGTAATAGAAAACCACTGTCCAGATGAAGTTCAGGACCGGGCAACGTATTATTTTTCTAAACTGGGCATGCATAAAACCGTGTTGAAGAATGGAGTTCTTATTTATATTGCTTTAGAAGATCATAAATTTTCTATCATTGGCGATAAAGGAATAGATCAACGTGTAGAAAGTGATTTTTGGAATTGCACCAAAGACCTTATGGTCGAAGAATTCCGTATGGATAGAATTGTTGAGGGGCTGGTGAAGGGAATTGAACATGCAGGTAAACAATTAGCGAAATTCTTTCCCAGAGAGCATGATGATATCAATGAACTTCCAAATGATATTGTTTTTGGTGATCGCTAGTCAATAAAAAATAAAACTTATGTCGAAAATATTTTCTTGGGTCCGGATTCCAGTTATGGCAATAGTGCTGTGGGCGCTGACTTTCATGACTGCGATAGGACAGGATTTTCCCGAGACCCCTGATAAGCTTGTCAATGATTATACAAATACATTGACCGCCAGTCAAAAACAGCAATTGGAGCAAAAGCTGTTGGCATTTGAAGATTCTACATCGACGCAGATTGCAGTCGTTGTCATGAACTCTACCGGAGGTTATGATATTTCTGATTATGCGGTCCGTTTGGCAAAAAAGTGGGGCGTCGGTAATAAAAAGTACAATAATGGTATTTTATTATTGGCAGCATTGGGTGACCGAGCTGTGACCATTCAAACGGGGTATGGGATTGAAGGAGCTGTTCCAGATGCAATAGCCTATCGTATTATTGAGAATGATATCAAGCCAGCATTTCGTCAGGGTGATTATTATGGCGGAGTTGATAAAGCAACGAATTCCCTGATTTCGTATGCAAAAGGAGAATATAAAGCTGACCCCAAACAGCCCAGTGGTGGTGGCTCCGGATCAATTATTTTTGTCATCATCGTAGTGATATTTCTTGTTGTGATGTTTTCAAATCGAGGGGGTGGCGGAAAAGGTGGCGGTCGTGTGATGAACGGTCGTGGCGCTTCCGATATTTTTTGGTGGACATTGCTTAATGGTCTTGGTGGTGGTAATCGCGGTGGAGACGGTTTTGGTGGCGGTTCCGGCGGTGGATTCGGTGGATTCGGCGGTGGTGATTTCGGCGGTGGTGGGGCCTCGGGGCGTTGGTAACAACTTTGCTAAATAATGTTAAATAGCGTGACAGTGCAAAGGAAATGTTTTACATTTATGGGAAGTATATAATTATGAAAAAGGGAATATTAATGGGTTTAAGCTTTTTACCAGCCTTATTGATGGCACAAGAAAGCTATACAGTGACAGGAAAAGTGAATGCTACTTCTGATAAAGCCAAGGTATTTATGCAATACGCCAACAATGGTACCCGTCAGCTAGATTCAGCAGCTGTCCTTAAAGGTGAGTTTAAATTCAACGGTCAGGTAGCTTCTCCAACTAAAGGTGTAATGATTTATTCTCCTGATGGACTTTCTTTCGGAGAGCTAAGAGGAGCTCAGAAACAACCTGAAACAGCACAATTGTATTTGTCCAAAGGTGTGATCAAGGTAGATGCAACAAAAGGATTTAAAGAAGCGACGATCACAGGTACAGCGATCAACGATGATTTTACCCAATACAAAGCTTTTGTAAAACCGTATACTGACGCATATGAGGGATTAAATCAACAATATTTTGGTGCTTCTGATGCTCAAAAACAAGACCCAAAATTCATTGAAGGATTGCAAAAGCAAGCTGGTGAGATTTCTGAAAAGATGGAAAAAGCTGACACTGAATTTATCAGTAAGAATCCAAAAAGCTGGTATACATTGGATCTATTGGCGGAAAATGTGAGCGGCGAAAATGTGAATGAATATGTAACATCCTTTGATAAGCTGTCTCCGGAATTGAAAAATTCTGAAAAAGGGAAAGAATTGGCAGAGCGCATACAAAAGTTAAAAGCGGTTGCCGTAGGCTCTATAGCTCCTGATTTTACCTTACCTGATACGACTGGCAAAAATGTTGCTTTATCTTCACTGCGTGGAAAGTATGTGTTGTTAGATTTTTGGGCGAGCTGGTGTGGACCTTGTCGTCACGAAAATCCAAACGTTGTCGCGGCCTTCAATAAATTTAAAGATAAAGGATTTACGGTGTTTGGTGTTTCCTTGGATAACCCTGGCAAAAAAGATGCTTGGATGAAAGCAATCCATGACGATAATTTACAGCAATGGCCACATGTATCCGATTTACAAGGCTGGAAATCTGCTCCTGTAAAATTGTACGAAGTGCGCGGAATTCCACAGAACTTCTTAATTGATCCTTCGGGAAAAATTGTCGCTTCAAACCTAAGAGGGGAAGCGTTAGAAGCTAAATTGGCGGAATTGTTGAAATAGTCTGATCTTGCAGTCTAAGACTGCACTATACAAAAACACTTATTTAAAATCTTTTATATAGGAGAGATTTTAAATAAGTGTTTTTTGTTGACTGTTAGCTTACATATCTTTTCTTTACCTTTGTTTAAGAGGTTGATTCCGATTTCTCTTCTTTAAGCGGTTGAGAATTGTATGGATACTTTGGAAGGATCCGATCAAGCAAGAAACAAGAAAGATGGTTTTTTGGCGATTGTCGATTTATATCTCCCGGACGATCGAATTTACATAATTTTTAGCGGTGACCGAATTGTATATTATATGGATCTTAAGGTATAAATACTCGGTTTTTCATAAGTAATTAACAGAGTGTAATACATTCAGAAAATAATAAAATGAGAAAGAAACTGATTGTGGTGATGGCCTTGGGGGTATTTGCTGCTGCCTGTAATTCGAAGAAAGAAAACGGTGTCCCAGTGGTTAACCTGGAGGCGCTCAGTGCAATTCCTTTGGATCATTCCATCGATACGCTAGCTAAGGGGACAGCGTTTATTGATGTAACATTACCAGCTAATGCGCGAATCGATGAATTGTCGCAACAGGAACTAGGCCTATTAAAGGCTGCCGCCTATCGTTTCTATCGTCATGTATCTTTAGAAGACAATCAGTATAAGGTAGATATCAAAGACCCGAAGTCCCTGCATATAGCCGATCAGGTTGTTACGGCCTATGAGCAAGCAATTACAAATACTAATCATTTTGCCGATTCAATGGCTAAGGCGGGACAGGCGATCCAGCTGCCTGTCGTTAATGCAGAATATCTAAATAATTTGTTGAAATAGCGATCTCAATGAAGAGATTAAATTTATCGTGCAAGGGTATGGTAATGTAATATATGCAAAAACGGTATGTCCAGACTTTTGGACATACCGTTTCTTCTTTAATTATTCGTGTCCCCGGCTATTTTTTCAAATATTCTTTACCAGGGAAGTATCTTTACTTTTTGGACGGGCCTCGTTTGCCTAACTCGCGATCTAGAAAACTACCTTTTATAGTGACAATATCTCAATGATACGAAGCAGATCTTCGTTAAGTTTTACGTTATGTTTAATAGCGCTCTTGAAAGGAGTAAATCTAACGTCACTACAGATCAGCCCGGCCATTTCACCTCTACGGCCCGCAACAAGCGCTTCTACTGCCGCAACGCCAAGTCTGCTTGCCAATACACGGTCCATACATGTAGGGCTACCACCACGTTGAATGTGACCTAAAATAGAAAGGCGTACATCATAGTGCGGGAAATTTTCTTTTATTTTTTCCGAAACGACCATTCCACCTTCTTTATCACCTTCAGCAACGATGATAATACGTGAGGATTTATTCTTACGGCTCTTATCCAGCCTTTTCATGATTGCATCGTAATCAACCTCAAACTCAGGAACCAATACCGCTTCAGCACCGGTACTTATTCCTGAACGGATGGCGATCAAACCCGAATCACGTCCCATGACCTCGATAACAAAAACCCTATCATGGGATTCTGCAGTGTCACGGATCTTATCTACTGCCTGAATAACAGTATTTATTGCTGTATCATAACCAATGGTAAAATCAGTCCCGGCCAAATCATTGTCGATCGTGCCCGGTAGACCGATGATTGGAAAGTCAAACTCATCGATGAATTTTGATGCGCCTGTAAAAGTTCCGTCACCACCGATGACAACCATCGCATCAATTTCATGGCTACGTAAATTATCATAAGCTTGTTTACGGCCTTCTATGGTCTTGAAAGCCTCACTGCGCGCAGTTTTTAGGATTGTGCCACCACGCTGTATGATATTGGCCACGGATTTGGCATCCATTGGGAAAATTTCTCCATTTACCAAACCATCATAGCCCCTGCGTACACCAAATACCTCAAGATTGTTAAAGATACCCGCTCTCACGACAGCGCGAATACCGGCATTCATTCCTGGAGCATCTCCTCCAGATGTCAAAACAGCAATTTTTTTAATGTTACTCATACGTACTCAAACTTAGCTATTTTTACCTTTATATACAATTATATTTCTGTTATAAAAAGTTCGGAATTGCTTAAATGCAATTAAATAATAGCCTTCTGTTGTACAATTAATCTAAGCGAGCAGCAAACTTCATGTAAACTTCACAATAGTAATAACCAGTGTCTTGTTATCGAGCAAGCTTATTTCTTAGCTTTAAAAGCATCAATTCCGCTTTGTAAAAATGCCTTGTATTGTTCAATATTATAGTTTGCACCTGTTTGGGGTACTAATACCTTTCCAGAGGCATCCACGATTACATATAAAGGCTGTGAATTGCTATTGAAGGTCGATGCCTGAAAATCACTGTTTTTATTGCCGATCGTTTTAATTTTCTTGCCGCTATATTTGGAAATGAACTGTTCGTTGGCGGGTAATTCTGTTTTATCATCAACGAAGAGTTCCGCCATAACAAATTCTTCTTTTAACAATTTGGCTACGCCCGGATCAGTCCATACATTTGCTTCCATCTCTCGGCAATTGACACAATTCCATCCCGTAAAATCGATTAATACAGGCTTGTTTAGTTCTTTTGCCGTTTCCAGAGCCTGATCATAATCGTAGTATGGATCAAACCCTTTTGGGGTACCGCGCTCATGGAAGATTTCTGCATATTTTTTCACTTTACCGTCGCTGTGTGCTAGTGTGCTTGCCACTCCAGCCGAAAGGTCAAAGTCCTGTGTTGCAGAAGGCGGTAAGAAAGCTGAAATGGATTTCAATGGTGCGCCCCATAGACCAGGAACCATATAGACAACAAAAGAGAATACAATGACTGCCAATAGCGTTCTCGGTACAGAAAGGAATTTCAGTTCACTATCATGCGAAAACTTGATCTTCCCAATAAGATATAAGCCCATCAGACCAAATATGGCAATCCACAAGGAAAGGAATACTTCACGATCCAACCAATTCCAGTGATAAGCTAAGTCTACGTTGGACAAAAACTTTAAAGCCAAAGCAAGCTCTAAAAATCCAAGAACCACTTTTACCGAATTGAGCCATCCACCCGATTTCGGCAACGACTTTAACATCGAAGGAAACATAGCGAAAAGACCAAAAGGAATCGCCAAAGCAATGGAAAAACCCAGCATACCGATGGCCGGACCTAAACGCTCGCCTTTTGACGCGGCTTCAACGAGCAGCGTGCCAATAATTGGTCCTGTGCAGGAAAAGGATACCAGTGAAAGGCTGAAAGCCATAAAGAAGAGACCGACCAGGCCTCCTTTATCTGATTTGGCATCCATCTTATTGACAAAAGAGCTTGGTAGCGTGATTTCGAAAGCCCCAAAAAAAGATGCCGCAAAGACAACGAGTAATAGAAAAAATAAGAAATTAAATATGCCATTCGTCGATAATGCATTCAGCGCATCCGAACCAAACGCAATTGTGATAATCATCCCCAAAGCCACGTATATCACAATAATAAAAAGGCCATAGAGTAGTGCTTTGCTAATGCCGCTTGCACGGGTGCCCGACTGTTTGGTGAAGTAGCTTACAGTCAGGGGCAGCATCGGGAAGATACAGGGCATCAAAAGTGCAGCAAAACCACCGATTAATCCAGCAATAAAAATACTCCAAAGCGATTTTTTTCCTGTATCTGAATCCGTAGAAGAAACAGTTGTTGTTGCTTTGTCCAATTTGCTGCTATCCTGACTCAGCGTTGTATCCGGAGCCTCTGAAAAAGCCAGGTCGTCCGGTACAGCTTCCACTGCTGGTGTGGTGTCAGGTGAAGATTCAAATTGAAGCCCCTCTGTACTTGTTAGACTATCTTGTTGGAAAGCAAAAGTCGCTGTTGTAAGCGAAAGGCTGAAGAAAGCAACTAAGAGTAGAATAAATGTGTTTTTTAACATGCGTATCTGTTTCTGATGTCAGCTTCAAAAATAAAAAAAGGCGATGAGAATCGCCTTATTATTTTATCCGTGTATGATCATTTTTACTATTTGATTGTCACAGCAAAAGCATATTCGTCAGGAGGTAGACATTGTGATGCATCACAAGCTTGCCATTCAACGGTACCTTTTACGGTTGCTGTACCTTTATTCAACTTTACTTTTTGTTGAAAGATCACTTCATTTGTAAAGTAACCAACGTCCATTTTAAACACTTCTTCGTGTTTAACTTTTGCTTTTGGCTCAGCTGTTTTACCAACTAATGCGTAGTCGGCAGCTTTTGCAAAATTAAAGGATGTTGGAATAGGTCCACCGTCTTTTACATTTTGAGAATAAATGTGCCAACCGTTTTGGATGGTTCCTTTCACATAGACAACCGCCTCTTTGCTGTTAAGTTTCTTGCTGGCTACAGTCCATTTTACAGGTTTGTGAATCTGAGCAAAAGCTCCTGTAACTGCAAAAATCACTGCAGTTATTAACAATACTAATTTTTTCATTTTCCTAAATAATTATTGCAGTTCGTTATACACCTTTGATACTTATGATTGGTAAAGGTTTAATTTCTCTACGTTACAAATTTAACATATTCCAAAATGGATTATCTGAATTTAGTGTAAAGATTAGGATATAAGGTGGCTTATCTCTTTGATTTCGAATTGTTGCAGTTTGTCTTCAATAAGTACTTGGAGCCGGCCATCAATCCCCACTGCTTGGATGATCCCCTGCTTTTCCTCTCCTGCGACTAAAAAAGGACGCTCCTGACCTTTCCAAAAGAGTAGCTCGTTATAATAGGCCAGTAGCTGTGACCAGGATTGGCTAAAGAGATTATTGTATTCCTGTTGGATACTTTTAAAAAGTTCGATGGCTAGGTCTTTTATGACATAATTCGTTTTTCCAGTAAGGACAGCTAGTGAGGTGATTGTTGTTGTTGTGTCAAAATTGATTTGATTAATGTTAATACCAATTCCGACAATCGACGATTCAATACTATTGCCCTTTAATTTATTTTCAATTAGGATACCTGCTATTTTTTTGTTGCCGGCATAAATATCATTGGGCCATTTTACAGCAACATCCTGCTCAGTTTTGCATTGAAGCCACTTAGCTACCGCGATTGCAATGGTTGCTGAGAGTGCAAATTGTTGGGCAATTGGCAAGAAATACGGCTTTAAAAGAATGGATGTGGTCAGATTTTTACCAGGTTCGCTGACCCATACGTTTCCACGCTGCCCTTTTCCCTGAAACTGTTCTTCTGCTAAAATGGCAGTGCCTTCTGCGAGTGGCGTGAAATTTGACATTAATTCTCGTAAATAATCATTTGTAGAGGCAACTTTGTCAAGATATATTGTATTTTGACCAATGATAAGTCCCGAAATATTATTATTTTGCAAACTGAAAGTATTAAATAAATATTAAGTCAAAACTATCATATTTTTTAATGAGTAAAAATAAAAGTTCAGAATTGTCGCAACGTCTATCAGAAATTATCGTTCACGGTATGCAGGAAAAGAAAGCAAACGAGATTGTTCGCTTGGATTTAAGAGATCTTCACAGTTCTGTTTCTGATTATTTTGTGATTTGTCATGCCGACTCCAACATTCAGGTAAACGCAATTGCCAAAAGTGTTGAGGAGGAAGTCTATAAGGCTTTTGGTCAAGAACCCCAATATAAAGAAGGACAATCAAATGGAGAATGGTTGATTTTGGATTTTGTGGATGTGGTTGTACATATCTTTAAGACCGAAAAAAGAGCACATTATGGTATCGAAGATCTGTGGGGTGATGCACAGATTCAACATTTCCAGAGTGCTTAATACTAAGCCTCAATACATTAATTTATACAGAAAATATAATTATACGATATAATGAAAAAAATCCCAAGTAGTAAGGTAAGCCCAAAACCGCCAAAATTCAATTTTGTGTGGCTAATGATTGCCATGTTTTTAGGTTTTTTTGCCTTGCAATATGTTTTTGGAGAAAACCCGGCTAAGGAAATTAGCTATAGTGATTTTGAAACACGCATGTTAAAGACCGGCGCTGTTGAGCGTCTGGAAGCATATAAGAAAAATGATCTTGTTGAGGTCGAAGTCTATCTAAAAAAAGGCTGGAAAGACAATCCCGCTTTTAAAGACGTAGCCAAGAGTAATGATCCCCTTCCAAGCCTTGCAGGTCAGGAGGAAACAGGTCCACAGTATATCTTTAAAGATGCCTCAGCAGAGGTTCTGGAGAAAAAGTTAGCGGCATCGCAGGCCGAACTGGCTCCGGGAACACCTAAGGTACAATTAAAGTATGCCGATCGCTCTAATCCTTGGGCGAGCTGGTTTGTGACATTTATGTTGCCATTGTTGGTATTGGCAGCGATCTGGATTTTCTTGATGCGCCGCATGGGCGGTGGAGCTGGAGGTGGCGGCGGAGCTATATTTAATATTGGCAAATCCAAAGCTCAGTTATTCGATAAAGAATCACAAATCAATATCACCTTTAATGATGTAGCAGGTTTAGAGGAAGCAAAACAAGAGGTAATGGAAATTGTGGATTTCTTGAAAAACCCACGCAAATACACGAATCTAGGGGGTAAAATTCCTAAAGGAGCATTGCTTGTAGGTCCTCCGGGAACAGGTAAAACCTTGTTGGCAAAAGCTGTTGCTGGTGAAGCACAGGTGCCTTTCTTCTCCCTGTCTGGTTCAGATTTCGTTGAGATGTTTGTCGGTGTTGGTGCCTCGCGTGTGCGTGACTTGTTCAAACAAGCCAAGGAAAAAGCTCCGTGTATTATTTTTATTGATGAGATTGATGCAATCGGTCGTGCCCGTGGTAAAAACTCCATGATGGGTGGCAACGATGAACGCGAAAATACATTGAACCAATTATTGGTGGAAATGGATGGTTTTGGTACGGATTCAGGTGTTATTATTTTAGCTGCAACAAACCGTATTGATGTGTTGGATAGTGCATTGTTGCGTCCAGGACGTTTCGACCGTCAGATTTCTATTGATAAACCAGATTTGATCGGTCGTGAGCATATTTTTAAAGTGCACTTAAAACCGTTAAAGTTATCCGCGGAGGTAGATGCCAAAAAGTTATCTGCACAGACGCCAGGTTTTGCGGGAGCAGAGATCGCCAACGTTTGTAATGAAGCTGCATTGATTGCCGCACGTAAAAACAAACCTGAGATAGATATGCAAGATTTTCAGGACGCCGTGGATCGTGTAATCGGTGGTCTTGAGAAGAAAAATAAAATCATTTCTCCCGAGGAGAAACGTATCGTTGCTTACCACGAAGCGGGGCACGCTATCGCTGGCTGGTATTTGGAACATGCGGATCCTTTGGTGAAAGTTTCTATTGTTCCACGCGGAGTTGCGGCTTTGGGATATGCGCAATATCTCCCTCGTGAACAGTTCTTATATACGACTGAGCAGCTGATCGACAGTTTGTGTATGACCATGGGTGGACGTGTCGCTGAAGATATTACTTTCGGAAGAATTTCTACAGGTGCTCAAAATGACTTGGAACGTATCACGCAACTTTCTTATGCAATGATTGCTATTTATGGTATGAACGATAAGGTCGGAAATGTGTCTTTCCGTGACAGCTCAGAAGCTTCTTTTCAAAAACCATACTCTGACAAAACGGCAGAATTGATTGATGCCGAAGTTCGTAATCTGATTACAGATGTCTATGCACGTACAAAACAACTTTTGTTGGATAAACGTGAAGGCCTAATCAAGATTGCAGAGAAGCTGTTGGAAAAAGAAATTCTTTTCCAATCTGATCTTGAAGAAATTCTGGGGAAACGTCCTTTCGAGACCAAAACAACCTACGACGAGTTTGTTAATGGCGCCGACGGTGGCGGTGTTCCCCAGACTGATTTACCATTGGATGTTCACCCTGATGAGGCGACCTCCAAAGATGAACAACGGTTGGATAATTCGTCTAATAGTTTGAACTAATTTAGATTTTGCAGCGCTAGAATAACTCTAGCGCTGTATTTATATTGCTATTGAGCCATGAATGTGAAGAACGCGACAGCGAAGGAGGTAATGTTAAAACGGATACGCCAAGCATTACTTCAAAAAAATGATAATCCCCACCCTAATTTCAAAGAAACAGCCCTTTACAAAGAAGAGGATGAACTGGTGGATCTTGTTTTTGTCCGTGAACTAACAGCTGCCGGTGGCAAGTTCCTTTATTGTGATGGTGAGATTGGCCTGATCGAGAATTTGATTGCTTTAACTGAGGTTAACAATATAAAAAATATCTATGCATGGGAGCAGGGTATCCAAAATCTCCTGAGCCCCTATGGTTTCCCCTTTTTCAAAACGGAAAAAGACTTTGAATCTGCGAATGCGAGTATTACCTCCTGTGAGGCATTGATCGCACGTAATGGGAGTATTATGGTCAGCAATGCCAATGCTTCCGGGCGCCGGTTGAGTATCTATCCTCCGATTCACATTGTTGTTGCTAAAGCTTCTCAGTTAGTTTGGGATGTGAAAGATGCTCTGACATACATCCAAAAGCGTTATGGACAGGAAATTCCAACTATGATCTCAACTATTACAGGTCCTTCACGAACCGCAGATATTGAGAAAAGATTGGTTCTGGGTGCTCATGGTCCCAAAGAACTTTATGTATTACTTTTAGAAGACCGATTCTAGGCATGCTGACTTTATATTTACAACAGTCCCCTGTAGCAAGTGCTATATTTTTCTTTACGCTCGTCACGAGTATCTATACTTTTTCACACGAACAGCTCTATGGCAAGTTGATGCTCCATCCATACAGTATCGCTCGTAAACAGCGGGTATATACAATATTGACCAGTGGTTTTATCCATAAAGACTGGGGGCACCTCTTGTTCAATATGATCACTTTTTATTATTTCGCTTTTCGATTGGAAATGATTTTGGCACAGGCCAGCCCATATGGACATCTCTTCTTTGCTGTCGTTTATTTTGGTAGTCTGGTGCTGAGTGACATTCCAACGATTGTTCAGCAAAAAAATAATTATGGCTATTACAGCTTAGGAGCGTCCGGTGCTATCTGTGCTGTATTATTTAGCTATATCCTCTTTGATCCAAGAACCAAAATAGGGGTTATGTTTATCATCGGTTTGCCGGCTTATTTATTTGCATTTTTGTTTTTGGGGTATTGTATTTGGGCCTCCAAAAAGGGGCAGGACGGAATTAACCATGATGCACATTTTTTTGGTGCATTATCCGGATTGATTTTGACTATCATCTGTTTCCCCTGGGTAATAAAACACTGCCTGGCACAGTTCTAAAATTTCCCACCCCAGGTCTCCCGATCCAGACTTCTGTACTGAATTGCTTCAGCGAGATGGTGGTTCTCGATTGTAGGGCTATTTTCCATATCCGCAATGGTGCGGGCAACTTTTAATATTCGGTCATAAGCCCTGGCGGAGAGGCTTAGCCGGTCAATGGCTGTCTTTAATAATTTCTTTTGAGGTTCGCCGATCTGACAGATCTCTCTGGTCAACTTGCTACTCATGTGCGCATTACAATGAACATTTGGGTGGGATTCAAATCGTTGTTTTTGAATCTCTCTCGTCTGGATGACACGATTTCGGACCGTCAAGCTGTTTTCCGAAGGGCGAGAGGCAGTCAGTTCGTCGAATTGTACAGGTGTTACTTCAACATGTAGGTCGATCCGATCTAATAATGGACCAGATATTTTACTTAAATAACGTTGAACAGTGTTGCTGCCGCAGATGCATTCCTTTTCGGGATGATTAAAATATCCGCAAGGGCAAGGGTTCATTGCGGCAACCAACATAAAGCTGGCCGGATAGTCTATCGTTAATTTTGCGCGAGATATGGTGATACTCCGCGATTCGAGCGGTTGTCGCATAACCTCAAGGACAGTTCGTTTAAATTCTGGAAGCTCATCCAGAAATAGTACGCCATGATGCGATAGTGAAATTTCTCCGGGTTGGGGATTAGAGCCTCCGCCTACCATGGCAACATCGGAAATGGTATGATGGGGAGCGCGAAAAGGCCGGACAGTTAATAAAGCCTCTTTCGCTTTGAGATTTCCCGAAACTGAGTGAATTTTGGTCGTTTCGAGTGATTCAGTCATATTGAGCGGAGGTAGAACTGTTGGTAATCTTTTTGCTAACATGGTCTTACCAGCACCTGGAGGTCCTATTAAAATGACATTGTGCCCTCCAGCAGCGGCTATTTCTAATGCTCTTTTGATATTTTCCTGTCCCCCAACATCTGCAAAATCAACGTCATACTTATTTGCTTCGGTCTGAAAAAAAGATTGGATATCAACGGTGGTTGGGGGGATCTTTTTCGAATTATTGAGAAATTGTACCACGTCTGTAAGATTTTCGACAGCAATTATATCGATACCGGTAACAATAGCGGCTTCCTGTGCATTTTGTTTGGGAAGTATGATCCCTTTAAAGCCATCCTTTAACGCCTGTAAGGCAATCGGTAACACGCCTCGGATAGGCTTTATACTGCCGTCTAGGGATAATTCGCCTAGGATCAGATAATAGTCGAGCAATTCCGTTGTGAGCTGCCCTGAGGAAGCAAGTATGCCGATGGCGATCGATAAATCGTAGCTGGAACCTTCCTTTCTGATGTCAGCCGGTGCCAAGTTGACTACAATTTTCTGCCGTGGCATGTGAAGTTGACAGGAAGTAATGGCACTTTCAATACGTCGGAGGCTCTCTTTGACAGCATTGTCAGGAAGTCCGACTATATAATAATGCAGGCCCGTAGAAACTACGACCTCAACTGTGATGGTACATGCCTCAATACCATAGACGGCGCTACAATAGGTTTTGTTCAACATATGTTTTATAATCGGTTGATTTAAAGATACTAAATATTAAATCATAAATAATAAAGCTTTAGTGAATTATTGTAAACCGATAGAAAATTGTTGGAAAATCACTATATTGTAATTATATAGATTCTAGTAAATAATGGATAAATGCGGTATTTGGCAAACGATTTGCTTTAATAATTGTATTATTATCGAAGACTAGATTCATCGTATAATAGAATTAGAACTTTAAAACGAAAAAGAAATGAATGACACAAGTAAAGTAGCTTTGGCGTTGTTGGCAGGTCTTGCTGCAGGTGCAGCTTTAGGAGTTTTATTTGCTCCGGACAAAGGATCAGATACAAGAGATAAGATCAATGATTCATTAAGCGATTTGAGTGATGCTATTCGTGAGAGAGCTGAAGAACAATTCGATCAATTGAATGAGTTTAAAGAAAAAATTGTCTCCACTCTAAAAGGTAAATTAAACCAGGGAGAGGAAATTGTAGACGATGACATCATCGAGCATGCATAAGAAGCAAATTGTCCCTCAGGACAGTTTTGGGAGATACATAGAATTATAGGCTATTTCAAAAGGCTGAATATAAATATTCTATAGAAGTTGGTATAGACTTTTGAGATAGCCTAAATAAAATTAAGATGCATGGAAGAAGAAAAATTTTCACTTAGTGGTACTTTTCAAAAAACAAAAGAGTACATAGATTCCCAGTTTAAGCTCGTTAAATTGAAAACAATCGAGCGATCATCGCGGTTGATCGCGAGTTTGGTGGTGGACGCGACTAAATTGATATTCACTTTGTTTGTTGTCTTTTTCCTGTGTTTGGCTTTGGGATTTTGGCTAGGTGAGCTATTGGGAAGTTATTCATTGGGATTCCTGGCGACAGCAGGCATTTTTATGGTTATTATCGTAATTATACGGATTTTCGAACCTGCATTGGAATCTAAGTTTATGGATCTTTCCATACGTCGCTTTTTGGCCAAGTGGAATGATGAGATCGAAGAAGAGGAAGAAGAGTTGAGAAAAAACGAAAAATTTGATAGAGAAGGGGCTACAAATGAATAATAAGCAGACAAAAATACGCAATTTACAGGAGCTTAAAACTGAAATCGCTCGTTTAAAGGAACTCAAAAACGAACAAGAGGCTTATTTGAAAACACAATTTACGTTGTTCAACAACAAGATCGAAGCCCCAATTCGATTTTTCAATTCTTTGAAAAACAATATTCCGGGAGTCAACCTTGTTCAGCAATTATTCGCAAAAAGCAGTAACCCAGATTCAGATTGGTTGACCAAAACCTTACGTATAGGTGTTCCTTTTGTGATGAATAAGCTCTTCTTGAAAAATTCAGGCGTATTAAAAAAGGCCTTGATGTTGCTATTATCTGAACGTGCCGTCGGCCAGATCAATCAGGATAAAATCAGTGGATTAATTGGTAAACTCAGTAATTTTATCCGTCCCAAAAAGAAGAAAAAGAAAAATTCACAAATTGAAGGGGAGGCTCCTCTAAAAGATGAAGTCAATGAATATGGAATTCCTTCCTATAGTGAAACCTATTAGGAAGTTGCTTCTTCTTTTTTCAAAAAATCTGCATAAGCTAATTTAATGCCTTCGCGAAGATTAATTTTGTGTTTCCATCCTAAAGCATGTAATTTGGATACATCCATCAATTTTCGTGGTGTTCCGTCAGGCTTGCTTGTGTCAAAAGAGATCTTCCCCTGATATCCGACCACCTCTTTAATGAGTTCAGCCAGGTCCTTTATACTCAAATCTTCACCGATGCCAATATTGACAAACTGTTTCTCATTATAGTTATTCATCAAAAATACGCAAGCATCGGCTAAATCATCTGAAAAAAGAAATTCCCTTAACGGTGTACCCGTCCCCCATATAGTTACTTCGTCCAGTTTATTGATCTTCGCTTCATGGAATCTACGGATTAGGGCCGGCAAAACATGTGAGTTTTGTGGATGATAATTATCATTGATGCCATACAGATTGGTTGGCATCACGGAAATATAATTGCAGCCATATTGATCGCGGAAAGCTTCGGTCATTTTAATGCCTGCAATCTTGGCGATGGCGTAGGGCTCATTTGTCGGTTCGAGGGTGCCTGTTAGCAATAGATCTTCGTTTAACGGTTGAGGAGCCATTTTCGGGTAGATGCAGCTTGAACCTAAAAACATCAACTTCTTAACTTCATTGTCGTAAGAGGATTTAATAACGTTATTCTGTATCGCCATATTTTCGTAGATGAAATCGGCGCGATAAGTATTGTTCGCCATAATTCCACCAACTTTAGCAGCAGCTAAGAAGACATAATCAGGTTTTTCCTCTTTGAAAAAGTCAGCAACTGCTTGTTGGTTACGTAGGTCTAATTCTTGGGACGTCCGGGTCACAATGTTATTATATCCAAGTTCTATTAATTTGCGATATATTGCCGATCCAACCATTCCTCGATGGCCTGCTACATAAATTTTAGCGTCTTTTTCCACGATAAGTTATTGATTCCTGCAAATATAAGGTTATTTTTGCGGGATATTAATAAAAAAATGGGAAAGGATAAACTACGTAAATTTGCAGAAGTAGCGACTTTTGAGAATGTCATCCAGCTCGATGCGGGCAAAGAATATAAAGGAAAATGGGCTGAGAAGCAATTTGGAAATACAAACCCGGTTGTTTTGGAATTGGCCTGTGGTAAAGGGGAATATACTGTTAATTTGGCGCGACTATTCCCGGAAAAGAACTTTATCGGTATTGATTTTAAAGGCAACCGTATCTGGCGGGGTGCAAAAACTGCCTTGGAAGATGGTATTAAAAATGTTGCTTTCTTGCGGATACAGATTGAAACGATTCTTGAGCATTTTGCCGAAAATGAAATTGATGAAATTTGGATTACCTTTCCGGATCCACAGCCGCAGGACAGCCGCGAAAAGAAACGTTTGACAGGTCCTAAATTTTTAGACCGCTATAAGATTGTCATGAAGCCAGAAGGTATGATGAATCTAAAGACAGATAACGACGGCTTCTACGCCTATACTCTTGAGCAAATAGAGTTACAGAACCTGAAGAAATATAAAGAGACAACAGATCTATATCGTTCGGACTTAGTCGACGATGTTTTATCAATCAAGACATACTATGAGAAAAAGTACCTGGCCGACGATAAGAATATCAATTATGTGAAATGGAGCTTTGAGCAACGCTAATATCGAAGTCTTCATTATAAAAACAGGGGCTCTCTACTACATTTGCTTGATGCAAATATGGCAGAGGGCCTCCTTTATTTCAGTTCGTCCAATCCTTTATTGATAATTTCGGCTCTTTTATAGCACTCTTGAGATCGGCTATGAAGAGCATTGAAAGAATTGAAAATGACCTCTCCATATTCATTGTAGTTATCCTGCAGGTCATTGACCTCAGCCAATACTTCTCTAAATTCCTCCTGATCGCGGTCCAGAGAAACAATATCAACCTGCGCCTCCGGGTAGTTACTGTAGATCTGGTGAATATCATTCCACAGCTCTTCATTGATCCAGCTTTCTTTTTCATAAATCATCTCGAAGTGAGCACTGAACCACTGGTGTTCTTTGGATACATCATCGTGGAGATCCTGGATGCGCTGATTGTGGTAAATTACCCCTTTATAGAAGTCTTCCAGGTCTATACTTATTTCCGTTCCTTCATCATGCTTATCAAATGGAAGCACCGAAGGGTCCTTGATCTTGAGAAATACTTCCAAGATGTCGAGATCCTGTTCGATAGGCAATAAGAGGTATTCAAGTTCGGCAATCTCAAAATCAATTTCTTCCAAAGCCTGGTTGTGCTGTTTGAGCTGCTGCAATATATCCCAGGTTAGATCGTGCATGAGAGAATGGGCTGCTAGCCCTTTCTTCTCAAAATCCAGCTGGGGCTTATCGAGATCAAATCGGAGGATGATCGGCCTTAGCGGATGTTCTTTGACAATCTCTTTCATCTTTATAATTTAAAGTTAATGAAGCTATCAGATTTTTCATTGCCGTTATTGGACTAAAAAATATGGATGCCTTCATAATTGTTCGGTTTTATTTACAGGATATTTTTGAAATAACCATCTTGAAATAACCATCATTTCCATTCCATGCTGGTCGCAGAATTTTATATCTTCCAGCATCAAGATAGGAAATGATGGTATTTTTTCCAAATGTGTCCGTCCTGTTCGTCGTCTGACACGTAGTGTTTAATTTTAATTACACTTCCATCACTGGAAGTTCATTGTTGTCCAAGAAAATGTTGCTTCCACAGCTATCGGTCCTATGATGTCTCAAGTGTGGAAGCCTGTAGAACCTATCAGAGGTGAATTACAGGACAAAACTGCTGGTAATGTCGCTGTAATTTGGTGTCGGATTGATTCCGATGTAAGATACCCTGAACTCATACTCCTTAAATGTATCGAGCCCTTCCACCACACAGGTACTTTTTGAGCTCAGCTGGGATGTCCATTCCTGTTCGCTCCCTTTCGGTCTAAACTGGTATTGATACATACGGGCGCCGGCCCAGACATCTGTTTTTAGGGTAATCCGTCCACTGCCTATCTGGCTGGGTTCGGCAATGGGGCGTTGTGCTTTTGGTACCAGCCCCGCATACGACGTACTCGTTTTTTTGATGTTGAATCCCGCTGCAAGTACGATCGTGTCATCATTGTTGGCAACGGTATCCACATATTTACCGAGCTCTTTGAGGATATAGACCAGTTCCTGTCTTTTTTGCTTACGGATCATAATTGCCCTGGTATCCCTGTAGGCCGCTTCGGTTGCCGAATTGCGGAATGCGACAAGGGCAGCCTCCAAAGCTGTCAATGCGGGTACCGGTGTCGGAAACAATGTTTTTTCGTTCGCCATCTTGGTTGCAATCTGTTCTGCAGTCTGCATCAACTGTACATCTGTTTGATCTTTTTCATTAATTGTTAATTGACTCATGATTTTAAATGTTAAAAGTTTAAAAAAATAATTATTGTGCTAGCAACGATACAAACATACGACAGGAAGGATGCCATGGAGGGGGTAAAATTCCGCCAAAATGCAAAAAGCAGAAAATTCTATTTGGCGGAATTTTACCCCTTATATTTATTGAGTTAGAATACTATTTTTCTTAAAATATCGGTTTAAAATGAATAGGTGCATTTTTTGAATCTTTTGTTTAGTCTGGATGACCTTAAGGGAAAAAGCAATTCCCCGTTGGGAAAAGTGAAATTACCCAGGAAATTTTTAGAATTCCTCAGGAGTAAGGCTAGCTTCCCAACGGGAAAACACTTTACTCTTCCGGACAAAGCAAATCTCCTTGACGGATGAGGTCGCAATGAGGAGGGAACAGTATAGTCCCTTCGGTAGTATTTGTGATCCCAACTGGATAAACACCGTTACCTTAAGGGAGAAGTAAATTTTATGAAGGTATTCTTGCGTCCCCCATAGCTTGGACAACGTAACCGGGAAGGGAAATTAAATTTGCTGAGGAAGTTCCTGCACCCCATGATGGGAAAAGTCTGCTCCCAGGAGGTTCGGGTAAATTTCCAGGGGCAATTGCTTTACTTTCCTATAAAAAAGTTTGTCGCGATGCTGTAAAAGTAAATTTCCCCGAGGATATTTTGGATGCCTGTATGGGAACGCTTTCTAATGCTCGTCCTTAAAGTTATATTTCGGTTCAGGTAGAGTAATATAAAGCTTTCTTTCCATTGCAGGTGTATGGCCAAAATAGCGGATATAGGTTTTAATAAAATATTTGACAGAAGAAAACTGTAGCTCAAAGGCAATCATGTCGACTGATAGATCCGATGTCCGGAGCATTTCCCGCCCCTTATGGATACGTATGGTCTGAATGGCTGAATTGACGGTCAGTCCATGATCTTTAAATATTCGGTAGAGTGTCCGTTCACTGGTGAGCAGCGCATCTGCTATACGTTGGATATTGATCTCCCCATTCCTAAAATTGGCGTAGATATACGCTTTTGCCCGATGTAAGAGCGAGATATCTTCTTGTTGTGCAGACTTCTGCTGTTCCAGCAGATCCCTGTGATAGATAGCTATCAAGCTGTTCGTATGAAACCCCAGTTTTGTATGTAGCGAATAGGGCGAGTATTTAATTTTTTGAATAAGCTCCAGTACTTTTCTAATGCGGTAGCCAATTTTTTCTGGTGGAAACACCTGGTGCGTCTGCTGGTTGTCTTTTTGCAGGGTATTCCATTCTAATACAAAATTGCCGGGATCTCCTATTTCAGTACCGATCAGTATCATGGTTACTTTACCGGCCTTTATTTGGTAGGTGATTTCCTCGCTGGTATTAAAATAACCCAGGTACTGCTGCGGGTTTAAGGTGGACCGGTCAATATCCCTGATGGATGAAGTTCCCTGGAACTGAAATGCAAGCCAAAATGTAGTCTGACTATTACTTATAGCAAAGCTCCAGTCCTCTTCAAAGCTTCCGCTTACTTCCAGAAATGTATGGGTTCCTATTTTTTTACTGGCTATGTATTGATTTTTGGTACAAAGAACTGGATCTTCAGATGCGAGGAAATTAAAGTAAAGCCCTTTGGGAGCGGTATGGCGCTGGGCTAAATGATATGGATACTTAAGGTCTATGCTCTTGTTTATCAGCATACTTTCCGGAAAATTGGTTAGTATCGTTAAGATACAAAAGTATTTTGGTTTAATCAACTGAGCTGTATACTAAGGTTATTTATTGGTTGTAGCTTCACACAAACAACCTTAATACTTTTATTCATTTCTTCGAATTCTGCCTTTATCGAAATCATGGATATGTTTTCTGATAAAGGTAGAAATCAGCTAAAAGTTCTGTGTGTTTTTGTTGCGATAAGTATTTTAAATAATTTCGATTTATTTCGTTTTTTAAGGAATATTAATTATTTTCGATACTATTATATTAAATAACCAAGGTGAAGGCTTGCATTTTTTTAAACCTAATGCGTGAAACTCCTATCCATAATGGATTCTTCTGCATTTTTATAATGATGTAAATCGGGCAAAATGTTTCTTAAAGGAAATTGTATTCGAAACAATTGTTAACAGAAAGAAAACATTAAGTTAAAACAAACTTTTTGTTAAGAATATACTTTTGTCCCAAATTGCAAATTAACAATTTACACTAATATCTATGTTTAGTATTAACCCTATCCAAATTAATCTAAGGCACTCATCCTCGAAAGTGCTATTTGCAGCGCTGATAGTTGCCTGCAATCTGGATGTAGCTGCGGCGGCTGTTCCAATGGAAAACAGTAGCGGAGCCACACACATTTTTAATCAGGGGAAGATTAGAATTAAAGGAAAAGTTGTAGATAGCAAGACACAGGAGCCCTTGGCATCGGTATCTATCCTTGCCGGTGGGGTAGCCAAGGGAACGACTGATCGAACAGGTCATTTTGAAATAGAGGTTGAAGCCGGTGCTTCGATCCGTTTCCAGTTGATAGGCTATGAAGGGCAAACGAAGACCTTTACAACAGCACAGTCAAATGCTCAAATCGCGTTAAATGTTACATCTGAGGCATTGAATGAGGTAGTTGTTACAGCGCTAGGTATTCAGCGTGAGGAGAAAGCACTTGGTTACTCCATTAGTACCGTGAAGGGGGAGGAATTGACCAATGCGATTTCAAATAACTGGACAGATGCGTTGACAGGTAAGGTGGCTGGATTAAATTTGGTGAAATCGGGTGCTGGGCCATTGGGCTCGAATAAAGTTATCCTGCGTGGGGAAACATCCATGACGGGTGACAATGATGCGCTTATTATTGTGGATGGGATTATCATGGGAGGTGGGACTAAAATAACAGGGAACGGGAATTCGGCCTATTTGGATGGTGATTCACCCGTAGATTTTGGCTCTTCTTTGGCTGATATTAATCCTGAAGATATTGAGTCAGTTTCTGTTCTTAAGGGGCCTGGGGCTGCGGCATTATATGGGTATAGAGGGTCTCGTGGTGCAGTCATTATTACCACCAAAAAAGGGAAGAGTATACAAAATAGAATAGGGGTTACTGTCAATTCAAATACTGCAATCGGTACCATTAATCGGTGGCCTGATTATCAGTATGAATATGGGCAAGGTGCTATAGGACAGGACTTGTACTACTCCTATGGTCAATCGGAAGATGGTGCAAGTACGTTGAGCACCTCATCTGCTTGGGGACCTAAATTTGATGGTCAATACTATTACCAATATGATCCCGCTAATTATAGACAAACACCTGCCGAACGTACACTTTGGCGACCTTATGAAAACAATCGCAAGGACTTATTTCAGACGGAGCTGACTTCGACAAATTCCATCAGTGTTTCCGGATCCACAGATAAGACGACAGCGCGCTTTTCTTATACCAATGTAACCAATAAGTGGATTATTCCCAATATGGGCTATAATAGGCACACAATTGCAACGCAATTTAGCAGTAAGATCACCGATAAATTGACCTTATCCACAAAAATTAATTTTAATAATAGAGGTTCTGACAATTTGCCAAACAGTGGCTACAATAACCAGAGCTACATGTACTTCGTTCGGGGGATTGTTCCGAATATAGATGCGGCTTGGTTGGATCAGAATTGGCTTCCGGGCAAGGAGGGCATTGAGCAAATGACACCATTTTCCAATTTACTGGATAATCCGAGAACGATTTCTTATGATATGGTCAATGCACAGAATAAAAATAACCTGATTGGAAATGTGCAGTTAGATTATAAGTTTACCAATGAACTAAGTTTGATGCTCCGTACAGGGATTGATATGGGGTATGACAAACGTAAGCAGTCAAGACCTTTTGATACTTATAAATACGCGTTTGGTTACTATCGTGAACAATCTATTTATGCCGAGGAACGAAATTCAGATTTTTTATTACAATACAATAACCAACGTTCGGAAAACCATCGTTTTGGTGTTTCAGCGGGGGGAGCCTTATTAAACAACAAATATATTAAAGATGATGCATCAGCAAATAGTCTGATTTATCCGAATCAGTATAAGTTTGCAAATGCCAGAGAAAGGGTGCTATATGATCCGTATAGAGCGGAGTACGCTATTCATAGTGTCTATGGTTTGGCAAATTATAGTTATAAAGAAAGATATTTTATTGACGTTACGGGTCGCGTAGACTGGGCAAGTACATTGGCTTCACCTAAAAGAAATGAAGTTAAGCCTTTCTTTTATCCATCGGTTAATACAAGCTTTATCCTAAGTCAAATCTTTGAATTGCCGAAATCAATCAACTATTGGAAATTACGGGCCTCTGTTGCTGGAGTAGGAGGGGGAGGAACCAAACCCTTTAATAACTTTTATGGATATAGCAGTGTGATCGGATTTAACGGTGGATTATCTAATCCTTCGACAGTTCCTGACGAAAATTTGCAAGCCGAAAATACTTTGTCTTATGAATTAGGGACAGACTTTCGGATGTTTAAAGACCGAATAAAATTGGATTTGACTGTATACAGTACATTGATGGATAAGCAGTTAATCGAAACACCTGTAGATCCTTCCAGTGGTTATAGACGAAAGTTCACCAATGGTGGAGAAGTTAAAACTCAGGGAATTGAGATTGCTTTATCGGGAGATATCTTGAAAAGCCAAGATAAGTTAAACTGGAATATGTATGGGAATTTTACCCATTATGATTCGGAAGTCGTTTCTATACCGGCTTCGCTTGAAGGGAGGCTTATTCTTTCTACATTGTTTGGTAGCCGTGGTACTATAGAGGCTATACCAGGGCGTAGATTTGGTGATATCTGGGGATTAGGTTATGAAAGAAATCCCGATGGAAAGATTATCTATGCTGATGGTATACCTGTATTGGCACAGGAGAGCCGTTATATTGGTAACCCTAATCCGACCACGAAATTTGGTTGGGGCAATGAATTCAAGTACAAAGGTTTTCGCTTTAATTTCCTATTTGACGGACAGTTTGGCGGAGTAGGTTATTCGTTAACGCATGCTGTTCTGATGGAAGAGGGAAAATTAAAGAAGACTCTTCCGGGGCGTTATACCGGTATTATTGGCGATGGCGTTGTGCTGAATCCAGATGGAAGTTATAGCAAAAATACGGTCGTTGCAACAGCTGGAGATTATTATGCAAGACATTTTAATCGTGACAATCTTGAATCAAATACGTTTTCTACTGATTTTATCAAACTTCGGGAGGTTAGATTGGATTATTCATTGCCGAAATCTTTTTTAAGCCGTTACAAAATTGAAAAGGCATCTATCGGGCTATATGGACGCGATCTTTTTGTATTTACTAAATGGCCAGCTTTTGATCCAGAATTTGCTTCTTTGACCGGTAGTGGAATTGAGAAAGGAGCTGAAATTGCTCAGTTTCCTTCGACGCGAACAATGGGTGTTAATCTATCATTTTCATTTTAATTATTGACGCTATGAAAAAATATATCCGTATAACATTTTTACTCATTCTCGGGAGTATAGTATTCCAGAGTTGTACTAAAGATTTTGTAGAAAAGAATACCGATCCTAATAAAGTTTCTGCGGTAGCACCGCAAAGCTTGATTGCACCGGCTTTAGTAAATGTGTTGAGTACTAATCTATCTCGTAATTTAAGAATCAATAACGAATTGATGCAGGTTACAGTCACAATAAATGATAATCTGGAAATTCAGCGCTATGAGATTAGGCCATCAGAATCGGAGTCTAGCTGGTCTGGCTGGTATGTGCAACTGACGAATATTAGAGATATATATCAGAGAGCTAATGACGCAAAACAGGTCGGTTATCAGACTTATATGGGCATTTCCTTGGTCATGGATGCATGGGTAAGTTCGCTGATCACGGACATGTATGGTGATGTGCCGTATTTCGATAGTAATAAAGGTTTTTCCGATGGTAATCTCACCCCCAAATTTGATAAACAGGAGGATATCTATAAGGATATTTTCCGAAAACTGGAGGAAGCGAATGCTTTATTGAAAGAAAATGTCTTGGTAGAGTCGGCCAATAATGCGATGGATCCAATTTATAATTCAGATCCGGCAAAATGGCGGAAATTTGGTAACTCTCTGTATTTAAGATTATTATTGCGGGTTGCACATAAAACAGAAACGAATGCTGTTGCCAAGATTAAGGAAATATTGGAGACTAATGCTGCCGAGTATCCGATTATGCAAAGTAATGCTGAAACAGCCGCATTGTATTATACCAATGTACAGCCTTATATGAATCCCAATTATAATGTGCGCGATATTGATTTTAATGGTACTAGGGGGTATTCTGAATTTTTTATTAATAATTTGATGGACCTGGGCGATCCTCGTTTGAAGCTTTGGGCTACGGAGGCTACTCTAGGTGTCTATGGGGGTATGCAGTCTGGTTATGCTCGCGGAAATGTTCCTGAGCGTCAATCTACACTCCTCGCAGCACTAAAGTCAGATGCGCACATGGGAAATATCATGAATTATGCTGAATTGCAATTTATCATAGCGGAATGTGCCCTGCGGAAATATGTTGAGCTTGATGCTTCTGAAGCATATACAAAGGGAATCAATGGAGCGATGGAATATTGGGGAACTACTGTTCCACAGGGCTATTTGGCAAATCCAAAAGTGATCTTTTCGGCTGAGGATTCCGAAACTCAAAAGCTAAAAAAGGTGCATCTGCAAAAGTATTTTGCAATGATGTATACGGATTTCCAACAGTGGTATGAGTATCGTCGAACACAGTTGCTGGATCTGTACAAAGGGCCAGGTTTATTAAACAATGGAAAGATGCCCGTCAGATTAAATTACCCAATTATTGTCCAATCGCTTAATAGGGAAAATTACCAAGATGCGGTCAGTCGCATGGGCGGAGATGGAATAAATGAAAAAATGTGGTGGCAACCTACAATCAACTAGTTCATGAAAAAGTTAAAGTTAGTAATATGGACTGCGTTGGCGATGTCAACGCTCCTAACAGGCTGTAAAGAAGATATCAATGAGTCAATCGGAGAATTAAATCCTGAAATATCATTGTATACATTACGTAGCCTCTATAAAAATACGGATCTACAACTCAACGAATCAAGTGCGCTTGGCGCAAAGTACTTGAAGGCACTTGTGGTTTCACGCGCTGAGAATAAGAATTTGCCCGAAAATACAATCGCTGTTCAGAATATCTGGCGCAATCAGCGTAGAGGAATATTAGTAGAGGTTACTGATGCCTCGAGTTTCAAATTTGGTGACTCTGTTCAGATCAATATCGATGGTACAAAATTGGTCAAAAAATCTGGCTTAATGGTTTTATCGTCCGTTAAAAATCAACAGGTCAATGTCTTTGCGTCAAATAAAAACGTTGCTCCATTAGCGGTTTCGGTTGCAAATCTTAAAGCGAAATTCGATGAGTTTGAATCAACTTACATTGATGTAACTGCTGATGTCGAGCCAGAGCCTGCAACAGGAACAGCCCTAAAAGGCGATAAGATCTTGATGGATGGAGATAAAAATGAGATTACCTTGCATACCGAGGACAATGCAACATTTGCGGGACAGTCTATTGCTCCCAGCGCCTCTTTCAGAGGAATAGCATTCAGAGAGGGGGATAAATTGCAAATCCGAATGCAGGACTACTCCGACATGGCTTATGCAAGTGGTAAACTATATGCTGGATGGCCGGAGACATTTGATGCTGTAGACGCGAGTGTGAAAGGAAGTTACGATATGGGCGAAAAGAACGACGTGTCTTTCCCAACTGGGCAATGGAAGTTATATCAGGCAATATTGGGTACTACTGCTGGTCGTGACCGTATTGTTTCGGGTAAAAATGCGATACGCATGCAACAGAATTTAAGTGTTGATGGTCATGTGCAGATGAATTTTGATGTACCGAATGGCGCTTCAAAAGTGACGCTTTGGTATGGCTCATATTATACGGATCGGTCATGCACGTTTAAGCTGGAATATTCTACGGATCAGGGCGCAACATGGAAGCAAACAGGTGAATCTATCGCAGATGCACACCCAACTTCGCAGAGTATGAATTCAAAACAGGCTGTATTTTTAATGAATGTCCAAGGAGCTGTCCGTTTCAGGATTACCAAGCTTGGATTGGGAACCAGCAATAATGTCATTAATAATGGAAGGCTCGGCCTGGATGATATTGCGATCTATAAGAGTTATTAGATTGAACGATTGATGATGTAATCGCCCTGTGTAGTTAACACTCCACAGGGCGTTTTGTTGTTCGTATATATTTTCTAAACTCTTCAGAAAAAATTGTTATCTTCATTATAACTATAAACGAAGACTTATGAACTTAACAGACTTAGTTACAGGCGGAGTTGGCTCTAAAGCAATAGAAGCCATTTCTAAAATGACAGGTGTCAGTGAATCCAAGGCAAAATGGATTGTGGCAGCAGCAGTACCCTTAATGATTGCGGCATTGAATTACAATGCAAAAAACAAAGGTCAAGCAGAAAACATTGACAAAGCGATCGATCAACATAGTGGTGGCGGTATCTTCGATAAGATAGGTGATTTATTTGGTCAGGGCGGATCTGATGACGGGAACAAGATTGTCAACCATATGTTTGGGCAAAATACAGAGGTGGTGACACAGAATATTGCCGATAAAGCTGGTATCAGTTCAGCGCAGGTAACTGGTGTTTTGGCGACACTGGCGCCTATTGTCATGAGTTATCTAGGACAACAAAAACAGGCATCCAGCGGTGGTGGTATTGGTGACCTGATCGGATCTGTTTTAGGTGGCGGCGGACAGCAGAGTGCCGGCGGTGGTATGCTAGGGGGGATCCTGGGTTCATTTTTGGGTGGCGGACAGGAAGAACCTGCACAAGAAACACAACAGGCTTCCACTGGTGCTAGTATGACCGATATGTTGGGCGGCTTGGCCGGCAGCTTTTTTGACAAAAGTAACGATGGTCAATCCAAAGGAAATATCCTGGACTCTATAGCGGGAAT
The DNA here is from genome assembly GCF_047784615.1 of Sphingobacterium sp. NGMCC 1.201703. Classification (NCBI taxonomy): domain Bacteria; kingdom Pseudomonadati; phylum Bacteroidota; class Sphingobacteriia; order Sphingobacteriales; family Sphingobacteriaceae; genus Sphingobacterium; species Sphingobacterium sp. NGMCC 1.201703. Next base: position 481,216 of record NZ_JBLOHD010000005.1, on the reverse strand, counting down.
GTTTGCGAAGTAAGGCAATCTTAAAACATAAAAAAGTCGGTAATTTGATCAGTTACCGACTTTTTTTATGTTGTATTGAATTAATCTTCGACCTTCACTTTAGGCGGGAAATTCTTATGTTTTCTTTTGCTGATTTTGTCTACATTAACAGGTTGAGGAACTTTAACATAGTATCCCGTTCCATCATATTCCCGTTTATTCGGACTTTCTTTGCAGGCGACAGAGCAACAGCCTTCCATTTCCCATCCGCATTCGTCACACTGCGTGAAATGCTCATTACATACCGGGTTGGCGCAGTTGATCATCTTGGTCGTCTGTTTACCACAATTGAAACAGGTTGATACCACAGATGGGTTGACCGAGTTAACATCTACTGTGACACGGTTGTCAAAGACATAACACTGGCCTTCGAAATCTTCGCCACCTGCTTCTTTGCCATATTTAATAATTCCACCATGCAATTGGTAGACATCCTCAAAGCCTTCTTTTAATAGTAAGGCCGAAGCTTTCTCACATTTGATGCCACCTGTACAGTAGGTCAGTATTTTTTTACCTCTATATTGTTCAAGCTCTTTGATTTTTTCTGGAAACTCGCGGAAGTTATCAATGTCCAACGTGACCGCATTTTTAAAGCGGCCGACATTATGCTCGTAGTTCGAACGTACATCCAATACAACGACATCTTCCTGATCTTTCATTGCCAAGAAATCCTTCGGTTCCAGATGCACACCTGTTTGACGGTTTGGATCGATTTCTTTCGGGTCTCTTAATCCAGAGTGCACGATTTCAGCTTTGTAGCGGCAGTGCATTTTGATAAAAGAAGGCTCTTCAACGTTGTCGATCTTAAATTCGGTTTTGTTGAAACGGCCATCCGCGTAGACTGCATCCATATACTGTTGACATGCCTCAGTCGTACCCGAAACGGTACCATTAAGACCTTCGTCGGCAACAATAATACGGCCTACTAAGCCAAGTGATTTACAGAATTCCAGGTGATCAGCCGCAAACTGTTCGGCATTTTCGATAGGGCTGTAACAATAGTACAGCAATGTTTGATATTGTGTCATGATATTCATTGATACCGCTGCAAACGGCGTTTAATGCAAAAATAAATTCACTGCAAAGCTACAAAAAATAATAAATGGAAGAAAATGACCTTCGTCACCTTTTCTTCAAAGGTTCCAGGAGGTACTCTAGACCATTTAGCTTGATCTCATAGAGCGTGGCCAGTTGATGACCTAATTTGCCTTTAGGGAATCCTTTTTGATTGTACCAGACCAAATAAGGTTCTGGAAGATTGCATAAAGTATAGCCTTGATATTTGCCGAAAGGCATTTTAACCGTTACAAGTTCAGTGAGGATTTCGGGATTTAGCATTAGTCTTGGGGTTTTCCGTAATTAATGCGGTACCAGATCGCTTTTAATGCGATGACTCCATGGTTGAATAAATTGGGAATGGCACCGTAATAGTGTTTGAAGATGGCGAAGCGTTCTTTTAGCGACTCTTTATGTTTCTGTTTTGACATCCCGCCCACGAGGTAGCGCGCTACATATTGATGAGCATTAACAGACTTATTTGCTTTTTTAGCACAGCGAATGACCCAATCTATATCCGCACATAGCTTATAACTTAGATCATACGGTTCAGCAATAGTCCGTTTGATATAGATGGCCTGATGACAAATATTCATACCATAACGAAAGCTCTTCCAGTCAAAATTTGCCGGCACCTTATGTCTTCGTTCCCCAATAATCGCCCTGTTGTCATCTACCAATATCGTTTCACCATATAGGATATCGGCATCATCACTGAGTCTCGCTAGGTTTTCGATGCTGTTGAGATCGTATATTTCGTCACCGGAATTCAAAAAGAGAACATAGTCACCTGTAGCCAAAGCAAGGCCTTTGTTCATCGCGTCGTAAATTCCCTTGTCTTTTTCAGATAATAAGACCGCAATTTTATCCTGATATTTTTGAATAACCGCTAAGGTCCCATCAGATGATTCCCCGTCAATGACAATATATTCGATATTATCATAGGTTTGGTTAACAACAGACTTGATGGTGTGCTCAATATCCCGTACATTATTGTAAACGACAGTGATGATTGAAAATTTTGGATGAGCGGCCATAGCTATTTATTGAATTCGTTAATCTTCTTTTTGAGGAATCGGAAGCCTCGTTTGAACCAAGATCCCTTCCGATGTGCATAAAAATATTTGATAGCGCCATAGGCTTGTGTATCCTCCACAATTTCTGTTGGAAAATAACACACAGGATGATCAGCCAACGTGACCTGATAGGTAGATTCGGCAGCCGTATGTGTGCCTGTGCCATCATTACCGATATTCTGTGTCATCGAATTCCTCGGATACAAAACTAGCCCATTTTTTTTGAATACCGAAGCGTACCAACGTATTGCCCAAGAGTTGATCTTACCAGCACGTAGTTCCTGTACCTGTTTCCAGAAGTTTTCTTTTCCTTCAATACTGAACTGATGAATCTCTTCCTCCGAAAAATCGGAAACAAGCTCATCTATGTTGGGGTTGAAATGTTGCCATGCACGATCCCACGTTGCCCAGCCCCAGCTATTGGCGACTCGAAAGAAAAATGTTTCGGGAAGCTCATTCAGATTTTTTACAGGATAGCCGTAGCCACTGATTTGCATGACCTGTTTGTCCTCTTTATAGCGGTCTAGTGCTTTATTAAAGTAATCGAGTGCAAATGCCGATGTTTCGAGATCGTCTTCTAACACGATAATCTGTCCATGTTCATGGACAACTTTGGTAACACCATCGATAACATTGGCAGCTAGGCCCCAATTTTTGTCCCGCTCGACTATTTTGATCTGTTTAAAAGACCATGGGTTTTTTATAATCCGACGTACCTCTTCTACAGCCTCAATCGCGCGCTCATCTTTTGCTGCATCCGAATAAATATAGAGCATGGTCTGGTCTGCGTATTTGTTTCTCTCAAGTGCAGCGAGTGTCTTGAGTGTATGCGCTGGCCGATTATACACAAAGAGTAGAACTGGAGCAAGACTGTTCATCTATCAAAAAATTTTGTTAAAAGCTTTTTTATTAGCCTGACGGGTATTCCGGACTTCTCCGGTCTTGCCCAATAGTCTAAAAGCGATATTGAGATAACTTTTTGTTTCAAAAATACGACCTTTCCCTAAAGAAGACAGCATTTTCTTTAGGCTTGCTAATATAGCCATCGAAAAAGCCTTTGTAAACGTATAATTGATATTGCAATACTCCGTCAGATGATAGACGAATTCGCTCTTTAGAAAAGCTTTGTTATCCACTTGGCGTTGCTGTCTGTCGTGATAGGCCTTGGCATCTTCGGCCAACACAAAATCCAGCCCATAATATTGGATGCGATTGGCGTAGTCTTTATCTTCTCCGTAGTGGAAAAAGATCGGAGAAAAACCGCCAACTTTTTTGATTACTTCGCAGGGAATAAGCCAAAATGCAGCATTCACGAATGTACAAGTTTGATAAGAATTCTTAAGCTGGATATGCTTCGTATAGACTGAGAACCCATGGTCGAGTTTTTCCTCCGTTCCATCGTAATGAATGGGTGAAATAATTCCAATGTTTGTTGTATCTACCTTGATCAGGTTGGCGATACAGTTCTGATCTATCCAAGCATCCTGATTGACCAAAAATGCGTAGTCATACTCTTCCTCTAGGGCGATAGTCAATCCAATGTTATTGGCTTTTCCAAAACCGAGATTTTCGGGGCTTTCGATCAGTCTGACTGTGGGGTAATTTTCTTTGATGATGCGGGTGGTATGATCCTTTGAGTTATTATCTATAACAAGGATATCCGTTGGATGGCTTGATGCGAGCAGGCTGGGTAAGCACTTGTGGATCCAAGGCTCAAAATTATAAGAAACGATTATGGTGAGAATCTTGGCCATCTATTTTTTTCGGATAACTGTGGTGAAATAGTGGAACAATTCAAGTAGAATACTTGGCTTAAAGATTCTATTAACGATGATATATGCACATACAGCGATAGCAATTGTACTTGCAAACCGAAGATAGAGGTTTGCGATGGAAGTGGTCGCGTAATGTGCTGCTAGGCAGCTAACCCCTGCTAAGATAGCATATGAAAAAACATCCCGCATCAAGTAGCTGAATGAGTAAGTCATATAAGGCTTGGCCGAAGCGTACCAGACAAATATCCATAGCGCGTTTAGTCCAGCAGTTAGCGTAATTAATGTTTCAAGACCGAGTGATTTGCCAAAGACCAAAATAGCAATTTGAAGTAACCCAAAAATAACAATATTGCGCATGTAGATCTGAGACTTGCCCTTGCTGATAATCAAGCTTGAAAAGACATTACTTACTGAGTCAAAGGCTGCACCAATACAGAAAATCTGAAGAAATATCACGCTTTGTAGCCATTTATCTGTGATCGTGATAATAATAAAGTCTTGGGCTACCGTTGTTAGGCCAAACAGCATTGGAAAAGCCAAAAAGGCTGTGAACGATATTAATTTACGAAATACCCTTATCTGTCGGTCCTTTTCATCTTCAATTTCCCGAAGAATTGGCTGCGTGACATTATTGACCATATTGGTCAAAATGGACTGAGCCATTTGGCTCCACTTGTTGGGATTTATTGTATAACCTAACTCTTTTTCTGTATAATGATCGCCTAAAACAGCGGCATAGACATTTTTATTGATATTGATAAAAATATTGGTTACCAAAATCTTACTGCTAAACCCAAAGATATCCCGAATAGGTTGAAAATCAAATGTGAAACTAGGTCTAAATTTGGAGAAATACCAAAAGCCCAGCATATTGAAGCCGCTATAGGATACAATTTGAACCGCAAATGCCCAATAGGCATAATTCTGATAAGCCAAATACACCCCAATGGTGTTCGATAGAATAAGAGCCAAAGTTCCTGTGATTACCCTTTCCTTGATCTTTAAGTTCCTAAAGAGGAAAGCATTGTGCGCCACTCCAAAGCTACCTAGCCAAAAAGAAAGGAAAGTAAAGCGACTCAAATCGACAAGTACGGGTTGGTCATAATGCCGAGCAATGAGCGGAGCAGCGAGAAAAAGTACAATATAGATGAATGTACCTATCCCCACACTTGTCCAAAATACAGCATTGTAATCTTTATGCTGAACCTCCTTCTTGTTGACAATACCATAAACAAATCCACTTTCCTGAAAAGCGGAGGCCAAGACTGAAAAAATAGTAACCAGCCCAATTAACCCGTAATCCTCCGGATCCAGTTTACGATTGAGTAGGATGCCGAAGCCGAATCCCAAAAACTGCTGGATGATACTGGCCATACCACCCCACAGCAGTCCTTTTGTTGTTTTTGATTTTAATGAGTCATTTTCCGTTTGCGATGACATGCTAAATTAAATGAGCGGCAATATTAAAGTATTGCTATTGTATTCGCAAATTCTTTTAAGGAAACATCAGTCGGATTGATGTCAGTAATCAGATAAGAAATATCACGTAGCGGTACCACTTTCATTTTCTGGACGGAATTAAGCTTCTCTGCGATACTGAGTATGGCGACTTTCTTTGAGCATTTAATCATCGCGCGCTTAATCTGCACTACTTCCCAGTCGGAGTCTGTTACTCCATCTTCTACAGAAAGTGAATTAGTGCCCAGTAGACAGAGGTCTACTTTTAGATCTGCCAATTCATTGGCGACCTGTGCGCCAGATACGATATTGGTATTCCGTGAAAGCTTTCCGCCGACCAGGATCACTTCGAGGTTTGGTTTTTCGGCCAGTTCCAATGCAACTAATGGACTGATCGTAAAAAATGTACATTGAAGATGGTCTGGAATAGTCCGTGCCAGTTCAATCAAGGTTGTTCCCCCGCCGACCAATACTGTCATACCATTAGAGATCAAAGAGCTCGCTTTCTTGGCAATTTCTTTTTTTGCCTCTTTCGCATAGACATTCCCGTCCTGGAATGGAAACTGAAAAGATTTGGAAAGTGCCCCTCCATAAACTTTTAATACCTTTCCGTTTTCTGCAAGCTCGTTCAGATCACGTCTGATGGTATCTTCGGATACATTGAGCTGCACACTTAGATCTGAAGATAAAACTTTGTTATGTAGATTGATCTGATGTATAATAAATGCTTGTCTTTCTTCCTTTAACATTGGTCTTTGGTTTTAATCGGAGTTTTTAAACTAGTTGAAAAAAATCAGTTTAAATGTAGTGAAAATTATTCTTCCTTTTTATCAATTTTTGTTAAACCCGCTTTGAAGCGAGGTTTAAATCCTGATGGTTTGTTTGTTGTTGGCTGTTCCAGCGCTGTTTCATCGCTCTGTTGCGGTTCGATAGGCGGATTGGAACTGTCGCTGTCCGTTAGTATCGGCGATGCTTGTGGAGCAGGGGCGCCGGTCTGCGCTTCGTTTGTATCCTTTGCCGAGGGAACTACTGTTGGCGATGAATCCGTACTTGCTGTTTTGGTTACACCAGTTTTGAATCTTGGCTTAAAGCCTGTTGGCTTGGATGCCGCTGTTGTCGAACTGCTCGAGGCCTCCGCAGGTGAGGATGTATTTGCTGTAATTGCGTTATCCGCAGCGGCTGATGGTGTCGTCGCACCCTCTATTGAAGATTTTGCAGATTGAACAGGTTCAGCAGTCTGCTTGTCATCAGTACTTGCTGTTTTCGTTATCCCAGCTTTAAATCTTGGCTTGAAACCTGTAGGTTTGTTTGCTGTGGTTGGATCAGTTTCGGTGATGTTCTCCTGCTGCGGTTCAACCGTCGGATTGACTGTGTTGCTGTCCGTTGGTTTTGGCGATGCCTCTGGAGCAGCCATCTGCTTCGCGTTCAGGTCCTCTGTTGGCGGAGCCACTTCCTGTGTCGAGTCAGTACTTGCTGCTTTCGTCAGGCCTGCTTTAAATCTAGGTTTAAAACCCGTCGGTTTAGCCGTTTCTGGAGCAGCGTCTTTTGGCAATTCTGCAGGTACGGACGGCTCCTCGGATGAGTTCGTTGTGTTTTTAGTGATTCCCGGCTTGAAACGGGGTTTAAACCCTGTCGGTTTAGCCGTCTCTGGAGCATCGTCTTTCGGCAATTCTGTAGTTGCGGGCGGCTCCTCGGATGAATTCGCTGTGTTTTTGGTGATCCCTGGTTTAAAGCGTGGCTTAAATCCTGGGACCGAATTTGCAGCTGCTGTCGAAGGTTCTGTTTTAGGTTCCTCTTTCTGCTCAGCAGGCTCCGCTGGAGCTGTCGCTTTAAACCTAGGTTTGAAACCTGCAGGTTTTGTAACAGAAGCATCCGTTGCCGCCGGAGCCGTCTCAACAGGATCTGTCTGGATAGTTTTTTTGACGACCACCACTTCTTCTTCCGCCAGATGATAGCTCTTACGAAGCTTGTTGAACCAAAATTTCTTGCTATGATCAAAGCTTTTCTCGCCCATGGCAGAATAGTGCGTTCTGAACTCTTCAAATAGAGGTTCATCCGCCGCTTTTAAAGCTTTTAAATCAATTTTCTTTTTCGCGAAAAATTCTTCAAAAGTCATCCTGTTATGAGTTTGATATAGTCTATTACAAATGTAGTAATTTTTCTGACGGTGCTGAGAGGCCTTGCTATAAAAAAAAGAGCGACAAGCGCTCTTTTTAGATATTTTGTGAGATGAACAGCTTAAGCCATGTTATGGTATACAGCTTGTACATCGTCGTCTTCTTCGATTTTATCGATCATCTTCAATACATCAGCCGCTTGTTCCTCTGTAATCTCAGCGTGTGATAGCGCAATACGCTCCAATTTTGCCGAAGTTACTTCGATACCTTTTTCTTCCAGCAGTTTTTGCATATTACCGAAATCCTCAAAAGAAGTCTGTACTACAGCAACATCATTGCCCTCTTCATCAGCTTCAACGTATAATTCTTCCAAACCACCATCGATAAGCTCCAGTTCCAATTCTTCAAGATCCAATTCATCTGTCGCTGCAAAGCGGAAGATGGATTTGCGATTGAAAATAAAATCCAATGATCCTGTTTTTCCCAAGGATCCTCCAGCTTTGGTAAAATAGCTGCGGATATTTCCTACGGTACGGTTGGTATTGTCTGTCGCTGTTTCGATCAAAACCGGAACACCATGAGGGCCATAACCCTCATATACATATTCTTCATAGCCTTTTGAATCTTTCTCTGAAGCACGTTTTATAGCCGCTTCGATACGATCTTTAGGCATGTTTACAGCCTTAGCATTATGTATTGCTGTACGAAGTCTCGAGTTGGTTTCAGGGTGCGGGCCGCTTTCTTTAACCGCCATAGCGATCTCTTTACCTAAACGTGTAAATTGCACGGCCATCTTAGCCCAGCGTTTGAATTTCCGCTCTTTTCTGAATTCGAAAGCTCTTCCCATTGTTATATTTTGTTTTTAAGATTCTCAATCATATCGACTGTCATCTTCTGGATGTCAAATTCTGGCTTCCAGTTCCAGTCTTTGCTTGCGTATGAATCATCCAGACTTGCAGGCCATGAATCGGCAATCTGTTGTCTTGGGTCATTCGCTACGTAAGAGATTGCAAAATTAGGAAGAATTTTTTTAATTTCTTGTGCGAGTTCTTTTGGAGTAAAAGTAATACCACCAAGGTTATAGGCGTGACGGATGCTCAGACTTTCCTGTGGCGCGTCCATCAGCTCAAGTGTGCCGCGGATGGCATCTTCCATATATAACATCGGTAATGCTGTATTCTCGGATAAGAAACATTCGTAAGTACCTGTTTTCAGTGCCTCATAGAATATATCAACAGCATAATCTGTCGTTCCACCTCCCGGTTCTGTCTTCCAGGAGATAATACCTGGATATCTTACGCTGCGGATATCCAATCCGCGATGTTCCTGATACCATTCGATAAGACGCTCACCTGCAAGCTTACTGATTCCATAGATCGTATTTGGATCCATAACACAGTATTGCTCCGTATTTACTTTCGGTGAGTGCGGACCGAATACAGCAATGGAACTTGGCCAGAATATTCTTGAAACTTTATACGTAACAGCTAGGTCAAGTACGTTGAGCAATCCATTCATATTAAGCTCCCATGCTTTTTCAGGATATTTTTCTCCTGTTGCTGAAAGCATGGCTGCCAATAAATATACTTGAGTAGGTTTATATTTTTGAAACAATATGTCGAGACCATTTTTGTCAAGCACATTTGCAATTTCAAAATTCTCGTCGGGGCTTTTTATTTGTGGTTCTCTGATGTCTGTGGTGACAACATTTTCTGCACCAAATTTTTTACGCAGAGCGATTGCCAATTCAGTACCGATTTGGCCGTTTGCACCAATGATAATAATGCTTTCTTTCATGATGCAAATATAACGGCTTTTCAGTATCTAGCAACTGTTTGATGCAAAGGACAGTCTTCTAAAAATGTTAATTTATAGACTCTTGGCGCTGTTTTTATGAGATTTTAAACCGTTTCAATCGTTTGTTCTGTTTTTTTGAACGAGCAGCGAAAATTTTTATTTTTTTTGAATTATTGGCACTTCAATTTTTTTAGGTCAAATCCGTGGTTCGTGAGCTATAATTTTTGATTGAGGTGGAAAAAAAACGGAGCAGTTGTGACTTTTTTAGCGGAATAAGCTATATTTTGTTATTTTAATAGTGTAATTGCTGAATATTTTTTAAATTTGAAGAATTCATTCTTCAAGAATCAACTAAAAACAAAATCAAAATAACAAATTTTATATACACAATTTAAACACAGACAAAAATGAAAGTGGCAGTAGTCGGCGCAACAGGCCTTGTAGGTACTGAGATGCTAACCGTGTTGGCGGCGCGAAATTTCCCAGTAACAGAATTGATTCCAGTAGCTTCAGAGCGTAGCAAGGGTAAGGAAATTGAATTCAAGGGAAAGAAGTATAAGGTGGTTACACCATCTGAGGCTATTGCTTTGAAACCTGATGTTGCATTGTTCTCCGCAGGAGGCGATACGTCTAAAGAATTTGCACCAAAATTTGCAGAAGCTGGAATTACAGTTATTGACAATTCTTCAGCATGGCGTATGGATCCGACAAAGAAATTGGTCGTTCCGGAAGTAAACGGCGATGTGTTATCCGCTGATGATAAAATTATTGCAAACCCAAATTGCTCAACTATTCAAATGGTAGTGGCGTTAAAACCATTACATGATAAATATAAAATTAAGCGTGTCGTAGTTTCGACTTATCAGTCCGTAACGGGTACTGGTGTTAAAGCCGTTAACCAGTTGATGGATGAACGCGCAGGTAAAGAAGGCGAAAAAGCTTATCCTTATCAGATTGATTTGAATGTCATTCCACATATCGATGTATTCCAGGGAAATGGCTACACCAAAGAGGAAATGAAAATGATTTTGGAAACAAACAAAATCATGCGTGACGATTCAATCAAGGTAACAGCAACAACTGTGCGTATCCCTGTTATGGGTGGACACTCCGAGTCATTGAATATTGAATTCGAAAATGACTTTGATTTAAATGATGTGCGTGCAGCATTAGCTGCTCAAAGTGGTTGTATCGTTGTCGATGATCCTGCTAATCTTCAATACCCGATGCCAAAAGATGCGCACGGTAGAGACGAAGTTTTTGTCGGACGTATCCGTCGTGATGACTCACAACCAAATACACTAAATATGTGGGTAGTAGCAGACAACTTGCGTAAAGGTGCAGCAACAAATGCTGTTCAAGTTGCTGAACTATTGGCAGAAAAAGGATTGATCTAACTCAAGTAGATTCCATCATATTGAGCCCCCATGAAGTAATTCATGGGGGCTCTTTTTATAGATATATTTATGATTTCAAGGAGGATAGGCGTTTTTTAAGCCGGTTCGATCAATCTGTTGCTATGGTGTCAAAGTCTTTGGCAAGATGGAAAAATCAATCTTATCATTCAATGGTACATAGCTGTCTTTTTCCTGCTCTTCCAGTCGGTCAGGAAATAATATGCCGAAGAGGTGATCCGTTTCATGCTGGAAGATTACTGCGGTAAACCCTTCAATATTTTCTTCAATAACTTTTCCCTCCTTATTGATGTACTGTAAACGGATCGCATAGCTCCGCAGAACGTCTTCTTTGCGATTGGGGATGGATAGGCAGCCTTCTGCACCCTTCCGTTTTAGCTTGGAGCGCCACAGGATTTTTGGATTTACATAAAACTCGAAAGGTTGTTCCGGTTTGTCAAACCGTTGCACCCAGATCAGGTTTTTGTTGATCCCAATTTGAGGTGCCGCTATTCCTACCCCTGGATGATTTGGATCCCGAACGGTTGCAAACATCCGTTTTGAAAGTGTTTCTAACAATGGGTCATTGTACTTAACATCACTGCTTGTCGCTTTCAATACCTTTAAATCTTTTTCATCGGTAGTTTGTAATACACGAAGAAGTGTGTTTTCATCCCCTGATAGAATAATCTTCTTGTCAGCTTCTGTAAATTCCTGTCCGGCATTCAGGTTGACCGGTCGTTCATTCTTCGCTTTATGAAAGGCTTTCTCTCCTGCCATAATTTTTGTTTCTAAAGTGTTTTCAACTGGGGGAACAGGACAACGATAACCATTGCTGTAGGCACAATAAGGATTGTAAGCCTTATTAAAGTCTATTTCAATGCTGTTGCCCTTGATGTCATCTGTGGACAAGTCTATATAGCGTCCGCCACTATAACTCTCCTGGCCGTTTGTCTGATCTAAAAATGGTAAAAATAAATGTTTTTTGTAGGCAGGATTTTGAAATAAAGCTACGCTCTGATAAATATTCAATGTTCTTTCTGCCCCATTCAGCGTAAATGTCACAATTGCATAACGCTTGTATTCGTTGCTGGTACCATCATAGGTGGGCATACGAAATACCGGTTCATCAAATAAGACCTCAATCTTAGCTTTAATTTTATAGTTTGGATTTACTGGGAAGTAATCTAAAGACGCTACTTGTTCTGCTTTCAATGGACCAAATTGCTCTTTGGCTAATTCCACAGCTTTTTCCTTGCGCTGTGCTAATATTTGTTGCTCATAATTGCTCTGGGCATGCCCGTATAAGCTAAACGCAACAAATAGACCAGCAATAACTGTTTTTCTCATTTATATTTTTAATAGTCTATCAAAGTTATAGTTTTTTTTGGTGAATTGAAGTTTAACACGGTAAAAAATAAAAAAATGATGACTCTTCATAGGTCTATTGCGTGTAGGATCAGATTCTCAATACGCTTCTCTCGATACTCAAATGTAAATTGTACTTTTGTAAAAAAAAAGATCTTCCATGAGATTAATGGCATTTGATTACGGTACAAAACGAATTGGGATTGCAGTCACCGATCCAATGCAAATTATTGCCACGGCACTGACAACAGTACATCCACAGGATATTTGGAGTTTTCTGACGGATTACCTCCAAACGGAACAGATCGAAACATTCGTTGTCGGTAAACCCAAACAACTGGACGGATCGGATTCGGAGTCAGCTTCGCATGTGGTAGGGTTTGTGCGCAAGCTGAAAAAGACCTATCCGGCTATCCCTGTTGTGGAAATTGATGAACGTTTTACTTCAAAAATGGCCTCCGCAGCCATCGCTCAAAGCGGCAAGAAGAAAAAGGACCGTCAGCAGAAAGGCCTGGTCGATACGGTGTCAGCGACAATCATCCTGCAGAGCTATATGGAGGGGCGGAACTTTTAAATACGGATTTTATCGCATGAGCCGTTCGCTTTAGATGATTCGTCTATTGATGGAGTAATATCGATTTTATGATCATAAAGTCCATTTAGCTGATGGAATCAAAACCGAGGCCAACGAGCTCATTTAATAATAATTACTGATGAAAAGCATATTATTTTTTACAGAAGACATAGATTTCAAACTAAAAGAAAAAGGTAAGATCCGTCAATGGATCGCTGATGCGATTAAAGGTGAAGGATTTAAGCGCATAGGCGAGCTGAGTTTTATCCTCTGTTCGGATGCCTATCTGTTGGAGATCAATAAGGAATATCTGAATCACGATACCTATACCGACATTGTAACTTTTGATTCATCAGAGGATGAGGATACCATTGCTGGCGATATTTTTATCAGTGTGGAACGCATTCAGGAGAATGCGCAAAAATTTAAGGTCGCTGAACGTGATGAGTTGCACCGCGTCATTATTCATGGTGTTATGCACCTTTGCGGATACCCGGATAAAAAGCCAGCCGATAAAGCGAAGATGACGGCTAAAGAAGATGAATATCTAGGGAAAAGAAATTTCTAGGTTCTTAGATCCACTATTAGGGTGTCCAATACTTTGGATGCCCTGTTTTTCTTTATTCATAGCTATGTTTAATCTTCTTGTTCGTAGGGAATTATTCACATTTCCGTGCTTTGAATAAATACTCTTTTTGCCGTCTTTTTGTGGATTTTTTTCATGCGAATGATTTATCTTTTTGGGCTCAGATCCCTGATGGAAAATAAAGCCTAAATTTAAGAAACACACCTGTATATCTGATCTGTATACCCGTATGTTTTCCTCTAAAAAAACTTGTCTTTTCGATTATATTTGTTTAGCTTCAAAAATACAAATTGTCTAAACCATTTATAGCGTGTCTCATATGAACGAATTAGAGGAATATTTCCGGAATAACAATGCGAAGCTGATCAACAAATGGATGCATTATTTCGACGTATATGATCGTCATTTTCGTCGATTTAAAGATAAAGAGATCGTTGTATTGGAAATAGGGGTCTTTCAGGGTGGAAGCTTACAGATGTGGAAGAAATATTTTGGCGACAAAGCAAAAATCTATGGGGTAGATATCAATCCCAATTGTAAGGAACTGGAAGAGGAGAACGTCGAAATATTTATCGGATCTCAGTCAGACCGAAAATTCCTTCGTAAAGTGAAAGAGTCAATCCCGCCAATAGATATCCTGATAGATGATGGCGGACATACCATGTTGCAACAGATTATTACATTTGAAGAGTTATTTGGACATGTAAAAGAAGATGGAGTCTATTTATGTGAAGACCTGCATACTTCTTACCAAGTTTTTTATGGTGGTGGGCATAAGCGGAATGGCACTTTTATCGAATACAGTAAGAATTTTATCGATTACATCAACGCCCATCATTCTGAGCAACGTGGACTAAAAGTTAATGAATTTACACGCTCGGTCAACTCCTTGCATTACTATGATAGCATATTGGTGGTTGAGAAACGAAAAATGCAGCCGCCAACACACATGAGAACGGGTAATGCTACAGTACAGGATTTTGATGCTCCGCCAACAGGCATAAGTGGATTAAAGTGGAAGATTAAGAAACCGGCGCTAACTGCGATCAATAAATTCCTCCGTTTTTTTAGGATTGGGGGATTTATGTGGCGATAGCAAATCGATCGGTTACTAAATTGCCAGCAGTCCATGTTGTGCTATATAAAAAAAGCCTTGTACACTGTACAAGGCTTTTTTTATAGCATTGCTAATGACTAAAATCTTTCAAATTGAGAGAAGAAGAAGTTACCTTCGATAGCCGCATTTTCATCAGAATCAGATCCGTGGATAGCGTTAGCATCGATAGATTTAGCATATTTATTACGGATAGTACCTTCCGCTGCATCAGCTGGATTAGTAGCGCCGATTAATGTGCGGAAATCTTCAACTGCGTTGTCTTTTTCTAAGATTGCAGCAACGATAGGACCTGAAGTCATGAATTCTACCAATTCACCGTAGAAAGGACGTTCTTTGTGCACTGCATAAAATGCGCCAGCAGTTTCTTTTGATAATTGAATGTATTTCATCGCGATGATTTTGAAACCACCAGCAATAATATCGTTTAAGATTGCACCGATGTGACCATTCGCTACTGCGTCAGGTTTAATCATCGTAAAAGTTCTGTTAGTTGCCATTATTTTAATTTTTTTGCAAACTTAGATAAATTGCTTTTTATATGCAATATAATTAGACTTATATAGGAACAATTTATTCGTCTTAGTGTGTTAATTTAATGTGCAGATGGTCATAAAAAAAGGGCTAGTTTGGTTGTGATGCACCAACAGTTTCAGTCCTCTTCACCCATTGGGCATCTTTTTGTCTTAAAAAATGTAATATGTTCATTGGTAGTTGATAATGAACCAAAATAAAAAATCAACTGTAAACAAATCTATTCAATAAATATATTCGATACGAATATGTAACTTTGTAATGTTATGGCATTAAATCTAACAGTAGACATCGATAAGGATTCCGGCTTTTGCTTTGGAGTGGTATACGCCATCGATATGGCGGAGGAGATTTTGGAAGAGGACGGTTACCTCTATTGTCTTGGTGATATCGTACACAATGATGAAGAAGTCGCGCGGTTGAAAGCCAAAGGATTGCGTATTATCGATCATGCTGCATTGCCTACACTACAAAACGAGAAGGTGCTCATCCGCGCACATGGCGAAGCTCCGGAAACCTATCGTATCGCATTAGAAAACAATATTACCCTAATTGATGCTTCTTGTCCGGTTGTCCTCAAATTGCAGAACCGGATCAAAACCTCTTTTGATCAAGAGGAAAAGATCCTGATCTTTGGAAAGCATGGCCATGCGGAGGTCATCGGTCTACAGGGACAGACAAATAACGAAGCGCTTGTATTTCAGGATATAGCTGAGCTGGACGATGCCGATTTGCCAGCTTCATTTACGCTCTATAGTCAGACAACTAAAAGTGTGGATAAATTCTATGCCATCAAAGAGGAGCTGATCAGGAGAGGGTATGAGGTTAAAGCGAATGATACCATCTGTAGACAGGTATCTAATAGATATGAGGATCTTGGTGCCTTTGCCAGACAATATGACAAAATAGTTTTTGTGTCCGGTAAGAAGTCTTCCAACGGAAAGGTGCTATTTGAAGTTTGCCAAAAGGCCAATCCTGAAAGTTACTTTATTTCCGACCCTGCCGAACTGGATGCTTCAGTCTTTAGAACCGGTGACCGTATTGGTATATGTGGAGCGACCTCAACACCTATGTGGCTGATGAAAGATGTAAAATCAGCTCTGGAAGCGTTCTAGACAATTTTACCCGTCACAGATATTTCATATTATTGCAAGTAAATCTGCGATACATGCTTTTTTGTTTATTTTTGTAGGCTATGAGCAATAAAGCCAAAAAAGGTATTCTTTTAGTACAGTTAGGTACACCCGATAGTCCAACTACTCCAGACGTAAAAAAATATTTGACCGAATTCTTAATGGATCCCCGCGTCATCGATATTCCTTATTTCCAACGGACATTATTGGTTAAAGGAATTATTGCTCGTACCCGTGCACCAAAATCAGCAAAAATTTACGAAACAATCTGGGATAAAGAAACTGGATCACCCTTGATGCATTATAGTATACTGCAGCGTGATTTGTTGCAGGAGTCGTTGGGTGAGGAGTACCATGTCGAACTGGCCATGCGTTACCAGAATCCATCCATTGAGTCGGCTCTGCGCAAGATGGAGGGAATGCTGCTCGAATCTATTCGTGTTATCCCATTGTTCCCGCAATACGCGTCAGCCACATCGGGCTCGGTAATAGACCGTGTGATGGAGCTGATCCGCAAATGGAATTATCTGCCTGAGATCAGTTTTGTAAGCAATTTTTGCACAGATGATTTAATGGCTGAGACCTTTGCAGATCATGCCCGAAAACATGACCTTTCACATTTTGACCACTTTGTGTTTAGCTACCATGGCCTTCCCGTTAGACAGCTGGGTAAAGTGGATCCAACTGGCAAACTGAAATGCCCTGAGTCCGGTTGTGATTCCTGCAAAACAAATGTCAACGCATATTGTTATGTTTCTCAGTGTTATGCCACGACGCGGACCATTGTTGAAAAACTAGGCTTGCGAAAGGAACAATACTCCCTGTGCTTCCAGTCTCGATTGGGCAAAGAACCGTGGATTCAACCCTATACGTCCGATCTGTTGCATGACCTCGCTAGTAAAGGCTATAAAAAATTATTGGTCTTCAGTCCGGCATTTGTAGCTGACTGTATAGAGACGATTGATGAAATTGGCGTGGAATATGCTAATGAATTCAAGGATTTAGGTGGAGAAGAAGTCTGTTTGGTCGAAAGTCTCAATGACGATCCCAAATGGATTGCATCTCTGAAGCAATTGGCACTCAATGCCAAAAATTAAAACGAATTAATGATGTTGTTAGTAAATGCTTGTGTTTTACTCATACTAGATTTTTATATCTTTTTTGCCCTTCGTGCTACGAAGATTAAATTTCCCAAAACAAAGATATTCACCGTATTATGGTGGTCGTATTCGGCCCTATTATTATTAGGTGTTTTTATATCCGCCAAATATAACATTCCATTGATTGTACGGTCTGTTATTTTGGTTGGGTTCTTTCTGACAGCAGCTTCAAAGATATTCTTCTTTTTGATCTTATTGCTAGATGATATCCGTCGCGGTGGAGTCTGGGTAAAACGGCTGTTCAGCAAGAAAGAGTCTGTTGAGGATGCTGAAGAACCATTACCTGAGAATCCGGTAAAAGGCATCAGCAGATCCGAATTTTTGACCAAAGCAGGTATTTTAATTGGGGCCTCACCGTTGATTCCATTAAGCTGGGGTATTATTTCTGGCGCATACGATTACCGCGTGAGACGCGTACCTTTATATTTACCTAATCTTCCGAAAGCTTTCCACGGCATGACCATCGCACAGATATCAGATGTGCATTCAGGATCCTTCTATAACAAGACCGCTGTAATGGGTGGAATAGATATGCTGCTGAAAGAAAAGGCTGATGTAACGTTCTTTACGGGAGATATTGTGAATTCTCAAGCTTCTGAAATGCGCGAATACCAAGATATTTTTGCACGGGTGAAATCGGATTTAGGTGTATTCTCAACATTGGGGAACCATGATTATGGGGATTACTATTATGGAAAAGAAGATTCTCCCGAGAAGCGAAAAAATTTAAAGGATGTGATTGATGTCCATAAAGTGATGGGCTGGGATCTGTTAATGGACGAAAACCGCAAGATTAAAGTTGATGGTGAAGAGCTCTGTATCGTAGGGGTGCAGAACTGGGGTACAGGTCGTTTTCCAAAACATGGCGATATCAAAAAGGCTTTGGCGGGAACCGAGGAACAGTCCGTTAAATTACTATTATCACACGATCCATCCCATTGGCGCGCTCAGGTATTGGATACCGATGTCGACGTGATGTTTGCGGGACATACCCATGGTATGCAGTTCGGTGTACGCGCTGAAATGTTGCAATGGAGCCCGGTACAATATATTTATAAAGAATGGGCGGGACTCTACCGTGCACAAGAAAACAAGCGTTTATATGTCAATGTCGGTTATGGATTCTTAGGATATCCCGGTCGTGTAGGTATCCTGCCTGAAATTACTATCTTCGAGTTGATCAAAGGACAAGATCCAAAATTTAAGGCTTAGCCTCCTGTATGGAGACTTTGGTCGTTCCGATCTTTGGCTTACTTAATTTGGGAGATGACTAGCTGTCACGGGAGATGTCAGTGATTCCGATATTTTTTAGCATAGCTTTAAAGGACTCATCTTTAGATAATTTTACTTTTTAATTTTAACTTTTTACTTAAAAAAGCTAATATTGTGTATTCTGTACACCAGTTATACATAACATGCAATCAACTTTAAACTTTGGGGACTCTCCTCACACACGCGTTAATATTCTTACCGGGGAAAAAGTACTTGTGTCTCCACATCGCAGCAAGCGGCCATGGCAAGGACAGGTAGAAGATCTGCCTGGTGATGATAGACCGGCTTATGATCCCAAATGCTATTTGTGCCCAACCAATAAACGGGCAGATGGGGATATCAATCCAGATTATAAAGAAAGCTTTGTTTTCGTCAACGATTTTTCGGCCCTATTGAAAGATACCAGCCAACAGGAATTTAATGAGGACGAATTGTTTATTGCAGAGACTGAAAAAGGAATCTGTAAAGTTATTGCATTTACACCACGCCATGACCTCACCTTGCCTGAAATGGAACAATCCGCTATAAAGGCTGTAGTTGATCTCTGGCAAAAGGAATTTGAGGAACTTTCCAAGGTGGAATGGATCCGTTATATCCAGATTTTTGAAAATAAGGGGGCTATCATGGGCTGTAGCAATCCACATCCACATGGGCAGATCTGGTCACAAAATCATTTACCGGTAGAAATTCAGAAAGAATGTGTTCAGCAGAAAAAGTATTTCGACAAGTATCAGCGTACCCTATTGGCCGATTATATCCAAGCTGAACTACGAAAAGAAGAGCGTATTATCGATGAGAACGATTCTTTTGTTTCTTTGGTGCCTTTTTGGGCAGCTTGGCCTTACGAAACAATGATCGTAAGCAAACGGCCTGTACAGAATATTGTTACATTTGACGAAAAAGAAAAGCAAGACTTAGCTGCGATTCTTAAGTTACTGACCACACGGTACGATAATCTTTTCAAAACATCCTTTCCATATTCTGCTGGAATGCACCAAGCGCCAGTGAATGATGGGGACCATCCGGAATGGCATTGGCATATGCATTTCTATCCTCCCTTGTTACGCTCGGCAACCGTCAAAAAGTTTATGGTTGGCTATGAGATGCTCGCTAACCCGCAACGGGATATCACACCGGAAATAGCCGCCGAACAATTGCGGAATTGTGCTACTATACATTATAAATCGAAGTAAGAATGATCGCAAAAGAAACTATAGTAAATAAATTTAAAAGCTTATATCAGGAAGAACCCCTTGTGGTTTCCTCTCCTGGACGGATTAATATTATCGGTGAACATACCGATTACAATGATGGGTTTGTCTTGCCAGCCGCTATTGACAAGGCGATCTATGTCGCTGTCAGCAGACGTGCAGATGATAATATTGTGTTGTATGCCGAAGATTATCAAGAAAGACATGAGGTCAAATTAAGTGAAATCGCTATTTCAGAAAAGCATTGGCCGAATTATATCCTCGGTGTAGTGGATCAATACCAAAAGAGAGGTGCCGTGTTGGGTGGGTTTAACCTTTATATTGATGGTGATGTACCATTGGGTGCCGGCTTATCTTCTTCAGCAGCAGTAGAATGTGCTGTTACTTTGGCCCTTAGTGAACTGTTTGAATTAAAAGTAGAACAGATTGATATCCCGCAAATTGCACAAAAAGCCGAGCATACCTATGCCGGTGTGATGTGTGGTATTATGGATCAATTTGCGTCGGCCTTTGGTAAAGAGAAAAATGTTATTAAGCTGGATTGTCGCTCCTTGGGATTTGAATACGTGCCACTTGACCTTAAAGGTTATGAAGTGGTCCTATTGAATACAAACGTGAAACACTCCCTTGCTTCAACGGCTTACAACACACGTAGAGAGCAATGTGAGCAGGCATCATCATGGGTAAGAGCGCAATATCCTCAGGTTAAAAACCTGAGAGATGTTACAGTAGACATGCTGGATGAACTGGTTAAAGATAAAGATGCAGATATCTATGCCAAAGCAAGTTTTGTTGTCCGTGAAAATGAACGGGTAGAGAAGTCTTGTGAAGCATTACGTTCGGGCGATATTGCACAGTTGGGGCAATATATTTTCCAGAGTCATGAGGGCTTAAGCCAAGTATATGAGGTGAGTTGTCCTGAATTGGATTATCTGGTTGATTATGTCAAACAATTCCCTGAAGTCATTGGTGCCCGAATGATGGGCGGCGGCTTTGGTGGCTGCACAATCAATATTGTTAAAGAGGGTGCCGTTACATCAATTTTGCCGGCCTTGGAGAAAGAATATCAACAAAAATTTGATAAGGAACTTTCGGTCATCCAGGTAGAAATTGCGAATGGTACAAGGATTTTGTAATCCTTTTTTTATTAGAAAGTGCTCGTTTTCAGTTGTTAATATAGCCTTAATATATTTTCATACGGATGAGCGAATAAAAGTTTCTTTTATGAACTAGTAATAAATACCCGTTGAACTTCAGCGGGTATTGTTTTATTTAGTATCAATTTTCCCCAACGCCTGCTCTAAGTCGTCAATTAAATCTGCAATATTTTCAATACCAACAGAGATACGTAACATGCCCAGGGTGATTCCAGAAGCTTCCTTTTGCGCTTGTGTGTGATGGCCGCCCCACATGCTGGCTGGATGCACAATGAGCGATTCAACACCGCCTAAACTAGCTGCATTGATAAATATTTCGAGATTGTTAATCAAAGCCTGTGCATTTCTAAAGGCCTGCTCTTCGTTAGTACCATCAACTTCAATGCAGATCATACCCGAAAAGCCACGCATCTGGCGGGCTGCAAGTTCATGTTGAGGGTGGCTTGGAAGCCCCGGATAACTCACGTTCTTAATCTTAGGATGCCGATCGAGGAAGCTGGCGAGTTCTAATGCATTTGAATTAATTTGTTTGACGCGTAGATTTAGCGTTTTCAATCCGCGGAGGAGCAGCCAAGAATCCAATGGTGCCAGAGACGCCCCTAGCGCAACACTTCGTTTCCAGACTTTTGCAATATAGTCATGGCTTCCACAGACAATGCCAGCCGTTAGATCGCTATGCCCACCCAGATATTTCGTAGCACTATGGACAACGATATCAATCCCGAAGTCCCGCGGTGTCTGGTTTATAGGGGAGGCAAAGGTATTGTCAACCATACTCAAAATATTATGTTGTTTGGCTATTTCACCAACGGCCTTTAGATCCGTAATATTTAAATTCGGATTGGAAGGAGTTTCAATATAGATGAGTTTGGTGTTTTCCTGAATAGCATCGGCAAAGGCTGGGGTATCTGTTTGATCTACGGCAGTGACGGCGATGCCATAGTCGGTCAGAAATTCTTTAAAAAATATAGCTGTTCCTGAATAATGGGCAAGCTGTGCAACGATATGGTCACCTGATTTCACAATTGCTAATATGGCGGTACTGATCGCAGCCATGCCTGTCGCAAATACGATTGCATCTTCTGTTTTCTCCAGTTTAGCCACTACGGCCGCAACCTGGCTGTTTGTTGGATTACCATGCCGATGATAAAAGTATGGATGTTTGGGTTCGGTCGCTGCCTTGATGTATTCCGCGGGATCACTGTCCGCAATATAAGTTGATGTCTGAAAGATAGGAGCCGTTACAGCAGCGGTTGAATTGAAGTGTTGTCCTTCATGGACGAGTATCGTTTCGGTATTGGATGCCATGCTAATTTTATTGATAAGTGTCCTTTTAGCTTCAACAGACACATCCCATATGTCTGTTCATGATAGCCATCAAAACCTTCGATATCCTCTCACCGTACTTGGCGTAAATTGCTATAGGAAGGTTTTCTTGTGTATCAAATATAAATAAAATCTACACAATAAGTAGATTTTATTTGTAAAGGACGGCCTAGCATACTTAAGATAACATCTGTTTAAGCAGATTCAGGGCATAACTTATTGTATTTACATTACTTAGCGCAAGACGAAGTTGCCCTTTTACCTCTTTGAGATTGCTGATTTCAGGGTAGGACTGTACAAAAGACAGCACCCTGCCGAATTGATCCGATTCAAAATAGCTCGATTTTGGGTTATTCACAAAATACCCTTTTAGTGTATTCTTTTTATAGGATATCTTTTCGAAGCCAATTGTTTTTCCAAACCATTGCAGGCGTAAGGTATTGAATAGCTCGAATACTTCGTGCGGGATCGGGCCAAAGCGGTCTTCGAGTTCTTTTTCAAATGCCGCCAGCTGCTGTTCGTTCTCGAGTTTGGAAAGCTCCGTATATAGATTATAACGTTCCGTTATATTTGTTACATATTCATCCGGGATTAATACCTCAAGATCGGTATCTATTTGTGTAAAGGAAACATATTTGCGTTCTTTTTCATCTGCAAATACCTCCGAGAACTCATCGTCTTTCAGCTCCTGAATGGCTTCATCCAAGATCTTGTGGTACATTTCAAATCCTATTTCAGCAATAAAGCCGGACTGCTCACCACCCAGCAAATTTCCTGACCCCCGGATATCCAAATCCCGCATGGCGACATTAAAGCCTGAGCCCAGCTCTGAGAATTCCTCTATCGCCGAAAGCCGTTTGTATGCTTCCGGCGTCAATGTCGATAATGGCGGGCTCAATAAATAACAGAAGGCTTTCTTGTTCGAACGACCTACACGGCCCCGCATTTGGTGAAGATCACTGAGGCCAAACATGTGCGCATGGTTAATGATAATGGTATTGGCATTCGGGATATCCAGGCCTGCTTCAATAATCGTTGTTGCGATCAATACGTCAAAATCATGGTTGATGAATTTAAGCATCACATCTTCCAGTTCATCTCCTTCAAGCTGACCGTGGGCAACACCGACACGTGCTCCGGGTACCAGCTTGCGGATTAAATTCCCCAGCTGGGGAAGGTCGGCCACACGGTTGTGGATAAAGAAAACCTGTCCACCCCGATCGAGTTCATAACTGACCGCTTCACCGATCAATGATTCATTAAATACGTGAAGCTCGGTCTGTACTGGTTGACGATTGGGAGGTGGGGTAGAGATGATACTTAGATCCCGCGCTCCCATCAGGGAGAAATGCAAGGTCCTTGGGATAGGGGTCGCTGTTAAGGTCAGCGAGTCCACATTGGCGCGCATCACTTTCAGTTTTTCCTTCACCGCTACACCAAACTTCTGCTCTTCATCAATAATCATCAAACCCAGATCCTTGAATTTGACATCCTTGCTGACCAAGCGATGTGTGCCGATGATGATATCTATTTTTCCTTCCGCAAGACGCGCCAAAGTTTCTTTGATCTGTTTGGTCGTTTTAAAACGGTTGATGTAGTCGATATTGCAGGGTAGTCCTTTTAGACGCTCTGTAAATGTCCGATGATGCTGCAATGCCAAGATGGTTGTAGGAACCAATACAGCGACCTGTTTGCTATCTGCTACGGCTTTAAAGGCTGCCCGGATGGCAACTTCTGTCTTTCCAAATCCGACATCACCACAGATCAACCGGTCCATTGGATGCGGTGATTCCATATCTTTTTTTACATCTGCGGTAGCCTTTTCCTGATCCGGGGTATCCTCATAGATAAACGAAGCCTCTAGTTCATTTTGCAAATAGCTGTCCGGAGAGAAGGCATTCCCATGCTGAGCCTTCCGTTTGGCATAGAGCATAATCAGGTCACGGGCGATGTCCTTGACCTTCTTCTTGGTCGTTTTCTTTAATTTATCCCAGGTATCCGTACCGAGCTTGTTCATCTTCGGTACCGTACCCTCTTTGCCGGAATATTTTGAAATCCGGTTCAACGAGTTGATATTGACATACAGCAAATCATTGTCTGCATAGATCAGTCGGATCATCTCCTGTGATTTGCCATTGACATCCACCTTTTCAAGACCGCCATACCTGCCCACACCATGATCAATATGGGTGATGAAATCTCCAGGTTTGAGATCCCTTAGATCTTTCAGCGTAATCGCCTGCGAACGTTCGTAAGCTTTTTTGTGTTTGTATTTGTAGTATCGGTCAAATATCTGATGATCCGTATAACAGGCTAATTTCAAGCTGTCATCCCTAAAGCCTTCGCGTAGTGCTTTGTGGATAGGAATAAAAGTAGCCGCTTTGTCAATATCCTCTAATATGGTATAGATCCTTTCAACCTGTTTTGTTGAATCCGAAAAGATCAGATTCTGGATCCGATGACTCTCATTTTCCTTGAAATTATGGATCAGCAGATTAAAGTCTTTATTAAATGAAGGTTGAGGATGAATGTCAAACTTGATCGTGAGTTCCCCTTTATAGAAAAACTGTTTTCCAAATTCAATAACGGGGAAATCAAAAAATAAGGCATTAAGGTTTTTCTCATCCGTAAACTCGTGCTCAGGATCATGCCAGTCTGGATTATCTTTTTTCTGTTTGTCTGTCAAGCTCGTCCAGAGCTGTTTTGCTTTTTTCAATCCGTCCTTGACAATATCAAGCGTGAACTGGGCGTCTTTGATCCAGATGGAAGCGCCCTGATCGATATATTCCAATAAGGAAATGTGCTGCGAGGTCAGAAACTTGGCCTGCACATTCGGAACAATGGTAACCTTATGGATTTTATTGACTGAGAGCTGAGATTCAATGTCAAATGTCCGAATGCTTTCAATGTCATCGCCAAAGAATTCGATGCGGTAGGGAAGGTCGTTCGAGAAAGAAAAAATATCTACGATACCACCCCGTATTGCAAATTGTCCGGGTTCATAGACAAAATCTACACGTTCGAAATCATATTCGATCAAAAACTCATTGATAAAATCAATACTTAAAGCCGTATTTTCAGTAATCTCCAGCGTGTTTTTCTCCAGATCAGTGCGATTGATGACCTTTTCAGCAATTGCTTCCGGGTAGGTGACCACCATCTTTGGTAATTCCGAGGTATGATTGAGCGAACTTAAAGTTTCTGCTCGCTGCAGTACATTTGCCGAATCCGTCTGTGTGAAATCAAAAGCTTTTCGGTAAGAGGAGGGGAAAAAAAGCACCTGCTTGTCCAGTAAGCTTTCCAGGTCACTTAAAAAGTAGGAGGCATCTTCATGTGTTGGCAAAATAAACACCATTGGACGCTCCTGCAATTTGTAGGAGGAAACGGCAATAAATGCATCCGAAGAACCGATAAGACCTTTGAGTTGAATCTTTGGATTTTTGGATTGCATACCCTTTGTAAGCGACTGGACTGATTCGCTTTGGCTGTATTTTTCTAGTATTTCTTGAATTCCCACGAGCAAAAATTTCGAATAATTGCGAATTTAATTAAATCCTCTTAAGTATGTGGTATGTTGTGCTAAATTTTTTGGTAAAAAAATGATCAAGGGAAGAATTTTTACTGTTAGAACAAAAGGGGAATGTCCTATGAATTGTGGGCTGAAGTAGTGTGGCAGCCGACCAATTATACTATCGCTCACGGAATACTAGCCATTGAGATTCCGCAATGAACTATTTTGCTAAGTGCAATGTATAGGCAAAAGCCAATATGATCAAAAGTATCGCTAGATAAAGTAATTTATGCTGCTCATAGGCAGTGACACGATAGGATCCAATTTTAACACGGTTTTTGCTGTTTCTCATGATTAACTTAGGTCAAGCTCAATTCGCTGTTCACTAATATAGCTTTTTAATGTGGTATTACCAAAAGCATGTAGTGTGTTTTGAAAATCTTCCCGATAATCGAACTGAAAGTCTTCATGCAGTTTATCATATTTACCAACCGCATGTTTAATACGGCCTGTGATATATTTGTGCAATTTATGGGCTGCCGATTGATAGGATGAATCAAATAAACGTTCATAGTCGCCTATGACCCGCTGTAAGATATAAAAACGGAATTCAGCTTCACTGGTTTTGTCTTTGGTCACTTTCTCATGCTCGTTCACCAGGCCACTTGCCTGTTTGACCAGCTTGCTCAGCCCAATAAAATTGCTGTGATGCGGTGTATTGCCAATTTGACTTGTTCCGAGGTCAAATAATTGAGCTAATTGTTTACGCAGTTTATCAATACGTTCCTCCAGGTCATATTCATTCTCCAACAATTGAAAATGCAATTGTTTCATCAGCATTTTGTCCTTACTGATCAGACGGACAAGTAATTTGTCTTTCTCTTTTTGCGGCAGTTCAAGGACAGCTTTCTTTAACTCGGCATCTTGATGTAGAGACATAATGTTTACGTAAAATTATCTTGTTATTAAGGAAAGAGCAAAGATGAAAGACCTCTGATTATTCAGTGAACAGTCTGTTACCCTTGCTCCTTTATCTATATTTTATCAGCGACCTAAACAGGTAGACAGATGTTACCATCCTGATCCTGCACTATAGCTCAGCTGCTTGATTGTTAATACAATATTCTGAATTTGATCGTATTGTCAATCTGCTTTAATTGCTTCAATAGATCTTTATCATATTCGCCCTGAATATCAGTAACAGCATAGCCAATATCATTGCGGGTCATTAAAAACTGTGCAACGATATTGATGTTGTTTTGTGCATAGATCTTATTGATCTGCGCCATGATACCCGGTACGTTTTTATGGATATGCAGCAATCTTGTCACCTGTTTTACTTTTGGTAATACTAGATTCGGGAAATTACGGCTGAGATAAGTGTCGCCATTGTTGATAAATTCCGCCATGCGACGTGGAATAAATTCCGAATTTTTCTTTTTACCCTTCTTATCGTCAAACACAACAATTCCCTTGGCATTGCAGATATCTTTATTGATATGCCCCTTGATGTCGCCCAGATAACCGATTGTTTTTAATTTATCTGCCTGTTGAAGCTGTTCATCCGTGATATCGATATTGTCGCCTAGCAAAAGCATGCCCACATCTTTTACATATTTTTCTTCGAAAGTCTCTTTCGTACGGATCGAGAAACCATCTCTTTTCAGAATATGTGCAGCAATCTCCGGAACATCGCCGACAATAAGGCAAAGGATACGGTTTTTAGGATAGGAGATCGCACGTGGTAGATCATTTACATATAAGAATTCATCAAAGCTTGGTGTGATGAAATCCGCTTTTTCAGTGACGCTTTTACGTTGGATGTTCTCCGTAAAGGCAAAGAACTTTTCAATTAAACCCGATTCTTTCAATTGGAAATCCGAATAACCGTCACCGATACCAAAAAGTCGGCCCTCAATATTCAGTTGTTTTAAGAGCTGTACTTTGCCGCCTTCATTGGATAATGGATTTTCTTCATCAAAACCGATAATATTGCCGTCCTCATCGAACCGAAACGTATTTGCATAGATATTTTCGGTTTTGATATGATAAGGTGTCACCACGGGCGTGATAAATTCCTTAAACCCGCCGGAAACAATCCATGCCGTATCCGAATGTTTTTTGAAAAACTCGCGGTTGCGTGAGAAAGAAGTTGAAACTTTTTTCTTGAGATGAGATACCAGTTTATCCAAGTGGCTTCTGTTGGCATTCAGCAATTTTACACGACCGGCCAAGGCTTCACGGAAAGAGAGTTTTCCCTCCATCGCAAGATTGGTATATCTTTCAATTTCATTGTAGATAGATTCGCGGTCAGGATGATTTTCGAGAGAGATCCGGGCGAGCTCATCCAGCGCTTCTACTTGGGTAAATGTACTATCAAAATCAATGATGTAATAGTTTTTCATCTTAATTATTTGTTTTTTAATGGTGATGAAGCTATCATGAGGGGTACTTATTACTATCGAACTGAGAATTGGTTAATCCTGATGGTTTCATCTTAATTATTTGTTTTTAATGGTGATGAAGCTATCCTGGTCAAACTATTCAATTCCTCTGCAAGCGGCTGTGGCTTGCGATGGATTCTTTATTTTTAATCGTAGTTTGGTAAGCTCATGATGGGTTCAGGGTTCGGTTGTTTAATATTTTATATTGTTTTTACTGTTTGTTGTACAAATTTGCAATTTCTTTTAATGTCTGTTCCAATGGGCGATAACTGTGGTTCAGTAGTGACTGTACCTTTGCATTGGAGTATTGTAATTTGGCACTCGATGCTGCTGCCGTTTCTTTGGTCAGCGAAGATTCAGATTTTTTGAAGACAGCAAGCATGCTGGAAACCGTGGATGCGATCTGAAGAAGTGTCTCGGAGACCTCAATCGTAGGTTCGGGCTTGTTCATCAGGACACTGGCCACACTGAGCAGATCCTTATTGGGAATGTTGAGGTGATTGATAATATAGCGTTCAGCGGTAATTTCACCTTTTTCCATTAACTGGATCATAATTGTCGCGACATCTTCTACATCAACGATACCGACACTCCCTTTCGGATAAAACTTCAATCCCTTATTGATCATTGAAAATATGGCTCCAGATCCTTTGTCTTTGGCTGCAGCTCCCAATATTACCGAAGGGTTTACGATAACGGCATCCAGCCCCTCCGTAATACCACGCCAAACCTCCATTTCAGCCTGATATTTAGACAGCGAGTAGTTGGAGGTGCTGGGGCTATGCTCCCAATGGTCTTTTTCAGATACGGGTAAGTTGTCTTTGTTGCTGCCCAATGCTGCGATCGAACTAACATGAAGTAGGCGAATGTTTTTCTCCAGGCAAAGGTTGACAATATTTGCTGTTCCTTCTACATTAACTTTAAAGAGTGATTTAGCATCTTTCTTCTGATAGGAAACCAGTGCTGCACAGTGATATACCTTGGTAACGCCTTCTAGCGCGTCTTCCAGCTCAAAATAATCGTTGATGTCCGCATCAATCCATTGAATCAATGATGAGGATAACAGGGCGGGCGGAATAGTCGATTGAGCTCTCTTGGTCGCAATGACGTCAATTCCCTGATCGATCAGTTGTTTGATCAATGTAGATCCTAAAAAACCTGTTCCTCCTGTTATTAATATCACCTGATAAAGATACTGTTAAAAATAATGTTTTCAAAAGTTAGTTAATAAATGGATATTTGTGAGAGTGGCATCCCAAAAAAACAAGATGTTTTAAACAAATTATAGCTTATGTCGTCATTGTCCGTATTCTTTAGTCCGATTTCAATTGCAAGTATCTCTCCTGAGCATGGTTTCCTGAATTCCCAGCTAGGGAATGTGATTCAGGCCTATGAAACAGATTTTCCTACCTGGGAGGAAAATGAACAACCTCAATTGGCTATTATCGGTGTGCAGGAGGATCGGGCATCGGTCAATAATAATGGAGCAGCTAAAGCCCCGGATGCCGTACGCAAACACCTTTATACTTTGTATCAAGGAGATTATAAGATGAACATTGTCGATCTGGGCAATATAAAAGCAGGGAATACCATCCAGGATACCTATGTAGCCTTGAAGTCGGTGGTAGAAGAATTGGTAAAAGCCAATATCCTTCCGATTATTATCGGTGGCGGACAGGACCTGACCTATGCGCAATACCTAGGCTACCAGAATTTGGAAAGGAAAATCGAATTGGCTATTGTGGATTCCCGTTTTGATCTCAATCAAGAAGAAGCTGAAAATGTCAGCCTCAATTCCCGGTCTTATGTCAATCACATTATTTTGCATCAGCCCGATTATTTGTTTAACCTGAATTCCATTGCTTATCAGACCTATCTCGTCAGCAAAGAGTCCATCAATATGTACGACAAATTGTTTTTCAATGCAACCCGCGTGGGAATGATTGCAGGTAAAATGGATCAGTCTGAACCTCTTATCCGGGCTGCTGACTTGATCAGCTTCGATATCGGTGCCATACGTGCATCTGAGGCACCGGGCAATGCCAATGCGATTCCAAATGGCTTGTACGGGGACGAAGCCTGTCAGCTTGCACGCTATGCAGGTATGTCGGATAAATGTACTTCCATCGGTTTCTACGAATTGAACCCAACATTTGATCCCATGGAACAGACCGCGATGCTGGTGTCACAGATGATCTGGTGTTTTATCGACGGTTATTATAATCGCAAGCAAGATACACCTTTATACCCCAAATCGTCTTATATCATCTACCGTACCACACTTGAAAATGAAGAACATGAATTGGTTTTTGTAAAAAGTAAAAAATCAGACCGTTGGTGGATACAGGTGCCTTATTTTGGATCAAAATCTGTCAATGAACGATACTATCTTGTGCCATGTCGCTACGAAGATTATCAACTCGCTGTTTCTGGGGAGATGCCCGATCTATGGTGGAAGACGCACCAGAAGTTGCAGTAAATAAGCTTAAAACAGCATTTTGGAGCTGACTTGATGCACTGTCCCAATTAATGCCGGGGTGAGGAAAGCATGCTCCAATAGCGTGACATCCATTCATCAATCAATAGCGGTGTGATCGCGCAAGAAGACCATTTGTATACCGCTGTAAGTAGGCAAACTTATCATTAATGAAATTTGATCGCAGTATTCTGTCAGAAGGGATAAGAGGCTGCTGTTCGCATAAAATATAAATCATGGAAATATTTTTCTTCGCAGGAATTGTCTTGTTGCTGGTCATTTTGATCATATTGGTGTTGAAAAGAAACGGCGCTCCTGCTGTGGATGTAGGCCAGAATAAAGAAGTGGAAGCATTGAAAATAGAACTGGCACGTTCACAACAGCGAGAGCAAAGTTTGCTGGAAGAACGTTTAATGCTCAAAAACGAATTGGACAAGGAGCGTGAGAGTGTATTGGTTGCCGAACGTTCGCTGGAAAGCACACGGTCTTTCTATGAGGCCCAATTGGATAAATTTCAGGAGCAAAAAAATGAAATTGCCGAAATAAAAAGACAGTTTAACAATGAATTTCAGGTTATCGCCAATAAAATATTGGAAGAGAAAACGCAGAAATTTACCGAAACAAACCACCGTTCGCTCGGACTGATCCTAGATCCGCTAAAGGAGAAAATCAAGCTTTTTGAAGAGAAGGTAGATAAAAATTATAATCAGGAAGCGGCTGAACGAAATTCCCTGCGGGGTGTTGTGCTACAGTTGGTCGAACAGAGTCTCAAGATTAAAGATGAAGCCAATAGCCTTACCAAAGCATTAAAAGGAGATACGAAAAAGCAGGGTAATTGGGGAGAGGTGATTTTGGAAAGAGTGCTGGAACGTTCGGGGTTGATGAAAGACCGTGAATTTAGGCTACAGGTTTCCCTGATGGATGCAGAAGGGCGGAGAATGCAGCCCGATGCGATTATTGATCTTCCCGAAGATAAACACCTTATCGTGGATTCTAAGGTCTCTTTGATCGCTTATGAGCGGTGGGTAAATGCGGAGACGGATGAAGACCGTGCGATTTTCGCGAAGCAACATGTACAATCCGTCGAAAATCACGTGAAGGAACTCTCCGCCAAAAACTACCATGAGTTGTATGGGATAGAATCGCCGGAATTTGTCCTGTTGTTTATGCCGATTGAATCAGCATTGAGTATGTCCGTCGCAGAAAAACCAGATCTATTCAGTGATGCCTGGGATCGCAAGGTCGTTATTGTTAGCCCCTCGACCCTGTTAGCCACCTTGCGAACCATCGCCAGTATATGGAAACAAGAACGTCAGACGCGCAATGTGATTGAAATTGCCAAAGAAGCAGGGAGTCTGTACGATAAATTTGTGAGCTTCCTGACGGATATGGAGCAGGTTCAGAATCAGTTGGAACGGGCATTAAAAAGTCATGAAGATGCGACCAAAAAGCTGTCGACTGGGGCAGGCAATGTTATCGGAAAAGTGGAGAAGTTGAAGCGGTTGGGCGCAAAGGCAAATAAGCAGATCGACGCTAAATTTCTGGACGAAGATGAATAATGAAGTCCTCCTGTCTGATAGGTTCCGCAGGCATAACAATAAAACATTGAAGAGCTGATCATAAAAGCACTAGGCTTCTTGCAGATTAGCTCTTCAATCCTCAAACTAAGGCCGTAAGCTGAAGGCTTGAACTAACTAAAGTCTCACTACTAAATACTCATATCTCAATACTAACAGATAAAGCAGACTCACCTATATGACATCAGCCGAAGGCTTGACCCGACCAAAGTCTCAATACTCACTACTAACTACTCACTACTAACTACTCAATACTAATATCTCCCTACAGTTCTTTCATGCGTTTATTGATCGACACATCTACATATGTATCCTTTAGGCGATCAACAGCCTCTTTTTCAGCAACGAGATTGGTATCTGATTCGTAATCATGTAAGGTTCTTAGATTTTGGATTTCATTGTCATACGGATCACGTCCGGCCAACAGTTTGACAATGACGGGAAGACATTCTAAAAAGACAAAGAGTAGCGCGATAAAGAATACTGCATTCGCATTGGATTCATTGACCTTTCCATTGGCATCGTAGCGTAGGTTGCCCAGTGCAGAATTGCGATCGGCAAAACCTGCGACGTTGACAGCGCTGTCCAGTGAGGCATTTGACAGAACCTTTTGATCCAGTATTCCTTCAAATTTTTGCTTTTGACGGATTGCGTTTTGCTGTGCTGCGATCTTATTACGTAGCGTGTCCAGATATGCTTCTTTCTTTTTGAGGTCTTCTTCCTTCATTTTAGCATAAGGGCCATAGCCCATTACGCCCGAGGTTTCCGTGGTTTTATTACCATATATTTCATAGTTCAATTTAGTGCGATCGCTCTTGATACTAGATTCCAGCGAATCACGTTCCACATTCGTCGCCTTTAATTGATTGACCTCATTGCTGTATTTTTTGTTGAACGTGCTGTTCAGGGTATCAATTTTTGCACGTTGGTCAGCGAGGTAACGTACACGTAAATTCTCCCGGATCTCCTTGTCGAAAATTTTCAGCTCCAAAGGCCTGGAAATAACTAAACCGATTAATATCGCCAAAAGAATACGGGGGAGGGCCTGCAAGAGTTGCATCCAGCCACTTTTTGATTTATTGATACTCAGTACGATATAGCGATCCATGTTGAAAATCGCCAAGCCCCAAATAATGCCAAATACGATGGCCAGCACCCAGTCCAGTGTTCCCCCGCTAAACACAAAATACATGGCATAGCCGCCAGAAAGACTGGCAAATAATCCCGTAAAAAAAATAGTAGCACCTATGGCTGTGTACTTACTATGCTCCTCCGGATACTTTTCAAGAGTTTCTTGATGCACACCTGCACATCTCCAAAAGAAACGGTTAATAGCGCTCATTTAAATAGTTTTACCCAAATTGACAGATTATTTTTAACAAGGTTACGAATAAGTTTTTGTTTTACAATAGGATGACGGTTTTTGCTCGCTTGCTATGCAATGAAACCGGGCCTCCCGTATTTGCCTAATTTTATTATCTTTGAAAAAAAATCAGGAATAATCAGACGATATGAAGAAAAGACAACTTTTGCCATTTTTAATGCTAGTGGCAACTGCGATTGTTGGTTGTGAGGAGAAAAAAATGATGACAGATAATCCTCTTTTGTTAGCCTATGAAACACCCTTTAATGTTCCACCATTTGACAAGATCAAAAACGAACATTTCAGGCCCGCCTTTGAAGAGGCAATAAAAGTACATAATTTGGAGATTGACTCTATCGTCAATAACTCCGATAAGGCGACTTTCCAGAATACGATAGTAGCCCTTGAAAATGCTGGCAGTTTATTAAATAATGTGTCTACTGTATTTCATAATCTGAATAACGCAAATACCAATGACAGTATTCAGGCGATTGCAAAAGACCTGGCCCCAATATTGTCTAGCCATTCGGATGAAATTTCGATGAACCCCAAGTTATTTGACAGAGTCAAAGAAGTTTGGAATAGCCGTAATACGCTCGGTCTGGATGCCCAGGACAACAAACTCCTCGAAGAGACCTATAAGAGCTTTGTCCGTTCTGGAGCAAATCTAAAGGATGCGGATAAAGAAAAAATGAAAAAGATCAATGCTGAACTTTCGACATTGACAACCCAAATCGGAGAGAATTTATTGGCGGAGACGAATGCCTATCAATTGGTGGTTGATTCGGCAAGTCAATTGGAAGGTCTACCTGAATCATTAAAAACTGCCGCTGCTGAGGAAGCTGTTGCCAAAGGGAAGAAGGATAAATGGGTATTTACCTTACAGAATCCTTCGATCATGCCTTTCTTGCAATATGCTAAAAACCGAGATTTGAGAAAACAGATCTGGGAAGCCTATCAAATGCGCGGTAACAATGATAACACGAATGATAATAAAGCAATTATTCAAAAAATTGTTAATCTACGTCTTCAAAAGGCTAAACTATTGGGCTATAAATCACATGCCGCATATGTCCTGGAAGAATCCATGGCTAAGACACCTGAAAATGTCTATGCTTTATTGAATAAGTTATGGACACCTGCTTTGGCAAAAGCCAAAGGTGAAGAAGCTGATATCGCAAAAGAAATTAAAGCTGAAGGTGGTACTTTTGCGGTGGCACCTTACGATTGGAGATATTACACAGAGATTATCCGTAAAAAACGTTTCGCATTGGACGAAGACGAGATTAAACCTTATTTAAGCTTACCTACAGTACGTGAAGGCGCTTTCGCAGTAGCAAACAAACTATATGGTTTGACATTTGTTGCCCTCAACAATGTGCCGACCTATCATAAAGAAGTAGAGGTATACGAAGTGAAAGATAAAGATGGTTCACATCTGGGACTTTTGTATGCAGACTTCTTTCCGCGTGAATCCAAACGTGGCGGCGCTTGGATGACATCTTACCGCGATCAATCTACAAAAGATGGCAAACGCGTTGCTCCGGTGATCTCTATTGTATGTAATTTCACAAAACCTGTTGGTAAAAACCCTGCATTGCTGACATTTGATGAGGCGACTACGCTATTTCATGAATTTGGACATGCTTTACATGGATTACTTTCCAATGTCAGATACAGATCAATGGCCGGTACTTCCGTACCACGTGACTTTGTCGAATTGCCATCGCAGATCATGGAAAATTGGGCAGCAGATCCAGAGGTATTAAAGACCTATGCAAAACATTTTAAGACCAAAGAGGCCATGCCAGATTCATTGATCCAAAAAATGGAAAAAGCAGGTACTTTTGACCAAGGCTTTGCAACGGTGGAATACCTTTCAGCAGCATTACTGGATATGGATTACCATGCAACAACCAAAGAAATTTCAAAAGATATCAATGGCTTCGAAAAAGCAGCCATGAAGAAAATAGGGATTATCGATGCAATTATCCCACGCTATAGAAGCACTTATTTTCAGCATATCTTTGCTGGAGGTTATTCGGCTGGCTACTATGCTTATATCTGGTCGGAAGTGTTGGATTCAGATGCTTTTGCAGCATTCAAAGAAAAGTCTTTGTATGATAAAGCAACAGCGGATTCCTTCCGTAAGAATGTCCTCGAAAAAGGAGGAACAGACGATCCGGCAAAAATGTACCGTATCTTTAGAGGTGCAGACCCAGATCCTAAATATTTATTGAAAAAAAGAGGATTGAATTAGTCCACTACAAAACAAAAAAAGGAGATATATAAAAATATATCTCCTTTTTTTGTTTTAATACTTGTTATTCTAAAAACAATGCTTACATTTGAATGTTATTTATAATGAATCTAAATAAATATAGATAGTATGTGTGATACCAAGATTCTGAGTCAACGCGGAGATACCCACATTAGTGTTTGCCACAAGTGTAAAACATATTATATCTGGCAGCAAAGTTTTGTGCTGACATTTACACAGAATAAGTTTTTCGATTTTCTGAACATCATTAAGAGTAATGGTGACGAACTTTTCTTCAGTTCATTCCCCGACGGTGAGTTCCGCTTGATTATGAAGACGCCTTACCCGGACATTGTTTTCTCGTTTGATGAAGAGCAATGGCAAAACTTTAGGGATGCCTTACAAGAATCGTATTACATGAATGAATTTTATGGCATGTTAAACAATTAAGATAAAAAGTCCTGTTGCTTCGCTTGTGTTTCATCTCTCTTTCCTTATGCGTTGCCAACAGGCACAAACAAAACCCTCAGAGATATCCGTATGATTGTACAGATAGCTACTGAGGGTTCTTCGTTATCGTATGCGAAGGTTACTCACCTATCGCATAATATTTAAAATCAAGATCTTCAAGCTGTTTCCGGTTCAATAGTTTCCGTCCATCAAATACAAAGGCAGGTTTCTTCATCTGATCCTTGATCTTCTTCCAGTCGTAGCTTTTGAATTCATCCCATTCTGTTAATATGGCAACGGCGTGTGCATCGTCACAGGCTTCATAAGGCGTATTGACAACTTTGACCAAGGCCCTGTTTTCTTCCGATGAACGCGTGTTCAGATAATCCAAGTCAGCGTAAATACGTTCCGCAGATACTTTTGGATCGTACACCGTAATTTCTGCCTGCTCATTTAAGAGATAGTCGGCCACATAGATCGCTGCGGATTCACGGGTATCATTGGTATCTTTTTTAAACGCCCAGCCCAAAAAAGCCATCTTTTTTCCCGATACCGTATTGTACAATGTCTGGATGATATTGTCGGCAAAACGCTGCTTTTGATAATCATTCATTAAAATGACCTGATCCCAGTATTCAGCGACTTCTGTAAGCCCATAACTACGTGCGATATAGACGAGGTTGAGGATGTCCTTCTGAAAACACGAACCTCCGAAGCCAACTGATGCTTTTAAAAATTTAGCGCCGATACGTGTATCCATGCCGATTGCTTTGGATACCTCATCGACATTGGCTCCTGTTTTCTCACAAAGCGCGGAGATCGAGTTGATGGAGGAGACCCGTTGCGCCAGAAAAGCGTTGGCGGTCAATTTAGAAAGCTCAGAAGACCATAGATTGGTCGTCAAGATTTTGTTGTGATCTACCCAATGCGCATAGATATCCACTAATGCTGCAATTGCTTCTTCATTTTCGCCCCCGATAAGTACACGGTCCGGATTGATCAAATCCTGTATTGCTGTCCCTTCGGCGAGGAATTCAGGATTGGATAGAATATGGAAATTCACACCATTACCGGTATTGTCAAGGATACTTTTCAATGCAGCGGCAGTACGTACCGGAAGAGTGGATTTTTCGACAACGATCTTGTCATTTTTGGCAACTGCAGCAATCTGACGGGCACAAAGCTCAATATATTTTAGATCCGCAGCCATTCCCTTTCCTTTTCCGTAATTCTTGGTTGGGGTATTGACCGAAATAAAAATCATATCGGCTTCATCAATAGCTTTGTTGATATCGGTTGAGAAAAACAAATTGCGGCCCCTCGCTTCAGCAACGATTTCCTGTAGCCCCGGTTCATAAACAGGAAGGTTTTCCAGGTTTTCATCATTCCAGGCTGCGATACGCTCGGCATTCATATCAACAATGGTGATCTCAATATGCGGACATTGTTTCGCAACAACCGACATGGTTGGTCCACCCACGTAACCAGCTCCTATACAGCATATTTTCTTGATAGTTTTACTCATTTTGATTATCTTAATCAGCTATAAATTGAACAACAAATGTAAAGAATTCGAAATTGTTTTTTGTCGATAAAAGTCAATATTTCATCGCAAAGCTTTAAAAAGCGAATTTATAGGATATATAGCCTCCGAATGGAGCCTCCGTCACCCTGTCCGCATGATCGTTGCGGCGGGCCCCGGGTAGACAACACGAAAAAATCTCTTTTGCCGGGGTTGAATACACAGGAATCGGGGGGCATAAATAATCGGATTGAGACTGAAATCTATCAGATTTATACTAATTTTACATTAAAAATAGGAGCACGATTTTGATAAAGCAAGAGGTTATTGACAAAGTACTGGAAACGGCACGGATAGAGGAAGTGGTGGGTGACTTCGTTGATCTAAAGAAGCGTGGTACCTCCCTGATCGGAAACTGCCCATTTCACCACGAAAAGACACCCTCATTCCACGTTTCGGTCTCAAAAGGTATCTACAAATGTTTTGGCTGTGGTGTTGGGGGGGATTCACTCAAATTTGTGATGGAACTGGAAAAGTTCTCCTATCCCGAAGCGATTCGTTACCTGGCGGATAAATATTCCATTGAGATCGAAGAAATTGAACGGTCTCCAGCACAGCTCGCTGCACAAGATAAAAGAGAAAGCCTCTATGTATTGAGTGCCTGGGCAGGTAAATTTTTCGTAGAACAGCTCTGGAAAAGTGAAATGGGGCAGGTCATTGGACTCAACTATTTCAAAGAGCGGGGATACCGTGAAGATATCATCAAGAAATTCGAACTGGGGTATTCACCCGAAGAGTGGACGGCATTGGTGGATAAGGCCCAGGAGGCCGGCTTCCATCGGGATTACCTGGCTGCAAGTGGACTGGCTATTGAACGTGACGATAAATCGCTCTATGATCGCTTTAGAGGGCGTGTCATGTTCCCGATCCATAATCTAACCGGACGTATTATCGGGTTTGGTGGACGTACGCTAAAAACGGATAAGAAGGTTGCCAAATATGTAAACTCGCCCGAAAGTGAGATCTATCATAAGTCAGATGTACTCTATGGGCTGAATTTTGCCAAAAAGGCAATCATGGAAGAGGACAACTGTTATCTCGTCGAGGGTTATGCTGATGTCCTATCTGTACATCAGGCTGGTGTTGAGAATGTGGTTTCTTCTTCGGGAACTTCGCTGACGACAGGTCAGATTAAATTGATTTCCAGATTTACCAAAAATGTCACCATACTCTATGATGGCGACGAAGCTGGAATAAAGGCCTCTTTGCGTGGTACCGATATGTTGCTGGAGGAAGGGTTAAATGTAAAGGTATTGCTCTTTCCGGATGGAAATGACCCTGATTCCTATGTGCAAACCTACGGTGCTACAGCTTTTAAAGAGTATGTGAAATCCCATCAGCAGGATTTTATCTTCTATAAGACCAATATTTTGCTTCGCGATGCCAACAACGATCCGATCAAAAGGGCAGAGTTAATACGTGATGTTGTTGAAAGTATCGCTTTGATCCCCGATGAGATTAAAGTCTCTGTTTTTATTCGGGAATGTAGCAGCCTATTGGATATTGAGGAGCGTATTTTGCTTGCCGAACTCAACAAGATAAGGCTGAATAAGGCAAAGAAAGCCGATAAAGATGCCTCCCGCAAGGCACAAAATACCCCGGCAAATACAGGGATGCCGCCTTTTGGGATGGATGGCCCGCCACCTGATTTCTTTATGACCGATGATGAGCGTGGGGGACTGCCAGCAATGGAAGCAACAGAACAGCCTGCACAGCTGACCGCCGAGATCCTACAGGAACGTGAGATCGTCCGTATCCTGATCAACTACGGCGATTACCTGGCCACTTGGGAAGGTGATGGCGATATTCCGGTTGCTGGTGTCTTACTGGGTAATATCAGCGATATCGAATTTAAAGATAAGGGCGCTGCATTTATTCTGAAAGCTTATCGGGATGCTGCTGAAAATTATGAAATTCCCGATCCAAAATTATTCTATTCCCATGCGGATGCTGCTGTCTCCGAACTGGCGATCAATTGTGTGGCGACGAAGTATTCGCTCAGTGAAAATTGGAATGACGACAAACGCAAGATCTATGTCAGCCAGGAATATGAGCATCTTAAGCAATTGGTTGTGGAGGCTATCTACCGGATAAAAAAGCAAAAAATCAGTGCGGAAATGCATCATATCCGTGAAGAAATGAAACAGGAACAGGATATTGCTAATTTGGAAGTACTTCTCTTTAAGTATCAAAAACTAAAAGAAGCAGAGCGTCTTCTAGGCGGATTTTTGGGAAATACGATTGTAAAGTGATCCGGATAATATGGCGAAACATCTTGAAATAGGAATACTGGGCGAGCAGTTGGCCATGGAATACCTGATCAGGATGGGCTGTAAAATAGTGTTAAGAAATTGGCGATTTAAGAATTTAGAAGTAGATTTGATCGTCATGGACGGAGATACGCTGGTATTTGTGGAGGTCAAAACACGGTCGACGACCGCTTTTGGCGAGCCTTACGAATTTGTGGATGTGCGCAAGCAACGGCGGCTCATTCGGGCAGCACAGGCTTATATAGTAAAATTTGCATATGAAGGTGAAGTTAGATTCGACGTGGTAGCCATAATGAATAATGCTCATTCAGAACTTACCCATATAAAGGATGCATTTTGGGATAGTTGAAAAAGCATTTAGCAGGTAGATCCAAAGATAGGAATCTCGGACGTGTACAACATCAGTTTCCCGGATTTCCGATTTTGAATTAGACTTTTTATATTATAAAAATGAAGCGATTATGATTTATTAAACATATGTTTTATAACAATCTGATTGTTTTATCAGCTCAAAAATTGATTATATAAATGAAAAAAATCACGTATTTTGTAGCGATTGCAGCTTTAGCTTTTGCTTCCTGTAAGTCGAAAAAATCTGCATTGGAATTTGCGTCACCCGGCGCAAACCAAGCTGTTTTAAAGGGTAACCCAGTGCAATTAAAATTGAAATTTGATGCAATTACCATGGATTCTGTCGCTTATTTCGTGGACGACAAGCATGTGGGGTCCTCAACAGATACTGTTGCAATTACCGTAGAGACCAAAGATATGGCTTATGGTACACGCAATATTTCTGCAACAGTGTACAGTGGTGGCAAGTCTGACTCCGTATCGAGCACTTTTTATATTGTTCCAGCGGCAGCAAAGAACTATGGGTTCGAAATAGTCAACAAATATCCGCATGATACCAGCGCATTTACCCAGGGACTTCAGTTTGCCGATGGTGTATTGTATGAATCTAATGGACGCTATGGTGAGTCTAACCTCAGAAAGGTTGACCTGACAACTGGAAAGGTACTGAAGGAAATCAAATTTGATGAGAAAACCTTTGCCGAGGGGATGACATTAGTTGGCAGTAAATTGTTTATGTTGACCTGGGAGCAGGGTGAGGGATATGTGTTTGATAAAAATTCATTTACAAAAGAAAGTTCATTTAAATACGAAAATAGTAAGGAGGGATGGGGGATTACCTATGATGGCAAGCGTTTGATCAAGTCAGATGGCTCCAATAAATTGTTTTTCCTGGATGCGGTTACTGGTAAAGAGTTAAGTTCAATTGCTGTATATGACGAGAATGGTCCTGTCGATCAACTAAATGAATTGGAATATATTGATGGAAAAGTTTACGCGAATGTCTATCAGAAGGATATTATCGCAATTATCAATCCCGAAACAGGTGCTGTAGAAGGAAAGATCAACCTGGTTGGAATCTATGAACATACTTCGGCTTATGATAACGAATTGAATGGAATTGCTTATGATCAGGCCAAAAAACGCTTGTT
The DNA here is from genome assembly GCF_047784615.1 of Sphingobacterium sp. NGMCC 1.201703. NCBI lineage: Bacteria > Pseudomonadati > Bacteroidota > Sphingobacteriia > Sphingobacteriales > Sphingobacteriaceae > Sphingobacterium > Sphingobacterium sp. NGMCC 1.201703. The sequence continues at coordinate 439,634 of NZ_JBLOHD010000005.1, read as the reverse complement.
TGTAACGGGTAAGCTATGGAATACCTTGTATGAAATCAAAGCTATAGAAAAATAGTATTTCACACGATATACATTTTACATAAACAGGGCTATCCAATTGGATAGTCTTTTTTTATGCGATTTTAAACGTATGTACAGCACATCAATTGGATATTCAATGGGCAAAGGGGGCGTGATCGTATCCGTCTCGAAGGATTATATCCTGTATGAGCGTCTGAAACCGAGCGTACAAACAACGATAATTATGCGAGACAATGTTATAAAAAAAGGGATGAACCATCGGTTCATCCCTTTTTTTATAATTTTATTTTGCGATTAATAAACCGGAGTGAAGCTCCAGTTATCATCAAAACGAGTTGTACCATTTAGACCTGTCGCAACATAACCTGTTGATTGGATTGCAAAACCGACAGCATCTTGTCTAGCGCCACCGTTAAAAGAAGTATTGTCATATGTCCAGATATCTCCACTGATGTTATATTTAACAACAGAACTGCTTGCTGTACCTTTTGATCCACCTACTAAGAAGCCATTGCTACCTATTACGAAAGCTGCAGCGTTAGAGCGGTTCACACCACGATCATTATCTAAATCAGCTAACTGTGTCCATTTGCTACCATCAAATTTGTAGAAATCTGTTGGGTAACCGCCATTGGAAACTCCACCACCAACATAAGCAGTATTACCTGATACAAATACAAAAGCACCTTTTCTCTTCGCTGCAAATGGAGCATCAGGAATTGCTTCCCATTTATTTAACTCTGGGTCATATTTGAAAAATTGATTGGTAAAGGCAGTACCATTTGCAATGGTAGTTTCTCCTGTACCCACATAAGCTTTTCCGCCGATAGTGAACGCTACTGCATTTGCTAATACAATAGGCAAGTCCGCAACTTTAGTCCATTGTTTTCCTTTTTCTGCTGAAGGATCAAATTTATAGAAATCTTTCAAGAAATTTGCGCCATCATTACCGCCACCTACATAGCCAAAATCACCGATTGCAAAAGCAATTGCACCACGACGACCGCTACGCGCATCTTTATCTGCTAAAGTATCTTTTTCGCTCCAGGTATTGGATGCTGGATCATAAGCATATGTGTTTTTTAAATGAACAGCCTTGCTACCTGCATTACTTGATTGACCAGTAGTTACATATGCGATGTTCTTTATTACAAAACTTGCTGCGGAAGATGTTTGTGGACCTTTGTAAGCTGCTTTTTGAAACCACTCGGTCGATTTTTCTTCACTAGTGTCATTGCTTTTTTTACAAGAAGAGAATGTTGTAACTGTAAATACAAAAGCTGACAATACGAGTAGCCAATTTTTCTTGTTCATAAATTATTGAAATTTAGTATAAAGGATGTTTAATTTAATTCTTGGATCATTACCATCTTTTGCCAATATCAACCGATCCGCTGTTCTTGATAGCTGAGAAGGTGTCACTACTGTAGCCCCGCTTGCAGTTCTCGTTGTTACTGGCAACGGAGGTAAAGATAGATATAATGAAGTGTTTTTATATGCTGTTGTTTTAATTTTATTTAAATAATCAATCAAATTAAAGGTGTATTTACCATTTGCGTCTCCAATTTTAATCAATGGGGCAGATTGCAATTCATTTGCAGCTTCTAATGATGATAATGCGCTCACCGGTGTCCCTTCGCTATTTGCGATCATAAGAACCAGATTTGCAGGTTGCGCATAGCCCTCTAGCGGGTTATTTTCTGCTTCAATGACAAGTTCCACCTTATTGATTGAAATTGTTGGATCGTTTACCAAGGATAATAACGTAGGGAACTCGATTTTCGCTACAACACCACTCGAACCTTCGAGGAATGTATAACCATCGGTTTTTTCCACATCAATCTGTGGGTTCGTAATTGTCATTGCTGCAAACTTCGTTGCCGAGCGATCTGCTTCAATTTGGTTGTATTGGTATGCTTTGTTGTCGATAGCAAAAGATTGCTTGCTGCTTACCTTATTCCCCTCATTGTTCCCAAAAGAATAATGCACCTGTAGAAAAACGGTATCTGTAAATCCAATAAGCGTTGTATTGTTTTTATCCGGAACCAGCGCTAAGCCCTTAAAATACTCCTGAAAACTCGTGTTATTTTGAATCCTGTTATCCCCATTTTTTATCAACCTGAAAAGTTCATTACTGATGGAGCTATTGAATTTAAAGAACAAGGAATCCGTTGATTTGACACGGGGGTTAAAGGAAAGTTCTGCTAAAGGCGTGCTCTCGTAAGCTAATTTTTTATTGCTGAATATGCTAGGAGTAGTCACATAAAATGGTCTTTCAATAGCCGGCTGCGTCGGATCTATTGGTGTCAATGTAATATCTTCCGTGACGCGATGCACTGCAATTTTCTGAATTTTGGTTGTATCGCCGTAATAGTATTTGTTCGGGCTCAATACCAGAGACACCGAATCCAATACCGCATCCTCCGGAATGGCTGTGCCGTTTATTGTACCGATCCCCAAACGCAAATAAGAAGTAGATTTGACACTACCGGTGACCGCATTGCTATTTTTTCCTACCAGAACCGTACCTGTATTTGAAGTTGGAAGCGGATCCAATTGATAAGTGGAAACTTTGACGGAAACTGTATCAATTGGTACTACGCCAATCGTTTCATTTCTCGAATTATCCAAAGAAAGTGAAATGTCCTTATTACAACCGACAAAAGCTGCCAATGTAAAAAGCGGAAGTAAAAATTGTATACTACGTCTCTTAAAGTTTTTGATCATATTAATTTTTGAATAGTGCAAAAGTAATCAATGCTTACTGTTAATCAGTGTTATATTTTGTTAAATATGGTTAATTACCACAGCGATTGCAAATCTAGTAATTTAAATTTGTTTTCGTTATGGGTAGAAGATTTAAATTGCTGATCAGCTTGATCGTTTTAATAGGTACAGGAATTACCATTGTGCTTGGCGTCTGGCTTTACGGAAGTTATACCAATCGGCGGGACCTTTTTCTGTCCACGGCCGAACGGTCGCTTTTTAATGCCGTACAGGAAGTGTATCAGGCAGAAAATGGTGATCAACGATTGGATGATCCCGACACAGAGAGAAACCGGCTTCTCAGGGATATAAAAAATGAACTGCTACCCTCGTTATCCGAAGCTGAACTTGATCGGGCCTTGGAAAGGGTGCGGGCCCGACAGCCCCGTAAAGTACATACATTTCGTACCGATCCAGATCGCAAAGGAAAAATGTATTCCAAAGATCGCGATCATCAGAATGCTATTATTCCGCCCTTCTTGTTCCGCGATTTTGAAATGAGCAAAGCGAACCTGGATCAGATCGACAGGAAATTCACAGAATCACTGAACAATAAAGGTATCTCGGTGCCCTATGAGTTGAGCGTCGTTACGATTCCACGCGAGCAGGTAAAGGATGTACGTCGCGAATACCGCGAAAAAAACCTGGCCTGGACAAGACCGATGATGGTCAATCCCGTAAAGAATGAGTTTCTGGTCGTTAAGTTCCAGGAGGATTGGAAATATCTGCTTTTCAGCCTGAGCTGGCAATTGCTGATTTCGCTGCTGTTGATCGGTCTTTTGTTGGGCACTTTCTTTTACCTGATGAAAACCATTTTTAACCAGAATAAAATGGCCGAACTCCGAAAAAACTTTGTCGATAATATGACCCACGAGCTGAAAACTCCAGTATCCACCGTAATGGCAGCAATTGAAGCCATACAACTGTACGGCGTGCGGAACGATAAGGAAAAGATGGACCGTTACCTTGATATTTCAAAAAAAGAACTTGAACACCTTTCCGGTATGATTGAGAAGGTACTGCAGATGGATATCGATGCTTCGCGGGGAATTGTTCTACAACGGTCAGATTTTGATATTGTCGCCATGGTGGCAAGTGCGATTGAGGTGGCTCAACTCAATAAAACAAAAACAGTAGAAGTGGAGCTCCATGCCGATCCCGAGTCGATCCTGATCAAAGGCGATGAATCCCATCTGAAAAATGTCATCAATAATCTATTGGAGAATGCCATAAAATATTCGGGAACACATGTCAGCATTAAAGTTGACATTAAAGCTGCCAAAGAACATGTCCAGATCCGTATTCGGGATAATGGGAAGGGTATTGCGCCCGAATACCATCAGCGGGTTTTCGATATGTTCTTTAGAGTACCTTCGGGCAACTTGCATGATGTCAAAGGCTTTGGTCTGGGGCTTGCGTATGTCAAGCAGGTTGTGAAACGTCATGAGGGTAAGATCAATGTCGAGAGTGAATTGGGAAAAGGAAGTACCTTTATCATCAAGTTACCATATTAGCCAATCGAAAGCTATTTTCGATATAGCTTTGTATAGAAAAAGCATTATTATTGAACGACAGGAATTATGATTAATATTTTATACGTAGAGGATGAGCCAAGTCTGGCGATGATTGTGGCAGATAGCCTGGAAGCTAACGGCTTCCATGTTGTACACTGCAATAATGGACAGGAAGCCCTCGAGTCTTTCAGCATTGCAAAACCGGATATCATGGTGGTGGACGTGATGATGCCGGTTATGGATGGCTTCACCTTGGCCGCTAAAATTCGGGAGATGGACACCTTGCTCCCCATCATCTTTTTAACGGCCAAAGTACAGACGGAAGATGTGGTTCGGGGATTTCGTCTTGGCGGAGACGACTATGTCAAAAAGCCGTTTAAGATCGAAGAATTGGTTGTACGCATAGAGTCTTTGTTGAAAAATAATCCCAAAATGTTGTTCGGTCAGAAACTGATGATCGGTGATTATACACTGGACAGCCTGAAGCATCAACTCACCTATCAGGACGAAGTCCTTAAATTATCCTTTCGGGAAAGCGAACTGCTACGCAAGCTGTACGAACAGAAAGATAAGGTGATCGCTAGAGAAGAGATTATGCGTGCTTATTGGAGCCACGACAAGTATTTTACAGGGCGAAGCCTAGACGTATTTATTAGCCGTATCCGTAAGTATTTGAGTCAGGATCCGAGAATCAAAATCACCAATATACGGGGCGTTGGCTATATGCTTACTGTGGATTGATAAGCTTGTTCCACGTGGAGGATGTTTATTGTTTTCGCATTCGATTAGCCTTTCCGCCCATACCCCGGATATGGTAGGTAAAACTCAGGATGGCATAGCGGGTAATTGCATTGGATTGGGACACACGCACCCACAGATCGTTGACCTGTTGATTGACGTTTTTATTGTCATTAAAAATATCAAAAACCGTTAGATTGATCTCTGCATTTCTCTTTTTGAACAGCTTCTTGCCGACTGAAACATTCCACAACAAACTTGTCGTGCTGGGCGCGTTTAGGATACTTCCGTTATATAAGTAATTGAACGTCGAATTTAAGGTCCAGCTTTGCCATAATGTCAATGCGATGGAATTGCTGATGCTGTGTTTATAAACAGCGTAATTGGATTTTTCAGTTGCCGAATTTTTTGAATAGGCTAAATTTCCATTATAATCCAATCCGATGATCAGCTCCCTGCTGAAAGCGGTGTTCACGCCGACACGTTGATTGATACCGTAGGTTTTTGCATTTACTTTTTCCAGGTTCAACAAGGTGTAATTCTGGTTGAAATAGAGATTATTATTCAGGTTGATATTCAGTTTCAAAGGTTCTACGCGATAACCAAGGCTATTATGCCATTTTAGATTGTATACGCCGTCAAAATTCTCGGGTTTGATATATTGCCCTCCCGGTCCCAGTATAACATCGTTCTCGATGGTAAATGCCGAATCGGTTGTAAAGATGGTGTTTGAAATCTTGTTCTGAATAAAATCCGCTGTAAAATCTGATGTAAAGCTTCGGCCCGAGGCCTTATTGACAGACCTGAACTGCATGACCAGGTTATGGTCGTATTCTTGTTTTAGGTTCGGGTTGCCCGAAGTAATGCGTAGTGGATTCTGATTATCTATAAAATCCTGCAACTGTTCAATGGCAGGTGTATTTGTTTTAGCATTATAGCGCAATTCGATACGTGTTTCTTTGTTGAAGTTATACTGGAAATTCAAGTTTGGCAGTAAACTGTTGAAGTTACTTTCTGTTTTCAATCTGTTCGGAAATAGCTTGTCATTCACCTGATTGGCGGTCTGATAATCCAATCCGACCTGAAAGCGCATACTGTCTTTTTTATTGAATAAATAAGATACCCCCGCACTGTGGTAAACAAAGTCATTGCGGAATTCGTTCGAGAGACGGTTTTTCAACTCGCCCAACTGCTCGGTTTCTGCCAGGAATTCATAGGTTTTACGATCAGAATACCGTGCTGTATTCCGAAAAGTATAATTCCCCTGCAAACGGGCGTATCTGCTTAACATTTCGGTATAGGCAATTTTGGTGCGAAAACCATTATTGTCACCGATGGTGTAATTGCGGTTGTTTACGGTGTCCATTCGACTGAAGTCCCCATTTTTGTAGTACGTGTTTAAAGCGTAGTTTGCGGCGTTTGCCTTGTTTGTGCTGAAAGATCCATTCACATTGACGCTGATAGTTCGCCCCGGTTTGCTTAGCCTACGCATATAGGTGAGATCCCCGCCCCAGTTGAAATTTTCGCCAAAACTGCTGTTGTTTCTGTTGGATTGGTTAAGCATTTCGCTCAGGTTTAATAAGGTACTGCCCAGCGAGCTGCTATGCCTATTGTTGCTCTGATAGGAAAAATTGGGCTGAATGTCCAACTTTTGAATAGAATCTATTTTCCAGTTTGCCCGCATGGAGAAGGCGTGATTGTTTGTGTAGGTGCTACCAGATTGCTGTTGATTGTTGATCTGGTTGGCTCTATTGCCGGCAGTATATTCAGTTTTGTTTTGGCTGATGGTATTATTGTCGGTATAGTTGTAGCTGTAATTGGCGTTGAAATCCATGCGGTCTGCCAAAAAGCGGTCGAGATAATTAAATCCGGCATTGAAGCGTGTTGTGATGCCCTGTCCGGTACGGCCGCGCGTATTGCCGCGTGGTGCAAAACCATTGGGCTGGTTGACGTTATTCGTGTTGATATCTATCGAGTACTGACGCTTTGGATTCATTTTGGTGACTTGGGTATTTACAGCATATTTGTTGTCTGGGCCAGCTCCGCCGCTGATCTTGCCAAAATAAGATTTCCTTTTATCCGGCTTGGTGACAATATTGATAACCTTCATCCGTTTGCCATCGTCAAATCCGCTGAATTTCGCCTGCTCGGTTTTGTCATCAATGAGCTGGACTTTAGCAATCACATCGGCAGGTAAGTTTTTAAGGGCGACTTTTGGATCAGTGCTAAAAAATTCACGGCCATCAATAATAATCTTGCTTACGGCTTCTCCCTGCGCCTTTACATTCCCGTCTTCGTCAATTTCAACACCCGGGATCTGCTTGACCAGCTCGTCTGCATCTGCAAATTCAGGTGTGATATATTTTTTTGCATCAAATTCTAAGGTATCCCCCCTTACCTGTACACTCGTCGGTGAGATGCTGATTTCATCCAGCACGATCTCCGAGCTGTTGAGCTTAAAATTGACCTCGACGGTTTTACCAACCAATCTGATCTTTCGGATATCTGCTGTATAACCCATTGGCTGTACCGAAATCAGATAATCACCGTTGGGAAGTGCTGCACTGGCAAATTTGCCTAAGATATCCGTTGGTGTCTGCAGTTTACTGGAGTCTTTTAAGGCAATGATCGTCACACTGGCTCCCGAAATTGGTTTTGAACCGTTGCTGTCCATGAGCCTCCCAGATATATATTGCTGGGCAAAAGCATTCATCTTTAATAGCATTAAACTAAGCGAAAGGATAACAATTGTCCAGGTTTTGATTTTCATTGGTTGGGGATGTATGCGTGGTTTTAGGCTTTGTTATTGGTTGTTTTTTTTATTTGTCAAATTTATGCGACTATTTGATACGAATTACTATCATTTTAGTTACAATAATCCTAACTGAACGGAAAGATTAGATATATTTGCAGTAGAATTAGAAATCAACTGAACGGCATAGTATATGAAAGAAAGTGTTTTGAGTAGAAAAGAGCGTATTATGAAAGAAGCATTGCTGCTTTTTTCAGACCAGGGCTATACCAATACGTCTACCAAAACAATAGCACAGAACGCAGGCGTTTCTGAGGCTTTGATATTCAAACATTTTGGTAACAAAGATGCACTCTTGGTCTATCTGGTTAAATCCGGATATCGCAAGGTCCTTACCCATCACCGTGGGATGATGACCTATCGTGAACCCAAAGATTTTTTGCGTACCATGATCAACCTTCCCAATAAGTTGGTCAGTGCCGAACCCATATTCTGGAAATTGCAGGAAAGACTGTCCCATCATCCTTTCTCCAAGCAGCAACATGAACAGTTTATGAAACCGGTACAGCCGATTATCCATCGTGCTTTTGAAGAATTAGGGTATGAAAATCCTGAATTAGAAACACAGTTCCTGCTATTGATCATTGATACCCTGTGGAAAAAAGAGGCTATCGGTGAATTGGATCATGTTATGGAATTGACGCTGTTCCTCGAGAAAAAGTATAATTTGATTTAGTATCTAGTATTTAGTAATGAGTATTTAGATTCTGGTTGTTTAAGCTTACAGCTGATACTTCGTTTGTCTTTACTCTTGGGTATTTTAGGCTTGCTTAAGCTTATTGCAGCTACTTAGCTATAGCTGGCATTCATTACCAATCAAGTCCATAATCAGATTTGTCCCGAAGCCAGCTCTTAACAAAATCAACAATAGACAACAGGTATATCCGGCAGTAGTTCTCAGGTATAGGATCATTATATTTCCTTTCGTTGCGCTTGAAATGCGTCTTGTTGCGTGTTTTAATAAAATTGTTGCAAAAACAATTTCATATTATCCAAAATAATAGCGTTATTAGTATTCTATTTAAGACATTATACAAACTAATTTATGTTCAAAAAATTCAGTCTGGGCCTATTGGCATTGGTCGGTGCGTTATCCATTGCGAAAGCACAGGACAAGAAAGATTTTGTAAAATATATCAATTCCCAGCATGATTGGGTGGATGCCGTATTTAATACCTTGACACCAAAGGAAAAAGTGGCACAGTTGTTCCTTGTACGCGCGCATACCAATCTCGGTCAGAAATATATTGATTCCGTTGCACAGGTTGTTCAGGATGAGCAACTGGGCGGGCTTGTGGTTTTTCAGGGCGGTCCCGTTCGCCATGTGGACATGTTCAATCGGTATCAGTCGGCATCCAAAGTGCCATTACTGGTCACATTTGATGGCGAGTGGGGACTTGGTATGCGTATGCCGGATTCTACGCTATCCTTCCCTTATCAGATGACACTCGGAGCTGTGCAGGACAATCAATTGATCTATCGCATGGGACGTGAGGTTGCGCAGGATTTTCACCGTATCGGTATGCATTTTAATTTTGCACCAGATGTGGATATCAATAACAACCCCAAAAATCCGGTCATTGGTATTCGTTCTTTTGGCGACAATAAATATAATGTCACCAAAAAAGCAAAAGCCTATATGGACGGTATGGTGGATGGCGGTATCTTGGCTTCCATTAAACACTTCCCGGGACACGGTGACACAGATGTCGATTCACACCATGACCTACCTAAACTTCCGTTTGATAAAACCAGATTAGATACGTTGGAACTGTACCCTTTCAAAGAACTTATTAAAGCCGGTGCGCCAGCAGTCATGGTTGCGCATATGAATATCCCTGTCTTGGATGATACACCCAATATGCCATCTTCCATTTCTAAAAAAGTCGTTACAGATCTCTTACGGAATGAACTTGGTTTTAAGGGCTTAACAGTAACTGATGCCATGGATATGAAGGGTGTCAAGAAATTCTTTCCGAATGGAGAAGCTGATGTTCAGGCCATTGTGGCAGGGCATGATCTGCTTGAGGTATCCGAAAATAGCAAACGCGCCATTGACCTTATTCTGAAAGCAATTGAATCAGGTCGGATCTCGCAGGCAGATATCGATGCACGTGTGAAAAGAGTATTGGCTGCTAAACTATGGTTAGGTTTGGACAAATACCAAGCAACCCCGCAGCAGAATCTGTATGCTGACTTGCATCGTGCATCTGCAGTTCAGCTGATTGATGAATTATCCGATGCTGCTATTACAGCCCTTAATTCGACGGAAAAATTGAAATCGTTTAAAAAGGATCTGCCTACAGCAATTGTTAATGTCGGTATTTCTGCCAATCAAACCTTCCAGAATGATCTAGCTGCTGCATTGACCAATGAAACACAATATTTTTTGCCGGACAGCTTGAGCAAGGACGATATGAAACGACTGGTGAAGGAAATTAAGAAAAACAAACAATTCATCATCGCAGTCCACGACACACGATTACGTCCTCGTCCGACCATGCAGCTGAATGAAAACGTACAGAAGCTGATGAAAAAATTTGCAAAGAAATCTATCCTGACCCTATTTACAAACGTATATGTGTTAGATGGCGTAGAAGCATCCAAGAAAGCAAAGACAATTTTGCTGGCTTATCAAAATGATGCTTTTATGCAAAAGGCTGCTGCCAAAACCTTATTGGGACAAAATGTCCCTAAAGGAAAATTACCTGTTACCATCAATAAAAAATTCAAATACGGACAGGGCAAATAAGATCGCCTTAAAATCACACCAAGAAAGAGTCCTCCTGGATCGCGCTGCTGTCATCAGCACAGCGATCCGGGAGGACTCTTCTTATGTTTTGTCAATACCGATCAATCGTTCAGACGAAGACTAGCTTTCCTCATCTTCCTCCCGACTGTCAGAAGGACGACTCTCATTTTTCATCCGGTCTATTGCGGTGACTACATATTTGTAGCGTTGATTCTGTTTGATGTCATCATCCGTATACTGGAGTTTATCGGCATCGTATGTGATAAAGATGATTTTGCCCGGATCTTTGATATTGACGCGCTCACCTACGACAAATCGATAGACAACATAGCCATAGGCCGATTGACCGTCACTGGCTACATCCGGTTTCTGCCAAAAAAGTGTATTCATTTTTCCGTTGGCGGATGATTTGACGAGCAAGCCGAAAGGAGCATTGGGCGGAATACTGTCCAACCAAGGCATTGTTGGGGGCAAAGCAGGGCTACGATACAGGTCATTTCGCATGGAATCCTGTAATCCGGCCAAATTGTCCATGAGCGATTTGGAACTGAAGTATATACTTCCTTCTACATCATGTTCTTCGCGGAGGTGACGTACCTGTCTGGGGATCTGACTTTTGTCGGTCCATCCGATTTTATTTTCGGTTACACGGTAGGCTCCATGCCCCACATAAAAATGCCGACCATAGGTATGTCGCTGCCACCAGGATACCAGCACCTCATAGGCGGCTGCACGGTTTTTAAATGGGAAGTAAATCTGTGGATTGATATAGTCAATCCAACCCTCCTGCATCCATTTTACACCATCCGCATAGAGTTCACGATAAGCACTGAGTCCACGGGTTTCCGAACCGATGCTATTGTTTTCCTTATTATCCCATACGCCACATGGGCTGATGCCATATTTGACATAAGGCTTTATTCTTTTGATCGCGATACCAAGGTCACGTACAAGCATGTTCACATTATTGCGTCGCCAGTCTTCAATATTTTCGATGCCATTATTATACTGGGCAAAAGTCAGCTGATCCGGTACGGTTGTATTCCGGTTATCGGGGTAAGGGTAAAAGTAATCGTCAAAGTGTATCCCATCTACGTCATAGTTTTTGACGACATCCATAATGACATCAATGATATATTTACGGACATCGGGCAGTCCCGGATTGAAAAGTTTTTTCCCGGCGTAAGTAAAGAACCATTCGGGATGACGTTTGGTAATATGATCATCGGAGAAATGTGCGGGATTGAGTGTGGTTGAGGCCCGATAGGGGTTGAACCAGGCGTGCAATTCCATTCCTCTTTTGTGCGCCTCCGCAATCGCAAATTCTAAAGGATCATAAAATGGTGCCGGGGCCAGTCCCTGCTTCCCAGTCAGGTACCTGCTCCAGGGTTCACGGCCTTTGCCGTAAAAAGCATCCGCTGCAGGGCGTACCTGTAGAATAATGGCATTTAGCCCCGCACTGCGGTGTTGGTCCAAAAGATCTATAAATTCCTGCTTTTGCTGGGCAACATTATTGCCCGCTCTGACCGAAGGCCAATCTATATTACCTATGGTTGCAACCCATACACCACGAAACTCTCGCTTGGGTATTTGTTGGGAATATGTTCTAGTCGAAAATAAACAGACAAAAAAGGCAAAAAAAGAATATAAATATGTTTTTCCTGTCATTCTATAAATAGTAGCCAACAAAGATAGGGAAGCATTTCTTACTTTTTCCCTAAAAAATGTAAGATGTTTGTTGGATACTTGTTAAAAGAATGTCAGCTTGGTTTTCAAATTGATAATAATACAAATACAGGTAACATTGTACACTTATTTGTGCTAATTTAGATGCGGTTTTCACAAAAGCTAGGAAAAGCGAGCTGACCGCAACAATAAAGATTATGAGCAAAGAACAAATATCCGTTTTTGATATGTTTAAGATTGGTATCGGACCATCCAGTTCGCATACCTTAGGACCTTGGCGTGCAGCCCAGCAATTTACCCATGTTCTCAAGACAAGAGCTGTATTGCATGAGGTGGAGCAGGTCAAGATTTTGCTCTATGGATCTTTAGCCAAGACCGGTGCCGGACACGGTACAGATATCGCTGTTCTGCTCGGACTGAGCGGTGATGATCCAGTTACCTTCGATGTAGATCAGGTGACACCAAAGGTAGCGCATATCAAAGCGGTAGGCGAACTGGAGGTTGCGGGTGAGCGTACGATCCCATTTTCCTATCCGGAAGACCTGCTGTTTTTGTACACAGAGAGTTTGCCCTTCCATCCAAATGCGGTCACTTTTCAGGCTTTCCTGTCAAATGGCAAAGCCATTACGGAGACCTATTATTCAATCGGAGGTGGATTTGTCGTTCAGGAAAATGATACTGAGAGCGTATTGTCCGAAGTAGATCTCCCTTTTCCGGTGGATACCGCGCAGGAACTGCTGCACTGGACCATGAAGACCGGCTTGAAAATATCCGAACTTGTTCTTGAAAATGAATGTGCATGGCGGGAGGAAAGTGAGACTGTCGCTGGGGTCCTGAATATCTATAAGACGATTTATGAGTGTATCTATCGGGGCTGTCACACTGGCGGTACTTTACCAGGAGGCTTGAATGTGGAACGCAGAGCTGCAAAATTAAATAAGAAATTGATGCAGGGGCGTAGCTACCAAGATTATGAATCATGGGTAATGGCCATTCGTGAAGGTGGACAGAATTTTCAATATATCCTGGACTGGGTAAGCTGCTTTGCACTTGCCGTCAACGAAGAAAATGCGTCTTTCGGGCGTGTGGTTACCGCTCCCACCAATGGTGCTTCGGGGGTTATACCCGCAGTTTTACAATATTATATTACTTTCCATGATGGGATGCGGGAAAATAAAATTGTACAGTTTATCCTGACCGCTTCGGAAATAGGTTCCATCTTTAAAAAGAATGCAACTATTTCAGCCGCTATGGGTGGCTGTCAGGCCGAAATTGGCGTCTCTTCGGCAATGGCTGCCGGTGCGCTGACAGAAGTACTGGGTGGCTCACAACGGCAGGTGCTGATGGCGGCAGAGATCGCCATGGAACACCACCTCGGATTGACCTGCGATCCGATTGGAGGACTGGTACAGATTCCTTGTATCGAACGCAATACCATGGGAGCAATAAAAGCGATTACGGCAGCGCAGCTAGCTTTGCAGTCAAATCCCGACAAAGCCAAAGTAAGTTTGGATACCGTGGTCAAAACCATGTGGGAGACCGCTTTGGATATGAATGCCAAATATAAAGAAACAGCAGATGGAGGTTTGGCGGTCAATATCCCATTGAGTTTGCCGGAATGTTAAGGTTCAACAGAGTGTTCTTGTTTTTTGTATCTTTGCTGCAGTAGAATATATACTCATAAATAGTATACGCGAATGAAATATTGTGCAATCGCCTCCGGGAGTAATGGAAACTGTTATTATATCGCCAAAGACGATTCGGCTATTTTAATTGATGCTGGCATCAACAGTAAACATATCCATCTCAGGATGTACAATCTCGGGATCATTCCGACCCAGATTAAAGCAATTTTTATTACGCACGAACACTCCGATCATATCCGTGGATTGTCCGTTTTTGCCAAAAAATACAATCTGCCCGTGTATATCACGAAAGGAAGTTATGAAGGATCTAGACTACATTTACCGCCCCACCTTGTCAATATCATTGCCCCAAATGAGGAAGTTGAAATAGGAGGACTTAAAATTTATGGGATCCCCAAATATCATGATGCAAAAGAACCCTGTAGTTTCCTTGTCTCGGATGGCGTTCATAATATAGGTGTGCTGACCGATATCGGACGGCCCTGTGAAAATGTGCAGCATGTGATCCAACATTCCGATATCCTCTTGTTGGAATCCAATTACGATGAGGATATGCTGCATACTGGAAGATATTCCTATTTTTTGAAAAATAGGATCAGCAGCGGATGGGGGCATCTTTCGAATCGGGTTGCGGTTGAACTATTCAACCAATATAAAACCGATCGTCTCAAACATCTGATCTTAACGCATCTTTCCGGTGAAAATAATACGGTCGATCTTGTTCATGCGACATTTGAGCCCCATTGTGAGCATATCAAACTTCATGTGGCCACGCGGTACCAGGAAACGGAACTGTTTGACATTACCCACATCTTAAAGAAACAGGTGGTTTCATCAGCTACAGCTGTCCTGGATAATTAAACTAAGCGCTGTTTCTAAAGCGCCCGTCAGCCTAAATAAAGACAATCCCTATTTTCACTTTTATTGCAGATTCCGGTCTGCTATGGTTGCTGCTAAATGACAGACTGTTCACGCTCAGCAATCTGCTACCGCTCCGATATGGGACAGCCTAGGGAAGCTACCCGATATGTAGCCCAACTGATTTAGTTGATTTGGATTTTGTAAGTTTTTGTTTTACAGTTTGATTTAACAAAAAAGTCGACGAAAACCCCAAAACTGAAAAAAATAAAATATAGTTGATATCCAAATAATTCCTTTTATATTTGCTTTGTTTTTAATCAGTCTAAATTATTCAGAAGAGATTTATGGGTTAGATTGAAAACAGACACCATGCAATAGACGGCAATCTATCACATGGTGTAAAAGCTAAAGACAGCGGCAACTGCCTTTAGCCGACTGAAGCAGCTCGCTGCTCCGGTTGCTTCCGATATAGGATATGGAAGAACTTGCAAGATAACGAAATTTGCGGTTTTATTCGTTAACCGGATTGTTTTTATCTGTGAGCTCCTCCATAATAAGTTGAAAAACTAGACGCATCAATCAACATATTATGAAAATTTTAACTTCGCTCTTTACGTTCCTTACAGTATTGTTCTACTGTAACAGCAGTTCCGCTCACGCACTTTGGATAGAATCCGCTCCTCGCGGTACAGTAAATCAGTCGCATGAGGTAAAAGTCTATTATGGTGAATATGTTACTAATGAGAGAGATCAGATTGAAAAATGGTATTCTGACGTAAAGGATTTCACCTTGTTATTATATGTTCCGGGAAAAGCGCCTGTTCAAGTGCAATTGACCAATAAAGGCGACCATTTCAGTGGTTCATTCCAACCGACCGAACAAGGAACCTACTTTTTATCGATCGTCAAGGCACCGAAAGATCTAGGTGGCCAGACAAAATATGAGTTTTCTTCCTTAATGCCCGTTGTTATTGGCAAATCAAGCAAATTGGACTATAGTGCATTAAAAAATCCCTTGCAGGTTGAGTTGCTCAATTCAGCCAATGTAAAAAAAGGAGCTAGCCTACAAGCTAAGATAACCAGCGAAGGGAAAGTCGTTCCCAATGTCAAAGTATCTGTTTTCTCGTCCACAGGATGGGGAAAAGAATTTGTAGCCGATGCTAATGGTATTATTACTTTCGATGCTCTCTGGTCAGGTGCTTACGTTCTCGAAGCAAGCACATTTGTTGAGAAAGCAGGTGAGCATGAGGGAAAACCCTACGCATCATCTTGGCAGGGAAGTACAACCTTTTTGGAAGTAAAATAAAAATTGATACCTACAAATCAGATGGATTCATTTTAAATCTCACATTCAAAATGAATCCATTTTTATCACATATCTACCAGTGAAATACACATGAATAAAACTTTATCCTTTCTAGCTATTCCGATGATCAGCTCAATTTTTTCTGTGGCACAGGCGCAGAGCAAATTGAAGGTTGACGGTATCCTTGTCAATGAAAAATCCGAACCAATTTCGGGTGCAACAATTAAACTATCGCCTACAGGCGTGACAACCAGTACAGACGCTGAGGGGCGCTTTATTTTCTATAAACTCGCGCCGAATACATATACCATCGAGATCAAAGCTTTTGGTTACAGCAAACAGACGATGACAGCAGTCCTCAGCGGTGAAGACAGTCATCTGGGGGAAATTAAACTCAGTGACCAGTCTGAGGCTATTGATGAGGTAGCCGTTTATGGAAAATATTATCAAAATTATAAATTTGACAGTATCTCTGGATCGTTACGTCTCAAAACACCGATTTTAGAACTGCCACAAAATATTCAGGTGGTCTCATCGGATTTGATGGCTGACCAACAGGTTTTTGATATTGTTGATGGTATCACGCGTAATATCAGCGGTGCAACACGTCAGGGACACTGGGACAATCAATATGCGAATATCCGCATGCGCGGATCCAAGATCCCTGCCTTTCGTAATGGAATGAACATCGAGGCTTCTTGGGGGCCTACTGCTGAAGATGTCAGCATGATCGAACGTATTGAGTTTGTTAAAGGCCCAGCTGGTTTTATGCTGGCCAGCGGAGAGCCAGGAGGTTTCTACAATGTCGTAACCAAAAAGCCAACAGGTCATACCAAAGGATCTGTTACGCTTAATACGGGTAGTTTTGATCTCTACCGTGGGGCTGTGGATCTGGATGGAAAAATTACCAAAAATAATAAATTGCTTTATCGTCTGAACGTAGCAGGGCAGAAGAAAAAGTTCTTTACAAAATACAATAATAGCAATCGTCTTGTCATCGCTCCGGTATTGACCTATAATATCGATTCGCTGACTGCTATCACGGCAGAATACACCTTTCAGGGATCTTCTTACCTGAGCAATGGAAATTATACCTTTTCGCCCAAGGGCTTTGCCGACCCAGGGATTGCCAACGACTTTTTCTATGGGGATCCGGGTATGGAGCCTGGGAAGCTTAGAGATCATAGCGCCTATCTTTATTTTGATCGAAAACTTAGTCAAAAGTGGAAGTTCCATGCCCAAGCCGCTTATTTTAATTTCGACATGAAAGCAACCAGTACCTGGTTGAACTATATGACAGCAGCAGGGGATATGCCGCGATACTATAGTACAGCAGATGAGCATGGTGAAAATAAATTTGGACAGCTCTCCCTTAATGGTGAGGAGCGAACAGGTAATATTAGACATCGTATTTTAGCTGGTGTTGACTATGGGAACAAGAAGTTTTGGGGAGATTTTAGTTCCTTATCGGATTCGATTCCTTCAGTTCCACTCAATGTTTATAATCCTGTGTACGGTATTCCTGAGTCCGTCTTTCCAAAGGTTGACCGTACCTTGAGCATTAAGGAACGGGCAAAGAGCCAAACGTATATTACAAGCTCATCATATACTTCCTTCTATGTGCACGATGAGATGGCATTCCTTGCGGATCGTCTTAAATTATCTTTGGGACTGCGTTTCACCTCATCCAGTGTGGTCTCAAAAACAGGAGCAGATCCGGTAAAGGACAAGGTGTGGAGCCCGCGGGTGGGATTAAACTATTTGGTGACTCCTTCAACAAGTGTTTATGCCCTGTTTGACCAGTCCTTTGTACCTGTACCGGGAGCTGATTGGGAAGGCAATGCTTTCAAGCCAATACGTGGCAATAGCACGGAAGCCGGTGTGAAGAAGGAATGGGCTGGCGGAAAATGGATCTCTACATTAAGTGCTTATCAGATCAAACGCAAAAACGCAACGGCTACAGACTTTGACCATCCACTTCCCAATGGCAATGGTTATTTCATGATGCAGTTGGGTGAGACAACAACCAAAGGAATTGAGTTTGATATCACGGGTGAAATAGTCAAGGGATTAAATGTCAATGCGAATTATGCATTGACGGACTCTAAAATTTCAAAAGATACTAAAGCGGAAAACATAGGAAATATAACCCCTAATACGGCAAAACATACCGCGAATGCCTGGGTAACCTATCGTTTGCAACAAGGTCCATTAAAGGGTGTTGGTTTTATTGGAAGTGTTCAGGGGATGTTTGATCGTGCTATTGGTATAACAAAAGAATCGAATTTTAAGAATTACATACGTACGGATGGGGGGATTAGCTATCAACGAAACCGATATAATATTTCTTTGATGGTCAACAACCTGCTGGACAACCGTAAGCTTATGACTGCGGGGTCAACAACTGCGAAAAATGCTAAAATTGAGAACAGTGTTATGTACTATACTTACATCGTCGAGGCAAGACGCAACTTCCGTCTAGGTTTAACTTACAAATTTTAATTGAGCGGCTTTATTAAATCATTTATACGATGTATAGCACACTTTTAATAATCATACTTATTGGCGCTTACCTTTTTTACAACTGCAGTAAAAAAGTGAAGTTCCAGCATAGGCCCGAATGGTTAAAAAAACTTTGCGCGCAGACACAGTCTGTGCGCATCTTGAGTATGGTGTTGCTGCTACTCCCATTTGGGATTATTCTTTATCTACAGGGGCTCGGCGCAGGATTCTTTGCTTTTTTTGCCTACGTCATGTGCATGATGAGCCTGGTCGTTCTATTGAACCCTTACCGTTATTTAACAGGCTACCGGGTATTCGGATTGTACGTCCTGAGTCTCTGTGTCGAATTTTTGATATGCTAAAGATTTCTTATGCCAGCAAATAAAAAATACCTGAGTTCGCCCTTTCAACGATTCCTGAAGATTACCGCCGGATTTATCGGTGGCTATGTGGTTATGCTTTCTTTTCATGTATTGCTGACCAGCTTTTTTGATAAAAAAGATGTTGTTATGACCGCCGGGATCAGTGGTTA
Organism: Sphingobacterium sp. NGMCC 1.201703; assembly: GCF_047784615.1. Lineage (NCBI taxonomy): Bacteria > Pseudomonadati > Bacteroidota > Sphingobacteriia > Sphingobacteriales > Sphingobacteriaceae > Sphingobacterium > Sphingobacterium sp. NGMCC 1.201703. The sequence goes on along the minus strand of NZ_JBLOHD010000005.1, from coordinate 420,498 downwards.
TCTCCTTTGGGCTGTGCTGATGCTCCTGGCCTTTCTTTCCAAAAGCGGATGGAAAATATGGGGAATTTATATACTCCTCGCAGCAGTGTTTTCGTTGCCTTATTTGTTAAAGATGTAATCGATCATGAACAACAGAAATTACAATATCTATTTTAATACCCATACCATAAGCGGTATTATCATCTGCGCGCTGCTGTATGTGATATTTTTCGCGGGCTCTTTTGCATTCTTTAGAAATGAAATTGCAGCCTGGCAAAATAATGCTTCGTATGCAACTTACAAGGAAGATCATCAAAGTTTTGACAAGCTTTTGGATTCCCTAAAGGGAGAAACTAACCTACACGGACGTGATATTAACTTTTATATGCACCGGGAGGCAACTTCTGCTTATGTGGGGTACACGGCTTCAAACGACACGATACTCAACAAGGAAAATTTATCCAAGATAACGCCTGAACAGAAAGCGGAGAAAAAGAAAGGCCGGAGACGGCGAGGTGGCGATGATGACTCGAAAAATTTTACCTATAATTTTGTCAATCAAAAAGTGGGGGACTATGCACAGAACTATGATATGGGCGAGTTTTTATTCCGCTTACATTTTCTGGCCCAGCTCAATCAAGTACCTATTAGCGTAGGAATAGCCCCATTCGGGTATCTCGTCGCAGGAATTACCGCCTTTATCTTTTTATTTGCATTGATAACAGGTCTATTATTGCATTGGGATAAATTAGTATCCAACTTTTTTGTTTTTAGACCATTCAGTAAATGGAAAACTGTCTGGACGGATATGCATACTGCCCTGGGGGTGATCGGCTTTCCCTTTCAGTTTATTTTTGCTGTGACGGGAACATTTCTGATCGTCAATTCGGTTCTGGCGCTCCCCTTCAGCAAATTGCTGTACGCGGGGGATCAGCAAAAAATGTATCAGGATATTGGTGTATCCGCCAATGAGGATTATGCGTATAGTTATAAACCCCTGAATGGCGATGTGAAAATCGCTCCCTTTCTAGATATGGCGAAGACCAAGTGGCCGGAAAGCGAGTTTCATCGTATTATTGTAAAAAACTATGCGGATTCCAATATGCATGTTATCATGTTGCTCGAACCGCATTATAACAGCAGCTTTGCCGGATCCGGGATACTGACCGTGAAGGTGGCCGATAATAAAATTATTGAGGAGAAATCACCGTTGACGGGAGCAAACTATGGTGACTACGTGCGAAGCATTATATATCGTCTGCATTATGGTGACTTTGGTGGATATCCACTCAAAATGGTCTATTTTATCTTAGGCGTCATGGGCTGTTTGGTTATAATTTCGGGAATTCTGATCTGGTTGGTTGCGCGGAATAAAAACAATGTCATCCCAAGGAAACGCAAATTCAATTTTTGGGCCGCAAATGTCTTTACAGCGATCTGTTTGACGATGCTGCCGGTCACAGCGATAACATTTATTGCCATTAAGATCAGTCCCAAAGTTGATCAGGATTTTATCTATAAGGTCTACTTCTATGCATGGTTGGTTCTGTCACTTTACTATATCATTCGCCGGAGTATAAGAAGGACAAACCGCGAAACGCTATTGGTCGGCAGTATCCTCGCGTTTATTATTCCTATAGCCAATGGTCTGATCACCCATAATTGGTTTTGGAAAACATTTGTGAATGGACAACGCGACCTATTTGTTGTCGATTTTCTTTGGTTAATGATCGGTATTATTGGGCTATTGGCCTTTTATAAGACAAAAAAGTTCTTTCAGAACATTCAGTAATTAGAAGGCGTCCTTTTAGGACGCCTTCATTATTTTGGCGATTTTTTTAACCTCCTTTGCGAATTTGTACGCTAAGCTTTCGCAGGTAAATGCGGCGAAAGCTCTCAGAGCAAATTTGATTTCAGGTCATATATTGATTGTCGTTGGGAAGGTATCCATTCCGTCGTGTAAAATATATGCTTAGGGCTGCTTGAATAAAGCAGCCCCTAAGCATATCTGAGATGTGTCTAAGGCATCCGTGATATATTTTTCGCATTGCACAATGGTTGGGATGTGTTCGGACACTGTTGCAATGAGGTCCGACGGTTTAGCCAGAGCTAGCCCGAACAAGCGGTAGACAGGCAGTGGACAAATTCGCCCCAGGTTAACCCTTTATTCGGCAAAGCTTCAGCAGCTGGTCGGCATTTTGTCGAAGGTTTGTCGAAGGTTTGCCGAAGCGCAGTCGAAGAACAGTCGAACAGCAGTCGAAGAATTGTCGGACAAATCCCGAATCAGTCCCGTCTCTGTCTTCTCGCTGTTTCGAAGCTGATACGAGGCGTAGCCGAATAACAATCAACCAATCGTCGAAGCACAGTCGAATCATAACCGAATAGCTCCCGACTGTCTGATAGATATCTTTGTCAAGTGATGATAACGAGCTAACAGGGATTCGTTTAGATGACCGCTTTAAAAAAGCGACCCAATCGCATCAGGTCATGCGCGGTTTTTTCGTTCCAGTCGACGGCATAATTCAGCCGGATACAGTTTTTAAACTGATCATGTTGTGTAAACATTCGGCCTGGCGCAAAGCTCAATTTCTGTTTCAGTGCGTAATCATATAGTACAGTAGAATCAATTTTTGGATCCATTTCCAGCCAGAGCATAAATCCGCCTTCGGGCTGTGACATTTTTGTATTCTCCGGGAAATGAGCCTCGATACTTTTTCTAAAATTGATATAATTGCTATACAACTTCTTTCTAAAGGTATTCAGGTGATGGTCATAACGACCGATTTTTAGAAATTTGGCCACCGCTTCCTGATAGATAGCTGGTTGCGAGATGGTCTGGATCAACCGTTGTTTGAGAATCTTGTCTTTGTATTGTCCGGATTCGACCCATCCGATCCGAAAACTTGGTGCCAATACCTTGGTGACAGATCCGCACCACATGACCAGGCCTTCCTCATCAAAATATTTACAGGGTTTGGGACGCGAAGAGCCGAAATAAATATTTCCGTAGAGATCGTCTTCAATCAATGGAATATGATGGAAAGCGAGCAGTTTGACAAGTTCTTTTTTATGTTCATCCGGCATCAGCGCACCCAAGGGGTTACTGAAATTGGAAACAAAGCAGCATACATCGATTTTATGGATCACCTTTTTCAGCGCGTCGAGTTCAATGCCCGTAATGGGATGGGTCGGTATCTCAATGGTTTTTAATCCCAATAACTTGAACGCCTGGATAAAGCCAAAATATAGGGGACTTTCCACGGCAATGGTGTCTCCCGGTTTGGTCACCGCACGCAGGCAGCTATAAATGGCATTCATGGCTCCGGAGGTGATAATCAGATCTTCATCACTGATCTTTCCTTCCAGTACGAGCGACCATTTGGCGATCTCTTTACGCAAATTCGGACTCCCTTGTACCTGACCATATTGATCGCCGTAATCGTGCAGCTCGTGAACCGTCTCCAGAATACATTTATTGAGTTTCTGAATCGGAAGTAACGAGGAACTGGGCAATCCGAGGGAGAATCGTGTGATCTCCTTATCCTCCAGGGAGTGAAAAACTTTATCAATCAATGTCGCAGGATCCTGTTTCTTCTCATCAGTCTTAAAAGTTGAAACGGAGGGGATAGACATCCGGCGCTGTCCTGCCAGACTGACAAAAAAGCCCGATTTAGGTCGTGACTCGATCAGGGATCTACTCTCAAGTTCCATGTAGGCATTTTTTGCCGTATTTAAGCTTACATTATACAATTTCTGTGCACTACGGACAGAAGGTAGACGATCTCCGTAGGTCAAAGAGCCATTTTTGATCTGGTTCTCTACGATGTTCGCAATTTTCTTATATAATTGTTGCTGTTCCATGTTTACACTAATTTACTGTTTCCGCTTGGATTTACCCAATCGTGAAAATAACGGATTCCCCTTTTTAGTGATTCTTCGTCGCCAAACATATTTAACAGCTGCTGTTCAAAATAAGCCTGCGCTTTGCGCTTAAATACCGTTGATAAGTCTTCGGAAACTTCGGTTCGATAAGAAATTTCAACAGTAAGGTTGTTGTTTTCGGAGACTATAGCAGAAGAAACAGCTGCTATTTCCTCGTTTTGTGCAAGCAAGAGAAAAGGCATGCGCAACAGGTTTTTGCTGCTCACTTCGGGATGAGCTTTTTTCAGTTGGGAGAGATCAGAGAGAGCAACCTGTCTGATGGAATACGATTGATGTGCTGTAGTCGACATGGCAATAAATCTTTTTGCTAATTTAGAAAGGGTACAGGTCGGATTTGAGGTACAGAATCAAATAGAAATGAGGGTACAGATGAAAAAGTGAAAAAAATATGACGGGGAATGGATGGTTTTTAAGGCCCATTTAAGATATTTATAATATGGTCTGGGAAATAATAATAGTTGGAACCCTTTGGGCTTGTTACTTAAGCCGAACCACGATGAAAGTTATAATAACAGGGGCCACAGGGATGGTCGGAGAAGGTGTTTTATTGGAATACCTTCAAAATTCTTCGCCCCTTCGGCAGTGTTGTCCCTGAATGAGGTGGGACGGGCGATGATTCATGCCGTGGAGCGGGATAATGTGAAAAACATATTGGAAATCAAAGATATCAGCGCTTTGGCTCAATAGCGAGGACGCTGCAGCATCTTCGAACCTATTTCCATTTCCAGTCCAGCTCCTCCTGATAGGCGATATGAAGGCGTTGGCTGAGCGCTGTCAGGAAAGCTTTAAATTCGGCGGTATCTTCGATCTGCTGTTTTGGGAAAAACAGTTGATCCGCCATTTTCAGTTTGATAAAAAAAGCGAAAGCCGTTTCGGTCATATATTCAAACTGATCGTATTGATATTTGGACTCCATTTGTTTGCTTTTGATCTGGAGATAATTATCTTCAAAGCTGATTGTGTGTAGAATACCGATTCGATTCTGGAATTCGGGGCTTTTGACATATTTGGTGAAATAGCGCTTATAGTATATCCCGAGATATTTCGGAAAGAAAAGAAAGGCGATTACGCTAACTATGATAATCAAAATTGCCAGTGGACGCTCATAGTAGAAAAATGGAATGGATAGTATCAGCATGAGCAGCATAAACATGAATCTTGATTTTTTGCGTGCTTTGACGATTTGGGGTGATTTGGACATGCTGAACAATAATGCATCCAGTTGATCTTGCTCGGAAAGGGTTAGTTGAAGTTCTTTCATAATTTAAATGTATTAAATTGGTAAGATAATCGGAATATTTCCGATTATCTGCAAATAATTTGACATGTTTTGTTTTTTGCAGCAGCGGAAAACCGATAATATTGGGTTGGGATTGCTCGCTGAACGAGCTTCTAGTGCTTGGCGAAACTTGGTAAGAATCATTCTATTCACCAAAAGTAATGCTTTTTGGTGAGTTCATTCACTAAAAAGCATTACTTTCAGTGAATGGGGTGGTAGGATTTAGATTCCGAGATTGACTAAATGTAGCTTGACGTACATAGGTATCTATTCTATTTTCTCCACCTGAATAGCGCTTGAAATTTTCCCAAAATAATCTTCCATCTCTTCGTTACATCTTTCGATAAACAGCTTTGTAAGTTCCTGTAATCTTATAATGGCGAATGGATCTCCCTTATAGTTCGCGTTATATCTAAATTCCTGTTGGGCTTTGATAATTTCTTTAAACAGTTTAACATGGTCGCTGTTGTTCAGGCAAAAGGTCGCGTGTGCTTCCGGAACAATTAATCGGCAAAGATTCATTAAAAAGGGGAGCCCAACAGTTTGAGGTTTGTATTGAAGGATTGTATTGATAACACCGAGACAGGTTTGTTCTAAAACTTGTGATAGCGAATGATATACGGCTTCAACTCCAAAAGACCAATCCTCTTCAAAAGCATAGTAAAGGCAGCGGGCGTTATTGTAGCGGTTTCGCCATTGTTGACGTGCATAATCTAGGTCAAGTTGAGGAGCGACAATAGAGTCAGGGTTGATATTTTCGATTATTGTATTTTGGAACCAGATATCACCGACTTTTATGAGGGATAAGAAGAAGGGATGGCCTTTGGAAAGTTTTTTGATAAAGTGTGCTGTCTCTTCAGTGACCAAGGTCAGTGACACATTTTTCGGCAGCAGATCCATTGTCTTTTGTTGTAGGTTGGCGAGGTCTGTATTTAGGCTGTCATAGGCAATAAAGAGGTAGTAAGCATGCGTTATCTGGTCTTCTTTATTGTTTTGGAGCGGGCTATTGTACTTATGTTGATCAGAATGATAACCGAAGCAGGCAACTAGGGAAGGGGAACAATATAACTCCAGCGTATTTAATATTAGATCGCGGTAGTTACTGTTACATTTATTTGTGTTGTAAATAACAATGTTATTTTTGGATTTTTCAATCTCCTTGTGCTGAATTTCTTTCTTGCTAAGTTTTTCTCTGATTTCTTCGAATAAAAGATTGGAGTAACCGTAGATCCAGTTTAAAGCGTTTATGGCAATTTGGTAAGCTGTTTCTAATAGACTTTTGTTGATCGTATAATCTTGATTGTAACGATAACCAACATAGGCCTCATCAATCTTTTCAAGTGCTTTTTTTCCCTCTTCGCTGTCTATCAATTTGGCCAATTTAGAGTCAAAAGTTTTGAGATGGGCTATGGTACCTCTAAGTGAATGTGATTTCCTTTCATCGTTTAAGAGAAGCTTTTCTGCGGTTCTTAGAGAGAGCTCGATGGCCTGATGGAGCATAAAGGCTGCGTGTGCATGGTTGTTGCTATCCAGATAGAAAAAGTGTCCATCTATAAACGATCTGATTTTACTTTTCTCTTGATCGATATATGATCTGGTTCTTTCGATAACCTCAGCTGGAGCATATTTGGGTAATACAAGTGGTATTTCTTGAACAGGATTTTGATAAATGCGATTTTCTGATTGATAAATAAGATAGGTACGGCCCAATCCTTGGTCGAGTTTCTTTTGTATCTCATGGGTGAAGTGTATTTTGACGTATAGGTCTGGGTGATTCTTGATGATCTTGTTAATCGCGCCGAGAGGATCTATACATCGAATTGCTGTATTTGACAAGCGGTTAATCTGAAGTATTTGATATTTCTTGCCATCGTGGTCATACGTCCAGTGATAGATTTCATCGACGGCAATAGCGCGAAGGATAGCTTCGATGATTGGAGTGAGTTCGGTGTTCATAATCGATTGGTGTATTGTTGTTATTTGGTTAGTCTATCGCCTATTGTCCTAATTTAGGAGCAAGTCGACTTTCGGAGTGAAAGTGCTCTTAATTAGCTACAGTATCTAATATTTCAATCTCATTTTCGTATGCTAGTATATAAGCTAGTTCAACTATGTTGATCAAAATATCGTAAATAAGCAAAGTTTGATTTGAAAAGTCTTCATTGGCGTATGCTTCTTTAGATAATCCATATTCTAACCAGTCATATAAGATTTCGTCCCATTCTATTTTGGTGTATTGATTGATCAACTTGGCAATGGAAAGAAATAGATCTTCGAGTTGTTCAGTGTTTGTGTGGCTTAGATGAAATTTATCATCGTTGTTTACAACGGTAATTGTCGCTGTATCACGGATGAGTATTTGTTGATTTGGATCTTTGGCTACATAGTCGATCTTTCTTAAATCGGCTTCATTACGAAACATTTCTAGTAGGGAATAGATACAGGAATAATTGAATAATAGAGTTGATCCACCGTAGTAAGGGCTTTCTTGGCCCACAGACCAAAAGCAGTTTTCTGTGATGGCTGCTCTATGCCAGTATTTTATATGTTCCTTCCATCTATCGAGGCATCCGTGAGAAAAGAAGTCTTGAACTGCTTTTATTGAAAAAGGCTGAGGCGCTAACCAGGGCGGTAAGGTAACTTGCTTTTTTAGACTAAATATTTCGTTTTCTACTGCGTCATCGAAGGATCCCTCTTTTGTCTTTATGTTGTCGGTCTGTTCCAAAGATGTTTGGTCTTGGTTTTTCTCACTTTCAATCTCTTCTTGATTGTTTGTACTATTGTCCGGAAGCGATTTGTTCTCATATATTTTATGCAGCGATATAGCCAATCTTTGTAATAATTCCCTAGTCGCAAGGATTTCCTTGCCTACATTTCCCAGAAATTCGCCATTTCTATCGCTCATATTTATCCAAATTTCGTCTAAAACTTCGTACCATTGTCCTAACGATTGGAATGAGAAAAATCGGCTGATCTCATCTTCTGGCGATTCAATGTCATTTACACTGAGACATTCCCCTGATACGTAATTCCAATAGTCGGAATCACATTTAAAAAAGTCCAATGGATTTTTTAGCTTTTTCAAACTGCATTTTTTAAAAATAACATAGGCTATTTCAACAAACGTAATCAGTTTTTTTGTATTGTAACCCAGATTTGAATAAGGGCTATTCATTTTTGCATTTGAAGCAGCATTGACGAGCAGGTTTATATCCTTGACAAAATAGTGAACGTATGTTTCTTGTTCAAAGAATTCCTTGAGATATTTCAGTGGATCTGCAATATACTCCTTGCTTAAATAGCGAAAATGTTTCGCTTTTAGTTTCTTTTGCGTATTTTTCATGCTAGGAAATGTTTTTGGTTAAATATTGTGTTTATAATTATCATCTGTTAAGCTAATTTAAGAACTATATTTCATCAAAACAAATTTATAATATTAAAATTTTCGGAAATGAGTTCTATTTTGAAGAGAATTAAGATTGTTTCAGAAAAAGAGGGGATAAGTGTGTCCGCTTTGGAAGCATCAATCGGGGCTAGTAAGGGTGTTTTTACACGCGCACTGGCAAATAATACTGATGTTCAAGCTAAGTGGTTAGTCAATCTTGCTGAAAAATATCCCAAATATTCATCAGAATGGTTATTGAGAGGAGAGGGGGAGATGCTTAAGCCCGTTTTAGTGAAGGAAGATGAAGAAACTTATCTAACACCTGAATTGGAGAGAATCACGAATGGGGAGATTAATACGTTAAAACAATTGATCGCTTCTCAAAATATCACTATTAAATCTCAAGAGAAGACAATTATGTCTTTGGAGAGATTATTGTCATCTTTGGAGCATGAGATTGAATCGCTGCGGAAATAAATAGATTCTAACGGGAAATTTGAGTTTTCTTATTGGAGGCGGAGCTCATTGGCTATGTTTTTCATGGGAATAAGTAGTTGAATCGCTTGGGATCAATACACGTCTGTGAATCTCGTCTTTTGCGGAGATAAACCCCTTCACAAATTGGAAGTTTGGTTTGCGGTTTGGTTTAAAATAATAGCGTCTTAAAAATAGAATAATTGTGAACGTAAAAGAACGTGTATTGCTGATCGCTGAAAAAAAGGGTATCAGTAAAACTGAATTTTTTAAAGATGTGGAGCTTTCCTATGCCAATTTTAAGGGCGGTCAGAAAAATACGGCCCTCAGTTCGGATGCAATGATTGCGATATTGACCCGCCATCCGGATATTAGCCCTGCCTGGCTATTGATGGGGGAAGGTAAAATGATGCGCGCTGCGGAAACCGTTAGCCCTGAACCACAGATGGCCGCGAGCAGTTCCGAAGGTTCGTCAGTTTCCAAACAATTGGTCTCCGCACTGGAGCAGATAATCAAGGCGCAGGAAAAGACCATTTCCGCGTTGGAGGGACAGGTGGAACTGCTGAATCGCAAGTAAGAAACCGGAGAGATACTGCGTTAGCTCCGATGAGCATTCTTTTTCTTCAACGGAGATATTCTTTACCCCAAGAGCCTTTAAAACAACAATTATCTTTTTTTCCGAAGAATTAGCAGCGTGCTCAAATGAAAATACTGCTGTTGTCATCATGTTTACTTGTTAAAATTGGGATTGTGTAACTTATGCTTCGATGCAAAGATAGGAAAGCTATTTTTCGTTAGTAAAACCACTTCGTTATAGAAATCGGGACGGATAAATTCTACGTTCGCGAAATAGCTGATTATAGTGATTTCCTTGGCCTTCTTTTTGCCTATTTTTGTTAAATATCAGAAATGCTATTATTCAGCTAAAATATTGAGCTGTGCTGCTCGCTGCGATGGTTTTCAATAGGTTTAGCCGACTTTGATGGATGTCTGATCGCTATTAAAAGAAATGAAGCTATATGTTTAGAAAAGTATTATTCCTGTGCTGTATCCTATACAGTTGTTTTGTGAACCGAAGCATGGCGCAGCCAGCGGGCGAACGGCCGGTGTATACATCCAAGTGGGGTTATCTCTATCGGGAGGCTGGGGAGAACAATGATCCTTTGGGGATATTTGCCACCGAAGCGCCGATTTACCTGCTCGACTCGACCAATAGGCAGTATAAGGTGCAGGTCAGCAATGGCGATATCGGCTTTATCGACCGGCAGCCGCTAAAGACATTTATGGACGGGAAAAAATCTGCGGACGAACCTGCACAGTATTTTTATCGCGGTGTTGAAGGTCATCAGTGTCCGCATTATTATGTACAGGTATCCGAACTGCGTGTCCGTAAGGCGCCGACAACGGCTAGCGCCGCTGTGCGCCGAGCACCGCTTAATGAGTTGCTGTGCATTGATTATGTGCCTTTATATACCGACGGCTGGGTGTATATCGGCGATCATTTTCATGAGAACCCTGAGTATGTGCAATTGAAATTTTTAGGTTCCGCTCTGACTTACGATAAAGTCCTGCAGGATTATTTAGCGGTAAAAGGTAAGGATCAAGAAAAAGAACTGGTTCAGGTGGGAAGATTGCGGGAGCTGGCCTGGCGGGAAGAGAAAAACTTAAAACAGGCCTTTTCCTATTGGAAGGAATCTTATGCCGCCTATGGGGTGAATAATCCGAAAGTCGATATTGATTTTGAATTGCTGCTGGCCAGCAAGCTGGATAAAAAGCCGGATTTTGAGGCGTATGAAAAAAAGATGAGGGCGTTGAACCTGCATTTTATCTGGAAAGGGGTATCGCTCATGGACGGAGAGATCAAGGATGCGCAGATGAATCAATTAAAGATGCAACGTGTTGCCGAGATACCCAATATGCCCGAATGTGGCTGGGAACCGCGATACTATTATAAAACCCCGAATATGATCGTGGCATTTGAAGAGAATTACAAAAAGAAGGTTGTTGGAACGGTCTATAAGCTATATTTTACGGATGGTGAGATCTTGGTGATAGGCCATGAACGTATGGATGCCAATTACACTGAAAGAGATTTTATCAATCATTTTGGTGATATGGTCTCCGCAAATATGATCGAGGCACCCCATGTGTACCGTCTTCAGAATGGCGATGCAGGGCAACTGATCATCACTTTCAAAGATGGTAAACTGTATAGCTACGATTGTATGTACTATTGTTAATCGCAGCATAGGGGACTAAAGAAATAAATGGATTACTAAAGGATTTCCTATTTTTAAGGATAGCATAAACAAACAAGGACCTATATTGAGCAGGTCCTTGTTTGTTTCTATTATTTCTATTGCTAGATGACTTCCATTTCAAAAAGTCTGGCGATGTGTCCGCGAAGTTTTTCCTTCACGTCATCCATATCGACTTCCTGACCAAGTTCCCGTTTCAATGAGGTCACGTCTTTATCGTCGATACCACAGGGGATAATATTGTTGAAATAGTCCAGATCTGTATTGACGTTAAAGGCGAAGCCATGCATGGTGACCCAGCGTGAGGCGCGTACGCCCATCGCGCAGATCTTGCGGGCCGTGGGCTTGTCCGGTTCGATCCAGACGCCTGTAAATCCAGGATATCGTCCTGCTGAAACACCGTAATCGGCGCAGGTCAGGATAATGGCTTCTTCCAATGTCCTTAAATAAAGGTGAATATCGGTAAAGAAGTTGTCGAGATCCAGAATCGGATAGCCTACAATCTGACCCGGTCCATGGTAGGTGATATCACCACCGCGGTTGATCTTATAGAACTTCGCTTCTTTTTCTTCCAGGCCTTTCTCATCCAGGAGCAGGTATTCTTCGTGCCCGCTTTTTCCTAAGGTGTAGACATGGGGGTGGGCTGTGAAGATCAGGTAGTTTGGTGTGTCTGTCGTCGTCGCATTGACCCGATTGTCGTGTTTGATATCCAATACGCCCTTGAAGATGGACTCTTGTCTATCCCAGGCTTCCTGATAGTCTACAAGTCCCCAGTCTTGGAACTGCACCACTTTATTCATTGCTTATCTTTTTAAGAAGACGGATCGTCGGTAACGATCCGCCATCATGTTAGTCAAATTAATACAACAAATTGTTGTACGGGTAACGTTCATTATGCATCTTCACGATGATATCGTAAAGGGTTTGCTTGAACTCTTCGATATTTGTCTTGTTTGTTGCAGATAGGAAGATCGCCGGATCGGAATTTTTCGCCATCCATGAATTGCGGAAATCGTCCAATGTAACCTCCACCTCTTCACCGTCCTGTCCTTCTTCAACTGCCGGTTTGTACAAGTCTATCTTGTTGAACACGGTGATCACGGGCTTATCCAGCGCTTTCAGGTCTTTCAATGTCTCATTTACGGCCTGGATGTGATCTTCAAAGTTAGGGTGTGAGATATCCACCACGTGGATCAGCACATCTGCCTCTCTGACCTCATCCAAGGTAGATTTGAAACATTCCACCAGATGATGCGGTAATTTGCGGATAAATCCTACCGTGTCGGACAACAGGAAGGGAAGATTATCGATAACAACCTTGCGTACTGTTGTGTCAAGCGTTGCGAAGAGCTTGTTTTCGATCAACACGTCAGATTTGGAGATCATGTTCATGATCGTTGATTTACCGACGTTTGTATAGCCTACCAGCGCTACGCGGATCATCTCGCCACGGTTTTTGCGCTGGGTTTCATTCTGCTTGTCGATCGCGCGCAGTCTTTCCTTGAACAATGAAATTTTGTCCAGGATAATCCGTCTATCGGTTTCGATCTGCGATTCACCGGGACCACGCATACCGATCCCCCCACGCTGACGCTCCAAGTGGGTCCACAGGCGGGTCAATCGGGGTAACAGGTATTGCAGCTGCGCCAGTTCGACCTGGGTTTTTGCCTGTGCAGTTTTTGCATGTCGGGCAAAGATATCCAGGATCAGATTGGAACGGTCCAAAATCTTGCGTTTGAGTTCTTTCTCGATGTTGCGCAATTGGGAAGGGGACAACTCATCGTCAAAGACAACAATGTCAATCTCTTCAGCTTCGACATAGGCTTTGATCTCTTCAAGTTTTCCACTGCCGACAAATGTCGCTCTATCCGGAAAAGCTAATTTCTGTGTAAACATGCCTTTGGTCTCGCCACCGGCTGTCTGTACAAGAAATTCAAGTTCTTCCAGATATTCCTTTGCTTTTGCCTCAGTCACGCCCTGCGTGATCACACTGACCAAGACGGCTGTTTCGGGTTTTATTGCTGTATCGTGTATTTTAATTCTGGCCATTTTGTCCTATTAAGTATATTAAGTGAAGTAGGTAGGTCACTAAGCCGCACACTGCGATCTATTGCCTATATCTTGTTATACGTTCACTTTTAATTATTGTTTTGAAAAGGTAAATTTAAGAATTTATGCGTTTGTACACCAAACAAGATGGGCACCTAAATAGGACATAATTCTTCATTAACCAATAAGTCTCTTGTGATTTGCTTACCAGGGCAACTCAAAATAAGTAAGCGGTCGGTCGCCATCTTTTGCCTAGTAAAAGAAGGGGATATTTTCTATATCATGTTCATAATGATGCAAAAATAAATAATTTTGATTTTATATACAAGCGAATTGATGATAGATAGTCTATTAGCTGGCGGCGGCGATCTTTTTCTTGATTTTGATAAACAGGTTTCACTGGTAACGGCATGTCTTCGAACTGATTTATCCTAGTTTGTTGAAGCGTTTTCGAACAGCATTGAATGGACTCCTGAATAAAACAAGTGATGGAGGGGGGGGGGAAGCTTGTTAATGGCCGGCTGGCCGATGATCAGGAGATTTTGTCCCAGGCAATGCCATCTGATTTCCGGGCCAAAAAACTCCGGAGCAAGTAGTTTTTTTCGCTTTGCAGCATAGGGTCTTCTTTGAATAGGGCAATGACGGTGTTTCTGCATTCGGTCAATAAGGCCTGGTCTGTCGCCAGATTGGCCATCTTAAGGTCGAGCACGCCGGACTGTTGTGTACCGGAAATGTCGCCGGGGCCACGTAGCTGTAAGTCAACTTCGGCAATCTCAAAACCATCATTGGTCCGCACCATGGTGTCCAATCGGAGACGCCCTTCTTTGCTGAGCTTATTTCCTGACATCAAGATACAAAAGGACTGTTCGGCGCCACGGCCCACGCGTCCCCGCAATTGATGAAGCTGGGAGAGACCAAACCGTTCGGAGTTTTCAATGACCATAACCGAGGCATTGGGCACATTGACCCCAACTTCAATTACCGTTGTTGCCACCATGATCTGCGTCTCGTGTTTCACAAAACGTTGCATCTCAAAATCCTTATCTTTCACAGGCATTTTGCCGTGTACAATACTGATCTTATACTGCGGAAGAGGGAATTCGCGCTGCAGATTCTCCAGGCCGGCCTCCAAATAGATCAGATCGAGTTTTTCACTTTCTTTGATCAAAGGATAGACCACATAGACCTGTCTGCCTTTGGCGATTTCTTCACGCATGAAGCCAAACATCCGCAGGCGGGAGCTCTCAAAGAAATGGACGGTTTTAATAGGCTTACGTCCGGCCGGAAGCTCGTCGATCACCGAAATATCGAGGTCACCATACATGGTCATCGCCAAGGTTCGGGGAATGGGCGTAGCTGTCATCACCAGCATATGTGGTGGAATAACATTCTTGCGCCAGAGCTTGGCCCGTTGTTCCACACCAAAACGGTGTTGTTCATCGATCACGGCGAAGCCGAGATTTTTAAATTGAACCTTATCCTCAATGAGTGCATGGGTACCGATCAGGATATCAAGTGTCCCCTCTTCGAGGGCCTGATGGATCAACCGGCGTTCTTTTGTGCTGGTTGAGCCGGTAAGCAGCTTGATGCTGACGAGATCATCGCCGACGAGCTGTTTGAGCCCCTGGTAGTGCTGTGTAGCCAGGATCTCTGTCGGCGCCATCATACAGGCCTGAAAACCATTGTCAACGGCGAGCAGCATGCTCATCAGGGCAACCACGGTTTTGCCGGAGCCTACATCGCCCTGCACCAGACGGTTCATCTGCGCGCCGGTATTGGTATCGATACGGATTTCTTTAATAACGCGTTTCTGTGCTCCGGTCAATGGAAATGGAAGACGTTCGGTAAAAAAAGTGTTGAACTTTTCACCTACTTTGTTGAAGCGTTGCCCCCTGAATTTCTGTGTGTTCAGCTGCTTATTGTTGAGCAGTTTGAGCTGGATGAAAAACAGTTCTTCAAATTTGATCCGCTTGATCGCCTGGTTCAATTCCTTTTGGTTGCTCGGGAAATGAATGGCGGCCAAAGCCTGCTGGTGAGAAACCAGCTGATGTTTTGCGATTATTTCCTGGGGGATCGTCTCACCTATACTCCGAAACACGGTTTCCAATGCGGTCTGCTGCAGGCGCTGGATGCCCTTGGTGTCCAAATTGAATTTTTTGAGTTTTTCCGTGGAGGAATAGACCGGCTGTAGGCTCATGTTGCCCGCTTGCTTGACCTGCGGATTGTAGAGGTCCATTTCAGGATGGGTGATGGATAGCTGTCCATTAAATTCACTGGGTTTGCCGTAAATGATATAGGCCGAGCCTACTTTCAAAGACTTTTGGAGCCAGGGAATAGACTGGAACCAGACGAGCTCCATGGAACCTGTTTCGTCCTTGAATGAGCCGACGAGGCGTTTGGTCCTTTTTTCACCCACGAGTTGCAGTGAAACCAGGCGCCCCAGTACCTGCGCCGCCATCATATCGGGATGCAGCTTTCGGATCTTGTGGAATTCTGTACGGTCGATATAACGGAAAGGGTATTGGGTCAACAGATCTCCAATGGTAAATACCTGTAACTCTTTTTTGAGTACATCTGCCTTTTGGGGACCTACACCTTTGAGGTATTCTATCGGGGTAATTAAACTTAATTCAGCCATTCTTCTCGAATGGCTAAAATACGAAAAATTTAATTTTTACGATTTATATACTTCTATATATGGCTTGCCATCCCTGCATTGAACTGGTCTTGCGCTATTTGGACAGTCGCCTTGACAGCTTGTTTTTTCCAAACTGAGTTTTCTTTCGGTGAGTCGATTGTATAGTTGGATTTTTTCTATCATCTCTGCTGATCGGATGGTTTTGTGTACTGCGATTGCTTCCATACAACATCCTGTTCGCAAAAAATGACTTTGCCAATCGTTTGGATTATCGCAGGTAATGTCTTTATAGAATTCTTGAAGCTCTTTGTATCTTTTGGGCAATTCCACGTTTACTTCTTCGAGGGAAAGATTATCTGCAAAGCGGAGTTTGGGTTTTCCGTTGTCACAGATTTTTCCTACGGGAGGATTGGGGATCGGCATGCTCAGAAGCTGTGTCTCATAAGGAATCTTACCTTCACGTTCAGCGGCTTTATAACGCTCGTCCTGAAGATGATCCAATTCCTGTTTTAATTTTTCGAATTGGCTCTTCAGTGAGGAATGTACTAGGTAATAGGTATAGTAGGGCTGTTGTATTATTTCAAACTCCTCAATATTTGTGCAGGGAACAGACTGGAGCAGCGTAGTGAGTTCCTCAGTTTTTTCAATCACTTGTTCGTCCCAGTATTCAAACGATTTAAAATTGTCTTTTGAACAGGCTAGGAATAATAAAAATCCTATAATAGGAAGCGTAAATATTATTTTTTTCATTTGTCTATAATTTGGTGCGGTTCAATTTTTGTGGCTTTCTGGAGGATGCATGGATCAGTTTTGAAGCCATGATATTTGCGATTTTAGGGGTTTTGGTATAGAATAGAGGCTTTCCCTTCCTTACAGATAACTTCAAGAGGTTTCTGATAGGGCATACAGTTGATCCTTGGCGCTATCATGGGCTGGTATATTTTCATCAGTTTATTATAATCATGGACCATATTCTGCAAGCTGGTCTTATCTACTGAACGGTGGTAAGGAATGTAACTAGTGCCACATACGGTCTGGATATCCATCATTTCCCATTCTGAGGTGTCGGAACAGTTTTTTGGGCTCGCGAATGCAACGATTTTACTGAACTTTTCAGCTGAAAGTGCTTCCAATTCCTTTTCGGTTTTTCCTTTATAGAGATTGTCAAGATGGGATTCGGATTTACAGACAACAAATAGCATAATGCATGCGAGCATGGTTGTTAAGCCTAGTGTTGACAAACTTTTCATAATTGCACATTTGGTTTGTTTTATTGAACGGTCAATCTGTACTGTTTGCTACAGTGACAATTGAAAATTTCTCGGGACTGCGATATTTTAAAACTAGGTTTTATTGACAGATGGTGAGGGGGCGGAAGGTGAAAACATGAACGGTACGCAAAAAAAAAGCGGCTTAACCTTATGATTAAGCCGCTGTGGTATAGCTGGGAATTCTACTTAGAAATTTCCTTTAGCAACATCCCACCATAGACGGGTTCCGCCATTGTCGGGGCCGCCTAAAAGTGATATCGCGTTTTGTACTTCAGCTTGGTTTGTATTGTATTCGTTTTGTGGGAACGGCAATCGACGTATCTGTATTTTGGTGTCGATGAGCCCACCGCTGTTGTTGACAACTACCGGGAATAAACGTGGATATCCGGTACGGCGGAATTCACTCCATGCCTCCTGTCCTTCAGGGAAGATGGCCAGCCATTTTTGTGTAATGATGCGTTCTAGTTTTTCCTCATTGGTTGCACCTTCGTTCCACTTGATCGTTAATGAACTTGGTGATTTTGCATTATTGTCTGCATTGAATGGATCGACATAGTCGGCCGCTTTGCTTGTATTGTCGTTTAAGTAAGTATTCGCGGCTGAGGAAACTCCCCACTGTGCGAATGAAGTCTCCACGCCCTTCTCATACAATGCCTGCGCTGTTCCGCCGGCATTGTTCCAGCCTCTTAAGGCTGCTTCGGCGCGTAAAAAGTAAACTTCTGCTGCTGTCATCAGGACCGGTGCTGTACTCGCGGTGAAGGTCGGTGTGGTACCTTCTGTATTCAATGTTGAAAGTTTTTGGTATTTGTCTTTTTCAATACCCTCTGCACCGGTACGAATACCGATGTATTGACCTGCCACTGCTTTCAACGTCGGATCATTTGAAACGGGAGACATATATTTCGAGATCCGAGGATCTTTCAGTCCGACCATGTAAGATGAAAGTGTTGCATTGATACGTGTATCGGCCCAGTTTTTGGCAATAAACCAAAGTGGATTGCTATAGGTCCCATCGGTAGGTACGGTAACTTTGAAATTATCGGAATTGCTTTCCAGAACACCACCATTGGCTGGATCCAATGCCTTTTCAGCTTGTGCTTTTGCGAGCTGAGGGGCAACTTTAACCAGGCGCATTGCCAGGCGTAAACGCAGAGAGTTGGCAATTTTTAACCAATTTTTAAATCTTACCTGATTATCTGTATTTGGGAAAACCAAATCAATCTGGTCGATTTTTGCAGCCATTGGGCTATCTGCTTTATAAGCCTTCAGTACAGTTACCGCTTCATCAAGTTCTTTGAAAAAGCTGTTGTACACATCCGACTGTTTATCGTAAGGAATTGTATTGGATGTGCCCACCTGACTGTAAGGGATAGGGCCATAGATATCAGTAACGCGGCTTGCAGCCTCCACTTTGATGACCAGCGCTGATCCCCATAATGCCGGATAAGTTTCTGCAAGACCATTTTTTTTCAATTTGTCTATCGCCTTGATAACATTGAGGTATAACACTTGGAAAGATTCGCCGTTCCAACCATTTACCATGGCATAATTGAGGTTGTTCTGGCCGCTATTGAACGGCGTTGGGGACATAAAGAAGCCTGAATAAACATCCGCATTCAGATTCTGTTGCACCTGGTATGAGTTTGGATCGCCAGCACCTGAAAAGTTATAAATGGACATTTGAGCGTTGCGAAGGAAAATGACAAGATCTTGTCCGTCTCCTTTTAAGTCCTCATCTGTAACACCGATGTTGTTTTTGTTGTACTCTTCAAAGTTTTTGGTACAGCTTGTCAAGGTGCTACCCACAACCAAAAGTGCAAGAGAGAACTTGGATATATTTTTTATTGTAAATTTCATTGTATTTCTGTTAGAACGTTGCGTTTAATGTTAGACCATAATTACGTGTTGCTGGCATCATAAAGATATCAACACCGCTTAGTGCGTTGCCGGTAGACATGGTCACTTCGGGATCGAAAGGTGCTTTTTTCGAGATATAGAATAGGTTTCTTCCCACAGCATTGACACGCAGTTTTTTGAAGAAGCTATCTTTAATGTTAAAATCATAACCAAAGGTAAGTTCACGCAGTCTCACCACCGTTCCGTCATAGATATATTGACTGCTCACAGGTCCCATACCAGCAGTTGATGTGTACCATTGCTCCGCATCCACTTTAGTGACCGCTTTGCCATCTGGCGTGACACCATTGACAATCACACCACCATTGGCCCGGGCATCGCCAGTTACTTTCGATACGCCATAACCGTCGAGTAAAGATTGTGTCACTGACATCACTTCATAGTTGAACTTGCCGTCGATGAGGAAACTTAAATTGAAGTTTTTGTAGTTAAAACTGTTGTTCCAGCCCATTTGCCAAATTGGATTGGAATTTCCAAGCTTGGTATAGACGTTTGTTTTTTGTGGAATTCCGTCCTCAGAAATTAAGATACGGCCCTGATCATCGCGGACAAAATCCTGTCCGTAGATGTCACCAAAAGATCCCCCAACTTCCAGTTTAGAAGCAAAGTTATTTCTACCTTCTCCGGTCAGGTTAAATTCAGGTACTGCATCTGCAAGTTCGATAATCTTGTTTTTGTTGTAGGTGAAGTTGACGCTTGTGGTCCATGTAAAATTATCATTCTTGATGGCATCCAATGAAACCAAGGCTTCGACCCCCTGATTTTGAATATTTCCGGCGTTGATCGCATATTGTTTGTTCAATGAAGCGTGGCTAGCGGCTACCTTAAAGAACTGATTTGTTGTATTGGTTTTGTAGTAGGTCAGGTCGACATTCAAACGACTATCCCACATACGCCATTCCGTACCGATTTCCAATGATTTGGTCTTTTCCGGTTTTAAAGTTTTCAGGAAAGCAATATCATTAACCGTTAACACTGCATAAGGATTCACTGTATTTGTCAATAGACTCGTATAAGGTGGAAGGTCGTTCCCCACTACAGCGTAAGAACCGCGAATCTTGGCCATATTGACAAATTCAGGTAGGTTGAGCTTGTCATTCAGTACAATTCCCAGACCCGCAGAAGGATAGAAGAAGGATTTTGTACCTGTAAATGCAAGTGTACTCGACCAGTCGTTACGAGCCGTCAGGTCCAAATAGATCCAATTATCATATGCTAAATTGGCCGAGGCAAATACCGATTGTAATTGTCTGCGGTTGGCAGATAAGGTGGAAGTGACAGGAGTGGTTGTATTTTGGATAAAGAATTGATTTGGAACCTTTAGACCATCTTTTCCGGTGGTGAAATCAGTACCTTCTGTTTTCCAGTCTGTGATACTCGTACCGACCAATCCTGTAATCTGCAGCTTGTCTCCTGCGTTAAAGTTCATGTTGGCAACCACATCACCATATTGTTGTGTAATGGTGGTATTGGTGTAGCTGTACGCTCCATTCTCGCGGGCAAGAATTTTCTGCGTACCTGCATAAGCTTTTCGGTCCCAAACCTCACTCGTCCGGTCTACGCTACCGCGTGCCTGCACGCTGATCCATGGTGCGATTTTATATTTTGCGCTTCCGTTCAACAATAAGCGGTTTCTGGTTGATCGTGTCGAGTTCCGGTTTGCAATCCACCATGGATTTTGTTGTGTGGTTTCATCATCCGAAAGCGTAAACCAATTCTGCTCGTTGAGGCTGCGATTTGGATTAAATTTTTCGTAGTTCTTATAATCCGCAATATTCAGACTTCGGGGTAAAAGATAAAGACCTACTAAAGGACTATAATAGAATCCGGATGTAGGCGCATTGTCCAATTTTTGTGTAATGTAGTTTGCACTTCCTTCGACCGTTAATTTATCATCAAAGAATGTTGCACTTTCTTTGAGATTGAAGTTATGCCGCATCAGGTCATTTTCTGGAAGTATTCCTTTTGCAAGGGTATTGGCATAAGAAAAGTAGGTTTGATTTTTCTCATTACCGCCGGAGAGTGTCAGTGAATTTGTAAAATTACTTCCCGTACGGAAAAATTCGCCAACATTGTCGTAGTTTGCGCCATTGGTTTTATCACCCCAGCTAAACACGCTTGTGTTACTGTTTTTGCCTTTTGAGCCTTGGCCATATTGGTTCTGGAACTTCGGTGTCGATACTGCTTGTTCGATTTGGGCACTGGATGAAAAGTTGATGGTCGTACGTCCTTGCTTCCCCGATTTGGTGGTGATCAAAATCACACCGTTTGCGGCCTGACTACCATATAATGCTGCTGCGGAAGCTCCTTTTAGTACGGAGATATTTTCTACGTCCTCCGGATTGATCAGTGATATCGGGTCACCACCATCGCGCTGGCCACCGAAAACATTATCTGGTTGACCGGCTAAGGTTTGGTTATTGATCGGGACACCGTCGACCACATATAATACCTGGTTGTTACCGGAAGCGGACTTATTACCACGTAAAACGACTTTTGCGGAACCACCAGGACCGGAGGAACTGGAAGCAATATTGACCCCGGCTACTTTACCGTTCAGGTTATTGGCCAAATTGGTACTTTTTACCTTGTTCAGTTCATCTCCATTGACCTGTTGTGTCGAATAGGTAAGCGATTTCTGTGCGCGGCTGATACCGAGTGCCGTGACAACAACACTCTCAAGTTGTTGTGTCTGTTCATCGAGACTTATCGTCACGGTGGTTTCGCCGGGTCCAAGTGTAACGGTTTTATTTTCGTAGCCAATCGTACTGATATTCAGGACACGATTTTTGTCGTCTACATTGATCTGAAATGTTCCCTTACTGTCTGTGGAGCTTGCGGTCGAGGTACCCAATACTTTAATGGTGGCGCCGACGAGTGGAGTTTTTGTTTTTGCATCAACAACAGTTCCTTTCACCTGGTTGCTCTGTGCGTGGAGTAAAGATGCTGAAAAAAGCATTGTTGGAACAATACTCAACATCCTTAATGTAGTGTATAATTTGTTATTCATCTAGTATAAGAGTTATATTCAGTTTTTTATATACCTCTTTTCACAATAGCAGTCTTTTGCCTTGGTAATGGGCTAATTCCATTTAGCATGTGGTTAGTGAAAATGGGATTGAACTTGCCAGGAGAGCAAAATAAATGATTATCGGATGTTATTCAATACCCTATATATGATGGGAGGAGAGGGACATGTGAATTCCCTTAATTAATACTAATTTACTACTGTTGATTAAAAATCAAAAATTTTAAGAAACAAAATTGATACAAATGCTGGATTTGTGCCGCTAACTACTTGATTGTTAGCTGTGTGTTGTTTTGTAATTTTTTGCGTTATGTCAAAAATGTATCTTTTGGGGTATATTTAATGCCGGAAAGCTTCAACATTTTATTGTTGAAGCTTTCCGGTATTAAATAAAGTATGAGGAGTTTTTTAAAAATTACTATTTCGCTGCTTACTTTTTCAGATGAATCGTTGGTTTGCCGTTCTCGCAGGTAATGGATTGGACTGCTGGAGAAGGGGTGAATTTGCAATCTGGTTTTTCAAAGCTGCTTAAAGCGATCTTTAACACATTGTAGCGCCCAACAGTTTTCTTGATTTCGGTATAGTCTTTATCTCTTTGGTAAAGTAATAGGGATTCATCACAGCCTTCGAAAATCCGGGTTGCTGACCATTGCTCATTACCTGTACAAGTCAGTTTATTTTTGTAAGCGTCGATTTTATCTTTAAGGGCAGGTAGCATTTCTTTATACTCTGTCGGACTAATATCTTGTAGGTAAATCAATTTTGGGTGTTGGTTTTCAAGAACCATACGAATGGGAGAATCATTATACCAATAATTGTCATCGCAAGGTTCATAAATAACACCTTCCTTAATCCCAGCATCTATTTCATTTTTGGAGAGGTCTCTGTATTCTTGCCATAGCCTGTTAAAATCTTGTTCCATCGATTTGTGCATAGGAAAATAGCTCATTCCACACCAGTAGTGGTTCGCTTCTTTTACGTACCAGTCATCAATATTTGTTGCTGTTTTAGAATTGATTAGGAGCTGGATTTCCTCCATTTTTTTAGCCCTTAATTCCCCCCAATGATCCGATGAGAGACTTTCTTTTTTACAGGAAACAAAAATTAGGCATAAAAAAAATAGGCCGTATATTACATGATGTCTCATAATTTGTATTTAATTTATTGGTTATTTACACCATAAATACGCATATCCTATCTGCTTCGCTACATCCTAATCTAATTTTTCTTAATCTGCCGCAAATTGCTGCTGTTGAATAGAACAATCGCCAATAGTATAATACCATAAGCTACGTACTTGACAAAGGGGACTGATTCCTGAAAATAGGTCGCCGCCAGCGTGAAGGCAATGATTGGATTGATGTATAACAATACGCCTGCTGTTGTTGAGGAAATTCCGGTTAGCGCATACATGCTCAAGAAAAGCGGGATAATAGTGAATACAACAGCGATCAGTAAAATTGTACCCCAGAAGATGGGAGCGGTAGGAATATCATGGTGGTTATAGATCAGTTTGGGAATGACAAATAGGGCGCAGATGCTCAGTTGGACAACTAATTGGTTGAGTTTGTTAAAGCCGGTCGAGATGCGCTGTACGATAAGGTAGAAGGCATAAAAGGTTGCAATGGTTGCGGCCCACAAAACATCATTCAATGAACCCTTGGCCAATAGACAAACACTGCCAAATGCGATGAGTAACGCCACCTTCTGAATGGGGCGCAATGCTTCTTTTAAGATAAAGTAGGCTGCTGCTGCAGTGATCAATGGACAGGTCAGGTAGGCCAGTGCCGCAGATTGGATACTGATATGATTGACGGCATAGATATACGTAAACCAATTGCCGAAAATCAGCAGGGAAGCGAGTATAGTAAGGCCGCTCTGCCGAATCTTATGGTTTCGGGGGAGGTTTCTGAATTTTTCGAGGTCTGAACGCAGAGTCTTTCTTTGGAATAACAAGAGGTAGAGCCAGAGCACAGCTAAAGCCGTTATTATCCTGAAATATAGAATATCCTCGGCGGGATATTCCCGTATCCAGCGAACCGAAATGGACATGAACCCCCAGATAAAAGGTGCCAAAAAAGCCGCGAAAAGATATTTTCCGCGGCTTACAGTTTCGTTATTATTTTCCACGGATTAATCTTTCCAGGCAATGACCGAAATTTCGACATTGACGTTTTTTGGTAATGTTTTCACGGCCACACACTCACGTGCCGGTTGTGCCTCCTTGAAATATTCGGCATACACATCATTAACAAGGCTAAAATTGCCCATGTCACTTAAAAAAATTGAGGCTTTGACAACATCCTGAAATGTATAGCCTGCATGTGTTAAGATGGCCTCCACATTTTTCAACACTTGGTGTGCTTCATCTTTTACACCTGAAGATATCAGTTCCATGGTCTCTGGTATAAGTGGAATCTGACCCGATACATAAAGGGTATTTCCTGCTTTGATAGCTTGATTATAGGGTCCGATCGCTGCAGGAGCTTTGTCTGTATTTAAGATCTCTTTTTTTGACATGATGCTTGTTTAGGATGAAAAAAATATTTTATAGATCAGCCCCAATAAAAAGACAATAATAGCCGTTGCATTAATGATATGCATGGCTCTGATACTGCCATTGCTGGGCCGGTCAGCGTTGCGCTTTCTGAAAAAGTACATGGAACTAAGTTACGACAGTAAATTAAAAAGTTAAAATTAAAAACGCAAAAACTTTGGGATAGGGCGAATACAAATCCTAACTTTAGGATCAGGAGCCTACTGTGTAAATTTTTACGGCTGAAAAATACAGGGAAACCGGAAGAAGGTATGGTAGGGGCTAAGGAAGAATTGTTGCGGCGATGTCTTAAGCTCTTCGAGCGGATAATAAGTCGATATTCTGACCCCGATATGTTTGCAAGTTGAAGCGTCCCAAAGGAAAAATGTAAAATGATTTTAATGAAGAAAATAGCATTGACTGGCGGTAAGATCTATACCGGCACAGAAGTTTTAGAAAAAAAGACATTGCTTTTAGAGAGAGCGAAGATTGTTGGTACGGTCAATGATAAAGATATCCCCGCGGATTATCATCTTCATGATGTCAAAGGCGCGAATATCTGCGCCGGATTGGTTGATCTGCAGTTATATGGTGACGGTTCGGATCTCTATTCTGCCGAGCTCAGTCAGGAGTCATTGGAGCGGATCTCTGACGGATTGATTGATAAGGGGACGACTTCCTATATGATGACTTTGGCAACGAATACTATTCCGGTGTTCAAAGAAGCTATCCGTGTCGCTGAGAGCTACCATCATGATGCTTTTCTGGGGCTGCACCTAGAAGGTCCATTTCTGAATGCAAAAAAACGGGGAGCTCATCCGGAAGAACTGATTATAAAACCGACGAAGGAAAGGATTGACGATCTGCTCCTAGGGACTAAGGTTGTTAAGATGATGACAATTGCTCCTGAATGTTTTTCGGATCAACTGCTGCGGTATCTGCAAACCTATCAGTTGCTGCTCAGTGCTGGGCACAGTGACGCTACTTTTGTCGAAGGGACACATGGTTACGATGCAGGAATCCCGACGAGTACACATCTGTTTAACGCCATGTCGCCATTGCATCATCGCGAGGTGGGTTTGGTCGGAGCTATTTTTAACCATCACAAAGCCTGTGCGAGTATTATTGTGGATGGACATCATGTCAGCTTTGAAGCCGTGAAAATTGCTAAAAAGCAAATGGGCGACCGTTTATTTATGATTACTGATGCTGTTGCCGCCTGTGATAAAGGGATTTATCAGCATGTGTTGAATGACGGTTATTACGCTTTGCCGGATGGCACGATTTCAGGAGCAGCCATTTCCCTGTTTGAAGGAATCAGAAATTGTGTAGAGCAGGTGGGAATCCCATTGGACGAAGCAATCCGGATGGCCACAAGCTATCCAGCAAACCTGTTGCAAAGAAGCGATATTGGGAATCTCAATGTAGGTAGCATGGCTAATGTCATCGTGTTTACGGATGATTTCAGTTTGGAGCAGGTTTTCTTTAAAGGGGAGCCGCGCTATTGATGAGCCTGTTGGGAAGATTATGTTATCATCAGAAATTGACTTATATGAGGAGTATTTTCATCTGATGTAAACATATTGTAAGAAGGGTGAACGAAAGCTGAATTTCTTTCCTATTGAAATTTAGCTTAGTTTTGGGAGTTATTTTGAAAAAAAACACTAGACTTTATCGCTTAATGAAACGTTCCTTATTATTTTTAGCTACGGCAGTCTTTCTTTTGTCTTCTTGTTCATCCAAGAAAAATAAAAAGGAAGAACCTGTAAATACGAATACCAATGTTGAAATTGTAAAAAAAGATCCGCCTTCGGTTCCAAAAAGAGAGCGGATGAAAAATACAATCGAGACTAAAGAGACCAAAGAACAGCCTGCTGTTGAAAAAAAGAAGGATATCGTTGTTGAACTCCCGGCTGTGCCACGCGAATTCCGTGCGGCCTGGGTGGCCTCTGTCGCCAATATCAACTGGCCGAGCAAAAATTACCTCAGTACTGCCGAGCAGCAGCAGGAAGCGATCGGTATTTTGGATTTTTTAAAGAACAATAATTTTAATGCGGTTGTCTTCCAGGTCCGTCCCTCGGCGGATGCTTTTTATAAGAGTGATCTAGAACCTTGGTCTTATTTTTTGACAGGAACTGAAGGTCAGGCGCCATCACCTTATTATGACCCACTGGAATTTTGGGTGGAGCAGGCACACAAAAGGGGAATCGAGCTTCATGTTTGGTTAAATCCTTATCGTGCGCACCATACTGCCGGAGGAACAGTGACATCATCTTCAATGGCACGCAAGATGCCTGAATCTGTTGTGAAATTAAAGCAGGGATATTACTGGTTTGACCCATCGAAACAGTCGACACAGGATCATGCAGCCCGCGTGGTCATGGATATTGTGAAGCGTTATGATATTGATGGGGTACATTTTGATGACTACTTCTATCCTTATGCGGAATACAATGGCGGACAAGACTTCCCGGATTCGGATAGCTATAACGAATTTAAACGTAATGGTGGTACCCTTTCGCGCGGTGATTTTAGGAGAAACAGTGTGAATACCTTTATTGAACGTATTTACAAAGATATTAAAAAGGAAAAGAATTTTGTGAAATTTGGGATCAGTCCTTTTGGGATCTGGAAGCCGGGATATCCTGCGGGAATACAGGGTTCAAGTCAATACGATATGTTATATGCTGATGCCAAGCTGTGGTTGAACAAAGGTTGGGTTGATTATTTTGCGCCGCAGCTTTATTGGCCAATCCAACCCGCTAGACAAAGTTATACGGCTTTATTGAAATGGTGGGAAAGTGAAAATACCATGGGCCGTCACCTTTGGCCGGGGATCAATACGGTGGGAAGACGTGGACCAGAATATGTGCAGGAAATTGTCAATCAGGTTGCCGCGGCAAGGGATCTTTTACCAAATAATCGGGAGGGTGTTATTCATTGGAGTTTGGCAGGCCTAACAAAAAATCCAGCGATGACCCAAGCGCTTGTGGATGGACCTTATCAAGCTAAGGCCTTGGTCCCAACAACGCCATGGCTGAATGCGAACCCACTATTGAAACCGTCGTTGTTGCTGACACCACAAGGAAATAATATTTTCTTGAAATGGCAGCATCAGCAAGTAGACCAGGTTGCAAAATGGGTGCTGTATCTGAACTATGGTGGGCAATGGACGTATGAGATCCTGGAACCGGGTGTAACAACGAAAGATGTGCCGACGTCGTTAAATAATAAAAAACTGCAATATGTTGCGGTTAAGGCTGTTGACCGTCTGAGCAATGAAAGCCCTTATATCGCTGAAAAAATCAAATAAAGAACTTTTGTACTATTTGAAAAAGGGGTATCTGATTATTTCGGATATCCCTTTGCTTTTTGCCTGTTATTAAGTTGCCCTATTTTTTAGGTGAGGCGCCTGTGTGCCGGCTGATGGAGTTTATTTGTCTCTTTTGATCAAAACGAGTAGGGATACTGTGATTTTGTTTTGAATTTTGATCTGTCTGGGGTAAATTTAGGGATATGGAAGAAATCTATAAAACCGTTAGTGATTCGGTGATCCGAATTTCACAGCTGATGTTACCATCCAATGCCAATTTTGGCGGGAAGATCCATGGAGGCTATATTTTGTCCCTGATGGATCAGATAGCCTTTGCGGTAGCCTCTAAGTTTTCGGCGCATTATTGTGTGACGGCTTCTGTTGGAAAGGTTGATTTTTTGAAACCTATAGAGGTAGGAGAGTTGGTTACATTGATTGCTTCGGTTAATTATGTGGGCAATTCATCGATGGAGGTGGGGATCCGGGTAGAAGCGATGAACATCCAGACAGGGGAAACTAAACATTGCAACTCCTCTTATTTTACTATGGTTGCTAAGGATGAAACCGGTAAACCGGTGCGTGTGCCACGCTTGATTCTGGAAACGGAGAAAGACCTGTTTCGATTTTACCGTTGTGTAGTAAAAATGGAGGTGGACAAAGAACGTGACCGTGCTATTCATGACCTGGAGCGGGACTCAATGGAGCAGCAAGCGTATATCAGTGCGCATTATGATGTTAAGATTGCATTGAAAAAATAGGGGCTATCTTGTCGTGATAGCCCCTATTTTCTTAAATAGCCGGATCCGCAGGTGTATTCGGATTACCTATTCGCTCCTGATCGGGATAAGGATAGAAATTCCGGTTGCGTTCTGTTGTGTTTTGTGGCGGGGCAGGACGGCCGAACCGTCTGCTGTCCTCCAGTCGTAAACCTGACATAAATAACTCTGCGCAGCGCTGTTTATAGACTTCAAGCAACAGCTCATTTTTGTTGACGGCTCCTGCATATGCGGGAAGACTAGCATTGACGTTGAATAGATCGCCGTTGGCTTGGGTGCGAACTTCATTGATCAGATCCCGCGCCTCGGTCAATGAACCGTTGTTGCGTAATAAGGCTTCCGCTTTAATCAGTTTCATTTCGTCAGGTAAGTAAACAGGAACTTCTCCGGTCTGTGTCTCGGAGAAACCTTTAAGCTGCAGCGTTGTACCGCTAAGTTTGGTATAGAAGTCAAGACGTTTATCGCCAGTTTCAAATAGGCCTGTCGGGAGACCCAGGTTTTCCCTAACGATGTAATATTTCAAGATATTGGTCTGATTCCAAAGGGGATTAACACTTATTGCTGTATAGGTAAATGTACTTTTTTTGGTTAAATCAACAAGGTTAGCTTCGCTGTAGGCCTGTTGGTAATTGCCGGCCATGAGGTTAAAGCGAGCATTGAAGGCGTGTAGGCAATTCAGTAGGTGAATGGTCGATCCAGTTACACTTGATGTAAATTCGGATGATATGGGTGTTTGTTGAACCAGGGCAATTGCCGTGTTTAAAGATTTGATAGCCTCTGCAAGAACCGCTTGTCTATCCACGAAAGTCACTTTACCATCTTTTTGGGTATGTGTATTCGCTTTCTCAAAACTTGTTGCCAGTGCGCCAAGCGCTATTGCCCTGTATAAGTGGGCATTCGCCAATGTACCGGATAGTGTGCCGCCGGTTAAGGTACTGATGGACGCGGCATTGTTGAGCACACTTTCACTCATGCCGAGAAGTTTTTGCATACTGGACCATAGGGTCAGGATGTTTCCGTTGGCTGTCGGTAATTCAGTACCCCCTGCCTCAAGTTCTAAGGTGTTGGTAAAGGTAGCAACACCCTTAAGTTCGCGTGCTGTTACGGCAGGGTAAAAATAGGTCGCGGCTACGCCATTGGTGGAATAGTACATCTGTAAACCCGCGCTAATAGCAATGATCCCTTCCCGGGTTGTTGGGACTGCACTTCCACTTGGTTGATTTATGTTGGGTACATCCATTTTACAGCTATTGAAGCTCAATGCCATCGCCGCAAGCAGGAGGAATTTATAGTTGAAAATCTTTTTCATTTGAATATTTTTTAAGGATGATCAGACAACGGAGAATGGTTTTATCCATTTAACGATCTGTGGCTGTCTAAACATCATGGTTGTGCTGGTATTGTTAAATTAAAATGTGAGATTGACTCCTGCAATGACCTGCCTTGGGAGTGGGACTTCGACGAAATCAAACCCACGGACGGCATTGCTCTGCCCTGCAGCATTAACTTCAGGATCCCAGCCGCTATAATTGTCGAAAGAGAATAAGTTGCGGCCGGCTAGGGAAAAACGGATATTTTTAATCTTAGCGTTTGGACGTACCCAATTGTAAGATGCTGAGACTTCTCTTACTTTGACGAAGGATCCCTTTTCAATCCAGTTTTCCATAATGGAGAACAATGCTGCTGAAGTACCTTTGGGAACCTCACCTCTCAGTTCTGGCTCATATCCTGCAAGGCCGCCATATAGGTCGCGGTCACCGACACGTCTCGTGAAATTAAAGACATCCTGACCGACGACGGCATCTAATTGAGCCCGGAAGGTCCATTTTGAACCGACATTGATTTCGTTAATCAAAGACCCTGTCCAATCCGGATTAGGGTCGCCAATGACTTTTTTAAGTGTGGCGCCAGTAGGAATACCATTGTTGTCTTTTCCAACTTTGGCTGTTGTCGGAAGACCAGCAGGATTGTGATAAATGGATCCGTCTTCGTTTCGTGCAAAATAAGTTGCGTAGAAGGCTCCTAAAGGGGATCCGTTGACTGCAGCCACTTGGCCGAATCCAGCGGAATACATTAATATTCCTCCTGGGACATTATTGACGACGTTTTTGTTGTGGGAGTAAACAGCCGTAATATTCCATTTGAAGTTTTCTTTTAATACTGGAATCCCACGTAATAGAAATTCCATTCCTCGGTTGGTCATTGTTCCAATGTTGGCGTATTGGGACATATAACCTGTGGAAGGTGTCAAATTGATGTTCATAAGGAGATCTTTGACATTTTTTCGATAATAGGAAAACTCCAGTCCTAAACGATCATGGAACATGCTGAGGTCTGTACCTACTTCGAACTCTTCTTGACGTTCGGGTTTTACACCTTCATTACCCATGAGGTCTGTGGGAATGATCCCATTAATGCCGCCAGTGTTTAGCGGCGAATAGTTGGTGTATCTACTGAAGGGGCTCAACGCGGTAAGGTTGCCAGACTGACCATACGAGGCCCGGATCTTAAAACTAGAGAAAACATTGTTAATGGCTGAATTCTGCCAGAATTGTTCATTGGATAGGACATAGCTACCACTTACCTTTGGATAGAATTGGCTACGATTCTCGCTTCCAAAAACAGAGGACATATCATAGCGAATAGCACCCGTTAGATACAATTTCTCTTTGATCCCGAATGTCTGTTGGAAGAAGGCACCGAAAATATTCATATCGGAGCGGAGTTCCGTCGGTACAACGACGCCATTATTGACTGTTTCGCCGCCGTATCCCATTTGTGTCGCTTTCATGTTGGTCGACATGTTTTTTTCGGTTTGAAAAGTTAGACCAGCACCGGAAGTCGATTCCAGCCAATCTCCAATCTTTGTCTGATAAGAGGCATTGAAATCATTATTAAGCATAAAGATGCTGATATCCGCACGTTGGGCGTAACCCGTTCCATAAGAAGGGGTGGTATTACCAGGTGGGATATAGGCCGTGCCCAGCGAATTGCTGTTATCAAATCCTAAGATATAGTTCAAGGTTAGGCCCTCCAGTGGTCTGGCCTGTAAGGACAGATTTCCGATAAAGCGGCTTGTGCGTTGAGCGAATTTAAAATTATTGATCGCTTCAAGTGGGTTTGTCCTTTTGACCACATTCACTGGTGTCGTGGAAGGATATTTCCCATTTTGGTCTTTTTCGGGATCAATAAAATTATTGCTGAAAATAAATCCGGTCAACGCACCATAGGCTTCATTCATGCCACCATTGGGCATTTCGTTGGAATGACTATATACATAATTCATTCCGGCACCGAGTTTTAGCCAGGAATTTAGATCTTGGTCCAGGCGTGCACGCAGTCCCGCACGGGTAAAGTCGGTACTTTTGATAATACCTTGGTTGTTTAGGTAATTGCCGCTGACATAGTATTTTGTGCCTGCCGTACCTCCCGACATAGAAATGTTATTATCAGTGCCAATACCGGTCTGGAAGATTTTGTCCTGGTAATCGTATCTTGTGACATCTGTTTGCGTGAGATCGGTGGCCGTTGTATTGACAAATGTTTTGTTGAAGGTATTATACGGAAGTTTTTTTCGTAGAGAAGAGGTTTTCAAGCTTGTGCTAAAGGTAAAAGTAGGCTTTCCCTCTTTTCCTTTTTTTGTGGTAATCAGCACAACACCGTTGCTGGCCCGGGAACCATAGATGGCGGCCGCGGCAGCACCTTTGATGATCTCAAAGTTTTCGATGTCAGCGGGGTTGATATCGACCAATCTATTCTGACTATATCCACCTAGGTCCAATAGCTCCGCAGAAGAGTTGTTGACAATAACACCATCCACGATATAGAGTGGACTGCCACTCCCAACAATGGAACTAGGACCGCGTAATTGTACGCTGATACCGCCGGCAGGGTTTCCGGAGTTTTGGGAAATTTGGGCGCCGGCGACTTTTCCCGTTAGCGCCTGGTCAATTGATGTTGCGTTACTATTGGCAATATCTTTGGCATTGACGGTCGAAACGGCATTACCTAAGACTTTACGACTTGTTCCCACCGCGTTACCGATAACAATTACCTCATTCATCCGCACTAAATCTTCCTGCAGGCTTGGAGTGAGTGTAAGCGTTGTCTGGTTTCCGAGTTCGATGGGCGTGGTGGTCGGCGCATAACCTACATTGGATAATACGAGGTCGTACTTTCCGGGATTGATGGATGTGGTTAAGGTAAACTCACCGTTAGCATTGGTGCTGACGGATTGGTTGGTTCCCTTGAGCTTAATGGTGGTGCCGGGGACAGATTGTCCGGTGCGGGAATCTGTCACTTTACCTTTGATCGTGTAATTTTTTTGCTGCGCAAACACTACGGAGCTTGTGCTTAATAGCGCTAGAAGTGCATAACAACGATAATGTAATTTGCTGTTTAGTAGATGTTTTGTCATGAATTTAGATTTATGTACAATAGGGTGACTATTGTGATCCTTGTTTAATATAAATATAGGGGTTTTAGCAGTTTGTTAATACTGTTTTGTATTTTTTTTGCTACATTTTGCGTTTTTATGTGTTTTTGATGCTTATTCAAAGGTTGTTTTGTTGTCGGGAGATGCGGTAGTTCCATTATTTTTAATTCTTTTTCAAATACTTATGCATAAACTTGCATAACTAAACTCCTTTTTATAGTATTGTATTATAATTGATGTAAACCTCGGGCTGGAACCTCCCGTTATGATCAATTATTAACAACTAACTAAATACCATGAATAAAAAATTACTCTTATTCTGTTCAGGAGTGATGCTATCTACCAGTTTATGGGCACAGACCAAAACAATTACAGGTAAGGTGACGAATGCCTCGGATGGTGGATCTATGGCTAATGTTACCGTCAGCATCAAAGGAAAACCTGTCAGCACGCAAACTAATCCAGATGGAAGTTTTACGATTAAAGCCGAGCCAGGGGATATTTTAATTTTCCGGGCTGTTGGATCGAAAGAAAAACAGCAGCTTGTGGGTTCAGATGCTACCGTTAATATTTCACTTTCTGGAAGTGAGGAAGCGTTGGAAGAGGTGGTTGTGACAGCGATGGGGATAAAGAAAGAGAAGAAAGCGTTAGGTTATGCAGTTCAAGATATCAAGGCTGATGAATTGATGAAGAATAAAACGGCTAATGTGGTTAACTCTCTAGCTGGTAAGATTGCCGGTGTTAATGTGACTCAGGCGTCGGGTTCGGCTGGTGCCGGTGCACAGATTATTCTTCGCGGCGGTACTTCTCTTGAACGGGATAACCAGCCCTTATTTGTTGTCGATGGTGTGATCTACGATAACTCCACGGTAATAGGCGGGAATAGTGCCTTCGATGGAGCACAAGCGACAGCAACCTCAAACAGCAACCGTGTCATGGATATAAACCCAGAAGATATCGATAATGTATCGGTATTAAAAGGCCCGGCTGCCGCTGCTTTATACGGATCAAGAGCTGCTGCGGGAGCCATTATTATTACGACGAAAAAGGGACAGGAGGGACGTACTGAGATTGGTTTTTCAAGTAGGTTTTCAAATAACTGGGTTAACCGGTTGCCGGAGCAACAAGGAAAATATAAACGCGGCTATTACAACAGTGCTGGTGTACTAGATGATTATACTACGCAATCCTGGGGCGAGAAGTTTGGAAGTAATGATGTTGTTTATAATAACGTGAAAGATTTCTTCCAGCATTCGACGGTATTTGACAATACCGTTAATTTGTCAGGTGGAAATAAAAATGGATCATTCTACCTGTCTGGTTCCCGCTTTGATCAAAAGGGTATTGTGCCTAATACAAGCTTTGACAAAACCACCTTCCGCTTTAACGGCGATCAGAAATTTGGTAAGTTGACGGTAGGCGCCAATGTCGGATATTCGTTGGCAAATACGGATAAAACCTTGACATCTGCTGGGCTATGGGGATCTGGTGGTACGGGTGCGATGGAATCCCTGTACAGCTGGTCGCGTAGCGATAACATGAAAAAGTACCTCAATGATGACGGGACGAAATATCGGATGTTTGAGGGGCGCCAGCCGCTGGAATCTGATATCGAAAATCCGTATTGGACCATTAACCGGAATATATTAGGGGATAATACAGAGCGTATCACGGGTAGTATCAATGCAACGATGCCTATTTTTGATTGGTGGAGCCTGACCTATCGTGTCGGGATGGATAGCTATCTGACTAAAAACTCAACGATTATCGGTGAAGGTGGTGCAATTAAGAAACCTTGGCAAAAAGGTATGATGTCGGAAAGTGATTTCAAATACAACTATTGGTCTTCCAATATCATGTCCAATTTCAATAAAAAGGTAGGTGATTTTGATCTAGGTGCTTTAGTTGGATTTTTCTCTGAGCAAACCAAGACAACAACAAACCGCCGAATGGGCTATCATTTTGAGGTTGACAATTTTTACAGTTTCGAAAATATAGCTGCGGCGAATAAACAGTTTGCAGTGAACAATACAAAAAAACGCCTATTTGGTTTGTACGGTGAGTTAAGGGCTTCCTATAAAAATATGTTGTTTTTGAATGTTACGGGAAGAAATGATTGGACCTCAACTCTGCCAGTAGACAATAGGTCCTATTTTTATCCTTCTGTTGGCGGTAGCTTTGTGTTTACCGAACTGATGAAAGACAGTCGTCCAGACTGGCTGGATTTCGGAAAGTTGAGAGCTTCCTGGGCGCGAGTGGGTAAAGATGCAAACCCGTATGTGACCAATACCTACCTTTGGAAACCTGTTGAATATTTAGGTGGAATTGTCGGTGCTGGAAATAATTGGCAGAAAGGTAATCCGTTCTTAAAACCTGAAACAACAGGTTCGTTTGAAGTCGGCGCTGAACTGCGCTTCTTTAAAGGGCGATTGGGCGTGGATTATGCCTACTACACCAATAATTCCTATAACCAGATCCTGTCACCGCGTTTGGGACAGTCGACAGGTTA
Source organism: Sphingobacterium sp. NGMCC 1.201703 (assembly GCF_047784615.1). NCBI lineage: Bacteria > Pseudomonadati > Bacteroidota > Sphingobacteriia > Sphingobacteriales > Sphingobacteriaceae > Sphingobacterium > Sphingobacterium sp. NGMCC 1.201703. The sequence continues at coordinate 384,709 of NZ_JBLOHD010000005.1, read as the reverse complement.
TATTTTCATCTCGGTCAACGGTGGAGATATCTACAATAAAGGGATGGAGTTGTCCTTAACTGGTAAGCCGATCGTGAAAAATGACTTTGTTTGGGAATCTACGTTAAATATGTCCAGAAATAAAGGGACAGTAGACAACTTGCTTGCAGGTGTCAACATTTTGTATGTCACAGATGTGCAGGTGGGAAATGCGAAAGCTGCATCCTTTAACGGAGGAAATTTTATGGGAATCTCAGGTTCGCAATGGACCCGTACGCCCGATGGAAAAGTTGTTTTGGATGCCAATACAGGTATGCCGACTAGTGACAATCAGACGACGTATAATATCGGAAACCGTGAGCCTAAGCTGACGGGTGGGTTCAATAACAGCTTGACTTATAAAAATTTTAATCTGTCTTTCCTTTTTGATTTCCGTATAGGTGGTGATATCTATAATGGTACGGATTACGCAATGACAATCAATGGTATGAGCAAGCGGACCGAGGATCGTGATCAGTTAATTTTGGATGGTGCTATCCGTAACGGCGGAACAAATGACGCTCCAGTGTACGAAAACAAAACATTCACTTTCTTGGCCGATCAGATGTATACTATTAAAGGTGTATCAACAAGTGGACGGAAAATTATCCAAGATTATTGGAGTGATTTCTATGCCCGGGAAAGCGCGAACTTTATGGTGAAGACAAACTGGTTGCGCTTGAGGAATATCTCAATGTCCTATAACTTTTCGAATGGTCTCCTGAAGAACGCTGGTGTTTCCAAAGTGGTTAAAGGTCTTACAGCTACCTTGACTGGTACTAATCTCTGGTTGTTGACCAACTACAAAGGTCTCGATCCGGAAGCTTCCGCTGCGGGATCTGGCGTCACGGGATCTAGTTCGGTCGGTATAGATTACAATGGGGTGCCAAGTACCGCTGGTGTCATGTTTGGTTTAAATTTTAGATTTTAAGATAGAAGAGTCATGAATAAATATAAGAGAATAGTCTCATTTCTGTTGGTTCTAACTTTATTTTCATCCTGTAGTAAAAAATGGTTGGATATCAATATAGATCCTAATACGCCGTCAAGTACCGTTGCTTCGGTTCAAAGTCGTCTGGCTTGGATACAACATTATTATATGTATGCACAAGGTACGGCGGGCACACGAGCGGGTTTTGTAACACAGCAACTGACATTTGTCAACAGTACCGCATCCAACAGCATGATTGCTGGCTGGAACCCCGCAGCAGGTATGTCTACCACACCCTATCAGTTTTTCTTTGTTGGCGCAGGGGCCAATTTTAAAGATATGGAAGATAAGGCTACGGCTGATAAGGCTTACCATTATCTGGGGGCGTTACATGCTATCCGCGCCATGGGTTTTATGCTAATGACGGATTGGTATGGGGAGATGCCTTATACGGAGGCCTTGGGTACCATCATAACACCTAAGTTTGATGGTGGAAAAGTAATCTTCGAAGGTTGTCTCGCTGATATTGATAAGGCAATTGAATATTTTAATATGACTCAGCCTGGCACTGCTGCGCCGTTGTCAGCGGGTGATAGCTGGAATGGCGGGGATGTAAGTAAGTGGTTGAAAATGTGTTATGGATTGAAAGCGAGGTGGTTAAATAATCTGTCGAAAAAGAGCGCTTTATACAAGCCAGATGATGTACTGGCAGCGTTAAATAAGGCGGCTACTTCGGTAGGTGAAAGCACAGTAATTGCCCATATGGATGATGCGACTGACAATATAGGGGATATCCTATTTGCGGATCCCGTAAAAACGTCCATCGTTTTTAATAATGCGGGTATGAATACCAATACATTGGTTACGAAGTGGTATGAAAATCTATTGACCAATTTTGACAATAAAGGCATAGAGGATCCGCGGGCGGATAAATTATTGCCTTGGGCAGAGTATGGTTATCCAAAAAAAATGATCCGGTCTAAGGGGGTGGATATGCAGTCTACTATCCGCATGAACTCTGGGCCGATAGCATCCTCTTATAACGATAAGGATGAAGCTATTCAGAGTAACGGCCGTACAGTAAACCCACATTCCTGGTATATTAACAGCGCCAATACGGCACGTTGGGGAGATACGGTGTATGTTTCCATTAAGAGTAGCTCTAAGGGCTATGACAGTGATGTGTCAGATACCTATAGGTGGAAAGATGGTACCGTTGCTGCTTCGGGTACATTTTATTCGCGTCCGGATGCGCCTACTCATCTAGTTGCTTACCCGGAGATGTGCTTTATTAAAGCTGAGATTTTGTTTAATAAGGGGGATAAAGCTGGCGCTTTTAATGCCTATAAAGAGGGGATCAAAGCACATATTGACTTAATGAATATAAAGCTAAACTCGTATGCGGATGCCAGTCCGAGCAAATCGCCAATGACGCAGGCGAAGATTGATAATTTCCTAAATAATGGCATTGGTACGGCTGGAAATATTACATTGGCTAAAATTATGACACAAAAATTTATCGCACTTTCGTTCTCGCAGCAAAACTGGAATGATATGCGTCGCTATGATTTTAGCAGTTCGGTATATCCAGGGTGGTCGGTCCCTTATGAATACACGGTGACCGCGGCGGCCCAAACTAAAATACCTCAAGGAAAACAGTTTAGAAGGGTTCGTCAGGTTTCGCATGAAATCAACTACAATTCCGATAACTTAAAAGCATCTCATCCAAATGCGTTGAACGATGATATTTGGTCTTTCCCTGTCTGGTGGGATACGAAGGAGTAATGCTCTCTAATATAGATAAATTAAAGGCCCGGTTTTATTTTTTTTGAACCGGGCCTTTTTTCATACCTTCGAGTATGAAGACTATCTTTTTTGTACTGTTAAATTGCCTTTGGACAATATCGCTTTTTGCACAATCACCCAAGATTGTTCAAAAACCGATCACCTGGAATCAGGAGCGTATTCAACTATCGCTGGATTATCTGAAAAATAGGCACGGCTTAAATCAATCTACGCCGGCAATACGACCGAGGATGATTGTCGTGCATTGGACCGCAAACAATAGTGTAAAAGCAACATTCAATACTTTCAATCCAGTGAAATTACCAGGGCGGCCGGAATTAACAAAAGCTAGTGCACTCAATGTCTCGTCCCAATTTGTGATCGACCGTGATGGAACGATCTATCAATTTTTGCCTGATACAATTTTCGCACGGCACACCATTGGCCTCAATTATTGTGCAATCGGTATTGAAAATATAGGTAGTCGGCAGAACCCTTTAACGGATGCCCAATTGAAAGCAAATGAAGAATTGATCCGTTATCTTAGCAAAAAATACGCTATTGAATATGTGATCGGGCACCATGAATATCAACGCTTCAAAAAAACTTCGTGGTGGAAGGAAACTGATCCAAAATATATCACAGGGAAAGATGATCCGGGAGATAAATTTATGCATTCCTTAAGAGGTCATCTAGTCGAACTAAAACTCAAACCTCTACCTTAGTTCCGTATATATTGATATGCTAACCGGTGGCATTAGCTTGCTGCCCAGCTTTTTTGTTGTCTTGAATTTTCAAAACTTTATGCTCTTGTCAATATTGCGTCTTCAAAAGGCATAAGTTCGTTTTGCATGTTTGCTTTGTTTTGCTGTATTGTTAATGAGATGTTAAATCATAGCATCGCTATTTTCTGTTTTTTGCTGGCTTTACGGTTCTCTCCTATATTCAATGCTGTTTCGGTAATTATTAGGGTTTCAAGCGCTTTTTTGTTCATTTTGTTTGTGTTGTAGTGATTGTTTTTATCGTTATTTGTAAGTAAACACTTACTTTCTTTTGCGTTTTTATAAGTTATTTTGTTTTAAAAACGAAAACTTCTACTTACTTTTATTCTGATTTTCAATTATTCATGCATAAAAATGCAATTTATGCACGAGCAAATAGTCTATTTATGATGAAATATGCCTTACTAAAATTAGCCTGTGTACTATCTCTTGTCGCCTTTTTCTCTTGCGGGAATTCACTGAAAGCAAGACGGCTAAATACAAAAAATAGCGATACGCTATCAATTAGCAAGAAAAGCACGATCGCCCCGGGGGCTGACCAGCTGTCTTTGTATCTGCCACAGTTAAAAGGTAAGAAAGTTGGAATTATGGGCAATCAGACTTCAATTGTGGGGAGTGATAAACGGCATCTGGTGGATGTTTTGCTTGAAAATAAAGTTGATCTGAAGTTTGCCTTTGCACCAGAGCACGGTTTTCGTGGTAACGTAGAGCGCGGAGAGAAATTTGGTAACGATGTCGATCAAAAAACAGGCCTGCCTTTATTTACCCTGTACGGGGGAAATAAAAAACAGGATTCGATTGTCAATTCTATTGATGTTATGATTTTTGATTTGCAGGACGTCGGAGCACGATTCTACACCTATATTACTTCTTTGCACCGGGTGATGGAATTGTGTGCAAAGCATAATAAAAAACTGGTTGTCTTGGATCGTCCCAACCCCAATGGTGATCAGGTGGATGGACCTGTGCGGCATGACGATAAATTTAAGTCTGATGTTTCCTGGCATAAAATCGCGATGATTCACGGTTTGACCATTGGCGAACTAGCACAGATGATCAATGGTGAAAAATGGCTGGAAAATGGACGTCAGGCTGATCTACAAATCGTAAAAGTTCAAAATTGGGATCATAAAAAGATGTACAACCTGCCGATCATTCCCTCGCCGAGTTTGCCAAACCAGCTTTCTGTGCGTTTGTATCTCTCCTTATGTTTGTTTGAAGGAACAGATATTTCGGTAGGGCGCGGTACAGATTGGCCTTTCCAGGTGTTGGGGTATACAAATCCTGTGTATGGCTCTTTTGTGTTTACGCCGGGTGAACGTCATGGTATGTCAAAACATGTGGAGGGGAAAGGGGCTAAAAATTATGGTATTGATCTAAGGGAGCTGAATCCTGATGATCAAAAATTTACTTTAAAATATTTGCTCGACTTTTACAACAAGACGCCGGATAAGGCGACATTTTTCGCTAGACCGGAATTTTTTGACAAGCTCGCCGGAACAGATCAATTGCGTAAGCAGATCATAGCCGGAATGTCTGAGGCCGAAATCAGGGCTTCCTGGGCGGATGATTTAAAAGCTTATAAAAGTATGCGTAAAAAATATCTGCTGTATGCTGATTTTGAATAGCTTATAATAAACAGTAGGAACGAATAACTAACAATATTAACTAGATCATTTATTTTTAAAACTCTATAATCAATGAGAAAATTTGTACTATTTTCTGTTGCTCTTGGATTGAGTTTTCCTTCGGAATCCTATTCTTTTACAAAGAAAGAAGGTTCTTTGAATAGCACTAAATTGACGGGTGCACTTCTGAACTCTTCTGCTAAAAGTATGGTGCAAAATACAGTACAAGGTACTGTAACAGATGGAAAAGGTCCAGTCTCTGATGTAAGCGTATCTGTTATTGGCGGAGGGGTGTCAACGAAAACAGATGCACAGGGACATTTCAAAATTACAGCTGCGGTGGGGAGCAAGCTGCGATTCTCATCTGTGGGCTATATCTCACAAGATATTGTCGTCAGCTCGAATTCGCTTAATGTGACTTTGGTTAGCAATGACCAGGCACTGGACGAGGTTGTTGTCGTCGGTTACGGTACCCAGCGAAAAGGGAATTTGACCGGAGCTGTTTCAACAGTTAATGTAAAAGAAAACCTGCAAAGCCGTCCGATTGCTGATGTCGGAAGAGCAATTCAGGGTACTACTCCTGGTTTTAGTGTAACCGTACCAAGTGGCGAAGTGGGATCTGACCCGACGATGCGTATCCGTGGAGCGATCTCAACTATTCAGGGAAATAGTAGTCCGTTGATTTTAGTAGATAACGTTGAAATCCCGAGTATTCAGTATGTAAATCCTGATGATGTCGAATCGATTACCGTATTGAAAGATGCGGCGTCTTCGTCCATTTATGGTGCGAAGGCTGCATTTGGTGTGGTATTGATCAAGACGAAAACAGGAGGTAGTTCGGAGAAAATTTCGGTGAATTACTCCAACAATTTCTCGTTTCAAAATCCATATAAAAAATTGGAGATGGGCCGCGTAAACGCGTTGAAATATACCATTGATGCGTTGGATCGCATCGGAGGAACGGAGACTGGCGCATTCTATAAAGTGAATAAAGAAAGTTACGAAAGAGCTGTTGAGTGGGATAAAAAATATGGTTCTTCTATCGGTAAAGATGATCCAACCGTATATGGTCGTGATTGGTATGTTGACCCAGGAGCGCCAACGAAAAAATATGGCGTCAGAACTTACGATCCTTATGATTATATGGTTCGGGAATGGGCACCCACTCAGACGCATAATCTGTCTTTGAATGGTTCGATTAAAAAAACGCAATATACGGCTTCGTTCGGTTCTTTGAACCAGAGCGGTATGTTGAAAGCGGGTGATTCGGATAAATTTAAACGATATAATGCAGCTCTACGCTTAAATACGGAACTGAATAAGTATGTAACTATTCGGGGGGGCGCTATGTTTGCGCAACGAAATAAGGTTTATCCTTATGCGACAAACTCGACCACAGCCGATCCTTGGTTGTATATGTACCGATGGAGCTCGCTTTATCCAATGGGATATGATGAAAATAACAACCCAATAAGAAGCCCATGGAGCGAAAATGAGGCTGCAAATCAAGCTTCTATGCTGCGTAATTATATTAACCTAAATGCCGGTGCTACAGTTAATATCATGAAGAATTGGAAGGTAGACATTGATTATACCTTTACAAATGAAGACTATAATTGGCGCAAAAATGGAACGCGTTATACGGCGGCAAACTCATGGGTAGCAGCCAAACAACGCTTTGACGCACAGGGAAATCCTGTTTACGTAAATAGAGAAGGTGCAGTTGCCAACAAAGGGGATGAAGGGGCAAGTTTGGCTTATGATCTTTCTAATGACATGTATACGGCTAATGGATCTGCGCAGGATCATATTTATATGCGGTCACAAAACGAGCATAAGCATACTGTGAATGCATTCACAACTTATGAGCTTGATCTGAACGAGGATCATAACTTTAAATTTATTTTAGGGTTGAACCGGGTGACAAATGATGGTTCTTACCATTGGACTCAACGTGCGGATCTATTGGATGTTAAAAATCCTCAATTTGATTTGGCTGTAGGACAGATTACAGGTAGTGGTGGTGAGTACTGGGAATCTCAGCTGGGGTATTTCGGCCGGATCAACTATGCGTATAAGAATAAATACTTGTTTGAAGGTAACCTTCGGTATGATGGAGCGTCAAAATTCCCTGGGGATTTGAAATGGCGATGGTACCCGTCTTTTTCAGCTGGTTGGGTAGTTTCGGAAGAAAAATTTATGGACTGGTCGAGATCGGCACTAAGCCAGTTGAAATTTAGAGGATCTTGGGGAGCTATCGGTAATCAAACCGTAGATTCAGACCTCTATATTGCGAATATGTCGGCGGGACAAATCAATTATATTGTGAACGGAGCTTTATTGAATGCAGTGGGTTCCCCTAAATTGAACTGGCCAGATGTTTCATGGGAAAATATTGAGACATTGGATTTTGGTGCGGATGCGCGATTCTTTAAAAATAAATTAGGATTTACGTTTGACTGGTATCAGAAAAAAACCAAAAATATGTTTGCGCCGTTAGAGGGCACTACGCATACCTTAGGGGCGCCGGCGCCGCTTGGAAATTTTGGTACATTGACGACAAAGGGGTTTGAGCTTGCCATAGATTTCAACCATCGTTTTGAAAACGGTTTAGGAATCAATTTTAGAGCTAACTTTGACGACGCGAAATCTGTATTTAGTGGATACACGCCTTCAAGGACCACTGGTGTAAATTATGATGGTAGGGTGTATGGTGATATTTGGGGATATGAGACAGACCGTTTGTACCAATATAATGATTTCGTGTTGGACGGCAACGGTAACCCGCAGCTGGTGGAGATGAATGCGGATATGAGTAAGTACGCAACTGGGAGTGCTTATCTGTTAAAAGGAGGGCCGAATGGCGAAAAGCCTGTCTATCAGCCGCGTTTCCAAAATTCAACGAATTTTTATTTTGGTCCTGGAGATGTTAAGTTCAAAGACCTAAATGGCGACGGGGAGATTGACAACGGTGATGGCACGATTGATAATCCTGGTGATATGAAAATCATTGGTAACTCTACGCCGCGTTATCAGTATGGTTTTAGGGCAGCAGCGGATTGGAAAGGTTTTGATCTGTCTATTTTCTTCCAAGGAGTAGGACAACGGAAAGTTTGGGGAGCAGGATTCCTTGCCATCCCAGGGTTCAATATTTCAGATGGTGCTATGCCAGCTAGTTTCGTGAACGATTATTGGACGAAAGATAATCAGGACGCATTCTATCCGGCGGCGTTTAATAATGGGGGAAGTGCAAATGTAAATAATATGCAGGTGCAGTCCCGTTACTTGTTAGATATGTCATATTTGAGAATTAAGAACCTGACGCTGGGGTACTCGCTCCCTCAGGACGTGATCAAACGGGCGAAGCTAAATAATTTAAGAGTGTATGTTTCCTTAGAGAATTTCTTTACTTGGGACAAGCTGAGAGGATTGCCTATCGATCCAGAGGAGGTTGAAGGGTATTCAATTTTTAATGAAACGAATTACAACAGTGGGCGTACTGGGGTAGGAACGCCAACCTTTAAAAGTGCATCATTTGGTGTTCAGTTAAACTTTTAAACGAATTTGACAGATGAAATTAAATAGAATAAAAATTGGATCTATTATCCTGACTGCAGTATTACTGAGTGTTGGGTGTAACAAGGATGTACTTGATAGGCCGGATAAAACGAAGGTCATTGATAAAGATTTTTGGCGTAATGAAGCGGATGTGCGTTTATATGCGAATGATTTTTACCTTAACTACTTTGTTGGTTACAATACATTTTATGGTACAGCATATGCGCCTTTGGTAGGCTATAACTATGCGGATGATTTTACCTCAGAGGGTACCCAGGGGGGATTTGAAACCATTGTACCAACAACTCGGGGAACGACTCCATCGGGTGGAACTCCGGCACCGGATATATTAACAACTTATTCTGGCCCAACGTGGAACTTTTACTGGGTAAGAAAGGCAAATATCATGCTCAATAGGGTGGACACAAAGGCGAAAGCAAACCTGAGCGAAACAGAGTATAAGCATTGGACTGCGGTGGCTCGTTTTTTTAGGGGTTATGAGTATGCCAGGTTAGTTTCGGTATTTGGCGATGTACCGTATTTTGATAAGGAAGTTGATCCGATGGACCAGGCGGAGATGTACAAGGAGCGGACAAAACGTGGCGAGGTCATGGATAAGGTTTATCTTGATTTTGAGTATGTGCTGGATAATATGCGTGCAGATGACGGCAAAGGGTATGTCAATAAATATGTGGCGGCGGCACTTATCTCTAATCTAATGCTTTTTGAAGGTTCTTGGGAGAAATACCATGGACTGGATCAAGATCGTGCAAAAAAATACCTTGGTCTTGCCCTAAAAGCAGCGGAAGTAGTTATGGGTAGTGGTAAATGGTCTTTTGGTAGCGATTTCAAAAGCTTGTTTGCATCAGAAGACTTGTCGAGCAATGCGGAAGTGATCTTCTTCCGAACCTATAATGATGCATTGAAAGTAACCCATGCGGTAGGCTCTTATAGTAATGGAACTGAAGGACAAAAAGGTGTTAATTTGGACTTGCTAAAATCCTTTATCTGTAATGATGGTAAGGTTTGGCAGAATTCGGCTATTGCAAACGCGTCTGATTTTTCCATGAAATCGTTGGCTGAGACAAGAGATCCTCGGTTTGAGGCGACTTTTATGAATGTGGTCAATACAGCTTCATCAACTTTGGCTTATGGTCATAAGTTTGCGGCAAGGGAAGCTCTGACTTATATTGGCAAGACATATCCAGCAAAATGGAGCAGCAATACCAATACGAATGATGCTCCTATTGCCCGTCTTGGCGAGGTTGTGCTCAATTGGATTGAGGCGAAGCAGATTCTTGCAGAGTTTTTTGGTGGAGCTGCAGTTACCCAAGCTGATTTGGATAAATCAATCAACGCGGTCCGAAATAGACCTTTGGATGCCGACGCTATAGCAAAGGGTGTTAGAAAAACAGCTCCTTTGTTGTTGAATGCTCTGCCAAATGATCCACAGCGCGATGCAGATGTTTCCCCATTGATGTGGGAAATCAGAAGGGAAAGAAGGATGGAATTTGTATATGAATATGCGAGGTTGAATGATATTCGCCGCTGGAAAAAATTGGATTATATGAATTTCTCCCGTAATACAGATTATTCGTTGGGTCCCTGGGTGAATATTAAAAAAGAACTTCCAAACCGTCTGTCAAAAGCTTATGAGGGGGTTCTTAAAGTCCGTGATGCAGCGGGCAATACGATTACTTACAATGGTACGAATGGAGATGCTATGATTGGTTACTATATGGTCCCAAAATTTGCGAACCGGGTAAGTTTTACCGATCGCGTCTATATGTCGCCGGTCGGACTGAATCAAATCCAACAATATGCTGATTTGGGTTATATTTTGGCTCAAACACCAGGTTGGTAACATTCATTACAAATACCAAAAGGCCTTTCTGGATTTTTCAGAAAGGCTTTTTAGTAAAGCTGTGTTTTATAATGCCAGAATTAACATGCATAAAAATGCGTTTAAATTTTATATTTATGCATAAAAACGCTAATTTTAAGAAAACTATATCGATGAAACCGAAGTTAATTGCTTTTTTAGGTGCGTTATTATGCATATTCAATCTATCCGTTGCGCAATCTTTTAAATTTGCCCATGTCACCGATACACATGTCGGTGGTGCAACAGGGGCGGAAGATCTGCGACAGACTGTAAAAGATCTAAATGATTTGAAAGATATTGATTTTGTTATCCTCTCGGGAGATATTACCGAATTTGGAGCTGATCATGAGCTGAAATTGGCAAAGCAGATTTTAGATAGTTTGCAGCTACCTTGGTATGTAATCCCGGGCAATCACGATGGAAATTGGTCCGAAAATGGGGCGAATACTTTTCGTACCGTCTTTGGCGGCGAAACGTTTTTCTTTCGACATAAAGGTTATCAATTTGTTGGGACAAACTCCGGACCGAATATGCGTATGAGCCCGGGGCAGATACCGCGTGAAAATCTAGTATGGATGGATTCTGTCTTCGCCGCGAACCCAGACCGACAAACGCCATTAATTTATATTAACCATTATCCACAGGACTCCTCGCTGAACAATTGGTTTGATGCATTGAAGCGGGTCAAAACACGTAATGTGCAATTGGCTCTCTGCGGCCATGGGCATGCGAATAAGGCCTACGACTGGGAGGGGCTTCCGGGTGTGATGGGAAGATCTAATCTACGGGCAAATAAACCTGTCGGCGGCTATAATATCGTTACTATCGGTGATGGTAAGGCTATCTATCAGGAGCGGAATCCGGGTATTGGTACACAGGAAAAACCTTGGTTAGAGGTGCCTTTGATTGACCACCACTATGGACAGGAAACGGCAACTTATCCGCGGCCGAGTTATGCAGTCAATGAGAAGTATGCGAATGTTGTCCGCGTGAACTGGACTTTTGAAGATGCAAGTGACATTGGCGCTGGGCTGACAATCTATAAAGACAAGGTTGTGACCTCCAATACGGCCGGTGATATCTTTGCACTGGATCTTAAATCGGGAAGAAAATTATGGTCTTATCGGACCGGAGGAAAGGTGTATTCCACACCAGCGGTTTGGAAAGGTATTGTTGTCGCCGGTTCTTCGGATCACTTTATATATGCTATCAATGCGGCGGACGGGAAACTTCTCTGGAAGCTGCAGACGGACAAGGCCGTATTGGGTTCGCCTCTGCTGCATGATGGTGTCGCTTTTATCGGTGGTTCGGATGGTAAATTCAGGGCCTTGGATATAAAGACTGGTAAATTAAGATGGAGTTTTGATCAGGTCAGGGGATTTGTGTCGACTTTGCCAACTTATTATTTAGGCAATATCATCTTCGGCTCCTGGGGAAATGGGTTTTATGCATTGGACGCCAAAACCGGAAAATTATCTTGGGAATGGAACAATGGACATGCCAATCGCATGTTTTCGGCGGCCGCCTGTAATCCTGTGGGGGTAAATAACCGTGTATTTATTGTTGCTCCGGATCGGTTTATGACTGCTTTGGATGCGGATAATGGTGCTGTAATCTGGCGGGAAAAGAAGGATACGATACGTGTGCGAGAATCGATGGGCTTGGCAGTAAATAAGAAACAGGTCTATGTGAAGACAATGGACGGCGATTTGCTGGGGATCTCTATATCAGGTGACAAAATGGAAGTAATTTGGAAAGCAAAACTAAAATTGCCCTATGAATTGACGCCGTCGGCGATAAAAACAAACCGTAAGCTGGTGTTTGTGCCGAGTCATTCGGGTTTGCTTTCTGCTGTGGATGCAAAAACAGGCGCAGTTATGTGGCAATATAAAATTTCAAATGGCATGGTCAATCCTGTAGCGGTATCCGGTAATAATGAGGTAGTTGCCAGCACGATGGATGGGAAAATAGTTTCTTTACGATTTTAAACAACCGATTGAGTTGATTTTATTAAAAATAAAATGCCTTATTATGATAAAAGAATGTCTAAACTTCTTAAATTTACGTCAAGCTTTTTTGCTTGTTTTTGCATGTTTTGTTTGTAACTTTGCGGAAGCACAGCAAAATGCTTGGATTCGAATCAACCAATTAGGCTATACTCCGACAGGTAAAAAGGTCGCTGTATGGGGCGGGAAATCAATCAGGCAGCTTCGTTCTTTTGAGGTTAAAGATGCAAAGACAGGTAAGACAGTGTATGTTCATCCCGTAGGGAAAGATTATGGTAGCTATGGGCCTTTTGTGCAGAGTTTTCGATTTGATTTTTCTGCTTTAAGGGATACGGGCCGTTTTTTTATCCAGGCGGGGGAGGTTAGGTCACCTTATTTTAGGGTGGCTCCGGACGTCTATGCGGGGGCAGCGGACTTTGTGTTGCGGTATATGCGCCAGCAACGGACATTATTCAACCCTTTTTTAAAAGACAGTTGTCATACACACGACGGCTTTACATTGTATGCCGGTAAAGTCGGTATAGCGGATAGTTCGCATATTGATGCGGGGGGTGGCTGGCATGATGCTTCTGATTATTTGCAATATGCGACAACCTCGGCAAATGCGACATTTCATCTGCTAGCTGCTTATCGGGACTTTCCAAAGGTATTTACTGATCAAAAGCTAGCAAATGGCTTAGATGGAAAGAATGGACGTGCCGATGTATTGGATGAAGCTAAATGGGGACTCGACTGGTTGTTGAAGATGCATCCAAAGGCGGATCAGATGTATAATCAGATTGCGGATGATCGTGATCATGCCAGTATGCGCATGCCCAAGGAGGATCCTTACTATGGCCGTGGGTTTGAACGCCCGGTGTATTTTATAGATGGGGAGCCACAACAAAGGGGCAAGTTTATGAATAACACCACAGGGACAAGCTCTACAGCGGGGAAATTTAGCAGTGCTTTCCGTTTGGGATCTGTGCTTTTTCAAAAAGAGGATAAAAAATATGCAAAATTACTGTCGCAGAAAGCTGAGACCGCTTATGCATTTGCAAATATAAAACCGGGGGTGACACAGACGGTTTCGGTCAAATCGCCCTATATCTATGCCGAAGACAATTGGGTGGATGATATGCAACTGGCGGCAGCAATGGGGTTTTCGGTAACAAAGAAAAATAAGTTTGCCGAGGAGGCGATGCAGTATGCCAGGCAGGAAAAAATAACACCTTGGATGATAACCGATACGGCTGCGCATTATCAGTGGTATCCCTTTATCAATTTGGGACATTATGAATTGGCTAAAAGATTAAAAGGGCAAGATCGCGAGGAGATTGTCTCATTTTATAAACAGGGTATTGAAGAGGTAAATAAGCGAGCTGCCGAAAATGCATTTTTAAGAGGGGTTCCTTTTATCTGGTGCAGCAATAATCTGACCGCTTCGTTCGCCATACAATGCCTTTGGTATAAAGAGCTGACAGGAGATAATCAGTTTGATGAACTGGAGCAGGCTAATTTTGACTGGCTCTTTGGTGCCAATCCCTGGGGGACAAGTATGGTGTATGGGCTTCCATCTTGGGGTGATACGCCTAAGGATCCACATTCTGCTTTTACCTATTTGGGTAAACATCCGATTGATGGTGGACTGGTGGATGGTCCGATCATGGCGTCTACTTATCGTAACCTGATCGGTATTAAGCTGAATAATCCGGATAGCTATGCTGATTTTCAGAGTGACCTTGCCGTTTATCATGACGATTATGGTGACTACAGTACCAATGAGCCTACCATGGATGGAACGGCTTCATTGATCTACTTGCTGGCGGCTAAAGAAGGGAAGGCTTTGGAGGAGCCTGCGGGAAAAAAGTAGCCCGAGATGTCTTCGGGGCTATTGTCCGCGGCGATTCTACAGTGAAAAAAGTGGCTCTGGTGTTTACGGGGCATGATTTATCGGAGGGAACGCCTACGGTTTTGAATAGCTTGAAGCAATATCATGTGAAGGGGAATTTTTTCTTAACAGGAGATTATCTAAGGAATGGAGGTTTCAAGCCTTATATCCGGCAGATGTTGAAAGATGGACATTTGGTGTCAGGACATTCCGATAAACATCTGCTGGTCAGTGATTGGGGCAGCAGGGATGAGCTGTTGGTCAGCCGGGATTCGTTCCTGCTGGATTTAAAGGCTAATGTGAAAGAGTTGGCATTTTCGGGGGTCGATATCGGTCAACTGCGTTATTATATTCCTTCTTATGAATGGTATAATGGTGAGACGGTAGCGTGGGCAGAAGAGATAGGGCTGTCTTCTATCAACTACACGCCGGGAATACGGACTGCCGCAGATTATACTTACCCAGAAATGGGAAAACGTTATTTATCTTCGGCAGAGATTTTAAAGGGGCTTTGGTCTTATGAAAGAAAATCTGGTTTAAATGGCTTCATCATATTGATCCATATGGGAACAGATGATAGACGAAAAGATAAGCTGTATCATCATTTGGATGATATAATCAACATATTAAAGAAGAAAGGATATCAGATCGTTGATATACCTGGTTTATTGAATTAAGGAATACAATATATATTATTAAGAATGGTTAATACAACGGAGAAAGATTCGAATTATCAGGATTTGGACAAGATGTCTGTTCATGAATTATTGACTAATATCAATAATGAGGATAAATCTGTGCCACTAGCTGTTGAAAGGTCTATTCCTCAGATCGAAGCATTGGTTAAGGTCACTGTGGAAAGAATGAAAGCGGGTGGTCGGACTTTCTATATCGGGGCCGGTACAAGTGGCCGGCTTGGAGTCTTAGATGCATCTGAATTGCCTCCTACTTACGGTGTGCCATTTGAGTGGATTATCGGTCTAATTGCCGGCGGAGATACAGCAATCCGTAAGGCAGTCGAATTTGCAGAGGATGATCTGGAGCAGGCATGGAAAGATATGGAAGCTTATGATATTGATGAAAATGATGTGGTGATCGGTATTGCTGCCTCGGGGACAACGCCTTATGTCATTGGTGGCCTGAAGACTGCAAACGAAAAAGGATTGGTGACCGGCTGTATTGTTTGTAATAGCGGTTCTCCGATTGCTGAAATTGCACAATATCCTGTAGAAGTTATTGTTGGACCTGAATTTGTGACCGGCTCTACCCGTATGAAGTCCGGTACAGCGCAGAAGCTGGTATTAAATATGTTCAGTACTGCAGTAATGATTCAGCTGGGGCGTGTGAAGGGGAACAAAATGGTCGATATGCAATTGTCAAATCACAAATTGGTCGGCCGTGGCGTACGAATTATTATGGACCAGACCGGAGCGACAGAGGAGGACGCAGCTGCTTTGCTGGAACAATTTGGTAATGTAAGGCAGGCAATCGAAGCTTACCAGGCTACTCATTAACAATCGCATCACAATCACCTATTAAAAACAAACTATGTCACCAGTTATATTATTATCCTTTATTGTGATCTATTTTGCGGTCTTGCTCGCCGTGGCGCACTTTACCTCAAAAGGATCTTCCGACAATTCTACCTTCTTTGTTGCTAACCGAAATTCGAAATGGTATATGGTCGCCTTCGGGATGATCGGTACTGCTCTTTCTGGTGTGACCTTTATCTCTGTTCCAGGCGCTGTGGGTGCATCCGAATTCAGTTATTTTCAGTTTGTGCTCGGAAATGCAGTCGGATTCGTCATTATAGCTTATGTATTGCTTCCGCTTTACTACCGAATGAACCTGACTTCCATTTACACTTATCTGGAAGAACGTTTTGGGCATACAACGTATAAAACCGGTGCTGCCATCTTTTTGATTTCCCGTACCATAGGTTCGGCTTTTCGTTTATACCTGGTCGCCATTGTCCTGCAGCACTTTATCTTTGATGCCTGGAATGTGCCTTTTGCGATCACAGTTGTGATCTGTTTGGTACTTATCTGGATGTATACCAATAAGGGAGGCTTAAAGACAATCATTGTAACAGATACCCTACAGACCACCTTTCTAGTAACAGCTGTTATCCTTTCGATCTATTTTATGGCTAAGGGATTGGATTTCGGGATTGTGGATACATTCGAAGCAGTCAAGGAAAGCAGCTATTCCAAAATCTTTTTTTGGGATGACTTTGTGGGCAGTAAAGCAAACTTTTGGAAACAGTTCCTGGGCGGGATTTTTGTTACTATTGCCATGACAGGACTTGATCAGGATCTGATGCAAAAGAATCTGTCCATGGGGACGATCAAAGAAGCGCAAAAGAATATGATTACATTCACAAGTGTATTTGTGGTGATCAATATTTTCTTTTTAGCGGTAGGAGCGCTGTTATATATCTATGCAGCAAAAAATGGTATTGACGTATCGAAGTTGGCAACCCGCGATTACCTCTATCCCGAGATCGCACTGAATCACCTTGCCATCGTGCCGGCGATCATCTTTATGATGGGGCTGACAGCAGCAACGTTTGCGACAACGGATAGTGCACTGACAGCGTTGACGACTTCATTCTGTGTGGATTTTCTGAATTTCAATAAAAAAGAAAATCCCAATGATCCTGTTCTTGTCAAAAAGCGTAATTACGTACACTTTGGGTTTTCGATCGTTATGTTACTGGTGATACTCGTGTTTAAGCTGATCAATGATGATTCGGTGGTGAATGCGATATTTACAGCGGCGAGCTATACCTATGGTCCACTGCTGGGATTGTTTGTTTTTGGGATTTTTACAAAATCTGCTGTACGGGACAATGCCGTACCTTATATCTGTGTACTTTCACCAACCTTATTGTATTTACTCAAGACCTATGTGATCGAGGTGTATACACCTTATGTGATCGGACTGGACCTGATTATCATTAATGGTTTTATTACTTTTGTGATGCTTTTGATCAGCTCTCCAGGTAAAGCAAGTGAAAAGGCGCTTTCGCATAATTAGCTGCTATATTTGATTTGTACGTACAAAAAAATTAAGTTAAGTTTGAGATACTTAGTTTTTTTGTACGTATGTATCATAGCATAAATGAGACTACGGAATTTATCCGTAGAAAAATTGGAGATTTTACGCCAGAATTCGGTATCATCCTGGGTACTGGACTGGGTAAGCTGGTAGATGAGATTGAGATCCAATATCAGTTGATGTATTCCAATATTCCTAATTTTCCCATCTCTACAGTTGAATTTCATTCCGGTAAATTGATTTTTGGAAAATTGAATGGAAAGAATGTGGTTGCCATGCAAGGAAGGCTTCATTATTATGAGGGATATGATATGCAACAGATTACTTTTCCTATCCGGATCATGAAAGTGCTGGGGGTCAAAAAACTCTTTGTGTCAAATGCTGCCGGATCTTTGAATCCGGAGGTTCGAAATGGGGATCTAGGTATTATTGAAGATCATATCAATCTTTTGCCCGATAATCCCTTGCGCGGGCAGAACCTTGCTGAGTTTGGTCCCCGATTCCCGGATATGAGCGAACCGTATAATCGTACAATGATTGAGCAGGCGCTTGAAATCGCATCGAGGCATGGTATTAGAGCACGAAAAGTGGTGTATGTCTCCTCACCTGGACCCAATCTTGAAACAAAAGCTGAATACCGATTCATGCGAATTATTGGCGGGGATGTGGTGGGGATGAGTACAGTTCCGGAGGTGATTGTTGCCAATCATATGGCTCTTCCGGTGTTCGCGATCTCTGTTGTTACGGATGAGGGATTCCACGATAAGCTAAAACCGGTGTCATTGCAGGAAATCGTCGCTGTCGCTGAGAAAGCGGAACCTAAGATGACATTAATTTTGAAAGAATTGATAGCTTTGCAATAAATTTAGACTATATACAATTTTTAGATGAAGTTGATCGTACGCGTATTAGCCGCACTGTGTGTCTTACTTGTTTGTTCCACGAATGTTATTGCGCAAAGCAAAGAAGAGTGGAGCAGTGCATTGGATTCGGCGAGAGCCAAAGAGGACGGGAAAAAAGATTCAGTTATCCTGTCTGCAAAATATATCCGTTATGCAACATTGGATATGCTTAAAAAAGGAACTTATACGAGACAGATAGATACTTCACATCGTAATTATCAATATTATAATCCCCAAAACCTACCCTGGAATCCCAGTGTGAACCTCGGGTCATATGGTTTGGCTACAAGGGATTTATTATTTCAGCCTAAAAAGACAATCGGATTTCAGTCCGGATTCACTGCATTGGAACGTTATTTATTGAATCCTGACTCTGTGCAATATTTTAGGGCCCGTGCACGTTATTCCGAACTATCGGCTGTGGGATTCTTTTTTGATGATCAGGTTTTTAGGGCCCGGGTGTCGCAGAATATCAATTCGCAATGGAATATGAATGTTGACTTCCATTCAACGAAAACTGATGGATATTATCTTAACCAGAATTATTCTGATCTGAAAGCATCTATCGCCTCTTGGTATGAATCTAAAAATAACCGTTATAACTTATTGATCAATGCGGTTTTTAACCGCTTGGATGCAATGGAGAATGGATCTACCGTGGAGGATAGACCTTTTGCTCCCGAAAATATACAGTCTCCGGATCGGTTTCCCGTGAAATTTCAGGATGCTAGTAATACGACTGTGCCCAGATCAAAATGGTGGGACAATTCGTTGTTCCTGCGTCAGTCACTCTATGTCGGTCGGATTGATACGGTAGATAAGGGAAAGCCAACCATGCAGATCTATCCAACGAACAGTATGGCCCATAACACCCGTATAAGAAGACAGACCTACAATTTCTTCAAGAACATGAACGAGCGGGCTGTTGCGTTACCAATCACGAATAATACATTTGCACTTAATAATGATAAGACAGGTATTACAAATGTTTCCAATGAGTTTGAATATAACTTTTTTCTGCGTGGCAAGTCAATCTTTAAAAACGAGGCCAAACTGAATCTGGCTTTTCAGCATGATATGAACTGGGTGGAGCAAAGTCAGGTAGAGTCATTACGTTACTATAGCAATCAGGCCGCTTATCCTGAGCCACTTAAGAAATTGCCGGATAGTACAACATTTGACCGTTTCTACCAAAATGGAATTGTCAAAGGAGAGCTGGGTTACAAATTTTCAGATCGCTTGGACTTCAGTTTAAAAGCTAATCAGATTGTCTTTGGGCACAATATAGGCGATTTTCTCTACGAAGCAAAAGCGGATATTTCGATGGGTGATAAAATCGGAAAAGTGACTCTTTCTGCCTATTCGCAGAACAAATCTCCTGAAATGGTTTTTGAAAACCTGAATTATACTTATGGTAATTGGAATGATTTGGGGTTAAAAAAGACCAAGATTCAAAATTTGGCTTTCCAATATCGCAACCCTACATTGGGGTTCAATGGAAAGGTTGAGTATTTTTTGCTGAACAACTATACCTATTTTGAAGAACTGCCAAATCCGCAAAACGATCGCAGGAAGGACAGATGGATTAATCCAGTACAACTCGATAATGCCAATTTGTTGAAGGTGAGCGTGGGCCAGAAATTCAAACTCAACCATTTTACACTTGACAACCTGGTGGTCTATCAAAAGACGGACCAGCAGAATATATTGGCAATTCCTGAGGTTTATACCTGGCACAGTCTCTACTATAGCAATCTCTTTTATAAAGTTATCGATTATAGTATAGGTATTGACGCTAAATTTAATACACCTTATGCCAATCCAAATTATTCAATAGGTACAGGGCAGTTTTATAATGCCTATCAACAGATCGAGTTTTCTACTTATCCGATTATGGATTTATGGATCACTGCAAATATACAGCGGGTCAATATGTTTTTAAGTTATAATTTCCTAAATCAGAATTTTTATCCGAAAGGTTATTATACTGTGCGACGTTATCCAATGAATACGGCCAACTTTAGATTTGGTGTTTCTTGGAAGTTCTACGACTAATTGTCATGAAAATTATATGGGTGTTTTTTAGCTTGTTGCGGTTTTAAATGTAGAAAATCTTTGAAAATAATTTTGAGAATAGAATTTTTAAGCTATATTTGCACACGCAATTAGGGAACGGCGTTCTTTAAAAAAGTATGGAGGCTTAGCTCAGCTGGTTCAGAGCATCTGCCTTACAAGCAGAGGGTCACTGGTTCGAATCCAGTAGCCTCCACCATACAAAGTCGGAGAATTAGCTCAGCTGGTTCAGAGCATCTGCCTTACAAGCAGAGGGTCACTGGTTCGAATCCAGTATTCTCCACCAATCCAAAACGGAGGCTTAGCTCAGCTGGTTCAGAGCATCTGCCTTACAAGCAGAGGGTCACTGGTTCGAATCCAGTAGCCTCCACAAAAGCATCATCAATTGGTGCTTTTTTTTCGTTAGGGGGTTTAGCTCAGCTGGTTTAGAGCACTACCTCGACAAGGTAGGGGTCACTGGTTCGAACCCAGTAATCCCCACAATAAAAAAAGCGTTCTTAATGAACGCTTTTTTTATGCGGTACAAACGGACTTGTGTAGTGTCCGTTTCGTTTATGTTCTGTTGTCCAAAAAGTCCGGGTTCTCAGCTTGGGCTAATTGCCGGCCGGATTTGCCCGTTTTTTGCCCAATTTAAAGCCATAGCCGGTTGTCCATTCAATAAAGTCTGCTTTACCACCATGTGCTTTAATGGAGACGCCGGCAAAGAAATCTTTATATACTTTATAGCGTACGCCTGCTCTTAGATATACAGGTGTGCTTTCTCCATTGAATTTATTGCGGTGTAGGTATACCCCCACATTTCCGTTAATGTAAAGTCGCGAATTTAGGACATGGTCGATGTAAAATGCGGGACCGTAGGAAAACAATGCCCCAAAACTACCTGCTTTGTTGCCTGCAATTTTCTCATCATTGCCACTTGCCGAATAGAAAGCATCCATTCCTGCCCCTAGGCGCCATTTGTATCCGAAGTGCTTACTATAGTAGGCTCCCAGTGTCGATTTAAAATATTGGCCATCGTGATCCCGGTCAATCTGCTTGAATCCAAATGCATAATTAAAATGTAGTTCTTCTGTTTCTTCCATTGCGGGAACCGCACGTTTTCTGTAATCAAATGGTTTGCTTGTTGGGGTATAAGAAACCGATAAGCTCAATGGAAGTAGGTTTATTCCAGTGTTTGGTAGCGCCAATGCACCATTGCTGAAATGGTGAAAAGCGATTCCCGCACCGACCTGAAATTTCCGGCTTAATCTGTAATTGGCCTGCAGTCCGAAGTCGATAAATACATTGTTTTTGCTTCCGATAATAAGGTTAAGTGGGTTGTCTTCTTCATTATATGGGTTGAATCTGCCTGAAAGGCCCAGGGCAATCCGGTAATTGAAGTTCCATTTGCTGTTGACTTTGGGTTTGATGGGGATGGCTACGAAACCATAGAGCGCAAAAGGCTGACCCAAGTGTTCCTGGCCAAAAGTGCTGCTGTAGATGCCGACACCATAAATGGGGTAGTTGTAAAGCTCATTATAGATACTCTTTAATGAGTCCTGAAATTGTGTCTGGAAACCGACCCGAAAGTTAAGTCCACTGTAATAGGAGTCTTCTAAGGTCTGCTTGGTACGATCGTTAAATTTGAGTTCACCTCCACTTTCATGTTCGAGCTGAAATATTAACCTTGTTTTTGCTGGGGGGCGGTTGTTTAATGTGTCTTTCTGATTTTCTATTCTGGGGGTGACCTGCGCGTTTGTACGAAAGGAAAGGAGCGCGAAGATCACAAAAACAAGTATGCTTGATCTCATGAAATAAAACGTTAGCGTTTTTTAAAATTTTTGCAAAAATAAGAATGATAAACCATTGTAACAATATTCATTAGGCATATGGGAAATACAGATGACAAATTGCCGTATTTCAGCTACAAAGCAGAAAGTGCATGAGTAGCAGATTAAAATAAATTGTTTTTTATATGTGTGTAATTATATTGCATATCCACAGCAATTTATCTAAGTTTGAGTTGAAAAGAAAAAGGAAATATGATTAAAAACCTATTTAAAATTACTGCTGTTACGTTTGCACTAACAACAGCGGGGGGTACTTTGTTTGCCCAGAGCACCAAATTTGAATGGAAAGAATCTTCTGAGGGTGGGTACACTTATAAGTATGTGTCCAATGACCCTACCCATTCGAGATTTTACAAGCTCAAAAATGGTCTAACCGTTATTTTAAGCCCGACGAAAAAAGAACCTCGTATCCAGACTTACATTGCTACAAAAGCTGGAAGCAAAACAGATCCAAAAGATCATACAGGCTTGGCTCATTACCTGGAGCATATGCTCTTCAAGGGTACGGATAAATTTGGATCCAAAGACTGGGCCAAGGAAAAACCTTTGCTGGATCAGATTGATGCACTTTATGAAAAATATAATGTTACGACTGATGAGGTGCAACGGAAAGCGATATACAAGGAAATCGACCGGGTGTCAGGTGAGGCTGCAAAGTATGCTATTGCAAATGAGTACGACAAGCTGATGGCATCCATGGGAGCTGAGGGAACAAACGCGTTTACTTCTTTCGAGCAAACGGTATATCAAGAGCAGATCCCAAGTAATGTAATGGATAAATATCTTGCTGTGCAGGCTGAGCGTTTTAGGAATCCGGTCCTACGTCTTTTCCATACGGAGCTGGAGGCTGTGTATGAGGAAAAAAATATTGGATTGGACAAAGATAGCCGCAAGGCTGTTGAGGCGATGTTCGAAGCCGCATTCCCGAATAATAACTACGGAAAGCAGACTACGATTGGTACAGTAGAACATCTGAAAAACCCTTCCTTAAAAGCTATCAGGGAATATTTTAATACTTACTATGTGCCCAACAATATGGGGGTAATCATGTCGGGTGATTTTGATCCTACAGAGGTTGTGAAGAAGGTGGACCAAAGTTTTGCTTTTATGCAGGCCAAAGAAATACCGCCATATACTTTTGAACCGGAAAAGCCTATTTTAAGCCCAATTGTTCGGGAGGTAAAAGGGCCTGATGCTGAGTTTATGTTTATGGGATTTCGTTTCCCGGGAGCAGCGACCAAGGATGCACAGTTATTAAATCTGATGAGTCAGATATTGACGAACGGTTCGGCGGGTCTGATTGATCTGGATTTAGTGAAGAACCAAAAGTTATTGGGTGCCGGAGCATTTCCATATGTATTGAAAGATTACTCATTATTGATTCTACAGGGAAATCCAAGTCAGGGACAGAGCCTGGAAGAGGTGCAGCAGTTGCTGCTGAAAGAACTGGATAAGTTGCGCAAAGGTGAATTTTCTGATGACTTGATGGGTGCAATTGTTAATAATGCCAAAAAAGATGAGATCAAACAGCATGAAAGTTATGGTGATCGTGCTGAGGCTTTGATGGACGCTTTCACTTCGGGGCAGGACTGGGCATCCGTGGTCAGTTATTCAGATGGATTGAATAAGATTACAAAACAGGATATTGTCGATTTCGCCAATCGATATCTGAACGATAATAATTATGTTGTCGTTTATAAACGTAAAGGGGTTGATAATAATGTTGTTAAGGTTGTAAAACCGGAAATTACACCTGTCACAGTAAACCGTGACGATCAATCTGACTTTCTGAAAAAGGTAGAAGCAATGCCGGAGGATAAGATCCAGCCGGTTTGGGTAGATTACAATAAAGACGTTCAGAAAGCTACTGCGAATGGTTTGCCCGTGCTTGCGGTGAAGAATAATGATAATGAATTGTTCTCACTGTCCTATCGTTTTGATGTGGGTAAATGGAATAATAAGTTGCTGTCATTGGCTGCAGGTTACCTGGAATTTTTGGGAACAAAAGAGAAGTCCAGCGAGCAGTTCAGTAAAGACTTTTATCAATTAGCATCTGATTTTTCTGTTTCTGCTGGAAATGAAGAAACGTTGGTTTCTATTTCGGGTTTGAATTCGAACTTTACTGCTACGCAGTCTTTAATCCAGGACCTGTTGCGTAATTGTGTGACGGACCAGGAGGCATTCAAAATGTATATTGCACGCCTTAAGAAGTCAAGGGCTAACGCAAAGGAAAATAAGGGAGCTATTATGGAGGGCTTAAAATCATATGCGAAATATGGTGCTAAAAACCCGTTCAATAATGTTTTTACAGATGCGGAACTGGATGCATTGAAAGCGGAAGATCTGGTGAAAGCATTGCATAATCTGGCCAATATGAAACATACATTGCTTTATTTTGGACCGTTGAATGCCAGTGAATTTGTAGCGAAGGCAAAACCGCTGAAACAAGGTTCGGGGGACTATGTGCAAGGGGCAAAAAGTATGGTATTTACTGAGCAACCGACCAATAAAAATCAGGTATTGTTTGCCAATTTTGATATGAAACAAGCTGAAGTGTTCTGGTATAGATCATCAGGTACTTACTCCAGCTCGCTAACCCCAACAGTATCTTTGTTCAATAATTATTTTGGTGGCGGTATGGGAAGTATCGTATTCCAGACCATTCGTGAATCGAAAGCATTGGCCTACTCTACTTATGCATTCTATGGACAGCCTTATAAAAAAGAAAATCATTATACAGTAGGAGCTTATGTCGGCACGCAGGCTGATAAATTTAATGAGGCCATTAAAGGTATGAACGAGTTATTGGATGTCCTGCCAGAAAGCGCAAAAGGACTGGATATTGCTAAAGTGAGCTTGCAGAAGTCCATCGCCAGTGAGCGTGTGCTGAATGCATCTATTTTAAGCAGTTATCTGGCGGCTCAACGCTTGGGGAATACGACAGATATCCGTAAAGTAGTTTATGAGCAAGCACCTAAGTTAACTTATGCTGATTTGAATACGTTCCATAAGAAAGAGATGAGTCAAAAGCCTTATGTGTATTGCATCGTAGCGAAAGAAGATAGCCTTAAAGCAGAAGATCTTGCTAAATTGGGCGAGGTCAAAAAACTAGACTTAAAAGAGATATTTGGCTATTAGTTTTTAAATATTGGTATTATAAATAGGGATCAGAGAAGAGTTTTTAAGCCTTTGGTTATAAATCTTATTCCCTCATACTACATGAATAAAAAAGGTACTGTCCACAGTCGGACAGTACCTTTTTTTTATATTTTTTCCTCCTTGGACATTCGCTTTCAAATATTCAATTCTCCGAGGCGTTCTTGTTTTTTGAGCAGTCTTTTTTGCCTGTATTGTTTTAGCAATAGGTAGCTGTGTGCAGATCAACAAAATAGGATAACCTTTTGTAGAATCTGTGTGGGTGGCCCATTGGTTGTTTTACTAAAGGCAGTCTTCTCGCTTAAGAGCTAAACCTTGCGATTTCCTCAATCTGTTCGTTGATAAACTGAAGGGTGTCTTCTTTGAGTAATTCCCCGTTCTCATTCAGTTCCTGTTGTACATTAGGAAGGAATATCTTGAGTGGAAGAACCTGCATTCTGAGGTAGTGGCATATTCCGGTAAGATGATCTATTCCGCGTAGGTTGCCATATCGTCCCGACGATAATCCTACTAGTGCAACTTTTTTGTGGTAAAAACTGATCGGGAAGGTGCAGCAGTCAATAAAAAGTTTAAGCGCCCCGGGGATGCTTCCATTGTATTCAGGAGCTATAAAAATAAACATGTCGGCTTGGCTGACCTTGTGCTGTATCGGCTCAAAAGCTGCACTTCTTTTTCCGTAAAGATCTGTTTCCAAAATGTTTGATGGTAGGTCTGATAGTGAAAAGATCTCGCTCTCAATGGATTTACGACTAAGAAGCTGCTGGTAGCATTTTGCTATTTTTAACGTCTTACTATTGGGACGGTTTGTTCCGGATATTATTAAAATCATTGTGTTGTTGATACTTATAAAAAGCACTATTTCAAAGTGGATACATATCTTGATTTTTTGTATCTTAGCATCCTGAGGATATGTGCTTTTGATCAATCAAAAGTACGAAATATGCTGAATTTGTTAAGCTAATTTAAATTTAGCGTAATTATTTGGACAAATTGATCTTCGGAAAAGTGAAATGTAGTGTAAAATGACATTTTAATTAAGAAAGGTTTTCATTCAAGATGGGAAAAGTAATCGCAATCGCAAACCAAAAGGGTGGGGTCGGAAAAACCACAACGTCAATTAACTTGGCGGCTAGTTTGGCGGTTTTAGAATATAAAACATTGTTGGTAGATGCGGATCCTCAAGCAAACTCTACTTCTGGGATTGGTTTTGACCCCCGTACGATCAATGAAAGTATATACGAATGTTTGGTCAATGATTTGAATCCAAGGGACGCTATTCAGCCAACTGAGACGCCAAATCTTGATCTTTTGCCTGCTCACATCGACTTGGTGGGTGCTGAGATTGAAATGATCAATATGCACGAAAGGGAATACAAGATGAAAAAGATCTTGGACCAGGTGAAAGATGATTATGATTTTATTATCATCGACTGTTCTCCTTCATTGGGTTTGATCACCATTAATGCGTTATCTGCATCTGATTCGGTCATTATCCCTGTTCAGTGTGAGTATTTTGCGTTAGAAGGATTGGGTAAATTGCTGAACACAATTAAAATCGTTCAAAATCGTTTAAATACTAGTTTGGAAATCGAGGGTATTTTATTGACGATGTACGATGTCCGTTTGAGACTTTCCAATCAGGTCGTCGAAGAAGTGAAGACGCATTTTACGGATTTAGTTTTTGATACCATTATTCAACGTAATACCCGTTTGAGTGAAGCTCCTAGCTTCGGTATTTCTGTAATCATGCATGATGCGTCCTGTAAAGGTGCAATCAACTACTTGAATTTGGCGCGTGAAATATTGCAGAAAAACGGACATTTTAATGAAATGAATACAACAGTAACCGCATAATATGGCAGCACATCAGCGTAAAACAGGACTGGGAAGAGGTTTAGGTGCGCTATTAAACGATAGTGTAGAAGCTCCTGCTAAAAGTAATCAGCAAGTTGAGGAGTCGCCTTTGGTGACTTCTTCTACAGTAAATACAAATAAAGAAAATGGCAATATCAGCCATGTCCGGGTAGAAGAAATATCGGTAAATCCATTTCAACCACGTACCGAATTTGATCCGGTTGCATTACAGGAATTATCGGAATCTATTATATTACAGGGTTTAATCCAACCGATTACGGTACGTAAGATTTCGGATGGTAACTACCAATTGATCTCGGGGGAACGTCGTCTTCGTGCTTCAAGACTGGCGGGTATCACGGAGATACCGGCTTATATCCGTACGGCCAATGATCAGCAGATGCTGGAAATGGCATTGATCGAAAATATCCAACGCGAGAACTTAAACGCTATTGAGGTCGCCTTGAGCTTTCAACGGATGATCGAGGAATGTAATTTAAAGCAGGAGGAGCTGGGTGAGCGTGTCAGTAAAAACCGTTCAACTGTGACCAACTATCTCCGTTTATTGAAACTTCCCCCCGTGATTCAGGCTGCTATACGGGATGGCGCTTTGACGATGGGACACGCCCGAGCGCTGATCAATATTTCGGAAGTAGATAAACAGTTATATATTTTCAAATTGATCATCGATCAAGGCTTGTCTGTTCGAAAGGCCGAAGAGCTTGTGCGTGAACTGCAAAAGGGCGGGAAGAAAAAAACTAATAAAGAGAAAACACCGATGTCGTTTCAATTGCAAAAAATTGAGGATGATCTGGCGTCGAAATTTTCGTCCCGAGTCAAATTGAATTTGAAGAGTACCAAAGGTAAAGGGGCGATTGAGATTCCTTTTGAATCGGAGGATGATCTGAGCCGTATTCTTGAACTTTTAGATTGGTAATATGACCAAATTAATGAGTCTGCTTATTGCCGTATTTGCTGTACTGACGGTGCAGGCGCAGACTGTCGATACTATTCCGAAAAAGCAGGTTCAAACTGTCAATGCGGACAGCTTGAAACCTAAATCAGCACAGGATACTGTAAAAAAGGAATCCCGGAAAGAACGTAAGAAACGAGAAAAAGAAGAAGCCAAGGCGAAGGAAAAGGTGGTGTTTAAAGATTCTACCCGGTTGGCTATTGAAGCAAAAAATAAACAGGCCTGGAAGCGCTCTTTGGTCTTACCGGGTTGGGGGCAGTATACCAATGGTGGTGTTTGGTGGATTAAAGTGCCTGTGATCTACGGTGGACTGGCAACCACAGTGCTTGTTTTTGACTTTAATAATAAATATTATAAGGAGCTCTTAGGGGTACTGCAGGATCGGGCTGAAGGTCGGCCAGTAGATCCTTTTTATGAAAGGATCCCAGATGAGTCAATTATTCGGGCAAAGGACAATGCAAGGCGAAATCGGGACCTGATGGTGTTATTGACACTCGGGGTCTATGGATTGAACGTCGCCGAAGCTTATATTGATTCTATGCTAAAATATCGCTGGAGCATCGGTGATGATAAACCCAAAAAGACTGCTTTTTTGATCGGCCCCACATTAATGGATGCGAGTCTTGCATCAGGCTCGTTTACTTTTAAACCTACAGTAGGGCTGAAATTGTCCATGAAATTCAATTAAAAATATCATGTCGAAACCTGTAACGTAGCGTCCGGTAGTCAACAAATCAAGATTCTTTAGCGGTGTTGAATACGGACGCCTTTAATAAAAAATCGTTGTTTAACTAGGTTTTGTGTCTGTTTTTCAATGGAATTTTTTAATTTTAAAAATAAACTATACTTTATTTTCTAGATATATGAACATCATTCTCTTGGGATATGGCAAAATGGGGCAGATTATCGAACGATATGCACTAAAAAGGGGCCATCAGATTTTTTTAATTGTGGATGAAAATAATCGTCCCGGCCTGACAGCTGATGATATCAAGGGAGCTGATGTGGCAATTGATTTTAGTGTGCCATCTGCTGCTTTGGATAACATGAATCTCTGTTTGGAAGCCGGTGTTCCTATTGTGGTGGGCACAACAGGTTGGTACGATCAGTTGGAAAGTGTTAAAAGTAAATGCTTGGATGTTAACGGATCAATTTTATATGGTTCTAATTTCTCGATCGGCGTGAATGTATTTTTCCATATTAACCGTATGTTGGCGAAAGCTTTGCAACCTTATAAACAATATGATGTTCAGGTTGAAGAAATCCACCATATCCACAAATTAGATGCTCCCAGTGGGACGGCAATTACGATTGCGGAAGGTATCTTGGATCACAGTGATGTGAAAACAAACTGGGTAAATACTGTTGTGGGAGAACAGGACGAAATTATTCCCAAGCCACAGGAACTTCTCATTGAGAGTCATCGGATTGAAGAGGTTCCTGGCACACATACCGTGCTGTACAGTTCTGAAGTGGATCAGATAGAATTTAAACATACTGCGCATAGCCGTGATGGTTTTGCTTTGGGGGCTGTCGTTGCCGCCGAATGGTTGAATGGTAAAAAAGGATTCTATCAGGTTACTGAAATTTTTGATTTTAATAAATAGTACTAATTAATAGATTATGTGGTTAATTATCTTTGCGGTTTTAACAGCAATAGCGGGATATGGATTGTGGCAATTGTTTGTTAAAGCTGGCAGAAAAGGCTGGGAAGCAATCGTACCTTTTTATAGTCAATATATACAGGCGAAATTAACAGGAAGACCAACATGGTGGGTGATCTTATTGTTGATTCCTATTGTCAATATTTTTGTTTTCTATAACCTTTACCTCGACTTCATCCACTGTTTTGGCAAACGTCGCTTTTGGGAAAATGCGGCTGCTGTTTTGGTGCCATTTATTGTGCTGCCCATGTGGGCTAAGGATAATAATGTGCGTTTTCTGAATGGATTATACGCTAAGAATCTGAAGGCTGCGGCACAGGAAGGTGCGGAATTGACCGAGGAAAAGCTTGCGGAAATAGAACAGGCCTCCTATAAGGAATATAAAATTAAATATCCGTATAAGAAGTCTATGGTGCGTGAATGGGCTGACGCAATCGTTTTTGCAACCGTTGCAGCATCGCTGATCAGGGGATTTTTAATTGAAGCTTATATGATTCCCACGGGATCAATGGAGCGTACTTTATTGATCGGAGATTTTTTGTTTGTAAGTAAATTGAATTATGGCCCGCGGGTACCTAATACGCCTATTGCTTTTCCTTTTGCGCACCACACGATGCCAATAACAGGTGGAAAGGCTTACTCTGAGTTGATTGAACTACCTTACAAACGATTGCCGGGATTTCAGAAGATAGAACGAAATGATGTTGTTGTCTTTAATTTCCCCGCAGGTGATACAGTAGCGTTGGAAAATCAGAATGCGAGCTACTACGATCTGGTCAGAGCGTACGGTTGGCAGACCGTTAATTCACAATTTACTATTCAGGCGCGCCCGATAGATAAACGCGAAAATTATATCAAGCGTTGCGTGGGCTTGCCGGGAGATAAAATTTCAATGAAAGATGCTAAGCTCTTTATCAATGATCAACCTGGATTTGATCCACCTGAAAGCCAGTTGAATTATTATGTGTTGACAGATGGCACGCCATTGGATATGGAACGTCTACGTGAACTACGTATCGAAGGCGGAGGATCTGATCAGCAGCCGGGCGTATATGAACTGTATATGACAGATGATGAGGTCGAACTGGTGAAATCTTGGTCAAATGTAAAGGAAATTAGAAGAAGTCCAGCGGGTGAAGGAGCTTATCCGTATGACCCTCAGTATAAATGGGATTTTGATAACTTCGGCCCTATCTTGATCCCAAAAAAAGGTTGGACGGTAGCTTTGAATGCGCAGACCTTGCCTATCTATGAACGTGCTATTCGCGTTTATGAAAACAATAAACTTGAAAAGCGCACCGATGGTATATACATCAATGATGTGAAAGCGGATAGCTATACCTTTAAAATGGACTATTTCTGGATGATGGGAGATAATCGTCACAATTCCCTGGATTCAAGAGGGTGGGGTTTTGTGCCTGAAGACCATATTGTCGGTAAAGCATTATTTACCTGGATGAGTTGGGACGAAATCGGTACAGGTCTTTCCAAAATCCGTTGGAACCGTATATTTAAAGGAATCCATTAATAAGTATACTTATAACGAAGCGTCTATTTTCTTTTGTAGACCTTTTGAACTGCTCCTATTAATTGGTTGACAGAATTTAAGCGTAAATAGAGTCCTTGTCAGGTTTACTGGCAAGGATTTTTTGTTTGGGTATTTTTTTTGATTTGGTGTTTATTAAAAAAATCCTTCCCGCGAAAGAGAAGGATTTTAGGGCTTTGGAGTAGCTAATGCGAGCCAATAGATCCAAACTGATCTATTATTTCAGGCATTAAGCCTTCGCAATATTGTCTACTTTAGACAGGCTAGATAACGTTTGATTGTTTCCTCCAGCCCGAGGTACAAGGCATCTGAAATCAAGGCATGGCCGATGCTCACTTCTAGTAGCTCAGGGATATGCTGGTTGAAATACTGAAGGTTATTTAGGTCTAGGTCATGACCCGCATTTAAACCTAAGCCGACTTCGCGTGCCTTTAATGCGGCTTTGAAATAGGGTTGAATGGCTTTTTCTTTATCAAATCCATATGCGCTGGCAAAGCCTTCTGTATATAACTCTATGCGATCGGTCCCTGTTTCTGCTGCTGCTTCGACCATCTCCTCAAGGGGATCTACAAAGATCGATACACGTATATCCGCATCTTTGAACAATTGGCACATGTCTTTTAGGTACGCTTTGTTTTTGATGGTATCCCAGCCGTGATTGGAAGTGAGCTGTCCTTCGGCATCAGGTACAAGGGTTACCTGGGCGGGTTTGTTCGCTAATACCAGGTCGATGAATTTCTGTTCCTGACAGTTGCCTTCAATATTGAGCTCGGTCTGGATCTCGGCTTTTAAGTCAAATACATCCTGATAACGGATATGCCTTTCGTCTGGCCTTGGGTGGACAGTGATGCCCTGGGCACCGAATCGTTCACAGGCCAATGCTGCAGCTACAAGATTAGGATTATTACCGCCTCTGGAGTTTCTGAGCGTTGCAATTTTATTGATATTTACTGAAAGTCTAGTCATTTTCTTGTATGTTATATGGTAAAAATACAAATAATATCTATTTTTTTTTAACTTGCATATATGGATGGAATCGATTATAGTTTGTTTAGTGGCTTTCGCCTATTAGATGTTATCGATATTATATTGGTGGCGATTATTATCTACTATATCTATAGTCTGATCCGGGGTACTATCGCCGTAAATATCCTGATCGGAGTTGCCTTGTTTTACGGGGTTTATATTGTTGTCAAACAGATGCACATGCGTCTATTGACCGAAATATTTGGCGGATTTATATCTGTCGGATCCATTGCGCTGATTGTGGTATTCCAGCAGGAAATCAGACGCTTTTTGCTCCATGTGGGTAAAAATATATCGATGAAACGAAAGAAGGTTTTCTGGTCGTTTTTGGGGAATAAGAAAGCCATACAAAAAGACCTTACTGAGGATCTGAGACCTGTCGTGGAGGCCTGCAGAAGCATGTCGCGTACACGGACTGGAGCATTACTGGTTTTTTCAAAATATTTTGATGAGGAATATTACCAAAGCAGTGGTGAATATATTGATGCACAAATTTCAAAACGTTTAATAGAGAGTATATTTCATAAAAACAGCCCGCTACATGATGGCGCGGTAGTGATTGTCGATTTTAAGATTATGACGGCTTCTTGTGTGTTGCCGCTATCGGATAGTGAGGATTTGCCACTGCAATTTGGCCTGCGCCACCGTGCAGCAATCGGGGTTACTGAAATCTCCGATGCAATAGCGGTCATTGTTTCCGAAGAAACCGGGGAAATCTCGTTTGCAAAGGACGGTAATGTGAATATGAATGTTTCACCTGAAGAACTGGAACAATTGCTGAAAGACGAATTATAAAAATGAAGTTGGTTCAAAATAACAGAAGACCCAGCGCATTGAATATTCGATAAGAGCGGAGAGAGGCATGCGAAAGAAATGAACAAAAAAGGGGGTATCCAAAAACGCGGATCCCTCTTTTTTGTTATACAGTTTTCAATGCCTTATTTTTTTGCAGCATTGATGATTTGTGTATTCAATTTGATGTATTCGCTATTTTTACCTTCGGTAGCGACTTCTACTCCTTTCGTAGCTGTTTCAAGCGCGCCTTTTTTATCGCCAGCTTTTAATTGTGCTTTCGCTTTCCAGTATAATACATGGGCAGCCTTGGGTTGTGCTTTGGCTGCTTCGTCAAACCAGGCTAGCGCTTTTTTCTCGTCTAGATTGTTGTTGAAATAGTACTGTGCTGCGGCGAAATAAGGTTTTTTATCCCCTTTCATAGCTTCGTCAATAGAAGCAATAATTTTTGCCTGTTGATTAACTTTAAGATCAACTTTTATGGCTGTTTTATCCCATGCAAGAGTTAACACAGCGCCTGTTGTTGTCACATTATCGAAAGAGATTGTAAATGTTTCGACCGGATTGCTTAAATTCTGTGGTTTAACGCTGAAACGCAGCGCATCTTCGGACTGGTTATAGGTATAGGCTCCCCATTGCTTGGTATTTTTGCTAATAATTACCGTCCACTCGTTCTTGTTAGGGATAGTAAATAATGCGTAGGTTCCCGCAGTAAGCTTCTGTCCATTTAGGCTAACATCGCCTTCGAAGGTCAAAGTCGTGTTCGTATTGGCCCCGGTACGCCATACCTCATTATAAGGGACAAGTTCACCAAAAATCTTACGACCATTCATGCTCGGACGACTATAGTTGAGAGTTACATTTTCGATTCCCAAGCCCTGGGTAATTGTTTGGGCACTACTTGCTGCCGGTAGTTTTAACTGGGCAAAGGATTCATTTGCAGTAAACATTAGGGCTGCTGCAAAGGCAATGGCAAAGAATTTCTTTTTCATTTTGTTAGCTAATTACTTTGTGAGCTCAAGCGCTCGATTATTAATTGAATATGAATTTGCGAATTAATGGCTAAGGCTCGTTTATTTCGAATGATGCACTTTGCATTGCGGCACATACCTTGAATTCTGTCGTAAAAGCACCTAGATTCATCACTTAAAAATAGGAAGAATTTCACACAAAAGGGCATCTATTTTTTTAGATGCCCTTTGTTATAATAATATTCGTTTTGATATTAGTTTTCTTTGCCAATTTTATGTCCTTTGGCTGCAAAGAATAGGATATATAGATATGCCGGAACCATTGCATAGAGAAATGCATGCTGGAAATCAACATGTAAGGTGTCTTTTAAATAGCCATATATCAAAGGCCAGATTGCGCCCCCGGCTATACCCATAATCATAATACCCGAGCCTGTCTTTGTAAAACGACCTAATCCTTTTATTCCAAGTGGGAAAATTGCTGGCCACATCAATGAATTTGCTACACCTAATAGGGCAACAAAGATATAAGAGGTTAGTCCTGTAGAGAACGCGGAAATGGCGGTGAAAGTAATTCCCACAATTGTACAGATACGTAAAGCAGTTTGTTGCGATACAAATTTTGGAATAGAAATAATACCAATGAAATAACCAACTAACATACATACCAATGTGAAAGTTGTACCATACTTAACAAAAAATGGTGGAAGAGATAATAATCTGCCATAAGTTCCGATGATATCACCTGCCATCACTTCTACTGCTACACAGAAGAAAATAGCTAAAAACCCTAAAAATAAATGCGGAAACTGGAAGATGCTTGTCTTTTTTGTTCCTGTAATTGTCACTTCATCTGTTGTTTCTTCTTCCTTATTGACATCAACCTCTGGCATTTTTACCGCAAATACGACAATAGCAAGAATGGCTACGCCAATAGCTACACCGATATAAGGACCGTGAAGCCTTTCGGATAATTCTGCGAGTAAAGCATCATGCTCTGCTCCAGCTTTAAGTTCTTTGATTCTGCTGGAAATACTGTCGTAATCTTTTAATAGGATACTTCCCAAAACCACTGGTACAATCATGCCCGCTGTTTTATTGAAAATACCTACGATAGAAATCCGTTGGGCGGCACTTTCTATGGGCCCAATGATACTGAGGTAAGGATTAATTGCTGTCTGCAATAAGGCCATACCTGAGGCCTGAACAAAGATCGCAACAAGGAAGAGCTGATAGCTCAAGTTGGATGCCGCCGGAATAATGATAAGTGCACCAATAATAATTAAGACCAAGCTGGCTACAAGACCATTTTTAAACCCTATTTTGCCCAGGATCCATGAACTTGGCAATGCAAGGAAGAAATAGGCAATATACGATGCAAAAAGGATTAAAAATGCTTGTGTATCTGTCTCCAAATTAAATGCTAGTCGTACAAATGGAATCAACGCCCCATTAGCCCAGGTGATATACCCCAGAATAAAAAATAATGCACAGCAAATGAGCATAGGAACTATTGCTGTTTTACCCGAATTAGGATTAGTGGTCATTTTTTTAATTATATTTTAGTTAAGTTATCGTTCATGGATTGGAATCTGTCAAAAAAGTAACGTTAGACAAACGATTGCATGCTATTTTTGATGATTTTTAAATGATCCATCTTACAAGACTACTTAATTTTCTTGAATATCGGAAATAAATAAAGTGGTATTTTGATAATTATTTGGCAAAAAAAAGAAGAATAAATTGTAAAAATTATTCTTCTTTTGTTGCAAATATTGTTGATTTCGAATTACATGGGATTGATAAATCGAGTTAGCAAATCGGTGCTTATTTTGGCACGATGGCTACTGTAAGTCTTGAGATACAATTCAGTTTATTGAAGCGGTCATACATTTTTATCTCCCAGATATGGGTTGACCGACCTATATGTATCGGGCTACATTTTGCGGTGATGATTCCACTGCTCACCGGTCGGATGTGATTGGCGTTTACTTCGAGACCTACGCCACGATATTTGTCGGGGTCAACCACCAAATTAGAAGCAATACTCCCTAAAGATTCTGCGAGTACTACAGATGCACCCCCATGTAGGATGCCATGCGGCTGCTTTACATTGTCTGTAACGGGCATGGTTGCCGTAATACCATTATCATCTATTTCGGTTGCCCTGATTTCCAATAAACCTGAGAGGTATTTATTGAAAAAGACATTTATTTCCTCAATGCTGTAAGGCTGAAACCAAATTTTTGACATCGTCTGAATTTAAATAACGTTCCTGAATGATGATACGGTGATGATTGAGATGCCCTGCAATCACATATAATAATGCTTTGACACTGGTGAGTCGTTCTGAGGCCATGCCTTTGCGTTCTAATTCTACATCGTTAAAGCTTTTGAACAGCATCAGGTTGGCCTTGCGTAAATAAGTAAATTCTTTACTTAGACTTTCCAATGTCCGGTCATTGTAGCGGGAATATTGAATAAGGTAGTCTTGGTCATACCCTGCGAGCTCTTTCAGGTCATTGCGCGAAAAACGTAACGCACGGTAGGCCATGATCCGTTCATTATCGATGACATGTCCGACGACCTCTTTGATGGTCCATTTATCTTCGGCATATTTGAAATTGCCTCTTTCTTCTGGAATAGCGTCCAGAAATGCAGGAAAGGAGAGCGTCTGTTCTTCCAATGCATCTAATACGTTATCGACTACAGTCTCAATATAAGGTGCGTAGACTGCCGGATATTCGTCAGATTTGAGTGGCTTCATATTTTAAGTTGCTTTTTAAGATTATTCGAAATGTTGTTCCTTTACCTATTTCAGATTCTTTAACAAAGATTTGTCCTTGGTGATATCGTACCATTCGTTTGGTTAGGCTAAGACCAAGTCCCCAACCTCTTTTGCGTGTTGTAAAACCTGGCTGGAAGACAGATTCAAAATTTGATCTTGGAATTCCCTTGCCCGTATCACTAATGTCTATAAAAATTTCTTCTTTCGCAATATTTTGTGAAATATTAACAGTTATCTTTCCCTCTGTGCCAATAGCATTTACGCCGTTTTTCAATAAATTTTCAATGATCCAATCGAAGAGCGGAATATTGAGTTTGGCCTCCACGTGCTTATCGCCATATAATTCGAATATGATCTTGTTACTGGTCCGTATGCGGAAATAATCGATGTAATTTTTGATCACATCATAGAGATTGTGATTGGTCAGCACCGGTGTTGAGCCTATTTTTGAAAAACGATCAGCGACAATTTCCAATCTTTTAATATCATTTTCCATTTCATTGAGTGTATCGTCTTGTTCCGCGTCAAATTTGATCCTGATAAGCTCTAACCAACCCATTAAGGATGATATTGGAGTCCCCAATTGGTGAGCGGCCTCTTTGGTCAGTCCCACCCAGACTAGATTCTGCTCGGATTTTCTAATGGAATTGAAAACGGTATAAGCTATAATCAGGAAGAGGGCGATCAGTGACAATTGAACATAGGGAAATACCCGCAATTGTTGCAGAAACCAGGAATCTTTATAGTAAACATGCCATTTTTGGCCATTTTCCAATTCAAGGGTAATGGGCGGATGACTCTTTTTCATAAAGGCGAGCTGTTTCTGAAAATATGCGGGGTCGTAATCCAGTTCATTTGTAACACTATCATTCTGAATCGGCTTAATATTAGTCTTGGTTGAATCCAGATTACGCCAAAAAATAATATCGTTTTTATCGTCAGTAATAATTGCCGGCAAATTTAAACTATCTCTGACCGCGTAGATGAATGTGATGAATTCATCGTCTACGTCGGGCATAGTCATGATATTTTTGGTACTCATAGCCCATACTTCTGCCTTTGAACGTTCGGCATGGGCAAGGTTACGAACAAGATAATTGGTATAAACCAATGATGCAATGGCAATAATTGCCGCAAAGATGAGCAAAATAAATTTCCAACGCTGTTGGCTTATCTGAGAGGATTTCATGATTCTGTATGTTGTACTCTATTGCAAATTAATGAATAAATGTCTGTTTTTTGCACTTTTATTTGACCTTGAGAGTCATCCTGTTATCCAAATCAAAAATTTTGTGGTAATTTTGCCGCATGAGTTCAGAAAGAAGAGTAAGGGTGCGATTTGCACCGAGTCCTACTGGTGGTTTGCACCTTGGAGGCGTACGTACAGCATTGTTTAATTTTCTCTATGCTCGTCAGCATAAAGGAGATTTTATTTTACGTGTCGAGGACACGGACCAAACCCGTTTTGTCCCTGGGGCCGAAGAATATATCAACGAATGTTTAGCGTGGTGTGGTCTGTCTCCGGATGAAAGCCCATTACAGGGTGGTCAATATGGCCCTTACCGTCAAAGTGAACGAAAACCGTCGTACCGCAAATTTGCTGAACAGTTGATTGCAGACGGATATGCTTATTATGCGTTTGATACTGCGGAGGAACTGGAAGAGCAGCGTAAGCTACAACCTAATTTCCGTTATAGCCACGAAAACAGGCTGCAATTGCGTAATTCTTTGAGCTTGAGTGAGGCCGAAACGCAACAATTACTAGATTCCAGCACACCGCATACTATACGAATAAAGATCCCAACAGATGAAACAGTGTCTTTCACCGATATGATCCGTGGTAAAGTCGCTTTTGATACCAATCTTGTCGATGATAAGGTGCTGCTTAAAGCGGATGGAATGCCAACCTATCACTTAGCCGTGGTTGTGGATGATAAGGCGATGGAGATCTCACATGTTTTCCGTGGCGAAGAATGGTTGCCTTCAGCACCGATTCATGTGCTGTTATGGGAATACCTAGGTTGGGCTGACAGCATGCCGCAATGGGCGCATCTTCCGTTAATCCTGAAGCCGGATGGAAATGGAAAATTAAGCAAACGCGATGGTGACCGTTTAGGATTTCCTGTATATGCCATGAATTGGACAGATGCAAAATCGGGTGATACAACAAAGGGATTCCGTGAAATGGGATTCCTGCCAGAAGCTTTTGTCAATATGCTTGGTGTATTGGGTTGGAACGATGGTACAGAACAAGAGCTATTTTCTTTGGAGGAGTTGATCCAAAAATTCAGCGTTGACCGTATCAGCAAAGCTGGAGCAAAGTTTGATTTTGAGAAGGCAAAATGGTTCAATCACGAATGGATTAAACGTTCTTCAAGTGATTCTTTATTACCTCAGATCAATGATGTATTGGCTCAACATCAGATCAAAGTAGAGGATGCTTATGTGAACCGTGTTTTGGCTGCCGTCAAAGAGCGATTAACTTTTGTAGAGGATTTTTGGACTCAGGCTTCTTTCTTTTTTGTACAGCCAGCCGAATACGATCTGAATGCGGTAAAACCAAAATGGTCAACTGAAAAGACAGCATTCTTTGAAAATATAGTGACATCATTTGAAGGCTTTACAGAATGGAAAGCAGCGGAGCTTGAATCATTCTTTAAAGAAGCAATTCAAAACTCGGGGATGAAGATAGGCGAGTTGATGATGCCATTCCGGATTATGCTGGTTGGTGGAAAATTTGGTCCTGATGTTTTCCAGATTGTTGAATTACTTGGACAGCGTGAAGTCATTGAGCGCATAAAGAAAGCACTTCAGGAATTTGACGCTTAAACACTACAGTATATATATTGTAAAAAAAGCTGTTGCAACTTATTGCAACAGCTTTTTTTATAGGTATGAAATCCGCAACCGCATGAATATTGCTTTAGCTGGGGTAAATAGAAAAATGATCAGTGTGATGAATGCTCCCAATATCCCGAGATAAGTAAATATTTCCATATTACTGACCAGAGATGCTTGTTGACTAAGTGTTGCCTGTAAACTTTTGCTGGCGAGATTAGTGGCCAATTGATCGCTGGATGTTCCCAAGTATTTTTCGACCAAAGCGCTCCAATAGGCGACTGTGATTGGATTGCTCATATTTAAGTGTTGTTCGATCTGGATGAAATGTTTTTGATTTAAGGTGTAACTGATGTTCTGAATTAGCGCAAAACCAATATTGGTACTCCAGAATCTAACGGTCGTACCCATTAAACCTGCATTGCCCGCATGATGTGGAGCAACCCCTGTTATAATATAGATCACAAGTGGTGTAAAGAGCCAGCCCTGTCCGATTCCCTGAATAAATAGTGGCAGGCCTATGGCCCAAATTGTGGTATCGGGGTAGAACGTGGGAACAAACAAAAAGCAGGATGTGGTCAACAGGAGGAACCCCAGGCCGAAAATGTATTTCGGTGATACTTCACGCAGTAAGAGTACTCCTGAGCTACCTACTCCCACTATGGTCCCAAGTACATTAATGTATTGGATATCGACGATGTAATGCCAGGGCCATTTCCATACATTGGCCATGACGGTGTAGACATTGTTGAGGCTGCTTCGGATCAAATAAAATAGGAAAAATAGGATAACACCAAAAATAATGTTCTTATAGCTCAAAATTTCAAAATGAAATAGTGGTCGTTTTACGAGATGTTGTTTGATGATAAACAGTGCACCAAAAATAAGGAAAAGTGCGAGGTTAATTGATATTGCCTCATTTTCGAACCAATAATATTTTCGGCCATAAATTAATACATATGCACCACAACTTAACGAAAGTAACAGGAAGAGGCAGCTGGCTAGATCCAATTGATGAAGTGGGAATTTTCGGCTTAATCTGTTGTTATTCAAGAGTAGTAATGCAATCGCGATGACCATCAAATGCCAATAGAGTACAACATGGATCATATCTTCCCAGCCATAATCCATAATACTTTCTTTTAGAAGGGATGTTGTTATGGTGCCACCTGTCAGCATAAAAGTGTACAAGAAGAAATAAGCAATGGTTCGACTTTTGGAATGCCTGATTTGCATCATCAGCAAGGGAAGAAAACATGCCCCTTCAAGTACACAGAAAATGCCTTCAATCACTCTGAGCACAGCAATGACAAATGGGTCTCTGGTCAGGGAGATTGCTAATAGAATGAGGATGGATACTGTACAGGTCAAAAGTATATATGTCCTTACCCGAAAGAATGCAAATAGCCGGTTAAATATCAATAGTGCTACAACAATAGCACCGTACATCAA
Organism: Sphingobacterium sp. NGMCC 1.201703; assembly: GCF_047784615.1. Classification (NCBI taxonomy): domain Bacteria; kingdom Pseudomonadati; phylum Bacteroidota; class Sphingobacteriia; order Sphingobacteriales; family Sphingobacteriaceae; genus Sphingobacterium; species Sphingobacterium sp. NGMCC 1.201703. The sequence goes on along the minus strand of NZ_JBLOHD010000005.1, from coordinate 343,322 downwards.
TGAAAGGAAATACTGTATATCCTCCATTTCGATGGCTAATGTGGAAGCTGTAAAAGCTGTATTGGAATGAAAAAGGGACATCAACATGAGATGCGGAAACATGGCCAAAATCATCATGGGAAGTTTAATCCATTCGGGTACCCACTTATAATATAAAGATGTATTTGAACTCATGAATGATTAAGATTGATGAGCGGCATGAACTACGACGTTCATGCCAGCACGTAGTTTTGTTAAGTCCTGTTTTGGTGAGAAGATAATTTTGATCGGTATACGCTGTTCAATTTTAACGAAGTTTCCGGTTGCGTTATCCTGAGGTATGACCGAAAATCTAGACCCTGAGGCTGGAGAAAAGGAGTGGATGATACCTTTGAGATGTAAATTTGGAAAGGCATCTACTTGTATATTCACTTCGGTACCTTCGGCGAGATTCGCTAGTTGGGTCTCTCTAAAATTCGCATTTATCCATTTTTCTTCACTGACAACATTGACCAAAGTTTGTCCTTCTTTAACAAATTGTCCGGGTTGGATTGTTCTTTTCCCAACAAAACCGTTGTATGGTGCAGTCACTATCGTATAGGAAAGGAAGACCTCCGCATTGTTTTTTGCTGCTTGTTTAATATCGATATTTGCTTTGGCAGGTAGCTCGTTGGCTTTTTCTTTGCTTGTATTTAATTGTGCAGCGGTGTATTCTTCCTGTAAGGCATTGAGTTGCGCCAAAGAAATTTCATATGCTGCCTTGGCATTATCGTATTGTTGTTTGGCCACAGCATCTGCTTCAAACAAATTTTTAAATCGTCTATAATCTTGTTCCGTTTGCCATACACTCACTTTGGCAGCTTCTAATTTTGCTTTCTGGACAGAAATACTATTGGCGGTGACATTTGTGCTTTTGACAATCACTTCGGCATTCCGCTGACTACTTCGAAGTTCGGCATTCGCCATATCTACTTTGGTTTGATACTCGCTGGCATCGATGAGTAATAAGGTGTCGCCGCGATGCACATATTGATTTTCTTCAAATCTGACTTCTTTCACAAAGCCTGCTATCCGACTTGCAACTGGTGTAACATACTGTTCTATCTGAGCATCGTTTGTCGTTACGTGCTGGCTAGTAAATAGCAGATGTTTACCCAAAATGCCGATCCCTACGAGCAGTAGGGTCACGGCAAATACAACTAAAACTTTATTAAATCCCTTGGTCTTATCTTTATTTTCTTCTTTAACCATTATTGTTTTTATGAATATTTAAATGCTTTTTCGTCCATTCCCCTGGTAAGGTATGGATGATTTGTGTCCCATGTTCCAATCGGCAATTTCCAAATAGGATGGTAAATTGTTCGTAAAACAAGATTGCCTGGATACGCTGTATAGGATACAACGGTAAGCAAGGAGTGAAACTGTTTACAAAGATACTGCTGTCGATGGGAGTTTAGTTTTGTATAGTCGGACGGATATTTGTTCATTTGCGCCATGTTGCGAAAAAATGTAATTTTAAATCATGGAACAGGAGCAATTGAGGGCTATTGACGACAATCAATACGACTTTTATGTGTGTCATACACATGTAGATCGGATTGATCCCCGTGAATATATACATCAGAAAGCACGATTACTTTATGCGGATGGTGGTATTATACATGTTTTTACTGTCACCAAACATTGGTATTTGCCGGGTCGGTTTTACATGTGGATTCCCGCGAATACTGCTTATCATCTGGAGAGTTCCAGTTCGCATATTCACTTGTATAGCTTTTACTTCAAAGAACTGGAGGGAGTTCATCCGGTTCTTTTGGATCCCAATATATTTTTGAGCAACGACCTGATGCGAGAGATGTTCTTGTTCGCGAAGGATTGGGAAGGTGGAATCAGCAGAAAGACCAGCTATTCAAAGTATTGTTTACTACGGGCGATGATGGCTATTGTTCCTGAGATGAGTCCGCCGATAGATGCATTCCCTATGCAACATCCTTATCCTAAAAGCGAAAAGCTTCGACGTATTGCCCGATATTTGAACATGTATATTGATCAAACCTTTACTATCGACCAAGTGGCGGCGCAATTTGGAATGAGCAGTAGATCCCTTTCCCGACTTTTTAAGGAAGACATGGGTATCAGCTATATCCGGTTTTTAAGAGCTATACGTATTGCAAAAGCTTTGGAGCTAATGGCTGAAAATACCTATTCTATTCTGGAAATTGCTATGCGGATTGGCTATAGCGAATTATCTTCTTTCAGTAACATCTTTACGCGTGTAACGGGTATTCGGCCTTCGGTTTATATGTCGAAAATTAATGAATACAAAAATTGATAGCTTTAGATTAAGCCAAAAGCTCGTGCAGATCTTCCTGAGAAAGTGATTTTATAAAACTCTCTTCTGTTGTGATAAGACTCTGTGCAATGGATTTCTTCTTATTTTGTAACGCCAATATTTTCTCTTCCACCGTATCTTTACTGATGAATTTATAGATAAATACATTCCGTGTCTGCCCAATACGGTGCGAGCGGTCTACGGCTTGTTGTTCTACGGCAGGGTTCCACCATGGATCCAATATAAAGACGTAATCTGCTTCAATCAGGTTGAGCCCTACACCACCAGCTTTGATTGATATTAAGAACAATTTGGTATTGTTGTTTTTGCGAAACTGGCTTACTGCTTCATCACGGTTTTTCGTGCCGCCATCCAGATAGGCATAGTTAGTGCCTTTCTTATCGAAATATTGCCTGAAAATATTGAGCTGTTTAACAAACTGCGAGAAGATAAGGACTTTATTTCCCCGTTGCATTACCATTTCAAGGGTTTCAATGACGGCATCAAATTTTCCTGAATCACCCAAAAAGTCCTCATCAACCATTTTGGGATGATTGGCTAGCTGGCGAAGTTTGGTCAGTCCCTGTAATAGTGCAATCTGCGTTGATTTTGGCTTGTTGTCCAATTGTCCATCAAGAATGGCATTGCGATATTCCGATTTAACTTTTTCATAGAGTTCTGATTGTTTATCGGTCATTTCACAATAGAGCACTTGTTCAGTTTTTGGCGGTAGTTCTGTTGCGACCTGATCTTTTGTTCGTCTTAAAATAAAAGGTTTGACAATCGCCTGAAGACGTTGGGCTTTTTCTTCGTCCTTTTTCTTTTCAATGGGTTGGACAAATTCCTTTTGGAAGTAGGTGTAACTTCCCAACAACCCTGGGTTGGTAAAGTGCATTTGTGCCCAAAGGTCGGATACTGAGTTTTCAACAGGGGTACCGCTTAAAGCCAGTTTATTTTTGCTTTTCAGACTCTTTATAGCCTTAAAAGATTTTGATGTGGGATTTTTAATGTTCTGGCTTTCATCGAGGATAATGTAATTGAAATAAAAGCCACTCAATATATCTTCATCAATACGTGCTATGCCATATGTAGTGATGACCAGGTCATATTTTGCAAATAATGAGGCATCTTTGATACGATTATTTCCAGTATGCAGATGAATCTTGAGTTGGGGAGCAAATTGTTGTGCTTCTTTTTGCCAATTGTAAACAAGTGATGTTGGCAATACCAGAAGTGAGGTGTGCACTTCCTGCTGATCGGCAAGCTGCTCTTTTTGTTGTTGTAACAGAGCTAAAGTCTGTATAGTTTTACCTAAACCCATATCATCTGCGAGGCAACCGCCAAACTTGTACTGTTTTAGAAAGTTAAACCAGTTATAGCCCGCTTTCTGATAAGGTCGGAGATTTCCTTTAAAATTCTTTGGTTCAGGAATATCGACAATTTCCTCGAAAGTAGCGAGGTTTTGCAGTTTTCGGTTGAAAACTAATTTCGTGTGTTCGCTGATCTCAAAGAGTAAACCGATATGCACTTTATTTAATTTAAGTTCGTGTCTATCAGTAGAAAACTGGAAGAGATGATTGTATTGTGCGAACCATTCCTCAGGAATCATAGCGATTTCACCATTTGGAAGCGTAAATTCTTTGATATTGTTTAGAATATGGTTTCGTAAGTTTATAAAGGGAATTTCATAAGGGCCGAATTTAGCGATAGCACTGATATCGAACCAGTCATTGTCCTCATCAATAGCAATGTCCAACGAGGTATGCCCGATGAAAAAGCGTTTTTGTTCACTGTTTTGTATAATCTGAAATCCCAAGGCTTTTATTTGTTCCTGGTGATTGTTCATCCAATCAAATACAGAGATGTTTTTTCCGGATTGAATAGACGGGGCAAGCAATCCCATCTGACGATCTAGCTCCTCTAGGCCCAATTCTTTCAGATGCTCCTGCTGTTGTTCCTCCCATTGTAAAGAGCGTTTTACCCGATGAAAAATATATAGGTCTTTTTCCTCATTATATTCCATTCGGACTGTCACTTTATTTTCAGCTCCAGCAGTGAAGGTATGGACCCCATATTTGAATTGCAATTGTAATTTTGAAGTGCCATCTTCCACGTAGATCAAATGGAGTAAAGGAACGGCTTGGTGCTGATGTGTCTGTATCTCGAAACCTTCAGCATAGACATGGTAGCGTTCAATTAATCCGCAGACAAAACTTTCAAAATATTTCTTTTCTGTGCTTCTTCCAACAGAAATGTATCGTTTGTTGAGAAAGGGACTTAATTTTTTCCCTTCCAGGGCCTGATCAAAATAGTATAAGGTATTGTTTAAAAGTAGCCATGCCTGCGCATTGGTCAATACAATGGCATTTTTGAACATAAACTCCAAGCGCTGATTTTCGTATTTTATCGTTGGGAAGTAGCGTGTTTCCTCTTCATTTCGGCGAAAATGGAATAAGATTGAGGCTGCTGAGGTCGCGCGTTTAATTTCCTGATCCGCTGGATAACCGTCTTTACTCATCATAAAAAGCGGTTTGTCTCCGATAGCCTCAAAAAATTGAATCATCTTTTCATCAATCTTTGGGCGCAACAAGTCATAAAGTTTTTTGTCAAAGACTTTGGAGAAAAAGTCTACGGGCCTGATCGCTTTTTTATAATACTTTTTGATAAGGTTTGTCTGTTCGATATCGTCAAGTAACCGGATGAGCTTATAGTCTACCTCATCCAACTCTGCAGCATAGGCATCTACGGTATTACTAAATATACGTTGATACCGTAGTGAGTAAGTCCCATTAGGATTGAGTTTGACCATGTGTGGCTCAATGAGATAGCCAAGATAGGGGTGCTCACAAATAGAATAAACGATTTTATATACTGGAAATGACTTAGACTGTTGCATTAAAAATAGCGGACCTTGTAAATAAAGGTATCTAATATACGATAAAATATAGTCAAAAGTGAAAATTAAAAGGTAAAAAATGAGGATTCCTAGGAATCTTCTAGTAGGTTAGATTAACGGCTCAAATCTTTTGTTCGATTTTTAAATTTTTATCCAATTCTCTTGATTAAAGCCTAAAAAAGTCCTTCAAAAACAAATTGAGCTGGACCTTTTAGGAATACTTCTGTAAAATTGTGGCCGTCTTTATGGAACGAGACATACAGTTGGCCGCCTAATACACGAATTGGGATATTGATATCACCTTGAAGCTCTGATTGTAGTGCTACGGCCATCGCTGCGGCAGTAGCCCCAGTGCCACAGGCATACGTTTCGTCTTCTACGCCACGCTCAAATGTGCGTAGGAAATAGCCCTGTTCTTCTTTTTCTATAAAATTAACATTAATACCTTCTTTGGCATATGTGGCGTTATTACGGATCGCGAAGCCGTCCTGAAATACATTTTTTTCTTTCAGGTTTGTAACGAAGGAAACATAATGGGGAGAGCCCGTTTGTAAAATATAAGCTTCGCCATCACGTCCAAATTCGCGGACATCAATCATCTGCAGGTTGACAAGATCAGCTGATAAAGAGGCATGATGTACGCCGTCTACTGCCAAAAAGGCAGTTTTGTCAGTAATAACGCCCAAATCGTGTGCAAAGGCTACGATACAACGCCCGCCATTGCCACACATGCTGCCTTCACGTCCATCGGCATTATAATAGATCATCTCAAAGTCGTAATTTTCTTTATTCTGGAGCAGCATCAGACCATCTGCGCCAATACCAAATCGGCGGTCACAAAGTCTTTTGACCAGTGCTTCATCGGTACGGTTGAATGAATTGTCGCGATTATCCACTAAAATGAAATCATTTCCCGCTCCTTGATATTTTGAAAATCTTACTTTCGATGCCATTATGTTGATTTGTAGTAACAAAAATACGTTTTTTTGTTACAAAAAAGCGGTAGAAAGTTAAGATTTGTTAAAATTATTGCATTTGTCTAGCAATTAACATTTTTTAACGTGTCGGATTTTCCGAAGGCCTTGAAATGGTATTACATTTGAACATATCCGAATAAAATCGGTAATTTTAAGAGCAAAAATTATCAGCATATATTAAGACAATAAAATATAAATAAGTTTATGAATAAAGTCGGTTTAACGCTATTAACAGCTGTTTTCGGTGGAGCAGTAGCATTAGGTGGTTACAAGCTTATTGAGAATAAGAAATTAGATGGCATGTCTTTCGAAGAGAAACAGAAAGTTTATTTTGCCAATAATCCTACAGGAGTAATGTCTTCAACAGGTAATCCTGATTTTACGCAGGCCTCGGCTGCTGTAGCTCCTGGGGTGGTGCATATTAAGACAACGTACAGCAGAAAAGGTTCACAACAATCACAGGGATCTCCTTTTGATATGTTTGAAGAATTTTTTGGTATGCCGCAGGGTGGAGGACGCCGTCAGATGCAGGCACAACCGGTGCAGGCTTCCGGCTCTGGTGTTATTATTTCGGATGACGGATATATCGTTACCAATAACCACGTGGTAGAGGATGCGGATAAGATCGAGGTGGTATTGACAGATAAACGCACTTTTGAGGCAAAATTGATCGGTCGTGATCCAAATACTGATATCGCATTATTGAAGGTCGCAGGCAAAGGACTTCCTGTTGTAAAAATGGGAAATTCAGATAATGTTAATGTGGGCGAATGGGTGTTGGCGTTTGGTTACCCGCTTGGCTTACAGTCTACCGTGACTGCGGGTATTGTCAGTGCAACAGGTCGCGATATTGGCATTTTAAGAGAGGGGCAACAGCAACGTGGTAATCCTTTTGGAGGAGGTACAGAGCAGCCATTAGCGAGCTCTGCCATTGAATCGTTTATCCAAACAGATGCGGTGATCAATAAAGGGAATAGTGGTGGTGCATTGACCAATGCGTCTGGTGAACTCATCGGCATTAACTCAGCCATAGCGTCACCAACGGGTGTATATGCTGGCTACGGTTTTGCTATTCCGGTTAATCTTGTGAAAAAGATTGCGGATGATTTTGTTGAGTTTGGTAATGTAAAACGTGGTTATATCGGTGTTAGTTATGTGCCTATAACCTCAGAATTGGCTAAAGAAAAAGGTATTACAGAGGTCAATGGTTTATATGTGGAAGAGGCCGTTGCTGGTGGTGCTGCTGAAGCTGCGGGTATTAAAAAGGGAGATATCTTAACGAAGGTGAATGGTAAGGTGATTACAGGTTCTCCAGTATTAAGTGAAACCATCGGTCGTCTACGCCCAGGTGATAAAGTGAATATTACCTATAAGCGTGACGGCAAGGAAAAACAGGTGTCTTTGACATTGAAAGGTGAGGAATCGCTAAAATCAGCTTCTGGTGCGAATGGAAAAGCATCAAAAAGTGCGACTGAAATCTACAACAAATTAGGAGCAAGCTTTATTCCTGCTTCTGCTGCGAAGAAAAAAGAATTGGGCGTAAACTCTGGGGTTGTAGTAACACAGGTAAACCGTGGCGGTATCTTTGATTACTTTGGTGTCGAAAGAGGTTTAGTAATCACAGAGGTGAATGGAAAAGCTGTTAACAGTGTTGATGATATAGAATCTGCATTAGGTGCTACTCAACGTAATATTGTACGCTTAAAAGGTGTATCTCCTCAAGGCGGTGCAGTTCAATTGAGCTTCCCGGTTGAATATTAAAAATTGAATTAAGAATTGGTTGATTAATATAGTTTAGGTGGTTCTAACCGTAAGGTTAGACCACCTTTTTTATTAAAGGATTTCGCTGGAGAAGATTGTAAGATCTTTAATTGTTTTGATGCATTTCTCTTTGAAAAATAGTCCTTACTGAGATATGGTGATAGAGATTGTTTTATATATTATCATCGTCTATTGTGTGCACTGTCATCTTTTGTATTGAATGAATGAGCACAATCTAATCGAAAAATATCTGTGATAAATATTCATCGGAATGTTCCGATCGTAACTGGAAAGTACGATTTCATCAGGGTTTTTTCTTTAATAGGTTAAGTTTAGTTATTTTGTGCAAAAATGTAGAGATAAATGTTGCATAACTATATCCGTGAAGCTTAAAGTGCTTTTGGGAGGATAGTAATGTATGATCTGTCGGAGTTTCGATAGCAATTGAAATTGCAGACTTATCGTATTTTTCTTTTGATTACATTGGTTTAAAAAAAATATTTCGATGAAAATTTTAATGGTCTGTTTGGGAAATATCTGTCGTTCGCCTTTGGCACATGGGGTATTGAAGCAAAAAGTAAAAGATAAACAATTAAACTGGGTTGTCGAGTCCGCCGGGACAGGTGATTGGCATATTGGTGAAGCCCCGGATCGCAGGGCAATTGCGATTGCGAAGAAGTATGGGGTCGATATTTCCGGACAACGGGCGAGACATTTTCAGCCTACGTTTTTTAATGAATATGATCTTATTTTTGTCATGGATCGTCAGAATTTTACGGATGTTTGTGCACAGGCAGAGAACAAAGATGACTTAGATAAGGTACAATTGTTTCTAGATGATGATATCGTTCCTGATCCGTATTTTGATGATAATTTGTTTGACCCCGTCTTTCAGATGATTGACAAGCGATGTACGGAGATGATCAAAAAGATATCCTCGTAAATGACATTGATATTATCTGAATATCGTGAATTAATTCCTAATTTTCGATGGTGAAAAAACTTTAAAGTAAGGCTTTTGGGAAGGTCATCATGTATAAAACGTCGACAGGAGCATCGGTGAATACTATTTTATAAAGGGATGATATGACAAGTCAATAAAGGTAAATTGTCTTTTCCGTTTAAAAGAAAAAAATGAAAGTAGCAGAAGTAAATAAGAAGTGGAGTATCTTACAGGAGGAAATTGCTTCTTTGTTTGATATGGAAAAACCTGACATCAAGGTGTGTTTATTCCTTATCGGTGTGCAGGAGTTAGGGAAAGGTCCGCAGACTTTTTCGAAGCGACAGAAAGAAGAACTGATGCATATCGCAACATGCCGCCTTTTCAGTGCAATGGGGTTCTATACGTTAAAAGGGTTGGATGAAGAGGGCTGGCCGCACTGGGAACTGGTAAAACCCATTCCTAACTATACTTTATTGGAACAGGAACTTATTATGAAGTCCCTAATTATTGATTATTTTGAAGAGTTAAACGTCATCTAAGGTATGAGATTTTTAAAAATTTGTTTAGTAACAATATTTTGTTTTTTGCAGGTCTTGGCATTTGCAGCTAAACCGGAGTATAAGTATGTCCAGATTATTACGGATAAGGGAACCTGTGTATTGCGTTTGTATAATGCGACACCCAAACACCGGGATAACTTTGTGAAATTAGCAAAAAGCAAATATTATGATGGTACCTTGTTCCATCGGGTTATTCAGAATTTTATGATCCAGGGTGGTGACCCAGATTCAAGAAATGCGGTTGGGGGTGCCCAGCTAGGAAATGGAGGGCCGGGTTATACTATTCACGCTGAAATTCAGGACAGTCTATTTCATAAGAAAGGCACCATAGGTGCCGCAAGGGACAATAACCCCGCGAAATCATCTTCTGGATCACAATTTTATCTTGTTCAGGGTAAAGTATTCACTCCTGAAGATCTCAACCGTTTAGAACAGACCCGGATGAATGGGAGGAAATTTTCCGAAAGGCAACGTCAAGCGTATACAACTGTTGGTGGAGCCCCACATCTAGACTGGAATTATACAGTATTCGGTGAATTAGTGCAGGGAATAGATGTTATTGACCAGATTGCAGCTGTAAAGACTGACAAGCACGACCGACCAGAAGTAGACCAAAAAATGAGTATGCATGTGTTGACCAGACGTGAGGCACTCAACCTAGAACGCGAACTTAAAGGTTTAAAACCCCAAACGGGTTTCTTTACTAAAATAGGTGATCTGTTCTCGTCCAAAGACTATTAAAAGTGCAAAATTTCAAAATCTAATATCTAAATATTCATATTCTAAAGAAATGAAAATAGTAACCTATAATGTGAACGGTTTGCGGGCCGCTTTAAAGAAAGATTGGTTGGGTTGGCTGAAAAGTGTGAATGCTGATATCATATGTCTTCAAGAGATTAAAGCTACTCCTGATCAAATTCCGGAGGTAGTTTTGTTGGAAGAAATGGGTTATGAGCATTATTGGTATCCAGCACAGAAAAAGGGCTATAGTGGGGTGGCCATTTTCAGCAAGATTACTCCTACACATGTAGAATATGGATGCGGTCATGAAGACTATGATTTTGAAGGGCGGATCATTCGCGCCGATTTTGATAAAGTATCGGTGATGAGCACTTATTTCCCTTCGGGGACAACAGGGGATATTCGTCAGGATTTTAAATATCGTTTTCTGGAAGATTTTCAGTTATATAGCAATAAGTTGTTAGTTGAAAGGCCTAATTTGGTTGTATGTGGAGACTATAATATCTGTCATCGCGCGATTGATATCCATAATCCTAAATCGAATGCAAACTCTTCGGGATTTTTGCCAGAAGAACGGGAGTGGATGGAAAATTTTATTAATTCGGGATACATCGATTCTTTCCGTCATTTGAATCCAGAACCGCATAATTATACTTGGTGGAGTTATCGTGCTGGTGCGCGATCCAGAAACCTGGGCTGGCGTATCGATTATAATATGGTGTCAAAGCCGCTAGAGGCACAAATCAAATCTTCACAGATTTTGTCAAATGCTGTCCATTCTGATCATTGTCCAGTTTTGCTGGAACTGGATGTGTAGATAAGAATGATCCTAATAAAAAATATGCTGTCTAAAAAGTGACCAGGAAACTCCTGAGCATTCAAATATTTGAAAAAGGGCTGCAGGGGAGCATAAAATTAAAGAAAAACAGGGTTATCCGAACTTTTTTGGATAACCCTGTTTTTATAGAAGTGGCATGTTGATTAATCCATTTAAATGGAGTTCAACCAATCCGCCAAGTCTGTTTCGATAGCTGTTATCTTTAAACCTGACTTTGGATAATAGAGAGTTGTTGTGCCACCTTCTCCGCAATCGTTAAAAATGATTTTGTTACTGGATCTTCTTGATCTATTGCGACAGGGAAACCGTTGTCTCCGGCATCAGAAATCCCTTTAAGCAAAGGTATTTCACCAAGGAATGGTATTTTATATTCTTCAGCCAAACGTTTTCCGCCGCCCTTGCCAAAGATATAGTATTTGTTATCTGGCAGTTCTGCCGGTGTAAAATAAGCCATATTTTCAACAACGCCCAAGAGCGGGATATTGATACTGTCCATTAAAAACATGCCGATTCCTTTGACAGCATCTGCCAGCGCTACCTGCTGGGGTGTGGTGACAATAACTGCTCCGGCGATTGGGAAAGTCTGTGATACCGTGATATGAATGTCACCGGTTCCCGGTGGCATATCAACAACTAGATAATCCAGTTCACCCCAATTGGCATCATTGAAAAGTTGTTTGATCGCCGAAGTGGTCATGGGACCACGCCATGGAATAGGTTGATTGGGATCCGTAAAGAAACCGATTGAAAGTAGTTTTAAACCAAATTTTTCAAGTGGTTCAATTTTAACCTGGCCGTCAGGCATCTCCACAGAGCCGGGTTTGGCTCCTTCCAATCCGAACATCATCGGTAGTGATGGGCCATAGATATCGGCATCCAATAGACCTGTTTTTGCTCCTTTTGCATGGAGTGCGAGGGCCAAATTTGCAGCGACCGTTGATTTTCCAACACCGCCCTTACCTGAGGAAACCAAAATGATATTTTTGATTCCTGAGACTTGAGCCCCTTGTTTACCGACCACATTGGAAGTCATGTTGATCTGGACTTCAAGATTCTTATCAATAAAATGTGCTATGGCGTTGCGGCAAGCATGTTCTATATGGTCCTTTAAGGGACAAGCGGGGGTAGTCAATATAACATCGAAGGCAATTTTTTGGTCTTCGATCTGAATATTTTGGATCATATTCAATGTTACAAGATCCTTTTTTAGATCAGGCTCTTCAACATAGGATAATGCATTTAATATTTGTTCTTTGGTAACCATCTATTATTCATTTGAAATCATGGAATACAAAACTACTCATTGCCGACCAATTTCATGTCATTTGTTTGTTTTTAATGGAATTCGGGGTTATATATCCACTTGGTGTTGAGGAAGGATAGTTCTTCGAAGTTGTTAAATGAGCGCTGTCAATCCTATTAAAACGGGCCAAATGGAGGTGAGGTGCTTACATTTTTATGATAACTGCTTTTTTGGTGTTCGGAAATCCTGAACAATTTTGTCTCCAGTTTAATTGGAATTTTGGATCAGGGATGTTTAGGTTCGTTTATGGGTAATTATAATTGTATATAAAGGCAAATTTATCTAAGTTTGACTATTGATATGCATGGATTTGCATGAAATTGTAATTATGTCCAATCGATTTATAACATCTCTGAAGTCCCGCAAGTGGCGATGGCTTTACATTACTTTTGCTGTTTTCTTGATTTTAGTAATCGCGGTAGGCACTTACGCTTACCAAAAGAGAGACGGGATGCTCATGGGGGCCATCAATAAAGCAAAAGCTAAACTGCTGGAAAAGTATGATATGGACTTGAAAATTCAATATTATGCTTTTCAGGGAATTAATGCGGTGCAGTTTAAAAATATACAGTTGTTACCTAAAAATAGGGAGCCGCTGGCACAAATTAATGATCTGACGGTGTCCGTTAAACTATGGCCGCTTTTATTTGGCGATGTAAAGCTAGGAGAAGTTATTCTGGACAATGCAACGGTGTCTTTGGTCAAGAAAGATACCATTAGCAATTATGATTTCCTGTTTAAGAAACAAAAGAAGGATACAGTCGAGAATGATAATCCGAAACAGAATTTGGCAGCATTGGCGGACCGGCTACTAAAGAACGTATTCTTTAAAATCCCGAATGATCTAGATCTTAAAAATCTTGAGCTTTCTTATAAGGATGATAGTACTTCACAACGTATCGTCATACCTTCTGCTGTTATTGATGACGGTGATATGGAATCTAAGTTTTTGCTGAATGATCATGAGGCTGCCTGGAACTTAACAGGGACAATAGATTCAGATAATCAGGAATGTGATCTACGACTTTTTTCGGATAAGAAGGAGGTGAATCTTCCACTATTGCAGCGCAAGTTTGGTCTCGCTGTTAGTTTTGATGAGATATCCTTTCGATTGGACAAGGCCAATCGGCGCAATAAGGAGTTGCTGGAATTACATGGACAATGGGGCTTTAAAAACTTGAAGATAAATCATTGGCGTATCTCCAGTAAAGATGTTATTTTTCCTGAGGCAATCATGCAGGGGGCATTGAATATTGGCGCTTCTTCTATAGAGGTCGGCAAGGAGAGTACTGTACAGGTAAAAGATTTTGTTTTTTCTCCTTATCTAAAATATGTGCATAAGCCAGAGAAAGAGCTCTTTCTTGCCGTCCATACAGATAAAATCAAAGCACAGGACTTTTTTGATGCCATGCCGGCCGGGTTATTTCCCGGGCTGAATGGTATTCAGGTTGAAGGGCACATTCAATATGATCTAAATTTCGCTTTAGAATTAAAAAGACCTGATAAGCTTCTCTTTTCTTCTAAAATGGATGATAGGGACCTGCAAGTTGTGAAATGGGGAGAAGCGAATATTGGAATGCTGAATACACCTTTTACCTATACAGCTTATGAGGATGGTAAACCTATGCGTGAGATCGTAGTCGGTCCACAAAACCCGAATTTTACTCCATTGGATCAGATTTCCCGCTATATGCAGATTAGTCTGATCAATACCGAAGATCCTTTTTTCTTTAAGCATAAAGGCTTCGAAGAAAAGGCTTTCAAACTCTCTATTGTTACAAATATCAAAGAAAAAGGGTTTAAGCGTGGGGCGAGTACAATATCCATGCAGCTTGTTAAGAATGTATTTCTTAACCGCAACAAGACTGTCGTTCGGAAGCTGGAAGAGATCTTGTTAGTATGGTTGATGGAGCGTTCCCAACAGGTAAGTAAAAAACGTATGTATGAGGTTTATCTCAATGTGATCGAGTGGGGAAATAATGTCTATGGGATTACTGAGGCCGCCCGTTACTATTTTGGGAAAACACCGGCGCAACTCGGTCTTGGAGAAAGTATATTTCTGTCCAGTATCGTACCACGTCCGAAGAAAGGACTTAACTTTTTTGACTGGACGGGGCACCTTAAAGGCAATATGTTGCGCTATTTTAATATCTATGGTCATATCATGACCAAAACGGGACAGATAGGTGTCGATTCGACCACAGCGGCCTATGGTTTTTATGAAGTCGTATTGCAACCAAATCTTCGTGCCGCTAGACCTGCTTTTGTAGACTCGGTAGATACATTGGAAATGGGTGATGATCCATTGCTATTTGATGATTTAGGGGGGGGAGAGGCTGACAACAATCTAGAAGGTATTTCTCTTCCTAAAACGATGAAAAAAATGTCCCATCCTGAAAAACAGGCTGAGGAGATCGCGGAACCGGAGAAGCATAAACGGTCTATTTTTGATAAGATCTTGGGCAGAAACAAAGAAGAAAAGGAAAAAACAGAGACCGAGGCAACGAAAGATCCTAAAAAAACACAGAAGTAGCCTAAGTATATAAGTATAATAGTTGGTTACGGTCGATTTCGGATAGAAATCATACCTCCATATTATTGAGCACATGTTTTGGGCTGAAAATACAAAGGCATGATATTACGAAATAATAACTCGGAGAAGCAGGGTATATGGAAGTGAAAATAATTTAGTGGCACGAGAGTATCGGATTTATTCAATGAGGCAAATGAGCCTGATTGCTTAGTCAGAATTGAAGGACAAATTTAAATAAATGAAAAAAATAGAAATTGACGGATTACTTTTTGAGCCGCTTTTTGAAGAAGAACAGATTCAGAAAAGGGTTCGTTTGATGGGAATAGATATCAGTCTACGATACGAACACAAGCAGCCTGTTTTTATAGGTGTGTTGAACGGTTGTTTTATGTTTATGGCTGATCTGCTCAAACAAATTGAAGTTCCTTGTGAGATGTCTTTTATTAAATTAGCCTCCTATATAGGTACCGGCCAATCTGAATTGAATGAACTTTTAGGATTGGGTATTGATTTAGAAGGAAGGGATGTGATTATCGTGGAAGATATCGTAGATTCCGGACATTCGCTGAAGCACACCTTGGATGCTGTGAAACGGTTAAATCCAGCAAGTGTTATCGCTTGCGCACTTCTGGTCAAACCTGAAGCGCTACAATACCATTTTGAGGAGCTCACTTATGTTGGGTTTGAGATAAGTAAGGAATTTGTTGTGGGGTATGGTATGGATTTTAACGGACTATGCCGTAATCTCCCCGATATTTATAAGAATGTACCTATTTAGATTTTTGCGTTAAGATATGAAAAGGTAGAACTGGATATAGAAATTTGGGTACTACTAGGTCTACTTGCCAGCTGAAAAATAGATCAAGGGACTGGGATAAAATCTACTTACGCGCTTGTTCGTCTCTTATCTTTATCCCTTGATCCTATAACAATGTTGTTTAATATTTAAAGGAACAAGTTTCAATGTGATCATTGACCATGCCCACCGCTTGCATGTAAGCATAACAAATCGTGGAACCAAAAAATTTGAATCCTCTTTTTTTCATATCTTTTGCTATTTTATCAGAAATCTCGGTCGTTGCAGGAACATGTTGCAAACTCGGCCAATGGTTGATCAACGGTTGCTGTTCGGGCAAAAATGTATATAGGTAATTGTAAAAGCTGCCATATTCTAGTTGGATTTTTTTGAACAGCTGTGCATTTGTAATAGTCGATTCGATCTTATTTCGATGTTTAATAATACCGGAATCTTTCAGGAGTGCATCTACATGATCAGCTGTATAAAGAGCGACTTTATCAACATCAAAATTTGCGAAGGCCTCCTGATAGGCTGATCTCCGACGTAGGATCGTAATCCAGCTTAAACCTGCCTGGGCTGATTCCAGTATTAAAAATTCAAATAATGTTTTGTCGTCTTTGACTTGTCGTCCCCATTCTTTATCGTGATAGTTGACATACTGTTCATCAGATCCGCACCATTGGCAGCGTACAATTTCTTTTGACATGTTCTATAAAAGATTTTTGAAGGCAATATAACTTTTTATCCTAACTTTACGACCATAAAAGAGTTTCGAATTTAAACAGTCTGTGATTTCTTCGTCGCCGATAAGAAACAGTTTATTTCAATGAAAGTTAATAACTTTAAATATTTTATTGTATTTGTAATACTCTTTGTGTTTTCGGCTGTACAGGTGAGTGCACAACGACGGACATTGCAACGTGTTGTTCCAGATACGCTCTCCATAGCGGATAGTATAGATGTTCTAAAAGATTCGGTTTTATCACCTAATCAAGAAATTTTGGCATCTCTAAATCCAGCGCTTCAGCAGCAATATCGAATAGTCACTGTAGGGGCTGAGGGCTTGGCTGTTCATAATGTGTATGACTATGATGTGAAACAGTATTTTAAAGGTGAACAACGTAATAATGCCTTGACGAGGCAATATGGGACGCCTAAACCACACCGGGAAAATTGGATATTATTTACTGCACTCTTTTTGATATTTGGAGTTGGGTTAATTCGGGTGTTTTTTCCTTCGGATATTAAATTGGTCTTTCAGGGCTATTTTGACGATCGCGTGTTATTGTCAGTAAGTAAGGAAGATACGATCTTGACCTCTTGGCCATTTATTTTCCTGTTTGTATTGTTTTCAGGAGCAATGGCGCTGTTTGTTAGTTTATTTTATGCTTATGAACTGAACCGCTTCGACTTTATAACCTTCCCCAATTATATTAAAACGATAGGTATGGTTGGTGGACTATTTGCTTTTAAAATCGGTTTCATACGATTTTTATCTTTTGTTTTTGAAATTAGAAAGCTAGTAAAAGAATATGTGACGGTGTTATATCTGATTTATTTTAATACCCTCTTTTTGATGCTTCCCGTGCTGTTAATATTGAGCTTGGTCCCATTAAGTGCGGTAGGAGTAGTCTTACATATGGCTATTGCGGGGGCTATCTTACTTTTTCTATATAGATTTCTCAAGACGGCGGCACATATTATGTCAATGTATAAATTTTCAATTTCCTATTTAATTTTGTACCTTTGTTGCCTAGAAATAGCACCAATATTAATACTGTTAAGATTATTGAGCTAAAACTGGTTAATATGCAAACTTCAGACGTAGAAAGAGCAAAGAAGGTAAAAAGTGTACTGGTGACTTTACCAAAACCTGAAAACGATAAGTCCCCTTATTATGATTTAGCAAAGAAATACGGGTTAAAATTAGACTTTCGAGGTTTTATACACGTAGAAGGAGTTCCTGCCAAAGATGTGCGTAGGGATAAGGTTAATTTAGCAGATCACACTGCCGTAATATTTACAAGTAGAAATGCTGTAGATCATTATTTTAGGATATGTGAAGAGATGCGATTTGAAGTGTCTGCAGAAATGAAATATTTCTGCATCTCAGAGACCATAGCTCTCTATCTTCAAAAATATATTCAATATAGAAAACGTAAAATTTTCTTTGGTAAACAAACAGCTAAAGACCTGGAAGAGGTGCTGAAAAAACATAAGGCAGAAAACTTCTTATTCCCTTGTTCGGATGTTGCTAATGAAGAAACAAGCAATTGGTTACAGCAGAATGGCTATAAGTTTACCCCAGCAGTTCTTTTTAGAACTGTGGTAAGTGACTTGAGTGATCTTAAAGATGTATTTTATGATGTGATTGTATTCTTTAGTCCTTCTAGTGTTCAGTCTTTATATGACAACTTCCCGGACTTTAAACAAAACAATACCCGTATTGCTGCGTTTGGTGCATCGACACAACAGGCTCTTTTAGAACATGGATTGATTTTGGATATTCCTGCACCTACACCAAAAGCACCAAGTATGACTATGGCTGTAGAAGAGTATATCAAAAAAGTGAATAAATAATAACCTATTTAAGGTTAAAGCATATAAAGGGTTTTTATAAACCCTTTTTTTATTGACTTTCAATACTTGTAGGATTTCATGAATGACGATAATATGGAGCATTCCTGCGAGCACAAAGCTGTAAAAATATTCACTTCATTTCCATGCGGTTGATAAAGAAACCGGCGATGCATTTGATAAAGGCATACAGTTTGTAGATAATTGAACCGTTAGAACGGGAGATTCATTGCGTTTGTTAAATTCAGGTTTGTAAGGTGGAGCTGGGTTGTTGTAGGGGAAATGTAATAAAAGTGACAGATGTCATTGAGATTTTAATTATATTTCTGTTAAATTGTACCGGAATATTTGCTCCAGTTAAGAATAAGGTATAGTGGTTATTTTTAAAATTTGGCAGAAATATTTTTTATGTTTGTAATTAAGCAAAATTAGTCAGTCGTGAAGTTAAAGCAAGTTGATAAAATTTCGGGCATTCGATCAGAAGACTTTTTAAAAAACTATCTGAAACCGGGGTTTCCTGTGGTCATAACAGATTTTATTAGTGCTGATAGTCCTGCATGGAAGAAATGGAGTTATGATTACTTTAAGGAAATAGCCGGGGATATTAAGATTGATGTCTATGGAAAAGAAGAAGATTCAATGGACCGTGCGGCCAGTGCTCCAGTGGGGCAAATGACATTTGCCGAATATTTGGATCTGATTACGAAAGAACCTACCGAGTTACGATTATTTCTGTTCAATCTGCTCAAGATACGTCCCGAATTGAAGCAGGATGTTATTTATAATGATGTGACAGGGGGAAAAGTGTTGCAGTGGTTGCCATTTATGTTTTTCGGAGGTGAGGGGTCTAGTACCCGAAACCACTTTGATATCGATATGTCTCATGTGTTCATTTCGCAATTTCAGGGACTTAAAAGGATCTGGCTTTTTCCGAATGATCAATCGGATCTAATGTATAAGCTGCCCTATAACTTCCATAGTATCGCTAATCCGAAGTATAGTAATTTGGAAGAATTTCCGGGGATAGAATATTTAGATGGATATGAAGCGGTGATTCACCCGGGCGAAACGCTATATATGCCCGCGGGATGGTGGCACTATATACAATATGAGACAGAAGGATATTCGATTTCAGTAAGGGCATTGGCTAATTCGATCAGTGAGAAATTAAAAGGCGCGCGGAACCTTTTTATAACAAGACACTTCGATAATACGATGCGAAAGATCTTTAAGGATCATTGGTTTCATTACAAAATAAATACAGCCAAGCGCCGCGCAAATAATGCTATAAAGAGAAATAAACGATAAAAATAAAGGGGGCTATTTAGCCCCCTTTATCGTCAATAGCTGTTTGATCTACTGGGTGTACTTGTGCTAAGCCGATTCTTCATCTTCGGTCCATTTGCTTGCTTCTCTGTAAAATAATGTATAAGGGTCACTGGGGTAGATTGTCGCCTCCGGATTATGTCTAAATGGAATTTCAGGATTAAAAATTTCACTGAGTATACTTCTTAGAAATTTAACGAAGTTTTCTTTTTGGAAAGCCAAAAAGTCTGCTGTTAATACACCTTCTTTTCCATTGAATAGGGTTCCTTCTTCTCTCATTTTTCGGGCTACATATAGGTGTGGCTCCAGTTGCTTCCGGCCAGTCTTTTGTTCAAATACGTAGGCGTAGAAGAGTGTTTGTATAAGGGCTTTGTTCTCTGTGTTGGGGGCAAAAACCAGATCCATCTCTCTAAATATAACGGAATCACCTCCAGTTTTATAATCGACAATTCGGCTGATGATACGATCATCATGTGCGATGACTTCGTCGACACGGTCAATGATACCGTATAATGTAACCTGTTCCTCTTTACCATTGACTTCAATCGCGAAGGGAAGTGTATAGTCGGTATCGTTTTCCAGTTCTATGATACGAAAAGCCTTGTAGTTCGCTATATCGTATTCAAGATACATCTTGACATATTCACAGGCAATCTTTAACATAATGCGCTGTAGACTATTCAGGTCGCTCGTAGAATTTAATTCCACCTGATACTGAAAGCCTATTTCCCGAATGACAAATGATTCGATCTGATTGAATTGCTGTTGTAGGGCGCTCGTTGGGGTAAAATCTTTCTGATCCTTAAACGGTAGGAATATTTTTTCCATGACATTGTGGATCACAGTTCCCAATTTGTTCATCTCAAACTCCTGTGAAATAGAAGGTGGTTCTTTAATATTAGCAATATGCTTAAGGAAGAATTGCAGTGGCGATTGTAGGTATGTTGTTAGCGCCGTTGCCGATATTCTTTTTTGATCGAGGATAAAGTCCTGATACATCTTTGACCAAACCTCGCCCTGTTTTTGAATTACAATCTCTGTTGTTTTGTCGGGGAACTGGATTGTTTGCTGCTGAATTTTCCGTTGAAAATTAAACTTGCTTTCAAACTCTAGCTGTTTGATAAACCGACTTTCCTCTCCTGTTGAACTTTCGTCTACTAATCCGTTGTAGAAAATATGAATACCTTCACTATATTGAAAATGTCTATAAAACAAGTAAGCTGATAGTGCATCTTGATTTTCCAATATCGGAAGCCCGTAAGCTCTTCTTAGACTATTTGGGATAAAAGTCGGAGAATTGGATGTTTTGGGTAGCACGCCTTCATTTGCCCCTAAAATATACACGTT
The DNA here is from genome assembly GCF_047784615.1 of Sphingobacterium sp. NGMCC 1.201703. Classification (NCBI taxonomy): domain Bacteria; kingdom Pseudomonadati; phylum Bacteroidota; class Sphingobacteriia; order Sphingobacteriales; family Sphingobacteriaceae; genus Sphingobacterium; species Sphingobacterium sp. NGMCC 1.201703. Next base: position 322,410 of record NZ_JBLOHD010000005.1, on the reverse strand, counting down.
GTCAAAATTTAAACATCGGCTTTCCAGAAGTCCCATAATCTGGATACCTTCAAGTGGATTTCCTTCTATCGCCGAATTTATTGACAATATAGCTTTTTTGATCAATCCGATCTGAAAGCTTATGGTTAAAGGTGAAACTGTCTCAAAACCCAATAGCAATTGGTTGAGTGTCTTTTTGGTTTCTATCAGCAGGTTATTGTCAATCTGGCGGATGCGTTCGTGTGTGGAGATGCTGTGTAGCAGGTCTTCAATAACCTTGATAAGTGTCGGGATCAATTGAGAAGGGTGTCCGATCGGAACAAAAAACTGGGGTAACGCACCTTTGAAATGGAGTTGTTCCAATGGAATTTCAAATAATTGCTTGTCGGCAATCTCTTTCTGAATTTTGAGCTTGTCTGCAACAGAAACCTGTGTTAGCGGATGATTAATAAAAGTTTCAAGGGTTTGATAGGAAATCTTGTTTTTCTTTAACTGTGATATTTCTAAATGCACTTCCATCCATAAGTTCAATATACCGTAAATAGGGGACTGGGTTAGCGGGTAGCCGGTTGTAATATTGGGATTAACATCAGGTAGGCTTTGGAGTAAAGGAACCAATAGGTTTTCGTCGGCTAGCAAAATAGCTGCGGTCTGCTCCTTGTTGTTGTTTTTTTCAAGGATGTCATATAGCAACTTTGTCTGACTTATTTTGCCTGTGCTTGCATATAAGTTGACTGTCGAAGTTCTGTTACCGATAATATTTGGACTGTCGCCAAGTGCATTAGCAAGCCCGGTCTGAAAAATATTCCGACGAATGAACAGGCCAGCTTCTTGCATATTGTCTTCCAGGTAGTAAGCATCTGCATCAAAGTAAAAGAGTGCTTTTCCTTCTTCTTGCCATTTGCGGAATAATTTGGCCTCAGCTTTATTCAAAGCATTGAAACCAACAAACAAAACCTGTTGGAAGGATGCTATAAAGTCCTGATGGGCAGCTCTGCCTTCGACCAGATCACGGTAAATGGTTGGGTAATTGGTCTGTCCACCAGCTTTAAGCGTTTCTTTAAATTTCGTGTATAATATTGGAAGTCTTTTCCATAATTGTAAAAATCGCTCTTGGACACCGCTATGGCCGGCAATGGAAAAGGATTGCCAAAACTGACGGATAAACCCCTGCTGTTCTTGTGTAAGGTGTTGAAAAGCAATATCAATTTTAGTGTTATCATAAAGTTCGAGATAGATCTGATCGATGGGAACCAGATCATAGTCCAATTGCCCAAAGTCGCTCAGTACAATCTCCGCAATAGGATAAAATTCTTCTAACGTTTCAGGCTCTTTACCCTCTGCGGCCAAAAGTTCATTATGTATTTTAAAAAGCAGGAAAAACTGGCCCAAAGGGCTGGCCTCGGTATGATTGGTTGATAATTTGAAGAATTCCTGTATGGTAAAAAATTGGGGCGACCAGATTGCCTGTCCATAAACGTCGGCAAGATGTTTTTTGAGGTATGTAATCGGGCGTTTATTATTAAACACGATGGCAATCTCACTCAAATCGTTTCCAAAACGCCGTTGAATATCCGCTGCTACTAATTTTAAAAAGGCTGTCTGCATCGTGATCGTTTATTTAACTTCAATTAATTGATTTGATTTGGCATAATAGAGGTAGGCTTTGACATTGCTGTAGCCTAGGTTCTCCAAATTTTTCTTATAGTTGTCAACCTGATATTTGTGGCCAATGTAATCCGTTTGCGTGAACTTAAAGTCCAATACAATTGTCTCTTCTTCAGAAGTAAAGACTTTGTCAGGGCGGATAGTTTCACCCTTAGCGGTAATGATACTGGCTTCATTCCAGATTTTATATTTTCCTGATAGCCACTGATTGATGACGGGATGGTTCCAGATCTGATTGATTTCTTGTAGCAAGTAAGGTTCATCTTCTTTAGACAGTACACCTTCCTGAATCAATTGATGGACCAATCGGGAGATATCTTTTTTTCTAGAGATCTGAGACATAATTTCATGGGCCAATATTCCATATTGAGCCGCTTTTTCCAGCATCATGATATCATTGATCGTGCGTGTACTGGATTTTTCCAGAGCCATCTCCAGTTGTTTGGAAATAGGGTAGTGGTTGAGTGAAATGAGATTGTTTTGTTGGATTTGATGTACAGCTCGCTGTATGGTTTGATCGACCTTTATATTGGCATTTTCCAATGTAAACGGAGCAGCAGATGAATCTAAGACTTGATAGAGTATATCGCTTATATATTCATCCTTGATATCATATCCCGTAATCTCGCCAGTCTTTTTGTCCACAGACTCTTTAAATGATGGAGCAGTAATATAAAGGTGTTCAATAGCACGTGTTGTGGCTACGTAGAAGGTGTTGAGTGCATCCATATAATTGAACAGCATTTCTTCAAAATACTGTTTGAAGAAGACAGACTTTCCAACTGACGTTGTATATTTTATGGGGATTTTTCCTAATTGGGCAAAGGGCGTATCGTGAGTGTCGATCCAGAAATCACTATTGATCATCCCATCCAGATCCCAAGAGCAGAAAGGAAGCATGACAACATCATAAGCAAGTCCTTTTGATTTATGTATTGTTGTAACCTCGATTGCATTTATTTCTCCGTTAGAGGGGATTACTGCACGATTGCCATCTTCTTCCCAAAATTCCAGGAACTGATTAATTCCACGCTCACCATTGGTTGAAAAAGCCGAAATCATATCCTTGAACGCCAACAGGTAGGGAAGGTGAATGTTATGCTCTGTTGTGAAGCCATAGATTTCGATAAGCTTTTCTACTAAATGAACCAGAGGCTGTTTCTGCCAAATTTCCCAGGAACTGATCAATGCTTGGGGAAGAAAATCCTTGAGTGCATGAATATCGTTGGAAGCAAATAGGAGCCAGGCGGCCTGATTGACTGTATTATTCTGGATAGTCTGATAGAGATAAACCATTTTTGCTTTATGTAGACTATGTTTATCCGAATTGTATACGAGTGCTTTTAATGTTTCTATCAGCAGGAGCACTGCATCGTTGCTAGCCAATGATAGCGCATCTCCTGAGATGACCTCAAAACTAAGATTCTCCTCTTTTTTGAAATCCATTAATTTTTGGATAACCAATTTCGCTTGTGCATTACTCCTAACGAGGATACCTATTTGTTTAGCCTGATATCGATCGGTATGAAACCATTCCCCTATCTTTTTGCATAAAAGTTCAAGCGATTCCTCGATAACCTGATTTCGTCTGTAGCGTCCATCTGATACAGGGATGTATGAAATTTCGATGGATCCTAATTTGTTGAGGTTCTCCTTTTTGTGTACAGGGATTTCCTGTTGACTATTTTCATAGGCTTTAATAAGCATATTATTATTCCCCGAGGCAGCCCACCAATGTTTCCCGTCTTCGTCCAGGTTTTCACCCACCTTTTCATTGAGAATGCGCTGCAAATGTTGTGGAATACTGCTAAAAAGATAATTGTTTAGCTGTATGATATTCGGAAGACTGCGAAAATTGGTGTCGAGACTACCATTTTTAATAAAACTGGTTTTGGTACGTTCATCTAGGTTAAACGCATGGCCAATTTGCTGTTCGACCTGTTGGAGTAATATGCGCCAATCTCCATTTCGCCAGCGATATATACTCTGTTTGACATCCCCAACAATGAGATGTTCACTTAATGTACCATTGGCGTCTGCAAGTGCATTGATCAATAGGGGGCTGTAGTTTTTCCATTGGATACGCGAGGTGTCCTGAAATTCGTCGAATAAAAAATAATTGAAGCGATTACCGATCTTTTCCCAGATGAATGTCGGATCGCTATTCTCATCGATCCCAAGTTTATTTAGCAGGATCTGTGAATCGGAGATTAACTGAGCACTGTTTTCTTTTCGCCATTGGGTCAATAAGTCGCTCATTTCTTTGAGCAGACGTAGGTAATAAAGGTTGTTCTGTACCGCCTGATAGGCAATGTAAGCGGCTAAATTCTCTTGTAGTGTCTGAAAAGACTGTAAGATGGGGGCAAGCGCTGACTGGAGATCGTAGCGTATATTTTTGCTGCTATCTGTAAATGCCTCCTCATTGTCTATTAGCTGAACATATTTGTCCAATATTTTGGCAATTTCTGAGGAACTTAACTTGTCTGTTTTTTTATTGGTCTTGCTCGCGGCGATAATTTTATTGCGTGATTTTCCTTTAAGCTCATTTTCGGGAATATTGAACCTCTTGAAGGTCTCACTAAACGTTTCGATCGTTAGCGAAAGTGCTTCTGTAAAAGAATTTATTTTTTGTTCGATTTCCTGATTTAGGAGGTTGAAAACTTCCCGCGGATTGGCAGAATTAATATAGCTGTCAAACTCCTGGAAATTTTCGGAAAAAATAAGGTTGGCCAGATTCATTAATTGCTGGCGATAGTTCCAATTCTCATTTTTGGCTATTTTCTTCTCCGCGTAGGCAATAATCCAATCTAGTAAGTCGGGCCGCTCATCTAGTAATTGATTGAGCATGACTGTCAGGTCATTTTTGACTTTGTTGACATTCATCTCAATCTTATAGGCTGCATCAAGATTGAGCTCATAGGTGAACGCACGGATGACTTTCTGGGAGAAACCATCGATTGTGCTGATGGTAAAATGACTGTAGTCGTGTAAGATCCGACGATAGACATTGTAGGATTTCTCCTGGATCAAATAAGCCGTCCAATCGGGTTGTTGCTGCAATAATAACTTTCTGAAATCTTCAATTTTGGGACTAAGGTCTCCAATAGCTAAACCGTGGAGCACAGAGAGAATACGTTCTTTCATCTCTGCGGTGGCTTTGTTGGTAAATGTTACAGCCAATATCTCTTTATAGCTATTTTCCTTGGATAGCAACAATGTTAGATAATGTAGTGTCAGACTAAAGGTTTTTCCGGAACCGGCCGAAGCTTTAAGTATTTTTAATGGCGCAACAGATTTCATGGAATGAAGGTAGAAAGTAAAATGTGAATTGGCAAAAATGCCGAAGATTATTTTAACTGAGAAAAATATACTTAATTTGCTTCTAATTTATTGACCAAATTATTGTTTTATGAAATATACAGTGGGTATCCTTGTATTATTATGTATTGCCTTTAATTATTCGTGTAAAAAAGATGGATCTGAAAAGGATAATACTAGGCTTATCGAATTTAAAAATACAACCTTATCAGCTTCAAATGGCGCCGAAACTAGTTATCTACTTGAATATGATGCTCAAGGGCGGGTAACAAAAGTAAATGAACAGCAGTTCCATTATGGGGCAAATGGACGAGTGAATTATTCGCGTATTGCGCTACAGGGTAAAACAGGCGGAATTGAACAGGTGAAGATCGTGCGTTTAAGCTATCATTGGGACGAGCAGAATCGTCTGAAGAGTGTATTTGTTGATAGTTTGTATAATAAGAGCGCAACGATTAAAGATGGAATAAACCGTGTAGGTGCTGAATCGCTCATTAAAGATAAATTATTAACAAGCTATTCTTATACTTCGAACATGTCTGTACCTTCCAAAATTGTCTATCGGAAACTGGAGAAATTTTATGAACAAATTGGAGATGAGCAGGAGTTGATTTTAGCCTATAATGGCGATAATATCCAAAACCTGAAAAGCTTTCTATATTTCTCACCTTTTTTCAATAATCCCGGAGACCCTAAACTTGAATTCACATTATTCTCCTTTTTTCAATATTCTACGACAATAAACCCACTTTATCCTATTTACAAACAAATGGGGTTTAATCCGATTGATATTAATCAGGTGGTATCCAGAAATTTAGAAAACGCTTTTTTCTCTGCCCTGATTCCGGGAAGGACCAATCAAGAAATGCAGCCGGATTGGACAAAGAAAACAGCTGTAAAAATTACCTTGGACGCTAGTGGCAAACCTACGGCAATCAATTATGTTGTTAAAGGGGATTTTGGAGATGCTAAAGATGTCATTCTCAGTGAAGTTTTATTAAATTATGTCTATGAATAAAAAAAAATAACTATCTTTGCATCCCCTCTAGTATGAAGCTCGGGGGATATGTTGAATACATAAAATAAAATTAAGAAATGGCAACTAAAATCAGATTGCAAAGACATGGTAAAAAAGGACGTCCTTTTTACCACGTAGTCGTAGCGGATTCTCGCGCTCCACGTGATGGTAAATTCATCGAACGTATTGGTTCTTACAACCCAAACACAAATCCTGCAACTATCGTTTTGGATTTTGAAAAAGCGTTGGATTGGATGAATAAAGGTGCTCAACCTACTGACACAGCTCGTGCTATCCTTTCTTACAAAGGTGTTCTTTACAAAAAACACTTACAAGGTGGTGTGAAAAAAGGTGCTTTTGATGAAACTGCTGCTGAAGCTAAATTCACTGCTTGGACTGAAGCTCAAGAAGCTAGAATCTCTGGTAAAAAAGATGGTTTAGCTCAATCTAAAGCTGATGCTAAGAAAGCTGCTTTAGCTGCTGAAGCGAAGAAAAAAGAAGAAAAAGCTGCTGCTGTAGCTGCTAAAAATGCTCCTGTAGCGGAAGAACCTGCTGCTGAAGAGACTGAAGCTCCTGCATCAGAAGAAACTGAAGGTTAATTCTTTCATAAAGTATTCGAGAAAGCCGGCTCAATCTTGAGCCGGCTTTTTTAATAAAAGAAGCAGGTATTGAAATTTGTTGAGGCCTGTCCTGCTTAAATAGACCGTAAGTCTAAATCCTCATCATCTCAATACAAAAAGTGAAAAAATAAAAAGGGGGTGGAATATATAGCGGAAGCTTGATGGATGACATCTCAATATAAATATCTCAAGAAAAAATACTACAAAATGACTGTCGATCAAAGTTTTTATATAGGCTATATCAGCAAGACGAGAGGTCTTAAAGGCGAAATGCAATTGTTTTTTGAATTTGAAGACTATGAGAGCTTGGATATGGATGTTGTTTTTTTGGAGATCAACAAAAAACTTGTTCCTTATTTTATCGATACGATAAAACTGCAGAAAAATAGTACAGCCTATGTGACATTCGAAGACGTAGATCACATCGACAAGGCGCAGGCGCTGGTTCGAAAAAAGGTTTATCTTCCCAACGATAAAATGCCTGAACGGGATCCGGATGATTTTAGATATACAGATTTAATTGGCTTTTTGGTGATCGATGAAAACCACGGTGAATTAGGAGAAATTACGGATGTACAGGAATTCCCACAGCAGTTCGTTGCTACCGTTGATATGGATGGAAAAGAATTGATGTTCCCGTTATCCGATGATCTCATTTTGGGTATAGACGGAGAAGAGGAAATTATTGAAGTAGAATTGCCTGAGGGGCTAGTCGACCTCTATAAAGAATAAGAGCGATTGTCCCAGAAATTCGTCTCTGATAACAAAATAAGGATCTAAATTTAAGGTGTTTTTTTAATCCTCGTGCATACGACGAAGAAGGTCTAAGTTCGTAAAACAATTTAGACCTTTTTCTGTCATAAAATTTAAGTCCGATTTTATTTAATAGTATTGATGTGCTGAAACATTCAGGTGTAGCTCAACTCTGCTGGATTTTGAGTATCTTGGTAGTAGATAATCAATTTATTGACCACATTAAATGATCTGTTTTGAAGCCATTATTGATCCTTATTTCAACGATATTTTTGTCCTCTTGCGTTTTTCTAGGAAAGGATAAGGAGTTCTCCGCTGGAAATTACCAGGTTATTTGCGGCTATACCAATGAGGCTTATTTGAAGGCTAAAGCCGATAATCCGCTAAATGTTGAGCCTGATATCCCCTGTGATCATCCGCTTTATCATCGTTCCTTTCTCTCGCTACGGGATAAAGCACATTTTGTCCTCGCTATAGACGATGTCCTGTTGAATGGTAAATACACATTTAAAGGAAATAAGCTTGAGCTTATAGATGCTGCCAAGGGAAAACTTTCCTTGGATATTATCCAGATAAACAAGGATTTTGTGCAGTTGAAAGGTGACTTCTCTCCATTTAATTCCGCCCATTTGCCCAATACCGAACGCCTATATATCAATTTCGAATTGGACAAGACTCCCATTCGCGAGCAGCCTAGTAAATTTGATAGCGAAGTCAATCTGTGGCGTAATATTCCAACAAGAGCTGAGAACGAGCGAGAGATAAAGGCCCGAGCATTGAATTTTTTGGATTATTCGATTGCCTATTTTCAGCATATCTCTAATTCCGGTGTTCATAATGATTATAAAATAGATGGGGTCGAATCTCCGATTACCTATGCCCGAAATGGAATAGTATTAAAAAGATGGGAAGATGTTCCTGTCTCGTGGAAGGAGCTGTTTTACAACGAGGAAAATGCATTGGTTGCCTATAAATATTTAATGGATGGGTTTAAGTACGGACAGAAGGAGAAGTATAGTGTTTCCGGTCTATTGTTAATCACATTCTATTTAAAGAACCTACGCAATGCTCTTTCTACTTTGGAGTAATTTGGGCGGGAAAAAATTGGCACGAGGCAGCTTTGGTGCCATAATTTTTAGATTTTCAAAAAAATATTTTTGTTGTTTGGTTTTTTAAAACGATATTAGCAACGCTTATAGAGAAAGGCCGAGGGACTAGACCCAGTGAAGCCTTAGCAACCTGTATTGTTCAAGGTGCTAAATTCTACCCTGCTCCATGTGGGAAAGATAAGTTACATGCAGATAGACATATCCTCGACTTGTGCGTTTCGATGTAAGCCAACCCAAACTTAAAACAGTTTTTTAATGAAGATTACCGACCATATCCAGAACGCTAAAGGAAAAACATTGTTTTCTTTTGAGCTATTGCCGCCTGCTAAAGGACAGGGCATCCAAAGTATTTTCAAAACAATGGATGAACTGATGGAATTTAAACCACCTTTTATTGATGTAACTTATCATCGTGAAGATTACATCTATAAGGAACATGCTAGCGGGTTATTGGAACGTGTGTCCTATCGCAAGCGACCGGGAACAGTCGCAATATGTGCTGCTATCATGAATAAATATAAGGTGGACGCAGTCCCGCATCTGATATGCGGAGGCTTTACCAAAGAGGAAACGGAAAATGCTTTGATTGACCTGAATTTTCTGGGTATCGACAATGTGTTGGTGCTGCGAGGTGATGCGCGCAAAGGCGATGCTGATTTTATTCCAACTGAAGGTGGCCATGCTTTTGCAACGGATCTATTGGAGCAGGTCACAGATATGAATAAGGGGAAATATCTCCATGAAGATATTATTACATCTGAGAAAACTGATTTTTGTATTGGTGTTGCCGGATATCCTGAGAAGCATTTTGAATCCCCTAATTTCAATACAGACTTTAAATACCTGAAGCAAAAAGTCGACATGGGGGCCGAATTTATCGTGACACAGATGTTCTTTAATGTAGAAAAATACAAGGAATTTGTTACCAAATGTCGGGACAACGGAATTCATGTACCTATTATTCCGGGGCTCAAACCTTTGACGACAAAAAAACAGTTGGTCACATTGCCACGAATTTTCCACTTGGATATTCCAGAGGAATTGAGCGATGCCGTTGCATCATGTAAAACCAATGCCGATGTGAGGCAAGTAGGTGAAGAATGGCTTGTGCAACAATGTCAGGAGCTGATTAAATTTGGTGCGCCTGTGTTGCATTTTTATACCATGAGTAATCCCGGGCCAACCAAAAAAATCGTTGAAAAATTAGCCTAAAAATCAAAAAAAGCGAGGGAAGCCCCTCGCTTTTTTTATTGAACCTATAGTAGGCATACCATTATACCTTTGCGAAAGAATTCCTGTACATGCAATTGTTGCCTTCATGTATATACGGGGCTTAAGATGAAATCAGCCCCCTTTTAAAAAAATATATTTCTCTTTTCATTATAGAAGAGGTTTCTTTAGAAAAAATATTTTTAGATAGATCATGGTGTTAAATAGTGTTAATTAACATTTTTAAATCGAGATAACTGTTTAATTTAAAGTACTAAAAGGAATAAAGATTTAGACCAATTGACCTTATGACGTACAGTAAATTAAATACTCTGTTCGGTTTGACCTGTGGCCTCGTTGCTACGCTTGTGTACATTGCTACCGTCGAAAAGACCGTGAGTTGGTGGGACTGCGGTGAATTTATTGCATGTGCCTACAAGCTTGAGGTTGCCCATCAACCTGGAGCACCCCTATTTTTGCTTATTCAGAATGTTTTTTCCAATCTGGCATTCGGTAACACCGGGAAGATAGCCTACTGGATGAATATTGGTTCGGCGATTTGTAGTGGTATGACGGTGGCATTCTTATTCTGGACAATCACCGCAATAGTCAAGAAGATTTTGAAAAAGCCACAGCAGCCTACTTTCTCTTACTACTTACAGCTATTCGCTGCAGGGACAGTCGGAGCAATGGCTTTCAGCTTTAGCGATACATTTTGGTATTCCGCTGTGGAATCTGAAGTATACGCGATGTCCTCGCTTTGTACAGCAGTGGTTTTCTGGGCAATTTTCAAATGGGAAGTGCGGGCGGATCAGTATGGAAGCGACCGCTGGTTGATTTTTATTGCTTTTGTTATGGGACTTTCGATCGGAGTCCACCTCTTAAATCTGTTGGCTATTCCCGCCATAGCTATGGTGGTCTATTTTAAAAGGACCTCGGAAATAAATCTGAGAGGTATTTTAGTTGCATTTTTATTGAGTTTGTTGATTCTGGCAGCAATTCTTTGGGGTATCATTCAGTGGTTGGTAGCTTTTGCTTCAAAAATAGACCTGTTGTTTGTGAATTCGCTCGGACTGGGGTTTGGGGCTGGAATTCTCTTCTTATGCATACTTATCGGTGGTACCATTGTATATGGCCTTTTTTATTCACATAGAAACCGGAAGTATACGTTAAATACGGCCTTATTGGCCTTTTGTTTCATTCTATTTGGTTATAGTTCCTATTCCATGGTATTGATCCGCGGAAAAGCGAATCCATCCCTCAATAATAATGCGCCTGATAATGTATTTTCGTTTTTAGGTTATTTGAGCCGCGAGCAGTACACACAGGAGCCTTTGGTGAAAGGGCCATATTACGATTCGAAAGCTATAGACATAAAAAGTAAGACTGGTTATCGGAAAGATGAGTCCAATTATACAGCATTTACACAGGTTGATAAGTATGATTTTGATCGAGAAACATTTTTTCCGCGTATCTATAGCCAGGATCCAAATCATCAAGCTTACTATAGAAGTTATCTCAAATTAAAAGACGGTGAAAGACCGCAGTTTTCTGATAACTTTAAGTTTTTCTTTCATTTTCAATTGGGGGAAATGTATGCACGTTATTTCTTATGGAATTTTGTGGGAAGACAGAATGATAAGCAGGGTTATGGGTCATATACCGATGGGAATTGGCTTTCAGGATTAAAAAAGTTTGACAATTGGCGTCTTGGCGGACAATATGATCTCCCAGAATCACAGCAAAATGATCCCAGCCGAAATACGTATTTTTTCCTGCCTTTATTATTGGGTATAGCAGGAGCGATTTGGTTATATACGCACCATAAGCCCTATACTTTGGTGGTGACTTTATTATTCGTTTTCACTGGTATAGCGATTGTTGTGTATCTTAACCAAACTCCGTTACAACCCCGTGAACGTGATTATGCTTATGCGGGATCCTTTTACGCTTTTGCTATTTGGATCGGGCTAGGTACAATAGCATTGGTGCGTTTTTTTAAGCGTTTTGTTCATACCCCTTATGCGTTAGTTACAGGTTTATCTTTTGCACTTTTGGGCGGGCCGATTATTCTGCTACATCAAAACTGGGACGATCATAATCGTTCCGAAAAATCCTTGGCACGGGATATTGCACGCAATTACCTTGAAACCTGCGCACCAAATGCAATCTTATTTACCTATGGCGATCATGATACCTTTCCGTTATGGTATTTGCAAGAGGTGGAAGGTGTTCGTCCAGACGTCAGAATAGTTGTACTGAGTTACTTAACGGGTGATTGGTATATGCAGCAGGCCAAGAAACCGACCTATCAGGCTGATGGACTTCCGATTGCAATCCCTGCCGAAAAAACAAAAAAGGGTATTCGCGATTATATCCCATTTATAGATCGACAGTTGAATGCTGCTGTTGATATTCAACAGTTATTGCAGTTTGTTACTTCCGATAATCCAGATTATAAAGTTCAGCTGAATTCGGGTAGTTTGGAGAATTATTTCCCGACTAAGAAGGTTAGATTGGCTATCGATAAAGCTGAGGTGTTAAGAAAGAACGCTGTACCGGCTTATCTACAGCATGCAGTTGTTTCTACAATGGAATGGGAAATTCCCGCTGACCACTTATCCCGATCGGATCTGACTTTGTTGTCCCTCCTTGAAAATAATCATTGGGATCGACCGATCTATTTTTCAAATATGCTGCCCGGTGATATTAAGTTGGGACTGGATAAATATCTTGTCAATGAAGGATTCGCTTCAAGGCTGATGCCCGTTGCTGTGACCAATGAACAGCAGGCGTCTGCTGGCGAGATGACAGCTTTCGTCGATGTGGAAGCGTTATATGATAATATCATGCATAAATACAATTGGGGGAATATCAAGAATGCAAAATATTTAGATACCGATTCCTTTCGCTTCTCGAGTATGTATGCGCGGGATATTTTTGGTAAGACAGCACGGTTACTGTTGGAAAACGGACAGGTCAAACGAGCTGGAGAAGTGGCCAAGAAAGCTTACGACCAATTGCCGGATCGAGTATATGCGATGTCGGATGCGATTAATTATGTAGATATCATTGATAGCCTATACCGTTCCGGACAAGGGCACCTTGCCGGAAATATCGTAGACAGAAACCTAGATTATGTTTCACAAAATATGGACTATTTACACCAATTGGTATTAGATCAAAAAAATCTAGGCTTTGAATGGAGCGAAATGCAGACGGCATTAGACTCGGTGGATCGTTATCGAGATATTTTATTGACAGCCAATGATAGCAAGCGGTTGGCACGTGTTGAGGGGCTTAGAAAACAGTATCAGCAATGGTATGGCATAGAATAGAAAAGTAAAAGGTCGGAAACAATTCCGACCTTTTACTTTTTATGGTTTACTTAACCATTTTTCTTTACTTCTTTTCCCCAAGAGTCTTTCAATGTAACTGTACGGTTAAAGACCAAGTGTTCAGGGGTGGAATGTGTGTCCAAAGTAAAATAGCCTAAACGAATGAATTGATACCCTTTTCCTGGGGTAGCAGTAGCTAGATCTGGTTCGATATAAGCACGTTCAATTATATGTAAACTTTCAGGATTAATAGAATCTTTGAAGTTTTCGGCTGCAGCTGGATTTTCATCATTGAACAACCTGTCATATAATCTTACCTCAGCTTCCTTTGCATGGGGAACAGAAATCCAATGGATCGTTCCCTTAACTTTTAGTCCGGAAGTATCTTCACCTGATTTAGAATTAGGGATATAAGTACAATGTACTTCTATTACCCTTCCATTTTCATCTTTGACGAAATCATTACAGGTAACGATATAGGCATGTTTTAGACGAACCGAAAGCCCAGGACCGAGGCGGAAGAATTTTTTTGGAGCATCTTCCATAAAATCTTCACGTTCAATCCAAAGTTCTTTGGAAAAAGGTATGATTCTATGGCCTTCACCACCTTCAACTTCAGGGTTATTTTCACCGACCAAATCTTCTACTTGGCCATCTGGATAATTTGTGATCACTAATTTGATCGGATCAAGGACAGCCATTCTGCGCCAGGCAGTTTTATTCAGATCCTCACGGATACAAAACTCCAGTAAACTGACGTCAATCATGTTTTCCCGTTTTTGAACGCCGATCTTGTCGCAGAAGTTACGAATACTCGCCGGAGTATATCCTCTTCTTCTCAAACCCGAGATTGTTGGCATCCGTGGGTCATCCCAGTTCTCAACAAATTTATCATTGACTAGTTGTAAAAGCTTACGCTTGCTCATGACAGTATATGTCATGTTTAAACGTGCAAACTCATATTGTCTGGAAGGGAAAATTTCCAATTTCTCAATACACCAGTCATACAGGGGACGATGCGGAATAAATTCTAGTGTACAGATCGAATGTGTGATCTTCTCTATAGAATCCGATTGTCCATGTGCAAAGTCATACATCGGGTAGATGCACCATTGATTGCCTGTCCGGTGATGATGAGCGTGTTTGATGCGGTACAACAAAGGGTCGCGCATATGCATATTCGGACTAGCTAAATCTATTTTTGCTCGCAGTACCTTTTCGCCATCTTTGTATTTACCAGCACGCATGTCTGCGAATAGAGCTAGATTTTCTTCAATCGACCTGTCGCGATAGCCGGTTGGAATTCCCGGTTCTGTTGGGGTGCCTTTTGCTGCTGCAATTTCTTCAGCTGTACTATCGTCAACATAAGCTAAACCTTTTTTTATGAGTTCAACTGCATAACTATATAAAGTCTCAAAGTAATCCGAAGTATATAATTCCTCTGCCCACTGGAATCCAAGCCATTGAATATCTTTCTTGATACTTTCAACATACTCAGTATCCTCAGTGACAGGGTTAGTGTCATCAAAACGTAGATTAGTCTTGCCATTATACTGCTGTGCTAATCCAAAATTCAAGCAGATAGATTTGGCGTGACCAATGTGGAGGTAACCATTTGGCTCAGGAGGAAAACGTGTCAATACACGTCCGCCATGTTTTCCTGTACGAAGATCCTCTTCGACAATTTCCTCGATAAAATTTAATGATTTTTCTTCACTCATAATACAAAGTTAATTATTAGAAGTGAGATATTAGGTAGGTGATGATAGATATTCGGCTTGGCTTGATCAGGTAATCATGTGAAAAGTTCCCGTGTTACCCTGATTATTGCTTGGCTAAGCCATGAAATAAAAAAGGGACGAATCTTCGTCCCTTTCACCGATTTGTTACTATTTGAAAGCGAATACCTTTCCAAGGGATTCGTTACTTATAAAAGTACAATTTTGATCGATCAATTGGCCTGTTCCTATATTGATTACCATACCATGTACAGCAAGAGGTTGTCCATTTTTCCAGGCATTTTGGATGATCGAAGTAGAACAAAGATTAAAAACCTGTTCTTTGACATTAAGTTCAACTAAGCGGTCTACTTTCTTTTCGTTGTCTTCGATATTATCAATCTCTGCGCTATGCAAACGGTACACATCTTTGATATGACCTAGCCAGTTATCGATGATACCGTATTGATTGCGGCTCAAAGACGCGGCAACACCACCACAGCCATAATGCCCCGCTACAATGACCTGTTTTACTTTTAATACGTTGACAGCATAATCCAGTACACTTAATAAACTCATGTCTGAGTGGATAACCATGTTAGCGATATTACGGTGCACGAATACCTCACCGGGTTTTGTACCGGTCAATTCGTTGGCAGGTACACGGCTGTCAGCACAACCAATCCAAAGAATTTCGGGATTCTGACCTTTTGCAAGTTGTTGGAAACGACCTGTGGTATCATTTTTTACAAAATCCATCCATTCTTGGTTTCCCTTAATAATATTGTCAAATCCTGCTTTTAAATCTTTATTTTCCATATTCACTATTTGCCCGGGGGCGTTTTTTCAATTTTATAATAATACAAATTTTTAACTTTGTTGTTTACGGCAAACAACTTTATTTTTTATAGACTACCTGTAAAAGCTCAATCTCCTTGCCCTTACTTTTGGCATTCTGTTCAAAATCTTTGATGACTTCAATTACATCCTTGTCTATAAATTTGCTGAAAGTCCCATCGATACGGATCTTACTAACCGTCTTTGGTAAACTATACAATTTTTGCTGAATAGGAACCTTATTCAAAAATGAAACTTCCTCCGCTAATACAATGACAGCCTTATCTTCTTCGTTGTCCTTCTCAATATTATACTTAAAAGCATTTTTCATATTTGCTCTTAAAATATAGAATGTTGCTACAACGATTCCAATGCCCACTCCCATTAATAGATCTGTAAATACTACAGCAACAATTGTCACAAAGAAAGGGATAAATTGGTCCAATCCTTTTCGATACATGGAGGCAAATAAGCTTGGTTTGGCTAACTTATAACCTGTGTGGAGTAGAATTGCAGCGAGACAGGCCAAAGGGATCATATTTAATAAGGTAGGAATGGCCAATATGGCAACGATGAGCCACATACCATGCAAAATTGCTGATTGTCTGGTTTTCGCTCCTGCGTTTACATTCGCCGACGATCTGACGATGACGGATGTTAACGGCAAGCCGCCTAAAAAACCACTCGTCATATTCCCGATTCCTTGTGCTACTAATTCACGGTTAGTCGGTGTATTGCGTTTATAAGGATCTATCTTGTCAACGGCTTCAATGCTCAATAAGGTCTCCAAACTGGCTATAATGGCAATCGTAAATGCTGCTATCCAGACATCTTTGTTAATGATCTGTGTAAAGTCCGGAAAAGTAAATAGGCCAGTAAATTCAGTAAATGAACCGACTATCGGAACTAGGACGAACTGTTTGTCCAGCAGTTGAAAGGATGAGCCTTGAAAAAGATAGGCTAAAACTACTCCTAGGATAACAACAACCAGTGGTGCCGGTATCTTGTTCAATTTCGGTATTGCTGGCCAGAAGATCAAGATCGCCAATGATAGCGTACAGATGATTAATGCACCAAAGTTGATCGCTGAAGCGAGTGTATCAAAATAAGCGGCGATACCATGGCCATTGTCCAGTTCAAAAGCATGCGCTTCCACCAAACCCAATGCCAATGGAATTTGCTTCATAATAATGGTAATACCAATAGCGGCCAACATGCCGACAATAACCGCTGAAGGGAAATAATTTCCAATCATACCAGCTTTTAGAATACCTAAAATGACTTGTACGACACCTGCGATGACTACCGCAAGAAGAAAAGTCTCATAAGCGCCTAGGCTCTGGATAGCACCTAATACGATAACTGTGAGGCCAGCGGCTGGCCCACTTACACTGAGTGGTGATTTACTGATTGAAGCAACAACGATTCCACCAATAACACCAGTCAATAATCCTGCAAACAATGGCGCACCTGAGGCCATTGCAATTCCCAAACATAATGGAAGTGCCACCAAAAACACCACAACACTAGCAGGGAAATCATATTTTAAGTCTCTTTTCGAAAGTTTCAGAAAAGCCGACGTACGAGTTCCAAACATAAAATTTGTGTTTAACTGTATAATAAATCTTCATGAATTTGCCTACAGCGGTAGCTAATGGGTACTTACTGACGGTACCCAATACTGCTGCGCATTGGCATTTTTATGAGAAAATCAATAAGAAACCGCATACTGGGATTCAGCATGAGGACGATTTGGATACATCCCATAGGGATGCCTTTATTAACAGTTAGGAGGCGGCGTTGGAACCGTAGGATGGAAAGCTAAAATGCTTTTCTCGTTTTTAAGGTAATTCTTTTGTTTTCCTTGGTTCTCAACAATGATAGTCTCGAATACAATGGGGTCGTCTGATTTTGTATTGAAAAATTTTGAGGCTGTCTCAAGCGTATCCGTGCTTGCGCCATTATTGTTCTCGATTTCTATTTGTAAAACAATTTGTAAAATGGTATTCTGGTCTAAACTATTGGAAAAAATAGGCGATATAGAGATGGCCATCTTTGTGAAAAAGATGATCGCACATAGGAATGCTGCCACAAATCTAAATCTCTTATTTAACATTTTTTAGTACCTTTAATAGTGTTGTTTTACATCGTAAAAATAGCAATTCTATGTTAATTTCAAATTAAAAGTGCATACAAAATGAATTTTGGCACGAAATTGTGACGAAAAGATTATTTTTTGGAGAGTTTTCAATATCATTTATGAACTATAAATATTAAGCCTTTTCTATGGCAAATAAAGAACAATTTATCGAGAAGGTTCAGGCTTCTTATAACCCCAAGGGGGATTTTATATATTTGGGAGCGGGTATTTTGAATGGTGAGATTTTAGCGGATGCAAAGGTCAATCTGGCACTGAAAATGATGAATCGCCACGGGCTGATTGCCGGTGCGACAGGGACAGGTAAAACCAGAACGCTACAATTGATCGCCGAGCAATTATCAGATGCATCCGTACCTGTATTTATGCTGGATGTGAAAGGCGATCTTTCTGGCCTTGCCGTTCCCGGTGTAACTAATCAAGCTTTACTGGATCGCGGAAATGCGGTAGGAATACCCTTTGAACCGGCAAGTTTTCCGGTAGAATTGTATTCACTGTCGGGCAACAAAGGAATTCCGATGCGGATTACAATAGATGATTTTGGACCGGTCCTTTTGGGCAGGATTCTGGAGCTGAATGAAACACAGACCGGGGTCTTGGCGGCCATGTTTAAGTATGCGCAGGATCATCAGATGCCATTGATAGACTTTACCGATACAAAGAAATTATTAACCTATCTTTCCGACGGTCCCGGAAGTGAAGAGATCAAGAATGATTATGGTAAGATCAGTTCAGCAAGTTCGGGGACGATCTTGCGTAAGATAGTCGCTTTGGAACAACAGGGGCTAGCCCATATCTTTGGGGAAAAGGAATTTGATATCAACGATTTATTTCAGAAAGTTGACGGAAAGGGTATGATTAGCCTATTGAATATTTCCGATGTGCAGGATCAACCTGTGCTTTATTCAACATTTTTATTGAGTCTGCTTGCCCAATTGTTTAAAAACATGCCTGAAGTAGGAGATTTGGACAAGCCAAAACTGATATTTTTCTTTGATGAGGCACATCTTCTTTTCAATGGAGCGTCCAAAGCATTTCTAACGCAGGTGGATCAAATTATCCGGCTTATCCGATCCAAAGGAATTGGTGTGTTTTTCTGTACACAGTCTCCAACGGATGTTCCGGAGTCGGTATTGGCACAACTGGGAAACCGGGTACAACATGCGTTGCGGGCCTTTACGCCTAATGATGCGGAAAATCTAAAAAAAACAGTGAAAACCTACCCCAAATCGGATTTCTATGAGATTGATCAGATTTTGACCTCCTTGGGTACAGGTCAGGCCTTAATTACAGTGTTGAATGATAAGGGTATTCCTACGGAAGTGGTGGCAACCCATCTAGTACCAGCCCGTGCTGTAATGGGCCCTGCAGACGATGCGACAATCAATCTGATTATTAATCAGTCGGACTTAAAGACAAAATATCAGGAAAGACAGGAAAATCGTTCTGCCGCTGAGATGATCGATGAGAAAATGCAGGTTGTACAGCAGGAAGAACAGCGTGTAGCTGCGGAGAAAGAGGCTGCCAAAGCTGATCGACCGACTTCAAGGAGGCAGACGCCATTAGAAGCTGCGCAGCGTACGGCGACAACAACACTCGCAAGAGAAGGGGTCAAACTCTTGGGGAAATTGGCAACCGGTCTATTGAATGCATTCTTAAAAAAGAAATAACACGAATTTATTGATAATTTTCGTTCCGATACACTATTTTTAGACAGTGATCAGCACATAGCTACATTTGCTTTTAAGGGCAAATTTAGCTAAGTTTGCGGACGAAAAGAAAGTTCTATTAACGCAATTTAAATATGAGTAAACCAACCCTTTTGATTTTGGCAGCAGGAATGGCTAGCCGGTATGGTTCTTTAAAACAAGTAGATGGTTTTGGCCCACACGGCGAGACAATTATTGACTATTCAATCTATGATGCCATTCGCGCAGGATTTGGAAAAGTTGTATTCATTATTCGGGAAGAATTCCTAGAAAAGATGAAAGAAGTTTTTGATAAAAAATTGGAAGGTAAAATAGAAGTAGACTACGCTTTTCAAAATTTTGATTTAACTAAATTTGGCGTAAATCACGTCATTGAAAGAACGAAACCTTGGGGTACAGCACACGCTGTGATGAGCGCTAAGGATAAAGTGAACGAACCTTTTTGTGTGATCAATGCGGACGATTTTTATGGTTCAGATTCTTTCAACAAAATGGCGAAGTTTTTAACGACTGAGGTGTCAGACGAACAGATGTCATTGATGGGTTTTCAGGTCGGAAATACAATGTCTGATTACGGCTATGTATCACGTGGAGTATGTGAAGTTAGTCCTACAGGTCATATGGAAAGTGTTACTGAGCGTACCAACATCTATTACAAAGGTGAGGGGGACGATCGCAAGATTGTTTATGAGGAAAATGGTGTTGAAAACGATTTGGATCCGGAAACACGCGTTTCGATGAACTTTTGGGGCTTCACGCCAAAAATCTTCGAAGTAGCACAAGCGATGTTCCCAGCTTTTGTTGAAGAAAATAAAGAGAATTTGAAAGCTGAATTTTTTATTCCTTCAGTTCCGGATTATATGGTGAAACATAAAATGGCGGATTTTAAAGTCATCCCAACATCATCGAAATGGTTTGGTGTAACATATAAAGAAGATAAACCTATCGTTCAAGAATCAATTTCGAAATTGGTTGCTGATGGCGTATATCCAGAAAAGTTATTTTAAGAGCTAATAGAAATAGCTTATATTGAGCCTGTATTGTGTCAAACAATACAGGTTTTTTTTCGCCCAACAATGCAGATGTTCTAGACAGGCGTTGTGCTGTTTTCGGAGATGGAGTCATTGGAGGCAGCTAAGATTAAAAACCGACACGTTAGATTATGATAGAAAATCGAATTGGTTAAATGAAAAAGATACTTAAGGTGTTAGGATATATTATTTTAGGAATTATAGGTTTTTGCGTCTTATATATTGTTGGGGAGTATAGCCTGTCAAGACTCTCAGCATCGCGTAAACTGGTAACAACAGATCAAACGATTCAGGTATTTGTTAAATCCAATGGTGTACACACAGATATTGTTTTGCCGGTCATCGTGAAAGATATGGACTGGTCCACTGTATTTCCTTATGCCAACACGGTTGGTAAAAAAGCCGGTTATCAATATATGGGTGTAGGCTGGGGGGACAAAGGTTTTTATTTGGATACACCGGAATGGAAAGATCTTAAGGCTTCAACGGCCTTTGTGGCAGCCTTTGGGTTGGGACAGTCTGCAATACATGTGACCTACTATAATTCCATTCGAGAGACTGACTTATGTTTTGGATATAAAATAAATGAGGAGCAATATCGCGCACTGGTAAAGTATATCTATGATTCGCTGGATTTGCGTGAAGGTAAACCTATATTGGTCGATACGGATGCGCAATACGACGATGCTGATGCTTTTTATGAAGCCAAAGGGGCCTATAGCATGTTTTATTCCTGTAATACCTGGACAAACAATGCTTTGAAGAAGGCAGACATGCCAGCAGGAGTCTGGGCTACATTGGATAAAGGAATATTGAGCCATTATCGGAAATAGCTGGGTTTATTAAATTCTTCTGGGCAATTTGCGCACTATACTAAGCAGCTCTTTCGCGTTTCTAGAGGAGATGTTTCTTATAAACAAAAAAAGCTCCGGGTTATCTACCCAGAGCTTTTTATTTATCAGGAGGAGTGATTATTTCACTTCTTCGTAATCTACGTCAGTCACGTCATCACCACCTTGGTTTCCACCTTGTGTTTGACCAGCATCTCCTTGTGGTTGTTGTGCAGCACCTTGAGAAGCAGCGTACATTTCTTCAGAAGCCGCATTCCAAGCATTTTGTAATTCTTCAGAAGCCGCATCAATATCTGCGAAGTTTTTCGCATCGTACGCAGCTTTTAATTTCGTTAAGCCAGCTTCAATAGGAGCTTTCTTATCTGCCGAAATTTTGTCGCCATATTCTTTCAATTGTTTTTCAGTTGAGAAGATTAAGGCATCAGCTGCATTAACTTTGTCAGCTTCTTCTTTCATTTTTTTATCAGCATCAGCATTTGCTTCAGCTTCTTCTTTCATGCGTTTGATTTCGTCGTCAGATAGACCTGAAGATGCTTCGATACGGATGTTTTGCTCCTTACCAGTTGCTTTATCTTTTGCAGATACTTTGATGATACCATTGGCATCAATATCAAAAGTAACTTCAATTTGAGGCACGCCACGAGGTGCAGGCGGGATATCGTTCAAATGGAAGCGACCGATTGTACGGTTTTGGCTTGCCATTGGACGCTCACCTTGTAAGATATGGATTTCCACAGATGGTTGATTGTCTGAAGCTGTTGAGAATGTTTCCGATTTTTTAGTCGGGATAGTTGTATTTGCTTCAATCAATTTAGTCATTACACCACCCATTGTTTCGATACCCAATGAAAGTGGAGTTACATCCAATAATAAAACGTCTTTTACTTCACCAGTCAATACACCACCTTGGATTGCAGCACCTAAAGCAACAACCTCGTCAGGGTTTACGCCTTTAGAAGGCTCTTTTCCGAAGAAAGCTTTTACAGCGTCAACAATTGCAGGGATACGTGTAGAACCACCTACTAAGATAATTTCGTCGATATCTGACTTGCTGAAACCAGCATTTTTCAATGCAGACTCACAAGGAGCAATTGTTCTCTTGATCAAGTCAGCTGCCAAAGCCTCAAATTTAGCACGTGATAAGGTACGAACTAAGTGTTTTGGACCAGTTGCATCTGCCGTGATATAGGGTAAGTTAATTTCAGTAGAAGTTGCACTTGATAATTCAATTTTCGCTTTTTCAGCAGCTTCTTTCAAACGTTGCAAGGCCATTGGGTCTTTTTTCAAGTCAAAGCCATTGTTTTCGTTTTTGAATTCTTCATTCAACCAGTTGATGATCACATTATCGAAGTCATCACCACCTAAGTGTGTATCACCGTCAGTAGATTTTACTTCAAATACGCCATCACCTAATTCCAATACGGAAACGTCATGTGTACCACCACCACAGTCAAACACAACAATTTTCATGTCTTTGTGTGCTTTATCCAAACCGTAAGCTAAAGCAGCAGCAGTAGGCTCGTTGATGATACGTTTAACAGATAAACCAGCGATTTCACCAGCTTCTTTTGTTGCTTGACGCTGTGCATCGTTGAAGTATGCAGGTACTGTGATGACAGCTTCTGTTACTTCTTGACCTAAGAAGTCTTCAGCAGTTTTCTTCATTTTTTGAAGAATCATTGCAGAGATTTCTTGTGGAGTATATTTACGGTCGTCGATTTCCACGCGTGGTGTATTGTTATCACCTTTAACGATTTTATAAGGTACGTGTTCAGCTTCTTTTACGGCCTCATCATATGAAAGTCCCATAAAACGTTTAATAGAATAAATAGTTTTATGTGGATTAGTAATTGCTTGACGTTTAGCTGGATCACCCACTTTACGCTCACCACCTTCTACGAAAGCTACAATGGAAGGAGTGGTACGCTTACCTTCGTTATTCGTAATTACTACAGGCTCGTTACCTTCCATTACGGCAACACATGAGTTTGTAGTACCTAAGTCAATTCCTATAATTTTAGACATATCTTGTATTTTAATTTTTTACTTAAATAAATTCTATCACTCTATTATCAACCCTTATGCCAATCCGAATGTTTTGTAAAAAAATCACTATTTGTCATCAATTTGTACTTAGGTACTGCCAAACTGACATTTTCAATAGACAAGTTGCTCCAAGATCCGTTTTTTAGCTGACTCATTTTGACGATTGCGTGGCATATATCTGCCAAAGAGTGCTGTAAATTCTTCCAGTTGCATTTGTTTTGATTTTTTGTCCCGCCAATCTGTGGGAACAAGATTATTGGTATAGGCGATATTTGTTGCCCAATATTGGATATGCATCTCTGGTATGACCAGCCCCAATATCATACCCGGAAGACCATGGCTCAGGGCAGGGCCTGCAGAGACCGGTATTTCTTCGGCATAATAGGCAATCAGATAAAGGGAGTCTTTGGTAGCACCATTTACCCTTCGGCAGTTGATACCAGCAATATTGCGGAATTCCTCGGTAAAGCGCCAGGTGATGCTATCTAATGTTTCAGCAAGCAAATATTTCTCATCGATATCCAATTGAATCTCGGCCTTCCCCGTTTTCAGATCTTGGTAAAGTACTTTTCCATTTTTACTGGTTCCACCTCTGAGCATAACACGCTGGTTTCCTCCACCTCGTGAACCACCCTGATTTCTACCACCGCGGCCACTTGCCGTGATACTTGGCGCACGCATTTTGCCTCCTCCATTCGGCTTTTCGGTATTTGGGCTTTCTTCGGGCATAAGAACGGTCGCATTCTCATCAAAATATAAGTTAAATCGATCTGTATGCGAGTCTGGCATTTTATCCAGGTGCTCCATGAAGTCTATTCCCCGGCCCATCATTTTTGAGCTCATGTCATTGGACATTTGTCGCATGCGGGCCTTTGTATACGTCACCTTGTCAAAACTAATGGTACCCCTATTGCCAAAATAGACGTATTGTGCCTGCAGAGATAATCCGCTTAGACAAAATATAATAATGGTTAAATATGTTCTAATCATTGCTTTTTCCTAAATATTTATTGAAATCCCATTTGACACCAACTAAAAAATACTGTGTCAATACCTGTTGGGTGGATTCTGAATAATTGGTATCACTGCCATTCCGACGTGTATTATTAAATGTGTTAAAGAGGTCAAAGGCCTTAAGGCTGACTGTCAGACTTTCATCTTTCAATACCTTTTTTTCCAGCTCCAAATTGGTATAAAATTGATTAATTGCTTTCTTGTAAAGTTTAGTGGGGCCAGTGTAGCTATAGTAAACGTTGGTCACGATATTGAATTTCTTCGGCAGAAAATATTTGATATATCCCGAAGCTCCACCTTCAAAGTTAGTTGCGTTATATTGCGTGTTGATCGAATTTTGCTGTGCGTTAATGCCGGCATTCAATGAAATATCAAAATCAAAGCCTTCTGAATCTTGTTCATTTAAGCTTGATCCTAGGCCGAATGCGGTGTTTTTTGAATTGTTCAGGAGAAACTCCCCTTGAGATTGGCCACTTTCAAATTTTGTGTAGCTGTAACTGTTGTTGTACCGGATATTTGCACTTTTATTGAAGTTAATGCGACGATTGGCCAGGGGTTGCATATGATTGATGTTTAATCCACCATTCCAGTTTGATTTACCCGATAAATTTTCATAGCTACTGATCTGGGCCGAATTCTCCATGACTGTTGTCTTATTGACAATTGGGTTATTGACGAAAGAGAAATTTCCGTTAATATTAATGTTGGTTCCCTTTAGCAAACTGAACGCATTATAATTAGCTGAAATGTTGTTGTTGACAGCCCGTTTGAGGTCTGGATTACCGATCTGTTGAAACAGTGGGTTAGTCTGCGGTTGCAGTGGCTGTAATTGGTCAAATGAAGGAATGATATTGGAACTCTGATAGGCCAGTCGGATATTCTTACTGTTTGAAATCCGGTAATTGGCATCAAAGTTTAAATTGTTGTCCCAAAAATTCCTTGAAAGGTTTATATCCCGGTCACTATCGCTTAACTTTTGATTTTTATAGAATGTTCGGTTGGAAAGATTGACCTCAAATTTATCCTTCCGATAAGACAAATGGACATTGATTCCCTGGTTGGTATTATTGTCGATCTGATTTTTAGAGTATAAGGGATCTTTCTCTTTAGTTTGTATGTCTGTTGATACCTGTTCGTTCTTGTTGTTTGACTGATTGAAGCTGTAGCCCAAAGCTAAATTCATGGCGTCATTTAGCCTATTATTGAAATTGAATGAAGTAGAAAAGGTATTACCTTTGTTATTGCTCCATCTATTTTGGTTAATACGCGTGGTGTCATTGCTCTGATGGATAATTGTTTCTGAATTAACTTTACTTTCCGAAGTTGATTCATTATAGTTGTTGCCGACCATTAAATTTAATGAACTGCCGGCTTTGAGTCTTTTTCTATAATTCAGGCGAAAATTATTGCTTTGGCTCGAAGTGTTCGATTCATTTTTCTCATTAAAGGAGCTAACCGCCGCACCGGCGCCATCATTAGTAGCACTTTCCGACTGACTTAAACTGAAATTATTGGACCAATTTCCGTTGGCCTGTAGGTCCATATGCTGCGTTGAATCCAGTCGCATGGAGAGATTGGATCTGACACCATTGCTTCTTGCACTATTTTCGTTGTAATTTTTGCTATTTCGTTCTAAGATCGAGTTATCAGGAAGGATGTTTTTGTTGTAATTTTCCGATCGGTTTTTATTGCTGCTACTGTTATAGTTATAATTGGCATTTACTTTTAGCGCCTTTTTGAGAAACTGGTTTTCGTAGTTCGCCCCTAAAGATGTATTTAGCGGCTCTCCGGTAATCTGATTGTTCATTCGTAAAGATCCTTCATGGCTATTGGAGCTCCCCATATTATTGTGGTTGGCGGTTATACCGATGCGCTCAGTCTGGTTGAATTTGGCCGCAAATAAGTTTCCGGCATAGAGCTCCTTGGTACCACCTAATAGCTCTGCATTTCCGAAGATACCCTTTCTGGCCTTTTCTTTTAACACTACATTCACGGTCTGAATACGCACACCGTCATCTATACCCGAAAGTTCGGCCTCTTCTGATTTTTTCTCATACAATTGCACTTTGTCGACTGCATCGGCCCGCACATTGCGTATGGCAATTTTAGGGTCATAACCAAAAAATTCTTCGCCATCTATAAAGACTTTCTGTACTGATTTGCCCTGAGCGGTGATATTTCCATCTCCAGACACTGTAAAGCCCGGCAATCGGCGTAAAAGATCCTCGAGCTTGGCATTTTTTTCGGTTTCGAAGCTTCCTGCGTCATATTCGATAGTATCACCCTTGATGGTAATGGGAAGTCTGCGCGTAATGATAACCTCTTCAAGGACATTTTTCTGCGAATTGATTTTGATATCGCCAAAGTCGATATCTTGTCCCTTGAGTTCAATGGTGTCGCTATAGAGTTCAAACTTTGGATAAGTTGCTAAAAGTATATAGCTGCCAGGCTTAATATTTTTGATCTGAAACTTTCCCTCCTCATTGGCCCTATTGAAATAGCGGAGCACGGAATCGGTGTTCAGTAGAATGACAGAAGCATTTGTCAACGGCTTATTGTCAGCTTTATCTAAAATTTTCCCCTTTATGATTGTCTGGGAATAAGCTGTGCTGATAACAAAAAATACTAGGAATAATTGAATTAATCTTTTCATTTACTGGTTGTATGTGCCAAAGATAATTGAGTTAATTGTTAATAAGTGTGAAAACTCATCAGCGATTGTAAAATCTTTGGGATATAGAATTTTGACAAAGTAGGAACTAAAAATTACCTTTGCACAAAATTGATTTTATGACGTTTGAAAATTATTTGCAACAATTCGAAGATATATTGAATCATCCTGAAAATCACCCTACCTACCAGGATGACGAGTACTATCAATACACTAAAATGAACTGGACAAGGATGGGCCGTTGGTTAAAACGTTTTGAACCAACAGAGGTTTTTCAACAGTTTATTGACACGATTTCGGAACGACAACAATGGATCATTATTACAGAACCTTGGTGTGGCGATGCGGCACATTCTGTCCCAATGCTTGCTAAGATGGCGGCCCGAAACCCCAATATTACTGTCGATATCCAATTGCGTGATAGCGCACCTTTTTTAATAGATTCTTATTTAACGAATGGTGGGAAATCAATCCCGATTCTAGTGATCCGAAATGATGATGGAGTAGATCTCGCAGTTTGGGGACCAAGGCCAAAAGATTGCCAGAACTTATTCTTGAGCTTGAAGGAGCAGGGGAAAGATTTTTCGGATATTAAAGAAGAGATTCAAAAATGGTATAACACAGATAAGGGAGCGGAGATCCAAAAGGAGATTCAGGCGCTTTTGCAGAAATAGAAAGAACAGCGTCAACATTTGGCCTTGCAATAGCAGAAGTAAGATTGCTTACTTGCTGCTTTTTGCTTCCAGTATAGTGACAATTTTATTAAACCCTCTTTTTCTGGCATGCTGTAGGGGTGTTACACCTTCGTTATCAGCTATATTTTTATCGCTGTTGGCGTCCAATAATATCTGGACAATTTCCACATATTTTTGACTGCCGTCTCCGAGTATGATAGCTTCTAATAGTGCGGTCCAGCCCAGTCTATTAATATGATCTATTGGGAAACCTTTTGTATTGGCCAATAGTCTTACCGTCTCCACATGACCACGTTCGCAGGCAGGAATAAGTGCCGTGCCATTGTATCGATTAAAAATTTTGAAATCGGCTCCGTGGTCGAGGTAAAGCTTAACTAGTTCAGTAAATCCTGAAGCACCGGCGTACAGAAAGGGGCTATTTAAAATATTGTTCTGCTGATTCACCTTCGCACCATATTGAAGAAGTAATTTGGCCATAGTCAGATCGTTTTTTTCTGTGGCGATCAACAACAGCGATTTTGAATCTTTACCTTTTTGGTTTGCATCAGCTCCTTTATCCAGTAGTTCCTTTACCGCGTTAATCTGCCCTTTGGAAACTGCTTCAACAATGCTGTTTTGGGCGAGATTGTCCTGATCTGTCTTGTCCATACTTTTGCATTGTACTGAAAGTGTTGATATAATGACGAGTAGCATTAGCTTAATATTTAAATTTCTCATGTTGACGAATGGCTTAATGATGGTTCTTGTTCATTTTGGTTTCTTTATATTCGCTTTTGATATACTACAAATTTAGGGGCAAACTAAGCGCTTGTTTTGTTAGATTTATATGGATTATTGTCAAATTTATATAAATCTAATTGTTAATGATCGAAGGTGAGTGTACTTAAATTAATAAGATATGAATATTGAAGAGCTAAGAGAGTATTGCCTGTCCATTGGGCCCGTTACAGAAGAGACCCCTTTTGGGCCCGATACGTTGGTATTTAAAGTAGGAGGCAAGATATTTTTATTGGTTGGACTAGATCAGGTCGATATACTACAATTTAATGTGAAATGTGATCCAGAGAAAGCAGTGGAACTCAGGGAAAGATATGATCAGACAGTATTTCCAGGATACCATATGAACAAAAAACACTGGAATACAGTCATTGCGAATCGGGAATTGAATGATCGGGCATTAGAAGAACTTGTGTTGCACAGTTATAGTCTGATTGTTGAAAGTTTGCCGATTAAAGTGAGACAGGAAATAAAAGGTAGTTAATATTCTTCTGAAATGTAAAGAATTAGTTGCTTAGCAGGAAAAGGTGATCGAAATGACTTTTCTTGGAGGCTAGAATGGTAGCTTTGTGATCATTTCAATGCGTAATCGAATGCATTGGGAATATATTTATACTAATACTATTTTTTATGAAACAAAGACGAATTTACCTTTGGGTAATTTGTTTTATGCTACTTTTTAGTCTTGGGAGTTGCATAAAGGAAGAAGCATTAAATATGGAGGCAGATATAGTCGGGATTCAAGCAGAGGAAGATATTTTTCTTCTGAACCCAGTGATTACGAATAATCAGGTCACCGTTTATCTTCAACCGAGTATTCATGATTTGACAAAGTTGAATATGAAGTTTGATTTAACTCCAGGTGCTTCTATTGAACTGTTACAAGATTCTTTGCAAATGCCGGCTGGTGAACAGGATGTTAATAAAGTCATAATAGATCAATTATTGAAGAACGGAGTATATTACAAAGTTATTTCACAAGATAAGCAGTTTGAAAAGAATTACCTCATTAAGTTAGTTAAAACAGATGGCGGTTTTGTGCCTACGGAATATGGGTTTGAAGATGTTTCAATTGATAAAGATGAGAAGTATACTGTTTTCTTTAATAAAATAGATGGTGAGGATTTTTACAACTGGGGCTCAGGAAACCCAAGCTTTTCACTTACTTTGAGTTTCGGTGGAGGTGTAAAGGAGCCAGAATCCTATCCAACGAAAACCACAGCAGATGCTCATTCTGGGGGAAAAGCGGCCTTATTAGAAACAAAACTCACCGGATCTTTTGGGGCCATGTTTAAAAAACCTATCGCAGCGGGGAATCTATTTATAGGATCTTTCGATACAGGCCCCGTATTGACGGATCCACTGTCTGCAACGCAATTTGGTCTTCCTTTCAATCAGATTCCTTTGGCTTTAGAGGGGTATTATAAGTATACTGCAGGAGCGAATGTAACGGATGAAAATCTAAAACCTGTTAATATGAAAGATTCATGTGATATATATGCGGTATTCTACAATCGAAAGAAATTAATGGCCTCCGAACCGGATCCTAAAAAAAGAGTATCGTATTTAACAGGACATAATATTTTGACAGATCCGAGTATCGTTGCTATTGCCCGACTAGAAAATGGCGGAGCTACAGCTGGTAATAACTTTGTAAAGTTTGTTTTACCATTTAAATACTCGGCGAAGGTGACGGAATCTGATGTTACCAATTTGGATTACAGTATTGCTATTGTGATGTCGTCAAGTAAATATGGCGATAATTTTATCGGTGCTGTTGGTAGTAAGTTGATCGTAGATGATCTCAAAATTGTAACCCAGAAATAATGAAAATTAGTATATATATAGTTTTATTAGCCGTAATGGCATCTATTTCAACGCTTGTAAACGCACAGGAAATAGATAGTAAGGATGATAGATTAGGTGTTCAGGTCATGTTGGGGACCAAGATAGGGGGAGCGGCTCCATTGTCTTTGCCGAGAGAAATTCGGAAGATTAAAAGCTACAGCCCGAACGTTCCGTTTTTTGTCGGGGCGAAAGCGAACTATCATATTGATTCCAAATGGGGGCTTGCCCTAGGCCTTACTTTTGAAGGTAAAGGAATGGATACTAAAGCGACAGTAAAAGGATATAAAACAACCTTTAACGCCGTCAATGATTCTAAAGACGAATTGAGAGGGTATTACACAGGAGATATAACCACTAAAGTACATAATCTTTATCTCTCTGTACCCATTCAGGCAACCTACCAGTTTTCAAGCCATTGGAATGTTCAAGCTGGTCCATATATTTCTTTTGCAGTAAAAAAAGAGTTTTATGGGGAAGCTTATAACGGATATCTACGACATGAGCAGCCTACCGGTGACAAGATTATTGTAGATAATGCAGATTATGATTTTAAAGAAAGTGTACGGAATATTGATGTTGGACTAAGTCTGGGTACTCAATATGCGGTCAATCGTAAATTTTTTGCATTGGCTCAACTTGACTATGGTTTCAATAATATTATGAAGAATGGATTTGAAAGTATCAGTTTCGGGTTGCATAATATCTTTATGAATGTAGGAGTTGGTTACAAACTGAAATAATTTAGCATGTTATCATAAAAAAAGCCGATCGGATGATCGGCTTTTTTTATGATAACATGCAATTAAGATGAATTTTGTTTTTACATTTTTAATCCGATCTCTCTCAATCTTTCATCCAAATATTCACCTGCGGTATAGTCTTCATAGGCCTTTGGATGAGCTGCGTCGATACAAGAGTCCAACGAAGCTAAACTCATAGAAGATTTTGGATGTAAAAAGAAAGGAATCGAAAAGCGGGAAGTACCCATTTTTTCACGCGGAGGATTGACTACACGGTGAGTTGTTGACTTAAGTTTGTTATTGGTCAAACGCTGTAGCATGTCTCCCACGTTGATGACAATGTCTTCTCCTTTTGCTTTGATCGGGAACCATTCTCCATCTTTTGTCAATACTTCTAGTCCATCTGCACTAGCGCCGATTAATAACGTAATTAGATTGATGTCTTCGTGAGCACCTGCGCGTACAGCATCAGGAGCCAAGGCATCCGGATCGGTAATTGGAAAATAATGGATCGCACGCAAGATAGAATTACCATTGATAACAAACTGCTCAAAATAATTTTCTTCGAGATCTAAGTAAGTAGCAATTGCTTTTAATAATTCGCGACCTGTGTCTTCTAGTTTTTTATATACTTCAGCTGTCACACTATTAAAACGAGGTATTTCTTCCACTTGAGGATTGTCAGGGAAGTCAGCTTTCGAATATTCTTCACCAACGATGGTTTGACCACGTTGCCAGAATTCTTTTAGATCTGGTGTTTTAGCATCTTTCGCTTTTTCTCTTCCCTTAGCAGTATATCCACGTTGACCCGCAAGCTCAGGAAATTCATACTTTTCTTTTGTTTCAGTTGGTAAACTAAAGAATTCTGGAACGACCTGATATAATTCCTCAATTAATTCTTTTGATAAACCATGGTTTGCTATCGTTACAAAGCCAGTTTCATTGAAAGCCTTGCCAATATCCTGAATGAATTGATTTCGTTGTTCTTGGGTTCCTTGTGTATAATGCAACAAGTCCAAGCGAGGTATGTTTACTAAAGCCATACGAAGTTGATGTTTGTTTAGGACAAATTTAACGCAATTAATTTTGAATATTACACATGGATTGTTAATAAAAGCTTTGTGTTTTTCTTTATTTAACTGTATTTCAGTTGTTAAAAGTTTTCCACATTGATGTTTTGGTCATAAAAATGCAAGAAATACTATTCTTAAGACACAGTGAACGATAATTCGTAAAAATTACATTTTCTACCTTGCTATTCTAATTCTTATCTATTATATTTGTTATGCAAGCATAATAATAAATCGCTTGTGATTACGCTATGGACCAAAATCAGACAATCGACTATTTTTTAAAAACAGGTTGGCAAACGATTGCCAATAAATATAATCAAATTGCCTCGCAGTATGGTTTTACTCAAGCTGCCGGTTATATTTTGATCAATATCCATAAAGAGGGTACTCCTGTTTCTCAGATTGCGAATTTGACGGGGGTTAAAACAACGAGTTTGTCTCGTGTGTTGAATAATCTAGAGTCCTTGGGGTTCATCTATCGGGAGACCAGTGAGACAGACAAACGTTCTGTGAAAGTGTATCTGACAGATTTGGGTCGCGAGAAAAGAAGGATAGCCAAGGATGTGGTGCGCAATTTTAATCAGTATCTCGCTGATAATTTTTCAGAAAATGAACGTGATCAATTGATAGCTTCTTTGGCTAAGCTCAATGAACTGGCGACCAATTATAAGGAAGAAGTGATCGTATAGAAATTAAACCAAATGTACGGATGTGCATGATAAATATGTTATGATGAACAGAAATATTAGAAAAGTGGCAGTTCTCGGTTCGGGTGTTATGGGCTCGCGAATTGCTTGTCATTTTGCTAACATTGGTGTCGAGGTTTTACTGTTGGATATCGTTCCCCGCGAACTGTTGCCGACAGAAGAAGCTAAGGGTCTGACGTTAGAGAGTAAAGCCGTTCGGGACCGGATTGTTAACAGTTCGTTAGAAACTGCATTAAAGACAAATCCTTCACCAATTTACAGCAAATCGTTTGTAAAACGTATTAAAACAGGAAATTTTGATGATAACCTCCAAGATATCGCGCAAGTAGACTGGATCATCGAAGTCGTTGTAGAGCGTTTGGATATTAAAAAATCTGTTTTTGACCGTGTTGAACAGTTCCGCAAACCGGGGACATTGATTACTTCCAATACTTCTGGTATTCCTATTCATCTCATGACAGAAGGACGTAGTGAAGATTTTAAAGATCATTTCTGCGGTACACACTTCTTCAATCCGCCGCGCTACCTGCCTTTATTGGAGGTCATTCCGACGCCGCATACTAAGCCAGAGGTTGTCGATTTCGTTCTTCATTTTGGCGATAAGATGCTGGGTAAGACAGTTGTGCTATGTAAAGATACCCCAGCATTTATCGGTAACCGGATTGGCGTTTATTCGATGTTGGCAGTGACTCATCTGGTCGAACCTTTGGGTTTGACAGTGGAGGAAGTGGATAAATATACAGGTCCGGCAATGGGACATCCGAAATCGGCTACTTTCCGTACTGCGGATGTTGTTGGTCTCGATACCTTGGTGAATGTAGCCAATGGCCTGGCTCAAAATGCGCCTGAAGATGAAGCAAAAGGTGTCTTCCAGCTTCCGGCCTTTATCAGTAAAATGGTTGAAAATAAATGGCTGGGTGAAAAAACAAAAAAAGGATTTTATGAAAAGGTAAAAGCCGCCGATGGTAATTCTGAAATCCTTTCCTTGAATCTTAAAACATTAACGTTCGGTTCTCAGCAAAAAGTTAAATCTTCCACGCTAGAGTCGACCAAGCCAGTCGAAGATATCCGTAAACGGATGAAAGTCTATGAACAGGGAACAGATAAAGCGGCGGAACTGTTCCGTGCGATGCATTATCCCTTGTTTGAATATGTTTCACGCCGTGTCCCTGAAATCACAGACGATTTCTTCCGTATTGATGATGCCATGCGTGCCGGATTTGGATGGGAGTTAGGGCCTTTTGAAGTGTGGGATGCTTTAGGTGTGCGTGAGACCCTGGCTAGGATCAAAGCTGAAGAGAAACGTTTGCCAGGGCAGAATGGTGAAGTGGCGCCTTGGGTACACGAAATGTTGGATGCCGGGCATGAATCTTTCTATAAAATAGAAAATGGCGTTCGCCATTATTATGATATTGCATCCAAGTCGTATAAAGCTATTCCTGGAACAGAGGATTTGATCGTATTGGATCATATCCGTGAAAGCAAAACCATCTGGAAAAATACAGGAGTTTCTATTATTGATCTCGGTGATGGAATCATCAATTGTGAGTTTCACACCAAAATGAATACCATCGGTGGTGATGTAATTCAGGGCTTGAATAAAGCGATAGATCTTGCTGAAAAAGAATACCGTGGATTGGTTGTTTCCAATGATGGAAAGAATTTTTCTGCAGGAGCCAATATCGGAATGATTTTCATGATGGCTGTGGAGCAGGATTTTGATGAGTTAAATATGGCTGTTCGAGCCTTTCAAAACACATCCATGCGCTTGCGTTATTCATCCATTCCTGTTGTTGTAGCGCCGTTTCAGATGACCTTAGGCGGAGGCTGCGAGTTTTCGATGCATGCAGATTTTGTGCAGGCCCACGCCGAAACCTATATGGGCTTAGTGGAACTGGGGGTAGGTGTTATCCCTGGTGGTGGCGGAACTAAGGAATTTGCATTGCGTGCTTCAGAAGAATTTAAAGATGGCCAAATCGTTCAGAATACCTTAAAGGACAAATTCCTGACCATTGGCCAGGCGAAAGTCTCGACTTCTGCTTATGAGGCCTATGAACTGGGGTATCTACAAAAAGATAAGTTTGCGATTACGATGAACCGCGCGCGTTTACTTGCTGATGCAAAGGCGAAAGCACTTGAACTTGCGGACGAAGGATATGTGCAACCAGCTCCACGAAACGATATCAAAGTGTTGGGTAATCAAGGTTTAGGTATTGTGTATGTAGGTGCATCTTCGATGCGTGAAGGAAATTATATCTCCGACTATGACCGGAAGATTTCGGAAAAATTGGGTTGGGTGATGTGTGGTGGTAATCTGTCATCTCCAACGGAAGTGTCCGAACAGTACTTGTTGGATCTTGAGCGCAAGACATTCCTCGAACTCTGTGCAGAACGTAAAACACTTGAAAGAATTCAATACATGTTGACAAAAGGAAAGCCTTTACGGAATTAGGATAGACAATAGTATTTAGTACATAGTATTTAGATATGCATAATTATAAGGAATTAATACTTTGGCAAAAATCTATTACGTTGGTATCTGATGTATATAGAGCTACATCTATTTTCCCAGACCGTGAACGATTTAATCTCATTTCACAAATAAATAGAGCTGCTGTATCAATTCCTTCAAATATTGCTGAGGGAGCAGGAAGAAATTCGGATAAAGAGTTTGTTCAGTTTTTGGCAATAGCGCATGCGTCTACATATGAAGTCGAAACACAGTTAATAATATCAAAAAATTTAGGTTATTTATCAGAAGAGGATTTAGAGGGTCTTTTGGAAAAGCTGGAGGAATTACAGAAAATGAACTATATTTTTCAACAAAAGCTATTGCTTAAGGTCAAGAATCTAACTACTAATATCTAACTACTAATATCTCAAATAATGGAAGCATACATAGTAGCAGGATTTCGTACAGCAGTAGGTAAAGCGCCTCGAGGAGGATTTCGCTTTATGCGGGCTGATGATTTAGCATCAGATGTGATTAAACATCTTGTGTCCACTGTGCCAAATTTAAATAAAGAAGATATAGATGATGTCATCGTGGGTAATGCGATGCCTGAGGCTGAGCAGGGTCTTAATATGGCACGTTTTATTTCCCTGATGGGTCTAGATACAGATAAAGTGCCAGGCGTTACAGTCAATCGCTATTGTGCATCTGGATTGGAGACGATTGCTACAGCGGTAGCAAAGATCAAGGCCGGTATGGCAGATGTTATTATTGCCGGTGGTGTTGAAGTGATGTCCGGCATGCCCTTTGGCGGCTGGAAAATTGTGCCGAATCCTGTTGTTGCCAAAGAGCATCCTGACTGGTACTGGGGGATGGGACTGACTGCGGAGGCCGTTGCCAAGGATTACAATGTCTCCCGTGAAGATCAAGACGCCTTTGCGCTTAAATCCAATCAAAAAGCTGTAGCCGCTATTCAGAATGGTCATCTAAAAGATGGTATTGTGCCAATCACAGTCAAGGAGAACTATCTGAAAGATGGGAAGATCGCAACACGTGAATATGTTGTGGATACCGATGAAGGGCCTCGTGCAGATACATCCTTGGACGCTTTGGGTAAGTTGAAGCCTGTCTTTGCTGCTAATGGTTCAGTAACAGCCGGAAACTCCTCCCAAACATCTGATGGTGCCGCATTTGTGCTGGTTATGTCAGAGGCTAAAGTGAAGGAGCTGGGGATAAAACCCATCGCCAAACTGATTAGTTTTGCTGTTGCGGGCGTGCCACCACGGGTCATGGGAATCGGACCAATCTATGCGATACCTAAAGCATTGAAACAGGCAGGACTTAAAAAAGAAGATATTGATTTGTTTGAATTGAATGAAGCTTTTGCATCCCAATCTTTGGCTGTAATTCGTGAACTTGAGCTTGACGAAGAAAAAGTCAATGTCAATGGCGGGGCGATTGCTTTAGGGCATCCGCTAGGTTGTACAGGAGCGAAATTGACCGTGCAGGTTTTGCATGAATTGAAACGTCGTGGTAAAAAATATGGTATGGTGACGATGTGTGTAGGGACAGGTCAGGGTGCGGCTGGTATTTTTGAACTATTGGACTAAGGAGCAGGCCTAAAAAAATAATCGGATAAAAAATATTATTCGTGGGTCGTATAGCGAATAAAAGTATTAAAAAATAGTGTAAATCGGAGCAGTCAATAACCAGCTGTTGGATTACACCACAAATCTAAATTAACAATGAGCGAAAATAAAGCAATCAAAGGCGGTGAGTTCGTAATCAAAGAGACTCCCTATACAGCTATTTTTATCCCAGAGGAATTTGATGAAGAGGCGAAAATGATTCGCCAGACCTGTTTGGATTTCCTAGAAACGGAAGTGTTAAATAAGCTTGACCGTATTGACGCACAAGAAGAAGGATTGATGCCTAGTTTGATGGATAAAGCTGGGGAATTAGGCATGCTGGGCGTATCGATCCCGGAGGAATACGGTGGGTTTGGCAAGAATTTCAATACCTCGATGCTTGTTGCAGATGCTGTAGGTGGTGGATTCTCTTTTGCAGTAGCTTTGTCTGCACATACGGGTATCGGTACTTTACCTATTCTTTATTATGGTAATGCGGAACAAAAGGCAAAATATATTCCTAAGCTTGCAACTGGCGAATGGAAGGCTTCCTATTGTCTGACAGAACCAAATGCTGGATCAGATGCCAATTCAGGCCGTACTTCTGCAAAACTAAATGCTGAGGGAACCCATTATCTGATCAATGGCCAGAAAATGTGGATTACTAATGGCGGGTTTGCAGATATCTTTATTGTTTTTGCAAAAATCGATAACGACAAAAACCTGACCGCATTTATTGTCGAAAAAGATTTCGGCGGGATCACGATGAACCCCGAGGAACACAAGTTGGGGATTAAGGGATCTTCCACACGTCAGATTTTCTTTAATGACTGTGCCGTTCCGGTTGAAAATATGCTTTCCGAGCGTGAGAATGGATTTAAGATTGCCGTAAATATCCTGAATATCGGAAGGATCAAGTTAGGTGCTGCGACAAATGGTTCAGCTCGTATGGTCATCAATCATGCCGTCCAATATGCCAATGAACGTGTGCAGTTTAACTTGCCGATTTCTAAGTTTGGTGCTATTCGATACAAACTGGCAGAGATGGCGACACGTTTATTTGCTGTGGAGTCAGCATCCTATCGTGCCGGCCAAAATATTGATGATGCGTATGATGCATTGATTGCAGGCGGGATGGATGAAGCAAAGGCCAAATTGAAATCCGTGGAACAATTTGCGATCGAGTGCGCTATTATCAAAGTATGGTGTTCAGAGATGCTGGATTATGTAGTGGATGAAGGTGTGCAGATCTATGGCGGAATGGGATATTCAGCCGATGCGCCGATGGAGCGCGCTTACCGTGATTCACGGATCAACCGGATCTTCGAAGGTACCAATGAGGTGAATAGGTTGCTTGTCGTAGATATGCTGTTAAAACGGGCAATGAAAGGTGAACTGGATCTGATGGGACCTGCACAGGCGGTGGCAAGCGAGCTGTTGGCCATCCCTGACTTTGGAGAAGAAGATGATGTGCCATTCGCCGCTGAGAAGAAAATTATCGCCAACCTCAAGAAAGCAGGTTTACTCATTGCCGGAGCTGCGGTTCAGAAGCTGATGATGTCACTTTCAAAGGAAGAAGAGATCCTGATGAATATCGCAGATATTATCGGTTACGTATACATCGCAGAATCCGTTCTGTTACGCGCAGAGAAGCTTGTGCATAGCGGTTCCGAAAAAGCACCATATGCGACCGATATGGCGAAGATCTACTTATATGGCGCGATTGATAAAATCAATGCTGCGGGTAAAGAAGCCCTGTATTCCTTTGGTGAAGGTGATGAATTGAATATGATGCTAGTTGGGTTACGCAGATTCACCAAAGCACAGCCATTTAATATCAAAGATGCACGCCAGCGGATTGCAAAAAAATTAATAGAAGAAAATAAGTATTGTTTTTGATTGATAATGATTATTGGTTTTGGTTGTGTGGCCGAAGAGAAATCTTCGGCCATTTTTGTGTTACAATAACGAAAAGTAGCTGCAATTATATTAAATTTAGCCTTTTAATACCAACCGTTATATGACATCGTCAAGATCATTTGCATTTACAGAAGACTGGGTAGTCGTCATTTTGGGGCTCGCTACCATTTTTTTAGCACTTTCAGGTATTTTTGCGCCTGTACCTAATTTTTCCTGGGGTAATTCTTCCGAACTGGTTTCCGCAATTTTTGATCCGGCCAATCTCAACAAGATTTTTCAGCAGTTTGTCTTCGTCTTTGTGACAGGTATCCTAGGTGCATTTTTGCTCGGTAAATCCGTTAAACATCTGCTTATCGTATTTCCGGTGGTGTTTATTCTGACGGTATTCGCGCTGATATTAGCAGGTAATTCGACAGTGAAAGAATATAATCTTGAGGCGGTTATTTTTAGTTTGATTATCGGTTTGGTCATTAGCAATTGTTTTAAGCTGCCTACCTGGTTTAAGGAAGCCTTGAGTACCGAACTGTATGTCAAGATTGGATTGATTCTATTAGGTACCACCGTTATCTTTGGCGATATCCTTAAAGCGGGCTCGCTGGGTCTTATTCAGGCTTTGGCAGTTGTATTGTCAGTAT
Source organism: Sphingobacterium sp. NGMCC 1.201703 (assembly GCF_047784615.1). Lineage (NCBI taxonomy): Bacteria > Pseudomonadati > Bacteroidota > Sphingobacteriia > Sphingobacteriales > Sphingobacteriaceae > Sphingobacterium > Sphingobacterium sp. NGMCC 1.201703. The sequence goes on along the minus strand of NZ_JBLOHD010000005.1, from coordinate 282,888 downwards.
GGTATTTTGCTTTTTGGCTTTGTAAAAAATTGAAGATAGACAAGGAGATGTCCCTGATGTTGTCCAGTGCAGTTTCTATTTGCGGTGTTTCAGCAGCTATCGCCACTTCAGGAGCCATTAAAGGTGATAGCAAAAAACTCTCTTATGTAATTTCCCTGGTGTTGATCACTGCAATTCCAATGATGATTTTTATGCCCTATATGGCTGAATGGATGGGCTTATCACAGGAGGTGACCGGTGCATGGTTGGGAGGTAGTATCGATACAACGGGAGCAGTTGTTGCTTCCGGTTCTCTGGTGGGGGAGGAAGCTCTCAAGATTAGTACAATTGTCAAATTCTCGCAAAATGTATTGCTGGGACTAGCGGCATTTGCGATCAGCATTTATTGGACCTATGCAAAATCCGTTGATGAGGAAACGAAAAGAGATAAACCGACACTAAAGATCATCTGGGAACGCTTCCCTAAATTTGTGCTTGGATTTGTATTTGCCTCACTATTATTTTCCTTTGTAATTTCTCCTGAAAAAATTGATGCTGTCAAAGGTAGTCTGAAAAATCTGCAGGGACTCTGGTTTACCTTAGCATTTACTTCGATCGGTCTGGAAACAAATTTCAAAGACCTTTTTGTACAAGATAATAAGAAACCCCTTTATGCATTTTTAATTGCGCAGACCTTTAATATCGTAGTGACTTTGTTGATCGCATTGCTGCTGTTCCGATAATTAATTGGTAAGTATATGGGCTGAATACTTTCGAAGCTAATAACATTCTAGAAAAAGTCTGCCACCCTTGGCGGACTTTTTCGTGTCAGATGTACGGCTGGCGGTTGAAGTAATTTGTTGTAAATAACCTATTTAGTAGCTTTAAAAGCTTGTTATTTAGCTGGTAAGAAGATTTACAGAAAAAATATTTATAAAATCTATCAAATTAGTAGTCTTTTAAAAAATATTTCTATATTTGTACTGTTATCCTGATTTACAGTGGGTCATGAAGGGATACCTGAAAAATGAATATACTTAATTATGGAAAGAATGAAACAAGATTACTTTTTAAAAACAAGCTTACAGAAGACTTCATTGGAAGTAGCTTTTATTACTTTCGGAAATAGTGGAAAACGAATGTGTTGTTAAAATTTCTCTCTTACACTCTCTTATATTAGAAAAGGGAAGCCGAGGCTTCCCTTTTTAAAACAAAGTTTTAACAATGAAACAAGTATCGATTGGCGTTGGCACTTGTTTATTTTCACTATTAAACTGAATAAATTTATGAAAAAAAATGCTATTTTTCGAATTAGCGTCATTTTTAGCTTGCTTTTAGCGGCTTCTTATCAGACTTATGCACAGGTAGAAAATCCTAAACCTATTATAAATGCTTCATTAACAGGGACTGTCGTTGATGCGGTCACAAAAGAGCCTTTACAAGGTGTAACCGTGCAGCTTGAAGCGGTTACCCATCAGGTGAAGACGGATAGCAAGGGCGTATTCCAGTTTGTTACAGGGCAAAAACTGCCTTTTACACTTATTGTGTCCATCGTAGGTTATCAAACACGGCGCGTTGTCGTGGATCAATCGCCTACCCTGATTGAACTTAGCCCACGTTTGGAAGCCTTAGATCAGGTAGTAGTGACTGCCCGTAGGCGCAAAGAGCAATTGCAGGATGTGCCAATTCCTGTTTCTATCATCCGTGGAGCAGCATTGGAAGATGCCGGAGCTTTTAACGTCAACAGGTTGAAAGAGCTTGTTCCCACAGTACAATTGTATTCTTCCAATGCTCGAAATACCACATTGAATATTCGCGGCCTCGGGTCAACTTACGGTCTTACCAATGATGGTATAGATCCAGGTGTCGGATTCTATCTTGATGGTGTTTATATTGCACGTCCCGCTGCAACTTGGTTAGACTTTATTGATATTGATCAGATCGAAGTATTGCGGGGGCCGCAAGGGACACTTTTTGGTAAAAATACCACGGCCGGCGCCTTTAATATTACTTCACGGCTGCCCCAATTTACACCTGAGGCTAATGTTGAAGTGAGTTATGGCAACCAAGGTTTTATTCAGGCAAAAACATCCATCTCTGGGCCATTGACCAAGAATCTTGCTGCTCGTGCCTCATTTTCAGGCACACAGCGGGATGGCAATCTGTTCAATGTTCATACCAATAGAAAAATCAATGATATCAATAATCTTGGATTCAGAGGACAATTGTTGTTTACGCCAACGGAAAATATCAAACTTGTGCTCTCAGGTGACGTCTCTTCTCAAAAGCCTGATGGTTACGGCTGGGCAGTTGCCGGTGTTGTCAAAACCCAACGGGCTGATTATCGGCAGTTTGATGCTATTGTCAAAGATTTAGGCTATGAGCTACCTTACAAAAGTGCTTTTGAACGTAAGATCGACCTCGATACACAATCCAAAGCGGAAAATAAATTAGGTGGTGTTGCCCTGAATGCTGATATTAAGATTGGTGAAGGTACATTGACATCAACCTCCGCCTGGCGAAAATGGACGTGGGTGCCCCTCAATGACCGGGATTATTTAGGTCTTCCTGTTTACACATTTTCTGCTGGTAATTCGGTCCATAACCAATGGTCTCAGGAATTTAGATATTCGGGCAAAATCAGTGAAAAAGTAAGTGGTGTTGTTGGTTTATTTGGTCTGTGGCAGGATCTGGGTACTGATCCCGTACATACTGAGGAAACGGGTTCCGCATTTTGGCGTTTCCAAAAAAATTCGACCAGTGCGCTGTGGGAAACTCCAGGGTTATTTGACAATTTCGGCATTAAGACGGTTTACGGTATCAAAAGCACGAGCCTCGCTGCCTATACCCAGATTGACTGGGAGGTGACGTCAAAACTTCATATCTTACCAGGCTTACGTTATAATTACGATAAAAAGAAAGCGAACTATGACCGGCAAACCTACGGTGGGTTACAAACCTCTGACCCAGCTTTGCTTGCGCTCAAAAATGGTGTTTATACCAATCAGACTTTTGATGTAAATGCGGATGCAGATAATTTTTCGGGACAACTTTCTGCGAAATACCGTTTCAATCCCAAAATCAATGCTTATGCTACCTATTCCATCAGCTATAAGCCGATTGGAATTAATGTGGGCGGATTGCCGACGGCAAATGGTGCTGTGCTGCTGGATTTAGCAGAAGTGAAACCAGAGGCGGTACGCCATAAAGAATTGGGCGTAAAAACTAACCCAACACGCAACACGATTCTGAATCTATCGGTTTATCAGACAGATATCAAAGATTATCAAACCCAGGTACAGACACCTGAACCAGGAGTAAATCGTGGCTACTTGGCCAATGCTGAAAAAGTACGTGTCAAAGGGGTGGAGCTCGATGGGAGCATTAATGTTGGACAGTTTCTGCGTCTGAATGGTGCACTGGCCTATACGGATGCTAAATACGTAAAATTTACAAATGCGCCGGTTCCGCTCGAGGAAGTTGGTGGTCCTCAGGCCTTCAAAGATATTTCAGGCGGAGTTCTTCCGGGAGTTTCTAAGTGGTCTTGGTCTTTAGGCGGAGAAATCAATCAGAGTGGTAAATTGATTGGTATCAATGGATCCTACTTTCTAGGTACTGATCTTTTCCATCGTTCCAAATTCTCTTCAAGTTCATCCCCGTCAAAGTATCTGAATATAGATGCTTATACTTTGCTGAATGCGCGTTTGGGCTTTAGGGGATCGAATGGTGTTTCAGTTTTTGTGTGGAGCAGAAATCTGACAAACAAAGATTATTATGAGCAGCTGCTCGCGGCCCCCGGTAGTTATGGTCAATATGCTGGAGTCGTAGCTGATCCCAGAACCTATGGCGTAACGGTGCGGTACAATTGGAAACAGGGGAATTAAATCCGTAATTCATAAATATATTTTCATTGGCCGTCTCTAATTTATTTAGGGACGGTTTTTTTGTGCCCGAAGCAAGTAATTTGTGTTAATGGTAATTTTATTGATGATTATTTGCACCCGCTACTTGCTTTATTTATGGAAAACCGTATCTTAATTCATCATTAAGGTGAAAGATTTGCGCATGAACGAAAAAGAGCTATTACAACATTATAAAACAACAGGAGACCTGTCTGCGCTGGGGAAATTATATTCGCCTTACATGTCCCTGCTTTATGGTGTGTGCTTCAAGTATTTGCAAGATCCCGATCGTAGTCAGGATGCGGTTATGCAGATTTTTGAAGAACTCATTCAGAAGCTGCGCCATTACGAAGTTGACAATTTTAAAAGTTGGTTGCACGTATACAGTAAGAATTATTGCTTGATGCAATTGCGTAAAGATAAACGTACGACGCAAGTAGATATTGAAGATAATTTGTTTGAAAGTGAACAAAAGCTCAATAACAGTGAGGAGGCAAAATGGGAAGAAAGGGATTTTGAGCGATTAGAAGGTTGTATGGAAACCTTAAACCAGGAACAGAAAGAATGTGTACGTTTGTTTTATCTCGAACAAAAGTGCTATAAAGATATTGCAGATTTAACGGGGTATGACCTGAATAAAGTCAAGAGTGCTATCCAGAATGGGAAGCGCAATTTGAAGATCTGTATGGAAAGGAAAGAAAATGGAAAATAATTATCAATTATCGCGAATTCATAATTACATCCATGGCCTGATGAGTAAAGAGGAAATGTTTCAACTGGAAAAGGAAGCATTAGAAGATCCTTTTTTACAGGATGCCATTGATGGATATCGATTGCAAAATGGTGTGGATGCGAGACAGTTAAGTTTGTTGCAACAAAGACTTAACCGTCGGGTCGAGCATACAATAGCGACGAGACACGCGCAATATTATACCTGGCAGCGTTTGGCCGTAGGTGCGGCAGCCGGAGTTTTGTTTGTTGCATTGTTGGCACTTCTATATTTTAAACATTTTGATGGTAAGGCTGAGCGGACAACAGATGTCACATTGAGTGAACCAGAAAATAGGGTGGCTATTGAGCCACTGTTGGATGGTGGAGATGCTACACCGCTTGGTGGATGGAAAGCCTATGAGCAATATTTAAATGATCAGGTAAAGGATGCTGGAAAAGGGGGGGAGATTATTGTTAATTTCAAGATTGGTAAAGGCGGATTGCCAGAGCAGATTCGCGCGGAAGGAACACCTGAGCAAGCGCTCGTCGACGAGGCTATACGACTTCTTCACTCTGGCGGTAAGTGGCAGGGAACAAAAGGTCGTCTGAAGATTTCTTTTCCTCTGAAGGAGCTGAAAAATTCCACCCAGTCGAATATTATCAAACCACCGCATTGTTTTGGAATAGAAAAGAAATAATTTTAAAAAAGTACGCCATTTCTATATAGAAATGGCGTGCTTTTTTAAAAGAACTTTCTCATTGCTTAAAATGCGTACCGCAAGCCGAGCTGTATTTGATAAGGATTACCATTTAAATTGGATACACCTACACCTGAGCTCATGTTGTAAATATATTGTTGATTAGTAGCATCAAAGCTTTTAATAGCATATAGATTTTGTTTGCCTAAGTTATGCCCTACGCCCCAGCTTTTTTTGAGCAGGTTAGCTACATTGAAGATATCCACCGAAGCTTCAATACCATGTTTTTTGTATATTTTTACGTTTTTGGCCAAATGCAGATCGAATACACCATAGAAACCGTTGATACCACCATTCCGTTCAGCTATACGTCCTAGGTTTCCATTGATATAGTTTTTAATGCTCTGTTCCGCATTTGGATCATCCAAGATTGCTTGAATACCATTCTTGATATATTCTGGTGTATTCGAACTATTAGGATCGTAGACAAAGGCAAGATCATTGGAGTTTACAAAGTCACCGTTTACATTGCCATTTACTGCCAAGGAATAGCGGGAGCCTGCAATTCCGCTAAAGCGTAATCCCATAGATACACCCCATAGTGAAGGCATGGTTCCATAGAAAACAACCTTATGACGGAATTGATTATCTGAATATGCCATTGTAGTCAAGTCGCGCGGATCGTCTTTGACCATTAGGGAGAGCGTAGCGGTATTGGCAACATTACCATTATACGAGGTGTTATCTTTGGTATCATTCCAGGTATAGGACATTGTGATTTGTCCATCCTTGTAGTAACGATAGGTTCCGTCCAATACAAAAGTGTACGAATCATTTTTTCCATCACTGTTCATTTCCAATACCCGGCCTACCTGTTTGGTTTTACGGCTATTGGTCCAGTTGGCAGCACCGTTTGTTGTATTGATACTGGATGCGGGAACATATACCCCACGGTTGCCCTCGGCAGTCAACCTAAAATAAGGATCCTCCACCATGTTGCGATCTACATACATATAGTTGTTGCGGCCCCAAGTACCATAAGCACTTAAACCAACGCGTAGCGAAGGCGAGAAAAAGTGATTGACAGAAATGTTGGCTTTATATACAGTCGGTACCTTAACGTCCTTACTGTTCATATTGATTGTAACAAGCTTTTCGATCTTTGGATTGTCCAATAACTCACGCCCAGGGGCGCTATCCGGATCCTTGCGATATCCAGGGAAATTGGGTTTGGGAATTAATGTAGGATCCGTGATGTCTACCCCTGCAATTCGAGAACCATCAAACAACATATTGTTTAACATAGAATATGGGTTGAGTGCCGAACCAAATATACCAGCTCCAAAACGGATGATATTTTTCTTCTCTTCATTGATATCCCAGTTGAATTGCACACGTGGTTGTATTTGAAAAGTGTTGATCCCATTGTCGGTTGAAAGACCTAGTTCGTCATAGACCGTCTGATTGAATGTAGCTTTCTTGAGGTATTTCGTGTTGTCCATGCGTAGGCCACCGACAACATCTAAACCTCGTGCAATCTTTGCCTCCATCTGCCCATAGACTCCTATAGCCAGATTGTTAACCAACGTATTTTCCTTGTCAGTCATATAGACATCACGGGCATAACGATAAGGAGTTAGGTTATTGAAGTTTTGTAAACCAGTAAAATAAAAGCGACCGTTCATTTCACTTCCATAACGAAAATCCATGTTGGTATACATGATATCTGCACCAAAAGTATATTTGATCTTATCTGTATTATAGTATAGGTTATTGACCAACTGTAGCATATTGCCATTGAACCATTCTGGTGAAAAGCGTTGACCACCGAGTTGGATAGAATTGTTGTATTTATTTGTGCCATCTACTGATTGAATGGATTCGACGATTGCACGGGGAATACTGTGTGACTGGTCAAATCCATCAACATTATGCTGTGCTTCAGAGCGTTCATAAAAATGCTGGATCTTTAAATCATTGGTCACGCTAGAATTGATCGAGGTACGCAAAGAAGCCATAAGGCTATTGTTTATATACTTTCTGTTGGTGTACGATTCGAAAGCATTAATACCCGTATTATCCCCTTCTTGTTGGTTGTCCGAATCGTAGACAAAGTTATTACGGACAGTCAATAAGTTTTTTTCATTCAATTGCCAATCAATTCGGGCGAATGCAGCATCAGTCTTTTTCTTTTTGTCAAAAGAACCAAAGAGACGGTCGGCACTAGCACCATATTTACCTACGGCAATTTGCGTAAACTCATCTAAAGTAGCCTGAGTTACTTTATAACGCGCAATATCCGCTGTTGTTTGAATGTCAGCGATCTGAAGTGGACGGGTATCCATCTGACGGTCCCAAGTGACGAAGAAATGGGCTTTATCCTTGATGATCGGCCCGCCAAGGGAGAAACCATATTGGTAAGTTGAGAATTTTTGTTTTCTCGGAGTTCCGTTCAGGTTGTACTTGCTCGAAAGCCAGCCCGCACGGGCAAAAGTGAATGCACTTCCGGTTAGCGTATTTGTTCCTGATTTGGTTACAGTGGTAATACTCCCGCCGCCGCTACGACCAAAAGTAACGTCATAGTCATTGGTTACAACTTTGAATTCCCGAATAGCCTCCATGGAGATCGAATAGGCTCCACCGCTGTTTCCTCCAGCTACAGTACTTCTGGAGTTCATACCGTCTACCGTGAAATTTGTGGAAGAGGCGCGCTGTCCCGCCAGATTGGTTCCACTGCTTACTGGAGAAAGATCAATCAAAGAGGAAAAATTTCGTCCATTTACAGGCATCTTTTTGAGATCATTGGCTGTAATGGCAGTAGACGCTCCCAATGTTTTGATCTTGTTTTTTAAATCGCCTGCTGCCCCTTGAACGACTACTTCATCCAATTTATTCTCGGCGGAAGTTAAGGTAAAATCTACATTGAGTTCATCGCCATAGCTCAACTTAAAATCGGTCTTTTTCTGTTCCGAGTAGCCAACATGATTTACAGCTATTGTATATGGCGAGCCTAACGGTAATTGTTGGAAAGTGTAGACACCATTCTGATTGGTTAATGTTGTCTGTTTAAAGCCCGTCGATTCATTTTTAACGGACACTGACGTACCTTTCACAGGTCCATTGCTATCTGTGATTCGGCCGGTAATTGTTGCTTCAGTCCCTTGGGCCCAAGTGTTAGCTGGGATTTGAAAGAATGAAATAATGGTTAAGAGCATTAACCAAATGATGTTTCTTTGCATGATAAGTTTTCGTTTTCGTTGATCAGTTGTTTGTCACAAGTATGTTGCGAAATTATCGCTGCAAGATTGTTAAATGATTAAGATCCTGTTATTAAATATTTAAAAAAAAGCTGCTGTGTTAAAACAATACTATCATAAGATATCTTCAATGGAGAAGCGACAATTGTAACGTGAGGAAACGCCAAAGCAGTTTTATGTATTGGAGCAGTATTACGGCAGCAAGTTCTTTATAAGGAATATAATCGCAATTTGTTTATTTTACTGAACGATATTTGTTTATTTTGTTTAATGTGATGAACAATTTTGTCTATTTTTGTATTGTGTACTAAACAAAATAAACATTTTAAACAAAGAATAAACAATATGCCATGGAAGAACTAATCCAACAATTTCAGCGACGTATACAGTTTGTTAATATGGATTTTGTACGAAATATAATGTACCAAATTAACTGGTCTGCTCGCTTAATTGGAATCAAAGGGGCGAGGGGAATCGGTAAGACAACGTTATTACTACAATACATTAAGCTGAATTTGTTAGATCGATTAGACGAAGTGCTTTATGTCAGTTTGGATGCGGTTTGGTTTAATAATAGATCTTTGTTGGATTTAGTTTATGAATTTGATCAAAAAGGAGGAAAGTATCTGTTTTTGGATGAAGTACATAAATATGAGGGCTGGGCACAATTATTAAAAAATATTTATGATGACTACCCTGAGATGAAGATTGTCTTCACAGGGTCCTCGCTTTTAGAGATACTCAATGCACGTGCTGATCTAAGTCGTAGAGCAATCGTTTACAAGATGCAGGGATTTTCTTTTCGGGAATTTCTCTCATTGGAAACAAATGCTACTTTTCCTGTGTTTAGTTTGGATCAACTTCTGCAAGAACATAATAAGCTGGCTTATGAGATCAATGATCTGGTCAAACCTTTTCAGTATTTCGAAAAATATTTGACCTATGGGTATTATCCTTATTACCAAGAGCAGCTTGATTTATATGCGATGCGCGTAATGGAGGTCATCAGCATGATTCTGGAGATCGAATTGCCACTTTTACGTAATGTAGATATCGCCTATGTTACGAAGATTAAGCAATTACTCGTGATCATCGCTGGATCTGTCCCTTTTGTTCCTAATGTGAGTAAGCTTAGCGAAAAAATTGGAATTAGCCGGACGACTTTGTTGTCTTACCTACACTATTTGGATGAAATTGGCTTGACACATAACCTTTATAAGGTGGGTGAAGGAATAAGTCAGCTACAAAAGCCTTCAAAGATTTTTCTTGAAAACACTAATCTTTCTTTTTTATTTGCACATGAAAATGTTAACCGTGGAAATCTAAGAGAAACGTTTTTTGTCAATCAACTCGTATTCCAACACCAGGTCAACTTCACAGATCAAGGAGATTTTATTGTAGATGAAAAGTACACATTTGAGATAGGAGGGAGGAATAAACCCAATAAACAAATTCAAGGGATAGAAAATGCCTATATCGCGGCAGATGATATTGAATTTGGTCATCAAAATAAGGTTCCGTTATGGCTGTTTGGCTTTTTATATTAATGGCATATTAACATGTATATTCGATGAAAATGGGATGAAATCATGTTCAAAGTGCTTTAAACCTATGTTTTTAAGGTGAGTATACACTTACTGTTGGGGTCAACGTTTTGATCAAACGCATTCAGCATTTCATCAAATGACCTAACAGATAAACCAAATGATCTTACTGTCTGTTCAAATGAGTATCCTGTTGAGCTAACGCTGAACTTGTTTGGACAAAAGCTTAATGCAGTTGGAGTATCGCTGCTATCAAATCTATAAAAGAAGATCTACTTTGAGGGAAATATAACCAAGGTCAAGACAAATGCTCTTAAGTTTGGTCCAAATGAGTATCCTGTTGAACTAAGACTAAACTTGTTTGGACAAAAGATTAATTCATTTAGGTCATCGCTGATCTTGATTACTTTGATAACAAGATCATTTGGAGTAACAGTGCTTATATTTAAGATAAATGAAGCCTAAAAACTGCTGCGGGCTCCTGATATTATACCAGATTACACACTATCTAATCTTTTTCTCTAAAGTGTAATCGAGGATTATAGTACCTGTGGTTAAAAAGAGACAAAGCGGTCCAAAGAGAATATTGAACCGCTTTGTGTGCATTTGAAGATTTACTCTTCCCAACGGATTTTTTCTTCGATAGGGGTACGCACCGGTTCGCGCGCATCCGACTCATGATGTCCTAGGTAAAATAGGCCGATACATTTTTGATTCTCTTCCAGATTAAGGAAGCTGCCCAGATGATTGATCAGACCCGGTGTAGCCCAGTAACCGCCTAAATTCAAGGAGTGTGCAGCAAGCCACATATTTTCTACAGCGGCAGCAGTACAGGCAAGTTCTTCCCATTCTGGTACTTCGCCCGTATAATTAACAATCAGCGCAATCGCAACATTTGACTGTGTTGCTTTTTTGCCCATGGTAATTTCAGTTGCTTCCGTGTATTTTTCTGCAGGTGTAACCGATTTATAGATGCGAGATAGTTCAGCTCCCAAACGTTGAAGTCCTTCTTTGCGGAAGATGACAAAACGCCAAGGCTGTGTCCGTTTATGTGTTGGAGCAGCATTGGCTGCTTCTAAAATGCTAAGGATATCCTCTTTGCTGACTTCTTCTTCGGTAAAAGAAGCTTGAAAGACCGATCTTCTGTAGTGTATTGCTTTTAAAACGTCGTTTTTCATTAAAAATATGTTGATTTTAGAATGTATTTATGCTTTTTCTTCCCATAAAGATACAACATGCAAAATTGTTTTGACCGCTTTTTCCATATCTTGTACAGATACCCATTCCTGTTTGCCATGAAATGCGTGTCCGCCTGCGAAGATATTAGGACATGGAAGGCCCATAAATGAAAGGCGTGAACCGTCGGTACCACCTCGGATACTTCTTCTCTCCGCGACCATACCTGCTCTTGTAATCGCTTCCATACCGATTTCCATAATTTCTGGATGTTGATCCAGGACTTCTTTCATGTTGCGGTATTGCTCTTTTACAGTGAATGTATAGCTACAATTTGGATAACGCGCAACGATAGATTTTGCTATCGCTTCAAGTTCATCTTCGTGTTTTTTGAGATTAGAAGTCAGGTGGTCGCGAACGATGAACTGAATTTCAGCCTTCTCCACGGATCCACTGATATTTACCGGATGCACAAATCCATCTTTTTTATTGGTACTTTCAGGAGAGAGTCTGTCTTTTGGTAGGGCATCTATAACCGCACTGGCGATTTTTATCGCACTCTGCATTTTTCCTTTCGCAAAGCCAGGATGTACTGAGACGCCGTGGATTGTCAACGTTGCTCCATCTGCAGAGAATGTCTCATCTTCGATTGTGCCCGCTTTTTCACCATCCATGGTGTAGGCAAAGTCTGCTGCCAGGCGCTTTAGGTCCGCTTTATCAACACCACGGCCGATTTCTTCGTCTGGTGTAAATAAAATCTTGATATCACCATGTTTAATCTCCGGATGTTTCATCAATAGGCGTGCTGCATCCATGATTTCAGCTATACCAGCTTTATCATCTGCGCCTAAAAGCGTTGTTCCGCTGGCTGTAATCACATCATTTCCGATCTGGTTGGCCAGGTCAGGATGTTCTGCATACCTGATTACTATGCTGGTATCATCCGGAAGCACCAAATCTTGTCCTTGGTAATTACGGTGTACCAATGGTTTTACATCTTTGCCCGAAGAATCCGGAGACGTGTCCATATGCGAGCAGAAACAGATAACCGGAACTTTCTTGGAAGTATTTGAAGGAATGGTCGCATAAATGTAACCATTTTCATCCATAGCGGCATCTGAAATGCCCAATGATAAGAGTTCCTCTACCAATAATTTGCCCAGATTTTTCTGTTTTTCGGTAGATGGACATGTTGGTGAATTGACATCAGATTGCGTATCAATCTGTACGTAACGTTGAAATCTTTCCGAAACTGAAAAGTCATTTATGTTATTAATCTCAAAAGTACTCATGCTAATCGCCTTAATGTGATAAGGGTGACCAAATTTACAAATTCTAATGGGCTTCGACCAAAAACAAACAAGACTTGTCAATAAACTGACAAGTCTTGTTTATAAGATCTAATGTTTAGCTCAAGTCCTGTACTTTTCTATGGACTAATAACCCTTGTTTAGTTTATTTTTTCTCATCTGCGTAGCCAAATACTTTTTGCAAAATATTTGTATTTCTACTTCCGCCGATATTGTTTCTGATTTTTGATTCCTGATCAGCTACCTTAATAAACAAACCATCGATCGCTTTTTGCGTAACATAAGCGGTGAGATTTGTTTCCACCTTATTCCCTAGCGGTAAATTATTATAGGCTGAAGTCAATTGCGTCCAATATTGGTCTACATTATTTACACCCATCGCAGATTGAATGACCGGACTGAACTTGCTCGTCAATTCGGCCGATGTATTTGTTTTGAAAAATGTCGTTGCAGCATCTTGTTTACTGCCCAATAGAATATTGGTCGCATCAGTGATAGTCATTTTAGATAATGCGTTTACAAATACCGGAGCGGCTTCTTTTACAGCGCCTTCAGCGGCTCTGTTCATGCTCTGAATAAATTGGTCACAAAGCTTGCCCATACCCACAGCGCGGAGTGTTTTTTCTACTTTTTGTGCCTCCGCAGGCATCAAAATCCTTACCGCTGCATCACCTAAGAAACCATCTTTTTTTGCCAGCGACTCAATACTGATATTAAGACCATTGCTTAAAGCCTGTTTGATACCCAATGAAGCATCCTTGCTTGACAATGAAGTCAATACGTTTGATTTGGTCGAACTTGAACCGGAGACTGGGGTACCGGTTGCGGGCGGATTTGTATTGCTTGTGCTGTCGGTTTGACTTTGGTTTACCTTATTCAGCGCATCGTTGATCTTTTTAAAAATTTGCGCTTCACTTTTGTTGGAACATAAAAGCCCCGAAACAAATACGGTACAATATAGTAATGGAAATTTCATCATGATATGTTTTGCTGTCAAAATTAAGGATATCGACTGTTAATTTTTCTAAAAGTTTAAATCGTGGGCTGTTCTTCCCATTAGATTGTCCAAATCCGTAGCAGATGCGCCACATTCCGCACCATGATCAGCACGATGTATTGTCACAATAGCTTTTTTTATTTAGGATATCCCAAATAAAAAACATCAACCTGATCTCATTTCGTATCCTGATTATTGCTAATAAAAACACCCTAAAAGTTGATAGGACTTTTAGGGTGAAGTTCAAAAAAGCTTTATTCGCTATGGAGAAATTGTTATTTAAACACGATATATACTATTTCCATGAAAGTGTTGTCACAACAGGAAAATGGTCCGAAGGGAATTTACTCATATAAGTGTCTGTTAAAATACCGTATTTCTTCGCTTGGAAGGGTTTGGTAATAAAAATATGATCAATACGCCCAGAAGCTCTTAAGCTTTTTCCCCAACCATTAAAAGAAGAATTAGGCTCATATTTAAGCGGAGATACTTCATGTACATCGGTGACTACATTGCTCTTGGCAAGTGTAAAATAGGCCTCATCTTTTTCGTCTACATTGAAGTCACCTGTTAAGATCAGCGGAAGATCCTTCGCAAATTCTTTTGCTTTGGCTAGGATCAACTTCGCGCTTTCCGTTCTTGCGGTACGTCCGATATGGTCAAAGTGTGTGTTCATAAAGATAAAGCGCTTTTTATTGGCTTTATCTTCGAAAATTCCCCAGGTACAGATGCGTGGTAAAGCCGCATCCCAACCTTTATTCGGATGTTCGGTATCTGTTGCAGAGAGCCAGAATGTGCCACTTTTTATGGCTTTGAACCGATTGGCATTGTAATAAATTGCTGAGTGCTCCCCCTCTTGTGCACCGTCATCACGCCCCACACCAACATAATCGAATCCCGGAAGTAGCGTTTTTAGATCCTGAACCTGATCATGAAACGCTTCCTGAACACCGAATATATCAAAACCATGATATTTAATCAGGTTGGTCAAAGGCACTTTGCGGTCAACCCACATATTACCTGTATCTACTGTATTTCTTTGTCTGATGTTGTATGTGGCCGCAATAAAATCCTGTGCATAGGAGATATACGATAAGCATAATGCTGCTGCGAGAATAACGTATTTTTTCATCTATATTAATTATTTTTCATCAATTATTTTTAGATTAAGGCATTCACGCTGCCTTTGGCGGTATAAGTGTTGATCTCATCGGTATAAATGAGCTCGTTTACTCATTAAATTAGTACTTTAAGGTATTCGTGAGCTCAATCGTTTGGTTCACTCGGTTTCTTTTTTCAGTGGTGATGAAGTTATCAGATTTAGTCATCGAGTATATGTTTTGAGCGGCGTTCATGAGCTCGCTTTGCTCGATTATTCAATCTTTGGTGTGATCGAATAAATCATGATGGTTTCATCAGAATAACTAATTTGGGAACAGCTACTTCACCAGTATGTAGATGCGCAGTATTCCGTCTTTGTCATTTAGTTCATTATTTTTTCAATACCTGAAGCAACAATTCCGGTTCATCTGTTGTGATAAAATCGATCTTTTGTCCAATTAGATTCTTCATTTCTTCTTCCGTATTGACTGTCCATGCATTCACCTTCATGTTCAGTTGATGCGCTTCCTGCAACCAGCTTGCATTCTTTTTGAAGACCGAAAAATGGTAATCTAGGCCATTGACTCCTGCAGCATTCACATCTGCAGGTGATTTATCGCCATTCAAGTATTGAATATTTGCTTTAGGTGCGAGTTCATGAATCTTTTGACAAGCCTCAAAACTGAATGCGATATAATCTGTTATTTTCTCTGCTTTCAGATTTTTTACCATTTCAACAGCTTTTGTTGCAGCCTCAAGCGTGCGTTCTACACCGAGTTTGTTTGTTTTTAACTCCAGGATCAGGCGTAGGCCTTTCAATTTTTTCCCAGCTTTGATATACTCTTCCAATGTTGGGATAGACTCTCCGTTTGGATGCTTTTTTGCTAAGAGCTCTGTGTATGTTGCTGTCGCGATGTCGATTCCATAGAAATCATTGTCGTGGTTGACAACAAGAATATTGTCTTTGGTGAGATGTACATCAAACTCAGATCCAAAAAGTTTAAGTTCATGTGCGGCTTTTAAAGAAGCGATGGAGTTTTGAGGAAGATGACTGTTTTTCCATACGCCACGATGTGCAATTGCTTTGGTCTGAGCAAATACTGTTGCCGATGAGATGACCATAGCCAAGGTCAGACAGCTAAAAATGTGTTTTTTCATATGTGTTAGTTTGAAAGCTGATTTTGCAGCATAAAAAAAGTGGTACTTTTTATCCTGATTCACAAGATCTAAAGTACCACTTTTATATGTAGTTATTGTTAACTGTAATTTATTTTTTACCATTCCACTCTGCCATGAATTCATCCAGGAATTCAAGCATATATTGGTGGCGGTGTTCCGCGATTTTTTTTGCGGCCTGTGTATTCATTTTATCTTTCAACAGGAGCAGCTTCTCATAGAAGTGGTTGATGGTCGGAGCTTCGGAATGTTTGTAGGCTTCCTTATCTTTATATTCCTGTACCGGGACGTTGGGATTGTACATTTCACGGCCTTTATTTCCGCCAAAACTGAAGGCCCGCGCAATTCCTATTGCACCGATGGCATCCAAACGGTCGGCATCCTGTACAATTTCCATCTCTTTGGAATGGAACGAAACTTCACCAAGACTTGCTTTAAAAGACATGTTAAAGATGATTTTTTTAACATGGTCTATGATTTCAGGAGAAATTTCTAGACTTGCCAAAAACTCTCCAGCAACGCGAGGGCCAATTGTTTCGTCACCGTCATGGAATTTGCTGTCCGCGATGTCATGCAGGAGCGCTGCTAATTCGCAGACCATGACATCAGCTTCTTCATCTTCTAAAATTAACTTCGTATTGTTCCATACGCGTTGAATATGCGACCAATCATGGCCTGCTTCTGCAAATTTCAAACGATCTTGCACAAATGCGACTGTGCGTTCAATAATGTTATTCATACAATACTTTTGTTTTTTCGCGAGTACCCTCGTATAATTCGTATTCTAATAATCTACAATCTAATTTGCCATTATAAAATTCTATCCGTCTGGATGCACGGAGCCCGATTTTCTTTGCGAGATCCGGATTTCCTGTAAATATATAGCCTCTATAACCTTTGCATTCCTGTTTCATAAAATCACCCATGCGTTTGTAGGTAATTTCCAACTTAGTATGCGTACCTAAACGTTCACCGTATTCTGGATTGAATAGGATGACTCCTCCCTCTTTAGGAACGTGAGTTTCGGCAAAATCGCATACTTCAAATGAAATTAATTGTTCTACGCCTGCAGTGCGGGCATTCATCTTGGAAACGTTGATCGCTTCTTCGGATATATCCGTAGCAATAATTTGGGGAGCTGCTTTCTTATTGATCTGATCCTTTAATAAGCGGCGTTCCTGGAAGAAAACAGTTTCATCATAACCTATAAAATGCATGAATGAGTAATTCATGCGCAATAGTCCCGGTTTTCTATTGGTGGCAATCAACGCAGCTTCAATAGCTAAAGTCCCTGATCCACACATCGGATTGATGAATGCCGATACGCCATCCCATTTTGACGCAATAATTGTTGAGGCTGCTAAGGCCTCCAGCATGGGCGCCTTGCCCGGAATCTTACGATACCCATGTTTCGCTAGCGTTTCTCCAGAGGTATCCAGGAAAATTTCAGCACGGTCATCCTTCCAGTAGAGGTGAACAACAGCTTTGTTATTTTCCGGACCTGAATTCGGACGCATACCTTTTTTATCTTTAATACGATCTACAATCGCATCTTTCACTTTGACATTCGCAAATAAAGGCGTGCTAATTGTCTCATTGTCCACATTGGAACT
This sequence comes from Sphingobacterium sp. NGMCC 1.201703, assembly GCF_047784615.1. Lineage (NCBI taxonomy): Bacteria > Pseudomonadati > Bacteroidota > Sphingobacteriia > Sphingobacteriales > Sphingobacteriaceae > Sphingobacterium > Sphingobacterium sp. NGMCC 1.201703. Next base: position 265,424 of record NZ_JBLOHD010000005.1, on the reverse strand, counting down.
CACCGAGAAATAACCATCGAATTGAATGAGCTCTTCCCAAGCAATCGTGCTAAGCTCTTCATACAGCTCGGTAGGATTGTTCGCTGAAAATTCCTTTAAAGAATATAGAATCTGCGAGGCCGTACGCAAGTTCAGATTGAGCTTGATCGTATCGTTTACGCTGACTTTCAATTCGACTCCAGTAGGAAATGCTCTAACAATGTCAAAACCTAACTCTTTAACTTCCTGTTGCAAATACGGCGATAAGCGTTTATTGCACGTAATGATAACTTTATTGGGGGTGTTGAAAACTTCCATCATATTTTGTACAAAGTTAATTAAACTCTTCCTCAAAAATTGCTTAATTTTACGCTTTAATATTTATTTTTTTGATTATGGAAATTAGAGGAAAAGTACACGAGATAGGAGCGACACAACAAGTGACAGAATCATTCAAAAAACGCGATATGATTGTAGCTTATGCCGAAAACCCACAATTTGTTGAGTATATCCGTTTTGAGTCAACACAAGACAGAACTTCAATTTTTGATAACCTAGCGATTGGCGAAGAGGTAGAGGTATCTTTTAATCTTCGTGGTCGTCCATGGACAAATAAAGATGGCGTAACGACATATTTCAATTCATTGGTTGCATGGCGTGTAACAAAATTAGGAAATGCTGCTCCGGCACCATCTTCTCCAGGTTATGCGGATATGCCTGCTCCTGTGGATTTGTCTGGCTCATCAGATGATGATGACTTACCATTCTAGTCTGAAATAAGACATTCAAATCCTGTCGGCATAGCCGAAACATGCATAGTATGTGTCGGATTTTGCCTTACAGTATATCATATAGACTGGACTGCCCGTTTGAGCAGTCCTTTTTATTTTGTACACATTACGCCTTGGCTTCCTCCCCTTATTTGATAACCAGCTAATTCGCTGTACGCTGTGGGCACCATCCCTTGTTTTATGACGGGGAATTTTTTGAATCACATAAATATAATTTTCTTGGCGTCGAAATTGCTTGGTATCGGTATATTTAAATTAAAACAGCACATTATGAAATCATCAGTATTATTAATTTGCCTGACAGCACTTTCTTTAAGTGCATGTAATCAAACAAAAAAGGAAAATCAACATGTGGTAGCAGCGGATTCCTCCGATCATACAACGATGACAGCAGATACCGTCCATACTTCTCAAAATTCGTTGGACTGGCCCGGTAAATATGAAGCAACTATTCCCTGTGCGGATTGTGAAGGTATCAAAACAAATATTACCTTAAAAAATGACAATACTTTTTCTATTGTAAGTGAATATATCAATAAGAACACCAAAGTTGAAGATTCAGGTAAAGTCATGTGGCATGACAATGGTTCTGTTGTGCACCTGACGGGCAAAGAAACCAATATGAAATTAAAGGTAGGTGAAAATAGACTGATCGGGCTGGATCAGGAAGGGAAAGAGATCGATGGGCCTAATGCGGATCGCTATATTTACAATAAGGTTGAAGGCGAAAAATAAGAGCCGATCAAATCGAATTAACCACTCACGTATTTCCCCAGTGGGATCTTGCGCAGGCAATACGTCAGTAAAGCACTGGCGAGCAGGGTGAGAATCGCTGCTAACGGTATTTTCCAAAGCGTCGCTAATGGTAGCAGCGGATGGATATAATTCAAAAACAAGATATGGCTTAGATAGATGCCAAAACTATGGATGTCGATGAATTCCCAGAATGCATTCAACCGTTCTGGGAGTTTTAGACATTGGATAAAAACAAATAGTAAGCCTGCACTTAACGCAATATTAGGTGAAAGATAATTATACAATGTAGGGTCAAATTCCCCTTTTTCCACACTAAGATAATAAGTACCCCAACCCGTAATCAGGCAACAGCCTATAAAGAATGGGAGGCTATACCATCTTAACAGGGGGATTGGATGACTGTAGAAATAGTAACCCAAGACGAGATAACCCATGTAGCCTGTAAAGAAGGTTAGGTCAAAATTCGGAAGATAGGCATTGAACCATTTGTTGCTGAAAAACAGTGAAGCAAACCACAGGCATAAGAAAATCTCAATCTCTCTTTTTGAACAGTTTCGGATCATTTTTCGCAAAAAAGGTATCGCTAGATAGAGTCCGATAAGCATATAGAGGTACCATAGGTGGGCGTTGCTTCCTGACTTTAAGCGAATTAACATAATGTTAATAACTTGTGGAAAACCAACATACTCAAAATCAATATAACGGATAAAATAATAGATCAGGTAAACAATGGTCCAGAAGACAAATGGCGGAATAATTTTAAACAGGCGCTTTTTGTAGAATGTGCCTGTATCTTCGTCTCGTTGTAAAAGTAATGCACCGGAAATGATGACAAAGAGCGGAACGGCAAAGCGTGAAAAACTGTTGATCCAATTGGCATAATCCCAATCAAAAGAATCAAAGTCGTTACTATTTAAATAGCCCGAAGAAGAGTGGATTAGAATAATCAAAAAGATTGCTATGATACGCAATACACTGATATAACTACTTCGGGCCATTAGAATCGTTTTTTTTAAGTGTTAACTTTTATTGTCATAGACCTTGAGATACAACAAGGTCAACAAAGCGCCGATACTTGCCATACCTACACCTACCAGGGAGGGGGTATTGTATGCTAATCCCATGGTGATGGGAATTCCTCCCAAAAATGCACCAAGTGTATTACCGAGATTAAATGCAGCCTGCCCGCCTGCCGCAGCTAAAGTTGCAGCATCTTTCGAGGCCCGGATTAACATCAACTGAGTCGGCGAACCTATAGTGAAGGATACTAAACCGGTAATGAACGCTAGAGGATAAGCTGTCCAGCCCAGAGGCGAAACAAAATAGACCATAACCAAACAGAGTGCCATCGCTGAAAAACTAGCGATCGCTGCTTTTGTGGGTGATATCGTGTCTGCCAATTTCCCGCCGATCAGATTACCGAAAAACATACCGATACCTATTAAAATCATAATCAAGGGCACCCGGTCGGCTGGAACGCCAGAAACTTTAGTCGCCAAGGGCGCAATATAACTGATCCAGGCAAACAATCCACCTGTACCTATCGCAATAATCGCCATTAATAACCAAGCAATCTTTTTGTTGAAAAAGCTGAGCTGATTGAATATATTATTGCCTTTAGAAGCCTCGATTTTCGGCATCCAGGCATATATCGCGGCGAAGGTAATTAGCCCCAGGATACTGATAATGCCATAAGTCAGTCGCCAGGAATAATGATGGCCAAGATAGGTTCCCAACGGAACTCCGGCGAGGTTTGCAATGGTCATGCCCGTAAACATGATCGAGATGGCCTGAGCTTCTTTTCCTTTGGGAGCAAGTTTAGCTGCAACGACAGATCCTACACCAAAAAATGCGCCATGTGGAAGTCCGGCCATAAAACGTGAAATACTGATCAGAAATTGTCCCGGTGCGATACTGAACAAGCCGTTGAAAATAAAAAAGAGCAACATTAAAAAGAGTAAAACCTTTTTGGGAGGATACTTGCCCGTAAATAAGACCAATGTCGGAGCGCCGACAACTACACCGAGTGCATACAGCGCAATAAGATGTGCCGCGGTAGGGATTTCGATACGCAGATCCTTCGCGATATCAGGCAGAATACCCATCATCGTAAATTCAGTCATCCCGATGGCAAGTCCCCCAAAAGCTAAGGCAATTATTCCTTTGTTCATATGGATGGTTGGAAGTTGATAGTCAAAAGTAAAAATAAAAACTGGGTTATTACATGTTGATTTTACATCGCTGTAATAATCGCTTTAGTCAAGCCAATCGATCTAGAGCGGGGAGAAGTAGACCCACTAAATCCCAGGCTTAGAAACAAAGATTAAGGAGCAAGGATTAAGGACCGTGTTCGTAGGCCGCTGGCTTGAACAGGTAAAGTCAAAATACTAACATCCCAATACTAATACCTTTTCTTAGGCACGCAGGTGATATCTTTGATCTTTCTCAAGATGATCGGACGTTGATCTAATCGGCTCTCCAATACAACGGAGTCCGCGGAGCGATAAACAACTTTAAAACGTGGAATATATTGCCCCGAAAGGTAACAACCTGAGATCTTCTGTTTGCCATTTTCTTTGGTGTATATACCGTCTACGATAACAGAATCTCCCCGTAACACATAAATCCCTTTGGCATGCTCTGTCCAGGAACCGTTTTTATAGCAACTATCCGGGATAGTCTGTACTTTGTTGTTCACATGCATTGTCGCATAAACCGAATCACAGGTAAACTTAAATTCAGCCAAGGTATATTGCATCATCTGCTGCTGTCCCGGGATACTGTCCTGTACCCACTCCCCCTGTAAAAACGGAGCACCTTCGCCCTGCATCTCCGAATTAAATTTGCAGGCGGTAAAAAAGAAAAACATACCTATGGCAAGAGCCAATAGGTATGTTTTCGAGGATATATTTTTTATTGAAATTATTGCCACAGCTTATTTTAAACTTCCAACCATCTCTTCAGGTTTTACCCAAGCATCAAAATCTTCTGGAGTCACATAACCCAGACGCACGGCTTCTTCTTTAAGTGTCGTACCGTTTTTATGTGCCGTTTGCGCAATTTCAGCAGCTTTATAATACCCAATTTTCGTGTTTAATGCAGTTACCAACATCAACGAGTTGTCAACCAATTCTTTGATGCGTTTGTAGTTAGGCTCGATACCTGCAGCACAGTGTTCTTCAAAAGAAACACAGGCGTCACCCAGTAAACGTGCAGATTGCAAGAAGTTCGCTGCCATCACTGGTTTGAAGACGTTCAACTCATAATGCCCTTGTGTACCACCGATTGTGATCGCAACATCGTTACCCATCACCTGAGCTGCTACCATCGTTAACGCTTCACATTGTGTAGGATTCACTTTGCCCGGCATAATAGATGATCCCGGTTCGTTTTCTGGAATAAGGATTTCACCAATACCTGAGCGTGGACCCGAAGCCAACATACGGATGTCATTCGCAATTTTATTCAACGCAACTGCCAATTGTTTCAACGCACCATGTGTTTCGACGATAGCATCATGCGCAGCTAAAGCTTCAAATTTGTTCTCCGCAGTAACAAATGGAAGACCTGTAAATTCAGCAATGTATTTGGCAACAACAACATCATAACCCTTAGGTGTATTTAAGCCAGTTCCTACCGCAGTACCACCCAATGCAACCTCAGATAGATGTGAAAGTGTATTTCTTAATGCTTTTAGGCCATGGTTTAATTGTGCCACATAGCCAGAAATTTCTTGACCTAATGTTAACGGCGTTGCATCCATCAAGTGTGTGCGGCCGATTTTAACAACATTCTTGAATTCTTCCGCTTTTTTAGCCAATGTATCACGCAGTTTCTCTACACCTGGGATAGTTACTTCGGCAACCGCTTTATAGGCTGCAATATGCATTCCGGTTGGGAACGTATCATTTGACGACTGTGATTTGTTGACATCATCGTTTGCTTTTAATACAGGTTCGCCTTCGCCAATCGTATGTCCAGCCAATACGTGGGCACGGTTTGCCACCACTTCATTCACATTCATATTCGACTGTGTTCCCGAACCAGTTTGCCAGATCACCAATGGGAATTGATCGTCCAATTTACCCGCTAGGATCTCATCACATACAGTTGCAATGGCATCACGTTTTTCGACAGGTAATACACCCAATTCGTGGTTTGCATAGGCTGCTGCTTTTTTTAGGTAGGCAAAACCTGCAATGATTTCATGTGGCATAGAAGCTGCCGGTCCGATTTTGAAGTTGTTGCGTGAACGTTCAGTTTGTGCACCCCAGTATTTATCTGCAGGTACCTGAACTTCACCCATCGTATCTTTTTCAATTCTGAATGACATATTGTTTTGTATAAATAAAACGTAAAAATTAATCAGTAGCTGTGCATAACACAGAACACATCGATCACAAAGTTAACGGATAATACAGTAAAAAGTAAAAATTAAAAGGTAAAAATCAAAAATTGAAACAATTAATGAGTCATCGACTTGTATAACCAAAATCTATATACCCATTACTCACTACTCAATACCCATTACTCATTACTCAAAAACCAAGGCGATTACCCAAGAATTCATTCACATGATGAAATACTTGCTTTGGTTTTAATGCACGCCAAGATAATTCATTGAGTGCACCGCCAAAATTGATGTAATAATCAATATTCTGTTGTTGAAACTCCTGAATGACATGGTCCCGGAAGCCCACGCCCGCAATCCAGCCATCGTCGATATCCTGGAACCATTCCTCGTAATAGGAATCATCTGACGTATGGAAATTCAATACATTCTCGCCAATAAGGATAAAATATTTTATTCCCTGACTGATCATGACATCGATAAGCTCTCTCTTCAACAGCATAATATCGTTGTATATGGCATCATTCCATTCGCCGATCAACTCGATAATACAGTATTGTTTTTCATAATCGACAAATAATACCTTTAAATATAGCGTGAGCGAGCCAAATTCATCCCATTGCGGATGCAACAGAAAGTTATAGATCTGTTTATCGAAATCGAATTCGCTGTAGACTGTACCATAAAATGGTGATTGTTCGTCTTCGGCAGCAATGTAATAGTCGCGCCAATTGTAGTAAGGTTCGATTTCGTGCATATTTTAAATTCCTTTCCAAGTTCAAACTAAGATAAATTTGTGCTTATTTCCAAGTTTCGTTGCTGCTATTTCCCATTTTTGATTAAATCCGATGACAGGAGTTTCAGCAGGTAAACAGCCAGCGACAATTTTTTGTTTTTAATGTAAAATTATACGGCTGTGTACGGGTTAAACCGAATAAACTTGTTACTTTTGAAGGGTAAATTGAGGAGCGCGCAGGCTCGGTTTATCATTTTATAAACACTGGTTTTTTCCAATGCAAAAGAGTATCAAACGAAATATTTTTGTAGCCGCTACATATGCGGCGGTATTGCTCCTTGGCTTGCTGTTGGGTCAGAATTATGCCGAAGAACAAGGAAGCAACCAAAAAACAACTTTTTCCAGTTTGGGCTCCAATAGTAATTCGGATAAATTGCAGTACCTCATCCAGCTGATCGCTGAAAATTATGTTGACAATATTAGTGTAGACACGGTGCAGGATGAAGCCATTGAACACGTAGTTTCACGTCTCGATCCTTTCTCTACATTTTTACGCCCCAATCAGGTGCTCGCTAAACAGGAGACCCTGGAAGGTTCTTTTGATGGGATAGGGGTAGAGTATTTTCGTTTGAAGGATACGCTGCTTGTGGTAGGAATGGTATCCGCTGGACCAGCGGAGAAAAGCGGCATGCGAATCGGTGACCGTATTCTAAAAATCGGCAACAAAGATCTTGCAGGGAAAAAGGTTCCTGAGGCAGAGATAGAAAAATTAATCCGTGGAAAAAAGGGGACTGCTGTACTTATTTCGATTCAACGGAATGGACAGACACTTGTTAATCCACTGAAAGTTATCCGCGATCAGGTAAATGTAAGCAGTCTGGATGCGTCCTATATGATTGCACCCAAAACTGCTTATATCAAGATCCGACGCTTTGGACATAAGACTGCGGATGAATTTAGACAATCATTGATCGATTTGCGAAAAAGCGGTGCCCAGGATCTTATCCTGGACCTCCGGAATAATGGTGGTGGATTTGTGCATACTGCCATTGATTTGGCCGGACAGTTTTTCAAAGAAAAGAGACTGTTGATGTACACCGAGGGAGCCAATGAATTACGTCAGGATTATTATTCCGAAAAACCCGGTGACTTCAGTGATGGCCGCGTTGTGGTATTGATCAACGAAAGTACAGCATCAGCAAGTGAGATCTTGAGCGGCGCTTTACAGGACTTAGATCGGGCCACTGTCGTGGGAAGACGATCCTATGGAAAAGGTTTGGTTCAGGAACAATTTGATTTCTCAGACGGTTCGGCGGTGAATTTAACCGTAGCACGTTATTATACCCCCCTTGGCAGATGTATTCAACGCAAGTATAGCCGGGCAAACTTTGATGCTGCGAAATATATGACCGGTTTTGACCTATGGACACTCGATACCGAATTTCGTCAAAAGGAAATGTTTACGACAAGTAAAGGCAAACTGGTTTTTGGTGGCGGCGGAATTTTGCCTGATGTGAATATCCCAATTGATACAAACGAAACAAGTGCGAAATATCGGGAGATCTACCACTCAAATGCAATCGAAGAATTTGTATATGATCGGTTCACCAAGCATCTCCCCGCATATTCCATTGAAAACTTTATCAGTGGATACCATTTACCCGCAGCAGAGTTTGATCTTTTTATCTCTTTTCTGAATGCACAAAAACGGATTCCTGTAACTGCGAATGAGGCAAAAAATCTACATGATCTGATTCAGTCGGATATCGAAGCGCTGGTCGGAAGATATTATTTTGGCCGTGAAGCCTATTATAAAATAAAAAACAGAAGAGATAAATTTATCGAAATAGGCCTCAAATCTTTAGGGTATCAGCTGCCTAAGGTTTAAGCCGCAGATCTGACCATACCGGATAATGGTCTGAGAGCTTCTGTTTGACAACCTGATAATTCATAACCTCAAATTTTGGACTGGCAAAGATATAGTCAATCTGAAAAATCGGCAAAAGTGCGTGATGGGTAACGCCCCATCCATTTCCCTTTTCTTTGAAGGCATTATACATGCCATCACCTATTAGATTCACCGAGTAACTCATTGGTGTATCATTAAAATCGCCGACAGCAATGTAAGGATATTGGCACTCATTCATATGCTTTTTTAGCGAATGCGCCTGTTCGCTACGGAGCTCAAAGGCATTTTTTAATTTCCTGCTCAACCGACGGGTTGCCCTGTTGTCAGCTTCATTCTTATTGGACAGATTCTGAATGAACTCTTTGTCTTCATTTTGTAGCGCAAACGATCGTAGGTGGATATTATAGATCCGAACCAAGGTATCCTGCTTTTTGACATCGACATAACATATTCTGTTGATGCCGTAATCATTGTCTCGTATAGTCCCCGAATCATAAATGGGGAAACGGGATAAAACAGCCATACCGTAAGCCTCATAGTCATTTTTGGAACTGGGCTCAAAGAAGAAGTAATCGTAGCCCAATTTGTCTTTAAACTCCTCTGAAAAAACATGTTTTCCTTTGATTTTACTGATATACTCCTGAAAGCAGATGACATCAGGTGAGATGCTATCAATGATACGCACTACGTCCGCTTTAAAGTTCTTTTTTTCATCATCGACTTTTTTGAACAGATGTGCATTAAAGGTCATGATACGCAATGTTCGTGTTTCAGGCGGAATAGGCGGGTTTTCTTTTCGGATATTCCAGTGTTTGGTTAGGAAGGGCCAGCCCAATAAAATAGCTATCAAGGAGTAGAGCGCTACCTTTCGTTTACGAAGTAACCAATAGCATATAAAACCAATATTGACCAAAAGAATGGGAAGGTAGCCTAAGCCCAGAAACGCAATAGGCCAAAAAGATTTCGGGTTGATGAAGGTCGCTGAATAACTCATGAGCAACGCGATGATCGCCAGCATGTTTGCCAGGAACATGGTTTTGCTTATAAATCCCAGTTTTCTCCTTAAAAATGTCCTTCTATCCATCAACCTTGTCGCCACTATTGCTTGCCCTAAAGAGCGTCTCTTTTTCATGGTGTGTCAGACTTTCATAACCAGATACTGAAATCTTGTCCAGGATGGCATCGATTTCATCCTGATTAGGTAAGTCATAACGATGTTTCCGATTTGTCGGTATATGATTGCCTACAACAACTTTCATTTTTGCAGGCTTTTTTTGTTTCTTCTGAAAAACTGAAGACCAGTCTATCCCCGATCGTAAGGCATAGGTAAAAGCCATTCCAAAGAGAACGACAGCAAAGTAAGACACTGCAGCAGGTCGGTTGCCAATCGTAAAAAATAAGAATTCCAACGCAAAATACACGATAGCTACGACCTTTAATTTAACCGTACCAAAAAGTAAAAGCCGTAACTCATAATTCGGGACCAAAACGACAATGGCAGCAAGTACAGCGGCTAATGGGTGGGCTCCACCCATTAAGTGCAGATCTGTAGGTGGCGGAATCAGGGTGCCAAAACCAACATAAAGCATACTGCCTAAGAGCCATGAGCTAAGGTAGACAAAGAAAAATTGTCTTTTATTTAAGAAGGTAAAGAAGATTTGGCCAACCCAATACAACCATAAGCTGTCAAAAATTAAATTCAACAGCTGAACATAGACAAAATTGGACGAAATCACGGACCAAGGTTGCGCTAGGAAGGCCGAAAAATTACTAGGTAAGCTCAAATGCTTGACAATAGGCTGTAGGAAACTTTGAGAGATGAATTTTAGCTCAAAGAGCAGGTCCAAGAAATAAATGAGGACAAATAAGCATACCTGAATACTGATCACAACCGGAATCGGTGAACCTGTCTTATACGTTTGTCTCCAAAAATCTTTTAAACCAATGCTATTCATGACGCGTGCTATTAATAAATTCCCTTTCTAATCCGCCAAAGTTTGAGCAGCAAATAGCCAAACAGTGCACCACCAACGTGTGCGAGATGGGCTACCGAATCACCCGGTCTGGATAAGCTCATATAGATCTCGATCAAAATATATCCTCCGATCATATATTTTGCTTTGATTGGTACAGGAATAAACAAAAATTGAAGCGGTATGTTTGGGAAAAGGTAAGCAAAAGCGAGTAATACACCATATATGGCACCAGAGGCACCCAGCATACGAGAAGTATAGACCTCTTGCACTAAGCCTGGATTAGTTGTGTTTAGCGTAGACAAATCCAAACTATGGTGCAATGGGAAAAAGCTTCCTGTTGCATTAAATATTTCAATGCCCTGAACACCCATTTGCAATAGCCATGCGCCAATACCCGAAATCAGATAGAAATTCAAAAAACGTTTTGCACCGAGCACTTGCTCGATCATTGGGCCAAAGATGACCAAAGAAAACATGTTGAAGAAGATATGGCCCAGATCAGCATGCATAAACATATGTGTAATAACCTGCCAAATTTTAAAATAAGGCGAATCTGGGTAGAAAACCGGAAGATAATTATACGCAATGGGCACAAATTGCGATCCTAAAAAGAATACAATATTTACGATCAGTAAATTCTTGATAACGGGTGTCAATTGTTGAAACATATAGTTCTATCTTCTAGTTTTTGCCAAATTTTTCTGCTAATTCCTGCAGGGTAAATGTTACGATAACCGGATTGCCATAGATGGAGATATTCGGTGATTGACAGGCAAAGAGCTTGTCGACCAATTCTGCCATAGCCGTATTGTCAAGCTGTGTGCCTGGTTTGATCGCAGCATTACGGGCAAGGCTTTTCGCCAGGTTCTCGCGTTTAGCTAATTTGTATTCGGATTGATTATTTTTATAATCTTCCAATATTTTTTCAATCATTTTGATCTCATCAAAACCGGTTCCCAAATCAGCTGGAATTCCGTCAATAATATAGGAATTTTTTCCAAATTCACGAATCTGAAAACCCAATCCGTTGATGTCGTCCAATAAGTCCTTCATGAGTTCATTATCCGCAGGGTTGAGATCGATGGTCTGTGGGAATAAACTCTGTTGGCTTAAACCTTTATGTTGATCAAGTTGTGTCAGAAACTGTTCAAACAATATACGTTCGTGGGCAGCTTGTTGGTCAATAAGAATGAAACCAGAGTGAATCTGCGAAACGATATACTTGTTGTGTAGCTGAAAAAATAATTTAGCGGAAGTTTTATCTTCTACTTGCATAGCTTGGGGCCGATCCGTTTCCAATTCGGAATCCCTATGCAAAGGCAGCTGTACAGACTCCTCCTTTTCGACGATTTCGTACAATGAATCCCAGTTGCTTGGTATTCCCCCCGTTTTTTTCGCCAAGCCCTCGGCATAATTATCCGATCTGGAATAGGATGATTTGGACTTGTCTGTGTCAAAAGGGTTGAAATCAGGATTAAAGGTCACCGTCGGCGCTATAATTTCATCCAATGATTTCTTTGTAATCAGGTTGGAAAAACTTGTTTCCTGTTCGAAATCCAAAGAAGGCATGATATTATAGCGTCCCAACGACCTTTTCACTGCCGAGCGGATGATCGCATAAATTGCTTTGTCATCCTCATATTTGATTTCAGTCTTGGTGGGGTGTACGTTAATATCGATGCGGGCTGGATCGATATCAATAAAGAGGACATAAAATGGAAACGTTTCCGCTTGCATAATATCCTCGTACGCATTCATAACCGCATGGTGTAGATAAGGATCACGTACAAATCGTTTATTGACAAAGAAAAACTGCTCGCCACGCGTTTTCTTTGCAAACTCAGGTTTACCGACAAATCCATCCACTTTAATAATGGACGTATCCTCCTCTACAGGAACCAACCGTTGATTATAGTTGTTCCCGAAAATATGGACAATTCGTTGTTTCAACGTCTCAGCAGGGAGATGATAAATTTCATTCCCATCACTATGTAAGGAGAGAAAAATCTGAGGATTGGATAAGGCAATACGTTGAAATTCGTCAATGATATGACGCATTTCAACAGAATTACTTTTTAAAAAGTTCCTGCGGGCAGGAATATTGTAAAAAAGATTTTTGACTAAAATATTGGTTCCAGCAGCAACAGCTTCTGGATATTGGTTGACAACTTTTGATCCTTCTATTTCGACGACGGTGCCAAGTTCATCTTCGACACGACGTGTTTTAAGTTCGACTTGCGCTATCGCAGCAATAGAGGCCATTGCTTCCCCACGAAAACCCATCGTGCGGATCTCAAATAAATCCTCCGCTTTGCGGATTTTTGAAGTCGCATGACGTTCAAAGCAAAGACGGGCATCCGTTACACTCATGCCACAGCCATTGTCAATGACCTGGATCAACGATTTACCTGCATCCTTAACAATAAGTTTGATTTTGTCAGCTCCAGCATCAATGGCATTCTCAATCAATTCTTTAATGGCAGACGCTGGCCGCTGCACCACTTCTCCCGCCGCAATCTGATTAGCAACATTATCTGGAAGTAATTGAATAATATCCGACATATAATACAAAGTTACGAAATATCCATATTTAGAAAGCACAAACCCAAATGAAAATCAACGGGATGTTCCATATCGGTGCTAAAACCGTCTATGGCGGGATATGTGCTTTTAAAACATAGCGTGATGAACAAACGAAAATCCCTACGAGCCGATGCTCTCAACCGGAACCGGTCAAAAGTCAGGCATTCCCCACAGTAATCTGTCGGGTTACATCTCCAATTTTAGGAATCGTGCGGTTTCGCTTTTCTTGTTTTTAATTAAATTTTCTGGGGTGCCTTCAAATAATACCTGACCACCCTCTTTCCCTCCTTCAGGACCGATATCAACCACCCAATCTGCGGATTTGACAACATCCAGGTTATGCTCGATAATTAATACCGTATTACCACGGTCTACCAGTCGGTTGATCACACCCATGAGCACATTGACGTCTTCAAAATGAAGGCCTGTTGTCGGTTCGTCGAGAATGTAAAATGTGTTTCCGGTATCTTTCTTGGAAAGTTCTGTGGCAAGTTTCACCCGCTGAGCTTCACCTCCCGACAAGGTTGTCGAAGATTGCCCCAAGGTAATATAGCCTAAACCTACATCCTGTAAGGTTTTGATTTTTCTATAAATACTTGGTACATTTTCAAAGAAATCGACAGCATCGTTGATACTCATGTCGAGTACATCCGAGATAGATTTACCCTTGTAGCGTACTTCCAAAGTTTCTCGGTTATAACGTTTTCCATGGCATGTTTCACAGGGAACCTGCACATCAGGTAGGAAGTTCATTTCAATCACCTTCAAGCCCGCACCCTGACAGGTCTCACAACGGCCACCTTTGACATTGAAAGAAAAACGACCAGGTTTATAGCCTCTGATTTTCGCTTCGGGAAGCTGCACAAAAAGTGTACGTATATCGGAGAATACACCAGTATACGTAGAAGGGTTGGAGCGTGGTGTACGGCCAATAGGACTTTGATCGATTTCAATGACTTTATCGATATGTTCCAGACCTTCGATCTTTTTGAATGGAAGCGGAGTCGCTTTTGCCCGGAAGAAATGTTTATTTAAGATCGGGTACAATGTGCCGGTAATCAAACTCGATTTACCGGATCCCGAAACACCTGATACAACAATCAGTTTACCTAATGGAAAGCTTACTGTCAGGTTTTTCAGATTATGGCCTGTAGCACCATGAATGGTCAGCGTTTTGCCATTGCCTTCACGCCGTTTCTCGGGGATCTTAACCTCTTTTTTCCCGTTAAGATACGCTGCGGTCAATGAATCCGATTTTAAGATTTCATTAGGTTGTCCTTCCGCAACGACTGTCCCCCCATGAACGCCCGCCGCTGGCCCCATATCAATCACATAATCCGCATGTAGGATCATGTCCTTATCATGTTCAACAACCAACACCGAATTGCCGATATCACGTAAGTTTTTAAGTGCATTGATGAGGCGCTCATTGTCGCGCTGATGTAATCCGATGCTTGGTTCATCCAGAATATAAAGGACGTTGACCAACTGCGAACCGATCTGGGTTGCCAAACGGATGCGTTGCGCTTCCCCACCGGATAACGTCTTGGCTGTACGATCCAGTGTCAGATAATTCAGACCCACATCCAACAGGAAGCCCAGACGGGCCCTTATTTCTTTGAGTATTTCCGTAGCAATGACCAATTGGCGTTCATCCAGTTTGCTTTCCACTTGATCGAACCATTCTTTTAACGCCGAAATATCTAATGTCGATAGCTCGTGTATATTCTTGTCTGCAATCTTAAAGTGAAGCGATTCTTTCTTCAATCGGGCTCCTTCGCAGGTAGGACAGGTCACTTTGGTTCTGAAATCATCCAATGAGGGCGCGTCGTCCGAAGATTTTCCGGAGAATTCCTCAAGCATTTTAAAGATACCTTCAAATTCCACACGGTATTCACGGGCACCATAGCTTCCGTACGATACAGTGACAACGATAGGTTCTTCTTTATTACCAAACAAAAGTTGGTCGATCTGCTCGTCATTTAGTTTCTCCAGCGGCGTTGTTACCGCAAAATCCAATTTTTTGGCTACGGCTTTAAGTACCTCAAAAGTCCAGTTTTCCCGTGTTGGACCCAAGGGAGCCAGGCCACCTTTTTGAATACTGAGTTTTTTGTCAGGAATGACAGCATTTTTATCAATTTCAAAGATATAACCTAAACCATCACATGTCGGACAGGCACCATATGGTGAATTGAACGAGAAGGTGTTCGGTTGCGGTTCATCATACGATATTCCTGATTCCGCATCCATTAGGTAACGGCTGTAAAATTGTTCCTGATTATCTTTGGTAGACACTTTGATAATGCCTTTTGCTGTCTTCATGGCTTGCATCACCGAAGTCTGCAGTCGCTTTTTATCTTCACGTTCTATTTTCAGACGGTCCACGACAATCTCGATATCGTGAATCTTATAGCGGTCAACTTGCATTTTGGGGACAAGGTCTAGTATTTCACCATCCACACGCACTTTGACATAACCCTGTTTACGAATTTGTTCGAATAGCTCCCGATAATGTCCTTTTCGTCCTTTTACAACAGGAGCGAGGATATTTAAGGCTTGCCCTTCAAACTCATCCAAGATACGGTCGATCACCTGATCGTCAGACATGCGTTCCATTTTTTTGCCAGTGACATAGGAGAACGCTTCTCCAGCACGGGCAAACAAAAGGCGCATAAAATCATAGACTTCGGTGATGGTTCCTACGGTTGATCTTGGGTTTTTGCTCGTTGTTTTCTGCTCAATGGAAATTACAGGACTCAGACCCGATATCTTATCCACATCCGGACGCTCCATACCACCCAAAAACTGACGGCTATAAGCGCTAAAAGTCTCCATATACCGGCGTTGTCCCTCCGCATAAATGGTGTCAAAAGCCAAAGAAGACTTTCCACTGCCACTTAACCCAGTGATAACGACCAATTCATTTCTTGGAAATGAAACATCAATATTTTTAAGATTGTGCGCGCGTGCGCCAAATACCTGAACTTCACTCTGTTCGCCCAAATCTGGGCTTCTTTTTACTGCCATGAAAACTCCTTAAAACCCTGTAAAGGGATAAAATGCAAAACATGCAAAATTACAGATTTTAAAGGAATTATGCGAGCTTATCTAACTTTTGGAACAAAATGTGAGATACAGGTGATGAGGAACTCTTGTGATGCTGCAATGAGATAGGAAAGTTACGAAGCTTATTGTTATCTTGTAGTCGGCTAAGGTGATTAGGGCAACCTTGTAAGCTGTAAGTTTATACAAGAAGAGCCTCGAAAATTAAACGTTAATTTTAAAAAATAAATGAATTTGTAAATCAGCGCTATGTTTCACTAAGGTCCCAATACTCAATACCCAATACTCAATACAATAATAATGCGAAAATACGACGTCAGCAAACAGGAAAAACAGTCCATTGAAGATATTGTCCAATTTTGGAAAAAGGAGAATCTATTGGACGAACAGAAAGCCACTGAGCTGATGGATAGTCTCGACGTGAAGAGTTTTGACTGGGGCCAACTGGCTCGTTATGCTTTTTGGATCGCCCTGGCCTCACTGGTATTTGCTGTTTTTTCGCTATTTACAGATGCCTCTTTTTTGGCCTTTGTCGATACGCTTTATGAAGCGCCCAATATTTTATTCTGTTTCTTTTTTGCTGCTGTCGCCGTATTATTCTATACACTGGGTTTTCGCTACAAAAAACGCTATCCCTATAAAAATCTTTCCACCGAGACCATGATGTTGATCGGTGTGTTTGGAACAGCAGCCTGTATCGGTTTTATGGGCAAGGTTTTGGATAAAGATACCATGCATTATTCCCTCTTATTTTTACTCTCCGTTGCGATATACGGTATTCTTGCAGTAAAGCTCGATAGTAAACTGATCTGGACCTTTATGTTACTGGCACTGGGCGTCTGGTTCGCGACCGAGACAGCCTACCATAGCAATTGGGGATTTAAATTCTGGGGTATGAACTACCCTTTGCGCTTTACTATTTTTGGCGCAATGATCACAGCGGCAGCTGTTTGGCTGCAGCCACGTTTCCAGCGCCTGCAGAGCTTTCAGCCGGTCAGTTATATCATCGGATTGATTTACCTCATGGTCTCTTTATGGACACTGTCCATTTTTGGCAACTATTCGGATTTTTATGAATGGACCACGGTACGTCAATACCATATGTTTTATTGGGGTATTTTATCCACGGCAGTGTCCGCTTTTCTTGTTATTTATGGATTAAAGGCAAAAGATAATGTCACCCGCGAAGTGGGCTTCGTTTTTTTGGTGCTGAATATCTATACGCGTTATGTGGAGTATCTCTGGGATAATATCAATAGAGCTGTATTTTTCTTGATCCTAGCAGTTTCCTTTTGGTTTGTTGGGCGCTGGGCAGAAAAACTGTGGAACAGACGAAAAGAGGAGCTTGAAAGGTAATAATAAGTTTCAGAAATAAACCGTAAATCCAACACCGCGATTCGAACTGATACGGAGGGCAGGATCATGGCTTAGGTATTTGCGTATACGTGTGATAAACACATCCATGCTTCTGCCGGTAAAAAAATCGGCATTTCCCCAGACCTTTTCAAGAATATCTTCCCGGGTCACGAGCTGACCATTGTGCTGGCATAAGAACAGGAGCAAGTGTGCTTCGCGCTCTGTAAGTTTATATTTTTCCTGGGCATGGCTTAACAGCAGTTGGTCGGGGAAAAACAGATAAGAGCCAATTGAAATCGAACTTGACAGCATATGTTTTTGATGACGTTTTAAGATATTCTGTATGCGAAGCAACAATTCTTCTGGGTCACAGGGTTTGGTGATGTAATCATCAGCACCGATTTTCAGGCCGGTTAGTTTATCGATCTTCTGCTCTTTGGCCGTCAAAAAGATAAAAGGAAGGAAAGGAAAAAGCCTATTGATCTCCTTTGCCAGGGTAAAACCGCTTACCTGTGGAAGCATCACATCCAAAATAATTAAATCATACCCTGAAAGCCTCTGAAAGTCGGTAGTAAGGTCATTCGGTTGCATAATCCAATCCACATTAAAGTCTGAAAGCTCGAGGTATTGCTTCAACATAAATCCAAAATCTGGATCATCTTCTACAAGTAATAGTTTATTCTTCATTTTAATTTTGTCTAACTGGTATTTGGCTTTTGTTCTAGATCTTCATAAAGCTTGCTCTTTTCTAGATCCTGTTCAAATTTAATGGTGGAGCACTTACTTTCCTTTCACAAATGTTCGCTTTTGACATAACCCTTATTCCTCAAGGTGGGGATTTTATCACGAAGTAAATTAACGGGGCAGCAGGATGATAAAAGTTGTCCCTTGCTGCAATTTACTGATCACCTTGATCTCCCCACCGTATTTCCTGATGATATTCTTAACAAGGAACAGACCAAGCCCCAATCCTTTTGTGTCATGGATATTGTCTTTTTGGATACGGTAAAATTTTTCAAAGATATAGGGTAACTCGCTCTCTGCTATGCCTTGACCATTGTCTTTAACTTGAATGGATAAATAGTTTTTCTGTGCTTCAAAACGAAGCCCCAACGCTTTGGCGCCGTATTTAACTGCATTATTCATCAAGTTGTAAAATAACGTCGTCGCATCAGTGAGGTTAAGACAGATTTGCGTGTTGAAGCTTGGCTCCACAGTAAGTTTGACCGTTGGATTGCATAGCTGAAAATCGCTAAAAATGGTCTGTAGTTCATCCACTGTTATGGGGGATAAGTTTATTGCGCTTTGATTCTCGTTTAGTGGATCTAGTGTTTGCTCCAGACGGCTTACCTGACGTTCGATAACCGCGATGATCTTGTCATCGGCAGACTTGCGGAGTGTTTTAGCGGCAATTTTTAAGGTCGCAACAGGCGTTTTTAGCTCATGCGAAATATTGTCTACGACATCATGTAATACTGCGATCTGTTTGTCCTGCCTTCGGAGATTCTTGATGGTTCGGTAAAACAGCCATATAAATGCTGTCAGAATCAATATGGTGCTCATAAATAAAGAGGTAAGCTCCTTGAATAAAATCCAGTTAAGATTGACTACTTCATAGGAAGTTTTTCGTGGAACGGAAAATACATATAATATTTCTTTGCTCTCAATACGACCTTCGATCTTATTTGTTTCAGTTTTTTCGGTGACCCATTTACTTGTGGATAATTCCATGGGATGGTTGAAGGCTCCTTGTGTGGTATAAACGGTGATCGGTCCCCTGACCAATGGTTTTACAGCATCTTTATAATAAATGCCCAATATTTCCTGTTTAAGGATGACATGCATACCGAGAGGTTTGAATACACTATCGACATATTTAGTGAGCTCGTTGGAAGTTTTCTGTGCATGTATCTGATACAGGTGTTTTAGACCATCTTCGGTGATCTCTTTCTTGACCAGTTTGATGTAATAATCTCTGGCGATATCCTTACTTAATAGGTTGTGGTCAAAAATAAGATTTGAGTCATCTATGTTGTCTAGCTTTTTTTTGACCAGGGCAAGGACCTCGCGTTGTTTGAGTTGGTAAGTGTTGTACAATTGATAACCTTGTATGCCAATAAGGACAGCAAAAAATACGATGAAAAGGGTAATATAATTTTTAGGTTTCAATTCCATATACAAATATAATGGCTTGCAAGAAAGATCATACACCTTAACATAGCATTAACTCTTCATTAACCATGCTTGGCGGCGGTAATGGGCAATTTTGGAACATGAAATACCGAAATATGAAAGGATTATTATTTTTGCTCTTAGCGCCTTTGCTTTCTACAGCACAGGTCAAACAGGTCGGAGGACATATTCAAAATGGAAATAACGAGCGACTGGCTGATGCATCTATTGTGTTATTGGATAGTACCTATCAACAGATTCGCGAAATGAAGACGGATCATTCCGGAAAGTTTGCATTAGCATTAACAGAGCATACGAAATACTACCTTAAAGCATCACATTTGAATTTTGGTACCAAGGAATTATTTTTTTATTGCGATACCATACATAGCCCACTGGTCCTGACACTGCTGCCTAAGGTAAAACAACTTGAAGAAGTGAATGTTGTAGGCCGACAACCCCGATTGATTCGCAAGTTGGATCGTCTTGAATTTAATGTGCAGCAGAGTAATCTTTCAGCACTGAATACCTGGGATATCCTTAAACGCACACCTCTGGTGATGGCAAGCGGCTCAGACTTAATGGTCAGAGGAAGCAAAAAGATTATGGTGCTGATCAATGACCGCAAGATTCTGCTCAGCGGTGAAGAGCTGAAAACCTATCTGGAGAACAGCGCTGGCAACGATGTGCAGTCCATCGAGGTAATTACCAATCCCCCTGCAAAATATGAAGCCGAAGGTAGTACGGTTATTAATATCAAGCTTACCAAATCTACCTTGTACGGGTATAGGGGTTCAGCAGTAGCTTTGGCGGAAAAAAGCACGACCTGGAAACAGATGTTCGGATTGACGCAGTATTATAAAAACGAAAAATTCAATCTACGCGCAGCATACAATTTTGGGCGCGGCACCTATGCCCGGTATGAAACAAATTATGTCTATTATCCAAAGGAACAGAATTCATGGGAAGGTACAATGGACCGTTTCGATACCAATAATAGCCAAAATAGCTATGTCCTTTCGATGGAATATACTCCGGACACCACATGGTTGATTAATATGGGCTTAACCGGTTATTATGGGCCGAGGTCCTACGGCGTCTATGAGGTACCTACAGCCATCTATAACAAAGACCGTGTGCAGGAATCCAGCTATTTTACAACAAATGATCACGAGCGGTCCAATAAAAACAATAATCTTTATCTCCAGGTGACGAAGAAACTCAGTCCCCAATGGAGTATTAATTGGGCTTCTTATTTCACGTCCAGCCAGGCGACCAACGATCAAGATGTTTTGACGGCACTGAATTTTAAAGGAGAAAGGCCATCGAATACGCGTTTTATCAGTAATAACACGAGTGAAAACCGACTTTTTTCCACACAGATAGACATGACGGGAAAGTTAAAAGGGCTAGAGTTCGAGTTTGGGGGCAAGTTTAGTACTGTAAAAACAACAAGTGACCTGATATTTTCGGACGATGAATCAGGTGCCCTTCAATACCGGCCCGACAAGAGCAGCCTATTCGATTACAAAGAGCGTAATGCCGCCTTATATACATCGTTTAACTATAGCTGGAAAAAATGGAGCTGGAAAGCGGGCTTAAGAGGGGAGTATACCGACTTAGAAGGGAGGGTTTCCGAACCGGAGGATATGAATAAAATGGATTATTTTGTATTATTTCCCACTTTCTATATACAATATGCGCTCTCGGATCAGCAGCAGTTCGGGCTTTCCTATGGCAAACGCATCAGCCGCCCCGCTTATTCATGGCTTAATCCGGCGAAATCCTATTATAATCTGTTTTCATATTTCCAGGGAGATCCCCGCTTGAGGGCTACAATTGTGCATAACCTCAACCTGACCTGGACAAAGGATAATTGGAATGTGGATTTATTTTATCGTTTTGAAAAATGGCCTAATATGGAAATTGCTTTGCAGGATAACGTCAACCACCAGTTGATCTTTCAATATACCAATATTCGGAAAGGACAAGGGGCAGGGATAGACCTTGGGAAAAACTTTCAATTGACCGCCCTTTGGGGATTAAATCTGCAGTTGGAAGGGATGTATAATGAGAATTATTTTATGGGCGCGGATGCGGTGCTACATAAGAACGATGTTTTTATCGGTAATGGAAATATAAGCTCAAACTATGTCCTGGACAAAAACGCCGGCTGGAATCTGGAACTCGGCAATACGTTTACTTCACCGACTATTCAGGGACCATTCCGAATTACAGGCTATTCCAGCACCTATGTGATGAGCAATCGAAAGTTTTTTAATAAACGGCTGGAAGTCAACCTGGCATTTATGGATATTTTCAGGACAGAAAAAATGAGAATCTCGTCAAAATATGCCGATCAAAACAATTATTTTGACGATTATCGGGATACAAGAAAGGTAACTGTAACGTTGCGGTATCATTTTGGCAACCAGAAGGTTAAGAGCAACAATCAACCGACTAAAACCGAAGAGCAAAAAAGACTTTAGCCCCACATTATTTATATAGCCTTCTATCGTTCATATTTCAAACAAATCTGAACGATAGAAAGCTTAAAATCTTAGTTTATTTTTAGCGAATAAGTGATGTTGATGCCACCTGCTGCAAGCATGTCATGTACTGAACAATATTTTTTCACAGCAAGCTCCGCCGCTTTTGCCGCCTTTACTTCATCAATTTCCCCTTTGAGAAAAAAGTTGATATGAATATCCGTAAACACTTGGGGCACTTCTTCACGGCGCTTTCCTTCTACTTCCACCTGAACATCATCAATTTGCTGACGTTGTTTTACCAAGATGCTATGCAGGTCAAAAACGCTGCAAGAACCCAATGCCATCAATACCAATTCCATGGGGCGAACACCTTTTCCTTCACCACCGATTGCTTCAGAACCATCGATATTCACTTTGACGGAAGATAATTCGCTGCTGGCTTCGAAATGCACAGCCTGGTTGACACGGTTTAATTTGACTTTCATAATACTTTTTGTATTTATTTAAACATTGGCGCTATTCCGGTAGCCAACGTAGTACAAATATACGAAAAAGGCAGACGTATATTCGTCTGCCTTTTGTCAGTATGTTGATGCTGGTTTATTTTGTTGCAGGAGCAGTATCCGGCATTTTTACACCACGATATTTGGCCACATCTACCTGTGGAATCTTCGAACCATATTTTGAATTAATGGCGCTGATGAAAATATTAGCCATTAAAGCATTTCCTATCGGCGTGAGGTGAATCCCGTCCAATGAAAATGCATTTCCTGTGATATATTTAGCGCTGACCGCCAAACCATTGATACGGACACCGTCTTTGACATTATTTAAGAATGCATGCACATCCGCTAATGCCAGGTTTTTTGATGCCGCTGCTGCCTTAATCGCTTCGTTATACTCATTGATCCGTTGAACCACTGTTTCCGTTTCACTGACATCCAGTACATATTTGTCCTCCACAGGATTCAAAGGGTGTAGACCATAAGGAATTTGGGCTGCATTTGGCTTGCCTAATAATCCTGTTGAAGAAAATGGAAGCACAAAATAATCTTTATCGGTTGCCGCCCGAGGGCCTGATTTTGTAGCAATATAGATATTGGTTACTGGAGTTGGTGGTTTTGTCGCATTGACTGCCGCCAGTAGAGCCGTACGGGTTACCGTTGTAAAATATGGAGTTGCTGTTACGTCCGGAATAGTCGCAAGAACACCTTTTCTGTCACCCGTCGTTAATGCGGTTACGTAGTTGCCTAACAAAGTTTTGAAGAGAGCCGTTTCGGTGAGCTTAGATGTTGGTCCGTCTTCCACTCCACCATTTGTGGCCCAACCAAGTGCATCGTTATTTCCAAGCGCAAAGCTAAAGAAAGTATGGCTCTGTGCCGTCGAATAAGCAAAATAGGTCTTCATGGCGTCTGCATCGGGTAATAAACGCTCAAAATACATATTTCCTGCCTGAGAGCCCACGCCAGCTGCAAAAGCCATATCCATCCGCATTCCAGGTACACCTAGATTATTGATCGGATCGGTATATTTTGTCAATAGTTTTGGCGAGGCCGAACGATAGGCTAATTTGTCCGTTACCTGTGCAGTTACGGGTTGCCCATTGACTAATCCTGTCAGTGTAATATAGCCCGACCCATTGGCTTGCGCATCACTAAAGAATGGTGATTTAAATTCGCCGCCACCTACTTGTTTCAATTGCTCTGCAATTAGGTTGGGGTAGGCTACTTTTTGTCCTTCCAGGTAAAGACCGCCATCGGCATAACCAGCGGCCAGGGAATTACCGATAGCAACATATTTTGAGAAATTGACCGAGCCTGCCGAAGCCTGATACTCGTCTAAAGTTGGTTTACAGGAAGCGATAGATAGAAGTACTAACGCCGCACCTATATAAAATTTATTTGTTTTCATCTTAATCAAATTTGGCTGTTAATAATTACCATTTATAGCTTACGCCAATACCGGGTGCAAAAATATTTGTTGAATAGGTACCTGAAAGGTGGCTATCAATGTTGGTAGACTTGCGCGGCAAGATACGTTGATAAGCAAACGAACCGGTGATGTCAAATTTGGGCGAAGGTTTTATCGTAAGACCCCCGGAGACAAGATATCTGGTATTATCAGGAGTTTCGGGATAGACATAGGCACTCTGTTGTACCGGAGTTGCGATATATCCACCACCTACACGTAATTGTAATTTTTCAGAAGCGATGTATTCCAGACCGGCTTTGATGGAGCCTGCTTTGTCATAATTTTTAGGTGAATGTGTATCTTTTAGTACCGGAGTATTTTCTTTATAATCGAAATCCAGTGCCTTATAGATGTCATAGTTAATCATGGTTGCATCGATCGCCATTTTAAATTTCTCGGAGAGTGGGAAAGCCATGCCGACTGCGAATGTAGATGGCAATGGTAGCTCCGCACTGAATGTATTACCGGCAGGGAAATTACTGGCCACAGCTGCTGGAACTTCAAATATAGCATCACCATCTTTAAGTTTTGTGACTACTTTCGAACGATAGCTTACGGATATCGCAAATTCGTCTTCCAGGTGGTAGTGGATACCCACGTTATACCCTGTACCTGTACCTGTACCTTTTAAGGTTGCTAGACCGGCGCGGCCATCTGGATAGAAGACTGGAATGGAATTTTCCAGATCTACTGTACCTATATTATAAACAAAACCACCCCCGACACTAAAGTTTTCGGTAAGTTTGAAACTGACAGTAGGCTGAATATAGATTGCACGTAGTGCTAAACTCACCAAACTAAACTTGCCGACCCATTCTTTACCCCAGTCGACAGCTCCACCATAGGGTGTATAAACCCCGATACCAGCTTTCCACCAAGAATTTTTAGGCCCAATTGCCGCAAATAACGAAAAAGGTGTGGAAATCTGATTTCTGGTATGGTAAACAACCGTACTTCCAGTCTCCTGAAATGCAGATTTGTACATCACAGCATTTCCAGCAACCGAAATCGCATTATGATCCATCTTTGCTAAAGCACCCGGACTGTAGAAAATGGAAGATTCATCTATAAAGTAAGCAGATCCTGCTCCCCCCATTCCGACAGCTTTGGGGCTTTGTAGATTCACCTGTGATCCTTGTGCAAACAGGAGTGATGGACTTGCACAAAGTATTGAGAATAATAATTTCTTCATACTAGTGTTTATTGTTGGTTAACGTTCCTCTTTAATTTAAAATACAATGCTAACATAATAAATGTTTGGCTAATATTAATAAATGTTGTGTAATATTTTTTTTGCTCGTACCTTTAAAAGCAAAGAAACTAAAAATTAAACAATTATATATTATGGCTACAATCACTTTTAAGGGCAATCCAGTGAATACAAAAGGCAGTTTACCACAAGTTGGTGCACAAGCGCCTGATTTTAAATTGACTGCAGGAGATCTTTCGGATAAGTCACTTGCGGATTTTAAAGGGAAAAAAATTGTGTTAAATATTTTTCCTAGTGTGGACACCGGAACCTGTGCCGCATCGGTACGTGCATTTAACAAAGAAGCGTCCCAGTTGGACAATACAGTTGTATTATGTATATCGAAAGATTTGCCGTTTGCACAGGGTCGTTTTTGCGCAGCCGAAGGTTTGAGCAATGTGGTGACCTTATCAGAATATAAAGATTCGAATTTCTCTGATGCTTATCAATTGGCAATTGCTGATGGACCATTAGCAGGACTATTGAGCCGTGTTGTGATCACCTTGGACGAGAATGGTAAAGTTTTGTACGAAGAGCAAGTTGCCGAGATTGCCGATGAGCCGAACTATGCTGCAGCTATTGCTTCATTGAACTAAATAGGGGATAACCAAAATCTCATATCTATATATTCAATACGCTAAAGACCAAAAACTAAAAAAGCGTGCTTAGCACGCTTTTTTAGTTTTTGGTCTTTTCTAAAGCCTGTAAGATATCGTTGATAATATCTTCCTGGTCCTCTAAGCCAACCGACAATCGGATACTGCCCGGTTGTATACCTAAGTTCAGACGCTCATCTTCGGACAACTTGGAGTGCGTCGTGGACGCTGGATGGGTCGCAATAGATCTGGAGTCACCTAAGTTGGAAGTATATAAAATCATCTCCAAGTGGTCAACAAAAGCTTTTGCCCGTTCAAATCCACCCTTGACAACCAATGTAACAATACCACCACCTGCTTTCATCTGTTTCTTAGCCAGCTCATATTGTGGATGGCTCGGTAGAAAAGGGTATTTTACATCTTCAATCTCCGGATGATTTTCCAATGCCTGCGCCAATGCCAATGCGTTGGAACAATGACGATCCATACGGATACCCAAGGTATCCAGACTTTTGGAAATAATCCAGGCATTAAATGGTGACAATGCCGGGCCTGTATGACGGATAAAGAACATCAACTTTTCAATCAGTTCCTGTTTTCCAACCACAATACCCCCCAAAACACGTCCCTGTCCATCCATATATTTGGTCGCCGAATGGATGACTAGGTCAAATCCATACTGAATCGGTTTCTGAAGATATGGTGTTGCAAAACAGTTGTCGATCGAAAGAATAATATTCGGATATTTTTCCTTGAATTTGCCCAACCATTCTAAATCAACCAATTCCAATCCGGGATTGGACGGGGATTCCAAAAATATAATTTTCGTATTGGGTTGTATGGCCTTTTCCCACTCCTCAGGATTAGCTGCATCCACATAGGTTGTGGTAACGCCCCAACGCGGAAAAAGTTCCGTAAATAACTGATGGGTAGAGCCAAATATCGCACGTGAAGAAACAATATGGTCTCCACTTTCGATAATTGCGGCAAAGGATGCGAATACTGCAGCCATACCCGATGCGAAAGATAAGCCGGCTTCAGCACCCTCCATAATACAGACCTTGTTGATGAACTCCGACGTATTCGGATTGGCATAGCGGGAATAAATCATTGCATCTTCTTCGCCGGCAAAGACCGCCCGACCCTGTTCAGCGCTGTCGAAGATAAAACTTGATGTGAGGTATAAAGGAGTCGAATGTTCGCGAAGTGCTGAACGATCGACCTGTTCACGTATGATTTTAGATTGATCTTTTTTCATGATGTGTAAAGTTACGAGATGAAATTTTTAAATTCGTATAATTACCGATGAAATGACCCATTTTATGAAAAAAATCTGGCTATTTTTTTTCTCAGGAATTTTATTCCTTTCTTTTTCCTGTTCGAAAGATGAAAAATTACTCTCCGATCAGGGACTCAAAGAAATACCAGTGTTTTTGTTGAGCCCCGATTTTCTATCTAACTATAATTTTTATCCGCTTGATCATACGCTAAAACTGGCGTACAAAGACCACCAGCTTTCTCGAATTACCGGTGGCTTTTTGCCTATTCCCGGAGCAAATGGGACGCGTAACGATTTTACAGATATTATCTATTGGATTATTAGTATTTCTGGGGATCGGGTTAAATTGGAAAAAAAGAGCTCCGATAAGGGAGTTTCATTTGATGAAAGACATGAGTTACGCTATCAAAATAAGTTGATCACTGAAAGAAGAATCATCCGGGGAGATCAACCAATTAGCATATATAAATATGAATATGAGAATAACCTCTTGAAAAAAGAATATTACTATTTAGGGGATCAATTGCCACTTGAGAAAACGTTCTATTTTAATGCGAGCAAAAATTTAGATAGCATTGTGTATAAATACCCCTATAGTGCTTCTAAAATAATTGACATATTTACTAATTATGATCGGAAACCAAATAAATTAATGGGCCTTTTGGTGTTAGAAGAATTTTTGCCAAGAGCGCTCTCGGTAAACAATTATTTGGAAATGAATAGAGTATATGTTGATGAGGAAGGGGTTCGAAGCCCTTCTGGGGACAGAAGATGGGATGCTAAGCTTTTCAATTAATGGCGAACCTAAATAAAATAGGCCGATAAATAGATCGGCCTATTCATTTAATTGGGTGTTTCCTTATTTTTTTACGAACTGCATCACGACGATATCGCCAGAAATAAATGTTAACTCATTATCTCTAACATCGAAGTTTGTTGTAGATTTTAAGCCATTCATAAATTCATTGTAAGCTGCGTTTTCACAGTGCATCATCGTAGAGACCAATTTATCACCGATTTTAATGGAATTGCCTTTTTCACTTTCGTACGTACCACCGATACCGTTACAGCCGTTGTTACCTTCTACTTTATGATCTTTGCTTGTGAAAGTCAATGTTGGGATTTTGTCTTTATACAATTCTTTAAGGGCTTTTCCTGCGGTCTCAGGTGTGGTAATGGATTTAAGTTCCCAAGTTCCTTCCAGAGAAGCGTTATCCACTACGCTTGGCTTTTGAACCGTAGTTGCGGTATCACCAGCGGCGGTTGCCTCAGATTTTTTTCCTGTTGTGTTACATGCAACAGTTGAAAATGCCATTGCAACTGCTAAAATCATTAAATTTACTTTCATAATCATTTCTAATAATATATAAACATTCCTTTTTTCTGCACTACAACTTATAATTATCATGCCAATCTTGTCCTAAGAGCATAACATCACCTGCTATAGCGCAGCTAACTTCTTTATCCTCTATTAATAACAGATCTGTGTTTTTTGTTTGTACTTCAACAAATAAATAAGTTCCTTTTGGCCGGATTATACTAAAAAATGCACAGGCATAATACCACAGAAGACCATTTGCTGTTCTAAGCAAATGTTTTAAATCAATCGATTGATATGGCTTAATAAGGCCAATTTCCGCTTTTAAAATATTTTTGGCGTTTTTCGATCATGCTTCTGTACGCAAATGTTACATAGATAAATTTATAAAACTTCTTATATTAGGGCTTTACAACCTAATTTTCTAGTACTTATTAATAAAGAATATGTTCACAATCTTGTTATCTTCCATCTTACTTTCCAGCGGTACGGTAGCCAAACCGGATACGTTAAAACCCTATGGAGCTTTGCCTACCGAACGCCAATTAAAATGGCAGGAGATGGAAACCTACTGCTTGATCCATTATACACCAACGACTTTTCAAAATAAAGAATGGGGTTATGGTGATGCGCAGCCTGCTTTGTTTAATCCCTCGGCATTTAATGCAAATCAGATTGCCAAAGCAGCGGCGGATGGAGGTTTCAGAGGTCTGATCAGTGTCGCCAAACATCATGATGGATTTTGTTTATGGCCAACCAAAACAACCTCCTATAGCATTGCTTCCTCTCCCTGGAAGAATGGCAAAGGGGATATGGTGAAGGAATTTATGGAAGCGACACATCGCAATGGAATGAAGTTTGGAGTATACCTGTCCGCTTGGGACCGTCATGATGAACATTATGGTACACCTGCTTATGCTAATGCTTATAGAGAACAGTTGACCGAATTGATGAGCAATTATGGTCCTTTGTTCACTTCCTGGCATGATGGTGCCAATGGCGGCGATGGCTACTACGGCGGGCATGAAGGGAAACGGATCATTGACCGGACCACCTATTATGAGTGGCATGAGAAAACTTGGCCAATCGTGCGTAAGCTTCAACCTAACGCGGTTATATTCTCCGATATTGGTCCTGATATGCGCTGGGTAGGTAATGAACATGGTTTTGCTGCTGAAACCTCATGGGCGACATTTACACCCATAGGACTCAATGGTAAAGTAGCGGTCCCCGGAGCGACCGAATCGCATAATGCCGAATCGGGTGACCGGAATGGGAAATATTGGATTCCCGCAGAATGTGATGTGCCTCAACGTCCGGGATGGTTCTATCACGAGGAGCAGAATAGCCGTGTAAAAACACCCAACCAATTATTCGAAATTTATCTTAAGTCTGTGGGACGTGGGGCCTGTATGAATCTTGGTCTAGCACCGATGCCTTCCGGTACGCTACATGATAATGATGTGAAATCTTTACAAGCTTTTGGTAAAAAGGTCAAGGAAACTTTCCGTACCAATCTGGCAAAAGGTGCACGCATTACTGCTTCAAATACGCGTAACAATGATTCGAAAACATATGCAACCGCACTGATTACCGATAACGACCGCTACAGTTACTGGGCTACCGATGATACAAAAACTTCGGCTACACTCGAAATTAAACTCAAGTCGACAGCAACATTCGATCTTATCCAATTGCGTGAAAATATTAAACTTGGACAACGAATTGACAGCGTTGTCGTGGAACAATGGAGCGACAATACCTGGAAACCATTGGCCAAAGCGACCAGTATCGGCGCCAATCGCTTGATCAAGCTAGAACAGCCAGTGACAACGTCGGGCTTACGCCTACATATTTATGCTCCTGTAGCAATTACGTTGAGTGACTTTGGGTTATTCAAAGAATTTGATGAATCCTTTGCCTTCGATACAAAAGAACTTAAAAAGCAAACTGGCTTTAAATTAAAAACGGGAGCATCAAATAATACAGCACATATGACTGATGGCAACCCAAATACCTTTGCAACGGTAGGTGATCAAGGCGTTTTGGTCATTGAAACAAATGGGACAGTCTCCGGTATTGGTTTTCTTCCGCGCCAAGATAAAAAGACAGACGGTATTCCGACGAAATACAAGATCTCTACCAGTGTAGATGGTAAAAAATGGACAAGCGCAAAAGAAGGCGAGTTCTCCAATATCAAAGCAAACCCAATTTTACAACAGGTATTTTTTGAAACGAATAAGAATGCCAAGTTTATCAAATTTGAACCAAAGCAATTTATTGAAGGGAATGAGCTGACAATTGCCGAGCTTGAACTTTATGAGAAATAAAATTTTAATCCTTTTCGTGGTCTGCATCTGTCAGACCACGCTTTTGTGTGCACAACAAAAACCGCTCAGTCTTTGGTATAATAAACCTGCCCAAATCTGGGAAGAAACCCTGCCGCTAGGCAATGGACTAATTGGTATGATGCCTGATGGCAATCCAACACGGGAAAAAATTGTACTGAATGAGATCAGTATGTGGTCTGGAAGTCCGGAAGATCCCAATAATTATGAGGCGCATAAAAATGTTGATGCCATACAGGCTTTATTGAAGGCAGGGAAAAATGACGAAGCCGAAAAATTGGTCAATGAAACATTTGTTACCAAAGGCAAAGGTTCTGGCTTTGGAAATGGCGCAAATGTTCCTTTTGGCTGTTATCAGGTACTGGGAGATCTGCTCTTGCAATATCAATTACCGTCTTCTTCCATTAAGGACTATACCAGGTCATTGGATTTGACTACGGCGACTGCTCAGACTTCTTTTCGTGCCGGAACCACAAAAATTCAGCGTAACTACTATACCTCCTTTGACAAAAATGTCGGGGTTATTCAATTAAATCAAAACGGAAATGCCAGGCAGACGGTCGGTATTTCTTTCGAACGGAAGGAAAATATAGACCGTTACACCCTGCTGGATGATGGTATTTCGG
This sequence comes from Sphingobacterium sp. NGMCC 1.201703, assembly GCF_047784615.1. Taxonomy (NCBI): domain Bacteria; kingdom Pseudomonadati; phylum Bacteroidota; class Sphingobacteriia; order Sphingobacteriales; family Sphingobacteriaceae; genus Sphingobacterium; species Sphingobacterium sp. NGMCC 1.201703. The sequence goes on along the minus strand of NZ_JBLOHD010000005.1, from coordinate 233,873 downwards.
TTGAGGGGTCTTTACCGGACGGAAAAGGAGGCAAGAATCTAAGATTTGTCGCCTTGTTAAAAGTACAGGGCAAAAATCTCCGCGTGGACAACAAAGATCAGGTGCTGGAAGTTTCGGCCACAGGAAATCTGTCGATTTATCTGACAGCCACTACATCCTATTATGGCCCCGATCCGCTGACAACGGCCAAAGCGGCTATTGCTGGCATACAAGGCTCCAGTTTGGCTCAAATGTTCCGTAACCATGTGAGAGCTTATCAAAATATTTTTAATCGGGTTGAGCTTAATCTTTTCGGCAACCCTGCAAATACTGATATTCCGACAAACGAAAGGATAGCTAATTTTTATAAAAACCCAACACAGGATCCAGATTTAGCAACTCTCTATTATCAGTACGGCCGTTATTTGAATATTTCAAGTTCGGCGCCGAAAAATGCAAATGCGCTTCCGCCAAACTTACAGGGATTATGGGCCAATCAGATCCAGACTCCTTGGAATGGGGACTATCATCTAAATATCAATGCGCAGATGAATCACTGGGGGGTTGAGGTAAACAACCTAAGTGAGTATCATCGACCTTTTATTGAGCTGATAAAGCGGGTCGCAAAAACAGGAGAGCAAACCGCAAAAGCGTATTACAACGCGCCGGGATGGGTTGTTTATATGATGACTAATATCTGGGGCTATTCAGCACCGGGTGAACAGGCTTCCTGGGGATCCAGTACCGCCTCGGGTTGGTTATGCAACCATCTTTGGGAGCATTATCTTTTTACTGCTGACCGGGGATATCTGAAAGAAATCTACCCGATACTTAAAGGTGCTGCAGAATTTTATGACCATACCTTGGTGCAAGATCCAAAAACGGGCTGGTGGGTAACTTCCCCCTCTGTTTCACCAGAAAATTCGTTTCGGATGTCCAATGGAAAGGTAGCATCGGTGGTAATGGGCCCTACGATTGACAATCAGATTGTACGTGAATTATATCAGGCCCTGATTCAGGCAGATTCTATTTTGGCTATCAAAGATAGTTTTGTGGCTAGCTTGAAAGAAAAATTAAAGGAGATTCCACCAGCGGTGGTGATCAGTAAATCCGGACGTGTAATGGAATGGCTTGAAGATTATCAAGAGACTGATCCTAAACATCGTCATGTATCCCATTTATATGGTCTATATCCTGCGGCATTTATCTCTCCACAGACTACGCCGGACTGGGCCGACGCTGCCCGAAAGACATTGGCTGTAAGAGGAGATGAAGGGACAGGATGGTCGAGAGGCTGGAAAATATTGTTCTGGGCAAGGTTACAGGATGGTGATCATGCGCTGGAAATCCTTCGTCAATTGCTCAAACCAGCCTTTACCAGTGAAACAACCTATCAGGGCGTAGGCGCTGGTACCTATCCCAACTTATTCTGTGCCCATCCACCATTTCAGATCGATGGCAACTTTGGCGGTGCTGCTGGCATTGCGGAGATGTTGATCCAAAGTCACAATGGCTATATTCACCTACTGCCAGCTTTGCCCAAAGCTTGGTCTAAAGGGCAGGTCAAAGGCTTGAAGGCCAGAGGAAATTATACGGTTGATATGAGCTGGGAGAATGGGAAAATTGTCAGACTTAAAATAAAAGGAGAAAAAGGGAATGTTCGCATATTTGAAAATGGAGCTTATAAGGACTATCAGGTCCGTTAGTTATTTTTGTTTGTTGTTTATTCTTTTGGGAGCAACTGCTTGCTCCCAGAAGACAGACAAAGCGAAAAAAGAGGCGCTGTTGAAAACCTTCGCTTATAAAATAACCGGACAGACAAGTGCCGCTGACGGAAGTGTGGTGACACTGCTCGATCCAGAGAACAAAATGCAGCAGTTTACGAAAGCAAGCGTCACCAATGGTCAGTTTACCCTGGAAGGTGAGTTGGCAATGACCGGCTTTTATGGGGTTCAGATCAACCGCGGAGAACCTTATAACTTGTTTTTGGAAGGCGGAAGTGACTATGCACTAAAAGAAAATAAAGGACTTTTTACTTTGACAACAAGTTCCGCAAATGCGAGGGATTTTGTCCAATTTACGGAACGGTATCATCAGCGCGAAAAAGAAGAAAAATCGAAGGCGGAAAAGAGATTGGGAAAAATTGCGGCATTAAACGGTCAGCTTTCAGCGATGGCTTTACGTAACGATGGGTCTTATGAGAAATCTGTTGACGAGCTACAGCGTTTGTCGGCCATTAAACCGTATAACCTCCGAAATTTATATACTGATTTTATTCTGGACAGTACGCATCAGTCCTCTTTGGTGCTTCCTTATTTTTTTAAGTATGTTACCGTTGATCAGGACAATTTTAAAAAATTTGACATAGCCCTGCAACGTTTCGATGCGACCCTGCAAAAACATCCCTATTATAAATTTGCGCGTGATAAAGTAGACCGGGTGAAAGATTTTTATGAAAACATGCCGGTGTTTCCTGCCATTACACCAATGAATATCCAGCGGGATTCCCTAAAACTCAGTGAATTTTCAGATGCTAAGATGTTGATCCTTGCATTTTGGAAATCAACAAGTGCCTACAGTGTATCTGATGTGACTGAATTGCACAAAAAAGAGGCACAGTTAAAAGCAATGGGAATTCGCGTGATTTACTTTTCTCTGGACAGTGATCAGGATGCCTGGATCAAAACCAGTAAGGCGCTGAGCCTTGGACCGTATAACTATTATTTGAATACAAACGATCGGGCGACATTGGAAAATGACTTTGGTATAGACCGTTCGCCGAGTTATTTATGGGTCAATCCGAAGAACTTCAAAATCTTGTCGCTCACAGGTGAGGATCCTACTTTACCCCAGTTTATTGGCAAAGTCAAGGCGTTTTTGGTGAAAAATTAACGATTATTGTCTTAAAAAATAGTATATTTGAATTAACGGTTTAATATTTGTTATTTCAAAAAACGATGAAAGTTGTTCAATTTACAGTTCCGGTAGTATATCAGGGATCTATTTGTGTGCAAGAGGATGTCTTGCCGTCCTTCTATAGCAATTACCATCGGCATAAAGAGATCCAGTTAACCTATATTTTAAAAGGTAGGGGGACCTTTATGATCGGCAACTTTACCCACAGTTTTGAAGAAGATGAAATCTATATTGTCGATGCGGATGAGCCGCATATGTTTAAAACTGCCGAAGATATTAAGGACGGCATTCATGCCATTCATATTTTCTTTGACTACGCACATTTTAAATCTTTTCTCGACTTTCCCGAATTTGACGATGTCAAATACTTTTTAGAACATATCAATGTCAGTAAAAAGCTGGATGCTGAACATGCTGTTGCGCTCAAGGATAAATTTGTACAGATCAACACAAGTGCAGGAATAGATCGGCTCTTGTCCTTTGTAAAACTGATTAATTTTTTGAGTAAAAAGGTCGATCAATGGACTTCGCTATATACTGGTATTCCCCAAAAGAAATTTTCGGATGCAGAAGGATTGCGTATCAACGAAATATTTCAATATACCTTTCAGCATTTTGGCGATAAAATATCACTTGAGGATATCGCTGCGGTGGCTCATATGACTCCCCATGCATTTTGTAAGTATTTTAAAAAACACACCCGCAAGACCTATGTCACCTTCCTGAATGAAATCAGAATCGAGCGTGCCTGCAAAATGCTGATTGATGAATCCTCCGAAAGCGTATCCAATATCGCGTTTAAAACGGGATTTAACAATGTGGTCAATTTCAATCGGGTATTTAAGAAGATCACAAAACTTTCCCCAAGTGAATACGTGCAGGAGCATCGTATGCGTGATTAAGCCCAGTAATTGGTATATCGGAGGTTATTCAGGAGGGTAAGATCCGGGGACGTTGTTACTGATCCCCGAACAGTGGACAATATCGGAGAAGCACCCGGCAATAAAATGTAACGATTAGGATTGCGAAAACCTTATTTTTGGAATCTAACGATTGTTACTCCGATGAATAAAAATTTATTTTTTGTCCTGCTTGCGTTACTTGGCTATCTGATGCCGGCAGCAGCCCAATCTCAAAATTTCAAGATTGATACCTTGCAGTATCAGGGAACAGCTAACAATATAGTGAACCTGGTTATTTTGGGCGATGGCTATACAAAGGATCAGCTAGACGATTATGCGGAAGATTCCAAGCAGTTTACAAACTATTTCTTCTCGATAGAGCCTTTCAAACAATATAGTGCTTTCTTCAATGTATTTGCTATTCGCACCATCTCTGAGGAGTCCGGTGCTACCCATGACTGCAAGGCAAGCGATTGTGTGCATGGCGATACGGATCTTGGCAAATATCCTCGACGTTATAATAAATTCACCAGAGACCATCCAGTACCGGTAAGCCATCCTAACACTATTTTTGGAAGCAGCTTTGACAATGGCGGACTGCACCGTTTGGTCGTACCCCAAAAGAATGATCGTATTGAAGCGGTGTTAAAAACGCATATCCCTAATTATACACAAATGGTTGTATTGGTCAATTCGCCATTTTATGGCGGATCAGGTGGAAAATGGGCTACCTCAACGGTCAACTTTAAAAGCAACGATATCGCTGTGCACGAGATTGGACATTCTTTTGCCCAGTTGGCCGATGAGTATTGGGCCGGAAATCAATATGCCATTGAATCGGTCAACCGTTCACAATCAGCTGATGTGAATGCTGTTCCCTGGAAATACTGGATCGGAAAATGTGGTGTGGGTATCTATTCCTATGGCGGAAAAGGATCTCCTTCAACTTGGTTCCGACCACATGAATATTGCAAAATGCAATACCTTGTTGCGCCTTTTTGTCCCGTCTGTCAAGAGCAGTTCGTAGCGGCAATAAAGCAAAAATCTAACCCCTTTATTGCCGTAAAACCAGTACTTAACAATGTGCTGCAGTTGGACAGTGTTCAGAAATTTACTTTACGTTTAGCGAAACCATCGCCCAATACATTCAAGCTGATATGGTCGCTCAATAATGAGCTTATTGCCCATGATATCGATTCAATTTATCTGGATCCAGGAATGTTGCGGACAGGAACAAATGAGCTTAAAGTGCTTATTCAGGATACTACAGACCTGCTCCGCAATCCGGCCTATGTGAACCACAAGGATTCCATTATATGGAAATTTAATCAGCTTACATCCGGCGCACTTGCCAAGCCGATAAATACCTGGGGTGATACGCTTGAAACCTGCTATGGCGGAGATCAGGTGATGAGCATCAAAAAGCCTATTGCTGGACTGGAATACCAATGGTATGAGACGGCAACTGGTACAGCTATTGGAACAGGAACGAACATTTTTATCCGAAACCTTTCCAAAACTAAAAAATATCATGTCATCGCACGTTGGAAAAATAAGCAATCCCCGCAATCGGAGATCTTGCTGAAAACATTTCCAAAGGTGGAGAAACCAGGGAATATCCACGTCAAGATTGACAAAAAGAAAAATAGGCTTGAGTTGATCATAAAAGATAAAACAGATGCACGTTACAACTATATCTGGTCAGATGCCGATGGTAAACCGATCTATGAATGGGACGAATTCAATGGGGAGTATGTACGTCCGACGGACGCCAATAAAAGACTTGTCCTCAACCAGTCTGTTACTGTCCGAAAAGTGTATGTTCAAAAAGTAGACAAAGAAACGACCTGTAAGAGTGAACGTAAGGAGGTAACTTTTTAGTTACAGCTTTGGTACGTAGTGATTTATAAGTTAATTTTAATCTGCCGGTTAGTTAACTTATAAATCATTCATAATTATGAAAAAGAGATCCCATTTTACGCTGGGAAATTTTTCGTGCTTATTCATTGTGATTTTAACAGCCGTTTCTTCCTGTAAGAAAAATGCAAAACTTCCTGATGAAAGCAACGAAACAACACATGCAGTAACTTTCAAAATCAAAGATTTTGAAACAATTGTCAGTCCTCTGAAAGCGCGGTCGTCCAAATTTAAAAGAGCTTCGACCAGCGGAAGCAACGCAGAAAGTCAACTCCTCTACCATTGGAATTTTGATAACGGTAATGCAGACCCGAGCATGGCGCTTGAGGATGCCGCTGCGATTGATTACAACAATGGTAAAACCGACTATGGTTTTGTTGCTGGTTGGCCGAGTTCTGGTAAGGCAATCAGTTTTAAAGGAGCTAAAGAGATTCTGATCAAGATCCCTATTTCGGGTATCAGTAGCTTGGGAGATCTGACTTTTGACGCGAATAGCTCTGGAACCGGCCCCCGCGCCTTGCTAATGAGTTACTCGACCGATAAAGGGGCTACATTCAAGAATCTGGCGGATACCGTATACTACCCGCCGAACCTCACTACTTCGGCTAAATTGACATTGGGGCAGCCGCTCAACTCGATTAATCTGACGGCTGCCCAAGGCTGTTGGTTAAAGATCGCTTTATTTGCCGGAAACAGGGATGGTGGAAGCAACTACAACGAAAGTACCGGAACTTTTAAAATGGACAATATTAATATTAGTGGAAGGACGGACCAATCTGTTCTGCCCGATAAATTGTATTACCATGTCTTCGATGCAAATACGAAGCTATTGGTAAAGTCTGGTACGCTTAATGCAAAAGAAAAGTTTAATATCGCTTTGCCGATGGGAACTTACTACCTCAGCTTACTATCTAAAAATTCGGGGGCACCACTATTGATCCCTGCAACAGTGGCCGATGTGCGGAGCCTTTCAGTTTCCAATGCGTTCAATGAGCAGGCTGCTGTGGTATTTGCGGTACGGGATACGTTTGAGGTAAGGGAACCCATTGAAAGGGTATTGACGATGTCCCGCATCTATAGCGAAGTGAAATTCGAATGTACGGATACCGACGGACTGAATCTTGTCGACAGCATACAGATCAAACAGAAACATCAGGCCTTTTACTATTATCCCTTCGCAACGGTATCGGATGAAAAATCGGACAATACCATCCTGCGCATCGTGCCTAATTGGGCTGCCGATTCAAAAACCTTTGTATTTAATCAGTTTATGGGGGATGTTCCAGAAAATAAGATGGTCAGATACGAGCTGCGCGTTTTTAGAAAAGGCGAACTTGCACGTACATTTGAACTGGGCAGTGAAATTCGGAATAATGTACAGCTCCTATTTAAAGGTAAACTGCTCGATGGAGTAAGTGACGATCAGGGTTTTCAAGTGATTAAAAATGAAAAATGGCGTGATAAGGTAGTCGTGGAATACTGATGTTATGAATTCAAACCAATAGGCCAATCCTGGGCAAATAGGAAAAAAAATAGGTGTGTCCACACAGTTCGGACACACCTATCTTTCTTTTATGTTGCTCATCCCATCAGGCCTCTTTTTAGCTATTCAGCCGCTGGGAATTCGCTTTTTGTCTTTTGAACAGCTTCTGCGCTGTCTGCAGGCAAATTAATTTATAGTAATTTTTTTAGCAAAGTATTCCAACCTGCTAAATCATTTAAGATCCGTTCAAGGTCAGCGATTGCTACACGCTCTTGCTCCATGGTGTCACGGTGACGGATCGTAACCGTATTATCTTGCAACGAATCGTAATCAACAGTAATACAGATCGGCGTACCGATTGCATCCTGACGACGGTAGCGTTTTCCGATTGCATCTTTTTCATCGTATTGAACATTGTAATCCAATTTCAATGTATTGAGAATCTCACGCGCTTTTTCAGGTAGACCATCTTTTTTAGTCAACGGTAATATCGCTGCTTTCACCGGAGCCAATGCTGCTGGGAACTTCAATACAACACGGGAGTCTTGTTTTTCCGGCGTAGAAAGATCTTCTGTTACCAATGAATTACATAGGACAGTTAAGAATAAACGATCCAATCCGATGGAAGTCTCGATGACATAAGGAATGTAATTTTGATTGATTTCCGGATCAAAATATTGCATTTTCTTTTTCGAATATTCCTGATGTTGTTTCAGGTCAAAATCCGTACGGGAGTGGATACCTTCTACTTCTTTGAATCCGAATGGGAAGTTAAATTCGATATCCACGGCTGCGTTGGCGTAATGCGCCAATTTATCGTGGTCATGGTAACGGTAGTTGGCAGGGTCGAAACCTAAAGCCAAATGCCATTTCAAACGTGTTTCTTTCCATTTGTTGTACCATTCCAGTTCGGTGCCTGGACGGCAGAAGAATTGCATTTCCATCTGTTCAAATTCACGCATACGCATGATAAACTGGCGTGCGATAACTTCATTACGGAACGCTTTTCCGATCTGGGCAATCCCAAAAGGAATTTTCATACGACCTGTCTTCTGAACGTTCAGGAAGTTAACAAAGATACCCTGTGCAGTTTCCGGGCGAAGGTAAACCTGATCAGCTCCATCTGCCATGGCACCCATTTGGGTAGCAAACATCAGGTTAAATTGACGTACTTCGGTCCAGTTTTTAGTGCCTGAAACCGGACAAACGATATTATGTTCTTCAATGATGGTTTTCAGTCCTGCAAGATCATCAGCGTTCAATGCCGTATTTAAAGCTTCCAAAAGTGCAGCTGCTTCTGCAGCTTTTCCATCTGCTTCATAACGTGCAATTTTGTCTTCGATCAATTGGTCAGCACGATAACGCTTTTTGGAATCTTTATTATCGATCATGGGGTCATTGAACCCATCCACGTGACCGGATGCTTTCCAGGTTGTGGGATGCATGAAAATAGCGGCATCAATACCGACAATGTTTTCGTGCAATTGAACCATGGATTTCCACCAATAAGTCTTTAGGTTGTTTTTAAGTTCAGAACCTAATTGACCATAATCGTAGACGGCACTTAAGCCGTCATATATTTCGCTCGATTGGAATACAAAACCGTATTCCTTCGCGTGTGATACTACACTTTTGAAAAAATCGTCTGTCTGTTTGCTCATAAGTGGCAAATATAGATATTAGTATTTAAATTTTAGTATTGAGTATCTAGACTTTAGATAGAAGACTCTGTTGTTCAAGCCTACGGCTTACGAATATTGTCTATAATCCTTGTTCCCTACTCTTTATGCAAGCCCGAGGTTTATTTAGTTACCCCTAGATCACGAATCTGCTGTGAAGCATTTTTATTGTCCACTTTTCTGATGATGTGCTGAATGATGCCTTGCTCATCAATCACAAAGGTGGTGCGTGCCGTACCCATATATTTTTTGCCGTACATGTTCTTTTCCACCCATACGCCGTACGCCTCAACAAGGTTTTTATCTTCGTCGACAAGGAGCTGGAATGGCAATTCGTGTTTAGTAATAAATTTTTTATGTGATGCTTCGTTATCCACGCTGACGCCGATGACCTCAAAACCATCCTTTTTCAGCGACTGATAGTTGTCTCTAAAATTACAGGCCTCGGTCGTACAGCCCGGTGTATTATCTTTAGGATAAAAGTAAAGGATCACTTTTTTTCCTTTAAAATCCGAGAGATGTACGGTTTCACCATGTTGATTTTTTGCACTGAAATCCGGTGCCTGTTGTCCTATTTCTAGTGTTGCCATATATAGTTCAATTTAGTCCATTAAGATACGATATTATCCGATAAAATCGATTATGGGCATAAGACTGGATCACAAAAATCCAGCGTAAAAAGCCATATTTGAAAAGCTTCCCAAGCAGATGATACTATCTGCTAAAGGAGGCTTCGTAAATTTTTAAATTTCCTTTATTGTCTTTTACCTCCAGCTTGAAACTGTGGGTACCACTGCTCAGATTGGATTCAAAGTCATGCCACAGGTGTCTTGTTTTGGGATCATATTTCATTAAAGCCCATTTGCCGTCAATGTACGCATCGAAGGTATCAATTCCTGAAAGGTTGTCACTAATGGTAAAATCTATGGAGCGCTGATTCGCAACGTTCTTGCCATCCGTTAGGTTACGTGGACTGATGTTAGGGGCGATGGTGTCCACAGCAACATAAAACCCACCAAATTCGCGCACATTGGCGACAACCCAGCCATTTTCGTATTTCCCGCCCTGTGCTCCACCGTCTGTGGAGACTATCAGCGCCTTGCTATACAGGCTTTCTGGCAGGCTGTAGTCCGGTTTGATCATCAGTTTGTAATAGCCAAATACAGGTGTATAGGAGTTGTGGATGTAATGCGCCGCTGAGTAACCTTTCGCTGGTTTGGCACCTTGGGAATAGTTGAAATAAAGGTCGTTATAGAGTATATTTTTACCCATATAAACGCGCGCATTTTCAGCCTCATATTTGTTTTCATCTGCGTAATGAAACATTTTGAGTCCTTCGGACGGTTTTCGGCTGATCGTTAAAGAGGGGTTGTTCTGGACTTTAAAGTTCAGTTCGCTCTTATTGCCCTGAACATCCTTGACGACATATTTTACTTCGTGTACCTCGTTATCCTTTAATTCGATCATCCCCAGGTTATCCAGATTTTTATAGATATTGATCGGATTGTTGGGATCTTTAAAACTCTTCTGTACCCGAACACCCGATTTCTTTAGATAGGGGTAGTCTATGTATGACTGAATTGCACGGGTCTGGTCAAAAGGAATCGACTCGAAAAGGACGGTACTGATATTTTTGTTGTCCAGGAATAGTTCGATGGAATAAACACCATAGGTAAATGAAATGCCACCACGTCTGTCTACCGTATTAATACCTAGGCCAAAGTTGCCGTTAACTGAGATAGGGGCGCTAGAAGCCAGACTATAATTTCCATTGCCTAAAGCCCGGATTGTCTGATGCCTGCGTGGGGTATTTTCGTCAAAGATCTCACGACCGAGATCATAAACAGTGATACCTCTGATCAACGGTTTGACACCATCCGGAAATAAGAGACCAAATAATTGCGGATTTAAGGGCAACTGGGCTTTTGTGTCACGGATTTCAAAATGCAGGTGTGGCCCGGCGGAGCCGCCTGTATTTCCGGAATTGGCAATAAACTCACCCTTTTTGACGGGTACCTGATTTGGTTTAAGAAAGACATCGACATCAAAACGTTTTTGTTTGTACTGCTCGTCTTTGATAATTTTTGCCAGATCAGTGTTGAAGCTCTCCAGATGCATATAAACAGAAGTATATCCGTTCGGATGGTCAATATAGACATAATTGCCACCACCACCGATCTGGACACGGACGCGGGATACAAAACCTTCCGCAGCCGCATGTACTGGAATATTGATGCGCTGTTGGGTACGATAATCATCGCCGCCATGGAAATGTGTTGCCCGCAGTTCGCCAAATGAGCCCGATGCTTGGGGAGCAATGTCCATTGGTCGGACAAAATAATTCTGCGGATAATTACGGCTTTTGATAATATCTTGCGCCTGACCCAAGCTAAGGGCCAACGACAATACAGCCAGTAAACTTGCCTTTTTTTTCATCATATCCTTTCCCTATTTAATCTTACAGCTAAACATTTTTTGCTCTCCAATAAAGCCTTCCAACAGATCGCCGATAGCGACAGCCCCAACCCCAACCGGGGTACCTGTATAGATCAAATCACCTTTGCGCAAGGTGATAAATTTGGATGTATAGACGATTAGATCTTCAAAAGAGAAAATCATGTCCTTGGTATTGCCGCTTTGTACGGTTTGTCCATTTTGTTGCAGGGAAAAATCTATTGCGTATACATCGCTTATTTCGTCTTTGGGAATTAAATTGCTGACAACAGCGGAGTGGTCAAAGGCTTTTGCCAATTCCCAGGGAAGACTTTTAGCTTTAAGTTCTTGTTGTACATCTCTTGCGGTGAAGTCGATCCCTAAGCCTACAGCGTCGTAGTAGGTTGATGCGAATTTTGGAGTAACATGTTTGCCTTCTTTGCATATCCGAAGGACAACTTCGGTTTCGAATTGGATGTTCTGAGAGAATTCAGGATAATAGAAATCTTTATTGTCCTTCAAAACCGCAGTATCAGGCTTCAAAAATATGATGGGATTTTCAGGGACTGGATTATTGAGTTCTTTAGCGTGGTCGATGTAATTGCGACCGATTGCAATTATTTTCATTGTATAAGTCTTTTAAGGCGATGAAGCTTTCAGATTTTTTCGCACGATATTCTCAGGACAATTAGTCATCATTTTAGTTTCATTGATCGATGAATTTGTTCTACGCGCGCCGAATAAATCATGACGATTTCATGTATGTGTATTTTTTGAACGATATCGAAACATTGCTCAAGAGAACGACGAATTTCTGGATTTGTATGCCCACTCGCTGCTTGAACAGACAAACTTAACAAATGTCCTAGGCTTATCCAAAAATCTCCGAATCAACCATAGTTATCATTAAGATAAAGTTATCTATTTATATAGGTTTTAGTTAGAGTTTGTTTAGGTTTTAGTTAGGTTTAGTTTAGGTAATAGCTAATTAAAACCTAAACTAAAGCTAGACTAGTTCTAATTTAAATCTAAACTAATGCAAACCTTAATCCTATTTATTTGTTAAGGGAGGTACAAAGAAATTACAATTAAACTAGGCATTTAAGATGGCAATATTAGAGGATGGCCCCAATGGCGGTTTTCGGGGTAAAGTAGGATCAGTATATGGGTATAAACTCAATGGAGAATGGGTTATAAGGGGTGTACGAACACCGAGCACCAAACCACCAACAGCAGCGCAACTTCTGCATCGGGAGAAAATGAAAATAAATGGCGAGTTCTGTCAACGGATTAAGCCGATATTGACTTTTGGTTATCAATTTGAAGCGGCGAAAGATTTGAGGAGAGGAGCATTTCAGCTCGGCCAAAAGCATGTGATCAATAGTGTCATTGAACTGGATGCCGCAAGTAAACCATATCTCAATATGGAGAAGCTTCAAGTATTTGTAGGCGAACTTATACCGCCCACGGGGATCGAGGTGCGCTTGGAAAACGACATACTTAAATTGTCCTGGATACCCAATCCGAAATATTATGATAGTATCTATAAGCTAAATTTGGCCTTGATTAATCCGAATAAACACATGGATTTTAAGATGGGTGTCGCAGATGCAGCACAGGGCGAATGCAGCATCGAAATACCGGTATTCAAGCGGGAGAAATTTGATTATCATGTTTACATCGGCTTTTGGGACATGTATAAAGGAACACTTTCCAATTCGGTGTATTGTGGTATCATTTAATAGGATTTTTCAGCCTACTTGTGTATCTTTAACACTATGAATAAACTACAAGCCGTATTGTTTGATTTGGACGGTACCTTAATTGATTCTGAATATTTCTATTTTAAAAATTGGGCACCGATCTTAAAACAGGAATTTGATCTGCAGATAGATTATGAAGATTGGATCCGGGATTTTGCAGGACACACTCTGGCACATAACGTCAAACGCCTGGTGGAAGACTATGGATACGATACGACCGAAGAATACATGTGGAAAAGGACGCGTGCGGCCTATGCGGATTCTAACATGAGTGATATTGAACTGATGCCTTTTGCGAAGGATATTTTAGTCTATCTGAAAGAAAATAACATCCGCATCGCACTAGTGACTTCAAGCTACCGAAGTACAGTGGATACTGTTCTAGGGAAACATGGACTGCTGGATTACTTTGAGTTTTTCGTGACAAGAGAATGTGTAGAGTTTCCGAAGCCTAATCCGGAACCTTATCGTCTGGCGCTTTCCAAATTGGATTTGCCCGGAGACAGATGTGTGGCGATCGAAGACACGATTACCGGTAGTAAAGCTGCCTTAGGGGCTGGATTACAGTTGATCGCTGTAACAAAACAGGAGGTTGAGCGTGCCAGACTAACAGCTGTGGATAACATTGTGGAAAACTTGCAGCAGGCAAAACAGTTATTATCCGGTTGGATTGAAGATAATCAAATAATTTAATCGTTTTAGCATTTGTAATTTTATTCGGATATATGTAATATTACCGAATTGTAAAGGGAATTCAGATTATGAACCGTAGAACCGCAATAAAGCAATTTTTCATTATCGCAGGCGGACTGACAATTTTGTCATCCTGTCTGAATGATGGTGGAGCATCGATTGTATTGAATAAGCTGAAATTATCAGCGGAGGATGAGAAATTTTTAGGCGAGCTTGTGGATGTGCTTATTCCAAAATCGGATACTCCGGGGGGGAAAGAGCTGAACCTGCACCTGTTTGTGATTAAGATGGTGGATGACTGTGAGTCGCCAGAAAACCAGGAGAAATTTGTCTCCGGCTTTAATAAACTAAGAAAGCAGCTGAATCTGGCCAACGGCAAAGAGACAGAAAAGACCTTAGCCAATCTGGCAGATAAAACGGATGAAAAGACTTTTTTTGAAATCTTTAAATCCCGTGTGATCCAGGGCTATCTAAATTCAGAATATGTGATGAAGAATAAGGTGATCTATAAGCTTATTCCGGGACCGTACAATGGTGCGGTAAAAATTAATGGATAAATCCAATATGGCAAATCTAAATATTGACAGTGAAAAAAATAGGACCTACGATGCGATCGTGATAGGTTCGGGAATTAGTGGAGGCTGGTCTGCAAAAGAATTGTGTGAGAAAGGACTAAAGACTTTGGTTCTGGAGCGTGGACGTGATGTACAGCATATTAAGGATTATCCAACCACAAACATGATGCCTTGGGAGTTTGAACATCGGAATGAAATGCCTTATAAAGTGAAGGAAGAGAATCCGATTGTCAGTAAGTGTTATGCTTTTCATGAAGATGCCGCACATTTCTTTGTGAAAGATAAGGAGCACCCCTATATACAGGAAAAACCCTTTGACTGGATCCGGGGATATCAGGTCGGTGGAAAATCCTTGTTATGGGCGAGACAGACACAACGCTGGTCTGACTTCGACTTTGAAGGGCCTGCACGGGATGGATTTGCGGTAGACTGGCCGATTCGTTATGCTGATTTAGCACCTTGGTATGCTTATGTCGAGAAGTTTGCTGGTATTGCCGGAGATCATGATGGGCTTCCGGAATTACCGGACGGCGAATTTTTGCCCGGTTATCCCTTAAATATCGTCGAGAAGTATTTTAAAGAAAAAGTTCAGAAAAAATTCCCGGAACGGAAGGTGATTTCCGCACGCTGTGCCCACCTTTCCAAGCCCAACCAGATTCACATCGACCAAGGTCGTGTGCAATGCCAAAACCGTGTACTCTGTCAAAGAGGATGCCCTTTTGGCGGGTATTTCAGTTCCAATGCCACGACAATTCCTTGGGCAGCTAAGACTGGAAATATGACCCTACGTCCGCATTCGGTGGTTCATTCTATCCTTTACGATGAACAGAAAGGAAAAGCAGTAGGTGTTCGCGTAATTGATACAAATACCAAAGAGGAAATTGATTTTTATGCTAAACTGATTTTTGTCAATGCAGCTGCCATCAATACCAACCTGATCTTGTTGAATTCCAAATCAAACCGCTTTCCAAATGGTTTAGGTAATGATAGTGGCGTGCTGGGGAAATATGTTGCTTTCCATAATTATAGCGCACGTATTTATGCCGAATACGAAGGACTGCTGGATTATACCGCGGAGGGAAGAAATCCTGCCGGTGGTGGATACATTCCTCGTTTCCGCAACTTACATAAACAGGAAACCGATTTCTTGCGCGGCTATGCGGCAGGTTTTGGTGCATCGCGCAGCAAAGAATCAGACCGTTCTGGCCTGGGATTAGGGCTAAAGGAGAATCTGCTGAATCCGAAATTGGGTATCTGGCAGGTCGGTTCACATATGATGGGCGAGACCATTCCGAAGGAATCAGGTATGGTGTCTCTAGACGGTAGTAAAACAGACGATTGGGGAATTCCTTTATTGAAGATTGCCGTTGATTATGACGACAACGACGAAAAAATGAAAAAAGATTACATTGCGGTCATGACCGAAATGTTTACCGATGCCGGTTTTACGAATATACGACCAGATACACATTGGCAGGCTCCGGGGCTGGACATCCACGAGATGGGGGGCGTACGTATGGGGCACGATCCAAAAACGTCGGTATTGAATAAATGGAATCAGATGCACGCTGTAAAAAATGTTTTTGTTACAGATGGCGCCTGCATGACTTCGACATCGACACAAAATCCTTCATTGACTTACATGGCCTTCTCAGCGCGATCGGTTGATTATGCCATCAGCGAAATGAAAAAGGGAAACATATAGTTTAACGGAGAAAGATTTTGAAAATAAATCTTTCTCCGTTTGAATTTAAAATCCTAAATTACAGCCTTAATTAAGGTGTTAAAACCAAAAAAACATAACCATATAGGAAAAGAAAAAACAGAAATTAAGCAGTATAAACCAAACGAACAAACCAAAATTTTTTTTGCAAAAAAGCAAAAGCGATTTAGCATTTTTTATATACTTATAACGATCAATAAACTGAGATAAAATTGATCTTTTAAGGGAGACGAATGTTAAATAGAAAAAATTATAATTGAAAGGTTGATGAGCGAATGCCTTTTATTTATAATCGATTATAAGGGAAAACTAAATTAAACTAAGCGTTTCTAGCATCTTTTTGCTAAAACGTTTTTATAAACCAAATCACTATTAATATGAGCACAGTTGACGTAAAATCATTTGTGCAGCTTGGGAAAAAATCAAAATTATTTTTCTCATTGGCTGTCATTGCTGGTACATTTCAACAGGTCAATGCCGCTGTAGCAACTTCAACACATTACGAAGGAAACTCCTTTGTAAAAGAAGTACGTAATTTACAGCAGGAATTGAAAGGAAAAGTACTGGATGCGAGCGGGAAACCTCTTGTTGGGGCCTCCGTAGCAGTTAAGGGGACTTCAAATGGTACCCAATCGGATGCACAGGGGAATTTTTCTGTGCAGGCAAAGTCTGGCGATGTACTGGTGGTTACTTCTGTCGGGTATAAATCGAAAGAGGTGACTGTTGCCGGAGCTACCATCACCATACAATTGGAAGAAGATCAAGGGCAATTGGATGAAGTCGTTGTCGTCGGTTACGGTACGATGCGCAAATCGGATGTAACCGGTTCCATTGCAATGGTCAAAGGAGCAGATATCATCAAAGATCAAAGCTTTAGCCCGCTGGATGCCTTGAGAGGTAAAGCATCGGGTGTAAATATATTCTCCAATTCGAGCCAGCCTGGCGCTTATGCGAACCGGGTGGTGATCCGTGGTGTGGCGACAATCAATTCATCTTCAAACCCATTATACGTGGTGGATGGGGTCGTGATGGAAGATTTCCATTTGCTCAATCCAAATGACATTGAAAACATCGAAGTATTAAAGGATGCATCTTCAGCAGCAATCTACGGTGCCCGCGGTGCAAACGGCGTAATCTTAGTGACCACAAAACGTGGTAGTAAAGATGGCACACGTACCATCAGTTATCAAGGATCGGCAGGTGTAAGTTCGGTACAGCGTTATATGGATGTACTAAATGCGCAAGAATGGGTCGATGCCTTTATGACTGGTCTTGAAAATGAAAATAAATACGCAGCAAAATTTCTAAAAGATCGTGATAAGAACTGGAAACCCTGGTCGTTAGATAGAAAAGATTGGTTCAACGATCCGAATTATTTTGATGCAAACGGAAATCCTTTGTACGATACCGACTGGCAGAGAGAAGCGACAAGAACAGCTATTTCCCATAATCACCAATTAAACGTACAACAAGGTGACGAAAAGTCGTCTGTGGGGGCGTTCTTAAACTACACGGATCAGCAAGGTGTGATGAACAATACCTGGAACAAACGTGTTAACGGAAAATTGTCTTATGATGCCAAACCGACTTCTTGGTTGTCTACAGCCATCAATATGACGGTTAATCATACATGGGGTAGATATACACCGGAAGATGGTGGTGGCCAGGAAGCACGTCGGACCATGATCGAAATGCTGCCTTGGTACCCTGTTTATGATCAGAATGGGAAATATACCAGTTCATCTTCCTCTACAGTCTCGGAAAAGCTAGGCTTTGAGGGAATGGCAAATCCGGTGTCCATCCTAGATCTGCAAAAACGAATGCGTTATAATACGCAGATCTTCGGAAATGCGGCATTGACATTTCACCTTGCAGATGGCTTGGATCTAAAGACACAATTGGGGGTTGATAGCCATCGGAAAAACTATAAGGGATACTCTTCCATAACGTTGAACAACATCTCGCAACCGAATGGCTGGGCTGAAATCAATAATACCAACACGCTTTATTGGCAGGAAGAGACTTACTTAACCTATAATAAACAATTCGACAAACATCGGATCAATGTCATGGGCGGTCTCTCATGGCAAGCAAGAACCTATGATAATGACCGTTCACGGACAACAGGTTTCTTTGATGATTTCTATGAGTATAATAACCTAGGCATTGGTGTGACGCCGGATCCTCCTGCATCAGGTTGGAATAGATGGGCAATGAATTCTTATTTCTTACGGGCGGCTTACTCCTATGATGACCGATATTCAGCGACCGTTACGGGACGTTACGACGGCTCGTCCAAGTTTGGAAAAAACAATAAGTATGCTTTTTTCCCATCCGTAGGTTTTGCATGGAATGCATCGAATGAGGATTTCCTGAAAGGCAATGAATCCATCAGCAATTTGAAATTCCATACCAGCTTTGGTATGACAGGTAACTCGGAGATCGACCCTTACAAATCATTAGCGATCGTGGATGCCGGAACGATATTGCTGAACAATGTCAGAGCACCTTATTCCTTTGTCAATACCATTGCCAATCCTGATCTAAAATGGGAAAAGACTGCACAGTTTGATGTCGGTGTAGAATTGGGACTATTTCAAAACCGCTTGAATTTTGATGTCTCGTATTATCGTAAGAAAACGACTGATCTATTACTGGACGCGCCTTTACCAACTGCTTCAGGATTCAGTACCGTGATGAAAAATATCGGATCCGTACAAAATCAGGGTATCGATCTGATGATCAATGGAACGATTGTAAATAATGAGGACTTTAATTGGAAGGCTTCATTAAACGCCAACTACAATAAGAATAAAGTATTGCAATTGGGTGAAAACAATGCGGATATCCTGATGAATGGCTGGGTCGGCGGAGCCAATAGTATTATTCGGGTAGGAGAGAACTTAAATAGCTTTTACGGCTATAGAAGGCTAGGTGTTTATACACAGGCGGATGTGGATGCAGGGAATGCGAAACTAGAAGATATTGGCCGGGCAAAACGTACCACCACCAAAGAAATCATCGGAAAAGGTTTGCCAGACTGGACAGGAAGTTTTGTCAATAACCTACGCTACAAGAATTTTGATTTTACCCTCGATCTTCAATTTGTGAAGGGGGTGGAGATTATGCAACAGTTCTTCCACTCTACCTATGACCGTTTTGGTATTACCAATGGCCTGAAGGAGATTTTGACGGATGCCTATAATGGATCAAATCCGAATACAATGCAACAGGCGATTTATCTGACCAATGGCGGGCACCGTGGGCAGGATTCCAATGTAGATGATGCTTGGATCGCAGACGGATCTTATCTGCGTGTCAATTTAATTCAATTGGGATACACCTTTAAACCGGAAGCATTGGAACGTATTGGTATGAAAAGATTAAGGATCTATGCGAATGCTAACAATCCATTCTTATTTACCTCGAGTGATTTCAAAGGGTATGATCCGGAGAGTACCTCGCAAGGAGAGGGTAAATTTGGACAGAATATGACCTTTTTCTCGTATCCAAGAGCGAAAACTTTCTCATTGGGTGTAAATGTTACATTTTAATCTAGAACTTATCAAAAATGAAAAATAAATTATTTCTGTTGTTGCTAGCCGGCATGGCTTTGACAACATCTTGCAATAAATTTTTGGAGGAAGAGCCGAGATCCAATTTGTCATTGGAACAGTATTATGCCAATGACGGACAGGCAACCGCCACGGTGAATTCACTTTACCGTCGTGGGGCACCCCAACGCTATTCGGTTGCCGCCAGCGCCTATGTGGGGCCAACAGCTTCGATCAATACCATGCTTACCGGGTATTTTATCAATACCTATGAGGGGCAAGAGCAAATCTGCCTGTTTGCAAGGCAGCTGACCAGACAGCAAAATACGAGTGTTGTCTCAAGCACCATGAATACCATTTGGGACGAGAGCTATAAAGCCATTAATATTGCCAATGCAGGTATTAAATACATCCCTGGAATCACCATGGATGAGGCGAAGAAAAAGTCTTTACTGGCTGAGACAAAATTCTTTAGAGCCTATAATTATTTTTATCTGGTCAAAACATTCGGCGCAGTCCCATTGTCGGTAAATCCGAATGAGACACTGGCGGATGATCTTTATTTGGATAGAACAGATGTTGCGAAAGTATATGAGTTGATTGAAGCGGATCTTAAAGATGCTGTTGCCAATTTACCTGCGCTTACTTTTGCGAAAAATCAACACCGTGTTACTAAGTATGCTGCGGCAATGACTTTGGCTAATGTATATTTACAACAGGGTAAGTATGCTGACGCAGCTGCAGCAGCGAAAATTGTTATTAATTCGCCGCATAAGATGACTGAGAATACAGACTTAAAGCTGAATAGTGCATATAATAAATTACGCACAACAGATGATCTGGAGGAGGTTATTTATGCGCAGGAATACGATGCAGCAATAAATACAAGTGGATGGTGGACAACCTATGCGTTTAGTTCCTCAGCAACTTCTGTTTTTGACAAATACTCCATTTTTGAGCGTATCTATGGTCCGACTGATCAATTTTTGAATGTTTATAACGAGAAGGACTTACGTATTCAGCCAAATCAATTTTTTCATTGGAAGTATACCAATCCGGTTAACGGCAAAACCTGGACCTCAGATGTACCGGGCATTTGGTATTACTTTGATGAGCAGGCCGCTACGGTTACAGGTCGAGGAACTAAAGACTGGAATTTTTACCGTTTTCCTGAGGCCTTGTTGATTGCTGCAGAGGGGATTGCGAAATCCACTGGTGTCAGCGCTGAAGCTGCCGGTTATTTGGCACAGGTTAAAGCTCGCGCAAATACGGAAGGAAAAACTGTAGCTGACTTGACCACGGAACTGCAAGCATTATCTGCTGTCGATTTTGTCAAAGAATGCTGGAAAGAACGCTTGCGTGAATTCCCATTGGAATTCAAAATGTGGGATGATATCCTACGAACAAAAATGTTCCCTGTAATCTCTACGACGGAAGCCGGAAAAATAGATTTTGTTCCTTTAGTTGGTGCAAAAAATGGATCCGGAGCTACGTTTAAAGAGTCGGATTTATTATGGCCGATTTCTCCTGATGAGATTCAGCGCAATAATAAATTGACTCAGAATCCAGGGTATCAATAACAGGATAGCGTGGACATCAAAAGATGTCCACGCTTATCTTGAATACATAACGTAGATCATAGGGCTTATGTAATGGAGCCGAATCTAATAAAAAAGTATTTATAGGAATGCATTGGCTATTTTTTTTAAAAAACCCCTTTATAATTAAAGTGCTAACCCAGATCTAACAAAAATAAATAGCCAAAAAGCATCTTTGCGAAAAAGGGGGATAGTATACTTTTTTTTAGAAAAATAGCAAAAACGGTTTTGCTAAATATATAGTAGCTATTACTATAAACCAATGAATTATTCAATAGATGATTCTAGGAAATTTAAAATAGTAAAACTGACCAAGCTCAAATGAAATTTAATTAAATAGTACGTTTTAACCAAACGTTTTATAAACCAAATCACTAGTATATGAGCAAAATTGATTTAAGAACATTCGCACGGCTAACGAAAAATACAAAGTTATTTTTTTCGTTGACTGTGATCGCAGGCACAATGCATCAAGCATATGCTGTCGGGTTCGTTCCGAGCAATGGATCAAAAAAGGTTTCCATCGATAAGAGCGTTAATCTTCAGGATCTGATCAAAGGAAGAGTTCAGGATACAAAAACCGGAGAAGCGATTGCTGGGGTCTCTGTAAGTGTCAAGGGATCCGAAAGGGGAACCACATCCAATAGAGAGGGTAATTTCGCAATTGAGGCAAAAGCTGGAGATATTCTGGTCATTTCATCCATTGGCTACCAGCCTAAGGAGGTGAAGGTGGTCAATAGTGCTCCGCTGAATATTCAGTTGTCGTCGGCTGAAGACCAATTGGAAGAAGTGATTGTTGTAGGCTATGGTACACAAAAGAAAAGTGAAGTGACATCGGCTGTAGCTTCAGTGAAAGAGAGGGATTTTAATCAGGGTGGGATGCGAAATCCGATGGATCTTGTACAAGGTAAAGTTGCAGGTTTAAATGTGACTAGAACGCAAGGAAGTAACCCAAATGCTGGTTCTAGCATTCAGTTGCGTGGTATGGCATCTTTAAAAGGAGGTAATAGTCCTCTGATTGTTATTGATGGAATCCCTGGTGGAAATCTTGATTTAATTAAACAGGGTGATATCGAATCTATTGATGTGTTGAAGGATGGATCGGCTGCGGCAATCTACGGTACTCGGGGGAATGGTGGTGTTATCTTGGTAACCACAAAAAAAGGAAGGTCTGGTGAACCACGATTTGAATACTATACCTATGGTCAACATGAGGCTGTAGCTAAGAAACCTGAGATGTTGAGTGCACAGCAATTTAGGGATTATGTGGTGAATGGCCAAAATAAACCTGATTTGGATTTAGGTGCTTCAACGGATCTATATGATGAATTGATCAACAAAAGTAATTTCTCAACCTTTCATAATTTCGTAGCTAGCGGTGGTGGGGAAAAGTCTAATTACCGTGCTTCTGTCAATTATGAAAATGCAGAGGGTATCGCCAAACAGAATGGTCGTCAACAGTTTGGTGGACGGATTAATTTTTCGCAGACAGGTTTAAAGGACCGATTGACTTTCTCTGGTAATATTGCTGCAAATTTTAATAAAGCAGATCTACTTGGAGGGAAAACGGAATATTTCGAACAAGCAATTCAACGTAATCCAACTGCTCCATTATACAATCAAGATGGTAGTTTTTATCAGACCCAAGGATATAATAATTTTAACCCCTTGGACCGTATGGCCAACCGCGTGGATCAACGAAATCAAGAGACGTTTTCAGGAGATGCTCGTTTAAAATTGAAAATTATTGAACCATTAAGTATTTCAGCATTCGGATCCTATCTTAGGAATAATTGGAATGATCGGCAATATAGATCAATTAAAGACTGGGATCAGCGCCAAAATTCAGAATATCAAGGTATGGGATATGCCTGGAAACGTAATGAGTTAACTTGGTCAAAAACATTTGAAACAACAATTGACTATAACCAAACTTTTAATGAAAAGCATAATGTTACTGGATTATTGGGCTACAGTTTTCAATATAATGGGTATGAGCGTTTTGAGATGGCGAATAATGGATTTACAACCGATGCTTTCCAGGACTGGGATATGGGAAGTGGAACGGCGCTAACCAATACCAAATTACCAAGACCATCAATGGGCTCATTTAAAGAAGATAATAAACTAATCGCTTTTTTTGGTAGGGTAAACTATAATTATGATCAAAAATATTTTATAAGTGCAATTCTGAGAAGGGAAGGTTCTTCACGCTTCGGAGCGAATCACAAATGGGGAAATTTTCCAGCAATTTCTGGAGGTTGGACGATTAGTAATGAGGATTTTTTCACAAATAAGGATGTTGTTAATAATTTGAAACTGCGTGCCGGATATGGTATTACTGGTAATCAGGGATTTCCAAATTATAACTCTTTGATTTTATTAGGTACAGGCGGTGTTTATCCTCAGGACGGAATCTACTACCAAACCTACGGACCAACACAAAATCCAAACCCTGATTTGAAATGGGAACAGAAAGCGGAATTCAACATAGGCCTTGATTTCGGTTTATGGAACAATCGCTTGACTGGTTCCTTGGATGTATATAACCGAAAAACGAACGATTTGCTTTACGAATATAAAGCTCAGCAGCCTGCATATGTAAGTACCAAAATCTGGTATAATGTCGGAGAGGTTTCCAATAAAGGTGTAGAATTGCAATTAACCGGTATAGCCATGCAGAAGGAGGATTTCAAATGGACAATCGATTTTGCAGGAAGTTATCAAAAAAATAGATTAGTGTCTATGTCAAACGATATCTTTAAAAATGACTGGTTAACCTTTGGAGGACTCCCTTCACCTGGTAATTTGGGAGATGCCATCCGTTTGGAAGAAGGGGGAGAAATAGGTTCTTTTTATGGGAAACGTTACGCGGGATTGAATGATAAAGGAGAGTGGTTATTTTATAAGTCTGATGGAACAACTGGGACAACGAGTGAAGTGAATGATAATGACCGAGCTTATATTGGCAATGGTGTCCCCAAATTTAATGCTTCTTTAGGAAATCGTTTTGCGTATAAAGGTTTTGATCTAACTATCTTTTTCCGAGGAAAATTCAAGTATGATATCCTAAATACCGCAGACATGTTTTTTGGAAATCAAAAATGGCTCCCGAATAACGTTTTTGAAAGTGCCTTTACCAAACATGCGGCTATCAAACAAGACCCACAGTATTCCGATTACTATTTGGAAAACGGAAGTTTTGTGAAGTTGGACAATATCACGTTGGGTTATAATTTTAAATTAAAGACCGATTATATCAAGAGTTTATATGTGTATGCAACAGGAAGAAATATTGCAACATTTACAAAGTATACAGGATTAGATCCCGAATTACAAGATACAGGTTTTGAAGCTGGAATTGATTCAAGAAGTTTTTATCCACGGACACGGTCTTGGACAATTGGTTTAAATGTTGGGTTTTAAAATTGGAATAACATGAAAAGAGCTAATAAATATATATGCTATGCATTGTCGTCCTTGATGCTAGGAGGAACAATTTCATCATGTACCAAACTTGATGAGAATGTATATAGCCGAATTAAAAATGAAAATTTTTATAAGAATAAACGAGAAGTAATGCAGGCCGCATTGCGTCCATTTACGCATATGCAAGCCTGGTTGGCCCCTACAGGAGGAAATGGTTTTTACTACCATTCAGAATTAAGTGCAGATCAGGTAGCTTGGCCGCAAAAAGGCCGACATGGATACGATGGTGGTGATCATATCAGACAGCATTATCACACCTGGACAAGTAATGAGGGGCGGATGCGTGGAGCTTGGGAGTTGATGTGGGGTGGAGTTGGTTATGTGAATAATGCCATTCAGGATATAGAAAAATTGGATATTACACAAATCCCTGATCTAAAAGAAGAAGAACGGGCTCAAATTATTACGCAGTTAAAGGTGATGCGAGCTTTTCATTATATCAAGATTATGGATCTTTGGGGAAATGTTCCGATTGCTACAAAAGTAGCAGATCCATTAAATCCGGAAACAAAACCACGTGCTGAAGTCTTTGCATTTATTCAAAAAGAATTGGAAGAAAATGTACCAAAATTACCTAAAACTTCCGCTGAAAATATCGGCCAAGTTTCGATGGCCGCAGGTTATGCGATGCTGGCTGAGCTTTATCTGAATGCGGAAAAATGGTCGGGTAAAGCCATGTATGACCAATGCATTTCTGTATGTAATAAGATAATCTCCGGAGAAGCAGGAGGAATAGGAGGTGCTCCTAAATTAGCTTCTGACCTAAATTCCTTATTTAGCAATACAAATTCTGAAAACCCCGAGTCATTATTCCAATTTCAGTATAGCCGGCAAGCAGGCTTTACATTTGATTGGGCAGGTTTTTATATGAGTTATGACTATATGAAAGAAGTGCTTAAAGTGGGGTATGGTGGATGGAACGCCTTTGTGGTGATCCCAACAGCATTTGATGCTTATGCCGAAAATGACCTTCGGAAGAAAGAGTGGTTTCTTTTTGGACCTCAGTACAAGTTTGGAACAACTATTCCCGTTTTAGGAACAGAAGAATACTCGGGTAAACCTTTAGTGTTTGTGAATTCTATTCGGAGGGAAAGTGAAGGGGATAAAACTTCAGAAGGTGGAATGACGAAAGGTGAGGAAAATTCAGGCGCGCGTTTCAATAAATATAAATCCGGTACCCTGGATGATCCGAATTACTGGGAAAATGATTATATCATTTATCGTCTAACAGAAATTTATTTTGATAAGGCAGAGGCACTCATGCGGAAAAATGGCGGAATAGCGACACAGGAAGCTGTAGACCTTATCAATGCATCCCGTAAACGGGCTTTCAAAGATGCGGACTGGAATGCGAATAAATATACAACTTCTACATTGACTCTGAATGAGTTGTTGGCCGAACGCGGTCGGGAATTTATTTTTGAAGGGAAAAGGAGGACCGATCTGATCCGTTTTGGTAAATACATTACCGCAACTTGGTGGGATCATAAAGCCACTAATGATAAAAACAAAGAAATCTATGCAGTTCCTATGGATCAACTGGCAATCAATCCAAATTTAAAACAAAATCCCGGTTATTAATCCTGAAGAATACGGGAGCCACGAGCTTCCGTATTTTTTATAGAAGTCGATGAAACAAATAATGGATTAGCGCATCAGCTATTGACTATCGAAGTTGATATGTGAACTTATTATGTGGAGTTACAAAAAAATAAAACAACAAAGAATGAGTAGAATTTTATGACTTTGCTTCCGCATTTTATTTGCTTGAGAACAGTTGTTGCACAGAAAAATAATTTTCTGCATCGTGCTGCTCAGGTACTCCAATATATTCACCATAAATTTCGAGATACCAACAATCAACTTCCAACTGAAATATATTTATTTAATTTAAGTCGTTGCAGTGATCATGTGTCTTTGTTGAAATGTTTAGCTGTTTACCTAAGCCGAGATGCCTGTTAGCAACATAGCTTGTTCGATGCATGTAACATATTGGTGAGATATATTAAATAATGTTTACTTAACATAATAGATAGAATAAAGTTTTTATCTTTGATGTATCAAGTCTTTGAAAACTCAACAATTATGAAAATTAAAAATCTATTACTGTCATTCCTCCTGATAGGCCTATCTACCTATAGTCTGATGGCACAAAACAAAAAAATCAAACATGTCGTTTTAGTGGGATTCGATGGTTTCGGTGCTTATGCATTACCTAAAGCCGAAATGCCAAATCTCAAAAAAATGATGCAGGACGGAACTTATAGCACACATGTGCGTACTGTTTTGCCTTCTTCGAGCGCAGTGAACTGGGCATCTATGCTGATGGGAGCTGGGCCTACAACACATGGTTATACGGAATGGGATAGTAAGACTCCTGAAATTCCGTCAACGGCTAAAACCGAAAATGGCATGTTCCCTTCTTTGTTTAATGCGCTCGCTCGGAAAAATCCTAAGGCCCAATTTGCAGTGATACATAGCTGGCCTGGAATAGGATATTTGATAGATAATAAGGTGGTTCAGAAAATCATTAATACCCAGGATGATGACGAAGCTGCATTAAATACAACCGTAGATATCATCAAAAAGGAGAAACCTACAGTTACTTTTGTGCATTTTGATCAACCTGATGGTGTCGGCCATAATATTGGGCACAATACGCCGGAATACTATGCCGAACTAAAAAATGTTGACCGACGGATCGGAACGTTACAACAAGCGGTTAAAGATGCCGGTATCGCTGATGAAACGATCTTTGTTGTTACTGCGGATCATGGTGGGACAGGTAAAGGCCATGGCGGTAAATCGTTAGCAGAAGTGGAGGTTCCCTGGGTGATGACCGGACCAGGTGTGCCAAAGGGAAAAGAGATTAAAGGAACAGTCATGATTTATGATATCGCTCCGACATTAACCTGGCTGCTGGGAGCCCCTCTTGATGCGGCTTGGCGTGGGCAGGCAATTAAAGCTTTTCAGCAATAGTTTAATAGATGCCCATTAAACCTTCTTGTTTTTGCAAACCTCAATAGCTATGAAATCAACTGAAGATCTTCTGGCCATTAAACTGGGCGTAGCAAGTTCATTATCTTTTTGTAAAAGATAGGCGTCAATGGAAACGGACTATTCAGAAATAAAAAAATCCCCAGAAGCTTTAGTTCTTGGGGATTTTTTATTGGATCTATTGACATTCGTTATATATCAACAACAACATCCATTTTAAAGTCATCATCTTTTAGATGGACAATCTCTGTCGCTTTTTCGTAGTTTGTTGATTTCTTGGAGAAGAAGTCGTGTTGTGTGGTCTCTGTGTTCAAGCCATTCAATACAATTGGGTTAACTTGTTTGACTTCAAAAATTGGATCAAAACCTAAGTTCATCAATGCTTTGTTGGCATTATAACGAACGTATTCTTTCACCTCAGCAGTCAAACCTACCTCTGTATAGATCTCTTCTGTATATTTCAACTCGTTTT
This sequence comes from Sphingobacterium sp. NGMCC 1.201703, assembly GCF_047784615.1. Taxonomy (NCBI): domain Bacteria; kingdom Pseudomonadati; phylum Bacteroidota; class Sphingobacteriia; order Sphingobacteriales; family Sphingobacteriaceae; genus Sphingobacterium; species Sphingobacterium sp. NGMCC 1.201703. The sequence continues at coordinate 205,700 of NZ_JBLOHD010000005.1, read as the reverse complement.
CATACAAGTTATAGAGTAACGCTAAGAAACGTGCTTTTACCTGATCCTGATTTTTTAATTTTTTGAATTGATCCTGTGCCATCAATCCTACGAATACACCGTGAATGGATTCATCGGCGATAATTTTCTTGATGATATCGGCAGAAGCTACCATTTCACCCTGGCCACACAACCACAAGGGTAGGAAGAATCCCGAGTAGAACAGGAAGGATTCCAACAATACAGAAGCAGCCATAGCCATGTAGATCTCCTCGTCAGAAGCATCTTCTTTGTCGATGGCGCGGTAATAACCGTCGATCATCTGTGCTTTGTATTGTAAGTATTTGTTTTGTTGAACCCATTCGAAGATATCATTGATTTCAGCTGTCGTTGAAACCGTTGTGAAAATAGTGGAATAGGATTTTGCGTGAATGGCTTCCATCATACACATATAGGACAATACGGCTTTATTTTGTAATGTATCTATGTGGTCGATGATTTTTGGCATACCCGTATGACTCTGCAAGGTATCTAACAGGGTCAAACCGCCTAATGCTTTTTTATAGGCATCTTTCATTTCTGGGCTGATACGTTTCCAACTATCGATATCTTTCGATGGAATGTATTCGGTGTCAATCCAGAATTGACGAATGTTTTGCTCCCAGAACATCAATACATAATCGTTCTCGGGGGTATTCCAATTGACAGCTTTATATGTTTTACTCATTTTTATTTTAAAGTATTAGGCATTTATTATCATGTATTTGAACTTCTGATGTTTGATTAAGCCAAAAGTTGCCGATAACTTGGCAACTTTTGACCTATTCACATTATATATCCAAATAAATTCTAAAATCTTACGATTAGGCTGAACAAGAGACACATTCGTCGATGGTCGATTTTCTTGTCCGTGTGTAATAAAGGGATTTTAATCCCAATTTATGTGCATAGATATAATATCTAGACAAATCTCTTGTGGAATCTTTCGAGTTGGTATGCAAGATTGTAGATACCCCTTGATCGATATGACGTTGAATAACCGAAATCAATTTCAATACTTTGAACTGATCCATGTCATAGGCCGATTTGAAATAGAAATAGTTGTCGTTTGTCAAATATGGCATTGGGTAGTAAGTCGTACTATCACCATATTCACGCACTTCAATAATATCCACGATTGGCATTACTGATGCTGTTGCATTCATGATATAGGAAGTCGATTGATTTGGAGCAATCGCCAAACGGTAGGCATGATAGATACCATGTTCTTTGATTTTTGCTTTTAATTCTAACCAATCTTCTACAGTTGGAATATGTATGCCTTCGAATAATTCTTGGACTTTCGCTGTTTTTGGAAGATAATCACGGTTGACATAGCTATTGAAATAAGTGCCATCTGCGTAAGCTGATTTCTCAAATCCAACAAATGTTTTACCACGTTCTTTGGCAATTTCCATAGATGCTTCCAACGAATAGTAATTCATCATCATGAAGAAGGTATTGGCAAAATCCAAGGCCTCATTAGATTCGTACATGATAAAGCTTTTTGCAAGGTAGCCATGTAGGTTCATTGCACCAAGTCCTACAGAGTGCAATTCGCGGTTGGCTTTTGCAATCGATGGTACCATATCGATATTGGTTACGTCAGTGACCACAGTTAAAGCACGCATTGCTGTTTTTACCGTTTCTTTGATGCGTTTGTTGTCCATCACCGTAGCGATATTTAACGAACCAAGGTTACAGGAAATCCCGTAACGGATTGTATCTTGTTTGCCATAGATCTCGATATCGGATACTTGTGATACCTGCATGATCTCAGTACATAGATTGGAGAATTTCACCTGACCAATTTCATTCAAAGCATGTACACGATTGGTATTTTCTTTGAAGAAGATATAAGGGTAACCTGATTCTTTTTGTGTCTGTGCGATCTTAACCAACAGGTGACGTGCGTTGATTTTTTTCTTTTTGACATTTGGATTGGTGATCAACTCATCGTACATCTTGTCCATATCCATTTCATCCAAGAATTGTCCATACTCTTGCATTACCGTATGTGGGTAAATCAAATAGCAAGGCTCATCTTTTTCTGCCAGTTCCATAAACTTGTCCGGAACGATGATACCGATTGATAGAGATTTGATACGTACTTTTTCGTCCACGTTGATTTTTTTACAATCAAGGAACTCTTCAATATCCGAGTGGAAGATATTTAAGTATACTGCTCCTGCACCGGGACGTTGTCCCAATTGGTTCGCATAAGAGAAGGTATCTTCCATGATTTTCATGATCGGAAGGACACCCCCTGCACGGCCCTCAACACCTTTGATCGCCTCGCCACGAGCGCGGATTTTGGAGATATTAAATGAAACGCCGCCACCGATAGACGATAATTTCATCGCTGAATCAACCGCATAACCGATCCCGTTCAGGTTGTCACCAATTTCATCCAAGAAACAGGATACCAATTCCCCCGAACGTTTTTTACCCGCATTCAAAAATGTTGGTGTCGCAGGTTGGTACTCTTGGTTGATCATGATCTCCGCATATTCAATCGCTTTTTTTACGCCTTCTTCGCGTGCTAAGAATAGGGATACCGCAACAACGCGGTCTTCATAACGCTCTAAGAATTTTTCACCGGAATCATCGCGAAGTGCATAGCTCTGGAAAAATTTAAAGGCCGCCATGAAGGATTCGAAACGGAATTTTTTGGCATACACATAATTGAATACCTCTTCCATTTCTTCAAATGTAAACCATTGATAAAAATCAATATAATAGTTGTTTTCTACCAAATAGTCTATTTTTTCTTTCAATGTATAAAAGAACACGGTGTTCTTATTTACATATTCCAGGAAATATGCGCGAACAGCTTCTTTATCTTTATGTAAGCTGAACTCGTCATCATGCTTAATCATGATTTCATTATTAAGCAATATCCAGTTTTTTGCTACTTCGTTTGCTACCATCGCAAAAGTTCTTTAAGATGTCAATAAATTGGTTTATGTCTTCCATTGTTCCGGACAGTTCAAATTTGAACGCCAGTGGAATGTCGAAATCCTGTGAAATACGATCAGCAGCCAAACCGAAATTTGGTCCCCAGTTGCGGTTGCCACTGGAGGTTACGGAATAAATATTTTTAGCTTCTCGTTTCATGAATTCTTTTGTGTTTTCGGGCACCTGTCCAAAATTCGTGGTAAATGTGACCAAATGGCCAGGCTGATTTACCTGAAGGTCAGCGCTGATTTTATGGATCTGCCAGCCAGTAATCTGTGCGACTTTATCCATAAAACGCTGTACGTTACCCGTTCTGGAATCGTAATAAATGTGTATCATGTTATTGTGTCTGTTTTAATGATACCCTCGATTTATTAAAGTGCAATGGCAGCCAATTCTTCTGGTTTAAAGCCAATGATGCGGTGTTGAATTTCTTCATCTTCCAATACGATTACTGTTGGTACCGTACGGATTTTGAATTTTGCGGCCAAGTCAGGTTCATCAAAAGGATTAACCGTTTCATATTGGATACCTTTTTGATCCAAATAAGCCGATACTTGTGCACAAGGAGCACAATCGTTTTTCTCAAATTTGATAATTCTTGCCATGTGTGTATGTTTATTTTTTTAATCCGATCTTCATAGAAAAAGAAAGGTCGTTACTTCGTTGAATTGCCAATTCTTTCATTAGCTTAACAAATATCATATATTTTCTTGCGAAGCGCTAGTTTGACTTTTCCACATTTTGGGCAAAAGTTTGTCATAGGATGCGTTTACTGCTAGTTAACACTGTTAAGTGGTTGGTAAATAGTCGTTTATGAATGTGGATAACTTTAAATAAACAAATTTTACCTGTTTTTTACGAAACAATCTAAGTTTAATTTTACTGTCATAAAACGGCTACAAAACTTGGATTTTTTTCATAAATTTATTACCTTTTAATGCCCTAATTTGCAAAATAAATTTATGAAGAAGCTATGCTATGCTCTCCTGTTGTTATTGTCGTTGAAGACGCAGGCACAGGAGAATATCACGTTCCAAAAACCGAGTTCCGAAATTTTGGCCCTGGCTGATTTTGTCCGGCCGCCCCAAATTAAGATTTCCAGCGATAACAAGTGGATGTTATTCACCTATCGTTCGACTTATAAGAACTTGGAGGAACTGGGGCAGGAAGAAATGAAATTGGCAGGATTAAGGATCAATCCAAGGACCAATATGGAAAGTTCGACCGTCTTTTACAACAAGATCGGTTTGAAAAAAATCGGACAGCAGACCGAAGATAAAGACTTCGTAGGAATGCCTCAAAAGCCTGCTTTGTCCAATTTTGCATTCTCCCCCGACAATAGCCTGCTGGCATTTACCAATACAAATGATATGGGAACGGCTTTGTTTGTGCTGGATTTGGCAACAAAGACAGTAAAGCAGTTAACCACTTACAATTTAAATGCGACGTTGGATGTCCCTTTTCAATGGTTGGGTAATTCAAAGCGCTTACTGATCATGGCATTGCCAAAAGAGAAAAAAGCCTTATTGGATCCGTCAAGAGACCTGCCTACAGGGCCAGTTGTATCGACAAGTGATGGAAAAGTATCCCAGTTAAGAACCTATCAGGATCTATTGAAAAATCCACAGGACGAACAGAATTTTGAAACACTGGTGCAATCCAATCTACAGTTTGTGGATCTGGAAGGTACGATTTCCAATTTCAAAGATAAGGCGATCTATACAGGGCTATCTTTTTCTCCAAATGGGGCCTATGTGATGATAACAACCATTGCAAAACCTTATTCGTATGTGGTCCCGGCTTCACGTTTTCCACAACAGACGCGGATCTATGATCTAGCCGGTAAGGAGGTTGCCCTGGTTAATGAGGTGCCTTTGACAGAGGTTATGCCCAAAGGTTTTTCTTCCACACGTCCCGGCAGAAGATCCTTACAATGGCGCGACGATCAGCCGGCCACTTTGGCTTACGTTGAAGCCCTGGATGGAGGTGATGCCAACAAACCAGCGGAATTTCGTGATGCGCTCTATACATTGGATTACCCTTATACGGGAAATGGAAAATTGATCTTCAAAACGAAGGATCGGTATGCTGGGGTAATATGGGGTAACGACAAATACGCGCTGGTTTATTCACAATGGTACGATACGCGCAATGCGAAGACTTTTGTTGTCAATCCTTCTACAGGTGAGACTAAGTTGTTGCATGATCGGAACAGTCAGGATATCTATAACGATCCAGGCACAGTGTATCAACACAAAAATGCACTCGGAAACTACAGCATGTATATCGATAAAGATAAAGTGCTTTTTGTAGGCAAAGGCTTTACCAAAGAAGGGGAATTCCCTTTTGTCGATGAATTAGACCTGCAAACGCTAAAGAAAAAACGGCTGTATACCGCAGCTGCATCTGAACTGCAGGAGCGGATCGGTGAGATTATAAATCCCAAGACGGGCGAATTGTTGGTCTCACTGCAATCGGCGTCGGTGTATCCTAATTATTACCTGAAAAACATGAAGTCTGGTAAACAGGTTGCCTTGACTGCATTAGAGAATCCGTTCAAATCACTTGAGAAAGTTCATAAAGAAATCCTGAACTATAAACGTAAGGATGGAGTCGAACTTTCGGGGACGTTATATCTGCCCGCAGGCTATGATATGACAAAAAAAGAAAAATTACCCTTGTTGATGTGGGCTTATCCGAGGGAATATAAAGACAAAAATACAGCTGGCCAAAGTACGGCAAATCCAAAGGAATTTACCTTCCCGAGTTATGGTTCATTTATTTATTGGGTATCAAAAGGATATGCGGTACTGGATAATGCTGCTTTCCCGATTGTAGGTGAAGGTAAGAAGGAACCGAATGACAACTTTATCGAACAGTTGGTTGCCAACGCCGAAGCAGCAATCAATGCTGTGGATAAACTAGGCTATATTGACCGTAAAAAGGTTGCTGTAGGTGGACATTCCTATGGCGCTTTTATGACTGCGCATCTGCTTTCCAACTCAAAGCTTTTTGCTGCCGGAATCGCTCGTTCAGGAGCTTACAACCGTACCTTGACGCCATTTGGCTTTCAAAGTGAACAACGGAATTTTTGGGATGATCCAAAACTGTATATGACCATGTCTCCATTTGTCAGTGCAGATCGGATGAAGACACCATTGTTGCTTGTACACGGCGGGGCAGACAATAATCCCGGAACTTTTACCTTACAGACAGAACGTTATTTTCAAGCTTTAAAGAACTTAGGAGCACCCGTGCGTATGGTCATTTTACCACGTGAAGCCCATGGTTATGTTGCCAAGGAAAATATCTTTCACCTGCTATGGGAGCAGGATCAATTCCTGGAAAAATACTTGAAGAACTAATTATCGTATTTGAATAATAGGCTTGGGCGCTTTCGCAAACGACAACTGTCAGGGGCGATTGCTTTAAAGTTCTTCAGCTTATTAAGCAAGATACTGTGAGTTCATGGGCACCTTAATACAAAATATGAATCCCGATAAATGGACACTTCCCGAAAAAACATGGGCTGCCTACAAGCAGCCTATTTTTTTGACTGATCGCTATTGGCAAAATAGAGTCCTGTCGGTATTTTTTGGCTCTTTAACTGGAGTATAATGCATTTATAATTGAGGGGTAGTAGGATGATCCGTATGGAGGGGCAGGGACAGCAGTGTAAATTAGACTATTGTTATTGTGTGGAAATGTGTATCGACAAGAAGGGGGATTGATTATGCGTATAATTTTAGTTAAGTTTGGGTAATTTACCAAAGGGAGAAAAAATCTGATTATGAGACCTGATATATTTCGCGAAAAGTCACCGTTGTCCTCTGATGATTGCTTTGTGGTCTTTGACAGACGGAAGTCTTCTTTCACTTTTCCCGTACATATCCATCCTGAATATGAGCTCAATTATGTCGAAGGAGCTTCCGGAGCACAGCGTATTATTGGTAATTCTATAGAAACGATCGGTGAGCAGGATCTGGTACTCATCGCAAGCCCGGAGCTTGAGCATGCCTGGAAAGATGGTGAATGCCAGTCCAATGATATTCATGAAATCACGATACAGTTTCATCCCTCCCTTATTGACCAATATCTGGATAAAAAGCAATTTGCCAGTATACAACAGCTTTTGTCAAAGGCATCGCGGGGCGTTGTATTCGGAAAAGATACGGTAGACCGTGTGCTCCCCTTGCTTCGCATATTGACATTGGAACGCGATGGGTTTTATTCGGTTATGAAGTTGCTTGTCCTGCTTTATGAACTGTCAAAAGGGGAAGATATCCGTGTATTATCTACGGCAACAAATTCCGTCTTGAGCAACAGTGAACTGCTTATGGGACGTCTACAGGAATATGTTGTAGCGAATATCAACAAAGAATTAAGTCTACCTATGGTGGCCGCGATTATGAACATGAGCAAATCGACCTTCTCCCGCTTCCTGAAATCGGCGACAACATTGAACTTTACGGATTACTTGCTTGATTTTCGGATCAATATGGCCGTCAGGCTGCTAAAGGAGGAGACCCCAATCGCTGATATCGTTGAACAATGCGGTTTTAATAGTATTTCCTATTTCTATCGTGTATTCAAGAAGAAGAAAGGGATAACACCAATTGAATACAGAAATAGTCTGCGGAAGCAGCAGATGATTATTTAGTGATCCAATTGCACCCTACCCCAATGCTCCGCCATTGTATATTCCTTTACACATAAGTAAGATAGTATTGGCCAAACAGCTATTGACCCATTTGATGGATGGGGATGTTGCGGTCTGACAAAAGAGTGCATGGAATTGCTTGAAACTGTGGAATAATTCAATAAATATGAATGCAGAGTTCAATGAATTGCTGTTGCTGTTTTTGTAAAGTGTTGTTTTTCAATTTGTTGTTGTTATCTCAGGATCGTCGCATATTTTCATTATTATCTTTTGTTTTTTAGATCGCGCAATCGTTTGCGTTTGTTCTGTTGAAGCTTATTTAGCCGAAATATGAAGTAAAAGTGCAATACAAATGACCTGATCTTGCTATTCTTGGCTTTTCCTTTTCTCTAATTTCGTCCTATAGACCAATAATAGTATACCCAATTAAGTATAGACATATTATATACAATCTATCTATTTATTGTAAACCTTAAATACACAAAATATGAGAAAAACAGCTTTACTGCTTTTACTTTCGGCTTATGGCACATTTGCTTGGGCGCAACAATCCCAAAAAGTAAGGGGAAAAGTCCTTGATGCAGATAATAAGCCAGTGGCAGGAGCCACCGTAAACATCAAAGGCGGTACCGGGGGAACAAAAACCGATGCGGATGGTTCGTTTACGCTTGATGTTGAGAAAGGAAAAACCTTAAAAATTACCTATGTAGGGATGAAGGAACAGGAGATCCTTGTCAATGATGCATCGACTTATAGTATTGTACTTCAATCAGGAACCGACTTGGATGAAGTTGTTGTTATCGGATATGGTACAGTGAAAAAAAGTGATTTGACAGGCGCTGTCGCTTCTGTTACAGGTAAAGATCTACAGTCTAATTTAGCGAAGAGTACAGCAGGTGCCTTGCAAGGCCGTGTGGCTGGGGTAAGTGTTTCAAATGCGGGTGGCTCTCCGGGCGCCGGAATGAACATTAATATACGGGGTATCGGTTCCATGGGAAGCACTAACCCATTGTATGTCATTGATGGCGTATTTGGTGATATTAATACGGTAGATCCCAACGATATTGCTTCGCTGGAAGTTTTGAAAGATGCTTCAGCTGCTGCGATATATGGATCTCGGGCGGCCAATGGTGTTGTTATTATTACGACAAAAGGTGGCAAGAGGGGGACAGCAGCAACCTTGAGTTTAAATGCGTATACAGGCGTGCAGAGTCTTCCCAAAAAAATGAGCTTAATGGATGGGCCACAATGGAAAAAATTTGTGGATGAAAAAGGCTATCTGCCTGCGCAGGCGAAAGACTTTAACGCAAATACCGATTGGCAGGATGAGGTTTTTCAGACTGCACCAGTGAATAAGGTCAATTTGGATATTGCCGGCGGGGGAGAGCGATCTACTTATAGTATTTCGGGAGGATATTTAAATCAAAAAGGTATTCTGAAAACAACGGGTTATGAATCTTTCAATGTACGCAGCAAAAATACATTTAACTTTTTCAATGATCATCTTCGTGTTGGAAATACCTTCTTAGTTAAATCGGGTGACCGCCAATATGCCAACTTAGTGATTACAGATATTTTGCGTCAAAATCCATTGTTACCGGTTTATGATGCGAATGTAGTTGGGGGATATTCCACATATGCTCCTTGGATGAAAAATCTGGATAATCCTGTCGGTAATTTAAATCTGTATACGAATCATGTCTATCAGACGGATATAATGCTCAATGGATATGCAGAAGCAGATCTTTTTGTTAAAGGGTTGAAATACCGATTAAACGTTGGTATTAATCGGACCACTGGAAGGAATTATAATAAAGCTGACAGACGTCCCGATGGTACTGCTGTCTTACAGTCATCATTGAATGAGAGTGCTTTCTTCAATAACCAGTGGTTGATTGAAAATACTTTGCACTATGATCGTACATTTGACAAGCATACACTATCTGTTTTGGCTGGATATTCAGCGCAGGAAAATTCGAACAGAGGGTTTGGCGCCAAGAGACTTGATATTCCAACTGGAACAGATGCAATTGATGCGGCATCGCCGGCAGAGCAATCGACTTCAGGAAGTTTGCAGGAAGCATCCATGATATCGCAATTTGGGCGTGTGATGTATACTTATGATAATCGTTATCTATTTACGGCAACAGTCCGTCGAGATGGATCTTCTAAGTTTGATAATGGACACCAATATGGCGTTTTTCCATCGGTAGCGTTAGGATGGAACGTAATGAATGAAGGTTTCTTTGAAAAGGCAAAAAATACAGTCAATGAATTTAAGATTCGTGCAACTTATGGCCGCCTGGGTAATCAGGAGATTGCTAACTACACAACGCAAAATGTTACACGATATGGAATCAACTATATCCAAGGTGGGGTATGGTGGCAAGGAGCAATCCCTGGGACAAGCTGGGTTTCGCCATCTAATCTAACTTGGGAAGAAACCGAGACGAGCAATGTCGGTATTGATCTGGCTTTTCTGCAAAGCAAGCTAAGAATCAGTGCAGATTATTATGTCCGAAATACGAAAAATATCCTTTTATCAATTAACCAACCTCCTTCTGCTGGAAAATCAGGATCACCGGTGATGAATGCTGGTACGATCAGTAACAAAGGATTTGAGTTTCTCGCGAGCTACCGTGACGCAATCGGGGAAGTAAATTATAATATCGGAATCAATGCTTCTGCCGTTAAAAATAAAATGAAAGCTATTACGGTTGGAAATAAACAAGAATTTGAAGGTTATAATCCACAAGGCGAAGGAGTAATCAGCTGGGCTAAAGTCGGCTACCCAATTGGAGGCTTCTGGTTGATCCAAACCGATGGATTGTTCCAGTCAGATGCTGAGGTACAGGCCTATAAATCGGAGAACGGCACAGTGATCCAACCTACCGCCAAAGCTGGAGATATTAAGTTTATCGACTACAATGGCGATGGAAAGATCGACAACAATGATCGTCAATACATGGGTAGTCCTTATCCTTCGTTAGCTTATGGTATTCGAGGTGGTCTGGATTATAAAGGTGTTGATTTTGCTTTCTTCTTTGATGGCATGTATGGTAATAAGATCTATAATTATACACGTGCAAGGATAGAGAGCACAAGTGAGGTGCATAACTACTCGACCAGTCTTTTGAATTCGTGGAGCCCAACGAATACGAATACCGATATTCCACGGTATACGCGTGAGGATCCCAATGGCAACGTTCGTAGGGTAAGCGACCGTTGGTTGGAAAGTGGAGCTTTCTTCCGTTTGAAAACGATAGAACTGGGGTATACGCTGCCAAATGCTTGGTTAGACAAGGTGACTTTAAAAAATGCGCGTATTTATCTAGCAGCAGATAATCTGTTTACCGTAACGAAATACAAAGGATATAGTCCTGATTTGGGCCCGAGCAACAATGATAATGGTGTCGGTCAAACTGGGGTAATGACGGCAGGTACAGATCATGGTCGGTACCCGCTGGCACGAACAATAATGTTTGGTTTACAGGCTAATTTCTAATGGATTGCCAGAAGTTTTACGATTAAAATTTAAAATGACAAAAATGAAGATTTCAATTAAAAAATATACAGCGGCCGCTGCGCTTCTTTTATTAATGGGAAGCTGTAGTAAAGATTTTCTCAATCATATTAATCCCAATAAGCCAGTAGCGGAGATTTTTTGGTCGAATGAAAGCGAAGTACAGGCGGCTATGGCGACAGTTTATTCCCCTATCCGAGGACAGATGGAAGGATATTATGGGGCCTATACAGGGTGGCAGACGATGAATCGTGCGGATGATGTTTGGTTTCTGGCAGGGGAGGAAAGGTTTACTTGGGAATACGCTACATTTCTAAATTCTCCAGGAACTGGAGGAAGCGATTTCGGAAGTTTGTACAATGGAATTAACCGAGCCAATGTGCTTTTGTATAATATTGGTAAAGTTGCGATGGATGAAACAAAGAGAAAGCAATTGATTTCAGAGGCTACTTTCTTGCGTGGTGTTTATTACTTTTTGCTTGCCTCCAATTATGGGGATGTACCGCTATTACTGGTTCCGGCAGATGTTGACCCTGAAAACAAGCCATCAAGCCCTGAGGCTGACGTATGGAAGCAAGTGATTCTAGATTTTAAGGCTGCCAAGGAAAACTTGCCGGTGACCCGTCCCGCTGCAGAAGCAGGTCGAGTAACGAAGGGGGCAGCGATTGCCTTTTTAGGAAAGGCATTGGTTTATACCAAACAATATGGAGAAGCCGAAACCGAGTTGAAAGCGCTATTAACTGCTCCATATAACTATGATCTAGTTGAAAATTTTGAAGATAATTTCAAAGATAACACAAAGCTCAATAAGGAGTCAGTTTGGGAGTTGGTATACGACGGTAAATATGGTTCAGATGGTATCTGGGGATCAGAAAACCCGAATAGTCGTCAGGGCTTTATTATCCCCAATTTTGCAGGACCTGCTGGCACGGGAGCCTGGTTTAAATTGGTACCTGGTATTTCTGTCGTTCGTGATTTTATAGCAGAAGAGCGCCCGAAAGGATCAGACACACGCTTTGATAAGCGGATGTACACCAGTTTCTACTGGAAATATTCGGATTATGAAACTGGTCTTACGGATGGAGCCTGGTTCGGAAATCTTTCTTTTGATAAGTTGTGGTCGGAATCCATGGCAAAGATTTCAGCAAATCCCGGCTTGGTATATCCGAAAATTGATAATAAGGAAGGACGTTTCCTGATTAAGAAATATACCAATTTCTTTAGAAATGTATCTGGGGGTAACAGCATGTATGATGCTGCAAATACAAACAATAACTTTCGTTTGCTGCGTTTTGCTGAGGTATTGTTGTTGCATGCAGAGGCCTGTGCTCGAAATGGAAATACTGCTGGAGCTGCCGCTAGTTTAAAACGCGTTCGCGATCGCGCAGGTTTGGCAAATAAAACTTGGGCCAATGCAGATGAATTGATGAAAGAGGTAATCAGGCAAAATGAATTGGAATTTTTCTTTGAGGGGCATCGGTTTTTCGATCTAAAACGTTGGTATGCCTATGCCGATATGAAAAAGATCTTTGTAGATAACAAAAAACAGGGTGCCGCAGAGTTTCAACCAAAACATTATTATTTGCCTTTGCCAGAGAGCGAGATAAATACCAACACAAAAATTCAGCAGCATCCGTTGTGGAGATAAATCAGGAATAGCTTACAGCTTTGTTTATGGTTACAAGCTGTAAGCTATCCAATTTACTTGGTGAGAAATTTTAATGATAAACTCAATTATAATTTTAAAAATAGTAAATTATGAATTTTTTAAAATCAATTCCACTTTTAATTTGTGCAGCAGTTAGCTCTGCCTATGCAAACTCTACTTCCGATAAGGACAAAAATGTGCAACCAGGTAAACAAACTGTTGAAAAGAACTTGGCCACTCAAGGCACCGTTAAAATTGTTGCTGGTGCGACGCTTCGCCTGAACAATAATACCGCGTACACCTTAACAGCAGGTGTGCAGTTGTGGCGCGGTAATGATGTCATTAATTTGAGTTTTCCTTCCGCACCCTGGTCTAATATTTTATACGAAAATATTCCGGAGGGCACCTATAGTATTTCAGTTTATGGGGCGGGCATGTTTGAATATGAATATTGGATTCCTCAATTGGGGGAAAAGAGAACAGGCAATTCAGATTTTTATGGTATTCAATTTTCAGCTGACAAGCCGCTGGGTATTTTTTGCAGTATAAAAAGCGGTAATTAAACAATTTTATTCCTCAAACAGCAGTAAATGATAGTACAGTACTGCACACATAAACCTAAATTTTTATCCAGTAGCAGAATTCCTGCTACTGGAATATTAGAAAAAGCGCCATTTTAACAAAATAAATGTATGATAGCAACGAGAAAAATAGGAAGTACTTTTGCAGATTTGTTCTTATATGGAGCAACCTTTCTGTTGCTGTTTGTTTCTTGTAAGAAAGATCGAGAAACGCCAGTAGAATTACCTGCCAAACAATCCTTGAATGCAAAGGTAGAGGGGGGCGAATTGCTGCTAGAAGTCACAAAGAAAACGGATGAGTATATCTTCAATTTTGAAAAAGGAAGTGTAAATGTCCCACTGCAGAACATTTCAAAAATAGACGCTGAACTAGCCCGCTGGCGAACTGAACTTACATTTAGTGATGGTTCCAAATTGGCAATTCCAACGAAAGGTACATCGCTTGATTATATCGTTGAGAACATTAAAATCAATCCTTCGGGATACAATCCCTTGGCGGCATCAGTGGATGTCGGATTACCAACATATGGTCGTGTGAAGGTAATAGTGCACGGCAAACACGGTAAACAAGGTACGATCAGCCATCTCTGTACAAGCGAAACGCAACGTCAGCGTATTCCCATATTGGGTTTGTATGCCGATTATAATAACGTTGTCGATCTGATTTTTACCGATCGGGAGGGCAATGAAAGAGGGAAAACGACCATACATATCCAGACTGAAGCATTGAATGTACAGGACTTTCCGAGGTGGAAAATAGTAAAAGCCCAAGCCGGTAAAATGGAACCCGGCGTCAATCTGGTGCATTATCCCGGAAGAAGCGAAGCGGATGTTTCTCTTCCTTATATGGTTGATCAAGAAGGGGAATTGCGCTGGCTTCTATTGGTTAAATCATCTCCCGAATTGCAGCGGCTCTCTTATTCCATTGGTCTTAAACGTACAAAAAGTGGCACTTTTATCGCCGGCGACCAGGCACAGCAAAGGGTAGTAGAAATTGATATGTTCGGTAATCTGAAGCGCGAATGGGATCTCGCTAAACTGGGATTCGGATTTCACCATGAAATTACAGAGGCTGCCAACGGCAATTTTTTAATAACAGTCACAAAAACAGCGGCGCGACTGTTGAACGGTGAGCCGCGGGTCAATGACTTTATCATTGAACTGAATCCCCAAACAGGGACCTTGGTCAATGAGTGGGATCTGGCTAAACAGCTGGATACTGCCCGTTACGTAAAACCTGATGGTATTACACCGCCTGCATTTTCTCAGACAGCAAATAACTGGGCACACAACAACTCCATTGCCGAAATAGGTGATGACTTATTAGCTACATTACGTTATCAAGGGATTATACGTTTTAACCGCGCTGGCCAACCCCAATGGATGATTTCACCGCATAAATTCTGGGGTGCCAATTACCAATCGTTGTTGTTGAAACCTATTGCCGAAGATGGTACAGTTATTACCGATCCTGCTGTCATCAATGGTGATGCGAGCAGCGCAGGATTTGATTGGCCTTGGGGACCTCATACGCCAGTAGCGCTTTCCGAAGATCGTATATTAGTCTTTGATAATGGCTACAACCGAAGTTGGATTCCCAATTTTGGATCCGGTGCAAACAATTATAGCCGAGTTGTAGAATATAAAATTGATAGGACCAAAAAAACAGTCCAACAGCTTTGGTCATATGGAAAAGAAAGGGGAGGAAGTGCATTTTCTCAGGCTTTATCAGGGGTTCAATACCTGTCGCAAACGGGCAATGTGCTATTTTTCCCTGGTATGGGTGTGAAAACGAGCATAGGGACCGGAGGCCGTTTGATGGAAATTGATCCAAAAACAAAAGAAGTGCTGTTTGAACTTGAAATAGCAACTAGTAGCGGCACTGCTTTTCACCGGGTGACACGTATGCCACTTTATCCAGCGAATCTATAATAAACTATTTTTTGAACTTACGTAATTTTATGTCCGAATCCTTTAAATGCCAGCAAGCTTACATTATTGAAACACAGCGTTTATTAATCGAAAAAACAAATGTTGGATTATCCAGTGCCGGTAAAATCGTTACGCGTTATTTTAATCCTGTCGTCACCAAAGAACATATTCCGCTGACCTGGCGCTACGATTTCAACCCTTTGACAAATCCTCATTTTTTGGAGCGGATTGCCTTCAATTCGACGATGAATGCCGGAGCTTTGTATTGGAAAGGAAAGTATCTGCTATTCGTTCGTGTGGAGGGGGTAGACCGAAAATCTTTTTTTGCAATTGCCGAAAGTGACAATGGTATTGACCATTTTCGTTTTTGGGATCATCCTGTCTTACTTCCAGATTCGGAAGCTGATGAAACCAATGTCTACGATCTTCGGCTTACAGCGCATGAAGATGGTTGGATTTATGGGATTTTCTGCAGTGAACGTCGTGCCTCAGATGCTGCTCCGGGAGATCTCTCCAGTGCGGTTGCTTCCGCGGGGATCATCCGGTCAAAGGATCTAATACAATGGGAGCGCCTGCCTAATTTAGAAGCTAGCAGCCAACAACGGAATGTGGTACTGCACCCTGAGTTTGTGCAGGGCAAATATGCATTTTATACACGCCCACAGGACGATTTTATTTTGGCAAAAAGTGGCGGCGGTATCGGATGGGCCCTAGTGGAGGATATTACTAAAGCTGTTATCCGGGAGGAAAAGATTATTAATAAACGTTTTTATCATACAATCAAGGAACTTAAAAATGGGGAGGGACCGGCACCACTAAAGACGGAAAAAGGTTGGTTGCACCTTGCACATGGTGTCAGGGGGACTGCAGCGGGTTTACGCTATGTGTTATATCTTTATCTCACGAGCCTAGCGGATCCAAGTGAATTAATCGCGGAACCTGCGGGCTATCTCATGGCTCCGGAAGGAGAGGAAAGGGTGGGCGATGTATCCAATGTGCTTTTTTCCAATGGCTGGATCATGGATCCGGATGGAACGGTGTACATTTATTATGCTTCTAGCGATACGCGCACACATGTTGCTGTTTCTTCTGTGGCGAAGTTGCTGGATTATTGCCTGAATACACCGGCAGACGGACTCCGTTCAGCAGAATCACTGCGTAAAGTGATTAATCTAATTGATGATAATATGCGGTATACAAATAATAAAAATCGGGGGGAGGTCGGTCGGCTTTCACGATAGCACTCGATCAACAAGAAATACAAAGTGTACCCGAGTTACAATAAATGATCGTAAATTGTATGCCTAAAATAGTGTGCTTAGCACGCGTTATGCAAAGGCGCGATGAAATATATGATAACAAAATGTGCAATGAAAAAAAACAATGCTATGTTAAAGAATGTTTGTGCTAAAATTCTCGCTTTGATCAGTCTTTTCAGCTTGGCGTTTTCGGTGCGGGCTCAAGAATCGGGTACCTTAAAAATTATCTCCTATAATATCTGGAATGGTTTTGAGAAGCAGCAGGACCGTAAAGACAAATTTAGTGATTGGATTCGAAAAGAGCAACCTGATATTGTTGCATTGCAGGAACTGGTCGATTTTAAGCAAACAGATCTCGTACAATTGGCCAAAACATATGGCCATCCCCATACGGTTTTATTAAAAGAGAAAGGTTACCCCGTCGGTATCTCCTCGCGTTATCCAATTACGCTGATCAAAGCGCAGGTGGATAGCTTCTGGCATGGCATGCTACACGTAAAGATCAAAAACTTAGATCTTATTGTGACCCATTTAAGCCCCTTTTCCTGGAAATATCGACTGGGAGAGGCAAGACAAATTGTAGAATATATAAAGACTAACCGTTTGGACAACTGTATCATTATGGGAGACCTGAACGCTTATTCTCCGTTGGATGCCAGCTGGTTGGAGCCGAAGTCTGCATTGAAGGCGAATCTAAGAAAATGGGATCAGGAGCATCCACAATATGGCAATATGAACGGTAGTAGATTTGATTATCGTGTATTGTCAACTTTTATGGCTGCAGGTTTTGATGATTGTATCGGACGCGCTGTGTTTCCTGAGTCCAAACGGGCTAGCTTCCCTACAGCCACGCTCTATAATTGGAAATGGGGAGACGCCCGACTGCCTGCTGTTTCCGAACGTTTGGATTATATTTTGTTATCTGAAGTTTTAGCCCCGCATGTGCAACAGGTAGAAGCTCATAATGGCGCAGCACTTGAAGGGATATCCGATCATTACCCGGTGTCGGTCGTAATTGATCAATTGGAGAAATAGAAATATAATTGTAGATTGCGGATGACCACGAAAAGAATATTCATGGAAATTTCCGTAATAGATATAGTTATCATCGTTAGTTATTTAATAGCGATGATTGTAATCGGTTTGATCCTCAAAAAACGAGCCGCCAAGAATCTCGATTCCTATTTTTTAGGCGGGAAGACCCTGCCTTATTATATGCTCGGTATTTCTGATGCGTCAGGTATGTTCGACATTTCGGGGACCATGTGGATGGTCTATCTTGCTTTTGTATATGGCTTAAAAAGTATGTGGATTCCCTGGTTATGGCCTGTTTTCAATCAGATCTTTTTGATGGTCTATTTATCTGTCTGGCTTCGACGTTCCAATGTTCTGACCGGAGCAGCGTGGATCCGTACGCGTTTTGGTCATGGTCGGGGTGCAGACGGGGCGTACACCATTGTGATTCTATACGCTATTGTTGCGGTACTCGGGTTTTTATGTTATGGTTTTATTGGGATAGGGAAATTCATGGAGGTTTTTTTTCCATGGGAGCAGGTATCCCGCTTTATTCCCTTGACGATTGACCCAGCAATGGCGCCACAATTGTACGGCATTTTCTTTACCGCAATCACGACTTTTTACGTCATGCTTGGGGGAATGCATAGTATTGTCTGGGCGGATATAGTCAAGTTTGGCATTATGATTATTTCGGGGATTGCCATTGCTGTGATTGCCATGCAGCAGGTTAGTCCCGAGCTATTGGCGGCTAATACGCCAGAAGGTTGGGATTCGCCCTTCTTTGGTTGGCAATTGGATCTGGACTGGAGTACTTTACTTCCTTCCATCATGGACCGGATCGCCAATGATCAGTATAATCTTTTTACCGTATTTGTCATGATGATGCTGTTTAAGGGTATATTTATGAGCATGGCAGGACCGGCGGCCAACTATGATATGCAGAAGATATTGGCCTGTAGATCTCCGAGGGAGGCGGCTTTGATGAGTGGTTCGGTGTCGGTGATCCTACTTATCCCGCGTTATCTGATGATCATGGGTTTCACAGTGCTAGCTCTTGTGTTTTTTAGGGATGAATTTGCGCAGATGGGCAATCAGATGGATTTTGAGATCATCTTGCCCAAAGCAATCAGCCGCTTCGGCAAAGTTGGGCTGACTGGATTATTGTTGGCAGGTCTATTGGCGGCATTTATGTCTTCTTTTGCATCAACGGTGAATGCTGCACAGGCCTATCTAGTAAACGATGTGCTGTTGAAGTTTATGTACCGGTCTGCCTCTCCCAAAAAGCAGATCCGTCTAAGTTATATTGTATCGATTGCAGTGGTCGTCTGCAGCACGGTTATAGGTTTGTATGTGCAGAATATAAATTCGGTTTTGCAATGGATTGTCTCCGCTCTTTATGGTGGTTATATCGCAGCAAATGTATTGAAATGGCATTGGTGGCGTTTTAACGGTGCCGGATTTTTCTGGGGAATGTTGACAGGGATATTTGGAGCAATCCTATTACCGCAAATTTTTCCGGATACACTGCCGCTGTATTTCTTTCCTGTTTTGTTTGCCTTATCCCTATTGGGCTGCTTTGCTGGTACATGGCTGTCCCAGCCTACCGAAGAGGACGTGTTAGTCGATTTTTATGTGCGTGTACGTCCTTGGGGATTCTGGAGGCCTATTCATCAAAAAGCGCTCGCAAAATATCCTGATCTCAAGAAGAATAATCATTTCAAACGGGATATGGTGAATGTAGCGGTGGGTATCGTATGGCAATGTTGTCTAACCTTGGTGCCGATGTATATTGTGATCAAACAAGGGCAGGGTTTACTTACAACAATCCTTGTATTGGGTATTACGACGCTAATCCTAAAAAAGAACTGGTACGAAAAAATGAACCGTGATGAGGAGGAGTATAACGCGTTTATGGTAAAGTACGGCTTGAATAAAACAGATAAGACCGTTACTGAAAAGACGATTATTGACTAAGCATACGAATTGCTTTTTGACCATATAAAAGCTTTCCGATCCTATAACAATAGGCTACCCGTCGTACTTTGACCGGTAGCCTATTGTTATAAAACGGACTTATGGGATCCGCTAGTTGCTTGCCTTGACTTTAAAAGGGACGGCATATTCTCCCCATTCCAGTGAAATATTCCCATCTGCGGTCGCGTTTATCTTGAACTGTTCCTGCATATTGCTGCTGGTACTATTGCTAACAGAAACGCGCAGAGCATCGTCTTTAGCATCATATTTTGTACCCCATTGGTTCCACACTTTGCTGAACATCAAGGTTGTCTCATGCTCTCCGGGGATGCTGTAAAGACCGTATTTCCCTGCTGCTAGCTTTTTACCCTCTACGAGTACATCTTTGTTGAACTCGATCGTGGTGGCTTCATTGGCGCCCGTACGCCAGACTTTTCCAATAGAGGCGATATCTACGCCGAGCCTGCGGCCCTTTAGCGAAGGACTGCTATAGTTGATGTCGATTGTCACACCGTCGGTGGTCGTTACTTTCGTATTGGCCGGAGGGCTTGGACGTTTACTTTTGTCTTCCTGTGCGAAGGTAAGCTGGCCTATTAAGGTCAGAATCGTTAAAATTAGTACTCTCATTTTTCTTGTAGTATTGATTAAACACTTAAATATAAGATTTTTATATCATGAAAAATAGCATAAATTTTAACCACTATAATGGACTGGCGCAAATAGCGCAGACTGATGTTCGGAATGGTTGACAAATGAGTCTATTTTTCCCATTTTGTTCTTGTCAAGCTATAAAAATGTAATTTGCAGAAGAGGCCTGCTGTAAAGTTTTGACAATGGGACTGTGGCTTTTGAGACATAAAAATGCCTCCATAAAGTTTGTTAAACTTCTGGAGGCATTTTATACCTAAAATGGCCGATTTATATTTTTAGACCAGATACTCAAATAAAGTTTGATCTTTATTGATTTCGATAACATCAAATTTATATTCTTTCATCCGTGCGATCAGTGTTTCGTAATCTTCAGGCTTGTTGAGCTCAATACCGACCAAAGCGGGACCTCTTTCCCGTTCTGTTTTTTTGATAAATTCAAATCGGGTGATATCATCTTTAGGCCCGAGAACTTCGGAAACGAAAAGTTTCAACGCGCCCGGTCTTTGTGGGAACCGGACAATAAAATAATGCTTGTATCCTTCATAAAGTAAAGACAATTCTTTGATCTCACTCATGCGGTCAATATCATTATTTCCACCAGAGATAATACAGACGACTTTCTTGCCTTTAATTTCGTCTTTGTGGAACTCCAATGCGGCGACTGAAAGTGCGCCCGCAGGTTCAACCACGATTGCATCCTTATTGTATAGTTCCAGAATGCAGGTACAGATTTTACCCTCGGGGATGGAACGTGTATCATCTAGCAGTTGCTTGGCAATGGCGAATGTTGTGGCTCCTATTTTTTTCACAGCAGCCCCATCCACAAACTTGTTGATATGCTCCAATTCAAAAGGGGCATCGTTTTCCAATGCGGCCTGCATCGATGGTGCTCCCTCAGGTTCGACGCCATAGCACTTGATTGCTTTGTTTTTACTTTTCAGGTAGTAGCTTGCACCTGCAGCTAGTCCACCACCACCGATCGGAATAAATATAGCATCCATATCGGGTAGATCCTGTAGTGCCTCCACGGCTACGGTACCTTGTCCTTCTACAACTTTGAGATCATCAAATGGTGGAATAAAAGTCATTCCATGTTCTTCCGTATAGGCCAGAGCCGCTTTTTGACAGTCATCAAATGTATCGCCGGTCAATACAATTTCAACATTGCCATTGCCCCACATTTCGGTTTGGGAGATCTTTTGACGTGGGGTTGGTCCAGGCATAAATATAACGCCCTTAATGTCTAATTTGTTGCATGAAAAGGCTACACCCTGGGCGTGATTACCTGCACTGGCACAGACCACACCACGTTGTCTTTCCTCTTCTGTCAACGAAATAATTTTATTGTAGGCACCCCGCAGTTTATAGGAACGTACCACTTGTAAATCTTCTCGTTTGAGATAGACTTCCGCACCATATTTTTCAGATAAATGCCGATTGTATTGTAAGGGCGTACGATTGACCACAGATTTGATACGTTCAAGCGTAGCTTCGGAATCGATGTTTAGGGTTGATAGATTCATAGTTAGATGATATGTCTAATGAAGGTAGTAAAGAAAACGGGGATATCCGCCGCGATGCTAGAGATGCTACCTATGTTGTGTTTAAATTTGATTTAAATTTAGTTGATTTTTATGAAAAAGATCAGGCGTACATAGTACAAAAAAGTTTATACATGTTATTGCAGAATCCTCTTAAAAATGTATTCCTGATAAAAAAAGGCTGCATGTGCAGCCTTCCTTTTTATATTTTTTCTTGGATGAGGCTTTTTAGGTCATCATCGCAAATATTTTTCTTTTCGTCGGCCAAAACCAAAAAGCGTTGATAGCAATCCGCTAGATCGTCTTTTTCAAGATGAAAACCCAGACGCTCTAAATGGTGTTTAAGTGCATGTCTACCTGAACGTGCCGTTAAGATAATATCTGCTTCGTCCAATCCTACATCTTCTGGTCGGATGATTTCGTAATTTTCGCGGTGCTTCAAGAAGCCATCCTGATGGATACCTGAACTATGGGCAAAGGCATTCCGGCCAACAATTGCTTTATTGGGTTGCACAGGCATGTTCATCATTTCACTCACCTTACGGGACAGGTAGGTAAACATACGGCTATCGATATTTGACGTTAAACTGCCGAAAGCTTGGTTATGTACTTTAAGGATCATTGCTACTTCTTCCAATGAGGTATTTCCCGCGCGTTCACCGATTCCATTGATGGTACATTCAACCTGACGGGCGCCGTTCTGTATAGCTGCGATGGAGTTCGCAGTAGCAAGTCCTAGATCGTTATGGCAGTGTGCCGAGATAATTGCCTGATCAATATTGCGTACATTTTCCTTGAGATACTTGATTTTAGAGCCATATTGGTCCGGTAAGCAGTAGCCGTTGGTATCTGGAATATTTACGACTGTCGCGCCAGCAGCAATGACAGATTCAACCATTTTAGCTAAAAATTCCAGATCTGCACGACCCGCATCTTCGGCATAAAACTCTACATCTTCCACATAGGATTTGGCATGTTTTACGGCCGCTACTGCACGTTCTAAAATTTCTTCACGTGTACTATTGAATTTATACTTGATATGCATATCCGAAGAGCCAATGCCGGTATGGATACGCGGACGCTTGGCAAATTTCAATGCTTCTGCAGCTACATCAATATCATTCTGATTGGCACGGGTCAATGCGCATATAATAACATCATTCACCGCCTTGGATAGTTCTACTACAGATTGAAAATCTCCGGGACTGGAAACAGGAAAGCCAGCTTCGATAATATCAACCCCCAGTTTTTCTAAGTCCTTCGCGATCTCAATTTTCTCTGGTGTAGTTAATTGGCATCCTGGTACCTGTTCGCCATCACGTAATGTGGTGTCGAAGATATAAAGATGATTAGGATCGTGTAACATAATTTCTTAATTCAAAAGATTTATAAAAAAACGTAAGAAGCAAAACTCCCCACGCATATCTCATTATTATTTAATAAACGCTAATACTTTTTCACCCATTTCCTGCGTACCTAAGATTTTTGAAGGATCGGTGCTACTATTGGCGATGTCGCCTGTTCTCCAGCCAGCTTTCAGCGTTTCAGCCACAGCGTTGGTGACTGCTTTTGCTTCCTCCTGAAGACCAAAGCTAATGTCAAGCATTAGGGCTGCAGATAAAATGGAAGCAAGTGGATTTGCTTTATTCTGACCCGCAATATCGTGTGCAGAACCGTGGATAGGCTCAAAGAAACCTGTGCCATCACCCACTGAAGCGGAAGCCAGCATACCCATTGAACCGGCAATTTGTGAAGCTTCATCGGTCAGGATATCACCAAAAAGATTAGCCGTTAATACAACGTCAAATTTTTTCGGGTTTTTAACCAATTGCATCGCTGCATTATCGATAAACATGTGCTCCGTTTCCACATCTGGATATTCTTTGGCAATCTCTTGGACTACTTCTCTCCAAAGGCGAGAGGTTTCTAAGACATTGGCTTTATCAACCGAGCATAATCTTTTGTTACGTGTACGGGCTGCGTCAAAAGCTTTGCGTGCGATACGCTCTACTTCATAGCGGTGGTAATTCATCAGATCCGAAGCAAAGGTATTGTCTTCATTACGGTTTTTCTCACCAAAATATACATCGCCTGTCAACTCACGGAAGAAAAGAATGTCGGTGCCGCGAAGAATCTCAGGTTTTAGGCTTGAAGCATCCAATAATTCATCAAACAAAAGGATTGGACGAAGGTTGGCGTAAAGTCCTAGTTCTTTGCGGATTTTCAATAAGCCCTGTTCTGGTCTTACTTTAGCTGAGGGATCATTGTCATATTTGATATGTCCAATTGCACCGAAAAGAATGGCATCGGATGCTTTTGCCTTCGCCAATGTTTCATCTGGAAGTGGGGTGCCAGTCGCTTCAATTGCAGTATGTCCCATGATGGCCTCATCAAAGTTGAATTCATGGCCATAATTTTCACCGATTTTCTCTAAAACTTTTTTACCCCAGGTTGTTACTTCTTGGCCAATGCCATCTCCAGGTATGATTAAAATATTTTTGTTCATTGTATTTTAGTATTGAGATATTAGATCTGAGTACAGAGACGCTAGCTCGTGCCTGATCTGTTATCTTTTTTTTATTTGTTTCTAATTAATGGGTTTTCCACAATTTTTATGTTGATAAAACCTCTTTTTTGTGGATAACTCGTTCCACGGATTTAATTTCACCTCTTTCCAGTACCATCTTGTTATCTATGCAGGTCGGCAATTGGCTCTGAAAATGACCGACATATATCAGCGTCTGCCCATTCTTGCTCAGGTCATCGATCACATCGTTGAAATATTGCGATTGCTCCTTGTCCAAGCCTTGACAAGGTTCATCTAATATAAGTAATTCGGGATGTTTTACGATCGTTCTCGCGAGGAGTGCCAGTCGCTGTTGACCTAAAGGTAAAGATCCTAAAGTTTTATGCTTTACATCTTTGAGATCAAAAAAATGGAGCACTTGATCGAGCTTCTGCTGTTGCTCGTAGCCTAATTTCTGATAAAGGCTCATTGAATCGAAAAAACCTGAAGCGATGGTCTGGCCTACGTTGGCATTCATATCGTAGTACCAATGTAATTCGGGCGAAATAATTCCAAGGTGTTCTTTGATTTCCCAGATACTTTCTCCTGATCCCCGTTTTTTACCAAACAAGTGTATGTCATTGGCATAGGCCTGCGGATGGTCTCCATTGATCAGACTTAATAAAGTTGATTTCCCTGAGCCATTATGACCCTGCAATAGCCATTTTTCACCTGCTTTCACTTCCCAGTCAATGTTTTTTAAAACCTCCTTATCGCCATAAGAAATATGGACTTGCTTCATCTTGACCATAATCGGGGCGGAGATTTTTGGCGATTTCTGTAAAAAATAAGGTAATTCCTTTCGCTTTCGTGGTACTCCTTTCGAAATTTCGCTGCTGTTTTGGCGAATGACTATTTTCCCATCCTGGATTTCGGCAAAGCGATTGATGCAATCCGGCTGTTCATCATCATTTGTAATCAACAGGAGTGATACGCCCTTTTCTGCAAGTTGATCAAAGATTTGATTCAAATCTTTTCTGGACTGTACATCCAGTCCGGTATAAGGCTGGTCGATAATCAAGACCTGTGGTTGAAGCCATAGCGCTTTGACCAACTGTAGCCTTTTGTGTTCGCCACTGGAAAGTTCGATCAGTTGCTGATCTTTGAAGTTTTCAAATCCAAAGACGCTGAGGTAGGGTACGACATCTTCAAAGGCTAACTGTTCATCCTTTGCAAAATGCTTTAATTCCGCAAAGACCGTTAAGGTATCGTTTTTTGCAAATTTGTTGTAGCGTTGTTGATAATAGAAATTGCGATCACCCTCCAGATTGGTAAATTGAAACCAATTAGAGACGTAATGCACAATCGCTGGCAAAGGGCTTTCCCTATCCAGATGAAAGGATAGGGTACCCTCGTATTTTAGTTGTCCAGTAATTGCTTTTGCAAGCGTTGTTTTTCCCGTGCCACTTGGACCGCCAAGGATCCATTGTTCTCCGGGGAAAATTTGCCAATTTAACTCTTGCAGTATGGTATCTTTACCATGCTGAATAGTTAAATTGGCAATATGGACGACTGGGTCTACCATTTTCTTGTTGTTTCAAATGATTCAATTAGATCTTTTTGATTCAGGATAAAATCGATATCATCGTATCCATTAATCAAGCATGATTTTTTGTATGGATTGATTTCAAATTCAAATTGATCGCCAGTCTCTGTTAACATAACTGTTTGTTTTTCGAGATCAACGATAATTGCTGTGTTTGGATTTTGGTGGACCAATTCAAAGATTTTGGCTAAGAACTCATCAGAAACCTGTATCGGCAATACGCCATTATTAAGGGCGTTACCTTTAAAGATATCTGCAAAAAACGAACTGATAACAACGTCAAAGCCATAGTCCTGGATTGCCCATGCAGCATGTTCACGGCTAGAGCCGCAACCAAAGTTTTTACCGGCCACTAATATCTTTCCGGAATAAGTGGGGTTATTCAATACGAAATCTGCTTTAGGCTGATTTTCGCTATCAAAACGCCAGTCACGGAACAGGTTGTCTCCAAAGCCCTCGCGTGTGGTCGCTTTTAGAAAACGTGCCGGTATGATCTGATCGGTATCAATATTTTCGATAGGTAATGGAACTACCTGTGATGTTAAAGTTTCAAATTTTTTCATTTTTTTAAAAAGTCAAAATAAAAAACCCAAAGCTTTAAATATTAGCTTTCTGTTTTTTTATCTGTTTTATTTTCAGTCGAACTATAGTTGTTCAAAACCTTTTCCCGTTGTTGTTCGTACTCCTCTTTGGTGATGAGCTTGTCCTCATACATCTTTTTCAGCTCTTGTAATTTCGCTGCTATTGATGTATCTGTTGTGGTTTCTTTTTTTGCCCCTGCACCCAATGGTATTAGTTCGTATGTATGTTGGTCTTTATATTTCATTGTCCATAGAAATGGAACCAAGACAAAAATACCGCCTATAATAGCGCCGACATCAGCTTTTTCATTTCGTGAGAAACTTGTTGAGAATGGTTCATACCCCTCTTTCTCAATTTTCAGGTTAGTCGTACTACCAACGATTTTTGTGTCTTTATAAGAATATGGTGTTGTCCCCGCATATTCACCTTGAATATAAACTTTTGCACCAACTGGATTTGACTGAATCATTGTTGTGCTTGCGCAACTGGTAAAAAGTGTCGCTCCGGCTAAGATGATAGATGTGATCTTAATGTTACTTTTCATTTTTAGATTAATATATTATAGTTATTTTCTTAGATCAACTCTCTAACATCTGTTATTTTGCCAGTTACTGCTGCTGCTGCTGCGGTGAGTGGCGATACCAACATGGTACGTGCATTAGGTCCCTGACGGCCTTCGAAATTTCTATTTGAAGTTGAAACACAATATTTGCCTGCCGGGATTTTATCTTCGTTCATTCCTAAACATGCCGAGCATCCTGGTTCACGCAATTGGAATCCCGCGGCTTCAAATATTTTATCCAAACCTTCTTCTTTGGCTTGTTTTTCAACTTGTTTGGAGCCCGGTACGATCCATACTTCAACATCCTGTGCTTTTTGTTTTCCCTTCACGAAAGAAGCTACTTCACGTAAATCTTCAATACGGGAATTCGTACAGCTCCCGATAAATACATAATCAACACGGTTACCCAAGACAACGGAATCGTCTTTAAAGCCCATGTAGTCTAAGGCTTTTTGATACGAAGGTCTTTCCGATTCCGGTTGTGCACTGGTTGCTGGGATATGTTCTGCAATACCCATACCCATGCCCGGATTTGTACCATAGGTAATCATCGGAGCGATATCTGCTGCATCAAATGTCAATACCTTATCGAAGATCGCGTCTTCGTCTGAATATAATGTTTTCCAGTAGGCAAGGGCATTGTCCCAATCTTCTCCTTTTGGCGCGAATTCACGGCCTTTCACATAATCAAATGTAATCTGATCGGGTGCAATTAAACCGCCACGAGCGCCCATTTCAATACTCATGTTACAGATGGTCATCCGCGCTTCCATACTCAACGAGCGGATTGCTGAACCGGCATATTCGATAAAATAGCCTGTCCCACCTGCCGCAGAAATCTGAGCGATAATATAGAGGATAATATCTTTTGCGCCAACACCCTTTTGTAGGGTACCATTGACTTCAATTTTCATGGTTTTAGGTTTGGACTGCAATAAACATTGCGTCGCAAAGACCTGTTCAACCTGAGAGGTTCCAATACCAAATGCAATAGCTCCAAAGGCACCGTGTGTCGAGGTATGGCTATCTCCACAGACCATTGTTTTACCCGGCAGTGTGATACCTAACTCCGGACCGATCACGTGTACAATCCCTTGATAAGGATGTCCCAAACCATAGAGTTCAATGCCAAATTCAGCGCAATTTTTGGTCAGCATATCGACTTGATAGCGCGATAACTCTTCTTTGATCGGTAAATGTTGGTTGAGGGTCGGTACGTTATGGTCGGCAGTAGCTACCGTTTG
The DNA here is from genome assembly GCF_047784615.1 of Sphingobacterium sp. NGMCC 1.201703. Classification (NCBI taxonomy): domain Bacteria; kingdom Pseudomonadati; phylum Bacteroidota; class Sphingobacteriia; order Sphingobacteriales; family Sphingobacteriaceae; genus Sphingobacterium; species Sphingobacterium sp. NGMCC 1.201703. Next base: position 177,435 of record NZ_JBLOHD010000005.1, on the reverse strand, counting down.
CTTTGGACGAAAGACTGGAATTCCTCTTTTGCGTAAGCCATCAAAAGCTTGAGGTGAAGTAACCTCATGAATTAAGTGGGTGTCGATATACAGAATATCTGGAAACCCTTCTTCACGCTTGACGACGTGAGCATCCCAAATCTTTTCTACTAATGTTTTTGACATTTTTATTCTCTCTTATGTTATTTTTATATTAACCAAGGTGATATTGTAAATGTCTCAATATCACCTTGGTTTTAATATACTAAATTACGAAATTTTCATGATTTAAAGACACATATGTCTATTGAATTCACTTGGATATTCGTTTCGGCCGTAAAAAAACAGCTGATTTGTATGATTTTTAAACAGTTTTGATCGCTTTCATGGCAGTCATCGCTTTACGCAATTTGCGGCCAACGATTTCTACAGGATGCTCGCGTAAAATTTCATTGATGGCAACCAATTGTGCATTGTCAACAGCAGCATCTTTACCTTCGTTGAAGTTTTTACCTACTAAATCTGTATCCACAGTTTTCATGAAATCAGCCAATAACGGTTTACAAGCCTGATCGAATAAGTAACAACCGTATTCTGCTGTATCAGAAATAACACGGTTCATTTCGAACAATTTCTTACGTGCGATTGTGTTAGCGATCAATGGTGTTTCGTGCAGTGATTCGTAGTATGCTGATTCCGGTTTGATACCAGCTTCAACCATTGTTTCAAATGCCAATTCTACTCCAGCACGAATGAAAGCGACCATCAACGTATAATTGTCAAAGTATTCTTGCTCGTTGATTTTAACATCAGCAGCAGGAGTTTTTTCGAAGGCAGTTTCACCTGTTTCAGCTCTCCATTTCAATAAGTTTGCATCACCGTTTGCCCAATCTTCCATCATGGTCTTGCTGAAGTGGCCTGACATGATATCGTCTTGGTGTTTTTGGAACAATGGACGCATGATATCCTTCAGTTCTTCAGAGATCTCAAAAGCTTTTACTTTTGCAGGATTGCTCAAACGGTCCATCATACCGCTTACGCCACCATGTTTCAAAGCTTCAGTGATCACCTCTACACCATATTGTACCAATTTGGATGCGTAACCCGCGTCAATTCCTTTTTCGACCATTTTGTCGAAAGATAAGATCGAACCGGTTTGCAACAATCCACAAAGAATCGTTTGCTCACCCATTAAATCCGATTTTACTTCAGCGACGAAGGATGATTTCAATACACCGGCTTTGTGACCACCTGTTCCTACACAATATGCTTTTGCTTCAGCCCAACCTTTTCCTTGTGGATCATTTTCTGGGTGAACGGCAATCAAAGTAGGTACACCAAATCCACGAAGGTATTCTGCACGAACTTCCGAACCCGGACATTTTGGCGCAACCATGATCACAGTGATATCTTTACGGATCTGCATTCCTTCTTCAACGATGTTGAAACCATGTGAATAAGACAATGTAGCTCCCTCTTTCATCAATGGCATCACCGCGTTGATCACTGATGTATGTTGTTTATCTGGAGTCAAGTTGATAACTAAATCCGCAGTCGGGATCAATTCTTCGTAAGTGCCTACGTTAAAGTTATTGTCTGTAGCGTTTTTCCAGGAATCTCTTTTTTGTTCAATAGCCTCTTTACGTAAAGCATAAGAAACGTCCAGTCCGCTATCTCTTAAGTTTAAACCTTGGTTCAAGCCTTGTGCACCACATCCTACGATTACGATTTTTTTACCTTTTAAAGCGTTTACACCATCCGTGAATTCGCTGTTGTCCATGAATTCAGCGTGACTTAATTGTTCTAACTGCTCTCTAAGCGGTAAGGTGTTGAAATAATTTGCCATTGTTTTACTTTCTTTCTGTTATTGGTTGTTGATTATTTATTTTAATTATTGTACTAATCTGCGTTGAGCCATTGCGTAACCGAAATGAACGTTATCATGTCCTGATGTCAGGGCAATAACTTCTTCAATTGTGTCCATTGGGTAACCGTAGGTTGCTGTTGAAAAAGAGGTGATTTCTCCGAAAACACCATTTTCATAGTCAGTGGCAATTTGCTCGATACTGCGGATTGCAATTTCTTTCAATTCATCAATTTCCGCTTGTTCGACAAAGCGGGTTGGTTTAGTATCTTTTTTATAATCTTCGTTATATTTCACCCAAGAAGTGTCGGCTTTGATTCCTGTTCGGACATAGACCAAAGTCTGTGTACTGACAACGATATGAGCAAAGTTCCAGATGATATTGTTATTAAATCCTGCTGGAATTTTGTTGAGTTGTTCTGGGGAAAGTCCGTCAATTAATTCAATGAATTTCTGACGCGACTTGAGGATAAATTTAAATGTTTCTTGCATGATATTTTTAAAACTTACATCGTAAATACGTCATCTCTTTTGTCGAGATATTCATTTTCAACGATTTCCATAGAGGGCTCCTTCGCTTCAAACTGAACGAGTTTGGAGTGGAAACCCGCACTATCTTTAATGATGGCAATACGCGCACCACGTACAAATTCGATTAATCCGTATTTTGTCAATTCCTCCGTCAGTTTATCAATTTCCTCACGGTGACCTGCAGTTTCGAACACGATATAATCATTACGGATCACAACTACATTGGCACCATACTGACGTAGTAAACGCTCAACATATACTTTTTCATTGACTACGTCCGCAGGTACCTTATAGAGCGCCTGCTCTTGCCAGATCACTTCATCATTGGTGTTGTAGTAGGCTTTAAGAATGTCAATCTGTTTTTCCAGCTGACGACAAAGCTTACGTAGCACCTCTTCTGCTTCAGTAATCACAATAGTGAACCGATGTATGCCTTCTACTTCGGAAGGGGAGGTATTCAGGCTTTCGATATTGATTTTTCTTCTTGAAAAAATCGTGGAGATCCTACCGATTAGACCGATAGAATTCTCCGTGTATAGGGTAATGGTATATTCTTGTTTTTCCATTTTCAACTTTACTTTAAGCGGATCTCTGATACGGATGTTCCTTGTGCGACCATTGGGAATACATTGTTTTCTTTTCCTACCATGACTTCCAATAAATAAGCACCATCGTGTTCAAGCATGGTCTGAAGGGCAGTGCGGAGATCTTTCCGTTCTGAAATTTTCTGACCATCGATATAATATCCTTTGGCAACAGCAACAAAATCAGGACTGGTGATATTCACGAATGAATAGCGCTTGTCATGGAACAGTTGTTGCCATTGGCGTACCATTCCCAAGAACTCATTGTTAAGGATCAAAATTTTCACCTTCGCGCCAAATTGCATAATGGTTCCTAACTCTTGAATAGTCATTTGGATACCGCCGTCACCGATAATCGCTACAACAGTTTTCTCGGGAGCACCATACCATGCACCGATAGCTGCCGGAAGCCCGAAGCCCATTGTTCCTAAACCACCTGAGGTCACATTGGATTTGCTGTTATTGAACTTGGCATAACGACAGGATACCATTTGGTGTTGGCCTACATCTGTTGTAATGATGGCATCACCGCCTGTCAATTCATTCAACACATTGATGACCTCACCCATGGTCATAATATCGGTTTGTGGGTGAAGTTCATTTTGGATGACTTCTTTGATTTCTTCTTTTTCAAGTTCGCGGAATTGTTGAAGCCAAGCGGAGTGATCCACAGCTTTAACCAATTCTGTAAGCATTGGAAGCGATTCTTTACAGTCGCCCCATACCGGTACGGTTGTCTGTACATTTTTGTCAATCTCTGCAGGGTCGATATCCAAATGGATTACTTTTGCCTGTTTGGCATATTTGTCCAAACGGCCGGTTACACGGTCATCGAAACGCATGCCGATAGCAATTAGGACATCACATTCATTGGTCATGACATTCGGCGCATAGTTACCATGCATCCCCAACATCCCGACATGAAGTTTATGGTCAGTAGGAAGCGCGCTCAGTCCCATGACAGTAGCTGCTGATGGAATTCCCGTCTTTTCGATAAAAGCTTTGAATTCTTCTTCTGCTTTACCTAGGATGACACCCTGTCCAAAAAGAACAAATGGTTTTTTTGCATTATTGATTAACTCAGCAGCCTGTTCGACATACTCCTTACGCACTTGTGGAGCAGGTCTGTAGCTACGTACATGGTTGCATTTTTCGTAACCATAATAATCGAACAATTGCATTTGCGCATTTTTGGTGATATCAATCAATACCGGCCCCGGACGACCGGTGCTGGCAATATAAAATGCTTTTGCGAGTGCAGCTGGAATTTCAGTAGCGTCGGTGACCTGATAGTTCCATTTTGTGACCGGTGCGGTGATATTGATGACATCCGTTTCCTGAAATGCATCTGTCCCCAATAGTGAAGCAAAGACCTGACCTGTGACACAGACAATAGGATTACTGTCGATCATGGCATCAGCCAGTCCAGTAACTAAGTTTGTCGCTCCAGGGCCACTCGTCGCGAAGACGACACCAGTACGACCTGAAGTTCTTGCATAACCTTGCGCCGCGTGGATTCCACCTTGTTCATGGCGCACTAAAATATGCTTCAGACGATCCGTATAATCATAAAGGGCATCATAGATAGGCATAATCGCGCCACCCGGATAACCAAATACGGTATCAACTCCTTCGCTCAATAAGGCTTCCAAAACAGCTTTCGATCCCGAAATTTGTGTCGGCGTTTCCTGCTTGGTAGCAGCCTTATTTTCTGTTATTTCCAGTGTACTCATATTGATTAGTATTGAGATATTAGATTTTAGATGGGAGACATTAGATTTGAGATTGAACTCTTCAGCCTGTGGCTTATTAAGTGTCTCCCACTTTTAACTTTTTAATTTTGACTTTTAACTTCTACAAATCTGTTACACAGCCTTCTGAGGCGTCAGCTACAGTTTTAGCATATTTGTATAATACACCTTTGCTGACTTTCAACGCTGGTTGCACCCAGGCCGCACGACGTTGTGCGATCTCTTCATCCGAAAGAAGTACATTGATACTGTTGTTGACGGCGTCAATTTCGATGATATCGTCATCATGGACTAAGCCAATTAGTCCCCCTTTGTAAGATTCAGGCGTGATGTGACCGACGACAAAACCGTGTGTTCCTCCGGAGAAGCGGCCATCTGTAATCAAAGCCACGGATTTACCTAAGCCAGCACCGATAATCAATGAAGTAGGTTTAAGCATCTCAGGCATACCCGGAGCGCCCACAGGACCTTCATTTTTGATAACGACAACATCTCCTGGTTTGATTCTGCCGGAAGCTATTCCAGCAACTAAATCATGCTCACCGTCAAATACACGAGCAGGACCGGTAAATTTTTCGCCTTCTTTTCCAGAGATCTTCGCAACGGACCCTTTTTCAGCTAAGTTACCGTACAGGATCTGTAAGTGCCCTGTAGCTTTGATCGGGTTGCTTAATGGTTTGATAATAGGTTGCTCATATTCCATAATGGATTTAACATCCGCTAAGTTCTCTGCAACTGTCTTTCCGGTTACGGTGATACAATCACCATGTAATAAACCTTCATCCAAAAGATATTTCATCACGGCAGGCGTTCCACCAAACTGTTGGAGATCCTGCATGAGGTATTTACCAGAAGGTTTAAAATCTGCCAACACCGGGGTCTCGTCGCTCATACGCTGGAAGTCATCCTGAGAAATATCAACGCCTACAGCTTTACCGATTGCGATAAAGTGAAGTACGGCATTGGTACTTCCACCCAAGATAACGATGGTACGTAAGGCGTTTTCGAATGCTTTACGGGTCATGATATCCGAAGGTTTAATATCTTTTTCCAGTAAGATACGGATGTATTTACCTGCATCTAGGCATTCATTTTTCTTTTCTTCAGAGATTGCCGGATTAGAAGAAGAATATGGCAAGCTCATTCCCAATGCTTCAATTGCTGAGGCCATTGTGTTTGCGGTATACATACCGCCACAGGCTCCAGCACCCGGACAGGTATGTTTGATGATACCTTCGTAATCTTCATCGGAAAGGTTGCCACAGATACGTTGTCCTAAGGCTTCAAATGCAGAAACGATATTTAGTTCCTCGCCTTTATAATGACCGGGTGCTATTGTACCCCCATAGACCATTAGTGAAGGGCGGTCCAAACGCGCCATTGCCATAATGGCACCGGGCATGTTTTTATCACATCCAGGAATAGAGATCAAGCCATCATAATATTGACCACCACAGATGGTTTCAATACTATCGGCGATTACATCACGGCTGACCAGTGAGTAACGCATACCATCCGTACCGTTGCTCATCCCATCGCTGACACCAATGGTGCCAAAGGTCAAACCGACTAAGTCATTGTTCCAAACCCCTTTTTTGACTATTTGCGCCAAATCATTAAGGTGCATATTACACGTATTACCATCATATCCCATGCTGGCAATACCGACCTGTGCCTTGTCCATATCAGCGTCTGTCAGGCCGATACCGTAAAGCATGGCTTTAGCAGCAGGTTGCGTTTCGTCTTGTGTAAATGTACGGCTGTATTTGTTCATTGCATTTTCGCCGTTAGATGATGACTTCATAATTTTCGTTCTCTAATACTAAATTTTTATATCTTCTTTGGATAGATGCCCCTATGCTGTGTTCCCACTCTTCTTGATAGATCACATCATCAACTTGTTTGATTCCGATAATTTCAGCTGCTGTACCGCATAAGAATGCGCTGTCGGCAGTATAGATATCTTCTACTGTCAAAGGTTTTTCAATGACTTCGAAATTCAGTTTTTTACAGATGTTTTTAACCGTCTGCCGCGTAATGCCGGGAAAAATGTTTTTCGCTGGCGGCGTATAGATTTTGAAATCTTTCTCGATAAAAATATTCTCGCTTGAAGCCTGTGCCACGAAACCTTCATGGTCAAGCATAAGTGCCTCGTCAAAACCTCTTTTGATAGCTTCTGTAGTTGCCAGAATAGAGTTTACATATTGGCCTGATATCTTTGAGTCTGTTTTGAAAGATTTTGGATTGGGTCTTTTGATGTCAGAGATACATACACGTAAAAGGTTCTGCCCGAGATAAGGCCCCCATTCCCAAGCGGCAATCATCAGATTAGCCTCTGTAGAGAATGTCAGGTGCATATTCGAACCTGTGAGTACCAATGGACGAATGTAGGCTTCACGTAAGTTGTTAATGGCCAGAAGTTCATAACACTTGTCTATTAGCTCCCGGTTACTCCATGCATAGGGAATATTAACTGCTTCGCAGGATTTCTTTAGTCGGTCAAAATGCTTGTCCGCTTTAAAGATGCGTGGTCCATTATGGGTGTTGTACGCACGTAAACCATCGAATACAGCGTAGCCATAATGAAGCGATTGTGCAAAGGGATTCAATGCAGCCTCGGAGGCTTTTACAAAAGCTCCATCCAAATAAATCAATGTGTTCTTGTCGTAGTATTTCATAACCCAAAATTTACCTTATATAAATAGTTCCCCTGTTTGGTTTTTTGCTGGTAAATCGCGCTATCTCAGGCTGCTGTAAAAACCTTCGATTTTCATTTCCTCAAGGTAGCAGGAATTACAATAATTGGCAATAGCTAAAGTGCTAATTTTCTATTTAGAATAAAATTCTATGTTATGTTGTTTTATAGAATTTTAAACTGCATTTTTTCGGTTTTGACGGTTTTAAATTTTGTTAGTCGTATACCATATTTAAAATTGGTCTACATGGTCAAAAAATTATTTTTTGTTACAAAGGGCAAATTTCTTCCTAAAATGAAGAAATTGTCAAAAAAACTTTAAAAAAAAAGCTTCCGATATTTCTATCGGAAGCTTTTCAATATTTTAAAATCAATTGATTTAATCTCCGATAATTCCTTCAGCAAGCACGGTAATGACATTGTCTTTAGCTTCCACAACACCACCTTTAATGAACACTTCTTGTCCACCTTTACCTTGTTGAATAATTACTTTTCCATCTTCCAAAGTAGAAACAATAGCCGCGTGGTCTTTCAGAATTTGAAAGGAGCCAGCAGAGCCAGGAACAGTAACCGATGTTACTTCGCCTTCGTATACTAATTTGTCGGGAGTGATAATTGTTAATTTCATTATTCTTAGATATAAGATTTGAGATATGAGATTTGAGAACTTTAGGTTTTCAAATAGATATGAGATAATCGAAAGTCTATTATCTCATATCTATGGTCCAATATCTAAATTAAACTGCTTCTGCTAATAATTTCTTACCTTTTTCGATAGCATCATCGATGTTACCTACCAAGTTGAAGGCAGCTTCTGGATATTCATCAACCTCACCATCAATGATCATATTGAAACCTTTGATGGTATCTTTGATGTCTACCAATACACCTTTTAAACCTGTAAATTGTTCTGCTACGTGGAAAGGTTGGGACAAGAAACGTTGTACACGGCGTGCGCGGTGTACAGTTAATTTATCTTCTTCAGACAGCTCGTCCATACCTAAGATGGCGATGATATCTTGTAATTCTTTGTAACGTTGAAGAATTTCTTTTACACGTTGTGCAGTATCGTAATGTTCAGCACCTAAAACAGCAGGAGAAAGGATACGTGATGTAGAATCCAAAGGATCCACAGCAGGATAGATACCTAACTCAGCAATTTTACGGGACAATACTGTCGTTGCGTCCAAGTGAGCGAAAGTTGTCGCTGGAGCAGGGTCAGTTAAGTCATCGGCAGGTACATAAACCGCTTGTACTGAAGTAATAGATCCGTTTTTAGTTGACGTGATACGCTCTTGCATCAAACCCATCTCTGTTGCTAGGGTCGGTTGGTAACCTACAGCTGAAGGCATACGGCCTAATAGTGCAGATACTTCAGAACCAGCTTGTGTAAAACGGAAGATGTTATCGATAAAGAATAGGACGTCACGACCTTGACCTTCGCCATCACCATCACGGAAATATTCCGCAACTGTCAAACCTGACAAGGCAACACGTGCACGTGCACCAGGAGGCTCATTCATCTGACCGAATACGAAAGTACATTTAGAGTCTTTCATTAATTCGTGGTCAACAGTGTCCAAAGGCCATTCACCTTTTTCCATGCCTTCCATAAAATGCTCACCATATTTGATGATACCCGATTCCAACATCTCACGCAACAAGTCATTACCTTCACGTGTACGTTCACCTACACCGGCAAATACTGAAAGACCACCGTGACCTTTAGCAATGTTGTTGATCAGCTCTTGGATTAATACGGTTTTACCTACACCGGCACCACCGAACAAACCAATTTTACCACCTTTTGCATATGGTTCTAAAAGGTCAATAACTTTGATACCAGTAAAAAGTACTTCGGATTCAGTAGATAGATCTTCGAATTTAGGAGGGACGTTGTGGATAGGACGACCATTCTCTTTATTCAAATCTTGGATACCATCAATGGCATCACCAACTACATTGAATACACGACCTTTGATTTCTTCACCAACAGGCATTTTGATAGGAGCACCAGTATCGACAACTTCCATTCCGCGAACCAAACCTTCAGTTGCGTCCATGGCAATTGTACGTACACGATCCTGACCTAAGTGTTGTTGAACTTCCAATACAACACGTTGTCCATTTTCTTTTTGAATGTACAATGCATCGTAAATTTTAGGTAGATTTTCACTGTCGGCGAAGTTGACGTCAACAACTGGGCCGATAATCTGCGCTATTTTACCAATCTTGGGCATATTATAGGGACTAAATATTTATTAATCAATTTTGTATAAGAGACATAAAAGGCCTCTTTTTTGGTCAGCAAAAATAAGGTTATTCGTTTTTAAAAACAAATAGAATTTGCAATTAAATTACATTTTTATTCATGTATGTCAAAATGTTATCTCTTGTAATTCTGTTAGTTTCGATTCCTCTGTTGTAAATATACCTTTTCCGAGCTGTTGATCATCCTATTTTTTTGCAACGGCACTTCTTTTTCAGATGCCCATGTGATTGGATGCGTATGGTATTTAAATGTTATCGACCTGAAGCGAGGTCAAGATTGAGCGTCGATTCAGGTCGATAAAAACAGAGAATGTATAGTCTTTGAACTAGGCTATCCTATATCTTTTTATTGAGTTCATCCTGCAATTGACGTTTCAGCAATTGTTCTTTTTCCATTGCCTTTTTACGGAATGTCGCAAATTCTTCCTGCGACTGTTCCGCTGTTTTCTGAAATTCTACCGTGTCAACCTTAGCTTTTCGATAAGAAAATAGGAAAATAAAGGTAGCAACAGCCAATACCGCAATGATCGTCCAGACAACGGTGCTATATAAACCTTTGGAGGTATTGATGCCCATGAATGAAAAACTGTCCGTTTTTTGCTGTTCCTGGGCGAGCTGATCTTTTAATAGCTGAATGGAATCCTGTAAGTTTTTCGTATTGGCAGTATAGTTACTGGAAGACGATTTTAAAGTAGTGATTTCCTTGCGCAACTTCGCAACTGTGTCGACAACATTCCTTTTTACGATTTCCAGGTTGGTTTTGCGAACCATCTTGAAGTCGTAGTTATTTTTTGATATATAATTTAGGTGATCAAATTGATTGGCCAAAGTCCCTTTTCTTAGTCCATCGGGGCTATATTTATAAGCCTCATTAGCCTGCTGAGTAGCGGTAACAGGCGCTGCTGCAGGAGTTTGAGCCTGTAATAAAGTGTACGATGAAATAAATAAAATCGTAAAGAATACAAATGCTAATCTCAATTTGCTCATGTTGTTTATTGTTATTAATAAGTTTAATCCGGATATTCCAGCCACAAAGCTAGTATATGCCTGTGATAAATATAAGGAATTATTGAAAAAACGAAAATTGAAAGTGAAATATATTTTAGTAAAGCATTAAAGGATAATAAAACCAAAATGGAATCAATACCACGCAAAGGCCATTCATTTATTATTATCCGAACATATTATTTGTAAACTTCAACTTGATCCCCAGTTGGAAATTGCTTATTGATTTAAATATTTCCTTTAATGTAGCTTTCTCAATTTTTGTCAGGTTCTCCATGGTAATGTAATTATCCGGGTTCAGCTTTGCGATCCGGATCTGATTCGTTTGATTTTTTAACCGGATGGACATCAGATAGTAATACGATTGATGGAGTTCGTTGTACTGTTCCTGGGTAAATATTCCCAGCTTTAACAGAGCCTTGAGCCTACCACCGGTATTCTCCTCGTAGATCTGATTTTTCAGCGCATATACCCGTACCAGGTCAACAATAGGTGTCATTGCTTTCTTTATATTAAATACTTCTGTCGACCCGATGGTTTGTGTTTTTATGGTTTTGAAAAAAGTCAGGGGCGGTTCGTATTGCAAGGCATTTTTCGCAATGAAAGCAAAAAAACGTTCGTTAGGTTTTTGTAATTCGGCGGTCAGAAAGGCTTTCAATTGGTCTATAATGCCCTGATCGCCATATAATCTCCGGCAGTCAAAGAAGGTGGAGAACTTTATGGCATTTTCGGGGACGCTCTCCTCGATCCACATTTTATAATTGTTTTTCCAATGGGAAAGTGAATGCGTCCACTCGGGATTGCTGGCCATATAACCGCCGGTACAATAGCTGAAGCCAATGGTATTCAGGTGATCCGAAACCTCACGCGCGAATTTTAAAAAATAATCCCGAACATATTCCCGCTGTTCATTGGCCTTGTCCTCATATATAATGGCATTGTCCTGGTCGGTCATCAGCGTCTGCTCTTTGCGGCCTTCACTTCCTGTAACCATAAAAACAAATTTGGCTGGTGGTTCACCCATTGTTTTGATCACTTTTTCGATCACTTTTATGGCAATACTGTCTGCCACGGTAGTGATGACTTGATTGGCAATTTCGGCATTTACCCCTCTGCCCAATAACTGATGGATGATTTCGGGTACATTGTTCCATTTATCCCTTAATTCTTCGAGCGTTTCGGCAAGCTTTACCGACTGGATAAAAACCAGTGGGGATTGCCCTTGTTCACTCAGGAGCCGATTGCGGCTCAGAAAGCCAACGTAATCTCCTTCTTTTTCAACAAGGAGATATCGCGATTTGGTATGGAACATTTTGAGTACGGCTTCATACAGATAGGATTGATCGGAAATACTGACGATGGGGTTGTCCATAACCGAAGCGATAGGAGCTGTGACAGCTACCTGCTGCGCGATCACATGATCTCTAAGGGTCATGTCGGTGACATAACCAATGATACGTTGCTCGTCTCTGATGAATGCGCAGCTTACTTTATGCTGGGCCATCACCCGTGCAACTTCGTAAATGGCGGTATCAGCGTTGCAGGCTACAATGTCTTTATATACAATGTGTTCGATCTTGCGGGAGTAGAGCTGGTCGGCAGCAAAATAGCTTTCTTCGAAAGACGCTGGAGACTTGACAAAATGCGAAAACTCCTCATCTAGCATCCTCTTGCCAAAGGAGCTGGTGAAAAATTGAAAGAATTCTTCATTGGCATTGCAGAGTTCGATAAAATTCTTCCGTGGTAAGCGATAGATGAGCGTTCCTTTTTTGGCAAGAACAGACTTTAGTGCTTTCGTTCGATTTAATAGCACGGAGATGCCTCCAAAACAATAGGGATTATGATGGATTTCAACCAGCCTCTTGTTATCTGAACTGTCGAGGAAAAATGTTTCATATTCACCTTCCCAAATCAGGTCTACACCTTCCATATCCGTAATATTCTGTCGATAAACTAAGCTATCTTTTGTGAAGCGGTAGGGGTACATCAGTTCGACCAGACTGATCTGAACAGTTTCGGGCAGTACCTGAAAGGGTTGGGTAGACTTGAGCAAGGAAAGGATATCTGCTGTATTTTTCATTGTCGATGTCATGATAAGATGTTATTGAATTCCCCTTGTTGTTTGCTGATATCTTGTTCACCAAGCTCCGTTCGTTGCAGCATTTCGAAATAGCATCTTGCGGTAATTTCCGCATCTATTTCGGCATCATGTATAACCGCGGGTATTTCGGAAAATAGGACCTCGTGTAGCAATGCCAATGGCAAGTGGACCATGTTGGGATTGCGCACATATTTTTTGCTGTGCATTAGGGTACAGAAGTAACTCAGTGCTTGGAATGGAATCGGTAAGCTGGCGCGGTGGTATTCGGCACAGAGCACCTGTAGGTCAAAAGATAGAAAATGTCCGATCAGTTGAGGTTGATATTTTTTGATGTCATGGCTGAACTTGCGGAGCACATCTTTTTTCTTTTCTCCGTGTTGCATCAGAAAATGGGGAGTAAGGCCATGAATCTGTTCGGCAGCTGGGCTGATCGGAATCAGCGGTTCATAGATATATTTATTGCTACGTTTGACTTCTTGCTGTTCTTCATCAAAAATAATCCAGGCCAATTGGAGTACATGCGGCCAATTTTCACTGTCCGTATATTCTCGATCCCATTTTTTTGGTAAGCCAGAGGTTTCGGTATCCAGGAATAAAAAATATTTTTTCAACAGTTGCTCAGTATTAATTCCAGCTAAACTTAGCTAAAATCCTTTTGATATGCAATGGCAGGATCGTCTTTATCCAATTGGACTAAGTGTCGCCGGGGGAGAATATTATATTGAAAATGGAAGCTCAATAGGAATAAAACGGTAACGATAGGGTTGTGGTGAGACTGGGAACCAGTGGTTAGCATGTGATTCGAATTAGACCAGAAGATTGTATGAAATTCTCGTTTTTAGTTAAAACTTTGGACATTGCGACAACGTATACAACACAAAAGCCCGATTTACGATGAAATCAGGCTTTTGTGTACAATTGCTTTCCGTCATGAGCGGTAAAGCAATCTACTGTGTCGTATAGCGGGAGGGCTTTGCCCGGACCAGCTTTATTTTTTTATTGTTTTTATGGGGAACAACTCTATCACACCTTTCGCTACTTTACTGATGTTGTTGATCGCCTTTTCAGGATTATCCACATCACCTGAACCACGTGCCTGCCAGATGACCGAATTGGTTTTGCGATCGATCGCTTCGATGATTAGGTGACCGTAGCGGTAGCGTTCTTTTGCCACGGGGTAATATCCACCACCATAAAAATAAGGTGAAAACCAAGGTCGGTACCAGCCCCAAGGACCACCCCATCCATAATATCCGCCGCCTCCATAGACCAAACGGCTTTTGTTGTTGACGATGGTAATATAACGGAATAACAAATCTGGGTTATCTTTTGAATATTGGAGTCCCTTTGCCTCTAAAGCCGTATTTGCAGCATCCAAAATATTAGTTTTGGCAATGTCATTGTCAAAATAAGATTTCGAAAGTGAGTCTACCGGAGGTAGCCAGGCATATGTTTTAAAAGGAGTGAAATCCATCTTTTCTACCCGAGTGGTATTATATTGATAAGACGAACATGATGCAAGCGCGATGCAGAGCACCAAAAATAATAGTATCTTTTTCATCGTAGTAATTTGTTTATTAACTGTGATGAATCTATCATGAGTACGGATTTTCTGCGTTTAAGCAGTATACTCATGATGGTTTCATAGCCTATATGGAACTTAATTTAATTTACTTGTTTTAATTTCTTAATTATCCGCTTGTACAGTCTTCAGATTAACTGATGCCCTAGGGCAATTCGTTATTTGAGCTGTATGTACTGGATTTAATTTTTAATGTTAGACAAAAAACTGTACATATGGTTTAATCTTAAATGTAAAATTAATAGGAATATTTTGCCACCAATGGAATCTGTCTTCCAACGCCAAAAGCTTTGGGGCTAATCCGAAGGATTGGTGGTGCTTGAAAGCGTTTAAATTCAGCATTATTGACCAATTTATTTACTCTTTCTACTAACGCTTTTTCGAATCCCATTGCTACAACTTCGGAACCGCTCTTTTCGTTTTCAATCAATTCGAATAGGACCTTGTCGAGCAGATCGTACGCTGGCAGGGAATCCGAGTCTTTCTGATCGGGGCGTAATTCCGCGGAAGGAGCTTTTTCAATGGTATTGATGGGGATAATTTCACGCTCGCGATTAATGTAACGTGCCAGGTCGTACGCTTTAGATTTGTAGACATCGCCAATAACGGAAATGGATCCGGCCATGTCGCCGTATAAGGTGCCATAGCCGACTGCGGCTTCACTCTTATTGGAAGTGTTTAATAGTATATGGCCAAACTTGTTCGATATCGCCATTAGGATAACGGCGCGTGCACGCGCCTGTATGTTTTCTTCGGTGGTATCAGCCTGCAGGCCTTCAAAAATCGGGGCAAGCGTATTTTCGTAGGCGGAAGCGATATCCTTTATAGGGACAATATGATGTTTGCAACCTGTATTGCTGACCAGATCCATAGCGTCTTTGATGGAATGGTCTGAGGAGTAAACGGAAGGCATCAAAATGGACAGCACATTGTCGGCACCCAACGCCTCACAGGCTAAGGCTGCGACTAAGGCCGAATCCAATCCGCCAGATAAACCGAGTACCGCTTTTTTGAATCCTGATTTTTGGAAATAATCCCGTAGTCCCAGGATTAATGCATCGTGGATGAGCGCAATTTCAGTGACGGGCTCTTTGACTGACGCTGTGGTGGAGGTGATATTTTGCTGATGATAGGTAACATATTGCAGATCATCTTCAAATCGTTTTAATTCGGCAATCTTTGTTCCATCGTTGTTAAGTGCTAATGATCGGCCATCAAAGATAATATCCATATGTGCCCCCACTTGGTTGACGTAGATCAATGGACGATTTGATTTTTTGACCTGTCGGGCGAGTACCTTGACACGTTCATCAAAATGCGTATAGGAAAATGGAGAAGCAGCAATATTGATCAATAGATCGGGATTTTCTTTTCTGAGTTCGGTCATAGGGTCACCCACATAAGAATTGCCTCCCTCATCATCGTCCCATAGATCTTCACAAACTGTCAGAGCAATTTTTACCCCCTTCAACATGATACAGTTGAATCGCTTATTGGGTTCAAAGTAGCGATATTCATCAAAAACGTCGTAATCAGGTAGCAAGCCTTTTTTTACAATGTTTCGAACAGCACCCTGTTCGATAAATACAGCAGTATTGTAAAGCTCTTTCCCTTCGGGATCGCTGTTCCGAACGGGGGCACCAATGATACAGGCGATTTCTTGGCAGTGGCTTGCAATAGCATGGATAGCTTCATCACACTGTTGTTTAAATACTTTATTCCGTAATAAGTCTTTCGCAGGATAGCCACCAATAGCAAGTTCCGAAAAGATGATGAGATCTGCAGATGCGTCTTTGGCCTGCTTGATTGCCTGAATTATTGCTGTTGTATTTGCTTCAAAATTACCGATATGGTAATTCAGTTGTGCTA
Source organism: Sphingobacterium sp. NGMCC 1.201703 (assembly GCF_047784615.1). Lineage (NCBI taxonomy): Bacteria > Pseudomonadati > Bacteroidota > Sphingobacteriia > Sphingobacteriales > Sphingobacteriaceae > Sphingobacterium > Sphingobacterium sp. NGMCC 1.201703. The sequence goes on along the minus strand of NZ_JBLOHD010000005.1, from coordinate 161,203 downwards.
AAGCTATTTTCATCCGTTTTTATTTTTCTTTTTTTTAGATCCGCAATTAATATATTCCAATACGATGCTGTCTCTACCTACAAATTTATTCCTTTTTATTGAAAGTGTTTCTTTTATTACACACTGTTTTTTTGATGAGTTGACGTATCATAGCGGCTTTGTTCTGTCCATCTGCACCTAATTAGCAAGGACGATGCTGATCTTTCAATTCGCTTGCATGATGATTAAAAATATTGCATTAAAAAAAGAGGTTCAATGTTTATTGCAAAGTGCTAAAATGTTTTAACATAATTTTAACAACGTTAAATGCTGTTAAATTTCTTGACATAAAAGGGAATGTGTCTTACCTTTGATATATCAAAACAGAAAGATATATACAAAATAATATATAAAGAACTTTTCATAATTTAGGTTAATAATTGGTTAGGTAAAGCTCGGAGTTCCCCACTTCGAGCTTTTGTTATTTTAAGCCATTTGTCTCCCTCTTAGCAGTATTGTTACGTTTATCGTTGGTTAAAAACGCTGTTGCTTTCGACCGTTTTCCGATCGCTAAAGAGATGGGATGCCGAGCTATTCGAGAACATCTATCGTTGATTAGTGTAAGGAAATATAAAAACGCCCAAAGCAAGTGCTTGCTTTGGGCGTTTTTATATTTGATAAATACTATCGAGTTTTATGCTACGAAAGCTATTTGATGTCCACGACTTCTATAACAAAATCCAAGGGAGAATTAGCAGGAATTTTTCCCATTGCACGATTTGCGTAGCCCCATTTGGATGGAACCATGATATGAATCTTAGAGCCTTTTTGAAGTCCTTTCTCTGTTAGTCCGCCCAGCTTTACATCGCCGATTTTCTTTGGAGCAAAGGCAAATGTCCAAGCGGGAATGATCGAGCTGTCGAAAGGATAATAATAACCGGTATTGGTGAGGATCTCAAAATTCGCTGTTTTATCTGCTTCGGTTTGGTCGAAAATACTGCCATTTAATAATCTGCCGGTATATTTTACAGTAGGCTGAACTTTAAAGAGCTTAGCGTTTAAGGTATCCACGATTCTATATTGATAATTTCCTTCGCCTTCAGCTAAAATTTCATACCAAATTCCCTTTTCAGAATCATACTGTGCATTAGGATATTTGCTGTCGACATAATTTTTAAGCAGGGTGGAATCCGTCTTAAATTGCGCCTCTGCGTCATACACAGGAGCATCTTCGCTTTTGCTACAGCTAACAGCCAGAAGAGCAATAGTTGCAATTCCTAAGAATAATGGCGATAATAATTTTTTCATAGTATTATTAATGGTTAAAGACCATTTTTATTTTAAACAATAGTCTTTAGCAAATGTATATTATTTTTTGTTGTCGTCTGCTGTTGCAGCAATAATTAACGTTTTAACACATGAATTAACACTTGTAAGCAGATCGAAATAATCTGTATATTATACTACAATCGTTCTGCAGTACTATCAAATAAATTTTTAAAAAACAACTATCTCTACGATATTATCGAAGCTTTTAAAAAAAAACATTCTCAGTATGAAAATGGTTTTTAATTAGTTTTGTTATTTTATTGATTGGAAGTTGCAGCTCCAATTGCAGTAACTTCTATTGTATACGCAACAGGTGTATCTTTAGAAACAGTCACTTTTTCACTTCCATCTTTATATTCTTTCTGATCAAAGCCTAAATAAGAAGGTGCTACAAAGCGGATCTTGGATCCTTTCACTAGTCCTGTTGTCGTTAAACCGTTGAATTTTAATTCACGACCATCTTGACTAATTACTTTTGGGATAAAAGCATAATACCATGAACCTCCATATTTGGTAATTGCAGGTCCTAAATTACTGTAATTAGTAGGAGTGCTTTCTTTGCTTTGATCGAATACAGTTCCGTTTAATAATTGTCCTTTGAAGTTGATAGTTACTGATGGGGAGGTTATTACATAGGCTCCGTTTCCAGCCTGAGCTTTATAAGTGTAAGATGTTTTATCTCCTGGGTTTAAAATTTGATAAATAATCTTGGTGGAGTCATCTACAACGTAATTAGGTTGTCCGGCATCGTCCTTGAAGTTTTGTTTTGCATATTCTAATAGCAAAGGAGCTTGAATTTTATATAAGGAATCTTGTCTCGCTTTTTCTCTTTTGATAGCTTCTTCTTGTTGTCTGTAGTATGCATCCCAGTCAAAATTATCTTTGTTACAAGACGTGAAGATCATTCCCAGGCACAAAAATGCCATTAAAAATTTCGTGATATTTTTCATAATTTCTTAAAGTGTGTATTAATTATAAAACTCAAAACGCAGTAACGCTCGGTTTCGCTACACAAATATGTTAAATTATTCTAAAAAATCATTTAACTCTTTTGAGTTCAGGTATTTTTGTTGTATATTTTTTAATCGAAATCCGCTGTCAAACCGCAGTATACTTGGGAAAACCATTTGTTTACCTTGCAATAGCTGTAAGGCCAGCGGATGATACTGTCCTGTTCTTTTCCTACTGGATTTTGCTTTCCAAAGGCTTTGATCAAAGCTGATTTCCTCCACAGACTCCGCATCCAGTTTGACTGCATAGTAACTTTTATTGATGGTTGTAGCAAGATCCTGTTTTGTAAATATTTCCCGTTCCATTTTTCGGCAATAGCTGCACCAGTCGGTATGGATAAAAATGAGGGTCTCGCGCGGTGCTCCTGCCAACAGGGAGTCGAGCTGTTCAAAGCTGACCCAATTTATCCGCTCTTGTCCAAAATGGAAGAGCGGATAAAGTAAGCTGACCAGCAGCAGGCTTATTTTCCTAAAATATTTCATTGTTCTCCTTTTGTTTATGGAACATTTATCCCAATACCGCTGTTCTAATGAAAATGGCCTATACGAAGACCAAAAGTATATGTTCGTGGACGGGTTGGACCATAGATGTAGTCCGAATCCCGTAATGCCCCTTTGTCAAAATCCTTTTGAAAAGCGTTGAACATATTCTGTACACCGCCAAAAAATTCTATACTAAAATCCTTGTGTACAGGTAGTGTATAGCCCAGGCGAAGATTCAATTCAACAAAATCGCGCGCGTTTTTGAGCGTCATGATATCTTGCTGTATATGGGGAACAATCATTTTGCCTGTGTATACTCCCGTCAGGTCGACAGCGAACCGCTTCGTCGCTTTCAGATTGGTATTCATATAACCGTAAACATTCGGCGTACGCACATATTTCCTAGTCCAGATGTCATGTGTGTCTTGTTCACCTTCGTAGATCAGCTGATCTTTTTTATAACGTGACCGTTGAATTGTTCCCCCGGCCTGTAAGGATAACCAGGATGAAGGTGCAACGTTAATTTCGACATTGGAGCCATATACGCGAGCCCCTTCGCCATTCTGCATCTCCTGGATGATCAGCCCATCCTGCTGTGATGCCATGATATTGACAAACTGATTGTTGAGGTCGGTGTAGAAACCTTCGACCAAAAAGCTTGTTTGCACATCCCCAAAATTCTTAGTGTAGCTGAACGATCCTGTATAGGCGTTGGAATATTCGGTCTTCAGGTTTTCACCGATCAGGACAAACACCTGGTTGCCGCCGATAGAAGTCACGTGCATATCTTCGTTAAATGCCTGTGGAGCTCGGAAGCCACGTGCGTAGCCCCCTCTGAACTGTAGATCTTTTGTCAGATCATAGAGGATTGTCAACCGGGGGCTGAATGTTCCGAAACGTTGATCCGAACGGCGGTTTATGCCGGCTAGGCTGTATTTGCCATCGACATAGGTATAATCGTACCGTGCACCGATCAGGGTTTTGAAAGTTGCAAAGGGCTTCCATTCATATTGAGCGTAGGTGCCCAATCCTTTATTCTGCTGATCAATTGTCCGTTTATATCCTGGGATTTCATCTTGGGTGTCATTATAAGAAAACTCAACACCTGCGGTAAATACATCTTTTTCGAAATTGTAGGTATATTGACTTCCTACAACCAGTGCAATATCGTCTGTCTTTCCGTACGAATTGGAAGCAAGTGTACTGTCTGCTTTTGTTGTACCCCCAGCAAGTCCACCATAATAGCTGTCACGAACGGTTTTCTGGACGGATCCATAGGCAGAAAGCTTATGTTTAAAGTCTTCGGAATAGTGGTCGTAGGTAATACCCCCGACGATAGAACTGGTTTGCAATTGCTCGGTGATCTGCGTTAGGTGGGGTACTTTGTCCAGTTGGTCTCCACCCCGACGAAATTCATTGACGGTACTAAAGTCTACCGTAATTTTATCCAGGTCGCTCGGTTTGTAAAATACTTTGGTACCAAAGGTAGTGTTGCGGAGTTTGGTGATCTCCGAAAATCCATCGCCGTTAGCGTCGTATGACTCCCTGTTGCGGTGCATGCCATAAAATGTTGCGCCGGTTTTTAGATCTTCTGCGACAAGGGAGGTGTTGAAGTCGACGGTGTTGTCCCAGCTTTTGCCGCCAATCAGCGAATTGGTGGTTTTTACCTGCCAGTCACTTTCGACGGGATCTTTGGTAATGATATTGATGGTTCCGGCAATGGCGTTGGCGCCAAATAGTGCCGAACCGCCGCTGCGGACGACCTCAATCCGGTCGATCATACTCGTCGGGATCTGATCCAGTCCATAGACACTGTTCAGTGCGGAAAATACAGCCCTGCTGTTGATGAGTATCTGTGAATATGGGCCTTCCAGGCCGTTGAGCCTAACCTGTGAGAAACCGCAGTTTTGACAATTGTTTTCCACGCGGACACCCGGTTGGTAATTCAGTGTCTCTGACATTGCTACGGACTGTGTGGCATTAAAAAGCTTGGGGCCGATAACATTGACGACTACCGGAGCATCTTTACGTTTTACACCATAACGTGTGGCTGAGACTACGACCTCATCTAGATTGAGGTTGTCTTCTTCAAGCTGAATCTGTAGCGGTGATTTTAAGGTGTCCAGTCCGATGGTTTTTGTGAGCGAACGATAGCCCACAGCGGATATATTTAGTGTTACTTTTGCCGTCGTAAGATTATTGAATTTAAAGTGCCCGTCAGCATCTGATGTCGTGGCTGATTTGCTGTTCTTTACCGTCAATGTGCCCGAAGCAATGGCTTCATGGTTTTTATTGAATAAATATCCCTCCAGTGTTGACTGTGCATATATTGAGGATGTTCCGGCCAACAAGGTCGCCAGTAACGTGTATTGCTTTAGCATTTTTATAGAATTGAGTATGTTGTAATTTCGTAGGAAGAGCAGTTCGCCTGTGCACAGGGCTTATCGCCTTGCTTTTTCGCATTAGACGACACATGATCTAGGGGAACCATTCTTGTTATTTAAGAAGTATACAGTTGATCCGTTTCCTTAAAATCGCTAACATGTTGCACATAGCTCATCTTTTTTTACTTTTTAATCATTAAATAGGACGACAGGGGTTTATGCCTATGGGCAATTAAACCAAAACCTTGGTTGCTATTTTGTAATGGCGAAAAATAAATAGACGAACAGATGCCGGAGGCATTGCCAGCTATAGTGTACAGTTTTAATGTTGGATTTAACGGATAAACCGTTGTTATGCAAAGCAGGGGGGACCGCGGAGGTAATAGGATCTGATTGAGGTGGTCGCAATTTCCGGACATATCGAATAATAGTGCGTTGACTGAATCTCCCTTGGTATAGGAAGTTCTAGAACCAGGAAAGTGGCCTGAACATAGGTGTTCTGATAGATGACATTCAGATAATCAATCTGATCATCGGTCTCTTGCGGTTTTTGTTTCTTTGTAAAATCATAAGGGTGCGTGTGCATCACGATTTCCCCATTTGATTTTACCTCTTTGTGCATAAAAATAACACCCGAAATAATAATCAGCGACATCAGAGCCAATTGGAATGATGCGATAAGCTGACGCAGATTTTTTGTTATTTTTAATTGCATAAAAAAGCGCTACCTGTTAGAGTAACGCTTCAAAAATACGATTTTTATTTAGCAGTATATAGTTCTGCTAGATAAAATTATTGTTAAGTACTGTAGTAAGTACCTCAATACTATCTGATCAGATGATTGTTGTCATCAGGGAATACCAAGGCCGGCGTAAACCGTTTTGCTTCCTCAAAATCCATTGTTGCATAAGAAATAATAATAATGATATCGCCAACCTGCACTAGACGGGCAGCGGCTCCGTTTAGGCAGATCGTACCCGATCCACGTTGTCCCGGAATGACATAGGTTTCCAGGCGGGCCCCATTATTATTATTTACGATCTGAACTTTCTCGTTAGCGATGATATTTGCAGCATCCATCAAATCTTCATCTATCGTGATACTACCCACGTAATTCAATTCCGCCTGTGTGACTTTCACGCGGTGAATTTTGGATTTCATTACTTCTATTACCATGGCGCAAAGGTAGAGTTTTTTTTAGTATTGTATATAGCTGTGGCGCGTATTGGGACATTGGTACGACATTCTATGGATATCGTGCTGTTTTTTGACTTGATAACAACAAAATTATCAAGGTAAAAGCTTCTGTATCCGTAAAATGTCACCTTTAACTAGGTGAGGATCATGTTGTCAATAAGACGTACGCCTTCTACCCATGCAGTGACAAGTGCTACGTGTTGCTTGCTTGTATCAATCTGTTCGACTTCTTTGAGGGAACTGCTTTCGCAGATCGCAAAATATTCGACCGTTACGCCTGGAGTATCCGTTAAAATTGTCAGGGCCTTCTTTTTGATTTCCCGTAATCCGCTGTTGTCCGCAATATGGTCTTTCAAATATTGTAAGGCACGGGAGAGTGCAAGCGCTTTTGTTTTTCCTTCGTCGCTAAGTCGCATATTCCTTGAGCTCAAGGCCAGTCCGTGTTGATCTCTGATGATGGGGCAGATTGCCAGTTGGATCGGGAGCGCTTTGATCTCGATCATACGCTGGATGACCATGACCTGCTGAAAATCCTTTTGACCGAAGCAGGCAATATCGGGCTGTACTAGGGTAAACAATTTATAGACGACCTGTGTTACACCCTGAAAATGGCCCGGACGTTTTTCGCCTTCCCAGATCTGATCCAGTTCACCCAGGTCAATATGCCAATTTTCATTCTTGTCGGGATACATTTCTTCAACCGATGGCATAAATAAAATGTCACAATCGACAGATTCCAGCAAACTGATATCATTTTCAATCGGACGTGGATATTTCTCCAGGTCTTTGGGATCGTTAAACTGTGTAGGGTTGACAAAAATGCTGCAAACGCGGATGTCACTGATCGGTCTGGCATAATCTAATAGGGATAGATGTCCTTCATGAAGTGCTCCCATGGTGGGGATCAAGGCTATTTTTTTACCTGCCGAGCGTGCTTTTTGGAGATGTGCTTGGAGTGCTGCTTTCGTTTTGAAAATTTCCACTTTACTGAATAGTTTTTTGTTGGCAAAGTTGCGTATTATTTTGGGAATATAAAACGATGATTGATAGTAAATTGCATGGTAAGTATTTTTTTTGTACCTTTGTAGACCGATTTTACTGTTCGAAAATAATAAATAAAAATAACTGGAGATGGCAAAAACGAAGATATTGTTTATTACTCACGAGATGTCGCCTTTCCTCGAATTAACCAAAATTTCTGAAATTACACGTCAACTGCCTCAAGCGATGCAAGAGAAGGGTTTTGAAATCCGTATCTTGATGCCTCGTTTTGGGAATATCAATGAGCGTAGAAATAGATTGCATGAGGTGATTCGTCTTTCAGGCTTGAACATTGTTGTGGATAATAATGATAATCCGCTAATTATTAAAGTAGCTTCACTGCCTGCAGCCCGGATGCAGGTGTATTTCTTGGATAACGAGGACTACTTTCAGCGTAAAAAAGTTTTTAGTGATGAGCATGGCGAATTCTTTGCAGACAATAATGAGCGTTCGGTGTTCTTCTGTAAAGGAGCGTTGGAAACTGTTAAAAAATTAGGCTGGTCGCCGGATGTAGTTCACTGCCATGGCTGGTTTTCTGCTTTGGTACCTGCTTACGTGAAAACAACGTATAAGGATGACCCTACATTTAAGGATGCAAAAGTGATGTATTCTTTGTTTAACGAAGAATTTAAAGGAACATTGGGATCAAAGTATGCTGAAATGGCTCCTGAAGGTGCTTTTAAAGCTGAAGATGCCCAAGTATATGGCGATGGTAGCTATGAGGCGATCTATAAAGGTGCATTGCATTTTACGGATATGGTTGTCGTGGCTGATGAAAATGTCAATACGGAGATCGTTGATTTCGCCAGATCCAAAGATATTCAGGTTTTTGAGCCTAACGGTGATCAGGACTACGACGCTTTTGGAGAGGTATACGATCAGTTTGCGCCTGAAGAGGTAGAAGCATAATTTGCTTTTCTTACGGATCTGCATAAAACAAACAGACAATAAATTATTAAAAAGGGCTATTTCCAACGAAATAGCCCTTTTGTGTTACTGCCCAATATGTTTTTGGTGTATCCTATGCTAACTAAAACATCATATCGATACTAAACTCCATTTTAGAATATCGGCACTAAAATGGTATCTTCGTAGCTGTAAAAGATCATGAGCGTAAATAGCCGCTTCGGTAAATCACCGACTTATGATAAATGTGAACTTTGGCAGATAAACAGCGTACAAAGAACTTTTTTATTACGTTGAAAAACGTATTCTCATAATATAATTGTAGTAATGAAAATTAAGGTAGGATTTGGGTTTGATGTTCATCAGATAAAAGAGGGACACCCATTTATTGTTGGTGGTGTGCAGTTGGAACATCATGCTGGAGCTTTTGGTCATTCGGATGCCGATGTGTTGGTACATGCGATCTGTGATGCTATCCTTGGCGCAGCAAACCTCGAAGATATCGGTTATCATTTTCCCAATACGGATATGCGTTGGAAGGGAATTAGTAGCTTGTTGTTGTTAAAAGAGTGCATGGGTTTGATTCAGGCCAAAGGGTACCAGCTCGGTAACATTGATGCCATGCTTTGCCTTGAGGCACCCAAGATCAAACCTTATATTCCCCAAATGAAGATTAAATTGGCTGAAGCGACCGGATTGGATATAGATGATATTTCCATTAAAGCGACGACCAACGAGACAATGGGTTTCATTGGTCGGCAAGAGGGCGTTGTAGCCTATGCTGTTTGTTTAATTGAACGGGTTTAATGCCAGATAGGTAAACATTTTCATGTTTTAATGCCTACTTTTGAATGAATTAATAATACCTTTGTTCGGAAGCATTCTTTGGCACATTATCTGATAGAGTGGACATTAAATATGACAGGCATAATGAAGCCTACTCATAGGGTAATGGGGAAATATCATGTTGAGAATAACAAACAGTTAAAAATAAGATATTTCTTATGTGCTTTTCGAAGACAGTATGCTATGCGTATGTGAATACCATTGCAGGCAAACATAAATGAATAATATTTGCATAAGAAATTTAGTAAATAGATGAAGCGAGTATCAAAAAAAAATCAACTGACTGAAGGCGATATAAAACGATATACATTCAATTTTTGGAAGATCATCATCGGCATTGTAGCCCTTGGATTTTTATTTATATTGAGTATACGTCTTGGCTTATTCGGGAAATTACCTTCGTTTAGCGATCTGGAAAATCCCAAAAGTAATTTAGCGTCCGAAGTCATTACCGATGACCACAAAGTATTGGGTACATACTATGTTCAGAACCGCTCGAATGTCAAATACAGCGAATTATCACCGTATTTGGTTAAAGCTTTGGTATCCACCGAAGATAAGCGATTTTATGACCATTCAGGCATAGACTACTCCCGTACGTTTACGGTTATTTTCCATACCCTGATGGGTAACAAACAGGGCGGGAGTACCATTACACAGCAATTGGCGCTTAATCTTTTCTCTGATGGTCGTCAAAAAAATTTTTTAAAGCGTGTAATCCAGAAGTTTCAGGAATGGGTGACAGCTGTTCGCCTGGAGAGAAATTATACCAAGGATGAAATTGTGACCATGTATTTCAATACCGTAGATTTTGGGGCGTACAATACGTACGGAATAAAGTCTGCTGCGCGTACCTATTTCAATACCACGCCGGATAAACTTACTGCCGATCAGGCTGCGCTTCTGGTCGGGATGCTGAAAGGGCCTGGGGCCTATTCTCCGGTGAGATTTCCTGAAAAATCAAAAATACGCCGTAATACGGTGTTAAATAATATGGTGGCCGCTAATTTTATTTCAGCAGAAGAAGCGTCGGATGCAAAGGCGAAACCACTTGGGCTGGAACTTAAGATTGCAAACTATGGGGAGGGATTGGGTCCTTATTTTAGAGCTGTATTAAAGGACCAGATTAAGAAAGAGTTTGCTAACCTTAAAATCGTTAAAGCTGACGGCACACCTTATGACTTAGATCGTGATGGATTGAAGATCTATACCACCATCAATATGTCCATGCAACAGTATGCCGAAGATGCACAGAAAGAGTGGATGAAGCAGTTGCAGTCCAAATTTTCTGCACAATGGAAAAATAGGGATCCGTTTAAAGGTGATAAAGCAAAGTTGCTGATCAGTGGAATGAAACGTTCTGACCGTTATCGTATCTTACGTGAAGAGGGCTTAAGTGAAGATGAAATCAAGAAGGCGTTTAACGTGAAAGTGCCGATGAATATCTTTACCTGGAAAGGTAGTAAAGATACCATGATGACACCAATGGATTCTATCAGATACAACAAATTAATGTTACGCAATGCCATGATGTCCATGGAACCAAAGACCGGGCATATCAAGGCCTGGGTCGGCGGGATCGATTTTGACCACTTCAAATATGATCAGGTTAAAATGGGAACCCGACAGGTGGGATCTACGGCCAAGCCATTTACTTATGCCGTGGCGATCGATAATGGCTATTCACCTTGTTATAGTATTCCAAATTATCAGCAAACTTATAACGGATGGACGCCAAGGGGAAATGCACAGGGCGGAAATCCAATTACTTTGGCAAAGGCATTGGCTTATTCCCAAAACTTTGCAACGGCCTATCTGGTGCATGAAGTAGGGGCTGCCGAGGTTGCCGCGCTGACCAAACGGATGGGGATAACGAGTGATGTTCCTAATTACCCTTCTATCTCATTGGGGGCTTATGAAGCATCTGTGTTTGATATGGTAGGCGCTTATTCTGCCTTTGTTAACCAGGGGACCTGGATTGAACCAACGGCTATCTTACGTATCGAAGATAAAAATGGAACTCCAATCTATGATAAGGCGCCGAAAGTCGTGAAAGCCCTGAATAGTGAATCCGCTTATATTATTGTTGATATGCTGAAAAAAGTGGTGTCACAAGGTACTGCAAGACGTATTCAATGGAAATATAAACTGACGAATCCGATCGGTGGTAAAACAGGTACTACCAATGACAACTCCGATGCCTGGTTTATCGGTATCACGCCAGAACTGGTTACTGGTGTCTGGACTGGAGCCGAAGATCGCGGGATTAGTTTTGACCGGATGGAATATGGACAGGGGGCTGCGGCTGCAATGCCGGTATTCGCGTTCTTTATGCAAAAAGTCTACAAAGATTCAAAGTTAAAATATACAAAAGGTGATTTCGAACAACCGCAGGGTGGATTGACCCGTGTTATTGACTGTAATCAGTACTGGGGCGGTGGTGGCTCTGATGTAGAAGATGGATCTACAGATTCAAGCAGTAAGGATGAACCGAAATTAAAGGATGATCGTTTGGGATTTTAACAGCCTACAAGCTGTCTTCATTTTCTTGTCTTGACTTTTTAGATTTGAAAATGGACGTTAGTTATACGAGCTTGTTTTTCAAAGATTAAGGATAAGGAGATTAGTTTTACAGAGCCTGGTCTCTGTAAACGATCTCCATTTTTAATTTTTACTTTTTAATTTTTAAAGTTTTGACATTTGACTATAGAGAAGAATTAAAGAAGATACCGCATCGACCGGGCGTCTATCAATACTTTGATAAACATGATGAATTGATCTATATCGGTAAGGCGAAAGACCTTCGTAACCGGGTGGGGTCTTATTTTGTCAATGAAACTCAATTGAACGGTAAGACCCGTGTTTTGGTCCGTAAGATCAACCGTATTTCTTTTACTATAGTTGATACCGAAATTGATGCATGGTTGCTTGAAAATTCGCTCATCAAGAAGCATAAACCAAAATATAATGTCATGCTCAAGGATGACAAGACCTACCCATGGATTGTCATCAAAAATGAACCCTTTCCGCGTGTTTTTTGGACACGACAATATATTAAGGATGGCTCCCGTTATTATGGGCCATATCCTTCTGTGGGGATGATGCATATCGTGCTGGATCTGATCCGTGAATTATTCCCGCTTCGGACCTGCAACCTTGCGCTTACCCAGGAGAATATCCGAAAAGGTAAGTTTAAGATCTGTCTTGAATACCAGATCGGGAATTGTAAAGGGCCTTGTGAAGGCTATCAGTCCGAGGAAGACTATGACCAAAACCTGAGTGATATCAAGGATATTCTGAATGGTAAAATTTCCGTAGTCACCAACCGGTTAAAGGAAGGGATCGCGGCAGCGGCGGCGGCCCTGGATTTTGAACGTGCCCAATTGATAAAAGCCAAACTAGATAAGCTGGATAATTATCAAAGTAAATCTACCGTTGTTAATTCTTCCATTACGAATGTCGATGTATTTAGTATTGCCTCGGATGAGGGCTATGCATTTGTAAATTACCTCAAAGTAATGAATGGTGTCATCATTCAGACGCAGACGCTGGAAATGAAACGCCGTTTGGATGAGAGTGAGCAAGAATTACTTTCGTTGGCCATCCCTGAAATACGTGAGCGCTTCAAAAGCCTGTCGCGTGAGATTATTGTTCCGTTTGAACTGGATATTGAGGAAAATGAACGCATACGTTTTACAGTTCCTAAGCTTGGGGAGAAGAAAAAGCTGTTGGAGCTATCCCAAAAAAATGTGGCTTTTTTCAGAAAGGAACGCCTGTTGCAATATGAAAAGCTGAATCCGGATATCCGCACCGAACGTATTTTAAAACAGATGCAGAAAGATCTTCGCATGAATGTGTTGCCACAGCATATTGAGTGTTTTGATAACTCCAATATCCAGGGAAATTATCCTGTATCGGCCATTGTGGTGTTTAAAGATGCAAAGCCTTCCAAAAAAGATTATAGGCATTTTAATGTGAAAACAGTGGAGGGACCGAATGATTTTGCAACCATGGAGGAGGCTGTTTTTAGACGCTACCGGAGATTATTGGATGAAGATCAACCTTTGCCGCAATTGATTATTATCGATGGTGGTAAGGGGCAGTTAGGTGCTGCATTGAAGAGTCTGCGCTTGCTGGGGATAGAACGTAAGGTAACTGTCATCGGTATTGCCAAGCGACTGGAAGAACTTTTCTATCCTGGAGATCAGTATCCGCTATATTTAGACAAGAAATCGGAAACGTTAAAGGTCATTCAGCATCTGCGTGATGAGGCCCACCGCTTTGGTATTACTTTTCACAGGAATCAACGTAGCCGGAAGACCTTTGTGTCTGAACTGGAAAATATACCCGGTATCGGAAAGACCACGGTGGAGAAGGTGCTGACTGAGTTTAAATCGGTTAAAAGGGTAAAAGAGGCTTCGGATGAGGATCTAAAAAAAGTGCTTAATCTGAAACAGATTAAAGCACTTCGTGTATATTTTAGTGGCGCGAGCTTATCAAGCTAGACTGATTTTTCTGATATTGCTATTTTGTTTTCTTTATTCATTTTTGCGATATTAAAAATGAATAAAGAAAAATAGACTGCCTGGTACAAAAACTAAAGTAACTAAGCCATAGGCTTGTACAACCAAATCTCAATACTCAATACGATCTACTCAATGCTTGATTAATCGTCGTAACCAAAGCGTTTAAGGTAGTTCTTTTTACTTCTCCAATCTGGGATCACCTTCACGAATAGTTCCAGGAAAACCTTACCATCGATAAATTCTTCTATATCCTGACGGGCGTAAGTGCCTACTTTTTTGATCATCGCACCAGCTTTGCCTATAATAATGTTCTTTTGGGAATCCCGTTCAACGATAATCTCTGCAGCAATGCGTGTAATATTTGCTTCCTCTTTGTAGGAGGTAACAATGACTTCAGTGCTGTAAGGGATTTCCTTGTCATATAATTTGAATACTTTCTCGCGGATCATTTCCGAGACAAAGAAACGCATGGACTTGTCTGTCAGTTCATCTTTTTCGTAGTAAGCCTCATGGATCGGCAACTTATCTTTGATGTACTGCATGACGGCCGATACATTGTGATCTAGCTTAGCCGAAATAGCGAAGATCGTGTCCGGATTTAGTTTTTCCTGCCAAAACTCGATTTTGGCCTTTACCTCTTCTTCCGAAGATTTATCTATTTTGTTGATCAGGACAGCTACTGGAGAATTTGTCTTACGTAATTTTTCCAAGACGTCATTCTCATCGTATTTTTCGTGGATATCAGTCACAAATAAAATAATGTCCGCATCGATAAGAGACCCCTGTACAAAGTTCATCATTGATTCCTGTAGCGAATAGTTCGGTTTGATGACGCCGGGCGTGTCGGAAAACACAATTTGATGGTCTTCATCGTTTACAATACCGATAATGCGGTGTCTTGTCGTTTGCGCTTTGGGTGTGATGATAGACATCTTTTCACCCACTAAAGCGTTCATTAGGGTGGACTTACCAGCATTTGGCTTTCCGATGATACTTACGAATCCTGCTTTATGTGACATTTTTCTAAATTTTATTAGGATTACAAAGAAACAAAATATATCTTTGTACTCCAATTCGGAAGGATCATAATCTTGTTTTTTAAAAAGAAAAAAGCAATTTTGTTCAAAAATATATTGCGGGGTGGAGCAGTTGGTAGCTCGTCGGGCTCATAACCCGAAGGTCACTAGTTCGAGTCTGGTCCCCGCTACTAAAGAAGAGAGCCGGTTTGCAATGACCGGTTCTTTTTAAAGAAATCAAAAATACATTGCGGGGTGGAGCAGTTGGTAGCTCGTCGGGCTCATAACCCGAAGGTCACTAGTTCGAGTCTGGTCCCCGCTACTAAAGAAGAGAGCCGGTTTGCAATGACCGGTTCTTTTTAAAGAAATCAAAAATACATTGCGGGGTGGAGCAGTTGGTAGCTCGTCGGGCTCATAACCCGAAGGTCACTAGTTCGAGTCTGGTCCCCGCTACTAAAGAAGAGAGCCGGTTTGCAATGACCGGTTCTTTTTAAAGAAATCAAAAATACATTGCGGGGTGGAGCAGTTGGTAGCTCGTCGGGCTCATAACCCGAAGGTCACTAGTTCGAGTCTGGTCCCCGCTACTAAAAGAAAAGCCGAGGTGAGAGCCTTGGCTTTTTCTGTTTTACACATTCCTGCACTTTTCTTCAGGGTTAGACTCTCCAATGAATGTCTTTCATCTTATTCTTTTTTGTTTGTCTTAAAATGTGAGATTATTTATTGTGTTTCATGGTATTAAAAATATGCTGAGTTTATTAGGTTCATAAATCAACTGCGATGAATAAGGTATAGTCGAAAAAAATGATGCTACAATTGGATAGTTATGCAATCGTTTGTTTGAAATAGCGCAATCGATTTCGTTGTTTTTGCATTTTGATATGCCCGTATCTTATTCTAGTTTTAGCATTCATGTACCTAAATTTTGATTAGCACGCTAATCAATTTTTAAACTAACTTTTAAATATTATGATTTCAAAGATTCTCGACAATCACAAGTTGAGTCTGTTATCGTTAGCTTTACTGATTTCAAGTACACACATTTCAGCTAGTGCTAATGGTTTTAAATTTGCAGACCACAATGTTCTGTTGAATAATGCTGTTTTTCAGCAAAAAGTAACGGGGAAAGTGCAGTCAACGGAAGGGGCGTTAGCAGGTGTAACTATTAAAGTCCGTGGTACTTCACGATCTACTTCAACAGGAGCAAATGGGGAGTTTAGTATTGATGCAAAGAATGGCGATGTATTGATCGTTAATTACGTCGGCTATAAAGCTCAAGAGATTACTGTAACTGGGCCAGTTGTCAATATTAAGCTTGAATCCAATAATGAAACATTGGAGGAGGTTGTTGTGGTCGGTTATGGTATTCAACAGAAAAAAGAAAGTCTAACAGGCGCGTTACAAACTGTGACTGGGGGTAAACTGCGGGATGTAACAACTCCAGCTGTAGAAAACATGTTGAATGGTAAAGCGGCAGGTGTATTTGTGTCACCAGGGGCAGGTAAACCGGGGTCACGTGGAGCGGTAGTAATTCGTGGGCAGGCTAGTATCAACGGAACGACTAGTCCGTTATGGGTAATTGATGGGGTGATTGTAGGATCCAATCCAGGAGATATTAACCCCGATGATATCGAGAATTTGACAATTTTAAAGGATGCGGCTTCAACATCTATTTATGGTTCTCAAGGAGCTAATGGTGTAGTAGTCGTAACGACTAAAAAGCCAAAAGTACAGAAAATGGCTCTAAATTTCTCTAGCAAATTAGGTTTTAATCAGCTTAATAATGGGAATTTGGAAGTGATGAACGGAGCAGAGCTCTATGACTATTATGCATCTTTCGCCAATGCAAATGAAATTAAATTTACACGTTGGAAACCTGAATTGCGTAATGACAATTTTGATTGGTGGAAAGTAGCGACGAAAACGGGGTTTGTCCAAAATCACAATATTTCCTTACAGGGAGGAAATGAAACTTTACAGTCATTTTTATCGTTGGGATATTATGATGAGATAGGGGCTGTTAAAGGTTATGATTACAATCGCTATAATGTGCGTATGAATACTGTCTATAAGCCGTTCAGCTGGCTATCCATTAAACCTTCCTTATCAGGAGCGCGTAGAGGAGTAGACGATAAACAGTACTCTACAACAGCAATGTATTCTAATCTTCCTTGGGATAGTCCTTATGATGAAAAAGGGAATCTGGTACCACATAGATACAGTGGCTGGGTAAATACACAAAATACAAACTACCTTTATGATCTACAATGGAATTTTGGTGAAAATACCAATTATGAGTTGATGGGTAATTTGGATTTTGATATTAAATTGACCGATTGGTTGACTTTTTCATCTGTAAATAATTACAGATATAATACGTATGCATCTAGTGGATATACAGATCCTCGCTCAAATGGTGGATTAAGTGTAAATGGAAGGTTGACAGACTACAGATCTGAATATGCGCGTCGTTACACAAATCAAATATTGCGTTTTAACAAGACTTGGGGTAAACATTCAGTCAATGGAATTTTGGCTTATGAATTTAACGATTACTGGTCAAAAACATTAGATGTTTATGGTACTGGATTTATTCCAGGTTTTGAAGTATTGGATGTTGTTCAGAAACCGGAACGAACAAAAGGCGGAATTAGCGAATGGGCTACACAATCATATTTATCTAACGCGAATTATGCTTACGATGACAGGTATTTGGCACAAGTCTCCTTTCGGCGAGATGAAGCTTCTAACTTTGGTAAGCAATTTGGTAATTTCTATTCGGTCAGCGGGGGATGGAATGTACATAAAGAAAGTTGGTTCAATGCTCCATGGGTAGATAATCTGAAGCTAAGAGCTGCTTATGGTACCGTCGGAAATCGTCCGAATATGTTATATCCACAATATAATTTATATTCTGTGTCTACAGCTGCAGGATATAACGGATTGCCGGGGGCTCTTATTGATCAGATAGGAAACCAAGGGTTAACGTGGGAAGAAACAGCAACCACAGGTCTTGGTGTTGATGCAGCATTTCTGAATAAACGTGTAAGAGTAAATTTCGATTGGTATGATAAAAATACAAAAAATATTCTTTTTAGAGTTCCTATATCTTTAATGACTGGGGCATCTGGTATATGGAAGAATATTGGTGAAATGAACAATCGAGGGATTGAGTTGACGTTTGGAGGTGATATCGTACGTAACAACGATTGGTTATGGAGTGTGGACGTGAATTTGGGTCGGAATAAAAACAAATTGACTGATATATATAAAACCAGACAGCCTGATGGAACTTATATTGCACGTCCAGTTATCACAGGAGACCCATTGGGTATAGCGGGGTCCGCGAATAGAATTCTAGAAATAGGGTTACCAGTAGATACTTACTACCTACCGGAATGGGCTGGAGTTAATTCGGAAACGGGAGCACCTATGTGGTATAAGGTTACTAGGGATGCTAGCGGTAACGAAACTGGACGAGAAACTACGTCCAATTATGCTCAAGCAACCCAAGAGAGAATAGGTAAGGCATCTCCTGATGTTTTTGGGGGTATTAATACATTTTTGAGTTATAAACAATTTGATCTAGCCGCAGTGTTTGGTTATTCTATAGGAGGACAGATTTATAATTATGCACGTCAGGAATATGATTCAGATGGTACATATACAGATAGAAATCAAATGAAACTGCAAGATGGTTGGACTCGTTGGGAAAAACCTGGTGATAATGCTACACACCCTATCGCAAAATATAACAACCAAGATAAGGGAAACTCTTTTTCGTCCCGTTATTTGGAAGATGGTGATTTCTTTAGAATGCGTTCGTTGACACTTGGATACAATTTTAATCTAACTAGATATAATATAAAAAATATACGCGTGTTTTTTACGGGAGAGAACTTGTTTACTTTGACAAAATATTCCGGTGTGGATCCGGAAATTCCAGTACGCGAAGATAATGGTGCTATTGTAAGCTCAACTGGACCTGGAGTATATCCAGCGGTGCGTAAATATATGTTTGGTGTTAATGTTTCATTTTAAAATAGAGAAAGAGAGTTTTATGAAAAAGATATTATTTATTCTTTTAGCTGCGGTATCTATAACCGCTTGTGATGTGGATCGTTTTCCCTATGGATCTATGGATTCTGATCAGATAACACAGAATCCTGAAGCATTATTGGACGGATTGCTGAATGGGGCTTATGCGCAATTAAAAGCTTGGTCTGATCCAATGCATAGAGCTGGTGAATATGCGGGTGATAACATGATGATCCGTGGATCTTCTACGGATGCATTTTACGAATTTATTTCCTTTGCACGGACCCCAAATAATGGGCGGCTGTCTCAATTTTGGGATTCGGGATATAAGGCTATTGCCCAGACATCGAATATTATTAAGATGGTGAAAGAGGGACAGAGTGCAGAAGTAGATAGCAAGTTAGGTGAATGTTATTATTTGCGAGGTTTGATGTATTTTTATCTTGTTCGCGCTTATGGAAGACCCTACTATCAAAATCCAGAAAAAAACCTTGGTGTGCCAATAGTGAATGGTACACCTGATGATGTGGTGAATAATTTGAATTTACCAGATAGGTCTACTGTGAAGGAAACTTATGAGCAAATTATCAGTGACCTCAAAAAAGCAGAGGCTATGATTACAATAAATCGAGGATCTATATTTGGGTCAAAGGAGGCTGCTCAGGCAATGCTTTCTCGTGTGTATCTGTATATGAGTGGTACTTATACTTCTCCAAATGCTGCTTATGCGCAGCTGGCTGTTGATTATGCAAATAAGGTTATCAATTCTGGAAAATATAATTTGCTGTCTAGAGCTGATTTTATGAAATATAATACATTTCTTCCAGAAGCAAATAAGGAAACAATTTTTGCTGTAAAACGTGTAGCGTCAGAATTTTCGGGTTATGATCACTATTATGGAGTTGGGGGTATGTATGCGAATATTGGCGGTATGGGCTGGGGCGAAATGTTTGCCAGTGCAAAATACATTGATTTGTTGAACGAAACCGGACGAAATGACTGGAGACCGAATAGCTATAAAATAGTAGATGCCCGGGCAGCATTTATCGAACCTACTTATGCAAAAGATGCTGCCACAGGTTCTTATACTGAGGTTTTCCGTTTTGTTAAACAGGACGGGGCGAATGTATTAAATTATGTGCAAGCTAAAGTAACGAAGTCAGGTGCTACGGTAACCGCAACAGAAGGTGCTGATAGCTATACACTGGTACCGGTTGACGCTTCACAAGGAATTTATAATATCAATTACAAGGATGGTAAGACTTACAAAGGCGTGTTAGATTATTTTATTTCTTTAAATAGAGTATACCCACAGTTTTATATTACCAAGTGTTCCAGAGAAGGTGAGGATTCTCATTTGCATTCACCTGTAATCAGTAGATTAGGTGAAATTTATTTAAATCGTGCGGAAGCGTATGCTAAATTGAGGAACTATGGTGCCGCATTGGGAGATTTGAATACAATAAGAAACCGATCTATTGTAAATGGGGGATATACTTCTCTAGATGCTACTAATGCAAGTGAACGAATTGACAAGGAACGTCAATTGGAGTTAGCTTATCAAGCTGAACGTAGCTATGATGTGTTCCGTAATGGGACTTCGTTAACCCGACATTATCCAGGGCCACATAAGCAATTTGAAGATATTCAACCAACTGACTTTAGAGTTGTGTTCTTTATTCCTCAATCGGCGATCAATTCCTATTCGGGAACTTTAACTCAAAATCCAACGTCTAACTAGACGAATATTTATAATTAGACCCCTATAAGTGGCTTTACCTTGAGGTAAAGCCATTTTTGTTTTTTAATTCGATTAATTCCTTTGTTTTCTTTTTTATTTTCTTTTGTAATTATTAAAGGTGTTTTATTTAATTTTTGTGTAATTGTGTCGTTTTTTCTATTTTAGAGAAACTCATTTATGAACGTTTTTAAATCTATTCACCAATCTGATGAAACGGATATATTACAATTATGGCCATTTGTGAATATGATTCAGGAAGAAGATCGATTCGATTCCAAACTTACAATAATAACCGAAGACACTAACGACTAGATAAGATCTAGATCCAGTTCATAATCAGCTTAATAGAATTTCAGTGGGGCAGATGAATAGTGATATCTTTTTTATTAATTCTAAATAATGTATGGTAAAAAATGCGTGGACTTTTATGACGCTAATGGCGCTTTTCTTATTTGCTGGCAATCTCGCTGGACAATCTAATGACCAATTTATTTTAAACGGAGTGATTGACACAATTCCAAATGCGCAATATTTTGTGTCCTTTCAAAGCAAGGGTAAGGTATTTCGTGATACTATTTCATTAGACGAAAAAGGTAGATTTACCTATATAGGAAGAATAAGTGAACCAACTATTTTCAGGTTAAATATCAAAAATGATTTTAATAGCTATTTTGTCGGCGATGCTACTGTTTATAGCTTTTGGGTGCAACCCGGGAAAACGATGAATTTTAAGGGAAATCGGGGTTGGCTGGTTAGAGGTGCAAAAGGGCTAGCGATAAAGGATAAGCAATTTACAATCAAAGGCTCAGATTTTGAAGATATTGAACAATCCTTTAAGAGAGAAATTACGGTAGCCATGGAAGTTGCAGAGAAAAAGAAAAAAGCTGATTTGGATAGCAAAGAAAGAATTGAGCTAATTGATAGTATTGTTAATAATTTTGTTTCTCGGCAACCATTAAACTATTATGGATTGTACTTGCTTCATCAAGAATCAAAAAAAAGGAATTCTGAAGCTGTATCTCTGAGAAAAATATTTGACCAATATCCTGATGAATTAAAGAATACATATCTGGGATTGGAAACAAAAGATAGAGCTTATATTAAACTTCAAACCGAAATTGGGGCTAAATTACCGGATTTTGAACAAGCCGATACCAGTTTGAATTTGGTCAAATTATCTGATTATAGGGGTAAATATGTTTTGATAGATTTTTGGGCATCTTGGTGCCTCCCTTGTCGTAAAGAGAATCCCAATTTAGTTGAGGCTTATAAAAAATATCATGCAAAAGGTTTAGAGATAATTGGTATTTCATTGGATAATGATAAAAAATTATGGTTAGATGCGATTAATAAGGATGGTTTGGATTGGACTCAGTTGTCCGATTTAAAATCATTTGATAATGTCGTGGCTAAAAAGTTTTATATCCATGCAGTACCTGACAATTTTTTAATAGATCCCAATGGAATAATAATAGGGAGGGGATTAATAGGGACCCAACTGTCTGAAATGTTGAAAAAAATATTTGATTGATTTGTGCAATTTCTTGGATTGGATTTTTCAGATAAATGGCTTTACTTCACGGTAAAGCCATTTTTGTTTTTGTGTCTCCATAATCCCTTTTGAATCCGTATCTTTGTACCCTTAACGTGTAATTTAGCATAAAAGTGCCATCTGCTGTGATAGTGGGTGGATCAAATAAAATAAATATGGCAAATATTGTTGCAATTGTTGGTCGTCCAAATGTTGGTAAATCTACCTTATTCAATCGTCTTACGGAAAGTAGAAAAGCGATTGTCGATGACTTTAGCGGGGTGACGCGCGACCGTCATTATGAGACGGCGGAGTGGATCGGAAAGAAATTTACAGTAATCGATACAGGTGGTTTTGTCCATGGTTCGGATGATGTCTTTGAAGAGGCCATTCGTGATCAGGTATATATCGCTATTGAAGAAGCTTCTGTTGTTATATTCATGGTAGACGTTACTACGGGTATCACTGACTTGGATGATGAGATCGCCGATATCCTCCGCAGAAGTTCTAAACCGGTATATGTGGTTGCCAACAAAGTTGACCACGCGAAGTTGCATCATGAATCAGCCGAATTCTATGCATTCGGTTTAGGTGAAGTATTCAATATTTCTTCTGCTACAGGTTCGGGTACCGGAGAATTATTGGATGCTGTTGTATCACATTTTGAAGAGGAGCAAGAGGAAGAGGAAGCTTTACCGAAATATACAATTGTAGGTCGTCCAAATGTGGGTAAATCCTCGCTTACAAATGCCTTGATTGGTAAAGACCGTAATATTGTGACGCCTATGGCGGGTACCACACGCGATTCTATCCGGATCCACTACAACCAGTATGGACATAATTTCCTTTTGATCGATACAGCGGGTCTCCGCCGTAAATCAAAAGTTAACGAGGATATCGAATTCTATTCGGTCATGCGTACCATCAAAGCCCTCGAGGATTCCGATGTGACGATTTTGATGTTAGATGCACAAGATGGTCTGGAAGCACAGGATGTCAATATTTTCAACCTCGCTGAAAAGAACCGTAAAGGGATTGTCATCGTGGTCAACAAATGGGATTTGATCGAGAAAGACAACAAGACCATGAAAGCTTTTGAAGATCGTATCCGTGAGAAAATTGCACCATTCACAGACGTGCCGATTATCTTTACTTCCGTAACGGAAAAACAACGTGTCCTAAAAGTATTGGAAGTGGCGGATAAGGTATACGCCAATAAAACGAAAAAAATCCCTACATCGAAGTTGAACGAAGTGATGTTGGATATTATCGAGAGCTACCCACCACCATCCTTAAAAGGAAAATATATCAAAATTAAATATGTGACACAATTACCTGGTAGAACGCCTATGTTTGCCTTCTTCTGTAATTTGCCACAATATATCAAAGATCCATATAAACGCTTTATTGAGAATAAACTGCGTGAGCACTTTGACTTTACAGGTGTGCCTATTCAAATATATTTCAGACAAAAATAGATTTCCAAGCAGATAACAAACATGGACCATAATCTCTTTTTATACAATACGCTTTCGCGAACAAAGGAAAAATTCGAACCTATCCACGCCAACCTGGTTGGGATGTATGTCTGTGGACCTACCGTTTACAGTGATGTACATTTAGGTAACTGCCGAACTTTTGTTTCCTTTGATTTGATTTTTAGATATCTACGTCATTTGGGCTATAAAGTACGTTATGTGCGGAATATTACAGATGCCGGGCATTTGGAGGGCGATCGTGATGAAGGAGATGACAAATTTGCAAAAAAAGCTAAATTGGAACAGCTGGAACCAATGGAAATCGTACAGAAATATACCATCGGTTTTCATGATGTGTTACGTCTTTTCAATACCTTGCCTCCAAGTATTGAACCCACCGCGACAGGACATATTTCAGAGCAGATCGAAATGATCGAACAGATCATCAGCAATGGTTATGCTTATGAGACGAATGGTACTGTCTATTTCGATGTGGAAAAATACGTGCAGCAGTATGATTATACCGTATTGACCAATCGCAAATTGGAAGATATGTTGAACAATACCCGTGAACTTAGTGGGCAGGATGAGAAAAAGGGTCGCTTGGATTTCGCTTTGTGGATCAAGGCTAAGCCCGAAACAATCATGCGCTGGCCAGCCCCTTGGAGCGTCGGGTTTCCCGGATGGCATATCGAATGTTCGGCAATGAGCAGAAAGTACCTGGGCGATCAGTTTGATATCCACGGGGGGGGAATGGATTTGGCGGCAACGCATCATACAAACGAAATTGCGCAGTCCGAAGCATGTAACCATACCACACCTGCCAAGTATTGGATGCATACCAATATGTTAACGGTAAATGGGGCGCGGATGTCCAAATCTGCGGGTAATGGATTTTTGCCGGGAGAACTGTTCACGGGTAATCATCCTTTGTTAAATAGAGGATATTCGCCAATGGCCGTTCGTTTCTTTATGTTGCAGGCGCATTATAGAAGTACATTGGATTTTTCCAATGAAGCACTTGATGCCGCAGACAAAGGATATAAACGATTGATGAGTGCAATAGGACTCTTGGATAAACTAAAAGTTTCAAAAGGAGCTGATTCATTCAACCTGGCTGAGATCCGTAATAAATGTTATGCGGCAATGGACGACGATTTCAATAGCCCGGTTTTGATTGCAGAACTGTTTGAATTGGTGCGGATCATTAATTCGATCTATGATGGCAAAGCCAAGGTCTCGGAAGAGGGACTGGAGAAGCTAAGAGTTTTCATGAAAGAATTTGTCGAAGACATCCTTGGACTGCGGAATGATCAAGCATCCGGAACGGATGATATTGATGATGTCATGAATTTGGTGATCAAATTACGTAACGAAGCAAAAGCGAATAAGGATTTTGTCACTTCGGATCGTATTCGTGATGAACTTAATGCAATTGGTATCCAGCTGAAAGATAGTAAAGAAGGTACACTTTGGAATAAGATTTGATAGATAAAAAATCGAATTTAAAAAAGGGTATTCAATTGCCCTGAAAACCGAGTGTAATGCGTTCATCTGAAACAATAAGATGAACGCTGATAAATAATCATTTGCATATGAATTTTTGGAATAGGTTATCCGTTATTGCATTGATGAGTACAATGGGAACAACATTGTACGCACAGATACCCGAAAAAGTAGGAAGTTTGCTGCAGGCCGATAAAGACGCGGCAGCATTATCTAAAGCTTCTACTCCACATCAGGCTTTTTTATCTATTATCGATAAGGAATCTACATTTTACGTTCCTTCGGCGGTCAATGCATACAATTACCTCAATAATAGACCTAATATTCCAGATGTATTAAATTGGCAGCCTACTTTTGCCCTTGTCGCAAAGAGCTTGGAGTTTGGTGTAACATCAGGGTCCATGGACTTTCAAAAAGTAGGCGCGCGGTTGCGTCACGGGGAGTACTTGACCGTCTGGAAACGTAATAAGAAAGGTAAATGGTTGGTTGATATCCGTGCCGAAGTGGAAAACAACGGTAAAGATAAGGATGGTGAATTTGATCTGGAATATATAGAACCAACGGATTCCTGGTACCTTAAGCATCGCTCTAAAGTACGTCTGAACCAACGGGAGGATATTGTACTGGAAACAGATAAGCTGATGTCTACTGTCCTTAAAGCGGATAATCCCACAGCATACAAAGAATTTTTAAGCGAAGATGTCCGGTTTTTATTTCCCTGGACCAGTCCAATGGAAGGGAAGAGTAAGATGATGGCTTATCTGAAGAAACAACGCATGACGATCGAGACGGTTCCTGAGGAAGTAAAACGTTCGTATAGTGGGGATTTTGCCTATACAAAAGGAACGGCGACCGTACGGCAAAAAGATAAGGTCGTCAAGTATAATTATATCCGCGTATGGCAGTTAAGCGAATTAGCAAAGGATGATGTGAAGAAAGCGAATTGGAATATTCTGATCGAAATGATGTTTGAGAAATAGATAACCGAAACATAATATACGCATAAAAAAAGGCTTGAATCAATATTCAAGCCTTTTTTATATCAGGGAGACATTAACTCCTATTTCTTTCTCCATTTTTCTAGTTCCTCACAGGCTCCAAAATCATCGCTGATATCAATGAATGTGTTCTTCGCCTTGTCGTCAAACCATTTGCTTAGGTTCCGACGTACTTTATCTTCTTTCGCAGCTTCTTTGATCTTTGTAAAGTCCTGATCTAAATTTGCTTTATGTGGCGCGATACGGGTTTTTAGGTAGTTAAAACGATAACCTACATCGCCAGTTTTGTCTGTGAATTGTTCCGGTTTAGAATATTCCCCTGGTTTTAATGGGTCAATGGCTGTAAATACGGCCTTATCCAATCCATCCATCGGAATTAAAGTTGTACGGCTGGATCCTTGTGGATTTAAAACCATACCACCATTAAATTTGCTTTCTTCAGCATCAGAATTGTTCGTTGCAGCGTGATAAAAATCTAATTTCTTGTCAACAACCAGTTTGT
The DNA here is from genome assembly GCF_047784615.1 of Sphingobacterium sp. NGMCC 1.201703. Lineage (NCBI taxonomy): Bacteria > Pseudomonadati > Bacteroidota > Sphingobacteriia > Sphingobacteriales > Sphingobacteriaceae > Sphingobacterium > Sphingobacterium sp. NGMCC 1.201703. Next base: position 134,695 of record NZ_JBLOHD010000005.1, on the reverse strand, counting down.
AGATACTGTCCAGTTTATTTTTGGTTCGCTCCATTGCCGCAGCTCCGGGATTCATTTTCATCAGGATATGACGGGTGTGTACCTCTTCGCCACGTCTTTCAAGTACCTGGATGATGTGGAAACCATACTTTGATTCTACAATTGGTGATATTTCCCCCGGCTTTAGTTTAAACGCCATTGCAGAGAACTCTTTTACATAGTTGTCACGGGTACCGAAGCCAAGGTCACCGCCATAAGGTGCAGAACCTGGATCTTGGGAGTAGAGACGCGCCATCGTTCCAAAATCCGAACCGTCGACAATCTGCTTGCGGATACCTTCTATTTTCTCCCGCTGTTCTTTTTTCTCTTCGTCGGTCAATTTTGGCATCATGACAATTTCGCCGATTTCAACTTCTGTATTGAAATAAGGAAGACTATCTTTATTCAATCCTTCAAAATAACGTTTTACTTCCAATGGCGTTACATCCACTTTCTGTACGATATTTTGTTGCATCTTATTCGCTTTCAGCTGCTCAAAAACACTTGCTCGCATTTCTTCCTTGTATTGTAACAAAGAACGGTTCAGGAACTTCTCCAAGCGTTCCTGACCACCAGCTTGTTGGGACATATGGCGCAAACGGGAATTTAAATTATCATCCACCTCGGTTTCAGTGACGTCGATTGAGTCAATTACCGCCTGTTGGGAAAGTAATTTCTGAATGATCAATTGTTCAAGAACTCCACATTTGAACTTTTCATCAGGTTTATTTCCCTGCGCAAGCCATTGTGAATATTGCATGTCCAGATCGGATTGTAGGATAATCCCTGAACCCACCGTAGCCACTACCCGGTCAATAACCTGACGTTGTGCAAAGCTGGCTTGAATGGATAAAAACAGCAACAAAAACAATATATATATGTTTTTTTTCATCTAAATAATATGTTTCTAAACGCTGATGAAGCAACCATGACCCGTTTAATCATATACAAGTCGTACAGATTGATGTCACAGTAGATTCATCTAAATCACTAATAATCTCCCGATTCTATCGTTCAATATATACTATTTTGAACAACAGCACAAAATTATCAGATTATATGAATTATTCGTATTTTTATTTAACAATATTTTTATAATCCCAATATTTCAAATGGGAATTTTAGACTTGTTAAAATTGATTCGCTAAAAATACGGATTTGCCTCTTAGAAAGGGCGGTTTTAACCTAATTTAACAAGTTTCTCAGCAACAGTAATAACATAAGAAGGTATCTTTATTTTTTTGTGCTACACCGTTAGCAAGAGGAAAATTCGATGATTATTTTTAATAAATTGTACACACATGAAAAAAGCTTTTATTTATCTGATGACATTTCTGCCTTTGGCAAGTTTTGCACAACAGATTCCAATGTTTGTTGGAACTTATACGAACAAAACAGAAAGTAAAGGTATTTATATTTATAATTTTGACACAAAAACAGGTGAAGTAGCCTTGATCGGCACGCAAGAAAGTAAGGATCCTTCATTTCTGGCTCGAAATAACAACTTTATCTATGCTGTCAATGAACTTCCAAATCAGGAGGGTACTGTTTCCGCTTATTCCTTTAAGGATGGAAAGCTGACCTTCTTGAACTCGCTGCCTACTGGAGGGGAGTCACCTTGTTTTGTTGAAGTGCACCCTAAAGGAAATTTATTGGCTGTAGCTAATTACACGGGAGGATCAGCAGCATTATTTGAGCTTGAAACAAATGGTGTCCTGAACGAAAGAAGCCGACTGATCCAACATGAAGGTAAAGGCGTTGATCCTGTCCGTCAAGAGAAACCCCATATACATTCTACTTTCTTTTCTAGTAAGGGTGATCGTTTATATATACAGGATCTCGGTTTGGATCAAATTTCTGTATTTCCTGTCAATAAATCCGGAAGCGCTTTTATTTTGGCAGAGGAACCTGAGGATTTCTTTACCCCGGCAGGTGGTGGACCTCGTCATATTGCCTTTGATAAGAAGGAAAAATTTCTCTATGTTGTATTGGAAATGACAGGTCAGGTGGCGAGCTATAAGAAAGAAGGCGATGATTGGATGTATCAAAACACTTACGAAATTAATCCAGAGGGGTTCAAGGGACAGAATGGCGGTGCAGATATCAAAATATCTCCCGATGGCAAGTTTTTATATGCGACCAATCGTGGTGACGCAAATACGATAGCGGCGTTCTCCATAGAAAAAGACGGCGCATTAAACAAATTATCCAATACCTCTGTCAAGGGGCGGGGACCACGGAATTTTAATCTTTCTCCAGATGGGAAATACCTGCTTGTGGCGAATCAATATACCAACAATATTGTGCTGTTTAATCGGGATACAAAGACCGGATTATTAACGGATACAGGAAAAGAAATCAAAGTACCGGCACCGGTCTGTATTATATTTTAATCTTTCGATTCAAGGGTACGAAAGACTTATCGATGAAAAGATCTTGTACAATTAAGGTATCAAAACACTGTTGTGATGCCTTATTTCTTTGTGATAAAACGCTGTCGACAGTAATATTTTTAAGAATATTTACGGAATAGCTTAAAAATCTTCTTTCCTACAATCTAATTTTCCCTCTTTTTCCAGATCGTTTAAGACGGTTCCTTTCCAGGTTTTGACACGCTGTATATAAGCTGCCCGTCCGATCATATGGGCCGCAACCGGAGCGGTCAGGATTAGAAAGAAACCAATTGCTATTGCCTTGGTTGTCACGGATACATCTGGGAATGTCATCGCGGCACATACCAACAAGAGGCCGACTCCTAAGGTTGCAGCTTTTACGGTCACTGAGAGGCGCAAATAGAAATCAGGCATCCGTAAGATGCCAATCGATGCAAATAATATGGCTAGTGCACCGATGGTGCTTAAAATTGCTAAGGTAATATCAGTCATCATTGCGTTGTTTTTCTAAATAAAATGAAAAGGCTATAGTTCCCAAAAATGCGATAAGTGCCAGGATCATGGCAATATCTAAAAATACTTCCTGCGAAGTGCGTATACTATAAACTGTAATAATTCCGATTCCAATTGTGATAATGAGATCCAGTGCAATGACCCGGTCAAAGATCTGTGGACCTTTGTATAAACGGATAAATGCCAGAATAACCGATAAGGCTAATATGGGGAGGATAACATAATCGAAGTAAGTAGCTAAAGTCATCGTAAGAGTTCTAAAAGTCTTCGTTCAACATTGTTTTTTAAGGTGGAGACAAATTGTTCTTTGCTTTTCATGTACATCACATGGATAAAAAGTGTTTTTTTGTCCTCGCTCACATCCAAAATAAGCGTACCTGGCGTCAGTGAAATAAAAGTAGAAAGCAAATTGATCTCCAGGTCTGTCTTGGCATCCATCGGATACTTGACAATAGCCGGTTTAATAAAAAACTTTGGCGTGATTACATCGTAGGCAACCTGAACATTGGCGACGATCATTTCCCATAAGAAAAAGAGGATGAAACTCACCGTTTTGGGAACACGATAGAAATAACGTTGGTCGGCCTCATTTTTGTTCATAACCCAAAGAATCGCGAAACCGAGTAAAAAGCCAAACAGGAAATTCGTGTAATACATCGATCCCGTCAGTGCTACCCAGATAAAAGATAGCATCAGGTTCATTAAAAACTGTTTTATCATATCAATTCTGTCCTCCTAATACAGCATTTATATAAGGTGAAGTATCCAGTAATTGTGTAGCGATCTTGTCTGCAACATGTATGATAGCTTCTGCATTAAATCCGATATACAACGAAGCAGAGGCCAATATAATGACCGGTAAGAGCAGCATTGATCTTTTATAGCCGATCATTCCTGCGAATTTATCTTCAATGATGTCGGGCTCGGGGGTATCTTTCCAAAATACCTGCGCCCACATTTTGGCAATCACAAACAGTGTAATAAAACTACCGATGATCAAAGCGCCTGCAAAAGCGTATTTTTCCAGTTGAAAAGCATCTCTAAAAAGATAGATCTTGGGCCAGAACCCAGATAATGGCGGGATACCGACTAAAGAGAAAAGTACCACCGCAAAAAGCAAGGAAATCTTAGGATACTGTGCATATAGGCCTCCGAGCTTGTTCATGTCCATGGTTCCCCGAAGCTGGCGGATAACACCGGCCATTAAGAACAAGTTTGTTTTCACCATAATATCATGAATAAGATAAAATATTGCACCTAACAGCGCCCATTTGCTATATAATCCTAAACCACCGATCATAAAACCGATATGGCAGACAATCAGGTAAGAAAATAATCTGCGGATATTGGTTTTTATTAATGCGCCAAAAGCACCTGTCAAAATCGTTAGTATGGCCAAAACAATCAACAGTTCTTTGGCAAAATGGTTTGGGATAAACAATAAAGAAAATACCCTGAACAGTGCATAGATCCCAACTTTAGTCAGGAGCCCGCCAAAGGTTGCGGCTACGGCCGAAGGCGGTGTATGATAGGAAGAGGGGAGCCAAAAATAAAGTGGGAATACGGCCGATTTGATACCAAAGCCGATCAGGAAAAAAGTGGCCGTGATTTCGACCAGTGCCTGATTTTGTATTTTGGGTATACGCAAAGCCAGGTCTGCCATATTGAGCGATCCTGAGATGCCATACAGAATTCCGATACCTGTCAGGAAAAAGGTAGAAGCCAATATATTCATGGCCATATATTTTACAGCTCCTTCCAATTGTGATTTACGACCACCAAGTGTCATCAACACAAAGGAAGAAATAATGATCACCTCAAACCACACATAGAGATTAAAAATATCTCCGGTCAGAAATGCGCCATTTAGCCCCATCATCAGAAAATGAAAAATAGGGAAATAGCCGTATAAAATGCGTTGTCTCCCGACACCGACACATGAAAAAATCGATACGGCAAGTCCGGCAATGGAGGTCAGGACGACCAAGGTACTACTAAAAAGGTCCGCGACAAAGACAATCCCAAAAGGGGCTTTCCAATTGGCGGCATTCATCGTCAGGATTCCGCCATCATAGACCTTGAAAAAGAGCTTAAATGCGAGAATAAGCACTAAAAGGCTCCCTCCAACACTTAAAAAACGTTGCGCAGTAGATTTTCGCCAGAGCATCAGCTGGACAATAGCAATAAAAAGGTGCACGATAACCGTGGCAATAATCTGGTTGTCTATCATATATCTTCTTCCTCAGGCGTATTCAAATTATCTAAATCGTCCGTGCCCAATAAGGCGTAAACACGTTTAAGCAATACAATAGCAAACGAAGTCAGCCCAAAACTGATAACGATCGCAGTTAAAATTAGGGCTTGCGGTATGGGATCGGCATAAATATCCGTGAAGACCTTTAGGTCAGGGCTGATGATTGGTGGTTTACCTTTGACAATATTCCCCAACAGAAAGATCAATATATTGGTGCCATTTCCCAATAACATAATTCCCAATAAAAGTTTCACCATGCTACGTCGCAAGATGAGGTATATTCCGGCGGCATATAGAATGCCGATCAATAAAACGAGAATCAGCTCCATTATTCCTCCTCCGTATTTAAAGCAATTGTGAATAAAATAGTCAATACAACTCCAATGACGACAAAGTATACGCCAAGGTCAAAAAATAAGGCTGTACCGATCATACCGATGACGGGAATTTTTTCCTCCAGCCAAAGTCCGGTCATAACGGGATAGCCAAAGAAAGTTGGTAGAAACATGCTCACTGCGGCAATGCCCAATCCGATCGGAATAAGGGATAACGGTTTGTATTGGATAAGCTTCATGGTGTTGTGAGGACCAAAAGCGAAACTATGCAGTACGAAAGCAATAGAGGCCACCAAGCCCCCCACAAATCCTCCTCCGGGATAATAATGCCCCCGAAGTAGGAGAAACACGGAAAACAATAAAAGTATCGGTAAGAGATACCGTGTTGCGGTTTGTAATATCGTGCTATTCATTTATTCTAGTATTTAGATATTAGTATTGAGTATTGAGATTCCGGTGATACAAACCAATAGGTTTTCATAGATCGTCCATCGCTCCTAATCATCATTACTCCACTAACGTGTCGTAAAATATTTATTCTTTATCAGAAGATTTTAAACGTAATTTCAATAAACTGTACACGCCAAGTGCCGCGATGCTTAGTACCACAATTTCAAACATGGTATCAAAGCCTCTAAAGTCAACGAGCAGTACATTGACAACATTCTTTCCTTTGGCCATTACATAGGCATAGTCACCATAAAAGTCACTGATATCGGTGGTTGTAGGTTCATGTAACACACGTAAAGCAACCATAGATAACATAATCCCAAATATAATCGCTACTACCGCATCCCGAATAATGGTGCGACGGTTTGCCAGGTTTAAAAAAGATGGCAATTTAAACAGAACCAGTACAAAAAGAACAACGGTTAAGGTGTCGATCGTAAATTGCGTCATTGCTAAATCCGGGGCGCTGTAAAAAACAAAGATGAGACATATCGCATAGCCCACAACACTCGTGGCCACGACTGCAGTTAACCTGGAGGACGTTCGGATTGTTAACACAATAGCCCCGATGAGAATACATACTGTTGTTACTTCATAAAAGCTCACTGGTGACAAGGAATCCCATTTAATGTGCAGTGGACCGCCCAAGTACAATTGATAGCCGATCAATAATTCTGCAAATAAAATAATCTTCAATAAATAGGAACGTAGGTAGCCATTGTGCATCTTTGCGGTAAAAAAAGCAGAAAATAATTCGATTTCCCGGGCAACTGCGTTGAAGATATTGGCAGGTGAAATTTTTTCAAAAGTAGTGATCCAGGCCAGTTTCTTGTGACTGGGTGTGTTGGAGACAAATATAAGCGTCCCGACAATGATGGTAATGGCACTCAATAAAAGTATGAGGTTAAAGCCATGCCATATCTTTAGATGAAAAACCTCTTGCTGAGCCAGGATACTATTTGTGGTCGGTCCAGCGATCCAGTCGCCAATAGGCCCCGGAGCACAGCCGAATATGACACCCAATAATGCCAATAAAAGTGGTGGGATCCACATGGATTTGTAGGGTAGGTGTACATGCGCAAACTGTTCCGGTAATTTCCCTGTAAAGGGTTTGATTCCCGCCATAAATCCAGCGGAGACAAGCAGTATGTTGGTCAGCACAGCAGCTGACGTTAAATATAGGAACAACTGCGGATTACTTTTTAATGTGGCGTCGTAGATCAGATCCTTCCCGATAAATCCAAAGGTCAAAGGTACGCCAGCACTTGATAATGCAGCCAAAAAGCCTGCGATAGCAACTGGAGATAAGACTTTACGTAATCCGCGTAATAGCGTTAAGTCACGTGTTCCGGTTTCATGGTCGATAATACCCGTAATCAAGAACAGCGCTGCTTTGTACAATGCATGCACAAGGATAAAGACACTTGCGGCGATCACAGCTTCCTTAGTCCCAAGACCCAGTAAGAAGACTAAGATTCCCAATGCGGAGATGGTGGAATAGGCGAGTACTCCTTTAAGGTCTGTTCTGAAAAGTGAATGAAACGCTGCATAGAGCATGGTAACTCCGCCTATAATGACTAATGAATACGTCCAGATCGGGTTCCCGCCCAAGATCGGTGAAAAGCGAGCCAGCAGATATATCCCTGCTTTTACCATGGTGGCTGAGTGTAAATAGGCAGATACCGGTGTAGGGGCTTTCATAGCACCAGGCAACCAAAAATGGAAGGGAAATTGTGCTGACTTAGTGATGGCACCAAGCGCTACCAGTCCAAAAATAAGCGGAAAGAGGGGATGTTGTTGAATTAAAGCAACCTTTCCCACAAGTTCGGTGATATTATACGTGCCGGCGATATTGCCCAATAGTACAAATCCCGCGAGCAGAAAGAAGCCACCTAAACCTGTAATGGATAAGGCCGTTAAGGCACTTTTTCGGGAATCCGCGTGATCGTTGTTGAATCCGATGAGAAAAAATGAACTAATGGATGTTAATTCCCAAAAGATAAAAAGCAATAGCATGTTGTCCGAAAGCACCAAGCCCAACATGGCAGACATAAAGAGACAGAGGTAGCCAAAAAATCGGTCGATGTACTTATGTCCCTTGAGATAGGCATGTGCATAAAAAAAGATGCAAGCACCAATTCCGGTAATCAATAATGTGAAGAGTAGAGACAGGCCATCTAATCTGAAATCCAGATTAATGCCTAACGAAGGTACCCATGCTGTCGATTGTATAAAATAAGATCCCTGACCAATAGGCACTACAAATTTTATATAATACAGAAATAGAAGTACCGGTAAAAATGCGAGAATAAAACCCCATTTGGATTTGAGGAATCTACCAAATGGAACAATAAGGCTCGATGTTATTAATCCTGATAGAACAGTAAATAGCATTTAGTCTTTGTTTTAAATTTTATGAAAGTTTACAATATAGTAAAAAAACTCGAAAAACGAGCGCTTTCTGCATGTTTTGCTTCATATAAATACTAAAAATTGAGGTTTTGTTGTGTCGGAGCGAGGATTTGGTTTTACGAATTTTTTATAAAAAAACAATTTAACCCCGTATTGCTTGTAACCCTATTTTGTAATTAGATTAGTATTTTTTTGCATTTCTTTAATTGACACTTGATGAAGACGTTTTTAGTGGATTTATTTTAAGCCGCTATTTTTTTGAACCCAAGATAAAATCTGAAGATTAACGGGACTATAAGTAAAATATGTCTCGTTAATATTTTGTGACAATCTAATCCCAGCTGATTGAGATTTTTTACGACTACTTATACCTCAATTTTCTGTAGATATTTTGTTTTTAATAATCTCAAAGCAGTTTCCTCTACTTTTATTTCTGATTTAAATGTATTATTGGAATTTAAAATATATAAAAATCATTTTTTCGGCATATTTTTTTGTGAATAATAAAAAATATTAGTCATTTTTATGACACAATTATTATGAATATTGACCGCTAATACCTAATACCCTAAACTATCGTGTCATAAATGGGATAGAACAAGGAATATCGATGTAATCTAAGCTATGCAGAAGGAAGAATTATTATTCAAGACACATTATAACGGGCTTTGTCATTTTGCTTGGAAGATATTGGGAGATCTTACTGTAGCGGAAGATCTCGTACAGGATGCCTTTATTGCTTATTTTAGGAATACAGATCAGGTCAGCACCAATGATATTGCAATAAAGAATTACCTCTATAGTGCTGTCCGTTTTGCCTGTTATAATCATATCCGACACGAAAAGGTAAGACAAAAATATTGGAAGGTGGTTGGCTTTACCGAGGAGGATAATACTGCACTAGAGTTAAATATGATTCATAGTGAAGTTATCCAGGAGATATACAAAATCATTGAACAAATGCCTGCCTCCTGCCAGCAGATCTTTCGGTTGGGATACCTCGAAGGTTTATCCAATCTGGAAATTACCAAAGAATTGCAGATTAGTATCAACACTGTAAAAACACAAAAACAACGTGGCATGAAAATGCTACTAAAACGCCTAAACCCTGAATTTATCCCGCTCGTTATTTTTTTGTTAAAAAATATTTAAATTCTTGTCACCCCTTTTTTTGTCTTGCGTTTCTTTAGTGTAATATATGAAAGAAAACACAGGACATATTGCGAATATCATCCGGAAGTTCCTTAGTGACCAATTGACTATAGAAGAGCAAATTGAACTTGACGAATGGCTGAACGCGAATGCGCAGCATAAACAATTGTTGGAATCATTTCGTGAAGCAAAAAACATAGAGGAAGATTTGTCTATCGTTCGAAAATTAGATGCGAATAAGGCATGGGATAAGTTGAATGGTAAAAATCACAACTCTGTAAAGCCTTTTGGAAAATGGACTTTAGGGGTAGCTGCATCTATTATTTTTCTAATGGGTACCTTCTTATTATGGAAAACCAAGTTTTTGCCGGATCATTCTGGAAGAATACATGTCGCTATTAAGAAGAAACAAGATGTTGCACCGGCGACAAGCGGAGCGGTCTTGGTATTGGCTGATGGAACGAATGTACCATTAAATGGAGATTCTACGAAGACTTTGAGCAAAAATAATAACTTGATTGGGAATGGCAGTGAACTCATTGTGAAAGATATTGATAAGCCCATTCCCTCCCAGTACAATTTATTAATCGTGCCAAAGGCCAGCTTTTATAAAATGACCTTAGTTGACGGAACGAAAGTATGGGTAAATGCGCTGTCAAAATTAAAGTTTCCATCGCAGTTTTCTGCCGCCGAACGAAGGGTACTTTTAGATGGAGAGGCCTACTTTGAGGTCGCACACAATCCAGATCATCCATTTGTCGTCGAATCTAAGGGAAATGAAATTAAGGTGTTGGGGACACATTTTAACGTGAATTCCTATACAGATCTAGTACGTACAACACTAGCCGAAGGAAGGGTAGAAGTATGGCAAGATAATCAGCATGTCGCGCTATCTCCGGGAGAATATGCAGCGGCCGCTAAGGGGCACCTGATAAAAGGAAAAGCAAATCTACAACAAGATCTATCCTGGCATAATAATGAGTTTTATTTTAGGAAAGAAACAATTGTGAATATTGCTCATCAATTATCACGATGGTATGATTTGGACGTGAAATTTAGAGGAAATGTGCAAATGGACAAAGAATATACGGGAAGTATTGAACGGGATGTGAAACTATCCCAAGTCTTGGAGATGTTGTCCTATGTTAGTGATCTCAGGTTTGAAGTGGATGGTAAAAAATTAACGATAGAAACGAAGAACTAAAAATTATACCGAGTTTTCACCAATACCAGATGCTTATGATAAAATAATAACTAAACCAAAATGACCTAAGAAAAGAGAACAGGAATGTTGGCGCATCCCTGTTCAGAAAAAATGTGATAACCAGGTCCAAAATTAGAAGTAACAATTAGAAACCCCAATTAACCACAAAATGTAAATGTATGAATAACTTACCATTTAGCAAAAAGTGGTTCTTGATCCCTCAAGACCCGCGATTTTGCAAACCCCTACGTATTATGAAAATTAGTACATGTCTTTTATTTGCATTTGTGACGGGCGTACATGCGAAAGGTACAGCTCAAAAAGTCACTTTGAATATGAAAAATGCACGTATCGAAGAAGCACTGTCTGCTATTTCCAAACAGTCTCATTTACGTGTACTGTACAGTGAAAACCTGAATGCTAAAGCACGGATTTCTGTCAATGTCAAGAACGCTTCTGTAGAAGAAGCCTTAAATGCAGTATTAAAAAATAATAATATTGAGTATAAGATCATTGCTAATACGATTTCTGTCAATAGTAACTCAAAAACGAGTAGGAGTAGCTTGACAGAGGTTCCACAACAACCTGTCACAGGTACTATTAAAGATAAAAGTGGGAAAGGACTAAGTGGAGCGACAGTGACCGTAAAAGGTACATCAATTTCTACGCAAGCGGACGAAGCTGGTCATTTTAAAATTAATGCTTCATCGAATGCCATCTTGGTGATTCGTTATGTTGGTTTTGTGAGTACAGAAGTAGCCGTTGGCGGAAGAAAAGATGTCAATATCACTTTGGAACCAGCAGATCGTACATTGGAGGAGGTGAATGTTGTTGCCACTGGATACCAAAATTTGGATCGAAAATTATTCACCGGTGCTGCTTCGAGAATAGATGCGAAAGAAGCAGAACGTGCTGGGGTTCCTGATGTTTCACGCATGTTGGAAGGACAGGCGGCTGGGGTGTCGGTTCAAAACGTATCAGGTACCTTTGGAGCCGCTCCTAAAATCCGCGTTCGTGGTGCAACTTCATTAACAGGGGATAATAAACCGCTATGGGTAATCGATGGTGTTATTTTGGATGAAGCTGTTAATATCTCCAATGAAGCCTTGTCAACAGGGGATGCCAATACGCTATTGGGCTCTTCCGTTGCTGGTTTAAATCCGGATGATATTGAATCTATTACAGTCCTGAAAGATGCTGCGGCAACAGCATTATATGGCGCCGCAGCCATGAACGGTGTCGTCGTTGTGAATACAAAGCGAGGTAAAAATACAGAAGGTCAAACGCATTTTAGCTATTCTGGCAACTATACAACCTATATCAAGCCTAATTATAACCAATTCGATATCATGAATTCTGCGGAGCAGATGCAGTTGGTGATCGACATGGAAAATAAGGGCTACCTCAATCACTCACAGGTCTCACGAGCCGGAACAGGTGGAGTTTTTACCAAAATGTATAATCTGATGTACGAATATGATCCAAAGACGGATTCTTTTAAACTCAGAAATGACGCCCCCTCACGGTACAATTTTTTGCAACGCTATGCAAATGTAAATACAAACTGGTTTGACTTATTGTTCCAGAATGGTTTGGTGCATGACCATTCATTAAGTATGAGCACGGGAACACAGAAAGCGCAAACTTACGCTTCGACCAGTTATATGAATGATCCAGGATATACTCTGGGTAACCAGGCCAAGCGTTTTACCGCCAATATTCGAAATAACTACAAAATCAATGATAAACTGAGTACCGAGTTTATTTTTCAGGGAAATATTCGGGATCAACGGACACCGGGTACACTAAATCGTAATTCTGATGCGGTATATGGTAGCTATTCTCGGGATTTCGATATCAATCCTTACTCTTATTCTTTAAATACCAGCCGTATAATTACTCCGTTTGATGAAAATGGTGACCGGGAATATTTTACAAGGGATTATGCTCCATTTAATATCTTAAATGAACTTGATAATAATTACATCAAACTCAAATTGATGGATATCAAAGTGCAGGCGGGTATTACCTATAAAATACTCCCCTCACTTACCTATTCTGCCAATGGAATGTATCGCTATTATAATTCCGAAAGACAACATATGATTACCGAAAATGCGAACCTTTCAAAAGCATACCGGGCAAATCAAGATCAGACGGTGAATAGTGGAAATCGTTTTTTATATGCTGACCCCGATTTTCCAAATACGGATAGTTATGTTATTCTTCCAAGCGGCGGTTTTTTCAATTTGGCCAATAATAATATGATCAGTTATTATATGCGTCACAACTTGGAATATAATCAAAAATGGAACGACCATACGGTGAATTTATTTGGAACTTATGAACTCCAGTATGCGGATAAACAGAGTCATGATTTTAATGGGCCGGGAATAGAGTATGACAATGGTAATCTGGTTTTACCGACATACCGATATTATAAGAAGCAACTTGAAGCTGGCGGTACTCCATTTGCCATGAATTATACCTATGATCGTAAATTAGCTTATGCATTGCGTGGAGCTTATAACTATAAAGATAAATACTCCTTTAACTTCACTACCCGTTACGACGGATCGAATAAAATGGGGCGAACCAATGTGGCAAGATGGTTGCCGACCTGGAACCTGTCGGCAGCCTGGGATATTGACCAAGAGAATTTCTTTAATAGAGATAACAAGATTCTTTCGCGCGCCAGACTACGGGGAACCTACGGCTTAGTGGCCAATATGGGCAATGCATCTAATTCAACCGCCGTGTTTTATAATGTTATTACCTATAGACCCTATGATGGTGAGAAAGAAGGAAAGATTAACATAAGTGGTTTGGAAAACTCGGAGTTGACCTGGGAGAAGATGTATGAGCTTAATATTGGTACCGATTTAGGTTTCTTAAATGACCGTATTGACCTGAACTTTGATTATTACAAACGTAATATATTTGATTTAATCGGGCCGATTCGTACCTCTGGAATTGGTGGACAATTTGAAAAATTAGCCAATTATGCGGATATGGAGGGGCAAGGGGTTGATATTCAGCTTGGTGGGTTTCCGTTTAAAGACCCTAATGGTTTTACCTGGCGCACACAGCTTACCCTTGGTTTTAACAAAACAAAGATTACCAAACTAAATGTAACACGCAATATCTGGAATCTGATTGCAAGTGAGGGCGGAGCAATGATCGGTAGGCCACATAGGGGCTTGTACTCGCTGGATTTTGATAAACTGGCCGCCAATGGAGGGTACCCAACCTATATTGGTACAGATGGTACTCCGGGCGAAACCTATTTTTGGTTTCAGGATACGCAGACGGATTTCCTAAAATATGAGGGACCGGTAGATCCTACACTCGCTGGGGGATATTACAACCGGCTAGACTACAAAAATTTTAGCTTATCCTTTCTGCTTAAATTTGGTTTAGGCAATATGGTGCGCTTGCAGCCTAACTATTCACCGGTCTACCTGGATATGTACAATGTCTCAAGAGAGTTGATAAATCGCTTTATTTATCACGGCGATGAGTATCTGACCGTAATCCCTTCCACACTCGATGGCTTAACAGCTGAATTTGATGTTGAGAATGCAGCTGGTAATCGTACAGCATCCGTTTACTCCTACAATGCATATAACTATTCATCTGAACGGGTTGCAAAAGGCGATTACCTCCGTCTGTCGCAAATCTCTGTGGGTTATAATATCCCAAAATCTGTGGTCAACAAAATTAAATTTAGAACAGCACAAGTAAACCTGGTCGGGAATAACCTGTGGTTAATCTACGCGGATAAAAAGCTCAATGGAGTCGATCCAGAATTTTATAGCAATGGTGGTGTGGCACTACCAGTTCCAAAACAAGTGACCTTATCTGTGAAATTAGGATTCTAAACGATTAAATTATGAAACTTACACACCTTACATATTTATTTATTTCTTCCACATTGCTATTTAGCAGTTGTAAGAAATACCTGGATCAACAGCCAGATATGCGTGCCGAAATCAATACGGTTGATAAAGTCAAGCGATTGATTACATCTGCCTACCCTTTTGCCAATTATCTAGCTATGTCTGAAACTTATTCAGACAATGTGGAAGATAAAGGAGTCGGTGATTTGTATCAACCTGTGCCTGCCCTGTATCGTTGGCAAGATGTCAAAGACAGTGATACGGATAGTCCCAATAGTTATTGGAACAATTGCTATGAGGCGATTGCCGCTGCCAACCATGCCTTGGCTGCAATAGAAGCCAATGATTTTGGCAATGATATTTTAGCCTTTAAGGGCGAAGCCTTGGTCGCACGGGCCTATGCACATTTTATGCTTGTCAATTTCTTTGCAAAAGTTTACGACTATAAGAAGCCGGAAAGCAATACATCGCCCGGTATTCCTTATGTCACGGAACCGGAAACCGTAGTTATCAAAAAGTATGACCGCGGGACAGTGAAATCTGTTTATGACAATATCCGTAGGGATCTGGAGGAAGGTCTAGCGCTGCTAGATGCAAATCCAGCGGAGTGGAATGTGCCTAAATACCATTTTACACCTGCTGCTGCCCATGCTTTTGCAACACGGTTTTATTTGTTTACCGGTGAATGGCAAAAGGTGGTAGACAATGCCAACAAAATTTTTGCGGGTGGAAATTTCGCTGGAAAATTGATTCCATATAACTCCACTTTTAAAAAGATGACCTTTGAAGAAGTGCATAATGTTTTTTCTAAAGCAGATCAGCCTTATAGCTTATTGATCAATGAAACCTACAGTGGCTATCAGCGTTGGTGGAATAATCGTTACGCTATGGGAATCAATGTTTTTCAAAATATTTATAA
Source organism: Sphingobacterium sp. NGMCC 1.201703 (assembly GCF_047784615.1). Taxonomy (NCBI): domain Bacteria; kingdom Pseudomonadati; phylum Bacteroidota; class Sphingobacteriia; order Sphingobacteriales; family Sphingobacteriaceae; genus Sphingobacterium; species Sphingobacterium sp. NGMCC 1.201703. The sequence continues at coordinate 119,146 of NZ_JBLOHD010000005.1, read as the reverse complement.
TGGGGAAACCGCAGCGGGAGCCAAGTTTTATAATTTCGGTGTATCCTACGGCGCTCCGCATTATACAACCTATATCTGGAAGGAATTCTGGTATGTGACAAATCCAACGGCCAATACAGGTTACCCAATGCTTATGGTTCCCGTCTTAATTACAGACGAGGCCTTGATGAATCGGGCTGAGGCGTATTTAGAATTGGGGAATACTGCTGCTGGTATTGCTGATTTGAATTTAATGGCAAGCAACCGAATTGACAATTACAACCCTGCTAACCACGCTGTAACCGCGGCAAAATCCAAACAATTTTTTAAGGTACAAGATGATAAGGAAGCGCTGATCCAGACCGTCTTACAGTTTAAGCACATTGGCTTTATGTCGATGGGCTTGCGTTGGTTTGATATTATTCGTAAGGGAATAACGGTTAGACATCTCCTTATTGCAAATGATGAAACGGAGAGTTATATCGAATTAAAACCAGAGGATCCGCGACGTGTTTTTCAGATCCCGCAAGAAGCAGAATTGTCAGGTGTTGAACAAAACCCAAGGTAATTTATGAAAACGATTATAAAAGCAACCCTACTGGCCGGTCTTTTGGTTGGCATATACTCCTGTACGAAAGAGGAGAAACTTAATGTAAAAATTGAAAACTACGATACATTTGTACCCGGGAAAATTGACGAATGGATCAAAACGAACTTAACCGATCCGTACAATATTGAGGTGGTCTATCGGTATCAGCGTAATATGCATGATATCAATAAGAATATAGCACCAGCCAATGAGGATAAGGTAATCCCGCAAATGGACGTTGTCATTAAAGGTTTTTTGGATATCTATAAAAAAGTTGGTGGCGTACCGTTTATAAAGACCTATACACCAAAACAGTTTGCATTGTTTGGATCAGGCGATTATGATGTAGATGGGTCGGTGAAGGGGGGGACAGCAGATGGAGGAAGGCGCATCACCTTGTACGGAATAAACAATTTTGATGAAACAAATCCCAACTCTGTCAGTGGAAATCTGCAGGTTATTCATCATGAATTTACGCACATACTTAACCAGATGAGATTTATTCCTGGTGAGTTTGGAAAAGTATGTGCGGGGGATTATTATTCAAACTGGACGGCACAGGAGAATACCCAGGCTAAAGCAAGGTCATTGGGTTTTATCACGCCCTATTCGAGAAAGGCAATCGGTGAGGATTTCGCTGAAGTCTTGTCTCACCTGATTGTTGCGGGCCAATTGTATTATGATGATTTTGCTTACGACAGTGGCAAGGATGCGTATCCTAAATTTAAACTGAAAGAATCTATTGTAAGGGATTATATGGTTCAGAATTTTAATATTGATGTGACGCAGCTTCAGATTGAATTCCAGCGTATCATGGCTGAAAAATACCATTCTACCCGATATGAAGCAGCAACAGCTCTTAGCAATGATTATTTGGGCTCTTTGGATTGGGATATTCGAAGTACCTGGGGGCTGGAAAATACGCTATCCAATAAACAAAAGAATCTGTTTACGGCGATTTTGGATGAACTTGGGGGCTGGACCACAAAAACAATGGCATTCAAATTTGTTTCTTCGACAAAAGCCACACTGAACATTACATTTGGTGATAAAGATAATACCTGGACTGCAGCATATGATTTTGATATTGCAAAGAATGCGGACAATACATTTAAAATCTCCAAATCCGCCACGCAAGGGACAGGTGCCATTTATGATAATGGAAATATTAGCTGGATATTGAAAGATACGCAGCCCTTAATTGATTATCTAGGTAGTACGAGCTTTGCCGCAGCGTGGAAGAAAGTTGATTTAGCGGTTAATCCTAGCGATTATCTACAGTATTTTATTTTGAAAGATACAAAGGATCCAAATGCAACATTGATGGGTAAAGTAAATTTGAGGAAGTATTAAATTATGAAAAAGATATTTTATTTAATGTTTTTGGTATTACTGGCTTTCAGTTGCAGTAAACCACGGGAAGTGGATCAATTATTTGGCGATCCAGATAAAAGAGTGGCCGATACCCTTGCCTATGTAAAATCCACGCTTGTTAAAGCTCCTTTTGGTTGGAAGGCCTATTTAAGCACGGAATATTCAGGTGGCTATGGCTTTTATATTCAATTTCAGGAAAATGACCGGTTAAAAATGCTTGCTGATTTAGATGAAGAGACTTCATCAGAACTCAAAGAATCCACATACAGAATCAGGCAGATCATGTACGCAACATTATCATTTGATACGTATAATTATCTAACAATGTTGCAAGATCCAAACCCTGATGTATATGGTGGTCAACCTGGTAAAGGAATGGGGAGCGATGTTGAATTCGATTATATAAAGACACGTGGAGATACTTTATTTTTTGAAGGTAGAAAGTTTAAAAAGCCTCTTGTATTGATAAAAGCAAAAGAATCTGAAGCGAAAGTCTATGCTAGTAAAGGGTATACACAAGCAATTGAAAAAACTAACAAATTCTTTGCTGAAAATGCTAATCCATATATTGAGGAAAGTGGACAGAAATATCAAATTACAATTAATAACGATTCCAAAGAAACGGGAGCGACTACCATCCTTCCAGGAAATAAAGTAGAGAGTTCGACTGCTAAGTTTTGTTATACGTTGGACGGAATTATTTGCAATGTTGAGTCACCGCTCAAGGCGGGAAAAATTAATCTTGTAAAGATCTCTTGGGAGAGTGATAAGCTAACAGCTATTGATTCAATTGGTAGAAAATTTGAAGTGAAAAATTCCGCTCAACCGTTAATTCCGCTGCACCTGTTGATGGGAACAAAATATTCGAAACTATATTTACCATTTAATACATTATTGCCTGAAAACTCGCCAAAGGGGACGGAGATCTTAAATCGCTATTTCAAAGGATTGGGAAACGGTGCGACAGGGTATGTGTTTAATTGTGGAGATGTAAGTTTGGTATGGAATCTTGCAAATAAGAGAATTTCTTTCGTTGGTTTCGCCAGTCAAAATAACTGTGGCGGAGGTTGGTCAACTACTATTGTATACGACTATACCATTGATGACGCAACTGGTGTATTGAAATTAACCAAAAGGTCAGGTGCCTCCGGTGGATATAGTGCCAAGATTATGGATCAGCTTGACGATTTTCTGCTCAATAGCAGCTTTAAACTGGAGTATGTAATTGATGGAAAAAATCTGTATGCAAAAATTGTAGGTATAGATCGACCTGATGTTGCAATGACATTTACTTTGCAATAATACTTCTTCTACTTTCGTCCTGTGATAATGATGGATAATGTTATCACAGGGCGTTTGTATTTAATCCAGCGCTTGATTATCCTTTATCTTTGATCAAGCTTCTTGTCCTTATCAATAACGCTAAAATCAACGATTGTGCAACGTAGTTTTTAGCGTAGCTGAATGCATGGTAATACTGAGTTTTCCACAGAATGTTAATAACGATGTGGATAACCCGTTTTTTGGCTATTTTGGAAGACTGCTGTGCGAAGATGCTTCAAATTGTACCATGTCTGTGCCATTTTGCAGAGCAAATTGTTGATACTCTCCTGCTTCTAGATTGTTTAGACCTGTGTTGTCGGTATTTTGTCAAAGGGAATTTTCATTTACCCGTCTGTCCGAATCGTTTTCTCCGCTATCTGTTTCATTTCGACGCCTATCTAAGCGATAAAATCACCAGTCTGTGCCATAGAAACGGGAGACTTTTTTAATCTGATAGGCTACTAACTCATGCTGACTGATGGAAATGTTAAATACTCCCGTGTCGAGATGAATGAAGCATAAGACTAAATCATTCAGTTACTGGGGGAAATGTCAAAGTTGGAGCGCGAAATTGTGCTTTTGATATACAATTTTTCTACAGCCATAATCTTTCACCGCCCTTTCCCCCTTATTCACCGACTTTTTCCGAATGTTAATCTAAATGTAATGAAATCGTAGGCTGCGTTGTCTTAATTTTGAATCAGAATGTTGAGGGAAATGTTGCAACAAAATCAATATTCCTGCGACTACTAAGAAAGAGACAATAAAAAACTAACAATATAAAGTAAAAAGATTATGAAACCATCATGATTTATTCAATAAATAAGAACTGAATAAATCTGATAGCTTCATCACAAAAAAACAATTATAACGATGAAAACTTTAGTAAAGACATTTTTAGCAGCAGCCCTAATCGCAGTATCAACATGTACTATGGCTGCAGACCCAGGTAAAACATTGAACCTATCTACTGCTGATTTAGCTATTGATAGCTATGTATCCGTTATTACAGAAGGTGCATCGGGTGGAGTAGAGCAACTATTCGCTTCCGATTTCAGCCAAAAGATCCAAGGCCAAACGGGACGTACCAATAAACGCTCAGAAGTAATTTCCTTCCTGAAAAAGCAAAAAGGTGAAAAACTAAACTGCACGACCAATACGGAAATCTTGGAGGAATCCGATAATTATATGGTAGCAAAGATTACCATGAAATTCGAAACATTTACAAAAACAGACCTGGTTACCTTGGTAAATGAAGCCGGAACCTGGAAGGTCACGAGTTCGGTAAACTCATACAAATAGCAACTGTTTAATTAAATTCATATGTTTATTTTTAGCCACGTCGTGATGATGTGGCTATTTTTTTTGCTTTAAAATTCACAGAAGAATTCTTTATAAAAGCCTCTCTTTGCAGATCAATCAATAGCTAATAAAGGAATTGCATGAAGATATTAATCACATTGTTGTGCTGACGTTGACAGAAATCGCCAGGCTTGGGAAAAAGCGTGAATCTTCACGATTTTATGTTTTCCACATAGTTATTAACATGATGTGGAAAACCCCTTATCAGTAGAATCGGATATTTTATGAAGTGCGATAAAGAAATATGGAGTTAAATATTTTTTATATGTTATCGGATTTACTATACTTGCTCCATTATATTAACAATCATTATGAAGTATCTGCATTTGACAGCCCAAGTTATTTGTTTTTTTCTGTCTACTTTATGTATATCGGATCTGTATGCTCAGGTTACTTTTACGAGTTATCATAAAAAAGATGGCGATGAAACTAAACAACGCGACTCCGCCTATTTTATGAGAACCATCCATGTGGATGCTGGAGGGAAGGAGAAAACTTATCGCATCGAAGAATTTTATCTGCGTAATGATTCCCTCAAACTTAGTGGTATCAGTAGCAATGCGCTTTATCCGTTTAAATTTCAGGGACGCAAGTATGAATTTTATGAACAGGGAACTTTAAAAAGCCTGGAAAACTTTAGCAATGAAAGTGAGCTGATAGATTCGGCATTTTATCTTTATCCCAATAATAAACTGGAAAAAATTATTTTCTATCCAAGTAGCCTAGACAAAAAAGGGAAATTGCAGATAGAAAAGCCCATTTACGTCGTTTACTATGATTCGCTTAACAATAAAAAGCTGGACAATGGGAACGGTTTTATTCGGTTAAACTATGTTTGGAGCTATGAAGAGGGTGAAATGAAAAACAACTTACGGGAGGGCGAATGGAAAGGCAAAATGGGCAAGGACAGTTTCATAGAAACGTACAATCATGATCAGTTAGTGTCGGGCGTCAAAACCAAAGCGAATGGTGAAGTTTTTAATTATGATTCCACGAACTTTATGAGTCCGCCGGATTATCCCGGTGGAATTTCTAGACTGATGGGGTTTGTTAGCAGCCATTACAACTACACCCCGGGAGCAATTAGCAATAACGTAGCGGGTATTGTGCTGATCGAATTTATCGTAGACAAAGATGGTAATATAAAAGATCCAGTTGTAAAAAAAGATCTAGGCTTTGGAACGGGGGCAGAAGGAATCCGAGTGATAAAAAAGGCCGGAAAATGGAAGCCCGGAATCCAGCGTGGTGAGAGAGTTAATGTGAAATATACCATTCCAATACGGCTTAACTTATCGAGATAACAAAAGTTAAATAACAAAGAAAGCCTCCCATTAGGGAGGCTTTCTTTGTTAAAGGTTATAGAACTATTGTTTCAAGCCTTCGGCACCTTGTATGATCCCTTCGACTACTGTAGGATCCTGCAACGTAGAGGTGTCTCCCAGGTTGCTGATATCTCCTTCGGCAATCTTGCGTAAAATGCGGCGCATGATCTTTCCGGAGCGCGTCTTTGGAAGGTCATTGACAAACTGTATAATATCCGGTTTGGCAATAGGACCAATGATACGCGATACTGTCTCCATAATATCCTTCTTGGTTGCTTCAGCATCCGTATGGTGATTGGCGATAACATAGGCATAAATACCCTGGCCTTTTACCGGGTGCGGATAGCCAACGATAGCGGACTCCACAACATCAGCATGCATATTAATAGCATTTTCCACTTCGGCAGTACCGATGCGGTGACCAGATACATTCAATACGTCGTCCACACGGCCTGTGATTTTGTAATACCCCTCTGGACTGCGGAAACATCCATCACCTGTAAAGTACATGTCTTTGTAAGTGGAGAAATAGGTCTGACGACAGCGGTCATGATCTCCCCATGTCGTGCGGAGCATGCCCGGCCAAGGAAATTTGATGCACAGATTGCCTGTTACGTCATTACCTTCAATCTCCTTGCCGTTCTCATCCATTAAAGCGGGTTGGATGCCCGGCATAGGGAACATGGCATAACTTGCTTTTTCTGGTGTAACACCAGCTAAGGAGGTGATCAGGTGCCCTCCATTTTCCGTTTGCCAATAGGTGTCAACAATAGGACAATTCTTTTTACCTACTTTCTCATTAAACCAGTTCCAGGCTTCTTCATTGATCGGTTCACCCACTGATCCCAATACACGCAGTGACGACAGGTCGTTTTTATCGACAAACTGATCCCCGAAAGCCATTAATGAACGTAATGCTGTAGGGGAAGTATAAATGATATTAACCTTAAATTTATCAACAATATCCCAGTAACGGCTTGCATCAGGGAAAGTCGGGATACCTTCAAACATCAATGAAGTTGCGCCTTGCGATAATGGTCCGTAAACAATATAGCTATGACCAGTAATCCAACCGATGTCGGCTGTACAGAAAAATACATCATTTGGCTGATACTGGAAGGTATTCATAAAGGTATATCCGGTGTAGACCATATAACCACCACAGGTATGGACTACTCCTTTCGGTTTACCCGTAGATCCAGAAGTGTAAAGGATAAATAAAGTATCTTCGGCATCCATTTCCTCTGCTGGGCAGGCCGGATTGCCCTGGGTTTCTACTTTCTTAATCTCATCTTCCCACCATACATCACGCCCCTTGATCATAGATACTGGTGTGCGTGTACGTGTTAATACAATAACTCTCTCCACAGTATCACATTGCATCAACGCATCATCCACAATATTTTTAAGTCCAATGGTTTTATTACCGCGGTAACTGCCATCGGAGGTCACGATCAATTTACATTCCGCATCTACGATACGGTCAGCGATCGAACGTGCAGAAAACCCTCCAAAAACAACCGAGTGGATGGCGCCTATACGTGCACAGGCCAATACCGCAATCACAAGCTCCGGAACCATCGGTAAATATATACAGACACGGTCGCCCTTTTTGATATTGTTGTTCTTTAATACATTGGCAAATTGCTCGACCTTCTGTAACAATTGTTTATAGGAAAGGATGCGGTGGGCTTCATTGGGGTCATTGGGCTCCCAGATAATTGCCGGTTTATCGCCATTTGCATAAATATGACGGTCCAGGCAGTTTTCGGTAATGTTTAATTTTGCACCTTCAAACCATTTGATATTAGGTTCCTCAAAGTTCCAGTTCAACACTTTGTTCCATTTTCTCTTCCAGAAAAAATGATCCGCTATGCTCGCCCAAAACTCCTCCGGTTGTTCTACACTTCGCTTATATTCACTTTGATATTCTTCAAATGATTTTATTTGTAGGCTCATTGTTATAGGGTTATTATGAATTATTTTAATTTATAAAGTTATCGTTGCGAAATTGTTTTTAATATTTCAATTTCGGTGTACAATTTAGCGGTTTTTGCCCATTTTATCAACAATTTGATGTTTAATATAATGTTAAACTACTTTTATCTATCAAGATTGTTATCTTGCAGCAAGATTAAACAGGCATGTTGTTTCTAAAAAAGATATTCTATATCAGCATTTATACGAATATTTTGATTGCATTGGCCGCTATGGCGCAATGTGCACTGACTTATATCCTATTTGAAAGGCCGATCAATTGGTCTATTGTTTTGGTGGAAGGCTCCGCAACATTATTGCTCTATAATTTTAGCTTATGGTGGTCCAAGCCCAAAAATCCAAAAGAATCAAAATTTGCCCGTACACGCTGGATTTTTAATAACGAATGGCTGATGTGGCTCAATAATTTTATCGCATTGGCCGTGCTCGGTTACTGTTTGTTACAGATTCACCTGTACTCGTTTCTTTTTTTAGGCTTTATCGGGATGCTGAGCTTATTGTATGGAATGCCCTTATTTATCTTCCGTGATCGAAAAGTTGGGCTCCGACAAATCCCCGGTGCCAAGATCTTCCATATCGCGTTGGTGTGGGTTTGTAGTAGTGTGATACTTCCCTATGTCGAACTCCTTAATAACGGGGATGTCATAGATCATTGGGTTCTTGTTGCACTTTGTGTGCTGAAATTTATATTCCTGATCATCTGTACGCTACCTTTTGATATCCGTGATATTCAGCAGGACTCCTATTATCATCTGCGTACACTACCGAATATGCTAGGGGAGAAGAAAGCGAAAAATCTTACTTATACGCTGTTGCTATTACATAGTTTATTAATCCTTGTTGCGCCATATCTGCTATGGGTCAAGTTCGGATTGGTCTTAACCAATATACTGATTTATATACTCTTAAAATTAGCCGTTTTCAGGACCAAGGACCACTACCATTATGCCTATTTACTGGATGGTAGCCTAGTCCTTCAATTTTTGATCGTAGTCGTCCTTAGTATTTGGTATTAAAATTTTGTTTGGACAAGCATGCGGTTCCTCGATCCAATATAACTGAATAACTCGCATCGCCCGTGTATGCATCGAAGAACGGGGGCTTTCATTTTGTAGCACTTGATCGACAGACAGACTCCTTTTGTTACGTATCCTGCTGCTTTAAAAATGCAATAATCTTATCTGCTGCCACTTCTGATAATTTGTAATAGCTTTCAAATGTCCAGCCCGCTACATGGGGAGATAAAATGACATTATCCCTGCTGATAAGGTCTGAATACCAGCTCTGTTCTGCAAGTTTTGGGAATTTTTCAATGGGGAGTACGTCAAAAGCTGCCCCTAGTATGCTGCCACTGTCAAGACCATTCAATACAGCGGGAACCTGTACAATACCACCCCTGGCGCCCAAGAGGAAAAAGATAGCTTTGTTAAACTTCGATAAATAGATGTCATCGATCATTTCTTTTGTCTCTGCGGTCAAGGGGATATGGAAACTAATAATATCAGCTTGTTCGTAAATAGTTGCCATACTGGCTTCTACGGCATATTGATCCGTATAATTTGTACGGTATTTATCATAAGCCAGTACGTTCACGTCAAACCCAGAAAGTTTTTTGGCCATCGCCATACCATTATGACCATAACCGATCAAGCCAACAGTACGACCTTTAAGCTCATAACCTCGGTTGGCTTCACGCAACCATTGGCCAGTCCTTACTTGTCGATCGCCGCGGTTGAGATTATTCATCAGACTCAGTAACATTCCGATCATATGTTCTCCTACAGCATCCCGGTTACCTTCATTGGCCGGAATTAAAGCAATCTCTTTCTGGGTCGCAATTTCATCATCGATATTATCCATTCCGGCTCCTGCACGTGCGATAAAGCGCAGATTCGGTGCTAGATCAAAGAATACTTTATCTACCTGAAATTTGGAACGGATGACCAGGCCTGAATAGTTCGCAATAATCTTTTCAGATTCCGCACGGTCAATATCTGGGCGGTAATCATAAGTGATGCCCGCCTGCTCAAATTTCTCCAACATAATCTCATGGATGTCATCGACAATCAAAATATTAGTTTTCATCCCTTTAAATTTGTTTTTTTGTAATGAAGCGATCAGATTTATTTTTATCTCATGTTATCCGCAAGCGCTCAGCCGAATACTTCTGATCACTCCTCGATTGATGGAATAGATTAGGATCGTTCATGATTACGGTTTATTTGCATAAAATCTACTGACAATAGTTTGTTTAGCCGTTGTTGCTTAAGACTATTGGGTAGTATTCTCATCATAAAATTGCGCATACCGATCAAAAAAGGATTTTGCCATTGAGCGATTTTCCCGATCTGCCAAGACGTGTTACAGATATAGTTGACACGGTCCAAGCGACGTTTTTCAAATTGGGCAAATGCTTGTTGGATCGATGTGCTTGTTTTCAGTTCATCCAGCAGTACAGCAACATCCTCAATCGCCTGACAGGCACCTTGCCCCAAATTGGGCGTTGTAGCGTGGCCCGCATCTCCGATCAAAAGAATATTGTCAAAAGCGAGCTGCCCTAACGGCGCGATATCAATAATGTCGTTCCAGATCAGTTCAGCATCCTTAGTCTCTGATAGAATCGTTGGAATCGGATCGTGGTATTCTTTGAAGTTGTTGAATAATTCTGCGGTAGTCCATTTTTTTAATGCATTGTTTTGAGCTATACTATTAATACAGGCGTACCAATAAATACGGTTGCCAACAAGCGGAGTCATGCCAAACCGACCCTTTGCCCCCCATGTTTCAGTGCTTTTTTTAAGCTGGATACTGCTGTTATCTATTGTTGCCCGCCAGCAGGTGTAACCTGCGTAACGGGGGGTAGACGCTGGGATTAGCTGTTGACGTAAGAGTGAATGCACGCCATCAGCAATAAGCAGTGCCCCGCCAACAACCTGGCTTCCATCCGTAAAATGAATGCAGACTTTTCCCCCTAACCGTTCAAAAGAGGTCGCACGTTTGCCGAGATGAATATGGCTTTCGGGAATTTTTGATAAGAGAAACCGGTGTAGGTCAGCCCGGTGTATGGCGAAGTTGTCCTGTTTGTATTTTTGGCTGATTGATCTGGTATTGGGCTCGACCAAAATATTTCCCTTTTGATCCAAGACATTATAAGAACCTAGATAATGTCCGATTTGACTGATTTCATCTTTTAATCCCAAGTGATCTAAAGCCTGCATGGCATTGGCTGCAAGTCCAAAACCCGCTCCAATACCTTTAAGTTCAGCTACACTTTCATAGACATGGGCTTCAATCCCTAATTTTTGGAGGCCTATCGCTGCGCATAGCCCAGCGATCCCACCACCAATAATAATAAAAGTGTTATCTGTGGAATCCATATCAGAGGCAATTTGCGATCTCGTTGGTCAAGCTGACGAAATCATCGACAGTCAACCGTTCTGCCCTTAATTCATAAAGCGGATTATCGGACATCTTATCTTTCGGAACTACACCTGAAAGGGAGTTGCGTAAAGTTTTACGACGCTGGTTGAATCCAGCTTTAACGACCCGCCAAAATAACTTTTCATCGCATGCCAGTTGTTCGCGGTCATTTCGGGTCATGCGGATGACACCTGATAATACTTTGGGTGGAGGGTTAAATGCGCCGGCCTTTACCGTAAAGAGGTATTCAACTTTATAGTAGGCCTGTAAGAACACGCTCAGGATACCATATTCCTTGCTGCCCGCCTTCGCTGTACAGCGCTCAGCGACTTCTTTTTGAAACATACCGGCCATCTGAACAACACGTTGACGTTCGTCCAGAATTTTGAAGAGAATCTGAGAGGAAATATTGTAGGGGAAGTTGCCGATAACAGCCATCTTTTCACCGAAATAGTGTGAAAAATCAAGATTTAGAAAGTCGCCATGGATCAATCTTTTTCCCAATTGCGGGTATTTGTCATCCAAATAGGCAATCGACTCATCATCGACATCGATCAGATAGGTCTCATATTCTTCTTTCTGTAATAAAAAATCAGAAAGGACGCCCATGCCCGGACCAACTTCGAGTACCTGGCTGAAGCCCAGTTTAGGATCCAATGCTTCTACTATACGTTGGGCCGCATTCTTATCGTTTAAGAAATGCTGTCCTAAATGTTTTTTTGCTCTAACTGTACTCATAGTGCAAAATTAGAAATTTAAAAGCTTTATAAAGTAAAAAGTCAAAATTAAAAAGCAGAGACAGTTTGTAAGCCATGGGCTTGTCGGACCAAAATCTCAATACTCAGATCTAACTGCTCAATACTAAAAAAAAATCCCTATTTTTGATTCAAAGCATTTAAAAAGGATGAGTGATAAACTAAAAATCGGAATTACCGTAGGGGATATTAACGGCATTGGACTTGAAGTAATTATTAAATCATTGGTAGATCAACGTATGTGTGATTTTTTTACGCCAATTGTTTATGGAAATACAAAAGTTGCCTCGTTTCACCGAAAAGCGATAGGAATAAACGATTTTAGTTTCAATGTCATCAATGATGCTGAACAAGCCCATCCAAAAAGGGCGAATATGATCAACTGCTGGCAGGAAGATGTCAAGATTTCTTTGGGCGAGGAGAACGAAATTGGCGGAAAATATGCTTTTTTGTCTCTAGAGCGGGCGATTGATGATTTGAAAGCCGGTAAAATTGATGCGCTGGTAACTGCCCCGATCAATAAGCATAATATTCAGCAGGAAGGATTTCAGTTTCCTGGTCATACCGAATATTTACAGGCCAAAGTTGAAGCTGATGACGTGCTGATGTTTATGGTCTGTGACGAGCTGCGCATTGGTGTGGTGACAGGACATATTCCTCTACATGAAGTAGCTGCAAATATCACTGAAGAGGCGATACTGAAAAAACTGGCTCTCATGAACGAGTCTCTAAAAAAGGATTTTTGGGTGGAGAAACCCAAAATAGCGGTTTTAGGCCTAAACCCACATGCTGGAGATCACGGAATTATCGGTACTGAAGACGACCAGATTATTCGACCAACAATAGAAAAAGCAAATGAGCAGGGTATTTTCTGTTTTGGTCCCTATCCAGCTGACGGTTTTTTTGCCAAAGGAGCTTATGAAAAATTTGACGCAGTATTGGCCATGTATCACGATCAAGGGTTGATTCCATTTAAACATATAGCCAAAGGTGGCGGAGTAAATTATACTGCAGGACTACCTATCGTGCGTACTTCACCGGATCATGGTACCGGTTACGATATAGCCGGTAAAAATATAGCCTCGCCAGGATCATTTGTCGAAGCAATTTTTACTGCTGTCCATATTGTAAAACGCCGCCGGGAACAAGCTGAGCTATTAAAAAATCCATTGGCCTTCCGCAAATTGTCCAAAGATCGGGATTAGGGAGAGCAATAATTGCCGTTTTTTAATGTATAGCCTTATATAGGTCAAGTTAGAGATGACGAGAATCATATCTGTTATTAAGGGTTATAATGAATCCTGAGTGACAAGGTAAAGTGCATCTTATCTGCATACAGCTAGTACGGCCACGCTCCCAATTCTAATATCTCAATACTTATTACTAAAAAAAGTATTACTTTTGCAAACTGTTTGGTTTTTTACCCCGCTGTTCTAACTATGTGCGATAATTTACAACATCCAATATTTTCTATTATCAAAGAGCTCGCCGAGCAGACAAATACCGAGTGTTATGTCATTGGTGGGTATGTACGCGATTATATAATGAAGCGTCCGTTTAAGAATGATGTAGATATTGTTGTTGTGGGAAGCGGTATTGAATTTGCGGCCTTGTTGGGTGAAAGACTACATACCAAAGTTGCTGTCTACAAAAATTTTGGAACAGCAATGCTCGTGTTTGAGGGCTTGAATGTAGAGTTTGTGGGTGCTCGGCGGGAATCTTACCGCGCCAGTTCGCGAAAACCGATTGTAGAAGATGGTACCTTGACCGATGATCAAAACCGTCGTGATTTTACCATCAATGCCATGGCTTTTTCATTGAATAAGACAGACTATGGTGCTCTGGTAGATCCATTTGATGGCGTAACTGATCTTGAACATCGTATTATCCGAACACCGCTCGATCCAATAGAAACTTTCTCGGATGATCCCTTACGTATGATGCGTGCGATCCGTTTTGCAACCCAACTAAATTTTAAGATTGATATTGAGGCCATTAAAGCGATAACAGAAACAAAAGACCGAATCAAAATCATTTCGAAAGAACGGATTATCGATGAAATCAATAAAATCATTCTTTCACCGAAACCCTCGCTAGGTTTTAAATATCTTTTTGATACAGGTTTATTGGAACTGATTTTCCCTGCCATGTACAACTTGCATGGCGTGGACATTATTGATGGAAAGGGGCACAAAGATAATTTCTACCATACGCTGGAAGTGTTGGATAATGTGTGCGAACTGTCGGATGACCTCTGGTTGCGCTGGGCCGCTATTATGCATGATATTGCCAAACCGGCGACAAAACGTTTTGATAAGAAGATAGGCTGGACATTTCACGGGCATGAAGACCGTGGGGCACGGATGGTGCCGAAGCTTTTTGCCGAATTGAAACTGCCGCTGAATGAGAAGATGAAATTTGTACAGAAACTTGTGCAACTGCACCTTCGTCCGATAGTTCTGGCACAGGATATTGTGACGGACTCCGCTGTCAGACGTTTGTTGTTTGAAGCAGGTGATGACATTGATGCCCTGATGATGTTATGTCATGCCGATGTGACAACGAAGAATGAGTTTAAAAAGAAAAAGTACCGCCAGAATTTTGAACTTGTCAAACAGAAACTAAAAGATGTGGAAGAACGTGACAAGATCCGAAACTGGCAGCCACCGATCAGCGGCGAAGATATTATGACGCTTTTTGGATTAACACCGGGGCGTGTTGTCGGGCAGTTGAAAAATCTGATCCGTGAAGCTATTTTGGAAGGTGAAATTCCAAATTCCAGGATCGAAGCTTATCAATATCTGGTAAAAAAAGCTGGAGACATGGGCTTGGCGGTCAAACAAGAAATCCCGTTGGAAATTTCCAATTCTTAAAATATAGTATTAATTTTAAACTGCTAAAAAGAAGAATACATAGAAGATGGCAATTTATAGATTTAGAGTTACTTTTGAAGATTATGAAGATGTATATCGTGAAATAGATATGCCTTCCAAAAGTACATTTTTAGACATGCACGAGGAAATCCATAAAACGACAGGTTATGCGGCGGATGCTTCTTCCTCTTTTTACGTGAGCAATGACCAATGGAAAAAAGGAACAGAAATTGCTTTTAAGCCAATACAGCGAAAAAGAGATGCAGAGGTCCTGTTAATGGAGAATATTCGCCTGAGTAAGTTTATCGATGATCCGCACCAAAAGTTTTATTATATCTATAATTTTGACCGTCCTTATGATTTTCAGGTTGAACTGATCAAGATCCTAAAGGAAGAAGCGGGCAAGGAATATCCGGCATTGTTCAAATCTGTTGGTCAAGTACCTAAAACAATGACAGCTGCTAATTTCCCTGTGTCCGATTCAGTCGAAGAAGATGAATATGTTGAAGAAGACGACACGCAATATGGTGTTGATGACGAGGACGAATTAGATGGCTTTGACAGTGAAGACGAAGATGAGGAGGGTGAAGGCGAAGAAGAACGTGAAGGATCCAACGGCTACGAAGACGAATATTAATTGAAAATGCTTTCAATGCATCTTTGCGCATTTGAAGCAGATATTATGGCAAAAAAGAAAACACTGATAGCCATTGTAGGTCCGACTGCTGTTGGAAAAACTGCAATGGCTATTTCATTGGCTCAATATTTCAATACCGAAATTATTTCTGCCGATTCACGGCAGTTCTATCGGGAGATGAGCATTGGTACAGCAAAGCCAGATCCGGAAGAGCTGGCTAGCGCTCCGCACCATTTTATAAATTCACATTCCATTACCCAAGATTATTCCGCGGGGGATTTTGAACGGGAGGCTTTGCTCAAGTTGGACGAACTTTTCAAGCAGCATGATGTGGTTGTCATGGTTGGCGGGTCTGGGCTTTTTGTGCGTGCACTCTGTGAGGGACTGGATGACCTTCCGAAAGCAGGGGATGAGGTCCGTGAAAGGCTCAACAACGAAATGATCCAATTGGGACTTGAACAGATGAAGGAGCGGTTAAAAACAATTGATCCGGCCTATTATCAAATCGCCGATGTAGATAACCCACAGCGGGTGGTTCGTGCTTTGGAAGTATTTGAGGCAACAGGCAAACCCATGTCATTCTATCATAAAAAAGACATGGAGAAAAGACCATTTGATATCCTGACAATAGGCTTAAATATGGATCGTTCCCAATTGTATGCCCGGATCAATCTTCGGGTAGACCGGATGATGGAAACAGGATTGCTGGCCGAAGTAAAGTCATTGGCTCCTTTTAGGAGTAAACCGGCTTTGTTGACGGTAGGGTATGCGGAGTTGTTCGACTACCTTGACGGAAATATCACGTTGGAAGAAGCCGTGGATAAGATCAAGCAAAATTCAAGACGCTACGCAAAGCGGCAGATTACCTGGTTTAAAAAATATGGAGAGACCTGTTGGTTTCAACCTACTGAGACTGCAGCAATTATTGAATTTATAAACAGCAAGCTAGCTGATGACAAGGAAAAGAGCTAGTTGTATCTAATGACAATCTATCAAAGGACTTAAAGTCAATAAACTGGGATGGGATTGTGCGCTGATCCCTTAACGAAAAAATGAGTCAATAAAAGACAAACAAGCGTAAAAAAAGGCAGTTGGTAATCACCAACTGCCTTTTTTTATAACGGATGACCTGATTATTTTACCAGGTAGTTCCATCCAAATGGATCATCTACTTTGCCGTAGCGTAATTCATTCAGATAATTTAATACTTTATTGGAGAACTCGCGGCCTTCTACTGGCGGCAGGTTATAATCTTGTCCTTCAAATCCAATGCGGCTAATGTGTGTAATCGTTGCAGCTGTTCCCGCAGCAAATGCTTCAGTCACTGTTCCTGCTTTGATACCATCGATAAGCTCCTGTACGGATACCTTACGTTGTTCGGTTTTATAACCCCATTTCTCCGCCAATTCCATAATTGTGCGACGGGTTACACCATGTAAGATAGTATCACCGTGAGGCGTAATGATGGTATCACCGATACGGAAAATTAAGTTTGCGGTACCAGCTTCTTCGATATACTTGTGCTCAGCGGCGTCCGTCCACATGATTTGATCGTAGCCTTCATCGTTAGCCAATTGCGTTGGATAAAGCGATAGTGCATAATTACCCGCATTTTTCGAGAAACCAACACCACCTTCAGCTGCACGGGTATAGTAAGTTTCAACTTTTAAACTGATTGGTTTACTATAGTAAGCACCTACCGGGCCAGTGATAATGATAAATTTGTATGATTTGGACGGATGCACACCTAAGGCACCTTCAGTACCAAACATAAATGGACGTATGTATAAAGAAGAACCTTCTTTAGCCGGAACCCAATTGCGGTCAATATCCAATAGTTTGTTTAGACCATCCATAAAAATTTCCTCAGGAACCTCTGGCATCTGTAGACGAGCTGCAGATTTGTTAAATCTCTCCCAGTTTCTATCGGGACGAAAGATACTCACTGTACCATCGGCAAATTTATAGGCCTTAATGCCTTCAAAGATTGCTTGACCATAATGTAAAGCAGACATCGAAGGACTGATGCTGATATCTCCGTAAGGGACGATGCTGACATCTTTCCATTCACCATCATCATAGTCTGCGACCAGCATGTGGTCGGATAATATCTTTCCGAATTTTAGATTGTCGAAATCTACTTGCGAGAGTCTTGAATTTTGAGTTGGCTCTACGCGAATTGAATAGTTCTCTGTCGCGTTCATCTTATTTTTTATATTACTTAGGCTAAGTTAGGAAAAATTGAAATATAAAACGCACTTTGCTATGATAATTTCCCGTTCAGAAAAATGCCTTTTATTTCGGACAGTCATTCTCCAATTTACTACACTTCTGCTATGAAATTGAAAAATAAATGGGGGGAATTTCCAAAAGAGGGCTGCTGTTGATTAAATGTATTAATTTTATATTAATTAACGCTGTTTCTTTATTTATGGCATAAAGTTTGGCAATAAAGACTGCGATCATAGATGGGCAAAGGATCGCTAACGCTATAAAATCACTTATCATAAAATAAACTTAGTATGGAATTGACTCACCGTCTTAACAAAAGCAATGAAGTAACATCGGGTGAAACTCGCGAATTGTTACAGCGGGATGTTGAAATTCAAAAGAAAGGTATTTCTGTGAATTTTATCCTTGGTTTTTTTGTGTTTTTGTATAAAACTGCAATCAAACCCTAAAACAAAAAGAGATTAGCCAGGATGGTATTGTGAAATCCTGGCTAATCTCCCAAAGTATGAGCTTCCAGTCAGCTCTCCAAAATCCTTAGAAGTGGATCCAGATATTCTCTGTTATTGCTCAACCGAGGAACCTTATTCTGTCCACCTAATTTGCCTCTAGATTTCATCCACTTATAAAAAGTATCTGTCGGTGCATTATGAACGATCGGCGGTCGCAGTGCCATGTTCTTAAATCGTTTTGCATCGTAATCCGAATTGATTTCCCGCAGCTTAGCATCTAATATTTCACAAAAACGCTTAAAATCATTGGGTTGCTGTTCAAATTCAATGACCCATTCGTGTGCTCCAGCTTCGGCATCTTTAAAATATACCGGACCTGCAGTATAATCTTTTATACGTGCATGTGTTAATTTGCTTGCTTCGGCCAATGCTTGTTCGGCATTGTCAACGATTACTTCTTCACCAAATGTATTGATAAATTGTTTTGTACGTCCGGATATCTGAAAACGATAGGGGGATAGGGAGGTGAATTTGATCGTATCACCTATTTTATAGCGCCATAGGCCAGCATTCGTAGAGATGATCAAAGCATAATTCTTGCCGATTTCTACCTCATCCAAACGTAGCGTAGTCGGGTTTTCCTCATGCATACGTTCCGTGGGCAGGAATTCGTAATAGATCCCATAATCCAACATGAGCAGGAGATCTTCAGAATCCGATTCATCCTGTAAACCAAAATACCCTTCAGAGGCGTTATAGTTTTCCAGATAGTACATCCTATCCGAAGGAATCAGCTTATGGAACTGCTCGCGGTAGGGTTTAAAGCTCACGCCACCATGACCATAAAACTCCAGATTTGGCCATACTTCCAGGAGATTGTCCTTACCCGTGATTTCCAATATACGTTTGGCCATCACGATATTCCAGGTGGGTACACCGGCCAGGCTGGTGACATTTTCTTTGATGGTGATCTGTGCGATTTGCTCTATTTTCTCTTCAAAATTCGGATTTAAAGTGACCTCCATATTGGGAGTCCGTTTGAATTCCGCCCAAAAAGGAAGATTGCGGATCAAGATTGAAGATAAATCGCCATAATAGGAGTCCGGACTAAAGTTGTTGATCTGCGAGGAACCGCCAATGACAACAGATTTTCCTGTAAAAACGCGGTTTTCAGGCCTATTGTGGCAATATATTGTCAACATATCCTTGCCGCCTTGAAAGTGGCATTCTTCCAAGGCCTCCTCACTCACCGGTATAAATTTGCTGCGGTCAGAAGTTGTTCCAGAAGATTTTGCAAACCATTTGATGTCCGAAGGCCACAAAATATTCTGCTCCCCCTTGATCATTCGGTCGACGTAACCTTTAATATCTTCATAGTCCTGTATAGGTACACGCTCTTTGAAGATTTCGGGTGTAAGTATACTGGTATAATCGTATTTCTTTCCCCATTCCGTAGCCTCGGCTGTGGAAATTAAACTCTGGAACCATTCTTCTTGTACATCGTGGGGATATTTCATGAAAAGCTCGATCTGATGAATCCTTTTTTTCATGAACCAAGTAAAAATGGAGTTTAATAGGGCCATAGAGAGTATTCGTTATGCTTTAAAATTTTTTCCTTCTTAATTCAAAATGACGACCGAGGTAGAATTTACGTGCCAGCTCATTATCGGCAATTTCTTCCGGTGTGCCCGTAAGCATAATCTTTCCTTCGGTCAAAAGATAAGCTCTGTCCGTAATGGACAAGGTTTCCTGTACGTTGTGGTCGGTGATGAGGATACCAATATTACGTGTTTTGAGTTTCGCAACGATCGTCTGTATTTCCTCTACGGCAATCGGGTCAACCCCCGCAAAGGGCTCATCCAATAAGATAAACGATGGATTTGCCGCTAGGGCCCTGGCGATTTCCGTACGGCGGCGCTCACCCCCGGACAAAAGGTCACCTCTATTTTTACGGACGCGGTGCAGGCTGAATTCGGATAACAGTTCTTCCAGCTTGGCCATGCGTTCTTCTTTGTTGGGGTAATGGATCTCCAATACTGCAAGGATATTATTTTCCACAGATAATTTTCGGAAGACAGATGCCTCCTGAGCCAAATAGCCTATTCCGCGTTGCGCACGCTGGTACATCGCGTCCTGTGTGATCTCCTGGTCATCCAGGAATACTTTGCCCTCATTGGGTTTGATCAGTCCAACAATCATATAGAATGATGTTGTCTTTCCGGCTCCATTTGGCCCCAATAATCCGACAATTTCTCCTTGCTCCACATGAAAGGAAACGTTGTTGACAACTGTACGTTGCTTATATTTTTTTATGAGATGTTCTGCCTTTAAAATCATCTTCTTGATTTATCTTTTCGCTATATTGTTCTTTCCTTGAGCATCTATCCCCTTTCAGCTATCAAAAAATAGCTCACACTGACTCTGATAAGTGAATTGCTGTTGGAACATTTTCGTACAAATCTATGGTAAATATATTTAATATCTTTTTAGAATTAAGTATTTAGATGTTAGTATTTAGATCTGAAGAGTGCAGCTATTTTAAGAATCTCTCATATGCATTATCCAGATTAAAAAAACTAATATTGGATTCCTTTGATATTTAGCTGCAAGTTTCTTTTATTGCGCCACACGTTCTCTTCGATGCTATAACAGATATCGAAACTCTGTCCTGAATTGATATGGTCAATATGTTCCGCTAATCCAAAACCGATGCAATCAAAAGATGCGGAATCTTCCTGGACAATGGTCATTTTTAAATGATTTGTACCTACCGGGAAAGCCGGACCCACTGAACGCACCTTTTTGCTCAGGAAAATTGGTGATTCATTTTGCGGGCCGAAAGGTTCAAATTGTTGAAGTATACGGAAAAACTTGGCGTCTATATCTTTCAGATGAAGCTTAGCATCGATCTGAATTTCCTGCGTCAGCATCTCGGGGCTAATCCGTCGGGCGACAACTTCTTCAAAGCGATCCTGAAACAGACTGACATTGTCCAGTGACATCGTCAGTCCGGCAGCATATTTGTGCCCTCCAAACTGCTCGAGCAGGTCAGCGCATTCGCTCAGTGCTTCATACAAATCAAATCCGATCACCGATCGGCAGGAACCCGCGATATGACCATTTGTTTCTGTCAATATAATTGTGGGACGGTAATATTTTTCGGTCAATCGGGAAGCGACAATACCAATGACACCCTTATGCCAATCGGATTTGTATAATACCGTAGATTTCCGGCTCTTGAGAACTACGTTGTCCTCAATCAGTGCCAGCGCCTCTTCGGTTATTTTGAGGTCAAAATCCTTGCGGACATTGTTTTGGTCATCAATGCTCGAACTAAAGTCTTTTGCTTCCTGTAAGGATTTTGAAATTAATAATTTGACAGCATCCTTGGCATGGTCAATGCGGCCAGCAGCGTTGATACGTGGGCCGATCTGGAAGACAATATCATTGACCGTAAAGATCTTTGTTCTATTGTTCGATAAGTCAATTAAGGCTTTTAATCCCACACAGGGATTAGAGTTGAGCTTGATCAGTCCGAAATGGCTTAAGATCCTATTTTCACCGGTGATTGGAACGATATCTGACGCAATACTGACGGCAACCAGGTCTAAATACTGATAACAGGCATTGATATCCATGCCGTTGGTCAGAATGAAAGCCTGGATGATCTTAAAGCCAATGCCACAACCCGAAAGTTCCTTATAGGGATAATCACAATCTGCACGTTTTGGATCTAATACGGCAAAAGCCTTTGGAAGTTCTTCACCCGGGAGATGGTGGTCGCCAATGATAAAGTCTATCCCCTTTGTGTTGGCATAGTCGATTTTATCAATAGCCTTAATCCCACAGTCCAAAGCGATAATTAAAGAAAAACCATTGGCAGCGGCGTAATCAATGCCCTGGGTGGATATGCCATAGCCTTCTGCGTAACGGTCGGGAATATAAAATTCCAATTGACTATGAAATTCTCGGAAAAAGCTATACACTACAGCGACGGCGGTGGTACCATCCACATCGTAATCCCCATAGATCAGGATCTTTTCTTTGTTGCCGATAGCCTGAATGATTCTGGCGATGGCCTTTTCCATATCCTTCATCAAAAAAGGATCGTGCAAATCGGACAATTGTGGTCTAAAAAACTGTTTGGCTTCGTCAAAACTTCCAATTCCCCTGTTGACGAGCAACTCTGCTAACACAGCGTTGATGTTTAATTCCTCGCGCAGTTTGTTGGTTATTTTGACATCAGTTTTAGATTTTAGTACCCACCTTTTTTGCATATCTTTGCACAATATTTTAAGTGTAAATATACGTTTTAAGGCTGGACTTACCTAATTCCTAAACCCGGTATTGACCACCCGTTGCTTAACGTGCATATTCCCAATGTTTTAAATATGGTACAGGCATATTCTTTATATGAAGGTTCTTTTTCCGTTGATAAAAGTAGAAAATTTGTTCCTTTTGATCCTTCTGTAGATGACCCAAAAGATCGCCCGGGATCCATGTTTATCCATGTCCATCCTTTTTTGATTAAAACTGCCTCAGGTATTGTGCTCTGTGATACCGGCTTGGGGCATACCGATGACCGGGGTGTACTGAAGTTGCACAACAATATCCGCAAATTGGGTTATGAACCCGATGATGTAAAATATGTATTGATGTCACATTTGCATAAAGATCATGCCGGTGGTATGGTAAGTATGGAAAGTGGCTCCCCTCGCATTGCATTTCCGGAGGCTGAATATATTGTGCAGCGGGGAGAATGGGAGGATGCCTATTCCGGAATTTCCGCTTCATACCGTACCGAGATTTTTGATGTTGTCCAACGGAGTGGAAATCTTGTGTTGGTCGAAGGTGAGGGCCAGGTAAACGCGGAGATCAGCTATTCGCATAATGGCGGACATACAGCACATCACCAGGCCTTTCATATCTGTAGCAACGGACAGCATTATTTTTTCGGAGGTGACGTACTGCCTGAGCCAGAAGAAATTGTTCATAACTACGTCGCTAAATACGATTTTGACGGAAGACGCTCCAAAGAGCTACGGCAAGTGTACTGGGAAGCGGGAGCTCCAGCGGGTTGGATCTTCCTGTTTTATCATTCCAAAGGGATTACCCTTGGACGTGGCCAACAACGTCCAGATGGTAGCTACAAACTGATCGAGGCAAAGTAAAAATAAAGCAGCTGAAAATAGATCATATACCAATCAAAAAGCCTCATGGATGTTGAGATCCATGAGGCTTTTGCGTAAGGCTTAATATCCTGCATTCTGCGGGAAAGCTGCGTCAGTATTGCTGTCAATGACTTCCTGTGGGATAGGCCAAAGAATAAATTCTTTTTTGACCAAATCTTTAGATTGTGGGTTAAGTGCCTGTACACGGCGTAGGAAAACGTCTGCTCCGAAACGAGATAATGTCATTCTGCGCATTTCTTCGCCCATAAGCTCTCTTGCACGTTCATCCAATATAAAATCTTCGTTGATTGCCGAGGTATTTATTGGTGAGGCTTTGGCCCGGGCGCGCACAATATTGATGGCATCTTTTGCTAGGTCCGGTTTATTCGCCCGCATGTATGCCTCGGCCAATAAAAGATAAGTTTCTGCCAATCGGATTTTGACCCGATCTTTCATGTTACCTTCAAATGCCGGGTTTGCTGCGGTTTTCCCATAGAAAAATTTGGTAATGGTTGGAAATACATTGCCAGAAGACATTATGGCATCGGTTAGCTCAACCTTTTTGCCATAAAGTTCAGGAACGGAAGGATCATTATAATACCAGTCCCGTTTGATATTGTAAGGTGAATTTCTTACGTCTTGTTTTTCATAACTATCCAACCACCATTGGTAAGGGCGTACGTGGCCAAGACCCCTACCGCCTAGTGAGTCGGCAAGGGCAAAACCTTTTTGTTGGGAATAAAAAGGAACCCATGCACGTTTGCTCCAGTCGGTATAATTGTCTCCACCTCCCTGGGTATTGTATTCCAGCTGAATTGCCCATATAGTTTCTTGATTGCCAGACGAGCGATTTTGATTGTTTTCGATAAACATATCATGGAAATAATCACCCGCTTTATCTTTCTCCGCTCCAAAGCGTTGATCGTTCAGTTTAAAATAACCGCTTTGAATGACCTTATTTGCTGCTTCTGCCGCGAGGTCCGGCTGTCCTGCCTGGATATAAGCCTCTGCAAGGTAATGCAATGCGGCCCATTTTGTCAATTTCCCTTCCTGTACAGTCCCAGGGTTGTCCGGAAGGTTGTCTCCAGCATATTTGAGGTCGTCAATCATATGTGCCAAGACTTCAGCTTTCGCTGTACGGGTAAAATCGCGTCGTGGTGTTGCTGACACCTTGTCTACCCAAGGCACATCGCCATAGAGGTTGATCAAATAACGATAGCTATATGCACGGAAAAAACGGGCTGTAGCTTCCACACGTTTTGGATCATTCTCCTTGTCAGTCCATTGGATTGTGTTTTTAGTTAATGCTTCCAGGATAATATTGGTATTGCCGATAAAACCATAGGCATACTTCCAGTAATTGCGTACATAAGACGAAGCTGGGTTTAGGCTATAATTGCTAAAAGGTGCCAAAGTTGCATCGGTTCCTGTAGTTTTAATCGCGACAATGTCTGTTCCGACCTGTAGAGCCTCCTGTGGGGTCGCCCCCTGAGAGAAGATGCTGTTGTTCCAGGTCCAGAATTCCATGCGGGCGTAAGCATAAAGGCCGTTCAATCCAGTTTCGAAACCTTTTGTATTGATGTACGTATTATCTGGCGATTGAAAACTGCTGGTGTCTTCGTTTAAAAAATTTTTGCTGCAACCGCTAATGACTAAGCTTATACCGGCAATGACTGCATATAAAGTTGTATTTTTTTTCTTCATGATGTAGAGATGTTAAAATTGAACATTTAATCCCAATGAGACTGTCCGGGCAACAGGATAGGGGTAGGCAATATTTGTTGTCGTTGGATTTCCTGTTGTTGAACTGACACCCAATGCTTCCACATTATATCCTTTTATCTTGGAGAATGTGTAGACATTGCGGGCGTTGATAAATGCTCTGACAGAGGAAAGATTCAAACGTTTTAAAAAGTCACCTTCAAATGTATAACCTAAACTCAGATCACGGATCCGCCAATAGGCTGAATTGATGTAATAAGTATGGTTGTTGACAGGTGTGTAACCTGGAGAAGGTATGTCTGTACTTGGATTCTGTGGGGTCCAATAGGGCATATCTGCGAGATAATTAGCTCCATTGTTCGGTAAAAAACGCTCTATATTTTTAAAATCATCCACTTTTGTGCCGCCAAAAGCACCGTTCATAAAAATGGAAAGAGAGAAATTTTTGTACGTAAAATCATTGCCGATACCAAGAGTGTAGGGTGAAATTTTGTTGCCCATGACCGTGCGGTCACTCGCATCTATTTTACCATCGTTATTTAAATCAGCTAATTTCGCATCACCTGGTTTCGCTTTCGGCTGATAAGAGTTCGCAATATCCTCACCTTCCTGCCATACCCCAATCACTTTGTAATCATAAAAAATACGAATCGGTTTACCGATAAGCCAAGCATTTGTCAAATCATCCTTACCATCTGCACGCAATTTGGTTATCTTATTGTTATTGTATGCAAAATTAGCTGTTGTATTCCATTGGAAATTGTCATTTTTGACGTTAACAGCATTCAATGTGATTTCAAATCCCTTATTGGAGGTTTCACCAATATTATTCAAAATCGTATTGTATCCATTCATCACCGGTACTTGTTCACTCAGTAAAAGATCTGTTGTCTTGGATGTATAATAGTCAATTGTTCCCGAAAGACGATTTTGAAGAATGCCAAAATCTAAACCGACATTTAAAGATGAAGTAGTTTCCCATGTCAGATTGCTCCCACGGCCATTGAAATTCATCACTAGCCCTTTGACAGGGTCTAATCCATAGATGTAGTCTATATTCGTCAAACGATCATAGGTCTGATAGGGAGATACCGCCTGATTTCCGTTTTTACCATACGAAACCCGCAGTTTTAGCAGATCAAAGTATTCTTGCACACTCCCTTCTTTGGAAATGACCCATGCCCCGGCGACAGAGGGGAAGAAAGCATACCTGTTATCAACAGAAAACGCGCTATAACCATCCGAACGGCCTGTCAAAGTTAGTAAGTAACGATCTTTGAATGAATAGTTGATCCGTCCCATATAAGAAATCATCGCGGTGTTCTCCAGCTTCGATTCCATTTTTAGGTTTTTTGAAGCAGAAGCCATGTTATTGTAGCCGGCGTCCGAAACAAAATCATCGCCAGTCATTTTAGATGTCTTGAGATTGGTCTTTTGCGAGGAATAAAGTCCGACCACGTTAATTTTATGATCACCAAAACTCCGGTCATAAGTTAGGAGATTCTCCCATGTCCAATCCCAGAAATGATCATTTTTTATTTCTCCACGTCCATTCACACCCCGGCCCGTCAGGGTATTTGAACCATAATAAGAGTTTTCATTGATATTTCTGTAATTTGTGCCGAACGTAGACTTGAAGCTTAGTCCTTCAATCGGAAGCTTGACATCTAACCAAGAGTTTGCATAAACAGTGCGTCTAGTTTCATCCCATTGACCATTTTCGTCAGCGAAAGGGTGACCCCATAATGTCTGTGCGTACATTGGATAGGTGACTGCTGTACCGTTTTCATCCCGGTTTTTGCTATAAGGCGCTAGTTTTACCACGCTCTCTAAGTTGGGTTGTATCCCCTCACGGTTCCCCTGTGTAGCCTGCATGGTCAAGCCTAGTTTGAGCCATGAATTTAGGCTTTGATTGAGATTTAGATTGACATTATAGCGTTCGTATGGTGTATTTTTAACTACACCATCCTGATTGAGGTAACTTACTGATGCATAATAATCGGATTTATCAGTACCACCAGAAAAGCTGAGTTGATGTTCGTGAATCGGAGCCCCGCTGTTAAAAACTTCATTTTGCCAATTGACTTCTTGACCTTTCTTATATTGTTCAAGTACATTCGCAAAAAGGTAGTTTTCGGGGTTAAGCTGGTCACCTGTTTTGCCTTTAGAGGCTTGATAGTCACGCATAAACTGAATGTATTGTGGACCATTCATCAATTTCAGACGACGCTCTACACTCTGCAATCCATAATAACCATTGTAATTGATGCGTGCTTTTCCGGCAGCACCCTTTTTGGAGGTGATTAGGATGACGCCATTTGCCGCCCGTGAGCCATAGATGGCCGTAGAAGAGGCATCTTTTAATACGGAAATGCTCGCAATGGTATTAGAGGCAATATCACCCAATGATCCGCTGAAAGGGATTCCATCCAAAATTATCAATGGACTGTTGGAAGCGGAAATTGAATTTTCACCACGTATATTGATCGCTGCGGTTTCTCCTGGTTTAGCATTTCCAGAATTGATGGCTAAGCCAGAAACCTTGCCCTGGAGCTTGTCCACGATATTCGGAGAATTGATCCGATCTAAAGATTTCGCTTCCACAGTGGCAACACTACCAGTAAGGTCGCTTTTCTTCTGTTTACCATAACCAACAACGACAACCTCTTCCAGCATGTCTTCGGATTTTTTCAAGGTTACTTCAGCGACTTGAGAAGCTGGTAATTCCTGTGCAATAAATCCGATGGAATTAAAGACCAATGTGGCATTTTGTGATGTGACTGTCAGTGTAAATCTACCATCTTGTCCAGTCGTGGTGGCTGCTGTTTTGCCTTTCTCTGATACTGTAACTCCGCTGATCGGTTTTCCAGTTTCGTCCACTACTTTTCCCGAAATGGATTGTTGAGGGACAGCTTGGGCAATGGCAGTCTTAGGATTATTGGGACGCGCTGCTACATAAAAAGGCGCTGCTACTGAGAGAATTGTTAGGGGTGTCAGTAGAATGAGGTGACTCTTTTTGACCATAGTGTGTAATTTAGATTCGCTAGTTTTATTGGCGGCAAGTATAAAGAAATTAAGCGGTGCCGTTTCTTTGCATCTTTGAACAAACGATTGCACGAACTACGAAAACGTTATAGAAATTCATTTTTGTAATAAAATACAACACCGTGTTTTAGAGCCTATAACTAGGCAGTCCCCTCTATGTATGGCTGGTTTAAGGCAGCATGTTGGCATATATCAATAATAAGTATTAAAATTATCGTATTCGTTTACGTTGAGATAGAACCTTTAAAGCTCGTTTTTCTGATCTTTTTTTAGTATATTGGGGTAATCTGCTTGTTCATATATCCTGATGCCGTGTGTGGAGGATTCGTTTAACATTAAATTTTTGGTTAAATTTGTTTTTAGTAAAACGGCGTTTTGCTGTTATTATTGGTATTTATTTAAATAGAAGATTATGTCTATTGTAAGAGAGTCCGATCTGATTGGAATTGGTAAGAAATTTCAAATTGAAACCGATGCGGGAGACAATATGGTTGTTGTGATCCACGATGATGGTCGGCGGGAACTGTATCGCTATGATGACGAAGAGCATGAATCACGTTGCGTAATGACGCTCAATGATGACGAATCCCGTCAGATAGCGGGCATTATAGGTGGTTTGTCCTATAAGCCGAAGGCCTTGGAAACAATTGAAGTCGCTTTGGATGACTTGCGTATCGAGTGGTACAAGCTGGAGGGCAAATGGGAAGGAGCAGGGAAAACAATCGGAGAACTGGAAGTTCGGCAACGTACCGGAGCGTCCATTATTGCTGGGATTAGAGACGATGAAACGGTCATCAATCCAGGGCCTTCTTATCTGATTACGCCGGGTACCACCTTGGTCATTGCAGGAAAGAAAAACAACATCAAACTTTTAAAAGAAATTTTACTGTAATCTATGCTATCACATACCTTAATACTGGAAATTGGAATCGCTGTCGGACTTGTCGCTATTGTTGGATTGATTGCCAACAAGCTTAAGTTTTCCGTTATTCCTTTTTTCATTATTATTGGGATGGTATTGGGGCAACATGCCCCCCAGATCGGGTTGGTGGATCTGTCATTTACGGAAAGCAAGCCCTTTATAGATTTTATGGGCAGGCTAGGGGTATTATTTCTCCTGTTTTATCTGGGGCTGGAGTTTTCGGTCAATCGGCTTATTAAATCTGGTAAAGCTATCGTAACTGGAGGAACAATCTATGTACTGCTCAACTTTACTTCAGGACTGCTGATTGGCTGGCTGATGGATATGCCTTTTAAGGAGATGATGGTGCTTTGTGGTATTATGACGAGTTCTTCGACGGCAATTGTGGCTAAGGTGCTCACAGATCTCAAACGGACGGCAAACCCGGAGACGGAGGTCATCATGGGGATGATTATGTTCGACGATCTGTTTATCGCAATGCATATTTCCTTTTTATCAGGATTGATATTAACGGGGAGCAGCTCCTTTTGGACGGTTGCCGGGACTTCCCTGTTGGCATTGGGTTTTATTCTGGCATTTTTGGTTTTGGGTCGTAAGCTGGTTCCGGCCATCGACCGTTTGTTGAAGGAGAAAACTTCTGAACTATTTATACTGGTTATTTTTGCCCTGCTTTTTATCGTTGCCGGATTTTCAGAAACCATTCATGTTGCGGAGGCCATTGGTGCATTGATGGCGGGATTGGTACTCGCTGATTCGCAGTATATCAAAAAAATTGAAGCAATGGTATTGCCTTATAAAGACTTCTTTGGGGCAATGTTCTTCTTTAGCTTCGGGCTGTCGATAGATATTATGTCATTGGGAGGAGCAGTTTTTTGGGCTTCAATAGCAGCTTTGGTCACTGTGATGGGAAATCTTGCCTCGGGCTATTTTGCGGCAAAATTTTCTGGAATGAAACCGAAAACATCGTTTGACATTGGCTTT
Organism: Sphingobacterium sp. NGMCC 1.201703; assembly: GCF_047784615.1. Classification (NCBI taxonomy): domain Bacteria; kingdom Pseudomonadati; phylum Bacteroidota; class Sphingobacteriia; order Sphingobacteriales; family Sphingobacteriaceae; genus Sphingobacterium; species Sphingobacterium sp. NGMCC 1.201703. The sequence goes on along the minus strand of NZ_JBLOHD010000005.1, from coordinate 88,992 downwards.
ACCTTATCCGCACGTGGAGAGTTCTCCATTATTATGGCCAATATCGGTAAGGCTGGGGCTTTGCTGCCTGTTATCCAGTCGTTCGTCGTGGTTTACGTGTTGATCCTTTCCATTGTATCACCCCTGTTGACCAAAGAGTCCCGTAAGCTATGGAAACTGCTGTTTGGAAGTGATGCTAATACAGCCAAACCGCTGAAGAAATTGAGCGATCTGGAAAACAACAGTGCCGGGTAATTCTAATCTTTTTTGCGCTGCTCTTTCGCCGTTGCGATATGTCTAAAATGGTATTATAATAAAAAATGCCTCCAAATTAATTTTTGGGAGGCATTGCATATTTTTAAGGATGACTATAAGAATCCAAGCTCAAGTTTTGCTTCTTCGGACATCATTTCTTTGTTCCAGGGTGGATCAAAAGTCAATTCGACCAAGGCTTCTTTGACCCCCTCGACTCCCGCAACTTTTTCCTGTACTTCGTTCATGATCTCTCCTGCAACGGGACAGCCTGGAGCTGTCAGTGTCATGACGATCTTTGCAATGCCGTCTTCCTTGGTGATAATTTCATAGACCAGTCCCAGGTCCACAATGTTGGCAGGCTTTAATTCGGGATCATAGATCGTCTCCAAAACAGCTTGGATTTGTGCTGCCAAACCCAGCTTATCCATTATTATAATGCTCATTTGTTCAGTTTTTTATCTTCGATAGCGTTGTTATAGACCGCTAATAGTTTGCTCTCATTTAATTCAGGAGTAAAATTACTAAAATAATAGGCCTTACAGGTCTTTCTTATCTCATCTTTTTCATCCATTGTTTTACTATTCCACCGGGCGAGACAGGCTGCAATCTGGTCTTTATTGTGCGGGTCGAATGTCTCGCCGGTTTTATTCGGGATAATCATTTCCGGCAATGGCCCAAGGTTTGAGCTGAGTACCGGCGTTCCAACCGAATAGGCCTCAAGGATAGTAATCGGCATTCCCTCGAAACAGATGGAGGGAACGACTAGAGCTTGTGCGGCAGCAACCAATGGTAAAATCTCGCTCCGGGGTTTAAAGCCTAGATAGTGGATGTTGGCATGATCTGTTATCCGCTTTTTGACCTCGTCCTCGAGCGGACCGCCGCCGATAATGTGTAGCTCCAGTTCCTTGCCTTTCAGGGATTCAATCAGATTTAATATTCCTTTTTCGTCGGATAGCCTGCCTACATAGATAAAATAAGGTTTTGGCCTTTCCGTCGGTAAAGTTGAAGGAAAAACAAAATTGGCTTTTACTTCAAATTTATTTGCTGGTACCCTCAATGTGGAATCTACAAATATCGTCTTTGCAAAACTGCTTAAATTAATATAACGGTTGACTTTGTGCCAGGTGCCTATCTTGCGGTGAAACCAGTAGTTAAACGCAAGCAGAAATGTTTTTATGACGGAGTCATTAAATGCTTTCTCTTTGATGGCAGTCCAGGGAAATTCTTCTTGGAGTGAATCCAGAAATAGGTGATTATGGTGATATAGTGTTGCCGAGGGACAAAGTAATCTAAAATTGTGCAGGGTCATCACCTGCGGAATACCTTGTTTGGCGATTGTGCGTATCAAAATTGGTCCAGCAGCATAATGTGTATTATGGAGATGGACGACATCTGGTTTAAATTCGCGTATTGCTTTTTTCAGTCTATTTGCAGCAAAAATATTCCAGATCGAGCCCAAGGTCTGTAAAGCTCCCCGCCAGCCTTTTTTATTTTGAAAAGTCAGGGTGCTGACCTGATGGTCCTGTGCGAGAAGTGAAGATTCCTGTTGAAAGACAGTATCTTCTCCACCTGTTGTTTGATAATATGTATGAATAATCAGTATGCGCATAACAAAAGACTTATGCAAAGGTACGATTTTGACCCGAATGCATTGAACGGTACAAAATTGCCATTTCTATATGATTATTGCTATATTCGCATGATTCGATCGTAAAGATATATGCAACATTTACAACAGCTCGTGATAGCGGCGATAGAGACAAGTCAATTTCCCGAAACTCCAACAAATTTATATGATCCCATACGGTATATATTGACTTTGAGCGGTAAGAGAGTTCGACCAGTGCTAACATTGATGGCAGCCGAGTTATTCGGCATGCAAGAAATGGACGAAATTATTCCAGCGGCAAAGGCCGTGGAATTTTTTCACAATTTTTCCTTGATACATGACGACCTGATGGATAAAGCACCTTTGCGACGGGGAAAAACCACTGTCCACGAAAAATGGGATGCAAATATTGCTATTCTTTCCGGGGATGGATTATTGGTCAAGGCTTATGAGGAAATATCCAAATGTAATCCGGTTTATCTGCCCGCAACCCTACGGATCCTGAGCAAAGTGGCGATGGAGGTCTGTGAAGGTCAACAGTTGGATATGGACTATGAAAGCCGTGCGTCACTGCTGATGGACGAATATTTGGAGATGATCCGTTTGAAAACATCTGTACTTCTGGGGGGCGCATTGCAGCTTGGCGCTATTCTTTCGGGAGCGAACGAAGCGCAGCAACAATTGATCTATGATTTTGGGGAGAATGTTGGCTTGGCTTTCCAGTTGCAGGATGATATATTGGATGCTTATGGTAATCCCGATACTTTTGGCAAAATCGTTGGCGGCGATATTATGATCAATAAAAAAACTTTTCTACTGGTCAAACTGATGGAGGTCATTGCAGCGGAGGATGTTCCGGTGATGCAGCGTTTGTTAAACGCAACTGTGGATGAGATTCCGACAAAAGTTGAAGCCATGCTTGGCTTATATGATAAGTATCAGGTCAGGAAATCGGCAGACGAATTAAAGGATATATATACACAGCGTGCATTCGAAAAAATGGATGCTTTAGATGTACCAAATGAACGTAAAGAAGCGTTACTACTGTTAGCAAACAATCTTTTGGTGAGACAGCAGTAGAGAGAAATTCTATTAAAATTCGTATTTTGCCAATAAATGGTTATTTTGTACTAAATAATTAAATAAATTTTAAATAACGTTCATGGATCCTTTAAAAATCACGGTATTTCAGGCATATTTATTCTGGGAAAATATTGAGAAAAATCTGAATAATCTGGCGTTGCGACTTTCATCGTTACGCGAGAAAACCGATTTGATCATTTTGCCGGAGATGTTTAATACAGGATTCACGAACAACGTTGAAAAATGTGCCGAACCGGCCAACGGCCCTACAACAAGATGGTTGTTTGAAATGGCAAGTTCATTAAACTGTGTGGTCGCGGGCTCCTTGATTATTGCGGAGGACGGAAAATATTACAACCGCTTTCTTTGGATGTTTCCTGATGGCAAATATGTGAAATACGATAAACGCCATCTTTTTGGCCTATCCAAGGAGAGTGAGTATTTTGAACCAGGCAACGAACGTATTTTGGTCGATATTAAAGGCTGGAAAATATGCCCCATGATCTGTTATGACCTGCGGTTCCCGGTATGGTCCAAAAATCAAAATGCAGCCTACGATATCCTTGTTTATACGGCAAGCTGGCCGGACAAGCGTTCAGCACATTGGCGAGCACTGATCCCGGCACGTGCCATTGAGAACCAAGCCTATGTTATTGGCGTAAACCGTGTCGGACACGACGGCAATGACATCTATTACTCCGGCGGATCAATGTGTATATCACCTCTTGGGGATGTGGTTTATTATAAGCCTGAAGATGAAGATTTATATACCTTCACTTTAAATCCCAATGACTTACTGGAAGCCCGGGAGAAATTTCCATTTTTAAAAGATTCGGATTCATTTACAATCGGATAACACTTTCTTTCTAGGGGATTCCCGCTAGAATTAGGTATAAAGACAAGCAATTTATTTTGTTTGTCTCCTTTTTTATGCTTAAATTCAGTTTACTATAAATCGCTTATGATGATTTATTAACATCTATTTATTGCATGTTGATAAAATTTGTTTGACACAACTGTAGAAAAACGTAATTTAGGCTAAGTATTAGCCAAAATAAGTTTAGTTTTTTTTGTCTTGATTTGAGCATAATATTTATTAGCAACTTAAGTTGCGTAAACAACCATAACCATTATTTATATGTTAGACCAAGATTTAGTATCGCAAGAGTATTTTTATAATTTCCTGACCGGAAAATATTCAATTGCTGTTATGCGGAGATTGCAGCGCAATCTCAAGGAGGCGGGGCTCAGTATTACTTCAGAGCAATGGAGTATTATGTACAATCTGTGGGTAGAGGAGGGGCTGACCCAACAGGAGCTGGCGATTCGGACATTCCGGGATAAACCCAGTGTCACGCGCCTGATCAACAACCTGGAGCGGCTTAATCTGGTGATCCGTGTCAACGATAAAAACGATAGGCGGTCGAATTTGATCTACTTGACCAAAATCGGAAGAAAGATGAAAGAAGAAGGTATGAAGCAAGCTAACAATACGATCGAACAGGCTTTGGGTGGATTGACCGAAGATCAGATTGCACTTTCGCATACCACGCTACATCGCGTATTATTCAATTTGAAATAGTACAGTGCGGTTGTTGTGAATCACACGTATTAAGAAATTATCTGGACCGATAGTCCAATAGGGGAAAAGAAAAAAACAAGAAGCCCTCAGTCGTTGCTAAGACTGAGGGCTTCTTGTTTTTTCTGCTATTAAGGAATTAATCTTCGAATAGCTTGCTTTCAAAGTCCGTATGGCTATTGACCAATTTTCCTTCTGTACCAAAATAGATTTCCTGGAAACTTAATGTGCGTATCGCATCTACTTTGCGGTAAAATTTATCTGCCGAAACATCGGATAAAGTTTTGAATCCACAGGCTTCCATAATCTCTACTGTAGCCCGTAACGTATTGCGGTGAAATTGCGCGACACGGACATACTTATCGTTTACATCCAAGCCTTTGTACAGGTGCGGTTGCTGTGTTGCAACACCGACAGGACAAACGTCTTCATTACATTTCAGGGCCTGAATACAGCCTAGGGCGAACATCATTCCACGTGCACTATAGCATGCGTCAGCGCCCAAAGCGATAACTTTTAAGATATCAAAACCAGTTACGATACGGCTTGACACGATGACTTTAATGTGTTTTTTCAAACCAAATGCAATCAGGGTTTTGGTTACAAATGCCAATGCATCATAAAGCGGCATTCCCAGGTTATCCGTAAATTCCAGCGGTGCAGCACCCGTACCGCCTTCAGATCCGTCGACCGAAATAAAGTCTGGGAAGATCTGCGTATTCTGCATGGAATGACAGATATCCATAAACTCATGTTTGTCACCAATACATATTTTAAATCCGATCGGTTTTCCGCCTGACAGATCACGCATTTGTTGGATGAAATGCATCATTTCTGTTGGCGAAGAGAAAGCACTATGTGCCGGTGGAGACATGACATCTGTTCCGGGGATGACGTGGCGTATCGCGGCAACTTCAGGCGTATTTTTGGCTGCCGGTAGGATACCACCGTGACCCGGTTTTGCGCCCTGTGAAAGTTTGAGCTCGATCATTTTCACGTTCTCACGGTTTGATTTTTCACGGAAAAGTTCAGGGTCAAATTTACCTTCTGAATTACGGCATCCAAAATAACCGGTACCGACCTGCCAGATCAAATCGCCGCCGTTGTTATGGTAATCACTTATCCCCCCTTCACCGGTGTTGTGGGCAAAATTCTGCAGTGCAGCACCCTTGTTTAAAGCTGTAATCGCAGTTTTGCTCAATGCACCGTAACTCATTGCGGAGATATTGAACACACTTAAGCTATATGGTTTTTTGCAGGCTTCATTCCCAACTTTCGTACGTAAGTCGTGATTCTCAATATGACAGGGAAAAACAGAATGCGCAGCCCACTCATTACCCACGGCCTGCGGATCTGTTTGCATACCAAATGCAACTGTCTCGCGTTGGTTTTTGGCCCGTTGATAAACAATGGAACGCTGTCTTCGATTGAATGGGCGGCCATCCATATCCGATTCCCAGAAGTATTGTCTTAATTCGGGACGAATGGATTCGAAAATATAACGAAAGTAGCCAACCAAAGGATAATTGCGTAGAATCGCATGTTTAGTTTGGAAACTGTGGTATAAGGCGATTAATAATAAAGGAAATGGAATGATCAATAACCAAAACCAGCTTGATGTAAATATAAAGCCAAATGATACAATGATTAAATTAATCACAATCATTATTGAAATAATGAGTTTTCTAACTTCCATAGAAAATACGATTGTTTAGTTTTAATTCGCTATTTTAATGTTTAGTCCAATTGAATAGATTACTGCTCAATTAGCATTCCAAAATGCGCTTTTGGACACAGCAAATGTACTAAAGTTCCCTAAGTAAATAGTTATATTTACTATGCCCGAATAAGTTTTGATAAGTTTATAAATGTTTCTAACAAACTATTTTCTTTTAGTAATCTGATGCGACAAAAGTTGATAGATTTGCTGTAAATCTGGTTTATTGCTAATAAATTTCAAATGTTTTTGCTGTGTGGTCTCGTCTCCCCGAATTGCCGGACCTGTCTGAACTGTTATTGGAATGTGGTTTTGAACCTTTTCTGCCGTTTCCAAAATAATAGGTTTGACCAGGTCAAAGGAAAGATTGTGCTCCGCTAACAATTCATAGGCAAACTGGTATAGGATATTCGAGAAATTATTGACCAGCACGGAAGACAGATGGATGGCTAGCCGTTGCTGTGAATCGCAGTGGATACTTCGGGAGGAAAAGGTACGTGCTAGCCCAAGTAAGGCCTCCGTTGTATTTGCATCATTGCCTTCTACACAAAATGGGATAAGCGAAAAGTCCACAATCTTGTTTTTGGAAAGCGATTGTGGTGGATAGATCACGCCATACTTCTTAAAACGGCTCAATATAGCCATATCGCTTGCGCCAGAACAATGTACAACAATTCCGTTGATGTCCCGTGACATCCTTTCTACAATCGTAGGAATAGCCTGATCAGCTACCGCAATCAGATAGAGGTCAGCATGCTGTAGCAGTTGCGATAGATCGTCTGTACCCGGACATTGAAGTGCAAAGGCCAATGCATCCGCATTGGCCTTTGTTTTACTATAGATTTGAACGATCTGATGTCCTAGCTGTTGAAACGCTTTCCCGAAATGTGTTGCGGCATTTCCGCTTCCTAAGATAACAATGTTCATTATTTTGCTAGTTTTCGTTTTTCCTCTTTATTTCTTCTGACAATAGACATGATGAAACCAATGGTCATGACAATCGTTCCGCACCAAAAGAAGTTGATGTATGGGAATTTGATCGCCTTAAAGACCACCCATTTTTTCTCAGGCAAAGGTTTTTGATAAACCATGATTTCGAGTTTATCTTTATCCGGTTTGATGCCTGTAAACCTAAATTTAAGACCTTGATCTGTGACATCTTTATTGAAATCATAAACTCCACCGTCTTTGATCAAATAAATAGGTTGTACTTCATATTGTTTGTTATCCGCTGAAAAAACCTTGATTTTTAGACCCACCATCACATCATTAGGGCCTTTCGGGATTTTTTCCAGATGCGCATCCCTGTTAAGTCCTTCGATTACATAGTAACCATTGCGGTAACGTAGTGTATCGCCAATATTGACTTCGTATGTTGCAGGTTCTTCATAATCTTCAAAACCTGTTTTCTCCTCGGCAGCAACCTTTGTATGTTGTGCCTGGCTTTCCGCTGCCGCTGCAGTGATTAGGGTATATATATCATGGGTAATGTAATGTTTGGTCGCCGGAGTACCGATCAAACCACCCATTTTGGCATTGTTTTGTGCGAAAGGCTGAAGGATAAATTCTTCTTTCACTTTACCCGTTTCCTCATCGACACGTTCGTACTTGATTTTGTAATAAGTATTTGGTGCAACGATACTATCACCGATATAGGTGATTTTATATTCCCCCATTTGTACGGGCTGGCCTTCAGTTAAGAATAAGTTTTCCCCCGGTTTTTCAACTTTGTCAAAACCCGATACAGCAATGTATCCGGTATTGTTGACCGAGATAACCTCATTTGTTGCGGCGGCAACCATTGCGCCGATCAACAATAGGCCGAAGCCTATATGGGCTACCGAAGAACCTGCCAGTTTCCATTTACCTTTGACTGCGTCACCCAGCACCCGGATATTGGCCAGAATACAGAAGATACTGGCAAAGGTGATCAGGATGTAGATCAGGTTGCTGTAGGTTTTGGTAAAATAAGAAATAATTGCTGTCAGGATAATGGCAATAACCAGGGAAGCGACGGTAGACGCTAAAAACTTGCGGCTATCGGTGCGTTTGTATTTTAGAAACTGTGTAAATCCCGTCATGATCATGACAATAACCGCGAATCCGGATTGCCATTTATTATAATGTTGGATCGGTTCTAAAGGCGGAGCAACCTTGGTTCCAAAGATTTTGTTAAATACAGGAATAGAAGTAGAGGCAATAATCTGTGCACAGGCAACAGTCAGCACCAACGCCCCGATAAATAACCAGAATTCTCTGGAATAGATATCTTCATCTTTTTCTGTAATCGGCATTTCCTTCTTTTTAACAACAAGAAAGACCACCATAATGGCCAAAAATGCGACATTGAAAAAGATCAATTGTCCGCTCATTCCCAAATCGGTGAAGGAGTGTACGGAGGTCTCGCCAAGGATACCGCTACGCGTTAGGTAAGACGCATAGATGACCAGCACAAAGCTGATCATGGCTAGGAATGTAGCCGTAAAATACGAATGCCCAGAGTTTTTATAGGCAATCATAACGTGTACTGCTGCGATTAAGGTAAACCAAGGAATAATAGATGCATTTTCCACCGGATCCCAGGCCCAGAAACCACCAAAGTTGAGCGCTTCATACGCCCAGAACGAACCCATAATGATACCGGCGCCGAGAATCATGACCGCAAATAGGGCCCAAGGCAAAGCGGCATTGATCCATTCTTTATAACGTTTGGTCCATAACGCCCCGGTAGCGTAAGCGAAAGGCACAATCATGGAAGCAAAACCAAGGAACAGGGTTGGTGGGTGAATCACCATCCAATAATTTTGCAGGAGTGGGTTTAAACCGTTTCCATCTGTAATCAACGAGAGGTAATTGGCTTGTTTTAAGATCGGAATATCCATCGCATCACGTAATAGAATAAATGGAGAACTGCCGATGCGTAACCCAAAAAGTTCTACCCCCACGATCATAGATGCCAAAAATGCCTGACATAACATCACGAAGGTCATCACGGAATTCTCCCAGCTCTTGGCTTTGAACAGCAATATCGCGCCTAATACCGTTTGCCAGAACATCCAGAGCCAGAAACTTCCTTCCTGTCCCTCCCAAAAGCTGGAAATGATATAATATGTTGGTAAAGTCTTGGACGAGTGTGCCCAAGCATAGTTGTACTCAAATAAATGATTGTAGATGATATAAAATAAGGTTGAACCAATGGCTACAACAGAAATCGCATTAATCCAAAATCCAATGCGGGCGATCTTTTTCCATGAAGTCTCTTCAGGGTTTTTAGTCGCGAAAAAATAAGCGATACAAGATAAAAGTGCGGCACCAAAGGAAAGAACAATAAAAAATTGTCCGATCTGCCCAGGAAGCAGGTGCTCACCAACGTAATTAACGTCCATTGAAAAATTGATTTTACAGATTAATTATTGAAAGCTGTCGCATTGATTTCCGTCACGACCGATTTATCGTTGTATTTCGATGGACACTTCATCAATATTTTACTTGCTCTAAACACATTCCCGTCCATTTTGCCAGTCAATACAATCTGTTCTGAACGCTCGATGTCCTGCGGTTTCGCGCCTCTGAATATAACTTCACATTCTGTACCGTCATTGTCGTACATGAAAAAGCTGAATTTGTTGGCATCTGTTTTCGGATCATAGTGAAGTGCCTTATCCTTATTGAGCTGGCCCACGACATATAGTTCTGTTTTCTTTTCTTTTGCCTCGGTAAATGTCGAGTAGGTACTTGAATCTGTATAGATCACAAGTATCATGGCAATAGCCACTGCAATAATAGCGATTAGAATGATGGAACTTTTTTTCATTAGTAATATTTGTTTTTATTCGGCGAAGAAACTATCCTAAGGAATTGCTCGATTATGATCTGAACAGGCTATACCTTATGACAATTTCATTCGTATGATTTACTTTACGCTTTTGTGGCTACCTTCAATGCCACCTTTAAGTTTCCCTTAATGGATTACGTATTCAACAACAACTAGTGCATTACTTACCATCGTTTGGCAATCACTGACACTTAATCGAATGCAAAATTACAAATAGATTTGCGAAGAAAGGAATAATGCAAGTTTTCGACATTATTTATATTTGTTCTAAATAGCCGATTGTCTCCGAAAAAATAAGGGATATTTGGATGCTTTTGAATAATTTAAGTTGAGATTTAATATTTTATTGCAGTTTATATCGCATGAATTTTACAATTGCCTGTTAGTATGAATGTTGCGTTGCGGTCTTTACTGCTCCTATATGGAGTTATATTTCCATTTTTTTTGGTTTTTGGCCAACTGCGCTTGCGCAACCAAGAAGTTTCCCTTCAAAATGACAATGATGTCTATCTATTGATCGGCCAGGATCGATATTATACCAACGGGATCAATGTCAATTACCGTATTGCATTACCCACCGGTGAAGCATCAGCGATTTCGAATACTGTATTGGACTTTGAGGTTGGACAGCGCATCTACAATGGGATCAGTATTATAGATTATCGTAAACAGCATAAGAAATATGACCGGCCATTTGCGGGGTACCTGTATCTGAGCGCATCAGGAACCCGCTTTTTGAAAGCCGATCAAGTGCTTGAACTTAAAGTTGAATTGGGACAGATCGGCTCCCGCTCTTATGGGGAGGAAGCGCAAAAGTTTATCCACCATCTTTTTGGAATGTATGAGGCGACGGGCTGGGATACCGCATTGCGCAATGCCTTTGGTGTGGATCTACAAGCGAAATACCTGAAAGGAATTTATCGGGATCAGACTCGCACATTCGATCTTGGCATCATGGGTAGGGGAGCATTGGGAATGAACAATACCAATATCGAGGTTGGAGTTCCAATCCGTGCCGGTAAACTTAAGGCTTATCGAGCCTCTACCTTCACCCATGGGCATTTAACAGAAGCTAGAGGGGAAGACGATAAAGAATGGTATTTTGTTTATCAACCCAGCCTGGCCCGGATATTTTATAACTCAACAATAGAGGGCGGACTGGGGAAAGACGATCCCGTTGGCGATTTATACCGTATAGAGCCCTGGATGATCAGTCATCGCGTAGGTTTCAGTTGGTCAAACCACAAGATCAATTACGGTATTAATTATATTTTCAATTCCAAAGAACTTAAGTCGGTATTTCATCGACATCAATATGGACAGTTATTTTTTGCGTATCGGTTTTAACCAAGGTGGGGAATATCTTCCGCTAGGGGATCCGAAAGTTTCTGTCCCATAAGTCTGGTGGTCAACATGGCAGCAACGGTATCGCCGGTCGCGTTGAGCATGGTGGCCAGCGGATCTACCAATGTTGCGATAATCATAATGGAAGGAACGACTTCTGTGGGCATCTGATAAACGGATATGATCAGCATTTCGCCGATATATCCACCATTTGGAATACCACCGGCCACGATACTGACGAGCAACGTAATTCCAACAGCCATGACCAGGTTGGTCGGATCAAAAAAATCTTTTCCGCTTAGCAACAAAGCAATATAGATCTTAAAAATACAAGCGATGGCAGAACCATGTTTATGCAGGGTTGTGCCCAATGGGATGACCACGCTCGCGACGGTATCGGGTATGCCAATTTGTTTGGCGGCCAGTAAGTTGGCCGGCATAGTAGCGAGGCTGCTGCAGCTGCTAAGCGCAGTCAACGAAGGTAAAATATTATTTTTCCAATAGCGTCTGACACCTTTTAGGCCAAAAGCAAGAAAAGCAAATAGGCTAAACAGTGTAAAGAAATAGAAGAGGCTGAAGATATAATACAGGCCGATGGGTTTTACGTAAAAGCCAAAGAGCTGTGGGCCAAGTGTGCCAACCTGATAGGCAAAATAAGCCCCTAATCCGATAGGTGCCAGCTTCATGACCATAACCAATAAATTGCCCATCACGGCATTTCCAGCGTTGATAAATTTTCGGAACATATCCGCGGAGCTGCCAGATCTGCGCGTGGCGATGCCCACTAAAAACGAGAATATCACAAAAGCCAACATATTCTGGCGCGACAATAGACTGGAAAATTCACTAACTGTCAGGAAGCGGACCATTTTTTCACCCCAGGAGTCCTGTGTAGCCGTGTCGATGATGTCTTTTGCTTGTTCGATAGGGAGGTCCGAGCTGACGGGGAACAGATAGAGGAAGATAATGCTTGTAACTCCGGCAACCACGATACCGACTACAAATACAAAGGACATCATGCCAATGATACGCCCCAGTATACTATCACCTTCGATATTGGCGACAGACGAAGCTATTGCAAAAAAGACCAACGGTATGACACTTACAAAGAGCAGATTCAGGAAGATATCGCCAATCGGTTTCAGGTTGTTCACCACATGTGGAAAAAATACCCCAATTAAACTTCCGATACTGATGCCAAGAAGCAGTAGCAGGATGCTGCCATAGTTACGTATAAAAGTTTTTGCTGAGTATTCCATTAGGTTTTCTGATTGTTTCGTGTTTATGACGCTAAAATAATCTATTTATCTATTATTTCCATTTAACCTCAGCATAAAGATTAATTGGCATTTATTCGTGTCAGCTTTTTATCTTTGAACGGATATGCGTACAAAGTTCATTGCTATTGCTGGAGGCAGCTGAAATGTGCGGATAGTTTGTGTCGCGGGAATCCACTATATTATTTTATGAATCAGGTGCAGCGATTGTTGGATCGGGTGAAGCATAAAGGATATTTACTTTATCAAAAATTATTATGACGGAGATGGAATTTGTAACAACCGGAGATGGCTCGAAGACATTGTACAATGCGCAGATAGGAGAATGTTACCATTCTAAGCATGGTGCTGTTCAGGAAAGCAGGCATGTATTTATCAAAACGGGTCTAGATCATTACCTGCAGAAGTCAGGAGCTTCGGAGGCTGCTATATTGGAAATAGGCTTCGGTACAGGGCTTAACTTTCTGCAGACAGCTGACTTCATTCGGGACAAGTCATTTCAGGTCGACTATGTTGGTATCGAGGGATTTCCGTTGCCCTTGGCAACTGTAGCAGCAACAGGCTACCAGGAGACTGTGGATACAAGTGTTTGGTCAGCATATCTGCAGCATTACGAAACTGCATTGCAAGAGGAAGTTCAAATTCACGAGCGTTTACAGCTTAGCATTGCCCATACACTATTGATGGATTTTCAAACTGAAAAACAATTTGATGTTGTCTATTTTGATGCATTTGCCGCTATACATCAACCTGAGATGTGGAGCGATGCTGCTTTGGCACATGTCGCCCAGTTCGTTAAACCGGGTGGTGTTTTTGTTACTTATGCGATTACCGGCAATCTCAAACGCAGCATGAAATCTTTGGGCTTCTCTATTGAAAAGGCTCCCGGTGCGCCTGGAAAAAGGGAAATGTTGCGGGCGACAAAGCTTTGAATAATACATAAAACAAAAACTATGGTTTGATGTAAGAGGCCAGTTGGCTAGAAAATTCAGATTATTAGTTATTCACAATGTTTGTGTTGCAATTCAGCTATTTAACATGGTTGTCCACATTTTACATGCCGCTTAGTAATCGAATATAATTATCAATATACGATAGCTTATCTTTTGATTTATATTGCTGGATATAACGGGGGTGATCCAAAGTGGTCATCTTTCCAAATAGTTTTTCCTCTTTATTGATTTTGGTCAAAAAGGAGGCATTCTTTTTTCCCAGAACAAATACTTCCTCAGTTTCGAGTCCCATTGAAATATGCTGTTTTAGCGATTTGACCATAAATGGCTTTACCATGTCAAAGAGCTGTTTATCGTCGTAATAGTTTGCATTGATCCAGCTGTTGGTTTTGACCTCCCGAACGATAGCGAGTGGGAAAGGAGAATTAATGTAAAATTGTTTGTAGAAGAGTTCGGCGCCACCATAAGTCTGGATCATGTCATACATAAAGACGGAGGAGATTTCATGCGTATGGGCAGATTGCATTTTTATATCGCAGATACTGTATAACCGTTTGGTATCGGTAAAAGGGACGCCCGTCACACCGGCGCCATGTCTACTTGGATTGATACCGATGATAAATTTACGTTTACTATTGTCGTCATAGTATTTATTGTAAAATTGCTGCATAACGATTAATGTCTCAGGGTTGTCGAGGTAGGGGTTGATGACATTAAAATCGGAAGGAAGATTTCCCTGATATTGAAGTTGTTTGTTAAATGCGATTACTTTTTGAGCAAAGGTTGTCATGATGGAACTTTTGAGAGAAAGGTACAGATTGTAAATAGCTAGGAACAGAAAAAGGGCGTTAATTGACGCCCTTTCCTTGTTCTATATCCTGATTAGTGACCTTGTGTGCCATCTACACCATGAGAATGTCCGTGAGACAATTCTTCTTCAGTAGCAGGGCGTACTGTTAAGATCTCAATATCAAAATTCAATGTTTTACCAGCCATTGGGTGGTTTAAGTCTGCGATAACAATCTCTGGAGTTACTTCTGCAACTACAGCACGGAATTGATTTCCTTGGTTATCTTGCAAAGGCAATACTTCTCCAACTGGAGGAAGGCCTGTTTCTTTGAACATGTCCACAGGTAGTTGAGCGAATGCTCTTTCGTCTTTTTCACCGTAAGCATCTTCCGGTGCCAATTCGAAAGAAATTTTGTCACCTACGTTTAAGTCAGCGATGTTTTCTTCAAATTTAGGCAACATCATACCTACACCATATAAGAAGTCTAAAGGTTGTTCTGCAGTTGTTTCTTCAACGAAAACTTTTTCACCGTTTTCTACTGTGTGAAGTCTGTACGTCAATGCTACGACGTCGTTTGCTTTTATAGCCATCTGATTTTGATTTTTGGGAGCCTAAGGCTACCGTTTATTAAATATAATTTATTAACGCTGTTATGGAATCTTGTGGAAGACTGCAGGTCTTATTCTTGCAAAGATATGCTTTTGTTTCCTTTCCGATTCTGTTCTCTAAGAGTGGAAGACTTTCTTCTGTGCCGCCGAGAACAAGTTTGTTGGGGATATAATGTTGATCCAGTTCCTTACGGAAAGCAATTGCTCCCGAACCTGTCAACGCGATTTCATTGATCCCATATATTTCTTCTAGCAATAATATTGCCCAATTTGAATAGGCCGAGCCGTAAGCTTTGATTTGAGGAAATACATTCGCCAGTAATTGATCGGCAATTGCGGTATAATTTTCATCATCAAAAAGTAAACCCAGGCGCTTCAGCTGACGAACCATTGTTGAGGAAGAGGCAGGGATGACGTTGTCCATGATCTCACTTTTTCGGGCGATCAGCTCTTCTGCTTCAACCGAGGTATAGTAAAATGTTTTTTGCTCGCCATCATAAAATAAGGCAATGGCTTTGTCAGCCAACTGCCGGGCAATAGTCAGCCATTTTTGGTCAAATGTGGCTTCATAGAGGGCTATAAAGGCCTCTATGGTAAAAGCATAGTCATCTAAAAAGCCTAATATTGCACGGTTTTTATCCTGGGGCTGATGTAATATAGTACTGTTTTCCTGGACCAGTTCCGTACAAATAAATGCAGCATTGTTCAATGCGAGATCTAAAAAGTGTGCTGTCCCAAGGCTACGGTAAGCGTCTACTAGTCCTTTCAACAAGAGCGCGTTCCAGGTGGTCAATTGTTTGTGATCGAGGCCCGGTCGAACACGTTGCTCCCGATAATCAAATAGTTTTCTTTTGGAAGTTTTTAAAAACTCTGCCCATTCGTCAGCTGACATATTGACCTTTGTCGCCAATTGATCGGCATTAATGGCGCAAATGGGGACATTTGTATGTTCTTCTTCCCAATTGCCGCTCTCAGTAATGTTAAAATATTGATTGAATATGGCCGCATCTTCACCCAGAATTTCGTCAAATTCAGCTTTTGAAAACGAATAGTATTTTCCCTCTATGCCTTCACTATCGGCGTCCAAAGCACTGTAAAAACCATGATTGGGAGCAAGCATTTCACGTTCAGCCCAGGCAATAGTTTCCTCGATTATTCTTTTATAGAATGGGTCTTTATTGTGTTGATAGGCTTCGGCATAGAGCGAAAGCAGTTGCCCATTGTCGTATAACATTTTTTCGAAATGGGGAATATGCCAGTAATGATCTACTGAATAGCGCGCAAAACCGCCGCCAATCTGATCATAGATTCCTCCGGCGCCTATTTTTTTTAAGGTAAAATGTACATGATCCAATATGGCTTGATCACCAGAGAGTACAGCATATTTTAAAAAGAAAGACCAGTTGTTGGGAAGCGGAAATTTGGGTGCTCTTGTATAACCGCCTTCTTTCTTATCGAAGGTTTCGCTCCAGGGAATAATAATTTCTTCGAGATCTTTGTGTGTGTATTGTTCGGGGATGGGGTGGATAGGAAGTTTCTCGGCCCGCTGGATACCATTATTCAATTTATTGGCATAATCCAGCGCAACTTCAGGTTTTTCTTCCCACATCTGCGCAATCTGTAACAGGATATTTTGCCAGTCGTGCGGCTTGAAATAGGTACCTCCATAAATCGGGCGACCATCCGGCAGACAGATGCAGTTCAAAGGCCAGCCCCCCGCATTGGTCATCAACTGAACCGCAAGCATATAGACTTGATCGATATCTGGGCGTTCTTCGCGGTCAATTTTGATGGACACGAAAAATTTGTTCATGGTTTGGGCGATAGCTGTGTTTTCAAAACTCTCCCGTTCCATCACATGACACCAATGGCAGGCTGAATAGCCGATGCTGACAATAATAAGTTTATTTTCGTCTTTTGCCTTGTTTAAGGCTGCGGTCCCCCACGGCATCCAATCCACGGGATTGTGTGCGTGCTGTTTAAGGTAAGGGGAATTTTCAAACTGCAGTTGATTCGCCATAAGACGAAGGTAGTGAAAAAGGAGGAAAATTTAATTCCGCTATCTCCAGAGTGTATGATAATTAAAATAAATTTTTGAGAACGTAAATATAGCATAACTCACAAGATGTGCCCCAAGCTAGATGATATTTGGATTACGGTGCTATTCATTATTGGTAAAGCAATAAAATCAAATTACCGTGAAATAGATAAAACGATTGCCTATCGTTAGTTGGTCATTTCTTGGAATTAATTTGATTTAATCAACGATCTGTACAAGATCGGCACAATTACCACTGAGCATTTGAAAAGTGAAGCCGGCATCGAGCTTAATCTCTGCAAAAGATGAAGTACGCAAATAGGCCGGCCTCCTGGTCAGATACTCAACCAGATCAGTCAATGTAGGGTTATGCCCAAAAAGTAGCACATGGTCGATATGATCAGGAATGGTGTTGATGACCGAAAGTAAATGCTTGTATGTGCATTCGTAAATAGAATCTTCTATCTGAATATCAAATTGGGGAGAGCCCATAACATCCAAAAAAACTTTGGCGGTCTGCAAGGCTCTATTAGCCGGTGAACTGATGACAATACTGTTCTCATTAAGTGTTAGTTTGGCTGCAAGTTTACCTGCGACTTGTTTTGCATGTTGTATGCCTTCAGAGGTTAATGCGCGGTCAAAATCATTGATTCCGGGAATAGTTTCGGCTTTAGCGTGTCGGATGATATAGAATTTTTTACTGTTATCCATGATTAAATTTTTGATTCCTATTAATAATATTAACGTTCGTAGACTCCTATTCATTGTGTAGTCCGGTCCGGGACTATTAGCTATTGCATATGAATACAAATAATAACAAACGAAGTTTTAAAAAAAAAGCATATCTCATCAATGACTTGTGCACCTGATTCTTTATGGCTTTTAATAGATGAACGGCATTGCATTCTCAAAAATAATCTGTTGGTGTTAAAAGACTAAATGTCTTTTTTTTCAATAGTTGCTAAATTTAAATGGTAATATACTAATTTTGTGCCGCACATGCGCCATCAATTTATTTTATCTGTTATAAAGCCGATTGTTAAGTAGCATTTTTTTGTATCTACCGTTTGAGTTTAACTATGATTCGTAATTTTTTGATACTCCTATATGGAGTTGTTGTCCTTATGGCTTGTCACCGTTCAGAGGATTTTTTTGCACAAGAAGTAGAAGCTCCTATTTGGACTATCAATCCGATCGATTCTGTTTCTTTTGACAACGATGAAGGACTGGTTAATATTCATACTGTTGCGGATGCAAATTTTATGGGGTTAAAGAACCCTACGGAGTTTCTGGATATCTCGGGTGTAAATGCGAGCTACTGCCATCCGGACGTTTTGTATTTTCCCAACAAATTCAATGGTTATAGATATTGGATGGTTTTCACCCCTTATTTCGGAGCAGTAGGCACCAATCAAAATTCAAAGAAATTTGAAAATCCGAGTATTGTCGTATCAAATGATGGCCTTGATTGGACTAATCCTCCGGGTTTAACTAACCCAATTATTAATGCGCCATATCCAAAAGAAAGCTTTCGTGAAAATAAAGTGGATCCGATTCAAGGATTTTGGTCCGATGTAGATTGGGTATTCCTGAATGATCGATTTTATCTGTATTACAGAGGTAGTTTTATAACAGCGCAATCATTAAAAAGCAAATGTGTGCTCACGAATACGAATTTTGATCGTTTGAAACTAGATGCACATCGGACTATTGTGCAACAAACCTCAACGGATGGTATAAGATGGTCCAATTTAAACATCGCCTTTACTAGTAACCCACCATTTACTCCAAAGAATGACCATGTGTTGTCTCCTTCATTTATTCATAATGGAAGCCAATTTTTGAGTTATGAAATAGAATTGAACCTTAATCGGAGAAATTTTAAAGGGAAAGAACCTTCGTATGTAGTGCGTAGAACTTCTACTGATGGTATTAATTTTACTGGTTTTAAGGAGAGTAAACTGGTCAATTTTCTTAATAAACCTTGGTTAAGAGAGAGTTCTGCAAATTCACCTTGGCATATTCAGGCAACTTTTGTTGACGGCTATTATTTTTTATGTATTGCTGTCGGAGACGTAAAAAAATATACGGCTGAATTATTATATGTTGCTTATTCCAAAGACGGTATAAATTTCAAAGTTTTTCCGAAGCCATTATTAAAAAATAATGCCTATCGCAGTGCAATTTTTCCAATGGGAACTAGTGAATCATTAATTAAAATGGGGGCAATGATCGGTAATAAATCAGGCGAATTCCGTTATCGCGAATTCACACTAAGCAAAGAAAAAATCAAAAATTCTTTGGTTGATTGTCCCAATTAGCTTTATTGTCAAATTAATTTTGTATATTAATATTCATGAGAGCGAGTTTTGATCGTATGGAAATATCTCTGGATATCGCTATATCGGTAATAATACCTGTTTATAATGTTGAAAAATTTTTAAAAGAAACAATCGAAAGTGTACTGAATCAGGAGCTGCAAAATTTCGAAATAATATTAATCAACGATGGTAGTACTGATTCCTCCGCAGCAATTTGTAGAAAGTACGCCGCTTTAGATTCGAGAATTTATTTTTTTAATCAGCAAAATCGAGGCGTCTCTGTTGCCAGAAATGAAGGACTAAAATATGCAAAAGGGAAATATGTTTACTTTTTGGATTCAGATGATACTATTGCTACTGATTTTCTTTCAAGCTCGTTTAGAATCGCCGACGATTGTCAGGCGGATATTTTAGTTGTAGGAGAGTATTTTACCCGCCTGCTCCCTTTCCCTACAGCTTTGCCTACCTGTGGACAGATTATAAAAAGAAGTTTTCTTGAAGAATTTTCGGATATACGCTTTCCTGAAGGTATTCAACCTTGTGAGGATGGTTTGTTATCGCATCGATTATTGGCCTTGACTAATAAATTGGCTGCCAATGAAAAAGCAGTCTATTTTTATAGAAAACATGAAAATCAAAATCATATTAAAATCCATCATAATTGCTGGAAAGTTTTGCGCCAAATTCCGCAGTGGTTTGATCTTTTGGATAAATTTTACTCAAGCTATCATCTTTTTTCAGACAAAGCACTACACCTAGCCAGGTTTATAGAGCATGAACCTTTTTATTTGCGGTATACAGAAATGCCGTTGGACAATGAGCAAAAAAAATATTTATTTAATTTGATCCGTTCCTATTTTAATTTAAAGGTGTCCTGTTATTTAAGTGATAAAGAAAAAAAGTCGTTAAGTAAACCTTTTCTGTTTTTTTTGGCAGCGCCTGATTATAAGAAATTTGATGAGTTTTATTTAAAATACAAAGTACTTCGCACCCAAAAGAAACGTATTTATTTACTATTTTCTAAACTTATACCAATTCCTAAGGTAAAGAAAAGAGTTAAGCATTACCTACGTAACTATTATTAATCGATGAAAATTTTAATTATTCAGCATTTATTTTTTTTGAACGGAACGGGCGGAACGGAGAAAATAGCATGTTTTCTGGCAAATAATTTTTTTGATCAGGGATATCAGGTAGAAATAATGACATGCGAAAATACCAATGGAAAAGCAATGTTTCCTTTATATCCAGAAATAAAGGTTACCAATATCTTTGATCCAGGAATAGAGCAGCTCGATCTACAGCCTATATACAATTATAAAGGGAGAAACCCTTTTTTGTGGATAAAACATAAAATCAAAAAAAAAATAGCAAAAAGATATAATAGCAAAATATTGGAAAAGGTGGGTGGGGAGAGCATGCTATATCGGTTCAATCTAGAGAAACGTGCGCTGAATTGGAAACGGCATATTGATTCAGTTAAGCCTGATCTCATCATAACAATGTCAATCGCAAGCTTGTTAGAAATCACTTATCAGAATTCAATTGGAATACCGATCATTGATTCGGTCAACGGTAGGCCTGATTATGATTTTAAGGACATGTTTGGTAGTAGGAAGCCGTTTATGGTGGATTTGTTGACTACTGCGTTTATGCATCTTAAGGGCATTCAAGTTTTATTTGAGAGCTATAAAGATTATCTCCCAAGTAGTTTTACAGGCAAGTATGTTGTTATCCCAAATCCGGTGCCGCAAATAGAAGATACTATGTTAGTTAATCATGATAGAGAAAAACCACGGAAACGGATAATACATATTGCAAGACTGGATGTTGAGTGTAAGCAACAAAATATTCTTATTGATATATTCTCTAGATTGAGTGATAAATACCAAACATGGGATATGGAACTTTGGGGCATTGGCCCCGACTATAATCAATTAAAGGATCAGATTGAATCTTTGGACTTGGCTGACCGAATTTATCTGAAGGGTTTTACAAAAGATCCCATAAGGCAGTTATTTAAGTCGGATCTGTTTGTATTTCCGAGTAAGTATGAAGGGTTTCCTTTAGCATTGACTGAAGCTATGTCTATCGGGTTACCCTGTCTTGGCTTCAGTTCCTGTTCTGGCGTAAATGAACTTATACAACACGAGAAAACGGGGTATTTAGCTTCGTCCATAGCAGATTTCGAGATTTATTTAACTCTTTTAATGAATGACCCCAAAAAAAGAGCAGAATTTGGAATTGCGGCACATGAAGCTATGTCTAAATATGCCCCCGAAATAGTAAAAGCAAGCTGGAATAATTTTATCTCGGAAGTTATTGAAGGGGAAGGACATCGAGATCAATAATTTTTTCCAATGTGTTTTTTAATTTTTCTTTAGAAAACGGTTCAAGACTTTTTTCGGAATTAGACTGCAAATAGGTCCATAGAGATTCATCTGTATACAATGATAGTATGCTAGCGGCGAACTCCTCTGCGGTTTCGGCTAAGATCGCATTGAAATTATTTTTTAGGGCCATACCTTCTGCGCCAATTTTACTTGTAATTACCGGTAAAAAATATTCGAAAGCTTGACCAATTTTTCCTTTAACGCCAGCACCTGTTCTTAACGGAGCAATCATTAGTTTATTATTGTAGAAAAATTCTGTTATATCGGGGACATAACCATGAAATATAATATTGGGGTCATTGATATCGCTGATTAATACATCTAAATTTCCAACCACATTCAATTTAATTTCTGGATTATTCTGCCAAACAATAGGCATAATTTCATCTGCCAGAAATCTCACGGCATCAATATTTGGATGATGCTGTGAACCGATAAACAGAATACCTTGTCGCTCGTTAAAATTGGGAACATCATTTAATGATACTTTGTTGTAGTGAATATTTGAGATAACGGCTAGGCGTTTGGTGCCAAATGTTTTCTCCATATATTCCGATTCCTGTAGAGAAATAGGTATCGTAATATCGGCGCGTTTTGAAGCAAATTTCTCGGCTCGTAAAGTCTCGTTATATTTTTTTCTATAAAATTTATTATTTGGTTCGTGTTCTAACGCCCTAAGATATCTGAGATGATGGATATCTACCATGTCGAAAACAAACTTCCCTCTCGGCCAATGTGTTTTAGCCAATTTATAAAACCGCTCAAATGTGGGCCCCGTTGAGAACCAGCATATAGGTGTTTGAAGTGCTAGTTTTTTAAAAAACCTATTGTATTCATTAAGAAGCTTATGCTCATAAAATACACAAACTCCTAATTGTTGAAAATAGGTGTTATACGGATTTTCTATACGATTTTTAGGAACTATGAGTGTAATATTGTAATCTAAGTCAATGAATAATTTGATAATCTCAGTTAGACGTAAATCTCCGGAATTGTTATCAAATTCAGGAACCCTATCGTGAAAGATAATCAGTGATTTATTCCCGTATAATTCTATGATTCTTTCCTGAATAAATTTTGCATGGATATTGGATATTATACTATCCCATTTTTTATAAAATATCTTTTGATTTCTGGTTAGCAATTCCATTTTTGAGCTATTGGGAGTTTCCTTACGTAGTTCGTTACCATAAGTGACTCCATGAAAATGATATACCTTAGAGAATGGGCAGTAATAAACATCCTTATTCTGAATATATTTAAGTGTAAAACATAAATCGCTATCTTCGAAATAGGCCGGAGCAAATTGTTCGTGAAAAAGATTAAGATCGCTGTTATCACTTAATCTCTTAAATAATAGGCTGCAGCCCGAACAATAATCGGCTTTATGGGTATAATTTACTTGAGGGAAATAAGTCGGTATATCAGCAACTTGCCCAACTCCGTTGCGAATAAAGAAAGATCCGGCTTCTTGCAGTGTACCATCAGGATTAAGTAGCATAGAGCCAACCGCTCCAACATTTTTTTTCGACTGGAATACATGTAGTAATTCCGTTAAAAAGCCTTCTGTGACTATAGTATCGTTATTGAGTAAATAAATGTAATTCCCTTTAGCTTTTTTTATCCCCTCGTTTACACTTTCGAGGAATCCAAGGTTTTTTGTGTTCCTTAAAATTGAAATGTTACAGATTGCACTATAATCAAAGTATTCATTACTGCAATCGTCAATTAGAATAACCTCGAAAGAGACTTCAGGAAGGTTATTGGCAATTGACAACAGGCAGTTCAATGTATGTGTATGTTGATTGTGAAAGGGTATCACAATAGAGATCTCAGGAATCGCAAAAGATGGAAAATAGATTTGATCGGCTGTAAGGTTTACATCAATTGACGGTAATAAATCATTGTTTTTTTGAAGTTGTTTTAAATAATTCCTTTTACTATTAAAGTTCTTGATAGTTCTCCTTAAGCCCATAGTATATCCTATAATTTGACAGTAAAGGTAAGAAGAAAAATATACCTACAATAAGAAAGCCTCTTACTTTATAGAATATTTATCGATATCATTTTTGGTAGTTTTTTATATCGAAATTTTAATTGTAAATTGTCATACAAATATTATGTTTATTATTTAATTGAGTTGAAAGTATCGAAAACGCTAATTTTGATCATTCCAGTGCATTTCGAATTGTATCGATTAATGGTCAGATCCTGTAAAGAGTTGGGCTACGAAGTTAAACTTATTTTTTTGACTGATAGTGCTTTTAAATATAAAAATAGGGGACAAAGGATAAAGAGCTTCATTTGTAAAAATTTATTGGGAGATAAGAACTATAAAAAGCGACTAATTTATGATACGGTAAATAAAGAATTACAAAACAGTTTATTGGATATCGATCAAAGTATTGATTTCACTTTAGTTATTCGACCCGATCTTTTATCTATTGATTCGATAAAATTGTTAAAAAGTAAAGTGAAACATATAGTTGCTTATCAATGGGATGGTCTAATGAGGTTTCCTGAGGTATTTAAACGGATTCCATATTTTGATAAGTTTTTTGTATTTGATAAATCTGATAGTTTAAAATATAAAGAACAATTTAATAATCTTTTTTATATCAGTAATTTTTATTTTCCTTATCCAAAACAAATAGGTGTAAATAAGAGTGAGAAAGAGTTAATCTTTATAGGAAGTTATCTTAAAAATAGAATGCCTTCAATACTTAATCTAATTCGAGTGCTGCAAGAGCAAAATATTAAAAGTGACATCTATTTGCATTGTACAGATAAAAAGATATTAGATCGTTATAAAGATAGTGGTATTAAATTTTTGAAGAAGCCGCTTACTTATAAACAACTTCTTGAAACCGAAAATAACTATAAAGCTATCTTGGACTTTGATAATTCCACAATTCATCAAGGGGTTTCATTTCGTGTATTCGAGGCTTTATATTTGAAAAAGAAGTTAATAACAAACAATCCATTAATAAAAGACTACGAGTTTTATAATAAGGCCAATTTTTTTATTTGGGATGACAAGAATATTAATGAGATAGTTGATTTTATCAATCAATCTTATGAAGATATTACGCCCGAACTAGTAGAAAAATACTCATTTGAAGCTTGGCTACGGGTTGTTTTAGATCACGAAAATTAATTTGAATATATAATCCGATATATTTGCAATAATTTCATTCAGTAGCAGTTTTGCTTATCAATATTAAATGATGATTTGGGGATAAAAAATATGAAAAACAAGCTGAACAGCCTATCTTTGTTGAACGATAGCGAATGAAGAAAAAACAGATCATATTTGATGCCGAACGGATGAAATATCCTCATACAGGCTTATTTCATTTTTGTAAGCAATTAGGTCAAGCTTTATTGAAGAAGACAAAGGATCCCTATGAGATGGTGTTTTATACGAATAACCCCGCCAATGAGGATTTTGGAGCAGAAGCAAACTATTACCAGCAAAAATCATTGCAGAAATTCTGGATGCCGCGATTTTCCAACAGTGATCTTTGGCATTCTACTTTCCAGCTTAGTTCATATTTTCCACGTAATCATAAAATCAAGGTTCTTTCTACTATTCATGACCTGAACTTCCTGAAAGAAAAGAAATCGGTCGAAAAAGAAAAGAAGTATCTGAAAAGCTTACAGGCAAATTTGGATAAGGCGGATATTATTGTTGCGATATCAAATTATGTAAAGAAAGACCTCGAAGATTATTGTAATTTAAGGGGAAAACCACTTCATGTGATTTATAATGGAAATAATATTGATCAGAAATATTTAGATCAGCTAGATAAATCGCAGGATAATATCCATAAACCCTTTATTTATTCTATCGGTACCATAAATCGCAAGAAAAATTTTCATACGTTGCTTTATTTATTGGTTGGGAATGATTTGGAACTGATCATTAGCGGTATTATCGCAGAACCGGATTATAATCAATATATTCTTGATTTAGCGGCTGAACTTGGAGTTGCGGGAAGAGTAAGGCTCACCGGGCCGATAACAGAAACAGAGAAATATAATTATTTAAAGAATTGTGCTTTATTTGCTTTCCCTTCAATAGCAGAAGGCTTTGGATTACCTGTTATTGAGGCGATGTCATTCGGCAAGAAGGTGCTGTTATCTACTTATACTTGTCTTCCTGAGATCGGAGGACCCGAAGCTTTCTTTTTAGAATCCACAGACCCGGAATATTTGATCGAATTTGGGAAATCCAACCTGATGGCTATTATCCATGGGGAAGACCGTACTCCTGAAATTAAATCCTGGGCTGCCCAGTTTTCATGGGATAAAGCCGCAGATGAATATTGGGAACTTTATAAGAAACTTTTGAAATAAGGGCATGGCTATACCAAAAGTAATCTATCAGACATTTAAAACGAACCAAATCCCTTGGTTAACAAAATTATATATCAAGCGCTTTAGACGTAAGAATAAGAATTACCGCTATGAGTTTTATGATGACCAACGTGTAGATACATTTATAAAGGAATCATTTGACAATGAAGTATATAAAGCGTATTCTAGGTTGCAGATCGGAGCGGCAAAAGCCGATTTTTTTCGATATGCCGTCTTATATGTATATGGCGGAGTATACCTGGATCTGGATAGCGACATTCTCGTTAATCTTGATAAATACCTGCAAGAAGATGACCATGCTGTCATTACGCGTGAAAAGAACCACCAAAATCTTTTTGCACAATGGGCGCTGGTATTCGAAAAAGGACACCCTTTTCTGGAGCGGACAATAAAGTATATTGTTGAAAATATTCAGCAAAATAAATACCCACATGACGTGCACGGCATGACCGGGCCAACAGTTTACACAAGGGCCGTCAATGATGTCATCAACGAAGACCCGACTGTCTCTTATCGCATTGTGCCCGATGACTACAAGGGGATAATGAAATTTAAATATAAGCTTGGCAAATTATTGATTTACGGTGATCGGTCACAACACTGGAAAAAACTGCAGAAATTAGTAACTGTTGTGAAATCAGAAGACTAAAGCGTCAGATATTGTTTTTCCCATTGTGCCGCTAGGTTGTCATCATTAAACTGCTGTGCGTGGGCCAATCCTTTTATAGACATGTGCTGCTGTAAATTGCTGTCATTTAAAATAGATTCAATGGCATGCTTAATCTGCTCAATATCGTGCGGTCGTACATACAACGAAGTTGGGCCTCCGGCTTCTGGGAAAACTCCTGAATCCGTAGTAATTACGGGTGTGCCCGAATATAAGGCTTCGATAATAGGAATGCCGAAACCTTCGTAAATAGATGGATAGATAAATGCGAGTGCTGCGGAATAGAGCACTGAAAGTTCCTGCATATTCAGGCCACTAAGAAAGTATACTCTATGTTCCATCCGATGCTTACGGATAAACTCTTGGAGCTGAAGCTTGTATTTTGTGCTTCTGCCGACAATAACCAAGGGGATATCGATATGCTCAATCGCTTTTACGATAGATAGCGCATTTTTTCGTTCTTCTATTGTCCCTACATTTAATAGAAATTCATCTGGGAGACCTAAACTATTCTTAAGCTTTTGCTTTTCCACATCGGTTTTTAGAATTTTAAAGGCCTCATGACACCCCTGATAGATGATATCTATTTTTTCTTGCGGAATATCAAAAAACTCAACAATATCATTTTTGGTCTGTTTACTAATCGCAACGATTTTATCTGCCCGTCGGCAGGCATGTGCGAATTTCTTTTTATAGATCCAGCGGTCTATCGGATGATAAAGCTCAGGGTAACGCATAAAGATTAAATCGTGCATACTAACAACGGATTTGATTTTCGCTGGAGCCAAGTCTACCGGAATTTCTCCAGAAAGACCATGAAAAATATTGACCTCATCTTTTTTCAAATCTGACACGATTCTCTTTGTTCGCCAGAGGTTGGGAAAATTTTGATTGATATATCCCTGTGGTTTCTTAATTTGTTCAGGGCTGACTAGATTAGCATAGCGCTCAAGAGATGTGCTGGGCGTATAAAGGATATAGTCATTTTGCGGAACAAAGGTTGATAAAATGCGTATTAGATCCCGGCTGTAGTTACCCAAGCCTGAGGCGTTGTTGAAAAAACGCTTTGCATCAAATCCTATCCTCATCTTACCGCTGTTATTTTTTCGATCACCATTTCTGGTGTAATTAAATCAATTGCTTCTGTGCCGTCACAGTCGCAGGGCTGGTTGCCATAGACAGAACTCGGTCGACTGGGATGCTCCACTTGGACACAGTTCCCGGATTCTTGGCCATAACCTGTAAATCCTGCATAGGGGTGTGTCGCGCCCCACAGCGATAGACATCTTACGCCCATCAATGAAGCCATATGTAAGCCAGAGGAATCCATGCTGATCATCAGGTCCAGATTTGATATAATGTCCAGTTCCTCTCTTAACGTAAATTTTCCAATGGTATTGTAGGTATTTGGAAAACTCTCCGTCCAGGTTTGTGCAATTTGAAACTCTTGCTGACCGCCGCCAAAAAGCAATACATCATAACCATGATGTGTCAGATAGTCGATGATTTGGGCCATCTTTGCCAATGGGAGAATCTTATATCGGTGTTGGGCAAAGGCTGCAATGCCAATTTTTTTCCGTTCGAAGTTGCCAAATAGGCTAAAGGCAGCCTTAGGGACATCCTGCAAATTAGACTGCAATTTGTGACTTAGTTCAAAGTGAAAGCCTAAAGCCCGGAATACATCTGCATAGCGTTCTACAGTTAGTTTCAACGGATGTTTAACCTTATTTTCCTTACGGGTAAGGGCTTTTTTTTCTGAACGGCCTTTGTCCAGTTGTTTGACCCTCATTCCGGAAAGTGAGAATAAGAGAGCTAATACACGCGAACGCAAATTGAAATGCAGATCCGCTACAGCGTCGGCATTGTACTGTGCCAGTTCCTTCTTTAGCCTGACCAAGCCCCAAAAACCTTTATGGCTTGTCTTAGGTTCAATTGCATGGAACTTCACATTCTTTATACCATCAAAGAATGGCGCAAAAAAGGAACGGCTCACCATAATAATCTCGACGGAAGGGTATTGCAGGCAAAATTCCTTCAATACCGAAGCTACCATGGCGACATCGCCCATAGCTGAAAATCGAGTTACTATGATTCGCTGCGGTAAAGACATGTCCTTATTTTCCGGAAGTATAAAGTACTGGGTTTAGTTCTGGATCATTGTACATTTTCATCTGTTTATAGACCTTCATGTATTTTTCACCCGACTCAATTGCCGCCAGCAATTCGTCGATACTCTGTGAAAGATCTGTACGTTGTTCCAACAAGATGTTCAATTTGTCCTGACAAGCAGAAATATGGGCTGCGGACGCATCTGAACGTAGCGTCTCTTGCTCCATATGATAGATCTTTAAAGCCAGTATAGATAGTCTATCAATGGCCCAAGCTGGACTTTCAGTATTGATTGTTGCCGAAGGCTGTGCCTTGATCGTTTGATATTTCTGTAAAAAGTAGCTGTCTATATATTCCACCGTGTCCGTGCGGTACTGGTTAGACTCATCGATGCGTCGCTTCCAGTATAACCCATCCTTTGGATCAATGGAAGGATTACGTACAACATCTTCCATGTGCCATTGTACGGTGTCAATCCAGCACTTTAAGTACAGGAGATGTTCTAGGGATTGTTTATCGTATGGATTCTGGATTGGATGATCAATCTGATCGTATACGTGGTAATCCTGGATAGCACGTTGAAAAATGGGATTTGCTATTGCACTAATCATGTTACAAATATAAAATATATTATGGGGTTATCCTACACTTCAAATCCGGTATCAATACGATGTAATTAGCGGGAGACTGTAGTATGGAGGAAAAATTGGTATTGATTTTTTAAAAAATAGCAAGTAAAACATCCGGGAATAACCCCAACAAGACAACTACAATGGTACATAACAAACCGATGCCGAGAAGTATAGGATTTGATTTGGACGTATACGGATGTACACTGTCTTTTAGGAATGCGTTCAACGGAATTTTAAAGTAATAGAAAAGGGAAATCACCGATGTAAGTGCCCCTACAATCAAAAGCGCAAGCAGACCGAAGGATTGGAAGTTTTGATATTGTTCGAATACCTTTGAAAATATCAGTAGCTTTCCGACAAATCCAGCAGTAGGAGGCAGGCCTATCAACGCGATTAAAACAATTGATAATGAGGTGAATAATAACGGTGACTGCTTACCTAATCCCTTATAAGAGTCAATTGAAGTACTGCCAAGGCTGTCTTCCAAACTATCAATGAAAATAAAGACCGCAATATTCATCAACGCATAAATCGATAAATAAAACAGTAAAACGTTGGATTCATTGTTTTGATAAACCAGTACTGCCATCAATAATATACCAGTGTGACCAATGGAAGAATAGGCCATCATGCGTTTGGCATCCTGTTGACGTAATGCAGCCAGATTACCGATCAACATGGTCGCAATGGCAATGATGATAATCACGTAGGCTAGGAAATCACTGAAATAAAAAGATACAGCAAGCCAGGCCGCAAGTAGCTTAGACAGTAATACGACAACAGCAATTTTCGGTACCGTTGCCAGGTAAGTAGTGATTACCGTCGGTGCCCCTTGGTAAACGTCAGGACTCCACACATGGAAAGGGAAGAAACTAAGTTTAAAACCTATACCAGTCAATAAAAATAAGAGGGCAATGCTGATCATCAGCTTAGGCGCCTCCATCAGCCCCGCAATATGGGCTGGCGCATCAAAATTCAAGTTTCCCGTGAAACCGTATAGCAAGGATAAACCATAGAGCATAACAGCAGCACAGATAGACCCAAAGAGCACATATTTCATCGCAGCCTCAGATTGTGCTTTATTCGCTGAAAAATAACCGACCATAATATAGGAACTAATGGAAACGGTTTCGACGGAAATAAAGATCATCAGCCAGTTGCTCGACATGGTCAAGAGGTTCAGCCCTAAGGTGGCGGTCAGGATTACAGCATATAAATCGCCCAGAGGACGCTCATGCTGGTGACGTTGTTGGATAAAAATCGTAATCAGTAAGGTCGACAGCAGGATAATCATTCGTGCCGATATCGCGAATGTATCAACGTGGATCATATCGAAGAATCCGGACATCTCCACATGACTCAATCCCTGTCCCAATAGATAACAACCACTTAATAAGAGCCCAGCCACCGTAAAGGTGAAAGATGCCTTGTCCCAATATCTATCCACGAAAAGACTCGCGATAATAGTGCCTATAAAAGTAATGATCAGTATTAATTCCGGTTTGAAGTAGGGAATACTAACAATAATTTGATCAATAAATGAACTGATATATGGACTGAATGCGAGCATGCCGATTAGATAAATTGTTGGATAAAGCTGACAAGATTCAATACACTTGCATTGAGACTATGGAATACCAGAGAAGGCATCACGCCTAGTAAAAGCGCAAGAGCCAAGGTCGGAAATAGGACCAGCTGTTCACGGCTGTTGACATCAGTCAATGCATTGGACCAAGATTCACCACCTTTTAGTCTGATCTGTCCAAAAAACATCCGTTGAAGTGTCCATAAAAGATAGGCTGCACTTAAAAGAATTCCGATTGAGCCTGCTACCGCCATCCAACGCGGAAGACCAGTACCTACACTGGCAGCATTGAATGAACCGATGATAACAAATGCTTCACCGATAAAAGCAGAGAATCCAGGGAGACCCAAAGAAGCGAAGAACGCAACAGCAACATAGCCCGTATATTTCGGCATAAGCTGCGCCAGTCCTCTGAAACTATAAATATTTCGGTCGTGTACACGGTCATAGACCACACCCACAAGGAAGAAAAGCGCCGCCGATAGAAACCCATGGGAAATCATTTGGAACATAGCACCTGAAATTCCCTCGGCTGTCAATGAAGCTATACCGAGCAAGACAAAACCCATGTGCGATACCGACGAATATGCGATCATCCGTTTTAGATCTTTTTGAGCCAAAGCATTTAATGCGCCATAGATAATGGAGATTACGCCGATCAGCCCAAGCCACCAATTGGATAGCGCTGCCATGTCAGGGAAAATACTATAGCAGATACGGATAATGCCATAGCCACCTATTTTCAATAGGATACCTGCTAAAATAATGGATACCGGTGTCGGCGCCTCTACGTGTGCATCAGGTAGCCAGGTGTGCAGTGGTACAATGGGTACTTTGATCGCAAAAGCAAAAAATAGTACTGCAAAGCCAACCAATCTGGCCGAAATACCCAATATTTCCTGATAACCATCCCAGGCGAAGATCGAGTCTCCTAAATAATTCTGTGGATTCATCATGTAGATCATATTGAAGGTATGGGCACCCGTGACCGGGTTAATAACCGAAAAATACAAACCGACAATGATCAATAGCATAAATACTGATCCAAACAGGGTATAAAGAAAGAATTTTATGGCAGCATATTCACGTCTTGCTCCACCCCAGATACCGATCAGGAAGTAGAGTGGTAGGAGCATGACCTCATAGAATAAATAAAATAAAAAGAAATCCAAAGCACAGAAAATACCCATTACAGCCATGTTTAGTACCATAAGGAGGGCGAAATATCCCTTCGGACTCTTTTGTATATTCCAGGAGGCCCCGATTGCCATCAGCATCACAAAAGCACTGAGCAGTAGTAACGGCATTGAAATACCGTCTATCCCGATCAGGTAATCGATCTCTAATTTTCCTATGGAACCCAAGTCCAGACGGATCCAGGGAAGCTGTTCGACAAATTGGTATCCTGCCAAATCCTGTACGCCGGTTTGGCTCGCGTCAAATTTTGCATAACATAGTCCAGCAAGTACAAATTGCACCGCTGTAATTGCTAAGGCAATATATTTGTAACTCGATTTATATCGTGTTGGTAAGGCGAGGATAAACGCCGTCGCCAGAAGCGGTAAAAATATCAGTAAGGATAAAATAGGCATTTCCTAAAAAAATATAAGATAAATTAAACCAAGTAAAACAAATAGAAAAACGGAGAACAATGCAGTCTGTAATTTGCCGTTCTGTACCAGACGAACCTGATTGCCGGTCCAGTAGGCAACAGCGGCAACAGTATTGACAAAGCCGTCTACAATATATTTGTCTATCCACACGCTCAGCCGCGAGAGGGATAAGACGATAAACTGAACAAAAGCAACGAACGAATCGACGATATAACGGTCAAACCAATAGCAGAACTGAGCTAGTTTTAGTGTTCCATTAACAAATACGCGTTGATACAGCTCATTGATATAACCTTGATTGAATGATGCTTTTAGGGCAAAACCAGCAGTGTTGAGCGGGTATTTGTTTTGTACGTACCATTTCCAACCGATAACCCAACTGATTACGGAACCGATCAATAAAAGCATTGGAATAAGCAGATGGGCGCTATGGCTTGGTGCAAAGCTGTATTCATCCAATAATAAACCATCCATCAACCAGGAATCATGATAAGATACTGGGTTGAGAGAGAATAACGGAAATAGACAGCAAAGCCCCAATAACATCATCGGAATCAACATGGTTTTGGAAGCCTCATGCAAAGGGGCACCATGTAGTTTGTCCTGAACCCGATCCAGGATTCGAAGTTCACCTAAAAAGGCCTTAAAGATTAAGCGGCCAATGTAGAAAGCGGTCATTATACTGACGATGATGAGACTTACAGGTATAATGAGGTAAAAACCACCTTTCGATAAAGCCCATTCAAAGGAAGAGATGATGATACTATCTTTGGAAAGATAGCCTGATGTCAAAGGAAATCCGGCAAGTGCCAATGAAGCAATGCTCATCAGGATAAAGGTTTTGGGCATATACTTTTTCAGTCCACCCATATTCCGCAGATCCTGCGGATCAAAGTCGAGCTGGCTGTGCGCTTTGAGGTGGGCCATCTCATGGATAACAGCTCCTGCCGAAAGAAATAACAGACATTTAAAAAACGCGTGTGTTACCAAATGAAAAAGTGCTGCATCCCAGGTGCCAATTCCAATTCCGACCATCATAAAGCCCAGTTGTGAGATAGTTGAGAAAGCCAGGATGCGCTTAATATCGTATTGACCTAATGCAAAGTAAGCTGCGGAGGCCGCGGTGATTGTGCCTATGACCGCAATAAATAACAATGCGCTTTCGTTGAATAACGGAAATACGATTGCCAGCAAAAAAACTCCTGCAGCGACCATAGTGGCAGCGTGGATCAGTGAAGATACCGATGTCGGTCCTTCCATGGCATCAGGCAGCCACACATGTAAAGGGAATTGAGCTGATTTGGCCATCGCAGCAAGGAAAAATGCCAGGCCGGCTACCGTAAGCCAGATCTGATCCATGCTGTTGACTGGAGAAACCCATAATCCGCCTGTGATGCTCGATTGGTCAATCAGGCCCCCTTCACCAAAAAGATCGACGAGGTTGAGGGTGTTGAACTGCGTAAATATAATGGCTAGACCAATCAGAAAACCTAAGTCTCCGATGCGGTTGACGATAAATGCTTTCTTGTTGGCCTGCACAGCCGTTTCGCGTGTGAACCAGAAACCAATAAGGAGGTAAGATGCGAAACCTACCAATTCCCAAAAGATATACATGAGCAGCAAGCTATCCATGACAACCAATCCCAGCATCGCAAAACAGAATAGGCTTAGGTACATCCAATAGCGATGGATACCTGGATCACCTTTCATATAAGCCCTGGAATAGATATGTACGGGAAGAGCAACTGTAGGAACCAGGAAAAGCATCAATACGCTCAGGTTATTCAACAGAATACCCACTTTAAAAGTCGAAGCACCAATGGTGAACCAGTTCAATTGGGCCGATACTACTGGATGATTCCAGATGGCCAGCCAGGTGAGCCCGCCAAATATAAAACTACACCCAATGCCAAGTAGGGCGGCGATACCGGACTGATCACGTTTACCCATCATCGCTTGATATAAAAAGGCAATAAATGGTGCTGCTACTGCAAGCAGCGCTGTGTATATCGGTGATATGGAGGCAAGTGGATTCAATTCTTACTTATCTTTTAATTCATTGATTTCATCCGGATTGATGGTTTTATAGTGTCTATAGACATTCAAAACCAAGGCTAATCCAACGGCTACTGCCGCAGCAGCCAGAACGATGGCGAATAGGGCAAAAATCTGCCCTCCATAACTGATTTTATCGTATTTACCAAATGCCACAAAGTTCAGTATAGCCGCGTTAATCATCAGTTCGATGCCTACCAGAATCATAATGGCATTTTTCTTCGAGAGAACGGTATACAGACCGATACAGAAGATACAGGCACTGACTACCAAAAAATGCGTCAATGTAATCATCGGTTACGCTCCTTTCTGGATAAATGCGAGGCGCCGATAAGCGCCATCATCAGAAAGATGGAAATGACTTCAAATGGCAATACATAGAATGTCATAAATCGTAAGCCGATCTGTTGGATGTTATTATCTGTTGGAATAATCTCCGTATTATTTTCCCGGGCCTGTTGGATCCAGGTAGGGAGGGACTGCTGCCATTCCCGTATGCCCAAAATCAGCAGTGTTAGAAAACCTAGGGCCAATACAATCGCCTGCCACCTGGGCATGCTCAAAAATGAGCCACTGCTGTCTTGAAGATCTTTCAGTAGTTCTTTGTTGGAAAGCATAAAGGCAAATAGCATAAGGATCAGCACACCACCTACATAGACCATAATCTGTGTGATGGCAACAAAATCTGCCAGCGCAAAGAGGTATAGGCCAGCCATAGCAAAGAGCACAATGAAAAATAGAAATAAGGCGCGGGCTATATTTTTAAGATTTACCAGTAAAAGGGCGGATCCGATGGCCAATGTGGCAAAGGCATAAAACAAAATACTTTCCATCTTTTATTTTTGCTTTGCTGCCTCCTTTTCAGCTTGAAATTGTGTCCATTCTGCTTTTCGTTGTGCAACTTGTTCGTCGGTCATGTCTGAAAAACCATAGATCAGGTCGGTTAATTTCTGTGAGCTGCGGTCATATTCATTGGTCATGACTATACATTCCGTAGGACAGACGACCGTACATAATCCACAGTACATGCATTTGGCCATATCAATATTGAATTTGGCTGGATACAGTCGTTTGACGCTACCGTCTGACGTTTTTCCGATCGCCTCCGGAGATTTGATTGCTTCAATTTCAATGCAATCTACGGGACATGCTTTGGCACAGAGATCACAGACGATGCAATCTTCAATATCTACTTGCAATTGATAGCGAGCGACTTCGGGGATCGGCATTTTTTCGGCAGGGTATTGTACCGTGACGATGCCCTCCTGACGGTCAAAGTAGTTGTCGTTTTTGATATTTAATTCCTGACGCGAACGTCGGGCGCCAAACAAGTGCTTGACAGTCAAAGATAAGCCTTTGATTGCTGTACGAAATGCGTGGGAAGCCGTTTTAAATATCATATCTTATGCTATAATTAAAATTCTCCAAATGGCAGAAATAGCCATGCAAACAAAAGCCAAAGGGGTCAATACCTTCCAACAAAGACTCATTAATTGATCGGCCCGTAATCGGGGTAATGTCCAACGGATCCACATTTGCACCCCGACGATCAATAATGATTTGGCCAAGGTCCAAAAGATTCCCCAGGCAAGGCCCGTAGTCCAATCTGCCAGCCGTATCGCACCAATATTTGGGAGCGGCGTGTTCCAGGCACCTAAAAACAGGACGACGCCCAACATCGCTACCAAAAACATCATGGCATACTCCGCTAAGAAGATAAAGGCAAATTGTATGCCGCCGTATTCTGTATGGAAACCACCGACCAGTTCGGATTCCGCTTCGGGAATGTCAAAGGGCGCCCGGTTACATTCGGCAAGCGTAGCGATAAAAAAGATGATGTAGGTTACAATTAAATGTGGGGCCTGGAAAATATTCCAGGCGAAGAATCCACCAATCTCGTTGACTTCCCAAAAGCCTAAAAATTTGATGCTTCCGTTGGTCATAATGCCCTGACCGATGGCAATTTCATTGAGGTTTAACGTCTGGGTTAACATCACTACGGTAATCAACGAGAGCCCCACCGGTATTTCATAAGATACCATTTGGGCTATCGCACGCATGGATCCGAGCAGGGAGTATTTGTTATTCGAGCCCCAGCCCGCCATCAGAATACCCAAGGCATCAATGGAGATAATAGCCATGATAAAGAATAATCCCGTGTGTGTATTGGCCGGGATAAAGTCCTTGGCCCAGGGAATAACGGCGAAACCGGTAAAAACAGCTACGAAGATAATAATAGGAGCTATTCTAAATAGAATTTTATCGGCTGATGTGGGAGAGATTAATTCCTTTTGAAGTAATTTGAGAATATCGGCTATCGTCTGGAGACTACCGTATTTCCCGGTTTCCATTGGTCCGAGACGGTCTTGAACAAATCCGGCAATCTTGCGCTCGGCATATACCGCAAATAAGGTAAATGCTGCTATAAAGGTAAAAATAGCAACGGGAACCAAGATATGTAGTATTGTATCTATCAAGCCTTATTTATAATGATTTTTAATAAGCGTCCAATGAATACGCAAACTTAACGAAAAACAGGGAATTTAGAGAGGGAAAAATTAAAATATACTTAACAAGTAGATTATCGTGACATATTAGAGATGTTAGTGTTTAGATTTGAGTATTTAGATTTTGGTGATGTAAGCCGCTTACTGATGATATTGTCAGAAAGATAACACACTTTATGTTTACCTAACGTGCTATAGCATAATGCTTTTGAAAAAGGTGCCATAATGGTATCTCCATAAAAAAAGCATCCCAATGGATGCTTTTTTTATGGAAATCAATCGAATTAACGATTTGAAAATTCAACGTAATCACGTTCTGTATGTCCAACATACACTTGTCTTGGACGGCCGATAGGCTCTTTGTTTTCACGCATTTCTTTCCATTGTGCGATCCATCCCGGAAGACGGCCCAAAGCAAATAGTACAGTAAACATATCTGCTTTAAATCCTAAGGCACGGTAGATAATACCCGAGTAGAAATCGACGTTTGGATAAAGTTTTCTGTCGATAAAGTATTGATCGTTTAACGCTGCAGCTTCTAATTTCTTAGCGATATCCAATACAGGATCCTGAACGCCTAATTTTTCTAAAATATCGTCACAGGCTTTTTTAATGATTTTAGCACGTGGATCGAAGTTCTTGTAGACCCGGTGGCCAAATCCCATTAAACGGAATGGATCATTTTTGTCTTTTGCTTTTGCAAGGTATTTTTCAGCATCACCACCATCATTTTTGATGGCTTCCAACATTTCGATTACCGCTTGATTGGCACCGCCATGTAATGGACCCCATAGTGCATTGATGCCTGAGGCTACAGAAGCGTACAGGTTGGCATTGGATGAGCCTACGATACGAACGGTAGATGTCGAACAATTCTGTTCGTGGTCAGCATGTAAAATAAGCAATTTGTGCATAGCGTCGATAACAACTGGATCGAATGTTTTTTCGTCGTTAACCTCGCCGAATAACATGTTTAAGAAGTTATCAATGTAACCCAAATTGTTTTTAGGATAAACGACAGGATGACCTAAAGATTTCTTTTGAATCCAAGAAACGATAGTAGGCATTTTAGCCAAAAGAT
Source organism: Sphingobacterium sp. NGMCC 1.201703 (assembly GCF_047784615.1). Classification (NCBI taxonomy): domain Bacteria; kingdom Pseudomonadati; phylum Bacteroidota; class Sphingobacteriia; order Sphingobacteriales; family Sphingobacteriaceae; genus Sphingobacterium; species Sphingobacterium sp. NGMCC 1.201703. Next base: position 50,582 of record NZ_JBLOHD010000005.1, on the reverse strand, counting down.
TGATGATCGTTTGATCTTCTTCTTCGTCTGTTAAGTTTGGATTTAAAGATTCTGGGTAAAATGCAGATAACGCGCCCACTAAACAAGAAAGTTGACCCATTGGGTGGGATTTGGAAGGAAATCCAGCAAAGAAATTCTTCATGTCTTCGTGGATCATCATTTGCTTTTTGATGTCAGCTCTGAATTTTTCCAATACCTCTTTTTTTGGAAGCTCTCCGTAGATCAGTAAATAAGCAACTTCCAAGAACGTAGATTTCTCTGCCAATTGCTCAATGGGATATCCTCTATATCTCAATATACCTGTCTCACCGTCAAGGAAAGTAATCGCACTTTTTGTTGCACCCGTGTTTTTGTATCCTGGGTCTAACGTAATAAATCCGCTTAGATCTCTTAATTTGGAAATATCAACTGCTTTTTCATTTTCAGTACCGACAATGACCGGAAGGTCATAAGAAGTACCGTCTAAATTTATAGATGCTTTATCTGACATGTTTATATGTTATCTTATATCTGATTTTGTATGCTAATCTCACAAATTTAACTATTTGATATTTAAAACTGAAAGTTCTTTTGGAATTTATATGACATCATTGCGTCATTTTGGATAATATTGAATAACTATTTACTCAAATAAGCAAATAGTTTATTCAAATTTAACACTATCTTATTATGCCCGAAATGCTAATCTATTTTTCGCTGGGCGACTTTACCTTTATCTTCGTATTTCCCATTTTTGCCCGATCCAAAAAAAGGTAAGATAACGAAGCATACCAAAATAATGGATGTTAGGGTAAGTATACCGGTTGTCCAAAGGATTTTACTGAAATTTTCAGCATCCAGGAGATGGATACCCCATAGCCCCAATAGAAAATAGGTAGCGACAAATAGGATAACCAAGGTGAATAATATACCAAAGATGTATTTCATAATGGTTTATATTTTGTTGAGAATCTGTTTTTTGAGCGTGTCGAATTCCTCCTGGGTGATAATGTTTTCGCGTAGCAGCAATTGTAATTTTTGCAATTTTTCGACAAAATCATCTTCCGTTTGTATATTGTCCTTGATCTCTTCTTTCTGAAGATCAAATTGCTTGCCCAATTCCATGCCGACACCCAATTGTGCGCCGATACCGGCCAGTCCGCCTTCATTTTTAGCGGCATCCCTGAGGGCGCGTAATTTTTCCAGTTCTACATAGCTCAAACCGGCCTGCTGTGCAGCTTGATTTTGTGTCGTCAGGTCTGCAATTTCACCAATTCTGCGTTGTGTGTTCGCGTCAAACTGGGTTCCTAGAATCTTGAAATCTGTGATTGCTAGACCTAGATCTGCAAAATCTTGTTCAACAGCTGTTTTTATATCGGCAGACAGGAGCGGGAGCTGGCTGTCGATCTCATTATACCCTAATTTTTTCTGTGCGATCTGCGCAACAATCTGTTGCGGGATACGGTTGTTGATGACATCTTGGATAACCGCTGTGCTGACCGTATTTTGATTGGCAACAATGTTTTTATAAAAATGTACCGGTTCCTTGATTATATAAGAAAAAGTGCCGTTCAAGCCTATTTCTATAGGAAGATTGTACTGTGGGTCAATATATTTTATCGGATTCCCTGTTCCCCAAGCCTGATTGACAATAGCTGCTGTACGAAAGAAGTAGATATACAACTTGTGCTCAGATTCGAAGTTTTGCCTCAATCTCGCTAAAGTTGTGAAAAAGGGATGGTTATCCGTTTTTAAATTATAGGTTCCTGCCTCTGTGAGTAGGTTTTCCCCCTTTCCTTCATAAATGAGGATACAACCTTGCCCTGGGGCAAGAATAAGCTTACTGGAATTTTTAATTTCATTTCTTTCGGAAGGAAATTTATACCATAATATGCGGGGATCTTGATTTTTCCACTCAATGACCTCGGATAGTTGGTTGTTAAAAAGATTGAATAGTCCCATAATGTTTAATTTAATGAGTCGAATTTGGGATTATACCCTTCGAATTTATTGATTTGTTTTCCGCTATTATCAAAATAGTAATAATCGCTTGAACTTTTGACAATGAAGCCGTCGTTTAACAGATAACCATTTTTATAGATGGATTTAAGGTCTGTTGTGATCGTTTTTTGTATGGCACCCGTCGCAATATCCAACAGCTGGATTTGTAAAGGGTCATCTTCTGCGGGTGTTGGTTTGTATGCAATCAAAAGTGTTTTGTCATTCTGAGCGATCACTTCCGGCTGAAAATAAAGTCTTCCTGGAGTGAAATCTTTAAAACTGATCAGACGGGCCCCTTTAAATTGCCATGGATTGATCAGTACCTTTTTGTAAGGATCGCGATCCGTAAAAATACCGGATCCCCCATAATCTTTATCCCAGGAAAAGCGTGGACTATCTTTCGGAAATCCATATTGATACTGATAACTGTATTGGATTAACTGAATTTTTTCCTCGGGGTAATAGCTGGATTTACTTGAAAAAGTGAACTCAGTTTTTGTTGTCGGATTGGGAAGTTTTTTCCTCCTTTCATCGTAAAGTTGCTTATCCGGAATAGATTTATTGATTAAAGGGTAATAAGCAAGGTTTTGCCCTTCATTGTTTATGATTTGATAAGAAGATCCATAATCTTCGTATTTAAATTCAACTTTGGCGATACCGGTGCTGAGTGAGGGTGCATCTCTAACATAATTTTCAAGGACACTTTTGTAAGTTAGGCTATTTCTGTCCAATTGATAAATATATTTGGATTTTACGATAATGTACAGGTTTTGATCTTCAAACACCTGTAATTTAACGTCGCTACTTGATAATTCAACAGGAGTATCCATCAATTGTTTGATCCATTCCTTTTTGCCCGTTTTGGGATCAAATAATCCGATATAGACTTTATTGTCTTTGCCTTCGTCAAATCTCGCTTTTGAATTCCGCACATTGCCCACCACGACAACGTGGGGGATATTGTTTTTGTCCAAAAATAATTCGTTTGAGGCGTAATTCCATTCCAGCGTAATGACTTCTTCTGTTTTGTCAGCCGTGTTGGACGAAGTATAAGTCGAATAACTCGGTTCAGGTTTTTTGGAAAAAATGGCACTTAAAGCTCCGATTATAAACATGAGCGCGATAAAACCAACAACGGCAAATAGTACAATACGTATTGCTTTATATTGATCTGGATTGTTGCGCGGATAGTTGTAATTGTGATTGATATTGATATCGTCGCTATCTAAAAAAAATTCAGTTCCACAACTGTCACATTTATAATAGTCGGGTCGTATGGTGCTGACTTTTATGCTACCACAATGGGGACATTTGATCGCTTTGATACTTTTGGCCATTTATCTTATTCTATTTGTTTTGAATTATTGCTATCTAAAATTCCTTTTCTATCCAAGTGAAACTCCTATTGGAAGAATAAGCTTTACAGTCGAAAGTTATAAATAAAAAATAAGGAATAACAAATTTTCGGTTAGCCAACTTATATTCGATGGGATTGATTTTAAATGCGCGGGGGAAGCAAAGCTATTGTAATGTTACAGAAAATACTGTCTATATCACCTGTTGTGCAGGGATATAAGATAAATAATAATATATTTTTGGTATTTACGAATTATTCGTAGATTAGTGAAAGAATAGTAAAGAAAGATTTAAGACATGGAAAAGTTAACAGCGCAAGAGGAGCAGGCAATGCAATCTATCTGGAGCCTAAACGGAGGTTTTATCAAAGAGATCTTGGATAACATCAAGGGGGAGAAGATGCCATATACGACCTTGGCATCAACAGTTAAGAATTTGGAGCGTAAGGATTTTGTGAAGGCTGTGCGGTATGCAAATGCCAAACGTTATGAACCTATGGTCAGTGAGCAGGATTACAAAGCCAAGTTTATGAACTCCTTTGTGGGCGATTATTTCAAGAATTCCTACAAAGAGATGGTTTCTTTTTTTGTGAAGGAGGAAAAACTGACCGCCGATGAGCTAAAAGAGATCATGGATATGATCAAAAACAACAAATCTTAAAGATGATGGAAAATCTACTGACCTATATCATACAAGTCAATCTGTTGTTGAGCATCATCTATTTGGGGTATGCGGGACTATTGAAAGGGTTGACATTCTATTCGTTAAATAGATGTTATTTTTTAATAGGCGGATTATTTGCTTTTATATATCCTTTTTTGGATTTGAAGTCCTTATTCGTACAGCGTGGATTGGACATTGGAGTGGTCGGTGAGCAGATTTCATTTTATATGGAGGACGGTGCCGTGCAGGAAAAGCTTACTTTGGCCGGTTTGGTCGGGATGGTTTTTATTTTGGGGGCAGCCTTATTGTTTTTGAAGTTTCTATTTCAGTTAATGAGTTTACTGCGGATTCATTTTCATTCTACTGCGGATCAATGGAAAACATATTTTTTTCGCAATGTGTTTATTCCTATTGTTCCCTTTTCTTTTCTGAACAAAATTTATGTCAACAAAGGGCAGCATATGGATGCTGAACTGATCGATATTTTTAAGCATGAGGATATTCATGTGAAAGGCCTTCACAGTTTGGATATTTTATTGTTTGAAATGATATTGGTGTGTTGTTGGTACAATCCTTTCGTCTGGTTCATGCGCAGGGCCATTCGCCAAAATTTGGAGTTTCTGACTGATCAACAGGTACTCAATAAAGGAATTGACAGACAGACGTACCAATATAGCCTATTGAATGTGTCCAAAAAGGGCACTTCAATAGGATTGAGTAATCAATTTAATTTTAAACTATTAAAACGTCGTATCATGATGATGAATAAGAAAAGATCATCCAAAATAGAACTGAGTAAATATGCCTTCCTCTTGCCTGTTTTCCTGCTAGCGGGTGCAGCTTTTACGGTTAGTAAAGCAGAGAATAGTATCGAAGGGGTAGTTGAGAAAGCTAAAGAAACGCCTATATTGACTTTGGATAAGGTTGAGAAAGCTGATGGTTCAGTCTCGGTGAAGGTGGCAGGTGAAGCGGCTGAGTTGTTAAAGGAAGTTATGGGGACGGATACGGTGAAGATCGATACAAGCCGCTCCAAGAATAAAACTGATTTATTAAGCTATAAAATTGGTTCTATGAGGCTGAGAGGCACTTCTGACATAATTGGAAACCCAATGTTTGTGTTGGATGGCGTAGTTGTTAGCAAAAAAGAACTGGATGCAGTTGCCCAGGAACGAATAGAATCTATGACTGTATTGAAAGACGAGTCAGCTATATCAATATATGGGGAGAGAGGTAAAAATGGTGTTGTGTTGCTTACGACTAAAGTTGGAAATGCAAAAAAATCTGAAAATAACCCTCAGGGCAAAATCACCGGTTTTATGATTAAGCAGGATTCCCTTGGTAGGACAAAATCCCATACAATAAAGTATCCTGTTCATGTTCTGTATGTGATTGATGGGGTAAAGATGAGTTCCGAGGATATGAAGGGTTTTGATCCGAATAATATTGAAAGTATTAATGTTATAAAGGATGCGCTAGCTACGGTAAAATATGGACGTGAAGGGAAAAATGGTGTTATTGAAGTAACCACAAAAAAATGGGCAAGGGAAAATCCGGATAAAGTCAGCAAATCTTCTGGGGAACTAAAATCTGAAAATAAAGTAGGAGAGACTCTTCCGATTGCTGTCTTTTACAAAGCGAATGAAGACAAGCAGGATGCTAAGAAGATAGCATTTGAGGGGAAATCCAAAACAGATGCGAAGCAACCAGAGCTCAAGGGCAGAGCACAGGGAATTGTCTCCAATATGAGGGGACTAGCGAGTAGTGGGCCGGGGAAGTACGGTGCCTTTAATAATTGGGTCAAAGGAGATCCGCTATTTGTTGTTGATGGAAAAATTGTCAAGGCTAAAGAGATCGACCCGAATACAATTGATAACATTACGGTTTTAAAAGATCAAAATGCTACCGCAATATATGGTGATCGGGCAGAGAATGGTGTCATTATTGTGAATACCAAGGCCTATGTAAAGGCACATCCTGAACTGTCTTCTGATGTAGAAGACCGTCTGTCAGGAAAAGTAAAAAAAGTAATTAAGGCCGAAGTGGAAAAGGAAAAAGCTGAGGCTTCCAAAGAAAAAAAACAGGAAATAGTCCGACCGTAGATTAGAGTCCGACTTCTTCTTGTTGTAAAGATGAAAACCCTATTCGGCACAAGCTCGGCACAAGAAACGCACAAGCCTGGCACAAGAAACGAACAAGCCTGGCACAAGGAACGAACAAGCTCGGCACAAGAAACGCACAAGGATGGTACAAGAATCAAGCAAGGTTGGCACAACGATCAACCTGTCTAAGTACTTCCTTAAAACAAGGTTGATACAACAATAGCACAATAAAGGAATAAGCTGTATGCTAGAAAAAGCCGAATAATTCGGCTTTTTCTAGTTTGAAAAACATTGATAATATAGTTATTTCTGATGCTTACGGGGGTGATTATTTTGTATTTAGATTGGTCATGGTCAGCTCAATGCCGATATTGACAAAACTTTGGATCATCTTAACGGAGTGATCGATCAAAGCCGGGAGCTCGGCTTGTTCGTCCTTGTCAAATGGACCAAGAACGTAATCAACCTGTCTACCTTTGGGGTAATTATCTCCGATACCAAAGCGTAGGCGTGGATACACCTGTCCACCGCAAAGCTGCTCGATGGATTTAAGTCCATTATGTCCGGCGCTGCTGCCTTTGGGTTTCATACGTAAAGAACCAAATGGAATCGCCAGATCATCAACAATCACCAATACGTTCTGAATCGGCACTTTACATTGCTGCATATAGTAATTGACCGCTTTGCCGCTGAGATTCATATAGGTGGTCGGTTTGATGACCGTCACATTATGCCCGCGCTGTTTAAACTCACTGTAGTAAGCTAATTTCAGCAATGAGAAACTTGCACCAGCTTGCTTGACAAGTTCATCAGCAACCATAAATCCAATGTTATGTCGTGTGTCGGCATATTCACTGCCGATATTGCCCAATCCAACGATAAGATAATTCATGACGCAAAAATAGAAATTTTAACAAACAAAAAAGCACCGAATTTCGGTGCTTTCTGTAGTATCTTAAGAATCTTGTTCAGATTATTTTTTACCACCTTTAGCTGCTTTAGCTGCTTCTTGTTCAGCTTGACGCAATGCACGGGACATGATAACTGAAACGATTGTATCGTCAGAGTTATTCAATACTTTTGCATTTTCCAATTGAACCTGAGCTACACGGTATGATTTACCAACTTCTAAAGATTCCATTGGTACTTCAATTTCTTGTGGCAAGTTAGCAGGTAATGCTTTTACGCGTAGTTTGCGTAATTTTTGAACTAATTTACCCCCCATTTTAACACCTGGAGAAGTTCCTGTTAATTTGATAGGGATATTCAATGATACTTCTTTATCATCAAATAACTCTAAAAAGTCAATGTGAGTAACTACGTCAGTCAATGGGTGGAATTGTGCGTCTTGAACGATAGCTCTTTTTGTTTGACCGTCAATGTTTAATTCTACGATTACAACATCTGCAGTGTAAAGAACTGGTTTCAAATCAGCTGCGGATACAGAAAGAGCAGTTTGTTCTTTTCCTCCGTAAAGTACCGCTGGTACTAAACCTTGGTAACGTAATTCTTTTGCATCTCTTTTCCCTACGTTCTGTCTTACAGAACCGCTAATAGCAATTGATTTCATCTTTTAATTTTTTATAAATTTTGAGGTGCAAAGATAATCTAATTTTTGGATTATTCAAATTTATTAATCGTCAATCCTGTTGATTTTGAATGGATAATCATTTAAAATTTAAGTCCAACACTTAGATTGACCCCTAGATTTTGTTGGGATTGATAGGAATTGGACGAAAAGGCAATCATCGACTGGCTATGGTAGTAAGGATTGAGCTTAAGGATATACCGTTCTTTCTCTAGCTTGGCGCCGAATGATGCCCAGAGGCCGACGCCGGATTTATTAATGTTATCTTCATTCTGTACCTGTACACTGACCGTCGGTCCAAGTTGGGCAAAAAGGACTTTTAGGAAATTATACTGTAGCAAGATCGGAAGATGTATATAGGAAGCCTTATAGTCGATGTCAAATTGCTGGCCCTCGCCATTGATGCCACTTTTATTCATGGCATCGAAACTGTAGCGTAGACCTGTTTCCAGTCCAAGATCATAAGAGATATCTTTGTAGTAAAGCAACCCGATGGAATGACTATGTCCTTCCAATGAAGCTGCTCCAGCAGATTCATTTGGGATGATCACAGTGCTTAATCCATATTGAATAGCTAAAGCATTGGGGCGCGGTGTGCCTTCTTGTGCATGTGCACCAGAACCGATTGCAAGTAAAAATAAGAGGAATGAGAATACAGATTTCATATGACGAGCATGTTTAAGCTACTAATATAAAAGGTTTTTAGAAATACTCCCAATAAAATTTATTTGGCGGTCATCCTGTCTGGTTAGACGATAGTAGCCTGCTTATGGAAGCGATAAGCCCTAGACAAATGCAATCGGGATCTTTTATTTCTACCGCAAAAGACGGTACATAAAAAAGACTCTGGTATGTCAGCCGTCGGCTTAGCATACCAGAGTCTCTATACTACTTTCTCAATACTCGATACTAAAAAAGACTATTCTACGTCAAATAGATCAGAGATTGATGTATGTTGGTTTACGCTTGTAATTGCTTTCGCAAATAGATCAGCTGTAGATAATACTTTGATTTTTGTTGATAGTTTTGCTTTTTCAGGATCCAATTGAATGGTGTCGGTTACGATCATCTCTGACAATACCGAGTTTTCAATTGTTTCATAGGCTTTGCCTGATAATACAGCATGTGTACAAACCGCTCTTACAGATCTTGCACCGTTTTCCATGATTAGTGCTGCAGCTTTTGAAAGCGTGCCAGCTGTATCACAGATATCGTCAATCAATACAACATCCTGATCTGTTACATCTCCAATGATAGACATTGACTCGATTTCATTCGCACGTTTACGACGTTTGTCACAGATGATCACTTCGGCATTGAAGAATTTAGCAAAAGTACGCGCTCTGTATGATCCACCCATATCTGGTGAAGCAATTGTCAAGTTAGGAAGTTTTAGGGATTTGATGTAAGGAACAAAAATAATAGAGCCATCAAGGTGATCAACAGGGATATCGAAAAAACCTTGGATCTGTGCAGCGTGTAGGTCCATCGTCATGATACGGTGAATTCCAGCTGCTGTTAACAGATTGGCAATCATTTTCGCGCCAATGGCAACTCTTGGTTTGTCTTTTCGATCTTGTCTTGCGAAACCGAAATAAGGGACAACCGCCGTAATGTAATGTGCTGAAGCTCTTTTTGCGGCGTCAGTCATCAACAATAACTCAAAAAGATTGTCGGTAGGCTGGTTGGTGGATTGGATGATAAACACATCGGCTCCACGAACAGATTCATTGTAAAATGGTTGAATCTCACCGTCGCTGAAACGCGATAATGTTTTGTCTCCTAGTGGTTTCCCATAAGATTGTGCGATTTTTTCGGCCAGTTCTGTAGTGCCAGAACCTGCAAATAGTTTAACCGTGTTGAATTGCAAAGGCATGGTTTTGTATATTTATGTTGGGTTATTGTATTGTCGATTATTCAATATTTTTATTCCCTAATATTTTTTAAAGTTAAACATTAAAAAAAATGGATTGTTTTCACAATCCATATACTCTTAACTTTAAAAGTTGTCCGACCTGGATTCGAACCAAGACAAACAGAACCAAAAACTGTCGTACTACCCTTATACTATCGGACAATGTCTCTAAAAAGTCAACGTTTCCGTTTTTTTCTTTTTGACGACGCAAAGATAGAGATTTGTTTTAAAAATCAAAATTCAAATTAAAAAAAATCTAAACCCTTTTATAAATAATAAGCCTTGCATATAACGCAGAAAAGGCTTGCGATTGCAAGCCTTTTCTATTGTTTGTTGTCCGACCTGGATTCGAACCAAGACAAACAGAACCAAAAACTGTCGTACTACCCTTATACTATCGGACAAACAATTCAATTGTGTTCGTTATCGTGATGATGTCGTTCACATTTGATGATGCAAATATACGGACTATTCTTATTTCTGCAAATAAAAATGTGCTGTAAAGTGCATTGAGCTTGATTTTCAAAGAAATAATTTTTGTTTTGTCCTAAAATTAACTTTAACCATGCTGCCTTTTTGTACTGCTATTGGTCTGATCAAGCTCATCGGAGCCTTTATCAGGCTTTCTTTACAGCCAATATTGCATCGCTTAATGAAATTTTTTCAATTAATATGTGTTAAAAAATCAGAATAAAGTTCATTTCTTATTAACTTATCCTTATTTTCGAGCCGTATTATAATACTTTTACAGTTATCATTTTATGAACTATACTAAAATCAACAATCTTTTAGGATGGATATGTGCGCTCATTGCAACAGTAGCATATGTCATGACTGCCGAACGATCGACGAGTTGGTGGGATTGTGGTGAGTTTATTGCCTCAGCCTTCAAACTTCAAATTGTGCACCAGCCGGGAGCACCATTATTCTTAATGATTCAGAACATTTTCTCCAATCTTGCCGGAGGTGATGTCACTCGGATCGCTTTTTGGATGAATGTGGGATCTGCTGTATGTAGTGGTCTGACAATCTTATTTTTGTTCTGGACGATCACAGCGCTAGCAAAGAAGGTCGTTGCAAAAGGAGTCGGCGAGTCCTATACTTCAGCAGACTTGATCAAAATATTTGGCTCGGGTGCTGTTGGTGCGTTGGCTTATGCCTTCACGGATACATTTTGGTTTTCCGCTGTTGAATCTGAAGTATATGCCATGTCTTCGCTCTGTACGGCTGTTGTATTTTGGGGGATATTAAAATGGGAAAATCACGCCGATGAGGCCGGCTCTGACCGCTGGTTGATCTTTATCGCTTATGTGATGGGGCTTTCAATTGGGGTTCACTTATTGAACTTACTTGTTATTCCGGCTATTGCCCTGGTGATTTATTTTAAACGTTCAAAAACGGTGACTTCTTCGGGCGCTACCAAAGCATTTTTGATTGGTGTGGTTGTGCTGGCCCTGATCTTATGGGGGATCATTCAGTATACCGTCAAGGCGGCAGCTTATTTTGATTTATTCTTTGTGAATAGTTTAGGTATGGGCTTCGGGACCGGATTTAATCTTTTCTTGATCTTAGTGGTTGCTCTTTTTGTATATGGTATCTGGTATTCGATCAAAAAAGCAAAACCGATGTTGAACCTGATCCTGATCAGTACCGCATTTATCATCTTCGGTTATAGCTCCTTCGCGATGATCATGGTACGCGCGAAAGCGAATCCTACCTTAAATAATAGTGATCCGGATAATGCCTTTTCTTTTGTCAGTTATTTGGGCCGTGAGCAGTACGCGAGCGAACCGCTTTTAAATGGGCCTACATTTGATGCACAGGTTGTAGATGCTGCGCCTACCTATACTTATCGAAAAGACAAGGATAGATATACGAAAGTAGAAAACGGAATGGATTATAAATACGATAAGACGATGTTCTTCCCGCGTGTTTATAGCTCCCGTGACCAAGGACATATCGATTATTACCGCGATTACCTAAAGCTTCCGGAGGGGCAGTCCCCAACATTTGGGGATAACCTGAAATTTTTCTTCAGTTATCAGATCGGGCACATGTATGGCCGTTATTTCTTGTGGAACTTTGCCGGTCGTCAAAACGACCAACAGGGGCAGGGCTCCTTCACAGAGGGGAACTGGATTTCAGGGGCTAAACCTGTTGACCAGATGCATGTAGGTGGACAGAACGCCATCCCTGATTCATTAAAAACGGATCCTTCAAATAATAAATACTATTTCTTGCCTTTGATTATTGGTTTGATCGGTGCATTCTGGCATTTTGGTAAAAGACAGCGTGATGCCGGAATTGTCGGATTATTATTCTTCTTCACTGGTCTAGCAATTGTATTATACTTAAATCAAAGTCCATTACAGCCCCGTGAGCGTGATTATGCCTACGCAGGTTCGTTCTACGCCTTTGCGATATGGATCGGCTTGGGCGTATTCGCTATTGCGGATTACCTGAGCAAAAAGGTTGATGGAAAGATGGCGGCCGGTATTGCTACGGGAGCTTGTTTGTTAGGTGCCCCCGTATTGCTCGGATTTCAAAACTGGGATGATCACGACCGCTCGGAGAAAACAACAGCACGTGATTTAGCGAAAAACTACCTGGCTTCCTGTGCGCCAAATGCGATTTTATTTACCTATGGTGATAACGATACCTACCCATTGTGGTATGTACAAGAAGTTGAAAACTATCGTCCTGATGTACGGGTAGTCAACCTGAGTCTTTTAAGCTCTGACTGGTATATGCGCCAGATGAAGCAAAAGGTCAATCAGGCCGATGGCTTGCCAATCAATATTGATGACGAAAAATTCAAAAAAGGTGTTCGTGAAGTACTTTATTATCAAGATATGAAGGTGCCAGGACACGTGGATCTAGATCTGGTGATGCAGATCTTATTGTCTGATGACCAGAAAAATAAACTGGAATTGCGTGGTGGTAAATTTGAAAACTTCTTACCGACCAAAAACTTTAGCCTTCCGGTGAACAAGGAAGCTGTGCTAAAAAACAATGTTGTTCCAAAAGCATGGCAGGAATCCATCGTCGATACCATGACTTGGACCTATAACCGGAACTATGTATCCAGAGCGGAATTGTCGATCCTAAATGTGTTATTGAACAATAACTGGAAACGTCCGATTTATTTTGCGGCGACTGTTCCGAATGACAACTACCTAGGATTGGATAAATACCTGGTGCAAGAAGGTTTTGCGCTGCGCTTAATGCCTATTGCGGCACCGGCGGGAGCTGAAGGTACTTTAGTGGATACACAGTCAGCCTTTAAAGATATTACCACAAAGTATCAATGGGGTAATATGGCGAATGCTTCTTATTTGGACCCTGAATCCTACCGCATGATCACCATGATCACCAATACCGTGATGGGGGGAACGGCAACACAATTAATGATGGAAGGCCATAAGGATGAAGCCCGTAAAGTGGCTGTTGAAACGTACGAGAAGATGCCAAAACGTGTGTACCTGATGCGTGACGTATTAGGCTATATTCCGATCATCAATGTATTATATGAAACCGGTGAAAATAAACGTGCAAATGAGATTGTCAGTCGCAACCTGAAATTTATGACACAAAATATGCGTTGGTACCAGGATATTGCACAAACGAAAGCGGAACTTGAATATTCCAATATCGGAACTGCCCTACGTGCTTTGGGTGCATATAAGAGTATTTTAGCTTCGACTTCCGAGAAACAATTGCTGCAACAGGTAACTGAACTCGAAAAATCGTATAAACAACAATATGGTGTAGAATAATCAGTCAACCAGTATTTCAAGTATAAGGAGCTGCCCAGGGCTGCACCTATTCAAAAAAAATAATCTTTTGAATAGGATGTCGCTGAGGGCAGCTCTTTTTTTGATTATTTTTTCTTAGCTTAACGGCATAAAACCAACCTGATATTATGATGAAACGTCAACTGAAATTGTGGGATGCGATTATGCTGGTCATGGGCTCGATGATCGGAAGTGGGATCTTTATTGTGTCGAGCGATATGATGCGGCAATTGGGCTCAGGATACTGGCTGGCAATCGTATGGTTGTTGACAGCCATTGCCACGGTAGCAGCTGCAATTTGTTATGGTGAGCTATCTTCCATGTATCCTAAGGCTGGTGGACAATATACCTATCTCACTGAAGTGTTCGGCAAGCCTGTAGGCTTTTTATATGGTTGGAGTTTATTTACCGTTATTCAGACCGGTACGATCGCGGCTGTCGCGGTTGCCTTTGGTAAGTTTACAGCCTATCTAATTCCGCAATTGAATGATGCGGCACCGATATTTCAACGCGGAGACTTTAAGATTACCTGGATACAGATACTCGCTATGGGGGTGATCCTCCTGCTGACCTATATCAATACCCGCGGCATCAAGAGCGGCAAGTCGGTACAGTCTTTTTTTACCTCTGCAAAGATTATCGCTTTGGTTTTATTGATCATAGGTGGGTTGTTTCTGATTAAAGAAAACCATTTCTCCGAAAATATGGCCTACAGCTGGGATGCTTTTCAGAACTTGAAAGGCGAGGGCTGGATGGGGATTTCAGGTGGCGCTTTAATGGGAGCACTGGCAGCAGCCATGGTAGGCTCGGTCTTTAGTAGTGTTGCCTGGGAAAACGTGACCTTCGTGTCAGGCGAGATTGTGAATCCGCAGCGTAACGTGGTGCGTGCGCTCGTGATCGGAACCAGTCTTGTCATGCTGCTGTACATCTGTTGTAACTATATCTATCTTTCTGCTTTAAGCCGCGAAGAAATCGCTTTTGCGACAAATGACCGGGTGGCTATCGCAGCAGCCGAAAAGATGTTGGGGCATACTGGTACGATTGCAATGGCTATCCTGGTCATGATATCTACATTTGGCTGTGTCAATGGTCTCGCGCTGTCTGGAGCGCGGGTTTTTCAAACGATGGCCAAAGACGGTCTGTTCTTAAAACAGGCTATTCCGAATAACAAATATGATGTGCCTGCGCGATCACTATGGCTGCAGGGCATTTGGGCTTCCTTACTCTGTTTGAGCGGTCAGTATGGCAATTTACTGGATATGATCTCTTTCGTTATTGTAATCTTTTATATGATCACGGTATTGGGAGTTATTATTCAACGTGTCCGGCGACCGGAAATAGAACGCTCCTATAAAACGTTTTTATTCCCTATTACACCTATTATCTACCTGTTGATCGGTACTGTATTTTGTGTCCTGTTGATCATTTATAAACCGCAGTATACCTGGCCCGGTTTTATACTGGTATTGATCGGAGTGCCGGTGTATTTTTTTGCACGTGGCAATCAGAAGAATGATTGAGGTGGGGGGATGGTTGCGTCGATCTGATACAGGGATCAATTGCAGACCTCTTTTGTTTCATGATACGAAACGATGGGTAAATAAAATGGATATGCTGTCGGTCTGGCTTTTATACGGCTTGTGGTTGCATAGTTTTTGTTTTTATGCGGGTAAACAAAAAACAGTGAATGGGTCCTAAGCGAATGGGGGTACATTCTTGCTGAAAGGACGCTTCTGGAGCCGTTGAATTACTTTAATGACCAGTCGTTCTAGTCTGTAACGACCTGTCTATAGAGAAGTGAATTATTGAAATTAATTGGCATACGAGCCGTAGTTTTTGTCAAAAAAAGTGTAGCTTTGCTCAAACATTCCCATAATGAAACAGTCGATTTTATTAGACGGACCAAAATTTCAAATCACCATTCAAAGACTATGTCGTCAATTGATTGAGAATCACGGTGATTTTTCAAATGCTGTCGTCATAGGTATTCAACCAAGAGGAACTTTCTTAGCTAAACGTATTGTCAAAGAACTTGAACGCATGATCGAAAAACCGATCCTGGTCGGTGATTTGGATATTACATTTTACCGCGATGATTTCCGTACAAAAGGTAATGCTGGTCCGTTGTTAGCAAATAGCACAAATATCAATTTTATTGTAGAAGGTAAAGATGTCATTTTTATTGATGATGTCTTGTGGACGGGACGAACTATTCGGGCAGCGATGGATGCTGTACAGGCATTTGGAAGGGCAAGAAGAATTGAGTTGCTTGTTTTGGTCGATCGTAGATTCTCCAGACAGATTCCGATTCAACCCGATTATATTGGCATACAGGTCGATTCTATAGATTCTCAGAAGGTGATTGTGAACTGGAAAGAATCTGACGATCAGGATAGCATTATCCTGGTAACGGAGAAGAAAACGCCAGTTAATGATTAAGACCAGGTTTGATGAAAAAGCGGAGGTGCTGATTGGCCTTTGCATCGAACGGAGTGCCTGTATCGATATATACTGAAAAAGTTGTAAATCCATAACAGACACTAAAATAAAATGATTAGTAAATACTTGAATATACTATAAAATGTCATCTGCAGTAGAACAATTAAGTACTCGCCATTTGTTGGGAATCAAAGATCTAAATGAAAAAGATATCCAATTGATTCTGGATACAGCGAGTAATTTCAAAGAGGTATTAAATAGACCGATCAAAAAGGTGCCTTCTTTACGCGATATCACCATTGCCAATGTGTTTTTTGAAAATTCAACACGGACGCGGCTTTCTTTTGAACTTGCTGAAAAAAGACTATCTGCAGATATCGTTAATTTCGCGGCTTCATCTTCCTCCGTAAGTAAGGGCGAGACACTGATCGATACCGTCAATAATATCCTCGCGATGAAGGTCGATATGATCGTGATGCGTCATCCTTATGCTGGGGCTGGTGTGTTTTTGAGTAAACATGTGGATGCACAGATCGTCAATGCCGGTGATGGTGCGCATGAGCACCCTACACAAGCCTTGTTGGATTCTTTTTCCATCCGTGAGCGCTTTGGTGATGTTGCAGGACGTAAAGTAGCCATTGTAGGTGATATAACACACTCCCGGGTTGCACTATCCAATATTCTGTGTCTTCAAAAACAGGGAGCAGAGGTCATGGTCTGTGGGCCAACGACCCTTATTCCAAAACATATTACTTCCTTAGGGGTAAAGGTGGAGCATGACCTGAGAAAAGCATTGAATTGGTGTGATGTGGCAAATATGCTACGTATCCAACTAGAACGCCAGGACATTGCTTATTTCCCTTCTTTAAGAGAATACTCCATGTTATATGGTTTAAATAAGGAAATCCTGGATTCTTTGGAAAAACCGATCACCATTATGCACCCCGGACCGATCAACCGTGGAGTAGAAATCACTTCGGATGTGGCCGATAGTGAGCACTCCATTATCTTGGATCAGGTTGAAAACGGCGTTGCAGTCCGCATGGCTGTACTGTACCTCTTGGCCGGACAACGCGGTTAATTGGCATTTCCGTAACGGAACGAATAAGGCAGTGTGATCGATACAGGATAACCGAATTACAAGGTTCTTCAATCAACAATAGTATGCCTGACTTTATTTTTGGTCGGGCATATTTTTTGTGCAAAATTTCCGTTATAATACAGGGTTATACACAGATGTTAATAACTTTTGTGTAAAATAGCTCAATTAAAGTATAATTTAGTAAAATGAATAAAACTATCTTCCAACAGGGAGGGTATTTGAATTGATTTTCAATAAATTTTGACTTGTTTTAAAATAGTCAATCAGCGAAAAGAAGTCAATGGATTTGTGGTTCAAGGCAAATTTACCTCGGTTTGAAGGGAGATTCATTTACATTTGCAGATAAATAACATATTAAGGTTTCACATATTATGTATAAGAAGATTTACCAGGTGGGAGTTGCACTAACCGTTATGGCGACGCCGGCATTAGCGCAACAGACAGAATGGCAACAAATCAACAAGGCTTACAAAACTGGAATGGAATTGTATGAGCGCGGAAAATTCGGTTCCGCGTCAGCACAATTTGATCGCGTTGAAGCCTTGCGAACAAAATCCAACCTACAATTGGACGAGACGGAAGAGCTATCTTTATTAAAGGAAAATGTGCGGTATTACCAAGCTGTCTGTGCCTTGGAATTGGGCGAGTCGGATGCCGAGAATCGTTTTCTTAAATATATTAAAGATTTCCCCGTCAGCGCTAATTCTAAAGCTGCTTATTTTCAGATCGGTAAATCATATTACGCCAAAAAGGATTATGTAAAGGCGATCGAATGGTTCACAAAGATCGACAGTAAAAACCTTGCAGGTAAAGAGAATGTGGAATATCGCTTTAAATTGGGTTATGCTTCTTTTATGACGAAAGATTATAAGACGGCAAAACCATTGTTTGAAGGATTAAAAGATCAGAAAACTGAATTTCAGGAAGCGTCCATCTACTATTATGCTTACTTATGTTATTTAGATGCGGAATATAAAACTGCATTAAATGAATTTGAGCGTTTAAATGGCTCAAAACAATTTGAAAATAGCTATCCTTACTATATTACGGCCCTGTATTTCCTGGATAAACGTTACGATGATGTATTGGACTATGCATTGCCAATCTTATCGCGCACCAAGCAGGAAAACGAGACCGAGATGTTCCGTATTATCGCGGCAACCTACTTTATCAAAGGTGATCTAAAAACATCAAAAGATTACTACGATAAGTTCCAGGCACAGGACCAGGGCAAGACCCAAAATAACCAGGATAGCTATCAGATCGGTTATATTGCTTACAAGCTAAAGGATTACGATAAAGCGATCACGGAACTGGAAAAAATGACAGAGCCTGATGCTTACTACCAATCCGCTATGATTACCCTAGGGGATAGCTTTCTGAAAAAAGGAAATAAACAATCTGCCCGTAACGCGTTCTTCAGAGCATCAAAACTGGATTTTGATCCGGCGATGAAAGAGGAAGGTTTGTTTAACTATGCAAAGCTTTCCTATGAATTGGAGTTCCACCAGGTGGCTTTGGCTTCCACACAGGAGTATTTAAAAACCTATCCGAAATCAAAGCGTCAAGAAGAAGCAAAAACTTTGTTGGCAGAAGTCTTGTTGAGTACCAAAAATTACCGTGACGCGGTTGATATTCTGGAGTCTATTCCGACACGTGGTAAAGAGGCAAACGCCGCTTATCAAAAGGTAACCTACTACAGAGGGCTGGAGTTTTATAATGAGCGTGCTTTTGAAAATGCGATTTCTTTATTTATACGTTCGGAGCAACACCGTTATGATGAAGAAATTTATGCCCTGTCTACATACTGGAAGGCAGAAGCGATGTACGAAGTACGCAAGTACGGTGAAGCGGTAACGAATTTCAATAAATTTTTACGCTTGCCAGGAGCAAGTAAAACAGACGTATACGGCTACGCAAATTATGCCCTGGCTTACGCCGCTTTCCGTAATGGAAACTACAATACGGCAGCGAATTACTTTGAACGTTTCTTGGCTTCAGGTGGTTCAAAAGGTTTGGAGATCAATACCCGGAATGATGCCATCGCCCGCTTGGGAGACTCTTATTTCTCATCAAAAAACTATGGTAGAGCTTTGACCGAATATAATAAGCTGATTTCTTCAAAAGCTCCAAGTCAAGATTATGCCCTGTTTCAACGTGGTATTATCCAAGGTCTACAAGGAGACAATAATGGTAAGATCTCAACCTTAAACGCTGTCATCGCGCAGTTCCCGAATTCAAACTATGCAGATGATATTGCTTTTGAGATTCCATATACACGTTTCTTGATGGGCGAAAGCGATCAGGCAATTTCGGGACTTCAATCGATGGTGGAAAAATATCCACGAAGCAGTTATGTGCCTCGCGCGCTGGTAACAATTGGCTTGGTTCAATACAATCAGGACAATAATGATGCAGCTTTAGCGACATTCCAACGTGTAGTTGATCAATATGCTGCTACGGATGAAGCGAGACAAGCTATGCGTTCCATCGAGAATATTTACCTGGATAAAGGGGATGCAACCGGATATATCAAATATGCAACAGGAACCAACCTGGGGGATCTTTCCAAATCGGAACAAGATTCGCGGACATTCTCAACAGCGACAACCTTGTTCTCCCGTGGAAATTACCAAGGTGCTGTAGAAGCTGTAAATGCGTATTTCGATAAATTCCCGAAACCAAACCAAGAAAAATATGCGCGTTTTGTACGTGCAGAAAGTAATGCGGCCTTAGGTAATACAGAAGATGCATTGCATGATTATAATATTATCTTGAATGACTGGACATCTCCATATACGGAGCGTACATTGATTTCAGTTTCTAATCTGTATTTGAAACAAAAGAAATATAATGAAGCGACGCAACTCTTGAAGAAACTGGAGCTGACTTCTGAATATAAAGCTAACTACGGCTTCGCAATCAATAACCTGATGGTTTCCTATTATGAAATCGGTGATTATAAAGAGGCGTTAAACTATACCAACGCTGTCAAAAACTATGAGAAATCCTCGGAAGAGGAGATCGCTAATGCCTTTTTATATGCTGGTAAGTGTTATGTAAAGCAAAACAAAAAAGCGGAGGCGATGAAAGAGTTTAGCTTAGCTGCCTTGAAGAGCCGTACCGTATTTGGAGCTGAAGCAAAATATAATGTTGCGGTTATCCAGTTGGAAAACAAGCAGTATGATGCCTGTATCAAAACGGCTATGGATCTATCCGACAATTTCTCCTCTTATGAATATTGGGTAGCAAAAAGCTTTATTACAATGGCTGATGCTTATGCAGGTAAAGGGGATACATTCCAGGCGAAAGCGACATTGGAATCAATTGTGGATAACTACGATGCGAAAGATGATATTTTGCCTGCCGCAAAAGAACGTCTAAATAAATTGAACAACAAAAAGAAATAGGATACAATGAAGAAGTTGCAAAATAGAAATGTGAAGAAATATACCTTAGCAGCGCTTTTGATGGGCGTGGGATTGAATTCTTTTGCACAGGAAACAGGCAAGAAGAACGATCCTGAAAAACCGGTCACTATTGATTCTTTTGATGTTGTTCGTGATTACAAACCGATTCTTGCAGATGCTGTGAAAATTCGCCGTAGTCCTGATATGACCAACAAAAGGGAATATCAGCCCAAATTAAACTATGGTAATATTATTGACAAAAAGTTGGATATCAACACTGGTCTGAAACAATTGAATGTGCAGGAGATACCATTTGCACAACCTTTTGAAAACAGCAGCAACTATGTCAAATTTGGAATAGGTAATTATAACTCGATCCTGGGTGAGGCATACTTGGCGTCGGAGCAATTTGAAAATACACGTTTTGGCTTATTTGCGAAACACTTGAGCCAAAAAGGAAATATCGAAGGGCAGAAATTCAGTACACAGGATGTTGGCATTTTTGGACGTCGTGTGCTAGATGCCGTAACGGTAAAAGGTACCTTAGGCTACAACAGATATGGTACGAATTTCTATGGTCAGACATTTGACCAGCCAGGAACAACCTTACTGAATATATCGCCGGACAAACAGACATTTACCGATATTTATTTAAACGGTGAGCTGGCAAGCAATGTTGACCCAAAGAATGAGCAAGCGCTAAGCTATTCTGCAAAAGTAGATGGTTACCTGTTCAAGGATGCCTATAAAGCAAAAGAAAATTCTTTCGCTTTGTCCGGATATTTAAACAAACGCATGAGCGCGTTTAATGTCGGGGCCAACATGAGTGTGACCATGAACAATGTCAAAAACGAAAATGACACGGCCAATGTGAAAAACAATTTGGTTTTGATCAATCCATATATCCGATTTAAAGGAGATAACTATAACGTAACCTTGGGTGCCAACCTGACTTCGGAATTTGGTGACGAGTCCCGTTTCAATGTTTTTCCATCGGTGGAAGCTGATTTTTCTTTGGCTCCGGAATACATCTCTTTATTTGCCGGTGTTAATGGTAATGTGAGACAGGGCTCGTTCCGTAACTTTGCAAAAGAAAATCCTTATTTGGCGCCAAATGTCAGAATCGCCAATTCCATTGAAAAATTGAATGTGTATGGTGGTTTGAAAGGCAACGCCGGTGCAACATTCGGTTATAAAGTAAAGGTGTTCTACAAACAGATCGAAGGATTACCTTTGTTTAAGAATAGCGCCTTTGGCGATGATCAAGGTGGGTATATTCCTTGGGCTTTTGATGTGGTTTATGATGGCCAGATCAACAAAGCGAAGCATATGGGATTGGAAGGGGAGATCAATGTACGCCTGTCTCAGTTGGTTAATCTAGGTGGTAAAGTATTTATTGATGACTATAACCTGAGCGACGAGGAAGAGGCTTGGGGCTTACCTAAATTTAGGTTACAGGCCAATGCGCGTTTCAATATCTCAGATAAATTCTTTGTGGATGCCGAGCTTTCCAGCCAAGGCAATACTTATGCATATGTTTACGATTATAACACCGACGGGAGCCGTATAGCGGATAGCGGTCATAAAGTGACCATTGCGTCCTTTGCGGATCTAAATGCTGGTGCTGAATACCGAATTAAAAAACAATTTGGTGTTTTCGTGAAAGCAAATAATATCTTTGGGAAGGAATATCAGCGTTACATGTATTACCCAAGATTGGGATTCAACGTAATTGGTGGTCTTAATTATTCGTTTTAACGAATTAAGATTATAAATTTGCACTTTAAATCATAGAACAATGAATCTAGGCAAAAACATCAACAGTTTATTAAGGCGCTATGCAGAAGTATACGTGCCCGGAATAGGTGTGTTCAAAAGAATTCATTCTCCGGCCCAATTTGATAAACAGAACAATGTGTTTTTGCCGCCTATATCCTATGTCGAACTGGATTATTCTGCACAACATGGATTCAATATTGTGCATTATATCCAACAACAGGAAAATTTGAGTTTGGGGCAGGCGCAGCAAATTCTTGATGATACTGTCGGGGGATTAAGGAATGACTTAGGACAATTTGGTCAGGTGAAACTTGATGATCTCGGTCTATTGATTAGTTATGGTTCGAGTTTGGTATTTAAGCCTTTGGACTTATCGGGCTTTGATTTTCAACCGGTGGTCAATCTTGTTGGTCCAGAAATCGAAACCGTTATTCCGGTGCGGGAGGACGAGCATAGGCTTGCTGAACCAGACGAACCGATCACCCCGGAGCCTGCCGAAGAAGAGAACGATGAGGAGATAGCTGTCCTTAACAGCGACACTGAGATCGAAGAGGCAGCTGCGGACGAGCAGCATGCGTTGCACGCAGCAAGCGAGGGTACTGTTACAACCGCTGAACCAGTTACCGAATTGGTTGAACCTATGGCTCCAACTGAAGAGGAGGATATTGTGGATGAGGATTCCAGTGTTGAAGCTGAGCCTGTAGCTACTGCAGCTATGTCGGCAGTAGCTGAGGATAACGATAACCAGCTCGCCGCAGAGGCGGAGAAAATTGAGCAAAAAGAAATTGGTGCGATTGCCGCAGCAAATTCTACTTATGCTCCTAATATTTACGAGGAGGAACCACGCAATTCAAATGCGATCTGGTACTGGCTAACAGCGGCTATAGTATTGGTCATGATTGCCGTGGGTGTCTTATATACCAACCCGGGCTTGAAAAATTCACTGTTTGGGGGAACACAACCAGCCCTGAAATCTGGCGTTGATACCATTGGGCAGAAAAATAATTTGTCGACCAATGATACAACAGGCAATGCGCTTGCAGCGGATAGTTTAAATAAACTGGATACTCTGGCAAAATCAAAAACAGATTCATTAAAAGGTACAGCAGTAGCTGTTGGTAACAAGACTCCAGAAAAGACGCCGGTTTTGCAGGCTGATCCGGTTATCAAAGAATCTATTCCTGTAGCACAACCAAAGTATCAAGTCGTTATTGGTTCGGCGCGTACAATGCTGCAGGCAGAGGAAGAGGCGAAACGTCTCCGTGCGCTGGGCTACAAGACTGCACGCGCTGTGGAAGGAAAGTTTAAAAGGAATAGAAAGAAAATCATCTTGAATACCTACATGACAAAAACGGAGGCTGACCTCGCTAAGAAATCCGTGGAGAAAAAAATTGAAGGTGCTTGGGTAGAAACATTATAGAAACTATATAAAACTATTAATAATTATGTCATTAGTGCAAGATACAGCAAAGGCCGCTGTAGATACGTTTAATCAAGCTGCGCAACAACCATTACCTGCTGCTGCTAGTACAGAAAACATGAGTTTGATCGATATGATGATCAAAGGGGGATGGATAATGATTCCAATCCTATTATTGTTCTTTATTGGATTGGTGATCTTTTTTGAACGCTACCTGACTATTCGCAGAGCGGCCAAATACGATAATAGTTTGATGTCACAAGTGAAAGCAAATGTATTGTCGGGCAATTTGGACTCAGCCTTGGCTGTATGTCGTTCCAGTAACACGGCTTTAGGACGTATGTTGCAAAAAGGTCTATTGCGCGTCGGCAGACCGATCAAAGACATTGAAGGGGCGATTGAAAATGTTGGTAAACTTGAAGTTGCCAAATTGGAAAAAAATATCAATATTCTTGGTATTATCGCGGGTATCGCACCGATGCTTGGTTTCGTTGGTACTATCTTTGGGGTAATCAAGATTTTCCACGAGGTAGAATTGGCGGGTGGTATCGATATCGCATCCGTATCCGGTGGTCTATATGTGAAAATGGTGTCTTCAGCTTCGGGTCTTGCTGTCGGTATCCTGGCTTATTTAGGCTATCATATCTTAAATATGATGGTTGAACGATTGATTTTACGTATGGAAACCGATGCAGTAGAATTTATTGATTTATTGGATGAACCAGGAAGATAATGAACTTACGAAGTAGAAAAAATAAACCTTCTGCCGAAGTACATACTTCAGCGCTAAACGACATCATGTTTTTCCTGATGTTGTTTTTCCTGTTGGCATCGGCAGTTTCGAACCCGCAAGTAGTCAAGCTATTGTTGCCAAAGTCAAGCGCAGGTGAACAATCTGTCGCGAAAAAAACAATTACTATATCGATCACCAAGGAATTGGGCTATTTTATCGATAAATCCCCAGTTCCAATAGAAGGTTTGGAGGCGGCAATCCAATCTCAGATGGCCAGCGGCGAAGAGTTGACAATTATGTTATATGTCGATAATACCGTTCCTATTCAGAACGTGATTTCAGTCATGGATGTAGCCAATCGTCTAAAAGTGAAAGTGGTGCTGGCAACAGAACCCAAAAAAGATAAATAGGGGCAATTAAACTTTTTTGAAGTTTATTGCTCATATGTTAATATAGGAGATTTATACAATGAGATATCATCTTCAACACGAAGAAAATAACTTCCCCAAAGCCTTGGGGATATCTACATTGGTCATGGCATCACTGCTGTTGATTGGCTTCTTTGTGGTTTTTAAGGCGCAGGCCCCGGATGAGTATGGAATGGGCGGTATGATTGTCAACTATGGTACCTCTCCGGAAGGGATGGGCGATGATTATATGAGTGTGGAAGAACCTTCGGTAGATCCCAATGCCAATAACGAACGTCCGGATCGTATCGATCCTGTGGAGACCCCGACGCCTACGCCAACACAGCAAGTTGCTGAAAAAGCGGTTGTCACACAAGATCTGGAAGAAGCTCCAGCGGTAACCAAGACGGAGAAGAAAGTGGTGTCAAAAGCTCCCGAAACGACCAAAGAGACAAAGGCCGTGGCACCTCAGGCAAATGCGAAAGCGCTTTTCAAAGGAAATAAAAACAACGGTAAGGGCGCTGGTGATGGTACTGGTACAACGCCGGGAAATCAGGGCTCTAAACTGGGAGATCCTTTGGCCAGCAATTACGGCGAGGGTGGGTCCGGTAACGGTAACATGATGTTATCCATTGAAAACCGTAGTTTCACCCAACGGCCTAGTATTGATGACAATGGTCAACAGGCCGGTAAGGTCGCTGTTGAATTCAGGGTAAACAAGCAGGGGATTATTACCTATGCGCGTGCGGGCGTAAAAGGTACAACGATTACAGATCCTACATTGTTAGAGAAATGTGAACGTGCCGTCCGTGGTGCACGGTTAAACCAATTGCCGAATGCACCGGATTCCCAAACAGGACGGATTGTATTCAATTTTAGATTAAGATAAAAATCATTCAAATGAATGCTTATAAAGAGGCAATCGAGTATCTGTATACTCGATTGCCTATGTTTACAAGGGATGGTGCCTCAGCCTTCAAAAAAGACCTTGATAATACCATCAAACTTTGCAATGCGCTGGATAACCCGCAGCAAAAAATCAAAACCTTACATATTGCCGGAACTAACGGAAAGGGATCTACCTCCCATATGCTGGCGGCGATATTAGCTCAGGCAGGTTATAAAACCGGACTCTATACTTCCCCACATCTGCTGGATTTCAGAGAACGTATCCGTGTCAATGGTGCCATGTGTGAACAGGAATTCGTGACGGATTTTGTTCAGCAACATAAGGCGCTGATCGAGGATGTGCAACCCTCTTTTTTCGAAATTACCGTAGCGATGGCTTTCGACTATTTTGAAAAAAATAAGGTCGATATTGCTGTTATTGAAGTAGGACTCGGAGGACGATTGGATAGTACGAATATTATCCAGCCGCTGCTGTCCGTCATTACCAACATCGGCTTTGACCATATGAATATGCTTGGAAATACATTGGCTGAAATTGCAGGGGAGAAAGCAGGCATTATTAAAAAGCATACACCAGTGGTGATTTCGGAATATGCTGCCGAAACCGCAGCCGTATTTTTGGACAAGGCCCAGGTAGAACAGGCTCCTATCCAATTTGCTTCCCAGGTCTATCAAACGAAAATGCTGCTTGTGGATCAGGATTACCTAAGTATTGAAGCGATCGATGCAAATGGTGCTGAAGATCTTTATCAATTGGATCTCAAAGGATCCTATCAGGTGAAAAATCTCGCCGGCGTTCTTTTGGCAGTCGATGAATTACGTAAGCAAGGTTTTGAAATCAGCCCGCTTGATGTACATGAAGCCTTGAAGAATGTTCAGGCGAGCACAGGTATCCAGGGGCGTTGGCAACAGCTGTCCAAAGATCCTTTTGTCATTTGTGATACGGGACATAATGAGGACGGCATTCATGAGGTTATAAAGAATTTAAATAACACAACGTATAACAAATTGCACTTTGTAATCGGAGCTATGCGTGATAAAGACTTATCGCACATGTTACCTTATCTACCCAAAGATGCTCTTTATTATTTCTCCGCACCGGATATGCCTAGGGCGCTGCCTTCGGATTTACTTCGCAAGGAGGCTACAGCTTTTGATTTGAACGGCCAAGATTACGTTTCTGTACAGGAAGCTTTTGAAGCAGCTAAAGCGGCCTATGAAAATGGCGATCTGATTTTTGTGGGGGGGAGTAATTTTGTGGTGGCTGAGGTTCTGGCAGACATAGCAGCGAAGTCTGAACCTAAAGCTTAAAGAACAAGGATCAAAGACGTCCGCTTGATAGGCCTAAGCTTATCCTGCGCAGTCCATGATCCTTGTTCTTTATATCCTATCTTTTGGACAGCTTTTTTAATCGTTAACTGTCAGTTCCCCACGGATATCTTTTTCTACCCAGTAGGCAACTTCTTTTTGGTCTTCGAGCTCGCCTTGAAGATACATCAATTTGGTAACAGCTGCTTCAAAGGTAAGATCATAGCCATTGAGCACGCCAATGGCTTTCAGACCCTGTGAGGTCTCGTATCGTCCTAGTTCGACCGAGCCAACTTTACATTGTGAAATATTAAGGATATTCTTGCCCTGTTCTATTGCTCCTTTTAGCAGATCCAAAAACCAGCTGTCTGTAGTGGTATTGCCGGATCCGAAAGTTTCCATCACAATAGACCTTACATCCGAATCAAGGACAGATTTGATCGTCTGAGCAGATATCCCCGGGAAGAGCTTTAATACAGCAACCCGGTTGTCCAACTTGGTATGTAAGATAAACTCTTTGTCAATATTATTTAATAACGCATCGTTATTGTATTTAAGATGGATACCGGCCTCCACGAGCACAGGGTAATTAGGCGATCTAAATGCCTCAAATTTAGCCGAGTTATATTTGAAAGAACGATTCCCACGAAACAACTTGTTATCGAAAAGGATACAGACTTCCTGGATGATGGAAACACCATCTTGTTTTGCCGATGCAATTTCCAATGCCGTCATCATATTCTCACGCGCATCCGTGCGGATCTCTCCGATTGGCAGCTGCGAGCCAGAGAGGATAACTGGTTTTTGAAGTCCCTCTAACATAAAACTCAATACTGAAGCCGTAAATGCCATGGTATCCGAGCCATGTAAAATAACAAAGCCATCGTAGCTGGCATAGTTATCTTTGATGATCTGGGCCATTTCGATCCAGATTTCCGGTTTCATGTTGGAGGAGTCAATGATCGGCTCGAAAGAATGTACGGTCAGTTTATAATCCAGACGGCTTAAATCGGGAAGATTACGTTTAATCAGCTCAAAGTCAAAGGGAACAAAAGTACCCGTTTCATCTTTGACCATTCCGATTGTTCCACCAGTGTAGATAATAAATATATTGTGCATGGGATTCTATAAATTATATACCAAAAATACGTTTTGAATTCGCTGTTGTAATTTCTGCGACCTGTTCAATAGACATCGCATGTAAGTCTGCAACCTTTTGGGCGACATAAACCAGGTAACTGCTTTCATTTTCTTTACCGCGGTAGGGGACTGGGGCAAGGTAAGGGGCATCAGTTTCCAATACGATATGTTTTAAATCGATTTCTTTGACAACATTGTCCAATCCTGCTTTCTTAAAAGTGACAACACCACCTATGCCAAGTGCAAAACCCAGGTCAATCGCATGCTGGGCCTGTTCTAATGTTCCTGTGAAACAATGAAGGATACCAAATAGCTTGTCGTCTTTAAGTTCTTCCAATAATTCGAACAATTCGGTGAAGGCCTCACGGCAATGGATATCTATCGGTAAGCCGAGTTCCTTAGCCCATTTCACCTGTGTTCGAAAAGCATCTTTTTGGATGTTTAGCGTACTTTTGTCCCAATAAAGATCCAGTCCAATTTCACCTATGGCATGGACTTTGTTGTTCTCCAAGCTCTTTTGGATGTTGTTTAATTCCTCCACATAGTTTTCCTTGACATCGCAGGGGTGTAGTCCCAGCATAGGAAAA
Organism: Sphingobacterium sp. NGMCC 1.201703; assembly: GCF_047784615.1. Taxonomy (NCBI): domain Bacteria; kingdom Pseudomonadati; phylum Bacteroidota; class Sphingobacteriia; order Sphingobacteriales; family Sphingobacteriaceae; genus Sphingobacterium; species Sphingobacterium sp. NGMCC 1.201703. Next base: position 21,953 of record NZ_JBLOHD010000005.1, on the reverse strand, counting down.
CAGTGTTCAGGGTACGCCGTCACGGTATCGAATACAAGTTTGATGGAAGCACTATTTACATTTGGTAAAAACAGTCTTCCTATATGGTTGTCTAAACAACGTTGCAAGTGTTCTTGTAGTTTATCGGTACCTGCGTGGTAGTAAATGTGTGTATGTGTATCAGTAAGCAACATAGTTTTCTGCGTGGAGGCAAAAGCGGATTAGGGTAAAAACTTCTTTTTATTATTATCGAATAAAGAGGTAGGCTTCATTACCAAAATTTCAATTCGTTCTCCAAAGATAACTTATTAATTAACAAAATGAAAATTAATAACGGATTCTCTTATTACGGGATATTTGTACCAGGGAAATCTAAAAAGAGAATTTGGGTCATATATGGGCTATACATTTTTCTTATCTTGGAAAAAATCATGTGTGGTAAAACATACTTTATGATTTGCTGTTAAACAGTATAACGGTTGTTGCCCTATTTTTTAAAGAATAAATGAATCATATGAGGAATAAGAAACTATGCATGGGGTTGTTCACCTTTGCGTCGGTTATATGTTTAAATAAGCTGCAGGCGCAATCGTTGGTGGATCCTTCGGTCAAAGAGGTTATTCAAAAAGCCTTTCAGACAAATAAGGAATTAAAACTAAAGGCCTATGAGGTTGATAAAGCGCGGCTGGAGGCCGAAGGGGTAAAAGCCAACAAACTACCACATGTGTCGGCCTTGGGATTATATGGCTATGTGCATAGTAATGGTAGTGTGGATATCCCTACGGTGAATGTTCCGCTTCTGAATTTAGGGCTTTTTGAAGGAGCGACCGGATTTAGCATGCACGGACAAGCCGCATATGCTGGTGTTTCGGTGAAACAGATTATCTTTTCGGGATTACAGATACCCAATGGGATAAAGGCGCTAAAGGAGAAAGCTGTTGCACAGCAATATCTGGAATCTGCAAGCCGTGAGACGCTTTCAAAAGATATTATTGCTTCTTTCGATCAGTTGATGCTTTTGGATGAAGTGGACAAACTTATCGCAGATTCGGAAAAGAGGTTGAAAAAGGAACAAGAAAAGGTCAACAAAGCCATTCAAAATGGACTTGCTATTCCCTATGATCGGGATAAACTCAAACTGGCGCTGCTTGAACTGGAAGAGAAGAAAGTTGAGGTCGCTGGAAACCGGGATCTCCTTTGTCAGAAAATTGAACAGGAAACAGGCGTTTCTTTTCAGGAGGTTGCCGGCATTCATTATGGATTGAAGCCGATATTTTTGTCAGAAATACCAAATGATGTCGCACAACGATCGGAACTTAAAGCACTTGAAGCTTCATCAAAAGCTTACGAATACCTCTACAAAAAGGAAAAAGGGGGATCTTTGCCCGCGGTTTTTGCCTTTGGGTCAGCAAATTACTTAAATGTCTTCAATTCAAAATTAAGTATTAAAGACCAACCGTTGTTGGGAACGGTAAACCTTCCACTAAATTCAATCAAGGGGAGTCCGAATCTCATGGTCGGGCTGGGCGTAAAATGGGACCTTTATACCGGTGGAGAGCATCATAACAAAATTAAACAGGTCAAACTTGATCAAACCATTAATGCGACAAAAAAGGAGGATACGGAAGAAAAGCTGAACCTCTTATTGAGTAAAAATAAAGTTGGCTATAGTACCGGAAATCAAAAATTAAAGGTAGGGGAACAGCAGTTAAAGGTTGCTGAAAACAATTTATCCATGGCCGTAAAACAATATCAGGCGGGACTGATTGACGTGACAGAATTGTTGGCTGCTGAAAACGACTGGTATAAGGTCAATCTGGGCTACTTTAACAACGTTTTGCAACAGCGGAATGCAGCGGTTGAATTATTACACACATCTGGAAAATTATTACAAACTATACATGAGTAACATGAAAACTTTATATGGGATACTATCCTTGTCGATTTTTGTTTCCTGTACAAACCAAGTGAAAGAAAAACCCATCGAGGGGAAGGTGGAGCGCGAACAAGTGACTGTAGTCACAAAAGTACCGGGTAAAATCGCGAAGATCTTGGTTGCCGAGGGCGATTTTGTACATGAAGGGGATACCTTGGCTATTTTGAGTATTCCTGAGGTGGACGCAAAGGAGGAGCAGGCGAAAGGCGCCCTACAGTCTGCAGATGCACAATATAATATGGCTGTCAAGGGCGCTACCAAAGGACAGCTGGTTCAACTGCAGGCAAAGGTGGATGGTCTAAAAGAACAATATGAATTTGCGAAGAAATCAATCAGTCGGCTTGAGGCCTTACTGCATGATAGTCTGATCCCTCAACAAAAATATGATGAAACTTACGCAAAATATCAGGGCGCTAAAAACCAATACCTCGCTGCTCAGGCAGAAATGGCCGAAGCAAGAGGCGGAGCTAGACAAGAGCAACAGATTATGGCACTAGGGCAAAAGGAAAGGGCACTTGGAGCCGTATCTGAGGTTAATGTCGCTGCACAGGAGAAATATGTAATTGCACCACAGGACATGAGTGTTGAGACGATCAATCTCAAAGTGGGGGAACTGGCGATGGCAGGCTATCCGATTGTCAACGGTTCCCTTGACCGTTCTACTTATTTTAGATTTACACTGCCCGAAAATCAGATTGCGAAGTTCCAAAAGGGGGCGACAGTGACAGTGGAGGTGCCCTATCTGAGCAATAAAAAAGTGTCCGCCAAGATTGTTAGCGTAAAAGCCTTGAATTCTTATGCCAATATCGCTTCTGCTTACCCAGATTTTGATCCACAGCAAGCAGTTTTTGAATTGAAGGTCGTGCCTGAGGATATTGCAGGAACAAAAGATTTGTTAACAAAAACGCTGGTAGTTCTCCATGCGAATTAAAGGGAATGGGTGTGAAAAGATTTCTAGAATTAATCCAACGGGAGTTTAAGCTCTTTTTTAACAATAAGGTATTGTTGATGCTTTTTTTAGGAGCTCCGGTCTTATATGGTGTGCTGGTTGGTCATGTGTACCAACAGGGAAAAGTGACTAAAATGCCTGTCATTGTTGTGGACGAAGATAATAGCCCCTTAAGTGGTTCCTTTATCGATATGCTTTCAGACAACGAAAGCATACAGGTCGCAAAGGTATTGCCATCCTTGTTTGATTCAAAAGATATCGCCGTTCAGCATGACGCAACAACAATAGTTCATATCCCCAAGGGCTTTGCTTCAGGTGTACAACAGAGCCGTTTGCCAGAGGTGACCGTGTTTGTTGACGGCGCAAATACCTTGACCTCAAATACCGCTTTAATGGCCGTCAACGTTTGTGCGATGACCATGAAAGCGGGTATTCAGATTCAGGCACAAATGAAACGTGGCGTACCGGCAAAGGTCGCTGCTCAACAGTATGAACCGTTTAAGACAACGATTGTAAAGCAAAATATCCGAAGTGGAAACTACCTGTACTTTATGTTGCCGGGGGTACTCATAACCGTGTTGCAACAGGTCCTGTTACTCGGCTTGGCCTTATCCTTTTCTTCGGAGTTTGAGGGGAATACGTTCCCCGATCTTGTCAGAAAAATTTCGAACCCAGTGGGGCTTATTCTGATCAAGATATTACCTTATGTTCTAATGTCGGTAGGGATATTGCTACTGTATTGGGGCTTTGGAAAATATTATCGAATGCCACTCCATGCTGACTTTGGCCGTTTTGTACTATGTACCTTCGTGTTTTTGCTGGCGGTATGTTTTATAGGCGTGCTGGTGAGTATGCTGTTGCCTTCTCAACTGAAATCAACGGAAGTATTGATGGTGATTGCGACGCCAGCTTTTATCTTGAGTGGTTTTACATGGCCCTCAAGTCTGATGCCTGGTTGGGTGCAGGGTATAGCCAATGTAATTCCTTCAACACATTATCTTCGGATTTTTAGACTGCTATTTATCCAGCATGCGGAAAACTATCATACCAATAAAGCGCTGATGGCCTTGACGATCATTATGATTGTCTGTTTTGTGCTTGCGGTTATTGTGTTATGGTGGAAGATCCGGAAATTAAAACAGGCTGATAAGCAAAAGCAGGTTCAGCCTTAATCGGTATCTCACAAACAAAAGAGCCATTCCAAATTTTTGGAATGGCTCTTTTGTTTATGTTAGCTGATTTTATCGGCTAACTTATTTTTTAGCTGCCGGAGCTTTTGTAGCAGGGGCAGTTGCTGTTGGAGCTACTGTACCCGGAGTTGTTGGCGCTGGCGCTGGAACTTTTCCTGGTTTAATATCCAATACCTCTACTTCAAATACCAATGGTGCATATGGAGGAATCTTGCCCGATGGACGATCGCCATAAGCCAATGATGAAGGGATGACCAAAGTTGCTTTCGTACCTTTATTGAACAACTGGAATGCTTCTGTCCAACCTGGGATAACACCGTCAACACCCAATTGGAATTTCAATGCTTCATAAGGACGTTGTGGCATGAAGATTTTCTCTTTCTTGGCAACATCTGGAAGGTTGGTATCAAATACTTTTCCAGTAGTCAAAGAACCTACATAATTTACATGGATAGAATCCCCTACTTTAGCATTTGCACCTGTTCCAGGTTTAGTAATTACATATTGAAGACCTGAAGCTGTTTTTGTTGTTTTCAAGCTTTTGTCCTTGATGTATTTTTCCAATTTTGCAGGCTCAGCAGCTTTGTGCTTGTTCAATTCTTCTTCAAAGTATTTTTGAACTTGTTCACCCAATTGTTGATCTGTTAATTTTCCTTTTTTGAAGTGCTTTTTAACTCTGATTGAGAAAACTAAAAACTTGTCAGCAAATTCTGGTTTTGGTTGATGTGTTTTTGCGGCCATAGAATCCAAATTAATTTTGAAAACCAAGCTATCACCTTCACCAACATATTTGAATAGACCTGTAGGGTCTCCTGGATTTTTTGCAATAATACTGTCTGGATATAATTGAACGATCTGAGGAATTCCCATTTCGTAGGTGCTGCTCATGACAGAATCTCTATCTGTTGATTGTACAATGTCAAGTGCTAATAAATCGCCTGATACTGCTTTCTCTTTTGCATTATCATCCACGATTTTATACTCAAGACCACCTTCAGCCTTTTTGAATTTTTGGCATGACGTCATCAAAAGACCGGCAGCCGCGAAAAATAGAATTGCTTTCTTCATTTTCTAATGTATGTTACGATATCTTATTTTGTTAATATTTCTTTATAATCTGGTAAAATCGATTTGAATTTTGCGATCACAACAGCAAGGCTATCTTTCGAATTTCCGCCTGAAGCATTGAGATGGCCACCCCCGTTGAAATACAATTTACAGATTTCATTACAAGGAACTTCTCCAATCGATCGCAAAGATAGTTTAATTTGTTCATTTCTGTCAATAATTAACGCCGCTAATCGAATTCCTTTAATGGAAAGTGCGTAATTGACCAAACCTTCGGTGTCTCCGGTGATAACCTGAAACTGATTAAGGTCTTCTTTAGTGACATGAATGACTGCCGTATTGTACTCATGGATAACTTCAAGGCGATTGAGTAGACAAAATCCCAGAAATTTGAGCCGGCTTTCCGAAGAGCTATTATATATTTCTTCATGGATCGCCCAATTTCGTGCACCACAGTCAATCAAAGTTGCGATGATACGGTGAATTTCGGATGTCGTGGAGCGGAAGCGGAAAGAACCAGTATCGGTCATAATCCCCGTATATAGACACGTCGCCATATCCGCGCTAATATGATCCGCATCTTGCATCTCATTCACCAAAAAGCGATAGATCAATTGCGCGGTTGCCGCAGCAGATGGATCCCAAAATGCATAATCTTCAAACCCTTCCGGATCCAAATGATGGTCGATCATGCATTTGATTCCTTTTGCCTGACGGATAGGATCACCCATTTCATGAATACGAGCTAGCCCATTGAAGTCTAAACAGAATAATAAATCCGCAGCTTCAATCTGTTGATTATGTAAGTTGATATCCTGTGTATAAATCTGTACATTTTCCAAACCGGGCAACCAGTCTAGAAAAGCAGGGAAATCTGAAGGTACGATCAGGTTGACCTGGTGTCCTTTTGCAGTTAGCCAAAAATATAATCCCAACGATGAACCCAATGCATCTCCGTCCGGTTTGTAATGTGTGGTAATTACAATACGCTTTGGTTCAGCCAATAATTCTTTTAATTCTTCCGATTTTAGCATAGTCATATTAAGTCTGCAAACCTACTATAAAAAATTTAGATTAGACAAATTTTTTATAAACATGTTCTGCATACTATTTCGTTTTGTTTTGGATTTAAAAATTTGATTTTCAATATTTTAAAATTTATATACATAAACCTTAAAATCCTTTTTCATGCAAATCAGATAATTCGCATTGTCGCCATAGTTAATCGGTCCATAATAGAACTTGGAGAACCCTTCCATTGGGAATCCTTCCTGTACCAAACCATCCGATCCAAAGACATAGATCATGCGATTGTCGGTACCAACTCCCAGTACATCGGATTTACCAATACGTTTAAAGAAAAGTGGCCTATTGCTCGCTTCCTCAATGAATTTATATTCGAAATAGGAAGATGAGTCCCTTGCGCTATAGGCATTCAATTTATTGTTGGCTAAAATGATAAAATCGCGATCTGCACCGCCGCTAATATCTTCGAAATTAAAGAACGCATCCTTGCCCCAGGTACCCAATTTTATTTTTTTCGCTTCACCTTCAAAAGGCACCTTGAAAACACTTCCCTTATTATCCGCTACATAGACAAATGAATTTTTTTCATCTGAAGCAGCGACTAAACCGATGGGGTTCTTAATACTTTCACCCTCGGTATCTAATGTTTGCTTACGGATAATCTTACCATATTCATTGAAAAAATAAACCGAAGCTGTACTGGTACCGGCTATAATGTAATTGGTTTGTCCCAGTGTAGTTGTTTTTAGGTCAAACAGAATACGGCTGTCAACGGTATTGTTCTCCATTCCTTCCACTTTCTTACCATCTAATGTGTAAGCCAAAATGCGGTCCGTGGCTGGGATATAGATGCGTTGTTCTTTATTGAAGTTGGTAATTGTAGCGCCATAGCTTGCACTGGAAGGCAACTCGACCGAAAAGCCATTGATATTTTTCCCGTCAGGCATAATCCGGTAGAGACGGCTTTTGGTGACCATGACGATACTGAGATCTTGTAATTGAATCGGTTCACCTAAAATCTCGCCTTGGAAAAGATTTTGCCAAAGCTCCTTTCCATCTGGTGAAAATGCATGTACGGTGTGATCCTGTTCCTGGATCATAATAAATTTGTTTTTACCGTCCTGATCCAGAATCCATGGCTTATTGATAATGCGGTTTTCAAGTTGGACCGTCCATTCCGGTTTTCCGCCCAGACGTGTATCGCTTTTATAAAGTCCATATAAACTGGAAGCGAATGTTCCTTGATTGCCACTCAACTGGTAAGACCAGGAATAGAAGTTCTGGAAACCAAATTGCTCTTCATCCTTGAAATTCTTCGCATAATCAGATTTTAGGTTATCCAAAATATTGCTTTTAGCAGCTTTGGGTTCCAAGTAAAAGGTGACATTGCTCCGGCTATTTTGTATTGCTGCGTGGTTCTTGAAAATAGCAGTGCCCGATAGAAATTGCTTTTCACGGAATGACTCCCGATAATCCCGTAAAATTCCGGTTCTACTTGCAACTACCATAATATTGTCAACGATAGTAAAATAGGGTCTTGTGAAGCTTTTGAATGGTTCGCCAAAGGAGGCATATAGGAGCTGGGAATATTTAAATTGATAGATCGAGTCACCAACATCGGAACTGAATTTCTTGAAATTATTTGCAAATAGGCTGGAATCCGACAGACTGATTAAGCCCAGTACGTCTTGATTATCTAATTCCGCCAAAGCGAATTCGTCATTAAACAAAGGTGTGATCAAACTGTCGAATGACACTTTGCTGTCCTCTTCAAAATTCTTAATGCTCTTGCTGATACGCTCATATTCCTTTTGCTGAATCAATAGGTCTTTTAATCCTGCATGAAAGCTAGCGGCATCTGAAATGCTAAAATCGATATAAGATGCCGCATTTTTAGGTAGATAGTTTCCTAAAGCCTGTACTTGAGCAGTTTGGTTGGCGAATAATTGCAGATAGCTGTTTTTGCTCCCTGTTAGATCTGTCTCACCCTTAAAGATCAGCGCATCCTGTTTGAAATTCATATTCCAGGAAGTTTGGCCTTTCAACGAATCAATTAAATTAAGGTAAGTGCCAAATTTGGATTTCATCAATATCCGGGCAATTTGTGCTGACTGTTCATTGAAAAAATATAAACTGAGTGGTGTATTCTTATTGTTGTGATTGACAAAGAACTCAATTTGCTTATTGTTTATTTTTTTTACATTCTTATCGAAAATCTGTGCAAGAACCTGTTTTGAATAACTTGCAAAAATAATTTCGTGTGCATAAGCACAATAGAGTGTGCTGTCTTTTATTCCTTTATTGAGCCCAAAGAACCGTTGGCCCAAGGTATCGAAGGGTTGAACTTTATAATTGTTTTCGACCTGTCCCATCAGTTTTTCCAGCGTATTATTGTCAAGGCTCTGTCCGACCTGCACACTATAAAGCGCTGTTATCTGATCCTTTTCTTGGTGAAAAGACAGCAATATCTGTTGGCCTGCGACGAAAGGTGTCAGTTGTTCGTTTTGCAATAATTCTGCTTTTAACTGCTCTAGGTTACTGAAATTTCCCTGTCCCAGAACTGCTTTAAATAATTCGTAATCTTTAAATATTGTATCTACAGCCTCATTATTGGCAAAAGATGTAATGGCCAAGGTATTTTCTGGTAGGTATTGTAAGGCCTTGGAATCTTGTTTGTTATTTTTATTGAAATCTCCGAAAAGATAAATCGTTGCCACAATGACAGCTATGAACAGTAGAATAGTGATGATTATTGTTTTTTTCATCAGCGTAAATATTTATGAGTGCTCATCGTTAATGGTATAAGTGAACACGTTTCAATCAATTTGTTTTTTATGATAATGAAGCTATCATCAGCTTGTACGCATGATGGTTTCATCTGTAAAACAAACCTAATAAAAATATGCGGGAAGCACTAGAAAATCATGCTAATAATGGGTATTTGTAATATAAATTTAACAAAATATTCCTTATTTTGTTCGGTTTTTAATACATTTATCGAAGAAACACGTTTTCAGCATTCACTTTATAATAATGAATAAGAAAATCATTTTAGCCGCTTCGTTGTTGGGAGCGTTAGCTGTAATATTAGGTGCCTTTGGGGCCCACGGTTTGGAAGGAAAGGTAAGTACATATCATCTTGAAACTTGGAAAACTGCAAATCAGTATCATTTCTATCATACTTTTGCACTGTTATTCCTATCGACTTTCTCACGTGCAAAGACCTATTCGATCAAGGTGTCATTTATCGCTTTTATTGTTGGTATTTTGTTTTTTTCGGGGTCTTTATATCTGCTTAGCGTAAGAGAAATAACCGGCTTTGGAAATCCGGCTATCCTAGGTCCTATAACACCCTTGGGTGGTTTATCATTGATCATCGGTTGGATTGCCCTTTTTGTCGCAGCCCTAAAAAATAAATCATAATTTTCTGCCTGGATACAATAAAGCTTGCAGCTTGTTTAGATAGAGAGCCTTTCCGTGATTGAAAATCCGGGAAGGCTTTCGTTTTGATGGACCTAACTCTACTATCCTTTGTGGCGCTTTTTTTGTATTTTTATCCCATAATAAAAAAATATGTCCAATCCGCAATCTTCGATTTTTAGTGAAAGAGATACTTTGTTTGTTGATGTGGTTCTGCCACTTGCCCTGGCCAGAACGTATACCTATCGAATTCCGGTTGACTGGAATGACCGGATACAGATTGGGGTACGGGTTATTGTACAATTTGGAAGAAACAAAATTTATTCGGCTGTCGTAAAATCGATCAGCAAAGAAGCTCCCCTGAAATACGAAGCAAAGTATATTTTAGATATCATTGATGACAAACCTATTGTTGATCTGGCTCAATTTAAACTGTGGGATTGGTTGGCAGATTACTATATGTGCAGTTTGGGCGAAGTCATGCAGGCTGCGCTTCCAGCGGCGTTGAAACTGGCTAGTGAAACCAAAGTGATCTCTTCGATAACAGAGGAATTTGATCGTTCGACACTTTCTGATAAAGAGTATCTGATTATAGAGGCCCTGGAGGTGGCAGGGGAACTTAAAGTCAATGATATCGTGAAGTTACTGGGGCAGAAAACTGTATTTCCGATATTAAAACAATTATTTGAAAAAGGGATCGTGCTAATCTCGGAGGAAATAACAGAACGGTATAAACCCAAAACAAAAGCATTCTTACGTTTTGCGCCAGACTTTAGAAATGAGGATGCCAAACGAGAACTATTGGATAGTCTCAACCGCGCGCCCAAGCAGCAGGATGCGGTTTTGGCATTTATGCAGCTTATTAAAAAGACCGAGGAGATAACCCGCCCCATGCTTGCTGAGGCTTCCGGCTGCGGTAATGCAGCGATTACCGCGTTGATTGACAAGGGCGTGTTTGAGATAAAGGAGAAGGTCGTGTCCAGATTTCAGGGAGAAGATATCGAACTGGATGCTAATTTTCAATTCAATGAAAATCAGCAACGCGCATACAGCGAGATCCAACAGTCTTTTGAGGAAAAGGAGGTGACCCTATTACACGGCGTAACTGCATCAGGGAAAACACAACTCTATATACGTCTTATCGAACAGGCAATCGCTGAAGGAAAGTCAGCGTTGTATCTTTTGCCTGAGATCGCATTGACAGCACAGATTACAGCACGATTAAAACTGCACTTTGGCGATAAATTGGGTGTTTATCACTCCAAATTCAATGATAATGAACGTGCTGAGGTGTGGCATAAAGTCATGAAAAATGAATTTCAGGTTGTTATAGGTGCACGTTCCTCAGTGTTTCTTCCATTCCAGGATCTGGGAATTATTATCGTTGATGAGGAACACGAAAGTTCCTATAAACAATTTGATCCAGCGCCCCGTTACCATGCTCGGGATACGGCCATATATCTAGGATTTTTACATCAGACTAAAGTACTGTTGGGGTCCGCAACTCCATCTTTGGAAAGTTATTATAACGCAAAGGCAAAGAAGTATGGGTTTGTGCAGCTATTGGAACGTTATGGCAATGCACAGCTGCCAAGTATTGAGCTGGTCAATATTCCCGAGGAAGGGCGAAAGGAAAATATGTTCTCCTATTTCTCCGGAACGCTGTTAAAAGCTATTGAAGACGCGGTTAAAAATAAGGAACAGGTTATTCTGTTTCAGAATCGACGTGGACACACCACGATGATTCAATGTAATACCTGTGGTTTTGTTGCCAAATGCGTAAATTGTGATGTTAGTTTAACCTATCATAAAAGCTCCAATATGATGCATTGCCATTACTGTGGACATGTGGAGCCGCCGCTCCGGGTCTGCCCAGCCTGTGGAATGCCGCATATCGAAAGTAAAGGCTTTGGGACCGAGCGGGTCGAGGAGGAGCTGGAACTGCTGATGCCTGAGATCCGTATTGGGCGATTGGACCTAGATTCCACCAAGGGAAAGTATGGCTTTGATAAGATTATTACCGCTTTTGATGAACATGAATTTGATGTACTGATCGGTACCCAGATGGTAGCCAAAGGACTGGATTTTGGACGGGTAAGTTTAATTGGTGTTGTGAATGCGGATACCATTATTAATTTTCCGGATTTTAGGGCTTACGAACGTTCTTTCTCCCTATTTTCCCAGGTCGCTGGCCGTGCTGGCCGTCGGGAAGCCGGAGGAAGAGTAATTATTCAAAGTTATACAACGAATCACCGGGTTTTGGAACAGGTCGTCAACAATGATTATGAAGGGATGTTTATGACGGAAATTACCGAACGGAAGAATTACCTGTATCCTCCTTTTTATCGGCTTATTCGTGTTGATATTAAACATATAGATTTTCAAAAATGCTATGATGCCGCGAATCGTTTTGCAGCGGCTTTACGTCCGCAGCTCGGTGCCCGGGTATTAGGGCCTGAACCCCCGCTGGTCTCCCGTGTCCGCAATAATTTTATCCAGACGATTACATTGAAGATCGAACGAACAAATATAAGTATTGCCAAAGTAAAGGAATTGATTCGCTCGGTTTTATTGGATTTTGAACTGGATAAGACCAATAGCGGAGTTCGTGTGCAGATCGATGTTGATCCTTATTAATAATAACGTGTATTTGTTAAGTTTCCATACCGTAGGGTGCCAATAATAACTGTTCCGAATGCGATATGATCCAGCTATTGTTGAGATATTTATGATCTTGGGGCTAGTTTTTTTATACGGGAGTGTTTTTAAATGATCAGTGTGTACTGCCTGTATTGGCTTGATGTTAAATGATTTGTGAATAGTTCGGCTAAATATCCCTTTTTAAAAGTAAATTTGAAACATCATGGCGTATAAGTTTATTGATAATTATCGGGAAAGAGGTGCACGCAAGAAATTGGTCGAGCATCTTAAAGGAAGAGGTATTGAAGATCAAAAAGTATTGGAAGCTATTGGGAAGGTACCACGTCATTTCTTTTTTGATGAAACGTTTTGGAATCAGGCTTATCGCGATATTGCGTTCCCAATAGGTGACGGTCAAACAATCTCCCAGCCCTATACGGTTGCTTATCAATCTGAATTGCTCCACGTGAAAAAAGGAGATAAGGTACTGGAAATCGGAACAGGATCAGGCTACCAAACTTGTATTTTGCTCGAACTTGGCGCCGATGTGTATACGATAGAACGTCAGGAAAACCTTTATCAGCGGACGATCCAGGTATTACCTTATATGGGATACAAAGCAAATTTCTTTCTCGGAGATGGCTCCAAAGGTATTGAAGAACATGCTCCCTATGATAAGATTATTGTGACTGCAGGAGCTCCCTTTGTGCCTGAAATTATGTTGAAGCAGTTGAAAATAGGCGGGATTTTTGTCATTCCGGTAGGGGATGAAAAGTCTCAGAAAATGGTGACAATAATTCGTGTAGGTGAAAATGATTTTGATCGCATTGAATTAGACACTTTCCGTTTTGTGCCATTGGTTGGTGATCAGGCTTGGTGATTCATATTGTTTTGAAAAATTTAAGGGCACTTCGGTCCCTTATTTGTCTTTATGACAACATGTAAATGGAAATATATCGTTTTTTTTTATTTTTCCTTGTGAATTCGCTCTATTTAAAAATTATAGTTTCTTACAGTTGTGATTTTGGATGGGGCGCTTGTTGTTCAACTGATGGAATAAGAAAAAATATGTATCAATGAATCCTATAACGACATTATACGACCAAAAGCATCAAGAAATTGCCGCCACGGTCTTAAAATTAAATAAGCAGGTTAATACGTTGAGTTTAACACGACTCTTTGTCATCCTTGGTGGGGGAGCTCTATTGTTTTATACTTTTCAGCTGGAAAGTCTTCCATTGGTTTTCTTCTGTTTCTTTGCGCTGTTGTTTCTATTTGCCTATTTGGTACGCCGGCAGAGCCAATTGGAGCTTCAAAAGAACTATTTTGAAGCCTATTTGAAGGTGCTCTCCAATGAACAAAACATCGCTGGTGGAAAATCAAATATGTATGCTAATGGAGAGAATTTCGAGGATGGCAGCCATGCTTATAGTTCAGATATGGACGTATTTGGTGCACATTCCTTATTTGCCCAACTGAATCGCTCAACAACAAAACAGGGGATTGATTTACTGGCATCCTGGTTAAATGCTCCTCTGGATAGAGAGCAGATCCAACGTAATCAGGAAGCGTCGAAGGAACTGGAAGATGAATCGGAATGGATCTGGGATTTTCAGGCTAAACTGCTGGCAAATCTTAATCATAAATTAGATATTAAAGCTTTTTTGTCCAATTATTTCCAGGATCGGAATTTTAATTTTGGGAATGCTTTCATGCGTATATATGTTAACGTCGGACCCGTTTTATTTGTGTTGGCGCTTGTTGGTAGTTTTTTTATTTCCAAATTTGCAGCAATTGCCACGATATTAGGTTTGTTTCATATTCTCTGGGCTTTCGCGAAAGCGGGTAGTGTTGGTTTATTTTCTTCAAGGATAGATAAGATTGGCGGAATACTGGCTTCCTACGCCGATGCGATACAAGCTATAGAAAGTCACCCATGGAAATCCGCTTCCTTACAGGAAATGGCTAATGAATTAAAGCAGGGGGGGCATGCTGAGCCTATTTCAAAAGCATTTAAAAAACTCGCTGCGCTTATCAATAATCTTGATGCGCGAAACAATGTTTTTGTTGGCGTATTTCTGAACCTTTTCTTACTGTGGGATTTTAGACAGGTGCTGGCGATTATCGACTGGAAAAACAAGTACGAACAGGAGATTCTGAATTCGTTTGATACTTTGGCAAAAGTCGAAGCTGTAAATAGCCTCGCAATTTGGAAAAGGAACCATCCGGATTATAGTTACCCTGTCATCTTAAATAATCCTGGTGAGGACAAAATTGATGCGCAAGGTGTTTACCATCCACTCATCCCAAGGGAGTTAGTGGTTGCCAACGATTATACCAGTAATGATCATCGGGTCGCCTTGGTGACCGGATCCAACATGGCCGGAAAAAGTACGTTCTTGCGTACTATCGGTGTCAATGCAGTTTTGGCCTATGCCGGCGCAAGTGTTGCTGCCACGTCATTTCAATTGCCGATTTATAAGCTTGTATCTTATATGCGTATCCGGGATAATCTGAATGAAAGTACTTCCACCTTCAAGGCAGAGCTCAATCGCATGAAGTTTATATTGGATACAGTGGCTTCGCACAAAGATAGTTTCTTTCTGATTGATGAGATGCTACGGGGTACAAACTCCGTTGATAAGTACCTGGGTTCACGAGCTATCATTAAGCAGCTGGCTCGCTTGGATGGCAAAGGTATGGTGGCTACACACGATCTCCAGCTGTCCAGTTTAGAACAGGAATTTCCAAATGACATTAAAAATTATCATTTTGATATTCAGGTGAATGAAGGGCAGATGCTGTTTGACTATAAGCTGAAAACAGGAGAGTGTAAGATCTTCAACGCATCTTTGTTATTGAAGGGGATAGGCGTAGATATCGAGGAAAATATTGGATAAAAATGACTCAACTGTTTTTAGATAGCCTTACATTTGTGCTCTCTTGAATCCTTAAAAATAACAATAAATGACTTTACAAGAACGTATTGATTTATCGGAAACACATGTCTGCACAACTGTATTCCCGTTTTTGACAAATCATCACGATACCTTATTCGGCGGTAAGGCAATGTCCATTATGGACGAAGTGTCTTTTATGGCCGCAACGAGATTCTGCCGCAAGACATTAGTGACGGTATCAACCGACCGTATCGACTTTAATAAAGCAATTCCTTCCGGGAGTATTATTGAGGCAATTGCGCGGGTACAAAATGTGGGACGTACCAGCCTGAAGGTGAAAGTTGAAATATTTCTGGAGCATATGTATAAAGAAGGAAGGGAACTGGCGATCGAAGGTGTTTTTACTTTTGTTGCTTTGGATGAAAACAAGCAGCCAATTCCTGTTCTTGAAGGCTTGGATGTGGAGTAATCTATTCCTTGTAGAAGGATAGGTAGCATTGGCGCTGTCTAGAAACTCAATGAAGGGGCGGGTAATCCACCCCTTGCTTGTATCTATCCGTTTCGTCAGGTTATGTCCGTTTTAAACTCGTCCTTCACGACAGATCAGTGATCATTTAATTACGTTAGTAAATATCCAAAAAATCTTCGCGGAAGGTTCGATCAGTTCAATTGCTCTGTTGTGTTCAGGAATAAGGAACGTATTCCCTTGGATACTTTGACCCCGGTGCATTGGCCGTATTAGAACTTCATAACGCGATCGAGCTCGCGTTTGACATCTCTTTCCTTAATATTTTCCCGTTTATCAAAATCTTTTTTACCCTGTGCCAGGGCAATTTCAACTTTTGCAAAACCGCGAGAGCTGATAAAAATGCGTAACGGAACAATTGTAAAACCGCGTTCTTCTCCCTTTTCTTTTAATTTTTTCAGTTCTTTTTTTGTCAGGAGAAGTTGACGGTCACGTTTTGCTTCATGGTTGTAAAATGAACCCATGGAATATTCGGCAATATGCATGTTACGAATGTAAAGACCATCGTCGAAGAAACTACAGAAACTATCGTTAATATTTGCCTTTCCCTCGCGTATTGATTTGATTTCAGTGCCTAAAAGTCGAATTCCAGCAACGTATTTGTCCAGTAGATGATACTCAAAAGAAGCTTTTTTATTTTTTATATTGATATCTGAAGATAAAGCCATATATTGTTGTATATTAGTAAGTCTATACCATTGCTATTGCAATGAACCTAAATGTAACTAATTATAGGATAATTTATAGTTCGCAAATATAATTATTAAAATTGTCTTATTTTATAGTAGAATTGTGTGGGAGATGTTAGCGGAGTATTAAAATAAAATTAACTGTTTTGGGGCGATGTGTTAAAAATATGACTAAATTTAAGCGAAAGTCAGATTATGTTTTCGTATGTTTGCAACGTTTTTTGGAATTATTGTGAATATATACAACGTAGAATTTCAACTTACATTGTGGATAGAGCAGATTTTTATTCGAAGACAGAGTTTTTTATATAAAAGTCCAATTCGAGAATTTTGTTTGTTACAATAACATCTAAAAGTTAGAAATAGTTTTAGAAATACCTTTTTATCGCATGAGTAAAGGAAAGTTAGGCGAAAAAATATCGCAATTTAAGATTGTAGAGGAGTTAAAAGCTAAGGGCTTATATGCCTATTTTAGACCTATTCAATCAAAACAAGATACCGAGGTAAAAATCGATGGTAGACGTGTATTGATGTTCGGTTCTAACTCTTATTTAGGGTTGACGACTGATACACGTATTATAAAAGCAGCGCAAGATGCTTTGGAAAAGTATGGTACGGGATGTGCTGGATCACGTTTCTTAAACGGTACGTTGGATATTCACGTAGAACTGGAGGAAAAACTATCTGCTTACGTAGGTAAAGAAGCCGCTATTCTTTTTAGTACAGGATTCCAATCAAATCTTGGTCCTTTGTCTTGCCTGATGGGGCGTAATGATTATATTTTGTTGGATGAACGTGATCATGCATCTATTATCGATGGTAGCCGTTTGTCATTTGCGAAAGTCATCAAATACGGTCACAACAATATGGATGATCTGCGTGCTAAATTATCCAGGTTACCTGAAGAAAGCGCAAAATTAATCTGTACTGATGGTATCTTTAGTATGGAGGGTGATATTGTTAACTTGCCGGAACTTACCACAATTGCGAATGAGTTTGATGCTGCGGTTATGGTGGACGATGCGCATAGTTTGGGTGTTATTGGGCACAAGGGAGCTGGTACAGCATCACATTTTGGGCTTAATGATGACGTAGACTTAATCATGGGTACCTTCAGTAAATCGTTAGCTTCTTTAGGTGGATTCGTAGCCGGTGATGCTGATGTGATTGATTTCTTGAAACACAATGCACGCTCGGTTATGTTCAGTGCTTCGATGACGCCGGCATCTGTTGCTTCGACATTGAAGGCGTTGGAGATCATCCAAAATGAACCTGAGCATATTGAGAAACTGTGGAAAAATACCGATTATGCCAAAGCACAATTATTGGATCATGGCTTTGATCTAGGTGCTACGGAAAGTCCTATCTTACCAATATTTATTCGTAGCAATGAAAAAACCTTCTGGGTGACAAAAATGCTCCAAGATGATGGTGTATTTGTTAATCCAGTTGTTTCTCCAGCAGTTCCTGCTGAGGAGTCTTTGATTCGTTTTTCATTGATGGCGACACATACTTATGACCAAATTGATGAAGCAATCGAGAAGATGGTTAAAGTATTCAAACAAGCCGAAGTTGAAACATTAATATAAAATCTAATCGTATATGATTCAGATTGTACCCGTTGAAACAAAGAAACAAAGACGGTTGTTTATCGATTTCCCTCATAGTCTCTATGAGGGAAATCCTAATTATGTACCTGCCTTATTTCTTGAACAAAACGATTTGCTTTCCCCTGATAAGCATCCCTTTTATAAACATTCCCAAGCACAGCCTTTTTTAGCATACCGTGACGATAAAGTCGTTGGCCGAATCTGCGCGATTTGGAATAACAATCACAATGCTTTTAATCATGTGAATGAAGGTCAATGGGGATTTTTTGATTGTATAGATGACCAGGAGGTGGCTAACGCGTTGTTCGAAACTGCCGAAAAATGGGTGAAAGCCAAAGGCGGAGACACCATCGTTGGACCGATCAATTTATCGACCAATGATACCGTTGGACTTTTGGTGGAAGGTTTCGATAGACCACCCGTGGCGATGATGCCCTATAATTCGCCCTATTACATCGATTTAATTATCAATGCCGGTTACGGACATAAGGTCGATCTAAGAGCCTATCTGGTCATGGAGCAAACTGCTGATAAGCGATCTGTAAAGTTGTTGGATAAGCTGGAGGAACGTTTAAAAAGATCGGGCATTACTCTTCGCCAATTTAACGTAAAAGATTTCAAAAACGAAGCTGCGAAGGTTCGTGATATCTATAACAGAGCCTGGGATAAAAATTCAGGGTTTGTTCCGATGACGGAAGATGAATTTAACTATACGGCTAAAGACCTGAAAATGATCTTAGACCCACGTTTTGCTATTGTAGCCGAAAAGGATGGTGAGCTTGTTGGTTTTGGTCTTGGTATTCCGGATATCAACCAAATTCTGATCAAAGTAAAAAAAGGCCGTCTGCTTCCTACCGGTATTTTCAAATTGTTGTTCGGGAAGAAAAAGATCAATTTGCTTCGGGTGTTGATGTTGGGCGTATTGGAAGATTACCGCAAGATGGGTATTGAAGCATGTTTATATGGCCGAATTATTAAAGAATCAAAAGATTCTAATATAAAAGGGGCTGAATGTTCATGGATGTTGGAACATAATTATATGATGAACCATGCCATTGAGCAAATGAATGGAGAATTGTACAAACGTTATCGTTTGTATCAAAAATCATTATGATAGAAAAAATATTGATCACTGGAGCGAGTGGTTTTGTAGGTTATCATTTGACGAGGGCAGCGAAGGAAGCGGGGATGGAGGTTCATGCTGCTGTAAGAAAGTCGAGTGATGTTTCTGAAATTCGTTCTGTTGTGGATAAATTTGTTTATCCTGATTTCGCTGATGAAGCTTCGATAAAGGCTTTATTGGAATCGGAAAACTATACCTATGTTGTACATGCGGCAGCAATGACACGTGCCAAACGCGAAGAAGATTTGGAAAAGGTCAATGTTGGTTACACCAAAAACTTGGCATCGGCTTGTTTCTCTCTGAAAAATCCAATCAGCAGATTTGTTTTTGTCAGCAGCCTTGCTGCGATAGGGCCAGTGCCTTATGCATCCGATTTAATTGATGAACGTAATCCCTACTGTCCGGTAACAGCTTATGGGCGAAGCAAAAGCAAGGCGGAACTTGCATTGAACGAGTTTGTGGATCAACCATTGACAATTTTACGCCCTACAGCAGTATATGGTCCTAGAGAGAAGGATATTTTTATTCTTTTCAAAACCATGAACGGCGGAATGGATGCCTATGTTGGAAGATCTCCTCAGAAACTGAGTTTTATCTACGTTACGGATCTGGTTCAGGCGATTTTAAATGCCTGCCGCTTGGATCAAGGTGGGAAAAAGGTCTACAATTTGAGTGATGGTCAGGTGTATGACAGATATGAAATGGCAAAATTTTTCAGAGAGTT
This sequence comes from Sphingobacterium sp. NGMCC 1.201703, assembly GCF_047784615.1. Taxonomy (NCBI): domain Bacteria; kingdom Pseudomonadati; phylum Bacteroidota; class Sphingobacteriia; order Sphingobacteriales; family Sphingobacteriaceae; genus Sphingobacterium; species Sphingobacterium sp. NGMCC 1.201703. The sequence continues at coordinate 2,173 of NZ_JBLOHD010000005.1, read as the reverse complement.
TACCCAGAAGAAGATGTTTCGTATGCATATTCCACTGGGAGTTGTTAAGGCGGTGGCCATCATCTTTGAGCGGCTATATAAAAATTCGAAAAAGATACCTGTACTATATCCAGAGCGATTGAATGAACTTACAGCTGAAAATTGGGGCTGTGATATTTCATTGGCTCAAACCCAGATACAATACCAACCTAAATATGATTTGAGAGCAGGCTTAATGGAGTCGCTAGCTTGGTATAAAGAAAATAAATGGTTATAATCACAGACAATGAGTGAGTTTAAAATAAATAAAAAGCTTTTCCAAGATCGGAAAAGAACAAATATCCTGAGCGAACCTGAACAAAAGCTGATTACGTACCTCGTGCCAAGGGTACCTAACTGGATTACTTCGGACGGGCTTACAGCAATCGGTTTTTTTGGCTCGTTAATGGTTTTGGGGAGCTTTATACTTGCAGAATACGTGGATATTCGCTATTTACTCTTGGGGATACCAGGTTTCTTTGTGCAATGGTTTGGTGATTCGTTAGACGGGCGTATTGCTTTTTATCGGAATAAATCGCGCCGTTGGTATGGATTTGCGTTGGATATTGTAATGGATTGGATCAGTACTGTCTTTATTGGATTGGGCTATGTACTTTATACGACAGGTGATTATAAGTATCTTGGATTTACGTTGGTTTCCTTATATGGTTGGGCAATGATTATATCCCAGCTTCGGTATAGGATTACAGATAAGTACACCATAGATGCAGGTATATTGGGGCCAACGGAAATACGGGTAATTATTTCCTTAGTAATGTTATTGGAAGTGCTCATGCCGGGCTCCATTAATTGGTGTGTATTTGTGATCTGTATTTTACTTTTTATTATCAATGCAAACGACACACGTCTCTTGTTGAAATTGGGAGATGCGAAGGATAAGGAAGACAAATTGAAAAAACAGCAAGAGGAGGTTAGCTAAATATGTCTTCAAAGATTATTCCTTTTTTGAAAGCACAACTCTCCGCCTTTTTGGGCGGATTGTTTGATTTTGGGGTATATTCTGCTTGTTATAAACTGTTTCATATTAGCGCTCCCTTCTCCAATGCAATCAGTGGTAGCCTGGGGGCGATCGTAAATTTTCTGATCAACCGGTATTGGTCTTTTGGTAGCACTCAAAATTCTGTTGCTAGCCAGTTATGGAAGTTTGTGATTGTTGTCTGTGGTAGCATTCTGCTTAAATCTACCGGTATCCATTTTCTAGTGGATGTGTACCATTTTAATTTTTTGTTGTCAAAGCTATTTGTCGAGTTGCTTGTTTCTTTAGGTTTTAATTACACGCTTCAGCGTTTTTGGGTTTTTAAAGTAATAGAGAAGTAATTTTCCTGCCTTCAATTGGACGATGTTAGTTCAGCTTAATCCTGCTTTTTCTTTTATACCTTTTCAGGAGACTTAATCTTTTTTTTCGATTTTTTGTTAGTGAAATTGTAATCTGGTGGCGACCACTTCAGGTTATTTGTGAAACGGCTCAATGTATATTTGATTTCGGTTTCAGCCTTTCCTTTTTAGACTTTCATTAAAAGCGCAGTATTAACAGTGATATTCTTTCTAAGTGAGATTAAGAACGTGTGGTTATAGTAATAATTGTTTATGGAATGATTATCCTTTAGTCTGGGAATAATCTAGATTTAAATTAGTATTTAGTTAGGTATTAATTAGCTTTTACCTAAACAATACCTAAACTAAACCTAAACAAACCCTAAGTAAACCCTAACCAAACAGATAAATTAAGTATACTTTGACCAGCCTATATTACCTGTTTTTATGCAGCTCCTCCCGGCTGTATTCTTGCCGTTTTTTTCTATATCTTCCATTTGATATCTCCATAGATGTTTTATGGACATTGACCCCAGCAGCCCGCCCCCAATCCCGCCGCAGATCCGGTACTAACCCACCATCTGTCTTTACCGGTACTCCCTTCGCCCCCCAATTCCGCATATTCGTACATAACCCAGCTTTTTTGTCCCCGCGTACCCCACTAGACCCCCTGCTGGGAAAAACAATCCCCCACCGTTCCAGCTAGTTAGCAGAAAAATAAAAGAAATAAGAACAAAAGTCTTGGAAGTTTGTTAATAAACTCCCTATCTTTGCACCACTCCGCAAGGGAGGGACGGTTGCCGCCAGAGCAGGCAGCCAT